>NZ_MUNT01000009.1 GCF_002001175.1 Rhodanobacter sp. C03 | reverse complement strand
GATTTCTACAACAACAAGCGCTTACACTCCGCCTTGGGCTATCGTTCTCCCATCGAGTTCGAGGCCCGTTGCGGCTAACCAACCGGTGTCCACTTTTGCGTAGGAACTCTCCGGCTTCGCCGCCGCTAAACTCTAGCGTTAGGCATCTTGAGGACAGTATGCAGCGAGTCACCATCCCCTTAAGCAAGTCAAAACTCTTGTTTCTTTTGTTGGTCTCTTGCGCTTTTGTGGTGGGCGGCTATTGGATGTTCACCATGGACG
>NZ_MUNT01000008.1 GCF_002001175.1 Rhodanobacter sp. C03 | reverse complement strand
CAGCCGGAGCACGCTGGAGGCGGTCGCCAGATCCATCGGGCATCCTTGTATCGCGATAAAGAGATGGCAAGGCTAGGCCCCGCATGCGAAGCCGTCAAGCACCACGCGGCGAATCCGTGGGAGCGACTTCAGTCGCGATGCCCTCAATCTTGCGGTCAGGCCGAGCGATCGCGACTGAAGTCGCTCCCACGGGGGCGACCGGACTACAATGCGCGGCTTGTTTTGTCTTGATCAGCCGCCGCATGCGGCGTCTGGGAGTAGTTCATGGATTTCCGATTTACCGAAGACCAGTTGTCGATCCAGTCGATCGCGCGCGATTTC
>NZ_MUNT01000001.1 GCF_002001175.1 Rhodanobacter sp. C03 | reverse complement strand
ACGATAACTTCTAGCTCGATAGCTATCGGATTTGACGAGCTTGTTACGTTGGTCAATAGGTATTTGTCTGCATACCGGCAAGATGCCTAACCATTCGTTCAAGGCGGACGGCTTCGCCGCCGCTTAAGTCTAGCGTTAGCCTTCAGAGACAAGCAGAGGTACTCCGTGGAGCCTTTTATATCTGAGCTGCTCAACGCGTTGGGCAAGAGCATCGACTCTACGGATGTTCAAGCATTGATTCGGCGCTACGAACTGACAGATGAATACAGCGACCCGCCTTTCCGTCACTATGTTGGATCGAGTGCCCAAGGCATCGATTTGCTCTTTGAAGATGGTCACCTTATTGCCGTACAAATTTTCACAGAAGCGACCAAGGACTTCGCGGCATTTGAAGGACCGCTACCATTCGGAATTCGCCGAGACATGAGTCAGTTACAAGTACATGAGCTACTCGGCCAAGCGATCGAGGCGGATGAATTCGACAGCAAGTTCGCTGTTTCGAGCACAGGGGCAAAATTAGTAGTCAATTACGGGGGTGCTCTTTCGGTGCGGTATTTGAATATCCTGGCGCCGAAGCAAGCCTGACGAAAAACAGGCTAACAATTCGCTCAAGGCGGACGGCTACGCCGCCGCTTAACTCCAGCGTCAGGCCACAACGTGAGATTCATATCAACTTTGTGCAAACAGCTAAATTACCGGCCACAAGGCCATCACTGAAAAGGAGAACACTGTGAACGAGTCCGTTCGCCTCAAGTACCTCCGAATTGCGTTGGTATTAGTTGGTATCACATTTATCGCTGGCATCTATCTGTTGATGATTGTCTGGCCATCCGGCTGGACATGGCACACCGGTCATTCCGATTACCCCCTGATGATCGTGGGAATTTACGCAACGCTCGGCGTATTTTTGCTTCTGGCTTCCCGCAATCCTCTGGCTCATCTCAGCCTCATTTGGTTCACGATCTGGTCAAGCGTCGTGCACGGCGCAATCATGGCTTTCCAAGCATTGGCCAGCCCCATGAATCACGGTCATCTCATGGGAGATGTTCCTGCGCTTTTCATCGTGGCGGCCGTACTCGCAGTGCTGACCCCCAGAGGCCAGAACGCGGTTCTTCGTCAAGCGGCCTAACAGTTAAATCAAGCCGAACCCGCTTCGCGAGTCGGCTTGATTCAAGCGCCAAGCCACGGGGGGACACCCACATGAAGCGTACGTGGACAATCATTGGGGTCGGCAATGTGGCTGGCAGCTTCAAATGGTACCAGTCGCTCTTTGGCCAACCGGCGACAGCTCCGGCGCATGACGACTTCGGGCAAATCCTCGATTCGGATGGCACGGTTTTGCTCTGCCTTCACGAGTGGGGTGCCCACGGGCATCCTTCCTTGTTGAGCCCCGATCACGGGAAGCCTGGCAACGGCCTCATCCTGTTTTTCCGTGTGGACGATTTGGACATGGCGCTGCCAAGGGCACGCGCGCTCGTCAATAGGCTTGAAGAGGAGCCCCACATGAATCCGAACACAGGAACCATGGAGTTCTCGCTCCGCGATCCGGACGGGTATTACGTCATGATCAATGCACTCTCCGCGGTCTGACTATTCATTCAAACCGACGCCGCTTCGCGGCGAGGTTCAACTGCAGCCCACGTCCCAGGTGCAACGATGTCGACATTGAGTAATGCGTTTACGTTTCGGGGCGGTTGTCACTGCGGTCAGCTCCGTGTGGCCTTTTCAAGCGCACTGGATCCGGCAAGCATTATTCCTCGAGCCTGCGACTGCTCGTTCTGTCAAAAGCACGGTGCCGCCTACGTTTCCGATCCGGCTGGGCAACTGTCCGTCATCATGCAGAACCCAGATGCGCTGCGTCGGTATCGGCAGGGATCAAATACTGCCGAATTCCTGCTCTGCGATCGATGCGGCGTGCTGGTCGCCGTCGTCTTTGAGCACGATGCTCGCATTTACGGAGCTGTCAACGCACGATCCCTGGAAGGGCCAACCGGCTTTGGGTGCGCGGTCCCGGCTTCGCCGCAACTGCTGGCCCCTGGCGAAAAGGTCGTTCGATGGTCGCAACTGTGGGTTCCGGATGTCGAGCTGGTCACGTCTGGCACCTGACCATTCGTTCAAGGCGGACGGCTTCGCCGCCGTCTGGCTCCGGCGTCAGGTGTCATTGGCAACCTTCCAACCCGGCGGAGACGAATCATGAAGTCACCACCTTTGACTGCCACGTCTGATTCAAATATCGAAAAGCGACTTGCCGAATTTATCGACAAGTTCGATCCTGCCAACGCCAGACTCATCCGGCAGTGTCGAGTCGAGCTTCGCAAGCTCATGCCCGCAGCCATCGAGTTGGTCTACGACAACTACAACTTTTTCGTCATCGGCTACTGCACCACTCCGCGGGCTTCCGATTGCATCGTTTCCATTGCAGCGGCAGCCAACGGAGTCGGCATTTCTTTCTACCAGGGTGCCACGCTGGCCGATCCGGACAGGTTGCTCCAGGGCAGCGGAAAGCAGAACCGCTTCATTCGTGTGCCCAGTGTCAAAGCCCTGCGCTCACCCGAGGTACTGGCACTTATCAACGCGGCCATCGCACAAACCAAGGTCCCACTTCCGCCCAAGAGCGCGGTGCGTACAGTCATTCAATCGGTTTCCGGCAAGCAGCGCCCGCGGCGCAAGCCTGCAGATGCCACATAACCGCTCGGTCTGGCGGGCCGCTACGATGTGTCACCGTAAACTACCAGTCCACGCGGCAGTGGCCGCTTGCCTCAAGCGCCAGGCCTCACAACCAACCATCTGATCGGGGGAAGCCATGGGCACGACCGTTTTCGATGACTTGAAAGTGCACGTGAAATTCAAGCTCTCCGCACTCTGGGCAGCCTTGATGTTCTGCTACATCTATGGGGACTACTTTGGACTCTATGTGCCTGGAAAGCTGAAAGGCATGTTGGCGGGTGCCGGGCCAATCGGGCCGGTGAGTCAGGGCACCTTGGTAGCCACTGCGGTTTTATTGGCGGTTCCAGGCATCATGGTTTTTCTTTCGCTGGCGCTGCCGCCCAAGCTGAATCGCTGGCTCAACATTGTCCTGGGCACGTTCTACATTGTGATCATGCTCATGACCATGCCAGGGACATGGTCGTTCTACATGCTCTTGGGCATCATCGAGATCGTACTCGGCGCATTCACCATCTGGTACGCGTGGAACTGGCCAAAGCGAGTCGCGACATGATGCCAGTGAGGCCTGACAACTCGTTCAAGACGGACGGCCATGCCGCCGCTTGATTACTGCTACTGGTGCCGCACCACTTAAAGAGGCTGCCATGCATTCATCTCGTCTTTGCGCTCTTTTAATCGATTGCCGTGTATCGGATGTTGATCAGGCCGCCAGGTTCTGGGCCGATGCGCTGGGCCGCGAGATAGATTCCGGCCATCCAGGGACTCGCGGCAATTACCGCATGCTGGCAACACCTCCCGACGAACCTATTGTCCAGATTCAGCGCGTCGAGCATGAGAGCCGGGTTCACATCGACATCGAGACCGACAACATCCCCGCAGAAGTGGCACGACTGGAAGCGTTGGGAGCACACGTGGTTGATCGCCTGGAACGCTGGGTGGTGATGCAGGCTCCGACCGGGCAACGGTTCTGTGTTGTACGCGTTCAACGCCCGGGATTTCCAAAGAACGCCACACGCTGGGATTGAGGAGTTCTTGCCGTGATGAAAGCGGTGCCCAATAAAAACCACTCCCTGTTGTGGTTCGGCCCCATCGCCGCCCTGCTCCTTTTTACGGGCATTTTTGCAATCGGGTTGATGACTCCGGGCTACAGCCACATCCGGCAAACCGTCAGTGAACTGGGAGAAGCTGGTTCCCCAGGACGGATCGTCTTCAGCGTCCTGCTTTCGATCGTCGCGGCATGTCTGATTGTCTTCGCTGGCGGTGTCGCTCGCACGCTCCGGGAGGCGGGATATTCCACGCTTCCCGCATACTTTGTTGGCGCCATGGCCATTTCTGCAGCGGGCGTAGGGATCTTTGCCTACCCGCATCCGCTGCATAATGTCTTCGGCATGTCCGAACTGGCTGGTTATCAAGCGCCACTCGTGGCCGCACTGGTTTGCAGAACAGCTTCGAACGCAAGACAGCTCACCAGGTTTTCGATCGTCATGTACGCTCTGGTCATGTTGGCCATTGCAGCCAACCTGACAACTTTGGATCGGCATGGAGATCTCTGGGCACACATCCGGCCGTTTTACGGCGTTGTGCAACGACTCCTTTTCGCAGCATGGTTTTTCTGGTGTGCAGGATATGCGGCGCTGCTCATGCGTATGCGTCGGCCGGGCTGACGCGTCATCCTCCTTGCCGTTTCGGATGAACTGAATCGAGGTCACGGATATGGAAGACACCAAACGACGGCTGCTCTGGCATGGCATGTTGCTGTTCCTGTTCGGCCTGCTCACAGGCCTGGTAGAACAGAAATTCGACAATCCGCGCATGGGCCTCGCTGCACATCTGGAAGGGATCATGAATGGAACCTTCCTGGTGGCGCTGGGCGCGGTCTGGGCGGAAGTACGACTGTCGCCGCGATTGAAGACTGTGGCGTACTGGAGTGCGCTGTATGGCACCTATGCGAATTGGGCAGTTACCACTTTGGCGGCGATGTTTGGTACGGCGGCCATGTCTCCGATTACCGCCGCAGGCCACAGTGCGCAGCCGTGGCAGGAAAGCTCCGTGACGTTTGGCTTCATGAGCGTCGGCATGGCAATAATTGCCTCATCCGTCCTCATCTTGAGGGGTCTGCGGCGGACTGCGGTACGGTGATCGCGGTAACCCTCGAAGCGAGGAAGCGTGCCGACCGCCCTTCATCGCCACAAGCAGCCATGGCCGACGGTGTGGCTCAAGCGAAAAACATTCAATCAGCGCCTTTATCGGAGTCGTCATGGATCGCCAGAAAAACTACTGGTTTCCCGCCAAGCGCTACGGCTGGGGATGGAGCCTGCCAACATGCTGGCAAGGTTGGGCAGTTCTCGTCGCCTACGCCGGCTCGGTGGCGCTGATCTTCCATTTGCTGCCACCGGCCACCCACCATGCCGCCTTCCTGGTCGGCATGGCAATCTCAACTGCCGTGCTTGTCATCGTGTGCTGCCTCAAGGGGGAGCCACCCGCATGGCACTGGGGGAATGATGATCGCGGCTGACATTTCCTCCACAGGCGCGCCCCTGCCCTGAGCTGGCGGGCCGGCATCTTCAGCCGACTACTCCGCACAGTTTTTCCAGCAACTCGGCCTGCACGTTGCGGGCAGGCTCGCCGCTGGCCACTGGCGGCCGCAGGTACTGGCCGTCGGCCTGCAGCAGCAAGGCGCTGGTGTTGTCGCCGAGGTAGAGATCCAGTGTATTGCGCACGCGTTGTTGCAGTTTCTTGCCTTCGAGCGGGAACGCGGATTCGACGCGGCGATCGAGGTTGCGTTCCATCAGGTCAGCGCTGGACAGATACAGCTGCCCCTCGCCGTCGTTGGCAAACCAGTAGACCCGGCTGTGTTCGAGGAAACGGCCGATGATCGAGCGCACGCGGATGTTTTCGGAGACGCCTTCCACACCGGGACGCAGGCAGCAGACGCCGCGCACGATCAGATCGATCTGCACGCCGGCGATGCTGGCCTTGTACAACGCACGGATCACCTTCGGTTCGGTCAGTGCGTTGACCTTGATGATGATCTGCGCGGGCTTGCCGGCGGCGGCGTGCGCGGTCTCGCGCGCGATCAGTTCGAGCAGCGCCTTCTTCAGTGTGAACGGCGCATGCAGCAGCTTCTTCATGCGCAGCACCTTGCCCATGCCGGTGAGCTGGCTGAACAGCTTGTGCACGTCCTCGCACAGCGCCTCGTCCGAGGTGAGCAGGCTGTAGTCGGTGTACAGCCGAGCGTTGCCGGTGTGGTAGTTGCCGGTGCCCATGTGCGCGTAACGCACCAGTTCGCTGCCTTCGCGGCGCTGGATCAGCATCAGCTTGGCGTGCGTCTTGATGCCGACCACGCCGTAGATCACCATCGCGCCGGCCTGCTGCAGGCGCGAGGCAAGCGTGAGGTTGGACTCCTCGTCGAAGCGTGCGCGCAGCTCGACCACCGCGGTCACTTCCTTGCCGGCGCGCGCCGCGTCGACCAGCGCATCGACGATTTCCGAATTCGCGTTGGTGCGATACAGCGTCTGCTTGATCGCCAGCACCTGCGGATCCTTTGCTGCCTGACGCAGAAAATCCACCACCGGCGAAAACGATTCGTACGGATGCAGCAGCAGCACGTCCTGCTTGCCGATCACCTGGAACAGATCCTCGACGTGCTTGAGCACCTTCGGCAGCACCGGCGTGAACGGCGGATATTGCAACTTCGGATAACCCGCCTCGCTGGCGATGCGGAACAGCCGTGCCAGGTTCACCGGGCCGTTCACCTCGTACAGCTCCGACTCGGCGAGGCCGAACTGCTTGAGCAGGTAGTCGGCCAGATCCTTCGGGCAGTTGTCGGCCACCTCCAGCCGCACGGCGTCGCCGAAGCGGCGCGAGTACAGTTCGCCACGCAGCGCCAGCGCCAGATCCTCGACATCTTCCGGATCGAGCGTGAGGTCGGCGTTGCGGGTCAGCCGGAACTGGTAGCAGCCGAGTACGGTCATGCCGGGAAAGAGTTCCTCCGCATGCGCATGGATCATCGAGGACAGCAGCACGTAGTTGTCGCCACCCTCGCAAATTTCCAGCGGCAGGCGGATCAGCCGCGGCAGCACACGCGGGGCCGGTACGATGGCCAGGCCGGAATCGCGCCCGAACGCATCGATGCCGTCCAGCCGCACGATGAAGTTGAGGCTCTTGTTGACCAGCAGCGGGAACGGATGGGTCGGGTCGAGCCCGATCGGCGTGATCAGCGGCGCCACCTCCTCGCGGAAATAACGGCGCACCCACAGCTTCTGTTTGTGCGTCCACTGCGTGCGGCGCACGATGCGGATGCCCTGCCCGGCCAGCTCCGGCAGGATGCGCTCGTTGAGGATCGCGTACTGCCGCTCGATCTGCTTGTGCGCGATCTCGCTGATCTCGGCCAGCGCGCGGCGCGGCGGGATGCCGTCCGGCCCGATCAGCTCGTGATCCAGCGCGATCTGGCCCTTCAGGCCGGCGACGCGGATTTCGAAGAACTCATCCATGTTGCGCGAGAAGATCAGCAGGAACTTCAGCCGTTCCAGCAGCGGCGTGCGCTCGTCCAGCGCCTGGTCCAGCACGCGGATGTTGAACTGCAGCTGGGACAGTTCGCGGTGGATGTACAGCCGGCTGTCGTTGAGATCCACCGACGGCGGTGCTGGCAAGACATCGTTGGCGGCCGGCGCCGAGGTATCGGTCGGTGAAGTCTCGCGAATGATGCGGCTGTTCATCGGTACAAATCCAGGATCCGGTCGGAAAGGTCGCGCGTGCGGAAGGCAGTTATAGCAACAGGCATGCTAACTCCCTGTCGACGCAGTCAGGCGCATATGACAGCGCAAGTGGGTACCTAGCCCAGCTTGCCAGCCTACTTTGACAACGCAGTGACCGTACCCGCGAGCAAACCGAGCATGCGTTCAAGCGTCGACCATGCCGTGGGCCATACGCTCGTGCGACGCCAGATAACGACTTGGCGCGGCGCCCAAAACCCGCCGGAACGCCGCGGTGAATGCGCTGGCGCTGCTGTAACCCAGCTCGACCGCGACCTGGGTGATTGATTCGCCGCCGCCCAGCCGGGTCAAGGCCGTCAGCAGGCAGGCCTGCTGGCGCCAGGCACTGAAACTCATGCCGGTCTGCTGACGGAACAGCCGGGTGAAGCTGCGGCGGCTCATGTCGGCCTTGTGTGCCATCGCGTCGATGTCGATTTCCAGCGCCGGCGCAGCGATCAGGGCACGGCACAGTCGGGCCAGTCGTGGATCGCGCGGCAACGGCGTGTTCAGCGCCAGCGTAGGCATCGCCGCGATCTCGTCCAGCAGCAGCGCCATCACCCGGCCATCGCGCCCCTCCAGCGCGTACTCGGCCGGCAGATCCACCGCCTCCAGCAGCAAGGCATGCAGCAACAGCGAAACGCCGATCACCCGGCAATGTCGCGGCAGCTGCGTGGAAGCCTCATCTCTCACATAGGCACTGCGGGTGGATACGGTGCCGCTCATGCGCACCTCGTGTGAAACGCCGGCCGGAATCCACAGCGCACGACGCGGCGGCACCACCCAGCTGCCTTCGTCGGTGATCACGGTGACCACGCCGGTGGCTGCGTACAGCAGCTGGCCACGCTTGTGGGCATGACGTGGCAGCACGTAATGCGGCGGATAGTCGTTGCCGGTAAGCACGACATCGCGTGGGGTGTCTTCGTAATGGGTGACGCGTGTGTTGCGCATGATGAGCGGCGGATTGGCCCGAATTCGACGAAAGTTGACCCACCGATGCATGCGGGCCGATGTCGACCACTCTAAAGTGGCGCTCCTGGCGATGCAATACGCGCCAGCCCTTCTCCCATCCCCGAGAGTTTTCCATGGATACCCGTGTCGACGAGGCGGCCCTGCCGGCTCAGTCAACAACCCCACCGATGGCGCAACCTGCACATCACGCCGAGGGCACCGCCTTCGGCGTGCTTGGCGGCATCAGCTTCGCGCACATGCTCAACGACATGATCCAGTCGCTGCTGCTGGCGATCTACCCGCTCCTGAAAAGCGATTTTCACCTGAGCTTCGCCCAAGTCGGTTTGATCACGCTGACCTACCAGCTGACCGCCTCGATGCTGCAGCCGCTGGTCGGCATGGTCACCGATCGCAAACCGATGCCGTACTCGCTGCCGGTCGGCATGGGCTTCACCCTGTGCGGCCTGTTGCTGCTGGCAGTGGCACCGAACTTCCCGATCCTGTTGGTCGCCGCCGCGCTGGTCGGCACCGGCTCGTCGGTGTTCCACCCGGAATCCTCGCGGGTGGCACGGATGGCCTCGGGCGGCCGGCACGGCCTGGCGCAGTCGCTGTTCCAGGTCGGCGGCAACACCGGCGCGTCGCTGGGACCGCTGCTGGCCGCGTGGATCATCGTGCCGCACGGGCGCGGCAGCGTGGCGTGGTTCTCGCTGGCGGCCCTGCTCGCGATCGTGGTGCTGCTGCAGGTCGGACGCTGGTATGCGCAGCATCATGTCGCGCGCAGCAAGTCGGCGGCGCGGCACCTGACGGTGGTGGCGCTGTCGCGCAATCAGATCATCGGTGCACTGGCGATCCTCGGCCTGCTGATCTTCTCCAAGTATTTCTACCTGGCCAGCCTCAGCAGTTATTACACGTTCTACCTGATCCACAAGTTCGGCGTATCGGTGCAGAGCGCGCAGGTGCACCTGTTCGTGTTCCTGTTCGCGGTGGCGGTCGGCTCGCTGATCGGCGGTCCGATCGGCGACCGCATCGGGCGCAAATGGGTGATCTGGGTATCGATTCTCGGCGTAGCGCCGTTCACCCTGCTGCTGCCGCACGCAAACCTGATGTGGACCGGTGTGCTGACCGTGATCATCGGTCTGATCCTGGCCTCGGCGTTCTCGGCGATCCTGGTCTACGCGCAGGAACTGATCCCCGGCCGCGTCGGCATGATCTCCGGGCTGTTCTTCGGTTTCGCCTTCGGCATGGGCGGTATCGGTGCGGCCGTGCTCGGCGGGCTGGCGGATGCGCATGGCATCGAATACGTCTACCGGTTGTGTGCGTATCTGCCGTTGATGGGGTTGATCACGGTGTTTCTGCCGAATATCGAGAAGCGGGCACGCATCTGAGATTTGTTGCGGGAATGACTTCGGAGCGCCTCGGGCCAACCCGTTTTTGTTGCCACCCGCCCGTTTGTCGTCATCCCGGCGAAGGCCGGAGGAGCTTTTCAACAGCGAAGCTGGTCATCGCTTTGCAGCGGTGGCATCGGGCACCCATGGCTGCTGATCCAGCATCGCCATGATGCAGCCAACTAATTTCGCTATGGCAAAGCGATTCCGGCCTTCGCCGGAATGACGATAGTGGGAGGTTTCAGCGTGCGCCAATAACCACCGGCTCCGGCTCCAGCTGTACGCCGAACTTCTCGCGCACACCGTCCATCACCCGCTGCGCCAGCGCCCACAGTTGCGGCCCCGTCGCGTTGCCGTGATTGACCAGCACCAGCGCATGCCGGTTGGAAATGCCGGCATCGCCTTCGCGGATACCCTTGAAACCGGCGGCTTCGATCATCCAGGCCGCGGATACTTTGCAACGGCCGTTAGGTTGCGCCCACACAGCCAAGCCGGGATGCTCACGCTTGAGCGCATCAGCCAGCGCAGCGTCGACGATCGGATTCTTGAAGAAACTGCCAGCGTTACCGATGACCGATGGGTCGGGCAGCTTGCTGGTGCGCAGGTGCACCACCGCTTCAGCGACATGGAACGGTGCAGGCTTGTCCACGCCCATCCGCGCCAGCTGTTCGTTGATGCCGGCGTAATCGGTGCGCAGTGGACGGTTGCGCGGCAACACGAAGCGCACGGCGGTGACGATGTAACGCCCCGGCTCGTGCTTGAACAGCGAGTCGCGGTAGGCGAACGCGCAGGTCGCATGATCGAGCGTCACCACGCGGCGTTCGTGAATATCCCACGCTTCCACACTTTCAATGAACTCGGCCACTTCGCAGCCGTAGGCGCCGATGTTCTGGATCGGCGCGGCGCCGACGGTGCCGGGAATCAGGATCAGGTTTTCCAGGCCGGCGTAGCCCTGGCCCAGGGTCCAGCGCACGAAGTCGTCCCAACGCTCACCGGCGGCCACGGCGATGCGTGCACTGTCGCCGTCGCTTTCCACTTCCACGCCGCTTGTGGCAAGCGTTTCGACATGGACGCCACTTGTGGCAAGCATTTCTTCTACAAAGACGCCACGGGTTGCCATGGCCAGCACGGTGCCGTCGAAATCGCCGGTGAACAACATGTTGCTGCCCTCACCGAGCACCAGCAACCGGTCGTTGCGCACGGCCGGGAAGTCGAGCAGCTCGGGCAGCTTGCTGGCATCGCGAATCTCCGCCAGCAGCTTCGCCCGCGCGGCCACGCGCAGCGTGTTGCGATTGGCCAGCGAGGCGTTTTCGATGAGCGTATAGCCGCCCATGTCGACCTGTTCAACCGGCATGGGCATCTTCGCGCTGGCGACGGATTTCGTTGACGCATTCGGCGACCAGCTGTGGCCCGCGATAGATCAGGCCCGAATAGACCTGCACCAGCGAGGCACCGGCGTCGAGTTTTTCGGCCGCGTCGCTGCCATCGAGGATGCCGCCTACGCCGATCAGCGGAATGCGTCCCTGCAGGCGCCTGTGCATGCCAGCGAGTACGGCGGTGGAGCGCTCGAACAACGGCTTGCCGGACAGTCCGCCGGTTTCGCCACCGTGCGGATCGTCGGCGACAGCGGTGTGGTCGATCGTGGTGTTGCTGCAGATCACGCCGTCGATGCCAGTGCGCAGCAGCACCTCGGCAATCGCATCGAGTTCTGTCTCGGTCAGATCCGGCGCGATCTTCAGCAGCATCGGCTTGCGCTGACCATGCTGCGAGCCGAGCCGCTCCTGTGCCTCGCGCAGCACCGAGATGAAGCGCTGCAGCGTGGCCTCTTCCTGAAGATCGCGCAGGCCCTGGGTATTCGGCGAAGAAATATTGACGGTGATGTAACTGGCGTGCTCGTAGACGCGGGTGAGGCAGGTCAGGTAGTCGTCGACCGCCTTCTCGTTCGGCGTCTCCTTGTTCTTGCCGATGTTGATGCCGAGCACGCCGTGATAGCTGGACTGCTGCACGTTGCGCACCAGCGCTTCGACGCCGCCGTTGTTGAAGCCGAGCCGGTTGATGATCGCCTCGTGCTGCGGCAGTCGGAACATGCGTGGCTTGTCATTGCCTGGCTGCGGCAGTGGCGTCACCGTGCCCACCTCGATGAAGCCGAAGCCGAGCGCATCCAGCGCATCAAGATGTTCGGCGTTCTTGTCGAGGCCAGCGGCGAGACCTACCGGATTCGGGAACGTGATGCCGAACGCCGTGACCGGCAGGTCGGCCGGCGGCCTGGCAACCCAGTGCGCGAAGTTACTGCGCTGGGCCACGCCCAGCCCGTACAGGGTGAGGTGGTGCGCGGTCTCGGGATCGAGCTTGAACAGCAACGGGCGCAGGTAGTCGTACATGGTCAGGCTATATGTCCGGCAAAGATGCGGGTGTCGTAATCGAAGCTTACCGTGCCGTGCTCGGCGCAGGCGTCGAACAGATCGCGCAGGGCGTGCAGCATCGGCTCATGTTTGGGGTGACCGGCCTGCGGCGCATAGGACGAGGACATCAACCTGCCCCGCAGTGCCTCGAAATCCAGCCGCTGGCCATGCTCGAAGCTGGCGCTGCCGCAATAGCCCGCACCAAACCAGGTGCGCATCCGCGCATCGTCGGCATAACGTTCGGCCACACTGGTGTAGTCGGTGCCATACATCTGAAGCAAGTCCTCGTAACCTTCGAGGAAGCGCGTGCCTGTCAGCCAACGCGAGTTCCACCAGATCGCCGCCAGTCCACCCGGCCGCAGGATGCGCGCGAACTCACGGCGCGCCGCGTCCTCATCGAACCAGTGGAATGCCTGCGCCACTACAACCAGATCCACGCTGGCATCGGCGAGCCTGCTGGCGGCAGAACTGCCATCGACGGCATCGAAACCTGCGTATGCCTGCAGCCAGTGTTCGGCGGCAGCACGCATCTGTGCGTTCGGCTCCACCGCCGTCACGCGATAGCCCGCATCGAGAAACATTTTCGATGAGATACCAGTACCCGCGCCGATATCGGCCACCCGCCAATCGGCGTCGACGCCCTGCTTGCGCTGCAACCAGTCGAGCAAGGCCGATGGATAGTCCGGCCGGTAGCGCACGTAGTCGTCGACGCGATCGCTGAAACGCGCGGTGGAGTGCAGATCACTCATGCCATCGACTCCGCTTCACTCAGCCATTGAGCATCTGGCCGCCATCGACGGCCAGGGTCTGTCCGGTGATCCAGCCGGCCCAGGGCGAAGCGAGGAACAGTGCCACGTGCGCGACTTCCTCCGGTGTGCCGTAACGGCCGAACGGAATCTTCGCCAGCACGGCGGCATAGCGCACCGGATCCTCATGCCTGCAGCGATCCCACATGCCGTCGGCAAACTCGATCGAGCCGGGAGCGATGGCGTTGACGCGGATGCGCTGCGTAGCCAGTGCCAGTGCCTGCGACATGGTGTAGTGGCTCAGCGCGGCTTTCATCGCTGCGTAGGACGGGCCTGCCGGACGCGGGCGCAGCGCTGCGATGGAACTGGTGTGCAGGATGCTGGCGCGCACCGATTTCGCCAGATACGGCTGCGCCGCCCGTGAGGCACGCACGGCAGCCATCAGGTCGACATTGAAGTCGGCCAGCCACGCTTCATCGGTGTCGCCGAAACCGTAACCGCTGGCGTTGTTGACCAGCACGTCGATGCCGCCCATGGCGGTGGCTGAAGCTTCCACAAAGTCATGGATGGCTGACGCTTCGGCCAGGTCGCAGCTCTGTACATGCACGTCGGCACCGAGCGCAGTGATTTCATGTGCCACTTTGTCCAGCGCTGCGTGGCCGCGCGCACAAACCGATATCGCCGCTCCGGCCGCGGCGAATGCCAGCGCGATACTGCGGCCGATGCCTTTGCTGCCACCGGCGATGACCACACGGTAACCGCGAAAATCAAACGCTGTGTTCTGCATGAGGGCCGTCATGAAAACACATGCCAGTGCGGCCCAAGATGCAGGAACATGGCACCGAAAAGCAGCATCAGTACGACGACCGCGATGATCGCGATTGCCAGATGGATATAGCCAAGTACCAGCCCGGCGATGGCCATGCCATCACCTTCGATGAGGGTGCCCGCAGGAGCGCGCCGTATCTCGCTGCGTGCCAGGTGACCGCAGATGACGGCCACGATCGCGCCGATGAAAGGCAACAGGCACCAGGAAAGAATGCCGAAAACCAGACTCACCACCGCCAGCGTGCTGGTGCTGGAAGCGGGACGATACGCAGGTTGATAGCTCATCGTCGCTGCACTCGCTATGGAAACCGAGAAGGGTGCCGCACCGTATTGCTATCGATCACGGGTGGCAACACCACCCGTGATCGATGTGGATCACTTACAGATCGAATTTGATGCCCTGGGCCAGCGGCAGCGCGTCCGAATAGTTGATGGTGTTGGTCTGGCGGCGCATGTAGACCTTCCATGCATCCGAACCGGACTCGCGACCGCCGCCGGTTTCCTTCTCGCCACCGAACGCGCCGCCGATCTCCGCACCGGACGTGCCGATGTTGACGTTGGCGATGCCGCAATCCGAACCGGCCGCCGACAGGAACTGCTCGCCCGCGCGCAGGCTGTTGGTGAAGATCGACGAGGACAGGCCCTGCGGCACGTCGTTCTGCATGTCGATCGCGTCGTCCAGCGTCTTGAACGGCATCACGTAGAGGATCGGCGCGAAAGTTTCGGTCTGCACGACTTCATGCGAGTTCGCGATGCCAGTGACGATCGTCGGCAGCACGAAGTTGCCCTTGCGATCGGTCAGCGCCGCGCCGCCGGTGGCGATCGTGCCACCCGCGGCCTTGGCCTTCTCGACGGCGGCAAGGTAACCCTGCACCGCTTCGGAGCTGTTGAGCGGACCCATCAGCGTGGTCGACAGGTTCGGATCGCCGATCTTGCCCTCGACCTGCTGGTACGCCTTGACCAGGGTCTCCAGCACGTTCTGGTAGATCGACTCGTGCACGAACAGCCGGCGCGTGGTGGTGCAGCGCTGGCCGGCAGTGCCGACGGCGCCGAACACGATGCCCGGGATCGCCAGCTTCAGATCGGCGCTTTCATCGAGGATGATCGCGTTGTTGCCGCCCAGCTCCAGCAGCGAGCGGCCCATGCGCTGCGCCACGCGCTCGCCGACCATGCGGCCGACCTTGGTCGAGCCGGTGAAGCTGATCAACGGGATGCGCTTGTCGTCGACAAACGCCTGCGACAGATCGGTGCCGGCATCGTTGAACAGGAAGAACAGATCGGGGAAGCCGCCGGCCTTCAGCGCTTCGTTGCAGATGCGGATGGTGGCGACCGCCGACAGCGGCGTCTTCGGCGACGGCTTCCAGATGCAGATGTCGCCGGCGATGGTGGCCAGCATGGCATTCCACGCCCACACCGCGACCGGGAAGTTGAACGCGCTGATGATGCCGACCAGGCCGAGCGGATGGTACTGGTCGTACATGCGGTGGCCCGGGCGCTCCGAATGCATGGTGGCGCCGTACATCATGCGGCTCTGGCCCACCGCGAAGTCGGCGATGTCGATCATCTCCTGCACTTCGCCGTCGCCTTCGGGCTTGATCTTGCCCATCTCCAGCGCGACCAGCGAACCCAGCGCATCCTTGTGCTTGCGCAGCGCTTCGCCGCACAGGCGCACCGCTTCGCCACGCGCCGGCGCCGGCGTCGTGCGCCATACCTTGAAGGCGGCCTGTGCGCGCTTGACGATCACTTCATAGTCGGCGGCGCTGGACGCATGCACGGTACCGAGCACTTCGCCGTTGGCCGGGTTCACCGGCTGCAGCGCACCGGCGTCGGTGGTCTTGGACCACTCGCCCTGGCCGAGGTACGTACCGGACTGCTCGCCGTGGAGGCCGAGGGCATTGAGGATGGCGTGGGACATGGTGTCTCCTGGACTTGCATGGCGACAGGGCGCCATGGGGAATGGTAAACCGCCATTCTAACAGGGCGGCGGGGGACGCTCACAGTTGGGGGAGACACCGCCCCCACGATCCATGCGAAAATCCCGCCGCTGCCCTCGTAGCTCAGTTGGATAGAGCGGTCCCCTCCTAAGGGACAGGTCGGACGTTCGAATCGTCTCGAGGGCACCATTGATGAAGCACAAAGGCCGGCCATGCTGGCCTTTGTGCTTTCCGGTTCAGGAACTGCACGACAGCATCGAGCAGCCGGCCTTGTGCCGAGCCCAATCCGGACGCTTCTGCGCAAACGCCTCGCGGCCGGGCTGGTCGTCGTACGGATGACGCATCACGTCGAGCAGTTCGGCAATACCGCCGGGGTCACCCTGTTCGGCTCGGTCGATCGCCTGCTGCGCCAGATAATTGCGCAGCACATAGCGTGGGTTCGCCATGCGCATGCTCGCCCGACGTTGTTCGGTTGATTGTGGATCGGTGGCAAGACGGGCGACATAGCGGGCCAGCCAGTCGTTGAGTGCCGGCTCCGCTTCACGTCGTTTCGCTTCGTCGTAAAACGCATCGTTGAACAGCTCTGGCGTCGGTGCCTGTACGTCGATATCGGCCAACGCACGAAACCACAGTGTCATGTCGATCTCGGCTTGCTGCAGCAGCGTTTGCAGCGACTGCATCAGCGCCACGTCGTCATCGCGGCATTCGCTCAGACCGAGCTTGACGGCAATATTCCTGCGGTCGGCAGCCACATAAGCCGCCGCGTAGCGATCCAGTCCAGCCTGCAACGGCTCGACGCCGGCAAACAACGGTGCCAGCGCGCCGGCGAGGCGGCTCAGATTCCACCACGCCACATTTGGCTGCTGGCCAAAGCGGTAGCGGCGACGTTGCGCGTCGGTGGTGTTCGGCGTCCATTCCGCATCGAAGTTGTCGACCCAGCCGTACGGACCGTAGTCGATGGTGAGGCCGAGGATCGACATGTTGTCGGTGTTCATCACGCCATGCACGAAACCGACGCGCATCCAGTGCGCGATCATCGTGGCGGTGCGCTCGCACACTTGCGCGAACCACTCCGCATACAACGCTTCGCCCTGGCCGCTCAACTCCGGAAAATCACGGCGGACGGTGAAGTCGACCAGCTGCTGCAACAGCGCGTTATCGCCACGCGAGGCCGGCAATTCGAAATTTCCGAAGCGGATGAACGAAGGCGCCACGCGGCAGACGACCGCGCCGCGCTCCGGTTTCGCGTGGCCGTCGTAGAACATGTCGCGCACGACCAGCTCGCCGGTATCCACCAGACTCAACGCGCGCGTGGTCGGCACACCGAGGTGATGCATGGCCTCGCTGCACAGGAACTCGCGCACCGACGAGCGCAGCACCGCGCGCCCGTCCGCACCGCGCGAATACGGCGTCAGTCCGGCGCCTTTCAGCTGCAGCTCCCAGCGCTCGCCCGCGGCGTTGATCGTCTCGCCCAATGAAATCGCGCGTCCGTCGCCGAGTTGTCCAGCCCAGTTGCCGAATTGATGCCCGCCGTAGTTCGCCGCATACGGCTGCATGCCATCGAGCAACGTATTGCCGCTGAACAGCTGCGCGAATTCCGGCGCGGCGACCTCGGCCTCGCTGAAGCCCAGCGCCGCCGCCATCTCGGCCGAATATGCCAGCAGTTGCGGGGCCGCGACCGGCGTCGGGTCGACGCGTGAATACAGCGCCGCTTCAACCTGACGCAGGTGCGCGCCCAGCTCCGGATCAGCGGGCAGGTCACGCACGAATGCGTTGTCGAAGTGGAGATTGAACATGCTGCAACCTTGATGGGCCGATTGAGCTTATATCCGGGCGTGTATCGCCGCACACAAGGGCTGGACACGTTGTGATCCGCCTTGTCTGTAGGAAATTCTGTAGGAGCGACTTCAGTCGCGACGCTTCTTGTTTCATGAAGGAAGAGCGATCGCGACTGAAGTCGCTCCTACAGGGGGCGGCGCACGCCAACCGCATGGCGCTATAGTCGGCGCCGCCAGCCACCGCGAGAACCGCATGAACGACACACCGCCTGACAGCCTCAATGCCGACGCACTGCCCGAGGATGCACCCTACCTCGTCGCCACCACACGCTGGCTGGAGCGCGCGGTGATCGGGCTCAACCTGTGTCCGTTCGCCCGTGCGCCGCATGTGCAGGGCAAGCTGCGCATGCGGGTCAGCCACGCCCGCGATGCCGATGCGCTGCTGGATGACCTGTGCGGCGAACTGCAATCGCTCAACGCGCTGACGCCGGACGAATGCGAAACCGGCCTGCTGATCCATCCGTTCGTGCTGACGGATTTTCTCGACTACAACGACTTCCTCGATGTGGCCGATGCGGCGGTGCAGACGCTGGGGCTGGAAGGCGAATGGCAGGTGGCCAGCTTCCATCCGGACTACCAGTTCGCCGACAGCGCGAAGGACGACGTCGAGAACTTCAGCAACCGCTCGCCCTACCCCACGCTCCATCTGTTGCGCGAATCGAGCATCGAGCGCGCGATGGATGTGATGAGCGATACCGACAGCATCTACCGGCGCAATATCGAGACACTGCAAAAACTCGGTGTCGATGGCTGGCAGGCGTTGTGGCGCGACGCGAAGGGTTGAACGCGCCTGCTCGCAACGTGCAGTTCACATTCGCGTCGGGCGAAGCTGTCATGCTGACGAGTGAACAATCTCCCCGATCCCTACGCGGAAAGCGTCGATCCGAGCGTGCAATGCACGACCTGCGAAGCGGTCTGTTGCCGCCTCACCGTGGTGCTGATGCCCGAAGATCATGTGCCGACCTGGCTGATCCATCGCGACGAGCGTGGCCTGGAAACCTTGGCCAAAGGTGAGGACGGTTGGTGCGCTGCGGTCAATCCGAATACGTCGGGTTGCACGATCTACGCGGATCGCCCGGTGATCTGCCGAAAATTCGCGATGGGCAGCCCGAGTTGCCGCGACGAGCGGCACAAGTGGTTCGGTGACGCGATTCCCACCGCGGTGCATATGCTGTAGCGCTGCGTAGGGCGGGCACTGCCCGCCGTTCTGTGTCACGTCGTAGATCAAGAGCCGGCGGGCAGTGCCCGCCCTACGCGGCGAAGATCAACGCGATCTCGTCGGCATCGAGCGCACGCCATTCACCCAGCGGCAACTCGCCCAGGGTGAGTCCGCCGACCGAGATGCGCCGCAGCGTCTCGACGTGATTGCCGGCGGCGGCGAACATGCGACGTACCTGGTGATAACGGCCTTCGGTGACGGTGAGTCGCGCATGCCGCGGACCCAGCACCTCCAGCGATGCCGGCGCCAGCGGCTCCTTCTCGGTTTCCAGCATCACGGTGCCGCTGGCGAACAACGCGCCTTCATCGCCATGCAGATCCTGCGCCAGCGTGGCCTCGTACACCTTGGTCACCTGCGCCTTCGGCGAAATGATCCGGTGCAGCAATGCGCCGTCGTCGGTGAACAGCAGCAGGCCTGTGGTATCGCGATCGAGCCGGCCCACGCTGGACAGTACTGGCGTGCGCACGTTGTAGCGCGGTGGCAGCAGGTCATACACCACGCGACCAGGATCCTTGCGTGAGCAGGTGACGCCGAGCGGCTTGTTCAGCATCAGCATCAGGCCCTGCGGCGGATCGAGCGGCTCGTCGTCGACGCGGATGTGCTCATGCGGCACCACATCATCGGCGTACAGCACCTCACCATCGGCATCGGTGATGCGGCCGGAGCGGAACAACTGGGTCACATCCTTGCGGCTGCCATAGCCCAGGTTCGCGATAAGTTTGACCAGTTTCATGACTTGACCCGTTTCATTGCTGCACTCCACTTGCCTCGATCACCTTGAAACCCTCTTGCACCACCACGCTGCGTACCTCACGAAAGCGCGCCGTCAGTATCGCCTCATACGGCAGATGGCGATTCGCCACGATAAACAGCCGCCCTGACGGTTGCAGCGCGTCGGCCGCGCTGTTGATGAACGCCTGCCCCAGTGCCGGCAGATCGGCACGCCCCTGATGAAACGGCGGATTGCTGACAATGGCGTCGTAGCGCTGCGGCAGGCCGCGGGTCACGTCATGCCAGTGCACCGACACTGCCAGTTCGCGTCCGCTTGCATGCTGCGCCTTGACCAGATTGATCCGCGCCGGCTCCAGTGCGCGTGCCTCGGCTTCGTACAGGTCGATCGCAGCGACGTTCGGGCAGCGCGCGATGACCTGGCTGGCAAGATAACCGTAACCGGCGCCAAGATCGGCCACGCGGCCATGCAGGTCATCCGGCAGATGCGTGGCCAGCAACGCCGAGGCGCGATCGATGCGATCCCATGCAAACAGGCCGGGACGGCTGACGTAGCCATCGACGATCACGCGCGGCGCATCCAGCGCCAGCCATTCGCCCAGCAAGGTTTGATCGATCCCAGTCGCGTTCGGCGTGCTCCAGAACACCCGGCATTTGTGCTTGGACAGGTGTTGCACGGTGCCGGTCAGTTTAGCCAGATCCGCCTCGCCCGACTTGGCACCTTCGGCGTTCGGCATCGACGCCAGTACCGTGCCGCCCGGCGCCGTGTGGCGCAGCGCACGGGCGAACAACGCGCGCGCCTCGTCGCGCTGCCGCGGCGGCAGCACCAAGACCAGCGGAAACACTTCATCGGCTGCCGGCTCGCCCACGCGCAGACCGTTGCGCCCCAGCTCGTCGGCAAACGGCATGAAGCTCTGCTCACACAACCAGCCGGGCTGCGCCATTTCGCGCAGACGCACGCCCGCGCGCGCGCGCAGGAACAGCACGCGGTCGTCCGCCTGCAGCTGCAACTCCGACGATTCGAACGGAACAAACAAGGCCGCCAGCGCCGCCTCCGGCGCGGCCGCGAAAAAACCGGCAGCAGTCACGTCATTTCTTCAGCCATGAAACAGTGGCGGCATTGTACGTGGTGACCCGTCTGGATACTCGAAAGCTGTAAGCCTCTGCAACTGTCGTGGCATGCTTCAGGGAACCGGATACTGACGCCACAGGGAAAGCCATGAAGCACTGGAAAACTCTACCGATTCTGCTGTGTGCCTTGTTGTTCGTATCCGCAGCACGAGCACAGGAATCGCCACCCAAGGCCCAGACCCGCTGCGGCTGGTTCGACAATCCGACGCCAGGCAACGCCTCGCTGTTCGATCGCGATGGCGAATGGGTGATCGGCATCCAGGGCGGTCACCAGGCCGAGGGCGACTGGCCCGAATTCAGTGACGCCCAGTGAGTCGACACCAACGGACACCATGGGCATGGCTGCGCCTGCCTCGACGTCGTGGTCTCGGCGCACTCGCACGAGATCATCCGTATCGCGGCAGCCCGCGCGAAGGCCCTCAAGATCTGCCGCAACGACCATGCGTTGAAGGAACCGGACTGACACCCGAATCGGG
Source organism: Rhodanobacter sp. C03 (assembly GCF_002001175.1). Taxonomy (GTDB): domain Bacteria; phylum Pseudomonadota; class Gammaproteobacteria; order Xanthomonadales; family Rhodanobacteraceae; genus Rhodanobacter. Next base: position 1,356,698 of record NZ_MUNT01000001.1, on the reverse strand, counting down.
CGCCCCGGATGGGGCGTGCTGCCGCCTTCGCATCGACAGGCGACGGCATGCATGCCGCGCCAGCTCAGCTGCCGCTGTGTGCGGTTACCGCATCCATGACCCGCGCCGAATACACCATCGCGGCGCCGGCATTCATCGCCACGGCCACACCAAGTGCCTCGGCGATTTCCTCGCGGGTGGCGCCGTGCTTCAGCGCCTCACCGGTATGCACGGTGATACAGCCATCGCAGCGGGTGGTGACGGCCACCGCCAGCGAAATCAGCTCACGCGTTTTGGCGTCCAGATGACCGGTTTTCTCGCCGGCACCGGACAGGGTCTGGTAACCCTTCAGCGTATCCGGGCTCAGCTTGCCGATTTCACCAATGCGCCCGATCAATTCCTTGCGGTAACCCAGCCAATCCAACATGGAAGTCTCCTCGCTGACGTGGCGACCGGACGCCGTGCCCGGCCGTGGTCGCCCATAGTGCGCCAGCGTGTCTGCGTTGGGTATCGGCGAATCAGTGTATGCCGACAACCGTCGAGGCAGCGGCCGGCAACTCCTCCAGCATCTGTGTGGTCAGCGGCTGGTAACCACCGTCGAAATGATGGCTGCCCTTCTTGGCGTGGACAGTTACCCAGGTCGGCAGGCCCGGTTCATCGCAAATGCTGTCGTCGCTGTCATCCAGGCCGTAGTAGCACACTGTCGGCGGCTGTCCCTGCAGTGCCTGCAACGGCGGCAGCGTATCGTAATGCCGGATCGGATTGACGTACTGCAGCAACGTCTTGACGTGCTCCTTGAACCAGCCCTGCTTGATCATGTAACCCTCGAGCTCGATCTCGAAAGTCGTATCCCGACTCGGTGACAGCAGCACCAGCTGGGTGATCCGCGCACGATTGGGCGGGCTGAGCTTGTCGATGATCGTTGGCAGCACATCAGCACCGAACGAGAACCCGACCAGCCAGATCCGTTTCTTTCCCCACGCGTCGGCGTATTTCGTCATCAATGCATCGAGCTGCTGCGCCGACTCTGCCGGCGTGCGCTCGCGCCAGTAGTACTTGAATGTGTTGACGCCGAGCACCGGAATGCCGCGATCGATGAACGCGATGCCCAGACGCCGGTCCAGATCGGCCCAGCCGCCGTCGCCGGAATAGATGATCGCCATGACATCGTCCTTGCCGGCCGGCGCTGCCACGCTGATGCTGCTGACCGGCAGCACCACGGTGGCCTGCTCCAGGCTGATGCGCGACCACGGGCTCCAGATCAGCAGGGCGCACACCAGGCCAATGCCAATGACAGCCAGCGTGATCCCTATCCTGCGTTTCATCGGCGCACCACCCCTGAAAGTCCGCCGGAGATCAGGCTGGCCACATTGGTCAGGATCATCGGCAACGCAATGCCGCCTGGCACCGCCATGTAGCGCGGCTCCCATTCCGGATCGAATTTGTTCTTGTAACGCTGCAGCCCGCGGAAGTTGTAGAAGCGCTCGCCGCGGCCGAACACCAGCGCACCGAAACGGTTCCACAGCGGTGCCTGACGCCGGTTATGCAGCCCGGCCAATGGCGCCATGCCGAGGTTGAACCATTGGTAGCCTTCGTCGCGCGCCCACTGCATCAGTTCCACGAACAGGTAATCCATGATGCCGCCCGGGCCATCGGGCACATGCCGCATCAGATCCACCGAGGCCTCCTGTTTGGTCTCGTTGAGGAACATGTTCGCGAACGCCACCAGCCGGTCACCCTGCCATACCACCGCCATCGGCGTGCGCACCAGATAGCGCGGCTCGAAGGCGCCGAGCGAGAAACGCTTCTCGCGCACATTCTTGTCGCGCAACCATGCGTCGGAGACTTCCTTCAGTCGTGGCAGCAGCGGCGCCACCGCCTCGGCCGGCACGATCTCCAGCCGCAGGCCGTCGCGGGTCAGCTTGTTCACCGTATTGCGCAGCACCTTCCTCGATTTGCCGTCGAGATTGAAGCTGTCCAGCCGCACGCGGGCCTCCTCGCCGATCTTCAGCAGGTTCAGGCCCACTTCCAGATACAGGTCCAGATCGGCCGGGTTCACCTGATAGAACACCGGCCAGCCACCGGCGTGTTCGCACTGTTCGAGGAACGACCACACCAGCTCGCGCCGGGCATCCTCGTCGATGCCGACCGGATCGCCCATCGCCACCCAGCTGCGACCTTCGGTATCGAACATCACAAAGGCCTTTTGATCCTGGCCGAACAACAAGGTCTTGTCGCCCATCAAGGCCAGATGCGCCTGCGCGGAAGGACATTGCTTGATCAGCGGCAACGCCTGCGCCAGCTCGGCCTCGCTGGGCGGCTCGTGTTTCAGCTTCTGCGGGCGGATCAGACTGGCCAGCGCAAACAGCATGCCCGCCGCTGCAGCCGCAACCAGCGCACGTAGCGCTCGTGGTGCACCGCCCTGATGAAGGCTGAATTCCCACCACAGGTCGCTGCTGTACTCGACATGCTTGTAGCTGAAAAACACCAGCCACGCCGCACAGCCCAGGATCGCCACGATCGCCACGATCCAGCCGATCGAGAAGCTGGTGCTGAACAGCGAGGCACGCCGATAGAACAAGCGGTGCGCCGGCGCCAGCGCCATCGCGAGCAAGGTGAGCAGGGTCGCCTCCTCGTAATCGATACCTTTCAGCAGCGAGAACACCGCGCCAGCCAGCAGCAACACCAGGGTCAGCCAGTAAGCCGCATCCAGCCGGCGCTGCAGACCGCGGGCAAGGATCAGCAGCAGCATGCCGATCACGCTGGCCAGCAGATGCGACACCTCCAGCACGGACAGCGGCAGCACGTCGCGCAGGATCGCCATACGTGCGGGGAGCGCGCGGGTCGCGCCGGAGAACAGCAGCACCGCACCGGAAACCAGGGTCAGTCCTGCGAAAAACGATGGCAGCAGGCCGGTGAACCACGGCGTCAGCAGGGATTTCTCGCGCAGGCCGCGCGCCTCGCGCTGCAACACCAGTACGGTGGCCGTACACAACGGCAGCAGGTAGTAGATGACGCGGAATGCCGCCAGTGCGCCGAGGATCGGCGCGGCCAGCGCCTCGTTGCCGGTGGCGCCGAAGCCGGCCAGCATCACCGCCTCGAACACGCCGAGGCCACCGGGCACGTGGCTGATCAGGCCGATGATCTGGGCAATCACGAAGATCGCCAGGAAGTGTCCGAAACCGTTGTTCAGCTCGTCCGGCATAAGGATGTAGAGCACGGCCGCCGCCAACCCCCAGTCGAACGCACCGACCAGGATCTGCCGCAGCGCGGTGGTCGGTGTCGGCAGGCTCACGTGCCAGCGCCACAACCGCAACGGCCGGCGCAGCACACGACCAGCCACCAGCCATGCCAGCGGAAGCAGGGTCAGCAGGATCCCGAACAGCTGGCTGAACCCCGCCAGCGGCAGATTCGGCGGCAGCGGCACCAGCAGCAGGGTCACGCCCGTCAGCGCCAGCAGACCCAGCCAGAAACTGGTGGTGCAGAACAGCACTACCCTGGCCACCTCACCGGTGGACAGGCCGTTCTGGATATAGAAGCGGTAACGGATCGAACCGGATACCAGCAGCGACATGCCCACGGCATTGCTGAACGCATAGCTGATGAAGGAGATCAGGGTGACCCGTCGCCACGACAGCCGCCGCCCGATCGAGGCCAGCGCAAAGCGGTCGTACAGCGTCATCACCGCATAGCCCAGCAAGGTGAACAGTGCGGCCAGCAACAGGCGCGTGCGCGAAATGCTCTGCACGTACTGGCGCACCTGGTGATAGTTCACTTCCTTGGCCAGCAGGTGCAGCGCCCACAGCGCGAGGCACAGCATGCCCACCGACAACAGCGGCCCAGCGAGCCTGCGCAGCAACACTGTGCGCTGGCTCGGTGGCGTCAGGGCATCCCCGACGTCTTGAACCTGCTCGACCTTTTCCTGCTCCACGCGACGACAAACTCCCTGGTAAAGATCGACTAGGTTGCCACATTGAAGCTGACTGGCAATCCGCGGCGAGGTGCGGAACCGTCTTTCAGGTGCTGCATGGCCCGGCGGCCGCTCCAGAGCGACCTCCCGCCGGGCATCACGCGCTATGCGTTCGTCGACCCCTGTCCCAGGCGACCGACCCAGCGGTACAGCAACACCATCACTGCAATGAACGCCAAGCCACCGACCCACAACGCCGGACCGTGCGCGAACGCATCGCCTACCAGGTCGAGCGGATAGTCCTTGCCGGAAAACGCGACGCCGGCGGCGATCGCCACGCCGAGCAAACCCTCGCCGACGATCATGCCGGAGGCGAGCAGCACGCCGAGTTGCTTGGTCGCCTCGGGGTTCTTCGACGTGCGGTCGGCGCGACGGTCGAACCACCAGCCGGCGACCGCGCCGACCACCACCATCAGCGTGCTCTGAGTCGGCAGGTAGATGCCCAGGCCCACCGCGAGCGGCGACAGATGCGCGGACTTGGTCGTGCGGCGCAGTACCTCGTCGATGATGATCATCACCACGCCAATCGCCCCGCCGATCTCGATCAGGCTCCAGTCGATGTTGTTCTTGATCACGCCCTGCGCCAGCGCCGAGATCAACCCGGCCTGCGGTGCGGGCAGTGCATTGGGCCGCTGCGGACCTGGCGCACCGACGAAGCCATAGGCGTGGTTGAGCAGGTCGAGGATCGGCGGAATGATTGCGGCACCGGCAATCACGCCGATCACCAGCGCCCATTGCTGCTTGGACGGCGTCGCATCGACCAGTTGTCCGGTCTTGAGGTCCTGCAGGTTGTTGTTGGCGATCGCCGCGGCGGCAAACACGATCGAGGTGATGAACAGGGCAAACGCCACCAGCGCGTTCTCGCTGCCGGCCGGCAGCGTCGAGCGGATGCCGAACACCAGCAGCAACGCCGCGCTGATCACCACGATGATGCCGATGCCCGACAGCGGGCTGTTCGACGAACCGATCAGGCCAGCCATGTAGCCGCATACCGCGGACACGAAGAAACTCATCAGCACCACGAAGATCAGGCCTGCCACCACCAGCGCCACCACGTGATCGCCCAGTCCATGGCCGGCGGTCGTCGCGAAGTTCGCGATCAGCCAGCCGATCGGCAGCATGCACACCAGCGAGATCAGGCCGACCTGTCCGATCGGGATGTCATGCTCGGTACGCGGCAACGAGGCGGCATTGCCGGCACTGCGCACGCGCGAAGCTGCCATGGCGGAGGTCAAGCCCGTGATCACCGGTTTGACCAGCTTGGCCAGGGTCCAGATCGCCGCCACGCCGATGGTGCCGGCGCCGACGAAGCGCACCTTGTGGCTCCAGGTCGCGTTGGCGAGATCCGCGATCGAGCCGGTCAGCGGCATCAGCGCGGAAAAATGCGGCACGCCCCAGCCCCAGCCGATCAGGGCGCCGACCAGCATCGCAATACCGACCCACAAGCCGACCAGGTGGCCGATACCGAACAACGCGAACGAGAGGAAGAAATCGAAGCCGGTCACGCCACCCTTGTCGCCACCGACACGGAAGTAGTGCACCACGTCGCCCGCAAATACCCGCGTCGCGACCACTACCGCAAACACCGCCGAGACGATCGAACCCCACAGCACGGCAAGCAGGCCGGCGCGATTCGATTCGGCCGCCGCCTCCGCGCTGATACCTTCGCCGCCGCCGGCACCGACCTTCAGCACTTCGGCACAGGCCACGCCCTCGGGATACGGCAGGTCGGAATTGGTCACCAGCGCGCGGCGCAGCGGTATCGAATACATCACGCCGAGGATGCCGCCCAGCGCGCAGATCGCGAACGAGGTCCAGTAATTGAAACCGGTCCACCAGCCGATCAGGATCAGGCCGGGCAGCACGAAGATGATCGAGGACAAGGTGCCGGCCGCCGAGGCGACCGTCTGCACGATGTTGTTCTCCTGCATCGTGGCGCCCTTGAAGTAGCGCAGGATGGCCATCGAGATCACCGCCGCCGGGATTGACGTGGCGAAGGTCAGGCCGGCCTTGAGGCCGAAGAACACGTTGGCCGCGGTGAATACCACGGTGATCACGACGCCGATGATCACGCCGCGTACGGTCAGTTCGTTGCGCGGCGTCGCGCTGGACATGGGCTGTGCACTCACGAATGGTTCTCCCCGACTGGATGCTGCTGCGGAAGATAGCGTGGAATGGCAACACGTGGTTACCCTTGACACGACAGGCTGAATCCCGACCGGACCCACGCACAAGCGTCAGAAGCCCAGTCGGCTCTCGAATCGCCGTGGCTCGCCGGACAGCGGATCGACAAACGCCAGGCTGTGCGCGAGCAGTTTCAGCGGATGCTGATAATCGTCATCGGCCTTTTCCGCCAATGTCGGATAAAGCGTGTCGCCCACGATCGGTGCACCAAGCGCGGCCATGTGCACGCGCAGTTGGTGCTTCCTGCCGGTGACCGGATGCAGCGCATAACGCCAGATGTCGCCGCCGCGTTCGATCGGCTCGATCCGCGTCTCGCTGTTCGGCTCGCCGTCGATCTCCTGCATGCGGAAGAACGGCTCGCCCGCGACGATGCGCGAGCGGTGCAGCAGCGGAAACGCCAGCACAGGCAGTGCCGGCGCCCATGCCTCGTAGCGCTTGTCGATCCGCCGTTCGCGGAACAGCGCCTGATATGCAGCACGACTGGCCGGGTTCGCGGAAAACAGCACCAGACCCGCGGTAAGCCGATCGATCCGGTGCAGCGGTACCAGGTCGGGATTGTCCAGCCGGCGAATCAGCCGTCGCAGCAAGCTCTGCTCGACAAAGCTGCCAGCCGGCGTCACCGGCAGGAAATGCGGTTTGTCCGCCACCACCAGATGTTCGTCCACATGCAGCACGGTTTCGACAAACGGGATCGGCAGCTCGTCCACGACTTCGCGGTAATAGTGGATGCGCAAGCCTTCCCGATACGGTGTGTGCGCCGTGATCGCGACACCCTGCCCGTCCAGCACCCGGCCACGCGCAATGCGGTCCAGCCATTGCGCGCGATTGATCGCGGCGAACTGCGCACATAGCCCATCGAGCACCGTCGACCAGGCACCGGCGGGCAGGTGCACGGTGCTGGCATCGGGATCGCGGGCGAAGGATGGGATGGGCGGGCTCATGGCTCCTGCCAGTCTAATGCGCGTCGTCAGGCTGCCTGTCGTCGGGAACGCGTAGAATGGTCGGCTGTTGTCTCAAGGCACCCCCATGGCCCTCAACTCCACCATCTACAAGGTCGAACTGCAGATCAGTGACATGGATCGGCATTACTACGCCACCCATGCGCTGACCCTGGCGCGGCATCCGTCGGAAACCGAGGAACGCCTGATGATGCGGCTGCTCGCGTTCGCGCTGTACGCGGACGAGCGGCTGGAGTTCGGCAAGGGCATCAGCGACGAGGATGAGCCAGCGTTGTGGCGCAAGGCCTACACCGACGAGATCGAGCTGTGGATCGAGGTCGGCCAGCCGGACGAGACACGCATCCGCAAGGCCTGCGGCCGTTCACGCCAGGTAGTGGTGATCAGCTATGGCGGCAACATGGCCGAGATCTGGTGGAACAAGGTCGGCGCATCGCTGGGTCGCAACAAGAACCTCACCGTGCTCGACATTCCGGCCGCTACCGTCACCGGACTGGTTGCCCTGCTGCAGCGTGGCATGCGCCTGCAGTGCCTAATCCAGGACGGTCAACTGCAGCTGATGAACGATGCCGATGCGGTAGCAGTGGATCCGTTGCGCCGCATGGCACCTGCCGAAACGGTGAGCTGACCCTGCTTCGTCGCGAACAAGGCGATCGCCGCTCGTGCCGTCACCATTTACCGGATAATCCCGATCCGAACCTGATCCACCCTCTATCCCGGAGTCATTCCATGCGCTGGTTGCTGTCCCTGCTCGCCGTCTTCGCCCTCGCCGCCTGTACCGCCGCCCCGCCGGCGCAAGCCACTGGAAGCGTGGACAAACTCACCGTGATCGACCAGAAGGTCGGCACCGGCGCCGAGGCGAAGGACGGCATGAAGGTGTTGGTGCATTACACCGGTTGGCTGTACGACGACAGCGCCAAGGGCAAGCACGGCAAGAAGTTCGACAGCTCGCGCGATCACGGCGAGCCGTTTTCCTTCATGCTCGGCCAGGGCAGCGTGATCGCCGGCTGGGATCAGGGCGTGGCCGGCATGCATGTCGGCGGCAAGCGCATCCTGTTGATTCCGGCCTCGCTTGGCTATGGCGCGAATGGTGCCGGCGACGATATTCCGCCGAACGCATCGCTGGTGTTCGAGGTGGAGCTGCTGAAGGTTGGTGACTGACCGACCCCATTGTTGTGTAGGAGCGACTTCAGTCGCGGTGCTTTTGGGATGTTGCGCGAAGAGCCATCGCGACCGAAGCCGCTCCTACAGCTCCTACAACAGCAGGAGGACGATCAATCTTCCTGCGCGGCTGCCTCGCGGCCCTGCTGGCGGATGATCGCTTCCTCACGGGCATCGATGATCGACTGCATCACGCTGTCCACATCGGCGATGCTCTCGTCAAACTCGAAGTGGCCGGTGAGTTCGCTGTCCGGGTGCAGCTCGCCCAGCTCGAACAGCGCCCACATTTCCTCGCCGTAATACGTATCCAGCAGTTCCGGCGCAAAGCGCGACAGGCTGATCGTGATGTTGCCCACGTCCCGGCGCAGCATCGCCCGCGCCGAGTTGTTGCCGGAGGCGCTGACCGCCTGCGGCAAGTCGATGATCACCGGACCTTGCGGCCCCACCAGCACGTTGTATTCGGACAGGTCGCCGTGGATCAGGCCGACGCAGAGCATCCGCGCCACTTGCTGCATCAGGAAGCGGTGGTACTCGCGCGCGGTCTCGGCCGACAGTTCCACTTCGCCCAGCCGCGGTGCGGAATGGCCGTCCGCATCGGTAACCAGTTCCATCACCAGCACGCCACTGAAGTAGCCATATGGCTTCGGCACCCGCACGCCGGCGGCGGTGAGCTGGTATAGCGCATCGACCTCGGCATTCTTCCAGGCGGCCTCGGCTTCCTTGCGGCCAAACTTGGTTGCCTTGCCCATCGCACGCGCCTGCCGGCTGCCGCGTACCTTGCGCCCTTCCTGATACTGCACGCGCGCCTGAAAACTGCGCTGCGCCATGTCCTTGTAAACCTTGGCGCAGCGGATGTCCTCGCCCGAGCGGACGACGTAGACGGAAGCTTCCTTGCCGCTCTTCAGCGGTCGCAGCACCTGGTCGATCACGCCTTCGTCGATCAGATCCTGCAGGCCCTTGGGGGTTTTCATGCGTGGGAGAGCTTCTGCGATTCGTGGAATAACGCCCATTATGGCCGATCGGCGGCCTTGCCCGGTCTTTCGCGGCGGCGTCCGGTCAGTTCGCCGCCAGCAAGCGATCCCGCGCCGCTGCAGCGATCTCGAACGAATGCCGTCGCGCCGCATGCTCGAACACATTGGCCGTGATCAGCAGCTCGTCCGGTTGGTGCCGGGCGATGAAGGCCTCGACGCCATCCTTCACGGTACCGGCATCGCCGACCACCGCACAGGCCAGCGCACGTTCAACCATCAGCTTTTCCGGCGGCGTCCAGTACGACTCGATATCGTCGATCGGCGGCGGTATCAGTCCCGGTCGGCCACGCCGCAGGTTGATGAAGCTCTGTTGCTGGGTGGTGAACAGCCGGCGTGCCTCGGCATCGCTGTCGGCGCCGACCACGTTGATGCCGAGCATCGCGTACGGCTGCGACAGCTGTGCCGATGGCCGAAAGTCGCGCCGGTACAGCGCCAGCGCCTCATCCATCGCGTCCGGTGCAAAGTGCGAGGCGAATGCGAACGGCAGGCCGAGTTGCGCCGACAACGTGGCGCTGAACAGGCTGGAGCCAAGCAGCCACACCGGCACCTCGATACCGGCACCGGGCACGGCGCGCACCTGCTGACCGGACGTGGCCGGCTCGAAATAGCCAAGCAACTCGACCACGTCGTGCGGGAACGCATCGGCGCTGTCGAAGTAGCGACGCAGCGCCTTCGCGGTGGGCTGATCGGTACCCGGCGCCCGACCCAGACCCAGATCGATCCGCCCCGGATACAGCGACGCCAGCGTACCGAAGGCCTCGGCCACCTGCAGCGGCGCGTGATTCGGCAGCATGATGCCGCCGGCGCCGACACGTATCGTCGAGGTGCCACCGGCCACGTGGCCGATCAGCACCGCCGTCGCCGCGCTGGCGATGCCGGGCATGTTGTGGTGTTCGGCCAGCCAGTAGCGCCGGTAGCCGAGGCGTTCGCCCAGCCGGGCCAGATCCAGCGTGTTGCGGAACGCCTGGGCGGCATCGCTGCCTGCGGTGACCGGCGCCAGGTCGAGGATGGAAAAGGGGATCATGTCGTGGTCTCGCTTTAACGAAGCCCCTGATCTGGGGGCTGTCATACCAATTGCCACCGTCCCAAGTCATGTAGGAGCGACTTCAGTCGCGATCGCTCTCCCTGCATGAAACCAGAAGCGTCGCGACTGAAGTCGCTCCTACAAGTCGCCCTACGGTTGCGGCGGCAGGCGTCTACAATGAGCCACCCTCGCTCCATGGCACCTCGATGACCGAACCGGTTCGCCTCGCCAAACGTGTCGTCGCGCTGACCCAGTGCTCGCGGCGCGAGGCCGAGCAATACATCGAAGGCGGCTGGGTGCGCGTCGACGGCATCGTGGTGGAAGAGCCGCAGTTCATGGTCGATACGCAGACCGTCGAACTCGATCCCGGCGCCAAACTGATTGCCACCGAACCGGCCACCCTGGTGCTGCACAAGCCAGTCGGCTACGACGCTGGCAGCGGCCCGAACCCGGCCAGCGCGCTGGTCACGCCGGAGACGCGATCACCCGACGATGCTTCCGGCGTGCGTCCGCTGAAGCGCCACCTGCAACGGCTGACCATACCGTTGCCGATGCCGACTCACGCCAGCGGCCTGCTGATCTTCACCCAGGACTGGCGCGTCACTCGCAAGCTCACTGAAGACATCGACCGGGTCGAACAGGAGTTCGTGGTCGATGTCGAGGGCGAACTGATCCCGAACGGTCTGGCCCTGCTCAACCACGGCCTGCGCTTCAACAATTACGCGATGCCGCCGATCAAGGTCAGCTGGCAGAGCGAGCAGCGCCTGCGCTTTGCGTTCAAGGTGCTGCAGCCGACCCAGCTCGAACCGATGTGCCAGGCGGTCGGCCTGAAGGTACTGGCGATGAAACGCCTGCGCGTGGGCCGTATCCCGCTGGCCAAACTGCCGCCCGGTCAGTGGCGTTATCTGGCTCCCGACGAACGCATTTGACGATACCCGGCGACGGCAACGGCATGTCTGGACTCTGCACAATGAGCACTGGATCGGCTTAAACTTCACCGCGCGTCATGCGTACCACATCACCTGATCAGACCACGGAGAACATCATGAGCAAGGGCATGGATTCAAAGAAAAGCGAGAAGAAAAAGCCGGCCAAGACCATGAAGGAAAAAAAGGCCGCCAAACAAGAAAAGAAAAAGAGCAAGTAATTGCCTCGCCTGCTCAGGCCAATACCGTTCAGACGAATGCGTGCCGGGCTGGAGCTATGCCACGCCCGGCACGGGATCGACACCAGGCCGATCAATACTGACCCATGTAATCACGCTTGCCGATCTCGATGCCGTTGTGGCGCAGCAGCGCATACGCGGTGGTGACGTGGAAGAAGAACTGCGGCAGACCGTAGCTCAGCAGATAAGCCTGCCCGTTGAAGCGGCGCTCCTTCGGTGTGCCAGGCCGTATCACAATCTCGCGCTGTGCAGCACCTTCAAACTGCGCTGCACTCAAACCGCCGACGAAATCGAGGCTGCGTGCAATCAGCCCGCGCAGTTCCTCGAACGTCTGCTCGTTGTCGTCGTACTTCGGCACCTCGGCGCCAGCCAGCCGCGCCGACACGCCACGCGCGAAATCGCAGGCGATCTGCACCTGCTTGCTCAGCGGGAACATGTCCGGGAACAGACGCGCATCGGTCAGCGCCCTTGGCTCGATGTTCTTTTCAGCCACATGCGCCGCGGCCTTGGCCAGGATCGCATCGAGACTGCCGAGCATCTGCTTGAAGACGGGAATGGAGCTGGTGTAGGTGGCGTCGGTCATGAGCTTTCCTGTGAGATGTCGATAAGTTATCGGCACAGTGTAGTCCCGGTTACCACATCGCCGATGCGGGGCTTCACATGCAGCTCATTCCATCACGCGAAACACCAGGCTGCAGCAGGTCACCGCACCTTCGGCCTTCTGCAATTCGGCGACCTCGACCCCGGTGACCTCGAAGCCGGCCTCAAGCAGCCGCTGCTGCGTGCGCGGAAAACTTGCCGGCATCAGCAGCGCGTCGCCAATGCGCAGCACGTTGGCGGCATGCGGTTCGCCGGGATCGACCTCGATGATGCGAAAGCTGGCAAACAGCTCGCGATCTACCCAATCCGGTTGTAGCAGCAACGTATCGTCGGCGACTTGCGTGACAGCGGATTTCAGATGCAGGCAGCCACGCGTCGGCACACCCCGCACGGCGTAGCCATGGCCGGCCAGCAACTCGCGCAACTGCGCGATGCCCTCGGCGTTGCTGCGCGCCGACTGGCCAACATATAACGTGCGACCAAGTCGCAGCACATCGCCGCCGTCGAGCGTACCCGGTGCATCGATCACCAGCACCGGCCGATAACGGCGCAGCACCTCGGCGACGCTGGGCACCTCGGCCCGGCGTGACAGCGCGCCGGGCCGGGTCAGCACCGCGACTTCGTCCAGCACGATCGCCGTGTCCTCGACGAAGACCGCGTCGGGCAGGTCCGGCTCGGCCGGCAGCGTCAACAGGCGGCAGCCGAGCGCCTCCAGCGCATGCTGGTAATCGTGATGCTGCGCGCTGGCACGCGCCACGTCGATCGCCTCGCGCGGCACATACGACAACTCGCAGTTGCCGAGGGTGGGGCTGACTTCACGGGTGACGGCAATCCACATGGCGAGTCCTTGGACGGTGCAATTCAGGAGTGACGAACACGCCAGGCGGCCAGCGCAGCCTGGTAGCGTTCAAGTGCGTCCGCGTAAACGTCATACACACAATGCACGCACCCCTCACCACAGCAATCGGCGGCGTCCGGCTCCGCCGGAGGCACCGGCGGCGGATCCGCGGAATCCTGCGCCAGCGAAGTGGATTCAGTGGGACTCACGGTGTTCCTGCCTGCATCGCGCCTGCGGCGGGTACGCCGCCTCGATGACCGATGGTGCCGCCAATCGCCGTCACAGCTCAAGCAGGCCGCGTGGTGAGCGCACCCGGCACGCGATGATTCCGGCGGTAGTTACTTCGCCACCGGCTTGCGAAAGCGGTAGATGAACTGGTCGGTATGGCCGCGTATCGACTTGTCGAACACCTTGATGGTGTGCGGATCGGCCGGATTGCGCAGCGCCTTGCTTTCACCGTCGAACACGAAGCCGGCCGCTTCCACCTGCTTCTTCACGATCGCCGGATCGATCCGGTGCAGCGTGTCGGTGTCGGCCATGCCGGAGCCTGTCGGAGCCACGTGATCGATGATCACCCACAGGCCACCAGGCTTCAGCGCGTCGAACACCTGCTTGTTGAGTACCGCAGGATCGACCTGCCCCATGAACTTGTCCGGATAGTCGTGATAGTTCTGCGAGGTAAACACCAGGTCGACCGGCTCGGGCGAGCTCAGCTGGTTCGCCGGCTGGGTCAGCACGCTGACGTTGGCGTAGTGCGGATCGGCAGCAAGCTTGCTCGAACCGGCCACATCGTCGGCATCCTCTTTCGCGTACTCATTCGGCCACACCGTATAGACGTGTCCCTGCGGTCCCACGACGGCACTGAACACACGCGTGAAATAGCCGCTGCCGGGAATCAGTTCCAGCACTTTCTGGCCCGGCTTGACCTCGGCAAATGTCATCACCGCCGTGATCTTGCGGCGGCCATCGTTGGATACATCGGCCTGCCGCGCGGGGTCACCGACCGCCCTGGCCACCACGGCAGCAGCGGCACTGGAATGCATGTTCGAAGTCTGGGCAAGCGCTACCGAAGGAAGCGCGAGGGCAATCAACACAGCAAGAACAGTCGGACGCATGACGTACTCCGCTCATGGACAAGGTGCCGCCGATTGTGCGCCCAAATAACCTGCGCGGCCCTGTGCCGCTTGGCATGGTGCAGTGAACCGGCTCGAGTCTCATGCTGGTTCGCAAGGCTGTATGCGCGCCGACACCTGACAGTGGCTGCTTATGCTGGTAAACAGGCACAATCGCTTTGCCGAAACGAAGACAGGAGCATCCATGCTGTCGCTTCACAGAGGAGTTCCCCTGGGCTGTGCGCTGCTGCTGAGCTGCGCAGCCACCACGAGCCATGCGCAATCGGCTTCGCAGTGGCAGGCTCGCCAGATCGAGGCCTCGCGCCAGTCCGAGCAGATCATGCAGGACGCCAACAAGCGCAAGAGCCTGCTGGCCCAGTATCAGGTGATGCGCTATGCCTATGCCGGCAACAAGGACGCTGCCTTCCATGTCATCTTCGGCCAGTACCTGAGCTGGTATCAGACCTTCATCGGCGACTACCCGGACGCCGCGGTCAGCTTCTCGATCAGGCAGCCGGCGGCGCCGGATGACCGCCCCTCACCGCTGGACAACTCCGACTACACCGCCCGTCCCGCGCTGGAGGCCATTCCCGAACTGGCCAAAAAATACCGTGCCGTGTTCTTCAACGAGGCGCACAACATACCGCTCACCCGTACACTGACCGTGCAGCTGCTGAGCAAGTTGCGTGCAGAGGGCTTCAACTATTTTGCCGCCGAAACGCTCTACCAGACCGACACCGGGTTGCAGGCACGCGGCTACCCGATCAAGGACAGTGGCTTTTACACCGAAGAGCCGATCTGTGCCGAAATGGTCCGCACCGCACTGAAGCTCGGCTTCAAGGTGATCGCCTACGAAGCACTCTCCAACGCCACTGGTGACGCGCGCGAAGCCGAACAGGCGCGCAACCTCTACAAGCAGGTGTTCAAGCAGGATCCGAATGCGCGACTGGTGGTCGATGCCGGTTATGCGCATATCCAGGAATCGGGCGTCTACCTCGGCGGCTCCTCCATGGCCGAGCATCTGCACAAGCTTTCGGGTATCGACCCGCTTACTGTGGAACAGACCATGCTGTTTCCGCATCAGTCTGGCGATGATGACCATCCTTATTACTCTGCGGTCATGCGAAAGCTGAAGCCGAAGATGCCGCTCGTGTTCCTGGACAAGAACGGCAAGCCCTGGTCGCTGCGCCAGGGGTATGACGTCAGCGTGTTCTTTCCGCCACAGGAAATGCAGCATGGACGGCCAACGTGGCTCAGCCTCGGTGGCCTGCGCGTGCCCTTTTTCATCGCCGGCGATCGCTGTGCACGCTCGTATCCATGCCTGGTAGAGGCGCGATATGCCGACGAAGGCGATGAGGCGATCCCAGCCGATCTGATGGTGCTCGATCCCGTGCCTCTGAATGCCGTGGAAGATGAACGCATTCGTTTCCACCAGGGCGCGCCTGTCAGCGATCTTTATCTGCGGCCGGGGAAATACAAACTGACCTACAGCGATCAAGACGGCCATCAGCTGTTCCGGCAGGACATCACCGTCCCGGACGGAAATCAAGCCACGTCATCCGACCACTCCGATCTGCCACAGGCATCGCCAAAGCCCGGGACTGCCACGAGTTCGGCGGGTCCGTAGGCTTCCGCTCGATCCTTCGATGGCCAAGGCCCAGGCGCACCGTGGACATCACTACTGTCCTGGGCAAGTTTCATGATCTGCGCGTATAACCAAGCGGATGCAGCCTGACGGGCAATGTCCAGCCCGATCAGCGCCGCGATCCGCTCGATGATCAACCGATGGGGAGCGATATCAGATGACCCGATGGAAAATCCGCCCGCTGCTGACACTGGCTGGTGTGCTTGCCACCTTCATGACTGCCGCTGCCACCGACCAGGGCAGTCACGACGATGGCGGCATGCTTGGCTTCGCTCCCGCCAATGCCACCGCGCAGCAAAGCCTGGAACAGCGCTTCGACGCCCAGCTCGATCCCGCCGATCAGCGCAGTTGGCTCAAGCAGATGTCGTCCGAGCCCAACCAGGTGGGCTCACCGCACGACAAGGCGAATGCCGAGTTCATGCTGGCGAAGTTTCGCGAATGGGGCTGGGATGCGCACATCGAGACCTTCAGCGTGCTCTACCCCACACCGAAAAAGGTGGCGCTGGAGCTGCTCGGGCCACACCCCTATACCGCCGTGCTGAAGGAGCCGGCTGTCGCCAGTGATGCCACCTCGGGCGCCGAGGGTGCACTGCCGCCGTACAACGTCTATGGCGGCGACGGCGACGTTACTGCAGCACTGGTATATGCCAACTACGGCATGCCGGACGACTACAAGGAACTGGCCCGCCGCGGGATCGACGTGCGCGGCAAGATCGTCATCACCCGCTACGGCGGCGGCTGGCGCGGCCTGAAACCCAAGCTCGCGCAGGAACACGGCGCGGTCGGCTGCCTGATCTATTCCGATCCGCACGACGACGGCTATGCCCAGGGCGACACCTATCCGCAAGGCGGTTGGCGCCCGGCGCAGGGCGTGCAGCGTGGTTCCGTGGCGGACATGCAGCAGTACCCGGGCGATCCGCTGACGCCCGGCATCGGTTCCACGCCGGGTGCCAAGCGGCTGGCGCTCAAGGACGCGAAGACGATCCTGAAGATTCCGGTCTTGCCGATCTCCTACGCCGACGCCACGCCACTGCTGCAGTCGCTGACCGGACCGGTGGCCCCGGCCGGCTGGCGCGGCTCGCTGCCGTTCGCCTATCACGTCGGCCCCAGCACGGCCAAGGCGCACCTCACCGTACTGTCGGACTGGGGCCAGAAACCGGTCTACGACGTGATCGCCACACTCAAAGGCTCCACCGAACCTGACCTGTGGATCGTGCGCGGCAACCACCACGACGGCTGGGTGTTCGGCGCCTGGGATCCGCTCGCCGGCAACGTCGCCCTGATGGCCGAGGCCAAGGCGATCGGCGGCCTGGTCAAACAAGGCTGGCGGCCACAGCGCACGCTGGTCTACGCCAGCTGGGACGGCGAGGAGCCGGGCCTGCTCGGCTCGACCGAATGGGCCGAGACGCACGCCGCCGAACTGCAGCAGAAGGCCGTGCTCTACCTCAACTCGGATACCAACGGCCGCGGCTTCCTCGATGCTGGCGGCAGCCACTCGCTGCAGCACCTGGTCAACCAGGTCGCGGCTGGCGTGACCGATCCGGAAACCCACGCCAGCGTGCGCGAACGCATGCGCGCGCACATGCTGGTCGACGGCTACGGCAAGGACGCGAAGCCCGAGGCCAAGGCGAACGCCAAGCTGGCAGCCGCGGGTGGCGACGTGCCGATCGAGGCACTGGGCTCCGGCTCCGACTACAGCGCGTTCCTGGAACATCTGGGCATCGCCTCGCTCGACCTCGGCTTCAGCGGCGAGGATGACGACGGCGGCATCTACCACTCGCGCTACGACTCGTTCGACCACTACGTGCGCTTCGGCGATCCCACCTTCGAGTACGGCGTGGCCCTGTCCAAGGTGGCCGGCCACATCGTGCTGCGTACCGCCGACGCCAACGTATTGCCGCTGCGCTTCGGCGATTTCAGCAGCACGCTCGATCGCTACGTGGGTGAATTGCACAAGCTGGTCGACGACACCCGCAAGGCCACCGAACAGCAACACCAGCTGCTGGATCTGCACGCGTTCACGCTCGATGCCGACCCGACCCGACCGCTGGCACCACCCGCACGCGACTCCGACGTGCCCGCGATCAATCTGGCCCCGCTGGACCAGGCCGCGAAACAACTCAAGCAGAGTGCGCAGGCATTCCAGGCTGCGTACGCCAGGCGCGCCAGCACCGGCTTCGATATGCCAGCCCCGCAACAGCAGCAACTGAACCAGCTGATGGGCAGCCTGGAGCAGGCATTGACCGATCCTGCCGGCCTGCCCGGCCGCGCCTGGTTCAAGCACTTCATCTACGCGCCCGGCATGCTCACCGGCTATGGCGTCAAGACCGTGCCCGGCGTGCGCGAGGCGATCGAGGCACGCCGCTGGGACGAAGCCAACCACTACGCCGTGCTCACCGCGAAAGTGCTTGACCGTTACCGTACACAACTCGACCAGCTGACCGCGCTGTTGAACCGATAGTCGCGAGAGCTGGCGTCAGGTTCGACCCAAAAGGGCGGCCCATGCATGGGCCGCCCTTTTGTCGATTGTTGCCTCGGCCAACCTGGATCGCTATAAATGACCCGGGGATACGACCGCGCATGAGGTGTGGTCGTGCATCATGACAGGGGAATCAGATGATGGATTTGCGACGCTGGATCATTGCGTTGTTGTTGCTGTGCGTTTCCGTTCTGCATGCGCAGGCGGTTTCACTTGCCGATCTGGCACGCCATGATCAATACAAGAGCGTCAAGATTTCCCCCGACGGGAAGTACCTGGCGGCGACTGCGATTGTCAAAGGCCAGACCGTAGTGGCGTTGATCCGTCTCGCCGACAAGAAGGGCAATCTCGTCAGCCCGCGCGAAGGGGATGACGTCATCGACTTCTGGTGGGCTTCGCCCACACGTGTGCTGTATACAGTGGGCACGCGCCAGGGTGGCTACGACTCGCCGCTGGCCACCGGCGAACTGTTCGGGGTCGACGCAGACGGCGGAAATCCGAAGTTGCTGTACGGCTATCGCAACAACAACATGAGTACCGGTTCGCACATTCAGAAGGCAGTCGCCGATCGCGGGTTCGGCGAATTCATAGCCTCGATTCCAGATGACCCCAACCATGTGCTGGTCGCGGTCAGCTCCTGGGATGCCGCCGGCACGGAAGGCATGCTACCCGTCCTCTACCGCATGGACGTGCGCGACGGTGGCATGGCACGCCTGCTTAACGCGCCGGCTCGCAACATGGAATTCGTCGCTGATCATCAGGGGCACGTCCGTTTTGCCTACGGTGAAGACGTCAACGGCAACGTCAAGGTGTACGCGCATCCGATCAATGGCGACGGCTGGCAGGTGGTGTCGAAACCCGATGACGAGCGGGCCTACCCGTGGGCGTTCAGTCGCGACGACAGCGTGGCGTACTTCACCTGCAAGGCCAGTGGAGGTGGATTCGGCATATGCAGCTGGGATCCGGCGAAGAACACCTGGACAACGGTCTGGAGCAACCCGAAGGCCTCCCCGAACGGCTTCGTCTACGGCATGGCTAAAGACGACATCATCGGAGTGAGCTTCATGGACGGCCGCCCGGGCATGTCCTTGTTCAATAGCCAGTCGGCAGACGCGACTACCCTGATCGCGCTGATGAAACAGCTGCCAGGCGAAAGCGTCCGGTTCGTTTCCGGAACCCTCGACGGCAGCCTCAGCGTCGTGCTGGCCGAAGCCGATGCCGATCCCGGCACGTTCTATCTTTACGACCGCAGTACCAACAAGCTGACTGGTTTGCTGGCGCGCGCATCGTGGATCAATCCGGAACAGATGGCCGGCAAGCAGCCGTTCGAATTTGCTGCGCGCGACGGCCTGGATCTGCACGGCTATGTCAGCTTTCCGCCGGGCAAGGAGAACGCCAAACACCTGCCGATGGTGGTGTTTGTCCACGGCGGACCCTACGGCGTAAGCGACAGCTGGGAATACGACAGCTATGTGCAGGTGCTGGCGACCCGCGGCTACGCCGTGCTGCAGGTGAACTATCGTGGTTCCGGTGGCTATGGCTACAACTTCGAGCAAGCTGGCTGGGGTGAATGGGGCGGCAAGATGCAGGACGATGTCACTGATGCCACTCATTGGGCGATCGCCCAGGGCATCGCCGACCCGCAACGGATCTGCATTTTTGGCGGCAGCTACGGCGGCTACGCGGCACTTGAGGGTGCGGTGAAGGAGCCTGATCTGTACAAATGTGCGATCGGCTATGTCGGCGTCTATGACCTGGCGCTGATGTACAAGCGCGGCGATATCCCGCAGTCCACTTCCGGCGAGAATTATCTCCGGCGCGTCCTCGGCGACGACATGAACGTATTGGCGCAACGCTCGCCGATCAATCAGCTTGATCACCTCAAGGCCAAGGTCATGCTGGTCGTCGGTGGTGAGGATCGCCGCGTACCATCGATCCAGGGCAGCAATCTGCACAATGCACTGCTGAATCGCCATGTCGCGCACGTATGGATGGACAAGCCCGGCGAGATGCATGGCTTCTACAGCGAGGCCAACCTGACCGAGTTGTATACGACGCTGGTGCAGTTCGTCGGTTCCAGCATTGGTCCCGGCGTGACTAAATAATGCGCGCGCAGCCTCGCACTGAACCGGCATGGATCAAGCTACGAGACAGCTCTAGCAGAACATGCCGGCGTATCAGGCGCTTACAGTAAACGCGCCAACACAGGTCTCAACAGGCCGACTACGCGATGTGATCGAGTAAAGGTGGCGACCGCATTGTCACCACAGGGGAAATATGGCGATGGTTTTGCGACACTGGATTGTTGCGTTGTTGTTGCTGCTTTTTGTCGCCGTGCTGCGCGCCGAACCAGTGTCATTAGGGGAACTGGCACGACACCCGGCAAGCCAGGACGCAAAAATTTCCCCCGATGGGAAATACCTCGCTGCCACCGCCGTGGTGGAGGGGCACAATGCGTTGGTGCTGCTCCCTGTCGCAGACATGAAGGCCGGCCGTGTTATCCGGCCCAACAAGAATGACGACGTCACCGATTTCTGGTGGGCTTCATCTACTCGCGTGGTATTCACCACAGGCAAGTCGAGTGGTGGCTATGACGCGCCTCTGGACTCCGGACTGCTGCTTGCGATCGACGCCGATGGTGGCAACACGAAGGTACTCGGATCTGCCAGATTCATTGCCACGATTCCGAACGATCCGGACGAGATACTGGTTGCAAGCCTCAAGGCCGGGACGGTGCGCGATGATGCAGCCAACAAACTGGCCTATTACCAGCCTTGGCTCGTCTCCAGGATGGATGTCCACAGCGGCAACATGGTGAGTATCACCACGGCACCCGGAAATATCTCGGAATTCATTGCCGATCACCAAGGTCGCGTTCGTTATGCCATTGGCGAGGATGCCAATGGCAAGAAAAGGGTGTTCAAGCATCTTCCTGGCAGCAACGGCTGGAATGAGATGCAGAAGGCCGAGCAGGACCAGTCCTATCCACTGGCGTTCAACAACGACGACAGCGTTGTGTACTTCAGTTGCCCCACCGCCGGTGGTGGATTTGCTGTATGCAGCAGTGATCCAATGGACGTCTCCCGGGAAACCGTCTGGAGCAACCCGACAATTTCAGCAACAGGGCTTTTGCGCGGCATGGCCGGTGACATCATCGGCGTGGATTTCGTGGATGGCCGTCCCGGTGCTGCACTGTTTGACAGCAATTCGGCTGACGCGAAGACCTTGGTCATGCTCATGCGGCAATTTCCGGGAGAAAGCGTCCGCTTCATTTCCGGAACTCGCGATGGCCAGCGCAGTATCGTATACGTCTATGCCGATGCTGATCCGGGCACGTTTTATCTGTACGACCACCAGGCCAACAAGCTCACCTCGCTACTGCCATGTGCTCCGTGGATCGATCCTACCCAGATGGCTGGCAAGCAGCCGATCGAATTTGCCGCACGAGACGGGCTGAAACTGCGCGGTTATGTAAGCTTTCCACCAGGGAGAGAAAGCGCGAAACACTTGCCGATGGTGGTGTACGTTCATGGTGGACCGTTCGGAATCTACGACACTTGGGATTTCGACCCTATGGTGCAGGCCATGGCGACACGCGGCTACGCCGTACTGCAGGTGAACTTCCGTGGCTCCGGTGGGCTTGGTGACAAGTTCATGGCCGCCGGATATCGCGAATGGGGCGGCAAGATGCAGGACGACGTCACTGACGCCACGCACTGGGCGATTGCGCAGGGCATCGCCGACCAGCAGCGCATCTGCATCTTCGGCGCCAGCTATGGCGGCTATGCGGCGCTTGAAGGCGCCGTCAAGGAACCGGATCTCTACCAATGTGCCATCGGCTACGTTGGCGTCTACGACCTGGCGCTGATGAGCTACCGTGGCGACGTTCCGCAGTCGGTCGATGGCGAAAGGTTTCTTGAGAAGACCCTCGGCAACGATACCAGCGCATTGGCCCAACGCTCGCCCATCAACCAGCTCGATCGGCTCAAGGCGAAGGTGATGTTGGTTGTCGGCGGCAAGGACGAGCGCGTGCCACCCGTTCAGGGCCGAAACCTGCATTCGGCCCTGCTGAAACGCAATATCCAGCACGAGTGGTTGTACAAGCCCAATGAAATGCATGGCTTTTACGACGAAGCCAACAACACCGAGTTGTACACGAAGCTGGTGCAGTTCCTTGCTGCCAGCATTGGTCCCGGTGTAACCACCACCCAGGCTAACAGCGGTAGCAGCGCAACCGTGCACTGACCTCGGCTGACACCATGCGATCCAGTCGAGCTCGACTGGATCGCATCTGCAGCACAATGCGCGTCGTCGCAACACGCTGCAGCAGGATAGGCAAACGGCAACGCTGACATGGCCGGGTATGCCTACCCAACTGATGGGCTACACGCAATCATCCCCGTTCTGGCAAAGTGCAGCGATCCGTTGCCTGCGGTCCGAGGGGAATCCAATCATGCGCGTGTCCATCCGGCTTTCACTTGTCACTCTGCTGGCGCTCGCTACGACCAGTGTTCTCGCGACAACCGATCCGAGCGGGTCGATGGGCTACGCCCGCGACCCTAGCCAGCCGATCGATCAGGACTATACCGACCAGATCCTCAAGTTCACCACCGACCCCTCGTTCAACTCGCCGCTGACCGATTACCTGCCCGCCTCGGCCAGCGTGCCGACGCCGGAGAAAGTGCTCGGCCATATTTCCGGCGCACCGAACTACCTGCCCTACTCGGCCGATGTCTACCGCTACTTCCGTGCGCTGGCCGCGGCCAGTCCGCGGGTGAAGGTGTTCACCATCGGCAAGACCGAGGAAGGCCGCGAGATGATCGCGGTGGCGATCGCCGACGAAAGCCTGCTGGCTGACCTCGACGCCAACAAGGCACGCCTGGCCAAGCTCGGCGATCCGCGCAGCATCAACATGGACGACGCCACCGCCGACCAGCTGATCGCGCAATCCACGCCGGTCTACTACATCACCGGCACGATCCACTCCACCGAGACCGGTGCGCCCACCGCGCTGATGGAACTGGCGTATCGCCTCGCAGTGGACAACGCACCGTACATCCAGCACATCCGCTCGCACGTGATCACGCTGATCACGCCGGTGGTCGAAGTGGACGGCCGCGACCGCCAGGTGGATCGCTACAACTGGCATCTGGCGCATCCGGGCGAGAACTACCCGCCGCTGATGTACTGGGGCCACTACGTTGCGCACGACAACAATCGCGACGCGATGGCGATGACGCTGAACCTCACCCGCAACGTGGCGGAC
This sequence comes from Rhodanobacter sp. C03, assembly GCF_002001175.1. GTDB lineage: Bacteria > Pseudomonadota > Gammaproteobacteria > Xanthomonadales > Rhodanobacteraceae > Rhodanobacter. Next base: position 1,333,288 of record NZ_MUNT01000001.1, on the reverse strand, counting down.
ACCTATATCGGCTGGCATGCGCAGGTGCTGCACGACCTGCACGAATCGGTGCCATTCCTGTACGACAACACCGTGGGCGACGGCCCGTACAACGCATGGATCGATCCGATCCTCACCGGCGAGTGGCAGCAGCTGGGCTGGGACAACGTGCAGCAGCTGACCAAGTTCGGCATGCCCGGCGTGTTCACCCACGGCGACTTCGATACCTGGAGTCCGGGCTACCTGATGTTCATCGCCGCCATGCACAACGGCATCAGCCGGCTGTACGAGACGTTCGGCAACGACGGCGCCGATACGGTCAAGCGCATCCTCGATCCAGCCGACTACCAGCGCACCTGGTACAAGCCGAACCCGCCGCTGCCTGAAGTCACCTGGTCGCAGCGCGACAACAACAACTACGAGCAGACCGGCCTGCTCACCGCGCTGAATTATTTCTCCGGCAACAGCCAGCTGTTCCTGAAGAATTTCTACTTGAAGAGCAAGCGCTCGATCGAGAAGCCGCAGGAAGCCGGTCCGGCCGCCTACGTGTTCCCGGCCGACGACAAGCGCACCGGTTCGCAGGCGCAGCTGCTGCGCATCATGCAGCTGCAGCATGCCGAGGTCAGCCGCCTGTCGGCGCCGGTCACGGTGACCCTGCCCGCGTCCAAAGGCGACGACGGCAAGGCCACCAAGGCCAGCTCGCGCACGTTTGCCGCCGGCAGCTACGTGGTGCGCATGGACCAGCCGTATTCGCGCATCGCCGACACGCTGCTCGATCGCCAGTACTGGTCGCCGAAGGATCCGCAGCAGCATCCCTACGACGACACCGCCTGGTCGATGGGCGACCTGTTCGACGTGCAGGTCGTGCGCGTGACCGACAACACGATCCTCAAGGCGCCGATGGACTCGGTCGGCCAGCCGGTCACGGTGCCGCAGGGGCTGGCCGCGATCGACATGTCCAGCGGGAAACTGCCGCGTATCGCGCTGATGCACACCTGGCTGGATACCCAGACCGAGGGCTGGTGGCGCATGGCGCTGGACAAGCTGCACGTGCCGTACAGCTACATCAGCACGCAGGACGTGGCCAAGACCAGCGACCTGCGCGCGAAGTACGACGTGATCCTGTTCGGCCCGATCGGTGGCGTCACGGCACAGCAGATCGTCGACGGCCTGCCGATGTGGGGCAACCCGATGCCGTGGAAAACCACCAAGCTCACGCCGAACATCGGCCACATCGACAGCACCGATGACATCCGCCCCGGGCTCGGTGCCAGCGGCCTCGCCAACCTCAAGCAGTTCGTAAGCTCCGGCGGCCTGCTGATCACCTCGGAGGACACCGCGAAATTCGCGATCGACACCGGCATGGCGCCGGGCGTGTTCGTCACGCCCACGCACAACCTGAAAGTTGTCGGCAGCGTGCTGCAGGCGAACTTCGTCGACCGCAAGAGCCCGATCGCGGCGGGTTACACCAGCGACGACCTCGCTCTTTACAGTGCAGTCGGCCAGTCGTTCACAGTGTCCAACCTGGTCATCGGCGACAACGGAATCCCCAGCGCAAAAGACTTCCAGCGTCCGACCGGACGCGGCGGTCCGCACGACACCGACACGCCCGAGGGCCGTGCCTCGGTCGAACCGCCGGCCCTGCCTGAGGCCAAGCCGTGGCAGGCGCTGCCGTTGAACGCCGAACAGATGCGCAACAACCCGTGGGTGATCCCGGCTGAGCAGCGTCCGCAGGTGATCTTGCGCTACGCCGACGCCGGTCACCTGCTGATTGCCGGCCTGCTCGATGGCGGCGACGAGATGGCCGAACGCGCCGCGGTGGTGAATGCCCGTTACGGCAAGGGCCACGTGCTGCTGTTCGCCAGCAATCCGATCTGGCGCGGCGAGACCATTGGCAGCTATCCGCTGGTGTTCAACGCCATCGTCAACTACGACCGGCTGGATGCTCAGACGTCAAAACCCTGATGCGACTGCAATCGTGTTGTGTCGTCTGAAGATGCGATCCTGCATCCCGTGACGAGCATGGGGTATGGTGCGATCAGTATCCACGGACGCTAGACTTGATCGAAGTAACCATGGGGAGCACACGGATGAAACGATGGTTGATGGGGCTGTTCTGCGTCTTGATGGCATGCGCGACCTGGGCCGAAAGTCCGGCGGAAGTCCGCAAGCAGGCCGAGGCGAGCATGCTGGTTACCGGGTCGATTGAAGTCATGCCGGACGGCAGCGTCCAGGGCTATACCCTCGATCATGCTGACCAGCTTCCGCCCATCGTCGTCCAGATCCTCCAGCAAAACGTGCCCACCTGGAAGTTCAAGTTCGACGATCAGCAGACAGTTGCCGTGAAGGCGAAGATGAGCTTGCGTCTCCTCGCCAAACGCGTCGACGACACCCACGATGCGATCAGCATCTCAGCCGCCCAGTTTGGTCAGGACGACAAGGTTCCCGGCGAAAGCATCAGCTACAAGACGAGGTTGCCGCCCCGTTATCCTGGCCTCGCCTTGCACTCGGGAGTCTCCGGCACGGTCTATCTGCTGCTGCGCGTCGGCAGAGACGGCCGAGTCGAGGATGCCGCGGCCGAGCAGGTCAACCTGACGGTCTACGCCAGCGGTCGTGACATGCAGTTGTTCCGCGACAATCTCGCCAGAGCCGCAATCACCGCAGCCAGGGAATGGACCTTCAACACTCCGACCATCGGCAAGCATGTCGCCGACGATTACTGGGTGGCGAAGGTGCCGGTCAATTTCGACATACGTCCACGTGGCACCTATAAAGACGTGCCGTACGGCAGGTGGCAATCCTATGTGCCGGGACCGCGCCAGCTGGTGCCGTGGGTCGAAAAGAAAAAGCTGCTGACCGGGGCCGCGGATGCGGTGCCTGATGGTGGCCTCTACCAGATCAACCAGGGCTTGCAGCTGACCACCCCGCTCAGCGGCGCCTGATTCCCGTATCCGAACCGGACAACGCCACCTGCGAAAACTGGCATCTCGTGCGCCGGTTTTCGCAGGTCATCCGATCAGGCCGTGTGAACGTCGACTTCGCCGGTGCCGGCTTACCCATAAATTCGTAGAAACCATTCAGACCGTAGTTGTGGATGGTCACGCGCTCATGCGGCGTGTTCCCGCGTGACGTGGGTTGAATGGTTGAACGTGGTATCGGTTTCGAACGCCCGCCACCACGGTGCCTGCAGAATGGAATCGGGTCGCACGGTTTCGCCCGGACGCGGCTGTACCAAGTGCACGCCCTGCTCCGCCGCCAGCGCGCGGGCGCGCTCGGCCGGCTCGTCCCAACGGTGCATGGCGAGATCGAACGTGCCCCAGTGCACCGGCATCATCGTGCGGCCGCGCACCAGTTGATGGGCAGCGATCGATTGCTCCGGCTGCATGTGCACGTCCGGCCATAGTTCGTTGTACGCGCCGCATTCGATCAGGGTGAGGTCGAACGGCCCGTAGCGTTCGCCGATCTCGGCAAAGCCCGCGTGCATGCCGGTGTCGCCGCTGAAGAACAGCCGCTCATGCGTACCCAGCACGGTCCACGATGCCCACAGCGTCGAGTTGCCATCGCGCAGGCCACGGCCGGAAAAGTGCTGCGCCGGCGTGGCAGCCAATGTCAGCGGGCCGAATGCCGCTTCCTGCCACCAGTCCAGTTCCACCACGCGTCCTGCTTCAATGCCCCAGGCGATCAGGCGTCGGCCCACGCCGAGCGGCGTGTAGAAACGCCCGACCTTGCTGGCCAGCGCGCGGATGGTGTCGCGATCCAGATGATCGAAGTGATCGTGCGACAACAGCACGGCATCGATCTGCGGCAGTTGCGCCACGGTCAGCGCGGGCGGCGTGAAACGCTTTGGCCCCGCGAACGGCAGTGGCGAAGCACGTTCGCTCAGCACCGGATCGGTAAGCAGACGCAGGCCGTCGATCTCGATCAAGGTGGTGGAGTGGCCGAGCCAAGTCACCTGCAGTGCCTGCGAAGCCGGGCCGCTCAGCACGTCCGCACGCACCGGCGTCACCGGCAGCGGGCTGCGTGGCTTGCGCCGGATGCCTCGATTTGCCCAGAACTCGCGCATCACCGCGCGCAGGCTGCCGGCGCGGGTGTCGGCTACATTGCGGAAGCGGCCGGCGCGCCAGGCAGTGGAACCGGCGTAGCTCGCGCCTGCAGGCGTACGACGCGCTGTCATGCGCCACGCCACAAGCGCGAGGCCAAGCACGGCAAGGATGAGAAGACCGGCTGTCATAAGACCAGTTGCCATCACGGGAAACTCCGTCAGCAAGTAAACGATGCCGTATACTTTATGCGACCACGCGAAAAAAGTAAACTGTTCCGTATACTTTCAGGAAGACCCGCCCTTGAACCGCAGCCTCAACAAGCGCACCGCCATGCTTGATGCCGGCATCGCCGAACTCGCCGAGCAGGGGCTGGCTGGCGCCAGCATGGAATCCATCGCCGGCCGTGCCGAGGTGTCCAAGCGCACGCTGTACAAGCACTTCCCGTCCAAGGACGCGGTGTTCGAGGCGGTACTGGCGCTGCTGATCGAGCGTGTCGACCCGCTCGGCAAACTGCATTACGACAAGCAGCGCGATTTCGCCGAGCAGCTGCGTGAGATCGCCGAACAGGAAATGCAGCTGATCTGCGATCCGGACTTCGTGCGGCTGAGCCGCGTGCTGATGGTCGAATGCATGCGCTCGGAAGAGCGCAGTCTGAGCCTGATGGCGCAGTTCGGCGAAAAGGAGAATGGGCTGTTCCGCTGGTTCAGCGAAGCCGGCGACGCCGGCAAGCTAGGCAAGCTCGACCCGCGTGCTCTCGCCGACCTGTTCGTGGCGATGCTGAAGTCAAGCGTCTACTGGCACTCGGTGATCGCCTGGCAGCCGGCACCGAACAAGGCCACGCAGAAGCGCGTCATCGACGAGGCCTGCCTCACCCTGATGAGCCGGCTGCAGCAGGTCCGCTCGCGCTGAGCGGGCCTGCTTTTCCCCTTGCTGCGGGGAGCGGGCGCCGGCACGGCGGCCAGCACCTTCCATCATTTCGTCGCGTTGGTGCCGGCTTTGTCGTGCGGCATCATCGCCTCGCGCTTGGCGCGAAACGGGCTGTCGGGATACCACGTCGGCCACACGCCGACCTGGCTCAGGTGCTGACCCAACTCGTACAACGCCTGGGTATCCTCGAGGATGCCGGAGTAATCCCAGTCCGGATTGAACACGTCGTTCGGCGTGTGATAGTGGTGCGCCGTATAGTCATCCGCCCCCTTCTGTCCGGCCGCCTTGCCGCCATCGAGCAGATCAAGTCCCGAGCTGGCCAGCATCGCCGGCACGCCGGCCTTGGCGAAGCTGAAATGATCGGAGCGAAAGTAGAAGCCGTTCTCCGGCGTGGTTTCCGGCGAGGTCACCCGGCCCTGCGTCTTCAGCACATCGGCCAGCATGTCCTCGAGTTGCGACTGGCCCTTGCCGATCACTGTCATGTCATGGGCACGGCCGATGATTGGCAGTGCATCGACCGCGATATCGGCCACCGTCTTGTCCAGCGGGAACACCGGCTTGGCTGCGTAATACTGCGAACCGAGCAGGCCCGACTCCTCCATCGTGGGCATGAAGAACAGCACGCTGCGCGGTGGCGGCGTTTGTTGATGGGCGAACGCATCGGCCAGCTCCAGCAGCATGGTCAGGCCGGTGCCGTTGTCGATCGCGCCACTGAAAACCTGATGCCCTTTGCGCGTGGGATCGGTGCCCAGGTGATCCCAATGCGCGGTGTAGATCACCGCCTCATCGGGCTTCGTGCTGCCCTTGACCATCGCCACCACATTCTTCGATTCGAGGTGGCCGATCTTGTTGCGCAGGCTGATCGATGCGGTGGCGTCCAATGGCACCGGTTTGAAGCCCGGCTGCGCCGCGGCCTTTTCCAACTGGCCAAAGTCGAGGCCGGCATCGGCGAACAAGCGCGTGGCGGCATCGCGGGTCAGCCAGCCGGCCACCGGCAGCCGCGGTGACGGATCCACGCTGGCCGGCAGGCTCAACTGCGGCCCGCTGCCGCTGTTCTGCAGCACGCTGAACGGGTAGCCGGCCGCCGCGTCGCTGGTATGCACGATGAAGCACGCGGCCGCGCCCTTCAGTGCCGCCTCCGCATACTTGTAGGTCCAGCGGCCGTAGTAAGTCATCGCGCGGCCGTTGAACAGTTTGGGATCACCGGTGGCGAAGCCGGGATCATTGACCAGCACGATCACCGTCTTGCCCTTCAAGTCGACGCCCCGGTAATCGTTCCAGTGCCAGTTCGGCGCATCGACGCCGTAGCCCAGGAACACCACCGGCGAGTTCTTCAGATCGACCTGGGCCTTCGCCTGCAGCGTCTCGGCCATCATGTCGGTGCGATAGGCGAACTTCGCCGGCTTGCCGTGCGCCGTGATGTCCAGCGTCACATCGGTATTCAACAACTGGGTGGAATCCGCCGGCACCGCCTGATACCAGGAACCGTGGTTGCCCGGCTGCAGGCCCATGCGCTTGAACTGCTCGACCAGCCAGTCCGTGGTGCGCTGGCCGCCGATCGTGCCGGGCTTGCGCCCGCCGAACGCATCCGAGCTGAGCGTCTTGTCGAACAGCGCGAAATCGGCGGCATTGATCTGCGGCGCCAGCGCGACCTCGACGGACGTCGGCTGGGTGGAAGTCGCTGGCGTCGCCGCCATCAACGAGCCTGCGCCGGTAGCCAGGGCGAACAGGAAAACGGTGGGCATGGCGCGCATCGGAGGACTCCAGCAGCCGGGGGACAAGCCGCTGTTTTAGCGCGACCATCCGCTGCTGTCCACGCATGTCGCCCGTGTCAGCGCGAACTCAGCTCGCCAAACTCATTGCCGAATGGTCAACCACGCTGACCCGGTTGCGGCCTTCGCGCTTGGCCCGGTACAGCGCCTCGTCGGCGTGGATTAGCATCTGACGCAGTTCGTAACCGGAATGCGCCACGCTGGAAACACCGAAGCTGGCGGAGATGGGAATGCCGGGAGCGTCCTCGCCCGCGGAAGCGGTGGCGATCGCCACGCGGATCTGCTCGGCGCGCACGAGAACCTGTTCCAGCGTGCACTCCGGCAGCAGGATGCCGAACTCCTCGCCACCGAGGCGGCCGAAGATGTCGGTCGAACGCAGATAGGTCTTGCACGCCTCGACCGCACGCAGCAGCACGCGATCGCCCACCGCATGGCCATGGGTATCGTTGACGGCCTTGAAATGATCCAGATCGATCAGAACAAGACAGGCACCACGTGATGATTTCCGGCAGTACTGCAACTGCAGCTCGGCCTCGTTGACGAAATGCTGGCGGTTGAAGATGCCGGTGAGACCATCGCGCCGGGCCAGTTTCATGAAGCGCAGCTGCGAGCGCTTGATCTTGTAGGTCCAAAAGGCGATCGACGCCAGCACGAGCAGCAGCAGCACGATATACAGCCGGCTGGCTACCGCGGCCTTTTTGGCGAGCGCCTGTTGCAGCGAGAGGATCTGGTTCTGCTTGTTCAGCGTGTCGATCTGCAGCTTTTTCGCCAGCAACTGCTGCTTGACGGTCTGGTAGGCCAGCGCCTTCGCACTGACCTCGTTCAAATAGCCCTTGTCAGCCGCCGTGTATTTTTCGTGATAGGTCAACGCGGCATCCAGGTCACCCTGCTGTTTGCTGATCAGATACAACAATTCATAGGCGCTGGTCCGCGACTTGGTGAACTCGTGCTTGACGCCACCATCAACCGCGGCGTGTGCGTACTGTTGCGCCAGCGCAGTCTCACCTTCGTCCCAGTACGCACGCGCCAGCGTGGCATCAAACTCGGAGGTCAGTTCCCCGTAGTCGATGCGCCGGACATCCGCATAGTTCTTCTGCAAAAGCTTGATCGCCGCGGACGATTGACCGTATTGAATGTCGAAACTCGCCACATAGAAGCGAACCGCGTTGGCGTAGAGGAATTCCGATGCCTTGTTGCAGGCATCAATGGCCTCGCGGGACTGCTTGCCGAATGTCGCGAACTTGCCGCTCTCATAGAGCGACTGGACCTGGATCATCCTGCCTTTGCAGTTACCATCCCCGACCGGATTTTCCCGAACCATCTGGGTCGCGTAGTTCAGGCCAAGATCGTATTGGCCAGCCTCGTTGTACAGGAACGCGGCAACGCCCAGCCCCTGTATGCGGGCATCCTTGTCGACAATCTGCGGCAGCTGGTCCAGCAACTGGCTCACCTGCGCAAACGCTTCCTCATAGTGGGATCCAATCGCAAGATTGTTCACCAGGGTCGTACCCGCGCGAAACCGCAACGTGGCATCCGTGGACTCCGCGATGACCGCGTTCAACAGCGGCGTGGCGGTTTCGTAATCGCCTTGATAACCGACTGCCCATGCCTGGAGGTAGCGCAGATGCATACGCTGCTGCGGGGAGAGCGTGGCCGCCTCGGCGCCGAGCCGCTTCATCAGTTGCAGGAACTCGGGATGATCCGACGTTCTGACGCTGTCCGCCTGCTTGAGCAGTTGCGCAGGGTCATCAGCGGTGGGCACGGCCGCAACGGCCGTACCCATCAGCATGGCCACGAGCAAGGTCCAGCCGGCAACGCATGCCCAGCGCTGGCTGCCCGAGCGAAGCATCGACTAGGCCGCCGCGATCACGGCGCGAAGCCCACTGTGCCCGGGGGCCTCATCCGGCTCCTTTGACGGAGTCTCCTCGTCCTCGTCGCCTTCCTCTTCATCCTCTTTGCCTGGCAAGTAAATAGCGCAAACAGGAGCTTGCCCCAGCAACGTTTCCAGCTGCGCCGGATCGTTGGCGAGAATGGCCGCCTGCAACTCCGGGGCAATCTCCGCACTGGTCAACGCCAGTTCCACTTCATCCTGCGATGCATGACGCAACTGCGCGTCCTGTCCCATCTGTTCCAGAAAATCGATCACGTCCGTCATTGCCTGCCCCCTGACAGTTGGTTGTTTGAAAACGCACCGCGATGGTCAAGAGATTTGACCAGATACGTTAGACCAAGGCCCCTATCCCCCTCGGATATGCCGAATTGTGGCATATCACAGGCGTCTGCCGGTGACAGCCGCATATTTCCTCAATATCGACGGCAATGATCGCCGGCTCGGCACGGCGTGCCACCACGCCATGCTCTTTCGGAAGTCCTATGCCGTTGGTTCAAGCAACGCAGCGCTCGAAAATCGAATGTCAGCGGCAAACGCCGTCACTCGCACCGGGAACTCGGCCGGTCAGGCACATTCCGGGTGATCGATCACGCTGACCCGATTGCGGCCTTCGCGCTTGGCCCGGTACAGCGCCTCGTCGGCGTGGATCAGCAGCTGGCGCAGTTCGTAACCGGAATGCGCCGTGGTGGAAACACCGAAGCTGGCGGAGATGGGAATGCCAGGAGCGCCATCGCCGGCGGAAGCGGTCGCAATCGTCAGGCGGATCTGCTCGGCCAGAACGAGAACCTGCGCCAGCGTGCACTCGGGCAGCAGGATGCCGAACTCCTCGCCACCGAGACGGCCAAAAATATCGGTCGAGCGCAGGCAGCTCTTGCAGGCCTCGACGGCACGCTGCAGCACGCGATCGCCCACTGCGTGACCATAGGTGTCGTTGACGGCCTTGAAATGATCCAGGTCGATCAGCACCAGACAGGCGTCACGTGATGATTTGCGGCAGTACTGCAACAGCAGCTCGGCCTCATTGACGAAATGCTGGCGGTTGAAGATGCCGGTGAGGCCATCGCGCCGCGCCAGTTTCATGAAGCGCAGTTGCGAGCGCTTGACCTTGTAGGTCCATAACGCGATCGACGCCAGCACTATCAGCAACAGCACGATATACAGCCGGCTGGCTTCCACGGCTTTCTTGTTGAGCTTCTGCTGCAGCGTGAGGATCTGGTTCTGCTTGTTCAGCGTATCGATCTGCAGCTTTTTCGCCAGCACCTGCTGCTTGACGATTTGATAAGCGAGTACCTTCGCGCTGAGTCGACTCACGTAGCCATCGTGGGCAGCGACGTACTTTTCAAGGTTTGCCAGGGCAGCATTGCTGTCGCCCGCCTTCTTGTCGACTTCGTAAAGTACTTGATAGGCGTTGGCCGTCGACTCCGAATACGGTCTGTTGGCATTGGTAGCCAAGGCGTTGTTGGCAAATTTCGTCGCAGAGGCGAGATCACCACCCTTCCAGTAAGCCTTGGCCAGCGTGGACTCAAACTCCGAAATTTGCGGTGGAAAGCCTGCACGCAGCACCTTGGGGTAGCTCGCTTGCAGCACATGGATTGCCGACTCAGAGCGCCCCTGTCGCATGTCGAAACCCGCCAGCAAGTACTGAAAGCTGAGAGAAAAAAGTGTATCCCCTGCCTTTCCGCATGCCACCGTGCCATCGCGGAGCTGATCGGCGGACAACCGCGTTCCGCCACTTTCAAACAGTGCATCGGATTTGTAGAACCAGCCCCTACATGCACTTGAAGCGTCAGTGCTTTCCTTGACCATTTGATCGGCATAACGAGTGGACGCATCGTATTGGCCGGCTTCGTTGTACAACTGCGCCGCAACACCGAGTCCCTGCATGCGGACATCGGTTTCCTTCATTTTTGGCAACTGGTCCAGCAACGGATTGAGCCTGGCAAAGGCTTCTTCATAGCGGGATTGGGCTACCAGCAAGTCGATCACAGTGGCACTGGCGCGAAACGCCAGAACGGGGTCCGTAGTTTGATCGGCAAGCGCAGTCAACGACGGCAACGCGGCGGCGTAGTTGCCCGCAAAGGCGATCTGCCGAGCTTCGAGGTAGCGCAGATGCAACTTCTGTTGCGGCGAGAGCTTCGTCGCGACCTCATCGAGTCGACCCATGAGCTCGTTGAACTCGGCGCGGTTGGAAGGCTCGACGCTTTCAGCTTGTCTAAGCAACTGCGCAGGATCGTTGGATGCAGGCGCAGGCGCAGCAACCGCGCCCGCTACAAAAAAAAGCAGAAGCGCGCGGCACGCGAATATCAACCTGTACCTGCCCGCCTGGTCCATGAGCTAGTCAGTGGTCGCAGGCGCAGGAACGGCAAGTTGTAAAACCTGGTCTTTAATCTCCATCCCTTCTCTTGTCCTTCTCCTTGTCCTTGTCGTCCTTCTTCTCCTCACCCTCTTTGCAGTTGCCGTCACACTCTTCCTGTTCCTCGCCTGGCTTGGCAGGGTTGATCAGGCAACAGAAGGGAACCTGCCCCAGCAACGCCTGCAACCCCTGCTCATCCCTGGCAAGGATCGCCACGCGCAACTCCGGATCAATCTGCGCCCCAGCCAATGCGACCGCCAGTGCGTCCGAGTCGGCATGACGCCACTGTGCGTCCTGGCCGACAGTTTCAAGAAAATCGATCACATCGAACATCGGTCATCCCCCTGATATCTGGATGGTTGAGAGCTGGCCATCTGGGCAATGGACGCTGCAGCGTCTTGCAGGCTCCTCGTCTTCCCCCGTTGCGTTCCTGCCGCATCGCCTTACGGCAAGCAGTGAGCCTTTTGCCACCCTGTCGCGCTGAAAATACACCATCGATCCGACATTGCACACGACAAATCGGAATTCATGGCTCCTGACCAGCCGTGGCCCGATCCAGCGCCGACAACCGCGCCCGGATCTCGTGATCGACCTGCATGGGATGCACGGGTGGCAGCACCATCGTATCGGCCATGCCTACCTCGGCCTGTGGCAACGAACCAAGCGGCAGCCGCTCGATCCGCGCGTGCTGAATCGGCAACGTCGGCGCGCGGTAGAGCGTTATCTCATGCTCCAACGGGTAGTCGCGCGCCAGCACATCGACCAGCACCTGCTTGTAAGCGGAGCCGGTGGAGAAGCGCGCCAGCGACTGATCACCGACCAGACCCACCTGCCACAGCACCAGGTAGGCGGTCGGGTCGATCCGGCGCTGGTAGAACAGCAACTGGCTGGCCTCGTAGTGCTGACAGCCATACGTGCCCGGATCGATGCCGAGATCGGCATACAGGCAATCCTCGGCGGAAATGCCTGGTTCCATGTGCGCTGGATAACCCTCGCTGCGGGCCACCTCGATCGACTTGTGCGGCGCCCAGGCGAACACACCGGGATGGCCGTAGAACACGCCGCATACTTTTTTGCCCGCACGCACCTCGGCGAGGATGGCATCGACCATCTGCCGGTAGGTCTGCATGCGCGACTTGCCCTCGTGGTAGTACGGCTGCAGGCTGCGCACGTCCGCGTGCATCTTGTGCAACCACAATTCCACGATGCCGTCTGAGAGTCCGGCAAACACCACGTCGGATTGTTCGATGTGGCTGCGCGCCAGCGGGCCGAGATGGGAGCCCAGCGTCATGCCCAGGCCTACGCAGACCAGACTTCCAGTGGAACGGGTTGCATCCATGGTGGGTTCGCTCATCGAATTCATGTAACGACAGCCTCGCCAATCAGCGGCCAGCGCCCGAGGATCTGGTATGCACCCTGCCCGACCACGTGATGGATCAGCACAAACTCCGCCACCGGCCAGGTCACGGATTCGACCGCCAGCTCCGGCAGCATCACCCCGTGGCTGTAGGCCAGCGTGACATGCGGGGTGAAGCTGCGTTCGAGGCGTGCGCCCTGTCCCGCCAGCACCAGCGCCTTTCCCAGTGTCTGCCACAGTTGCTGCAGCGGCGCGCAAGCCTCGGCGCCGTGCAGCACGCAGGGGGGTTCACGGCCGCGGAAGCTACTGGCGCTGTCCAGCGTCCAGTCAAACGCCGCGGCGCTTACCTGCTCGGCTGCGGCCACTGCGCCATCGACCAGACTCGGTCGCAGCGCGGCGTGGTCGCCCAGGAAATGCAGGGTGGCGTGATAGCGGTCCGGATGGATCCAGCGTGCGCGCAGTCCAGGGCGCGCCGCCTTGAGACCGTGGGCAACAGCCGCCAGCCGCTCGCGTGTAGCGTCGTCCGGCATCAATGCGAAGAACAACCGGTGGACTTCGGTCGAGGCGATGCCGCCGAGCAGATCGGACTGGTGGGTTTCGGGCAGGGTTTGTCGAATGGCCATGGATGCTATGTAGCGCGCTCGGAAGGCGTGGCTAGTGTTTCCTGGTCTGTTGTTGCTTCTGGCGCCCCTTCTTGAGCAGCCCATCGAGCACCAGCACACTGAGGCCGGGAAAGAAGCTGGCCAGCTTGCTGAGGAAACCGCGACTGGCCGGTAGCGTAATTTCGAGCGGCGCCCTGGTCAGTGCGCGATCGAGGATCGCCGCCACCACTTCCTGCGTGGTCAGCGAACGGCTGCCGGAGAACGTCAGCGCGGCCTGGTCGTAATCCACCTGCAGATCCAGCATCGGCGTCTGCACCGCGTCCGGACACACCACGGTCAGCTTGACTCCGCTATCGCGCAGCTCCTGCGCCACCGCCAGCGTATAGCCACGCACCGCGAATTTAGACGCGCTGTAAAGCGACAGGCCCGGGATCGCCGCGATGCCGGCGAGCGACGCGATGTTGACGATGTGGCCGTGGCCCTGCGCCTTCATCAGCCGCGCCGCCGCCCGCGTACCGTGGATGGTGCCCTTGGTGTTGATGTCGATATGGAAGTCCACATCCGCCGCGCTGGACTCATGGCAATAGCCGGGCTTGAGCACGCCGGCCACGTTGACCAGCACATCGAGCTGGCCCCAGCGCTGCTTCAGTTGATCGAGCAAGGCGTCCCATGCCGCCGCGTCACGCACGTCCAGCGATGCCATCCACAATTGTTCAGGCGTTGCAGCCGCAGCCTTCAGCGCCTCCATCGGCACCTGATTGATATCCACCGCGCAGACACGCTCGCCGCGCTGGAGCAAGGCTGTGGCCAGTTGTGCGCCGATACCGGAAGCCGCACCGGTGATCAGGAAATTCTTCATCGTTTCAGTTTCCTTGCAAGGTGGCCACGCCGCTTACGCACGCGTCGGCAGCTGCAACTTGCCGTAATGCAGATCGCCCAAGCTGACGGTGGGATGCGTGCGCGGGAACAGCCAGTGTCCCTGCGCTTCCGAACTGGGCGCCATGTTCGGGTAGCCGTCGAAACGTGGCGACGGCCCGGCGATTTCCTTCTCCTGGATCATCGAGATGTACTGGTCCACGCCGTACTCCACGGTGTTGCCGTTGAGGATGACTTCCGCGCCGGTATAGCGGGCGAACTCGGCCACGCCGGGCACGCGCGAATGCAGCGGTGCATACGCGTCCAGCGACACGCCGTTCTCGCTGGAGACATGGATGCCGCCATCGGTGGAGGCGACGATCGAATGGTTGCCCTCGGTGTGTCCCTTGGTACGCACCAGCGCCACGCCCTCGCCGAGAAAGACGTCGTGGTCGAGCAGCACCACCTTGTCCGCCGGCACGTGCTTGATGCCGTCCGGGCAATACCACTGGTTCTGCCACGGGATCAGCGATTGCGCGCTCTCCCACTCCTCGCGCATCACCAGCAGTTTCGCGTTGGGGAAGATCGCTGGCTGGTCGTCATCGCCCAGCCAGCGCGTCACCCGCTGCGTGTGCAAATGATCGTACGTGATGTAGTTGATGTCTTCGGGACGCAGGCCGATGCTGGCGAGGCAGTTCAATACGGTGTTGGTCTTCCTGAAGATCAGGCGTTCGACCATGCTCTCGAACGGGCCGCTCTTTTTGCCCAGCCGGGTGAAGAACGGTGTCTCCTTCTGGTGCTCCCAGTCCGATGGCGAGGCCAGCAGCGTCTTGATGCCTTCGGCCGACTGGAACTGGATCACGAACAAACGATTGACCAGGTGCAGATAGGGCGAGAACGAACTGAACGCATTGAGATAGGCGTACTTCGTCGGATACGGCACCCGCACCAGCTCGAACGAGCGATAGAACAGCACCTTCGACTGCGCCAGCAGTTCGCGACGGAAATCCTTGGCGGCCTCGCGCACGTTATGGATGCGCTCCATCGGCCGCGCAGCCTTGCGCGTGCCATCGAAATGCCTGCTGTCCCGAATGATGCCCATCCCGTCATTCCTGCGAATTGATGACCCGTGGATGCGTCAGCTGCGGACGCCAAACCCAAGTATGCCGGTGGAATGGGGCATGCTGTCTATAGCGCAGTCGTGCGATTTCGCGGATCAGGATATTCCATCGCTTTCGCCGAAACCGGCACAGCGAAACACCTCACGCCGGCGCGCAGTTTCCCCGGTGGCAACACCCATGGCGTACGATGGCCATGTTCACGCTCCTTCTTCAGCGCCCTGACGGCCCTCGTCACCGCACTCCCATCATCGCCTCGTGCCGGTTATCCGGCTGAAGCTCACACGGGAGCGCCCATGCCGGGCTATACCACCCGCGAACTCACAGTCTGCCTTGGCGGACACGACTATCGCATTCGCGCGCTGAGCGACCTGCAGCAGTTTGCCGATCCGCACCTGCACGCCGACCGCATCGGCATCTCGTCCGCCCAATGGAGTCTGTTCGGCCAGGTATGGCCGGCGGGCTGCGTGCTGGCCGAGGCGATGTGCACGCACGACATCGTCGGCAAACGCATTCTTGAACTCGGCTGCGGATTGGGCCTGTCCAGCCTGGTACTGCAGCAGCGCCGCGCCGACATCACCGCCAGCGACCATCATCCATTGGCCGAATCGTTCCTGCGCCACAACACCGCGCAGAACGAGCTGCTCGCCATCACCTACCGCGACCTGCGCTGGGAAGTACCCGACGCCACGCTGGGGCGTTTCGACCTGATCATCGGCAGCGACATCCTGTACGAAAGCGGGCATGCCGATCTGCTCGCGGCGATGGTGCTGCGCCACGCCCTGCCCGATGCCGAGGTGCTGATCACCGATCCCGGCCGCGGCAACAGCACTCCGTTCACCCGCGCCCTCGCCGAGCAGGGTTATACGGTCGTCGAACTGCGCAGCCGTTTCGATGCGCGCGATATCGCACCGTTCCGCGGCCGGTTGCTTAGCTATCGGCGTGGCGCGGTGATGGCTGATGGAATTCCGACGCGGCAGCATTGAATTGTCGAGCGTATTCGCTGTGCAAGCGATCCGACCTCCACTCGCGTGTTCCACTTCGATAACAACCAGCTCACATGCCGATGACGTCATCGCGACAAAGATAGGCATTGACCAAGCCTCGCCCGCGTGTCATCCCGAGGCGCGGGTTTTGCCACGCCGGAAACGGAGGGAGGCCCGATGAAAACCCGATACGTGTTCAGCACCCCTGACCTCTCGGTAGCACGCACCGCGATGCAGGCCGCTCGTGACGCTGGCATCGCCGACCGCGATGTCTCGCTGGTCGCCCGCGAGGACATCGAACTGCAACGGATCCCCGATCACCTGATGCAGGGACGCAATGATTTCTACCCCGCCGCGCTGCGCGGCGGTGCCTGTGGCGGCGGCACCGGCCTGCTGCTCGGGCTTATCGCCGTGGTCGTGCCACCGCTGGGCGTGACGCTGGCCGGCGCGGCTGCAATGACCGTGGCTGGCGCGGTATTCGGGTGCTGGATCGGCGAACTGGTCGGCTTCGAAGTGCCCGATGCGGTGAGCCGCAAGTTCAAGGCCGAGATCGCCGCCGGGCGCATTCTGGTGGTGATCGACGGCAGCAAGGAACAGCTAGCGACGGCTACTGCCACGATCGCACAGGCCGGCGCTACGCCACTGCCGTTTCACACGCATACTGTGTTGACCTGAATCGGCTCAGGCACTTACTCAAGCAGAAAGCCCTACTTTCGTCATGCCCGCAATTTCAGGCAGCAACCTCAGGCCTTCAAGCGATAGCCGGTGCGGAAGATCCACCACACGATGGCCAGGCAGAGGGCGAGAAACATCAGGGTCATCCCCATGCTGATCTCCACGCCGACGTCGGAGGCACCGTAGAAGCTCCAGCGAAAGCCGCTGATCAGGTACACCACCGGATTGAACAAGGTGACCTTCTGCCAGAACGGCGGCAGCATGTGGATCGAGTAGAAGCTGCCACCGAGGAAGGTCAGCGGCGTCACCACCAGCAACGGCACCAGCTGCAGCTTCTCGAAGTTGTCCGCCCAGATGCCGATGATGAAGCCGAACAGGCTGAAGGTCAGTGCAGTGAGCACCAGGAAGGCCAGCATCCACAGCGGATGCTCGATCTGGAACGACACGAACAACCGCGCGGTGGCCAGAATGATCAAGCCGAGGATGATCGACTTGCTCGCCGCCGCACCGACGTAGCCGGCGACGATCTCGATCGAGGACACCGGCGCCGACAGGATCTCGTAAATCGTGCCGACGAACTTCGGAAAGTAGATGCCGAACGACGCGTTGGAGATGCTCTGCGTCAGCAGGGAAAGCATGATCAATCCCGGCACGATGAAGGCGCCGTAGCTGACCCCGTTGATCGCGGTCATGCGCGAGCCGATCGCGGCGCCGAACACCACGAAGTACAGCGAGGTGGAGATCACCGGCGAGACCACACTCTGCAGCAAGGTGCGCCGGGTGCGTGACATTTCGAAGCGGTAGATCGCGCGGATGGCGTGGATATTCATGCGCGCTCCCTCACCAGGCTGACGAAGATATCCTCCAGCGAACTCTGGCTGGTCTGCAGGTCCTTGAAGTCGATCCCCGCCTCGCCCAGCCGCCGCAGCAAACCGGCGATGCCGGTGCGGTCGCCCTGCGCGTCGAAAGTATAGATCAGCGTGCTGCCATCGGCGGACAACTCCAGCTGGTAATCACCCAGCGTTTCGGGAAGTTCCTCCAGCGGGGTCTGCAGTTGCAGCGTCAGCTGCTTTTTGCCGAGCTTGTTCATCAGCTCGACCTTGTCCTCGACCAGGATCAGCTCGCCCTTGCTGATCACGCCGATGCGATCGGCCATCTCCTCGGCCTCCTCAATGTAGTGGGTGGTCAGGATGATAGTGACCCCGGTGGCGCGCAGCGAACGCACCATCTCCCACATGTCGTGCCGCAGTTCCACGTCGACGCCGGCGCTCGGTTCATCCAGGAACAGGATTTGCGGCTCGTGCGACAACGCCTTGGCGATCATCACGCGGCGCTTCATGCCGCCGGACAGCGTGATGATCTTGCTGTCCTTCTTGTTCCACAGCGATAGCTCCTTCAGCACCTTCTCGATATGCGCCGGATTGGGCGCCTTGCCGAACAACCCGCGACTGAAACTGACCGTGTTCCACACCGTCTCGAACGCATCGGTAGTCAGCTCCTGCGGCACTAGGCCTATCTTCGCGCGCGCCGCGCGATAGTCGCGCACCACGTCGTGGCCATCGGCCAGCACCGTGCCCTCACTGGGATTGACGATGCCGCAGATGATGCTGATCAGGGTGGTCTTGCCCGCTCCGTTCGGACCCAGCAACGCAAAGATCTCGCCTTGACGAATTTCCAGGTCGATCTGCTTGAGTGCATGAAAACCGGTGGCGTACGTCTTGCTGAGTTGCCTGACAGAAATGATCGGCTGCACGCAGTGTCCTTGGGGATAGCGGCAAAGGGAAAGCCGATGGTATGCCGGGCGCCTGTGCAGAGCCAGCCCGTCGACAATTTCCGGCGTGCGGCAAATCCGTCACCCAGACAAGCACACGGGCGCGCCGCCGGAGCTGCGCGCCCGCCCGATCCTTATAACGACTAACGACTAACAACCGCTCAATGCTGATGCTTGTTCGCGTCGCGTTGTTCGTCGGCAGCCTTGCCTACTTCCTTCTGGATCTTGCCGACGTTCTTTTCCAGCTTGCCGGCGACTTCCTTCGCCTTGTTGCCGGTAACCTTGCCGACCACTTCCTTGACCGTGCCCTTGACCTCGTGCTTGGTACCTTCGACGCGATTGCGATCCATTAGTTGATCTCCGGGGGATGGGGCCTGCGATATTGCAGACGACCCGAGATTAGAAGCTCCCCGGTCGACAGCCTGTGACCATGCTGTTGGCACATCGTTGCGTCGTTGTATGGGTTCAGTCATGTGATGCGGTCATCACACATGCGCTTGATTGCAATGCCCGCCTCGGAAACGGCTGCGCCTCGCGCCACGTTCACGGCAGCAGGCACACATTGTCTTCACGCCCGTAACCGTATCCAGCCGTCGGGCCAGCGTTTGGCGTTTGCTCTTACTTCGATCGGATCGATGCAAACGGCACGCGACGGCTAGTCTGGATTGCAGAACGGGGGTGGGCGAAATGGGATTCATGCTGCGACGTTCAGGTGTCACGGTTGCGCTGGCGATGGTCGTGCTGGTACTCGGCGCGTGCTCGTCGATGCGCAGCGACTTCGTCAAGCACCCGTCGAAGGCCTTGCCCCCGGCCACCGGCACGCCGAGCGGGCGCTACATCCATGCCGAGGTGGACCAGCATCTCGACCAGTCCGGCTTCCGCCTGCTCACGCTCAGCAACAACGCGCTGATGAGCCGCGTCGCATTGGCCGATCACGCCCAGCATTCGATCGATCTGCAGTACTACATCTTCAACAACGACGCGACCGGCCGCTTGATCGCGCAGCACCTGCTGGCGGCGGCGGATCGCGGCGTGCGCGTGCGCCTGCTGCTCGACGACATCAACGTGCACGATGAGATCGACATGCTGAATGCGCTCAACGCGCACCCGAACATCAAGGTCCGGCTGTTCAATCCGTTCCATACGCGCAATCCGTCGATGCTGTCCAAGACCACGCAATTCCTGCTCGATGCGCACCGGCTCAACCGCCGCATGAACAACAAGTCGTTCATCGTGGACGGCAATGTGGCGATCATCGGCGGCCGCAACATCGGCGACGCCTATTTCGATGCCGGCAACGACACCAATTTCCGCGACCTCGACCTGATCGCGATCGGACCGGTGGTGAAGGAAGCCTCGCATGCGTTCGACGAATACTGGAACTGCGATGCCGCCATCCCGGTGACCGCCTTCCACGGCAAGCGCGCCAGCCACTATGACCTGGCAAAACTGCGGGTGGACCTGACCCACGACGCGCGTGCGTTCGCGCAGTCGGACTATGCCCAGGCAACGCTGGACAAGCTTCCTGACGGCCCCTCCGGCGATCGCCCCGGCGCATGGTTCTGGGGACACGCCACGCTGGTCGCCGACCAGCCGGCAAAGATCGAGGCCGCCAGCGCCAGGGAAGAGCACTCACTGCGCATCGGCCCGCGGATCAAGTCGATGATCGACCAGGCGCAGCACGATGTACTGCTGATATCGCCCTATTTCATCCCCGGCGACAAGGGCACCCAATATCTCACCGGCCTCGTCGCGCACGGCGTGAGTGTCAAGGTGCTGACCAATTCGCTCGCCTCCAACGACGAGGCGGTCGTGCATGCGGGCTATTCGCGCTACCGGCGCGCGTTGCTCGAAGGCGGCGTCGATCTTTACGAATTGCGGCCCGCTCCCGGTGTCGAACAACCAGCAACCGCGAAGGGCACCTCCTCCGGTGTCAGCCTGCATGCCAAGGCGATCGTGGTGGATCAGCAGCAGGTGTTCATCGGCTCGATGAACATGGATCCGCGCTCGAAACTGTTGAACACCGAAATGGGCATCATCGTCGACTCGCCACCACTGGCGGTGGCCGTGACGCAGTTCTTCGACACCGCCACCCTACCCTCCAGCGCCTACCACGTGACGCTGACCGCACACGATTCGCCGCACGGCGGGCGCATGCAATGGCAGGACAGCGATGGCGGCAAGCCGGTGATCTACCACCACGATCCCGAAACCAGTGTGACGCGCCGACTGGAAGTGGATATATTCAGGCTGATGCCGATCGAGGGCATGCTGTGAGCGGCACTCGCGCTCGCCATGAGCACGAAACGCCACCCCTGCTGCACACGGCAGATTACGGGCTGGATGCATGAACAGGATATTGGCTGCACTGATGCTTTTCGCGCTGGTGGCAGCGCCGGCATTCGGCCAGCAGAACATCGAACAGCAGAAGATCGCCTATCTCATCGATTCGGTGGCCACCCTGCAGGATGCGACCTTCATCCGCAACGGCACCGAATACGATGCCGCGCATGCCGCCGACCACATGCGCCTGAAACTGCGCTTTGCCGGCAGCCGCGTGAAGACCGCTGGAGACTTCATCGCGTACTGTGCAACTGGCTCGTCCGTGTCCGGGATCAAGTACACGATTCACTTCCACGATGGCCACAGCGTCGATTCGGCCACGTTCCTGCGCGGCAAACTGGCCGAATACATGGCGAAAGCCGCACATCGGTCAGGTTGAGTCCGCCAGCGCCTGTGGTGCATCAGGACTTCACGCAGGAGGCCAAAGCCGGGTGATCGTTTCGAACCAACCACTCCCCGGCACGGTCTGTGCTTGGTTGAGCCTACCTTTGTCCGGCCACACGATGCACCGATGGAAAAGAACGCCTACGCGCCCCTGACGAATGTCATGGACCTCCTGCTCGACGCGATCTGCATGGTCGACGTTGAGGGGCGCTTTGTGTTCGTCAGTGCCGCATGCGAGCGCATCTTCGGCTACACACCGGAGGAAATGGTCGGCCGGCAAATGCTCGACCTGGTATTCCCCGCGGACCGGGCCAGAACCATCGAGGCGGCCTCCAGGGTCATGGGCGGGCACCTCCAGCTCCATTTCGAGAACCGCTATGTACGCAAGGATGGAAAGGTCGTCCACATCATGTGGTCGGCCCGCTGGTCGGAAGCCGACCAGCTGAGGATCGCAGTGGCGCGTGACGTGACCGAACTCAAGCGTGCCGAGTCCATGCAGGCCGCCTTGCATGGCATTTCCGAGGCTACCCACTCGGCCGAAGACCTGCTTGCGCTGTTCCGGCATATCCACCAGATCATCGGCGACCTGCTGCCGGCCACCAATTTCTTCGTCGCCCTCTACGACGACAAGGAAGATCAGCTGAGCTTCCCCTATTTCGTCGACGAACACGACGAAGCACCCATGCCGCGCAAGCTCGATTCCGGCACCCTCAGCGCGGAAGTCATCCGTAGCGGCCACGCATTGTTGTTGACACCGGATACCCGGATGACCCTGTCCGACCAGGCCGGCACCGTCGTCGGCAAGGATTCGCTGGACTGGCTTGGCGTTCCGCTCACCTCGCAAAAGGGTGTCATCGGCGCATTGGTGGTGCAGAGCTACTCCGGCGCGGTCCGCTATACCGAACAGGACAAGGTGTTGCTGCAGTTCGTCTCGGCCCAGATCGCCGCCGTCATCGAGCGCAAGCAGAACGAAACCTGGCTGCGCCACATCGCACGCCATGACGTGCTTACCGATCTGCCCAACCGAGGATTGTTCGATGACCGCCTGCGAACGGCGCTGGCCAAGAGTCGGCTGGACGGTGAGCGGCTGTCCCTCATCTACATCGACCTGGACCGGTTCAAGCAGGTGAATGACGGCTACGGCCATGCCACCGGCGACCTGCTGCTGCGGGAAGTCGGCCATCGCA
The DNA here is from genome assembly GCF_002001175.1 of Rhodanobacter sp. C03. GTDB lineage: Bacteria > Pseudomonadota > Gammaproteobacteria > Xanthomonadales > Rhodanobacteraceae > Rhodanobacter. The sequence goes on along the minus strand of NZ_MUNT01000001.1, from coordinate 1,311,045 downwards.
TCAGGCACTGTGTGCGCGACTCGGATACGGTCGGGCGACTCGGCGGCGATGAGTTCGTCGTGCTACTCAGCAGCATCAAGTTGCCGGAACACGCATCGATCGTCGCCGAGAAGATCCGCGCCTCGCTCAACCAGCCGTTCGAGCTGGCCGGACAGCGCCTGCAGATATCCGCGAGCCTTGGCGTCGCCGTCTTTCCCGAGCATGGCAACGAGAACAAGCAGCTGATCCGACATGCCGATGGCGCCATGTACCGCGCCAAGAAAATTGGCGGCAACCGGTTCCTGGTCGCTGACCCGCAAAACTCCGACGACGACAGCCGCTCAGGCGATGCGATCGGGGCATAAGGCGTAGCCCGGTTCGGCCTGGACCGGTCACAGAACTGACCCGCCCGCACATACCCTGGTGAGGGAGTCCTGCTCCCCAAGTCCGCTTGCGCTTCCTGAACCGTATGCACCCCGTTAGGGCCGTAGATACCGAAAGCTGCTTCATGTCGCAGGCCATCGTTCTCCGGCAGCCCACGTATTGCTTTAGATATTCTTACGATATATCTTTACATCACTCTCACGATATATCGGAATACCTCATGCGCATGCGCCAGATGCTTTTCAACGCTTTTCATCAGCACCATCACCATCACGGCCACGCCTTCGGACACGGCGAAGGCCCGGATGCCCACGAGCATCACGAACGCCATGCCGGCCCCTTCGGTGGTCGCCACGGCGGCGGCGATTTCTTCGCCGACTGGAACGAAATGCGCGGCGGTGGTGGCCGGCGCGGCGGTGGCCGCATGTTCGGCCACGGCGACCTCAAGCTGCTGCTGCTGGCTCTCATCGAACAGCAGCCGCGCCACGGCTACGAACTGATCCGCATCATCGAGGACATGTTCCACGGCCAGTACTCGCCCAGCCCCGGCGCGATCTACCCCACCCTCACCATGCTGGAAGAACTCGGCTACGCCGAAGTGACCAATGAACAAGGCGGCCGCAAGCTATACGCAATCACGGCTGCTGGCCGCACTTACCTGGACGAGAACCGCGAAGCGGTGGATGCGGTCACCGCGCGCACCGAGCACAGCGCCAGGATGGCGGCAAAGATGGCCGCGCCGATGAGCGTGCGCAAGGCGATGCATGCGCTCAAGCATGCCTTGCTGATGCGTGGCAGCGACTGGAACAAGGACGAGGCAAAGCGCATAGCCGACATCCTGGATCGCGCCGCCAGCGCCATCGCCAGCGGTGAACGCCGTGATTGAAACAGGCGGCGATCCCACCGTCACCTGATGCAGTCGATAGCCGAACGCTTCGGTTATCGACTCGCCTGACATCGCTGCATACCCACAGCAACAACGGCCACCGCCACCGCTCGCCCATTCGCCATGCGCGGATCGTGCTCAGCCTGTAGCCGGCACCTGTCCCAGATCCCAGGAGATCATGCCGATGACATCCCACATCCATCAAAGAATTCGCCACACCGTAGTCTTTCGCACGCTCGACGTGCTGCGCGTCGAGCGTCTGACTCCGCACATGCAGCGCATCGTTTTCGGCGGCGCGGAGTTGCGCGGTTTTATCAGCTCCGCGCCGGACGACCACGTGAAACTGTTCTTTCCCAACAGCGTCGGTGAAATCGTGCCGCCGGTGCTGGGGCCGAACGGCCCAACCTTTCCGCCAGATCGCGAATATTCGCCTATGCGCGATTACACCCCGCGCCGTCATGACGATGGACTCCACGAATTGACCGTCGATTTCGTACTGCACGGTGACGGCCCCGCCGCCACCTGGGCAGCGCAGGCCACGCCAGGTCAGCGGATTGGTGCCGGTGGTCCGCGCGGATCTTCCCTGGTCGCCGACGACTTCGACACCTATGTGCTGGTCGGCGATGAAACCGCCCTGCCCGCGATCGGCCGCTGGCTGGAAGAAATGCCTGAAGGCACCCATGTCGAGGTGCTGTTGGAAATTCCCGATGCAGAGGATCGCCAGGCGCTCCGCTCACGCGCCCATGTCAACATCCACTGGCTTGAACGCAACGGCACGGCAGCCGACCAGAGCGACTTGCTGGAGCAGGCCCTGCGTGCACTACACACGCCCATCGGCGACACCTTCTACTGGATTGCCAGCGAATCGCGCCGGACCCGCAACATGCGCCAGTGGCTCAGTGAAGAACGCGGCGTGCCCAAGGACTGGATGAAGGCCAAGGGCTACTGGAAAGCCAACGCGGACGACAGCGACGAAGACTAGCGAGTCGCCCTCAGCTCGTCATGCATAGCCACGCACTTGCGCTCGCTTGGCCGTGCCATCCTGTCCCATGCTTCTGCATGCTATCGGCACGGTGGCCGCGCGAGCATTCGCAACCATCTCGACAGATCATTGAGGCCGCCATCACGGCATCCGGCGTCAAAACAGGGTGAGTGCGATCGGGACGAGAATACCAGCGAGCAACAGGCCACCGACCAACTGTGGTTTGCGACTGAAGCGCCAGGCCATGTAGATCCCGGTCAAGGTGGAGATCAGCAGGCCCAGCGATACCAGCGCGAAGAATATCTTCATGGGCAGCAGGTTTTTCTTGGGCCTTGCGCCGGTATTGTCAGCCGGCTGACTCGATCCTCCCGGTGCACGCGTGTCCGATACCGCGATCGCCGGGGACGGTGCAACGGCATTCGCCTCGCCCGGACTCGCCATCGGCGCGCCCGCTTCCGCCGATCGCGGTCGTCGCACCGGCATCACCGTGGTCTGCTTCTTGTGCAGTTGCGCCATGCTCGCCAGCCACGCCGGCGGCGTATAACTGCTGCCGCGGGTGGTCTCGTGCAGGCTGAAGGTCTGCAGACCGCCGGTAATCGCGAAGAACAGCAGCATCGGCGCGGTAAATATGCCGAGGTAGAGATGAAGCTGACGGACGAATTTGAGGACCCGGTGGCCAATCGACATGAGAATCTTTCGCATTTGGAAAAATACGGACTGTAGCGGTTGTTCGTGCGGTAGCCAACTACGGCGATCCACGGCACCCGCTTTTTCAACGCGCTGCCATGTCGTTGCACCGCGCTGCGTGACTCTGATGCGACGGGACTTTCATGGAACAAGTTACTTGAGGTACACCTTGTCGACTCCCGTATGAACGGCTTTCGGCCAACCCGTGCATGCCGTCCTCCGAATCGGCGCTGCCCCGTTATCGTGTCCCAGTACCGTCAACTTCCAAGGGGTATTCCCATGAAACTGCACCTGCGTAGTCTTCCGACCCTGCGATCAGCCCTGCTGCGCCGATTGGCTCTGTGGATGCTGGCGGCCAGCTTCATGGCGGTCTCGTTCTCGTCTTTCGCAGGCGTGTTCGTCTCGGTCAGCATCGCCCCACCGCCACTGCCGATCTACGCCCAGCCGATCATGCCCGGCGCCGGTTATATCTGGACGCCTGGCTACTGGGCCTACGGCGATGGTGGCTACTTCTGGGTACCGGGCACCTGGGTGCTGGCTCCCTATGTCGGTGCGCTGTGGACGCCTGGGTATTGGGGCTGGAGCAACGGTTTCTACGTCTTCAATCGGGGCTATTGGGGACGGCACGTGGGCTTCTATGGCGGCATCAACTATGGCTACGGCTATGACGGCGTGGGTTATCGCGGCGGCTACTGGAATCATGGCCGCTTCAACTACAACCGCAACGTCGGCTACAACACCAACATCAGCCGCGTCAGCTACAACGGTGGCAGGGGTGGCTTGATGTCACGGCCTACGGCGCAGGATCAGCTCGCCACACGCGATCGGCACATGCAGCCACTGGCAGCGCAGCAGCAACAGGCGCGCATGGCCAGCCAGAATCGCTCCATGCGCGCTTCGGTCAACCATGGTATGCCGGCGATTGCCGCCACGCCGCGCGCAGGCGCCTTCAACACCCAACGTTCCGCCAGCTACGCACCGCGAAACAACAGCACTCAACGGGGAATGTCGTACAACCGTGCCAACTCGTATGCGCGCCCCACGCGCAGCGCAGCCGGCTATCAAGGGAACCCGCGGCCAACATCGGCGTCGTACCGCCCTGCCGCGCGTTCGTATCAACAGCCACGTCCGCAGGGACATGCTCAGCCCGCCCGTGGTGGCGGCAACCGTGGCGCGCGCAACGAGAAGCATTGATCCGCTCAAGTACGGATCAGGCTGACTGCATCAACGAAACGGGCCAGATTGCTCCGGCCCGTTTCGTTGATACCCCACGGAGGCGGGATGCTTCACTTTGGGTATCTGACGTCCCCGGGCTTCATGCCTGCCGGGCAGCTACCGACATACTTCATGTCCTTGATCATCACGTCTCCCGTCATGCCGGCAAGGCCAGGGGTGTACGTGGTGTGCGATTCGGAATGGGCTGCCGTGTCGCCCTGAAAGGTGACCACCGACTTGCTGTCAATAACCGTTTTGCCGACGGCGCAACGCATCTCCGCGGTTAACGTGTCGCCCTCGATATTTTCGCTGATCGGGGTGCAACCCTTCATGTTTTTGGCGAGAGACTCCGCGTGTTCATCAATCGCATGATTGCGACAGATCTCCGAAATGCTATCGGTTTTTTTGTTTCCAGGACTCGATATTTCCTGAGTATGGCTTTGCCAGAGGCCCTCACGCAGTGGTGGTGTGCTTGCTGCATGGGCGGTACCGATCGGCAGCGCGAATACCGCTATCGCGTAAACGAGCATCTTCATCATCGTTGCTCCTACATGATTTCATCGGCCGCCGTGCGCCAAGCTTCTCTATGGAGATAGAGGGAAAAGCTCTTGGCAATAACCCGAAGCCAGACGATTCTCCGCCCATCCTGGGGGCTGTCGGCAACTGGCCGAACGATTTAGGCCGATAAGCAGCAGGCAGTGCCGACGAGACTCGATGAAACCCGCACCCGGCAGACTCCAGGCAACCTGTTTCTCATCAAGCCTTCTTCAGGAAACAGACCTTCAGCACCAGACCCTTGATCTTGTCCGAGTTGCCTTCGATGTGCTCGCTGTCGCCTTCGACCAGGCGGATGTTCCGGATCACGCTGCCCTGCTTCAGGGGAATCGACGAGCCCTTCACCTTCAGATCCTTGATCACCGTCACCGTGTCGCCACTGCGGAGAGGGTTGCCGTTAACGTCTTTCACCAGCAGGCCTTCCTCACCTGCAGCCGCCGCGATCGGCCACTCGTGGCCGCAGTCGGCACACACGTAGCTGTCGCCGTCGGGATAGGTGTTTTCCATCGCGCACAGCGGGCAGGCGGGGATATCGGACATGGCTCGATCTATCAGGGCACTCCGGGGCTGCGAGTATATAGATCATCGCCTGCACTGGGCTGCCATCCGAAACGTGACCGGCCGATGGCCGCAGCCATCGGCTGAGGCGTAACATCACGAACCGGGGACCGCCGCTGGACGGCGGCACACAGGGGAATCCAACGGTGGCCGCTTGACTCTGTATGTATCCAGCCTGCTGATTGCCTGCGGCATCTGTTTCTTCGCCGGCATCCACGCCACGCTCGCGGGATCTTCGCGTGGTCAGGGCCGTGTGTATCTCGCGTTCGGTTGCCTCAGCCTGCTGCTCTCGATCTACCTGGCGCTGACCGCAGCGCTCTACCAGACCGATACCTTGTCGACGGCGTGCGCGCTGATGCGCGCGCAGATCACCTTCGCCTGCCTGATCTATCCGGCTGGTATCTGGTTCTTCGGTCTGTACACGGATCTCGCGCACTGGCGGCGCTGGGTGACGCTGGCCGTGCTTGTATTTGGCCCCCTGCTGGTGATCAACCTGGATTCGCCGTATAGCCTTCTATACACCAGCATCACCCCACGCTCGCCGTTGCTGCTGCCCTGGGGCGAGAGCGTGCAGCACTTTGCCGGCACCGAATCACCCCTGCTTACCGGCATCTACTACGCCGCGGTGGATGTCAGCTACCTGTGGGCGGTGTGCTGCTGCATCATGCTGTGGCGCCGGGGCCGTGGTGCGCGTGTCTGGTCGCTCACGCTGTACCTGATCGTGCAGGCCGCCGCGTCGGTGCATGCCGAAACAGTCAATCACGCCGGCGGACGTGGGTTGACCTTCGACTCACTGGCGTTCCTGGTGCTGGTACTGCTGATGAGTGGCGTACTCCGACGTGAGCTGCTGCAACGAACCCGTGCACTGGGGATCAGCCTCAGCGAACTGCGCAGCGAAACCCAGCGGCGGGAGGGCGTCGAGGCGGACCTGCGACACCTTGCCTATCATGATCAACTGACCCACCTGCCGAATCGCCACTACATGCACGAGCGTCTGCAGCATGCACTTGCCGCCACGGAACAGGTAGACGGCGCGCTTATCCTGTTCGATCTCGATCACTTCAAGACCATCAACGAAGCGCTCGGCCATGACGTGGGCGACGAGCTGCTGAAAGGAGTCGCCGCGCGCATCGGCGAAGCCGCCCCCGCCGATGCCTGCCTCGCCCGTTTCGGTGGCGACGAGTTCGCTCTGCACCTGCAGCCACTGGGTGGCACCGGCGAACCACCCGCTCATGCAGCCCTGCGCATCGCACGCGAGATCACGGCGCGGCTCGCCGTGCCGCTGCGTATCGGCAACCATGACCTGGTCGTCGGTGTGAGCGCCGGCATCACGCCACTGCCTGGCACGGCCCAGGATGTCGACCACGTGCTGCGTCAGGTCGACATGGCGCTATACCGCGCCAAGGCTGCCGGGCGGCACACCGCGGTGGTATTCGAGAGCGGGATGCAGGCGCAGGCCGATCGACGCCTGTTGCTGGAAAAGGGCCTCCGGCTTGCTCTCGACCGCGGCGAATTCGAACTGCATTACCATCCCCAGCTCGACATGCAGGGGCGCTTCATCGGCGCCGAGGCACTGCTGCGCTGGCGACACCCGGAACATGGTCTGATCGAGCCGGGCGAATTCATTCCGATCGCCGAGGAGACCGGCCTGATCCATCGCATCGGACGCGACGTCCTGCATCAGGCCTGCCTTGAGCTGGAAGCATGGCCAACCGCAGATGCCCAGGCCCGCATCTCGATCAACGTCAGTCCGTGGCAACTGTTCGCCCAAGACTTCGTGCGCACGCTGCAGGAAACGGTGGCATCGACGCGGGTCGATCCGCGCCGCATCACTCTGGAGATCACCGAGAACGCCTTCCTGCACGACCTGGACGATGCGGCCAGCAAGATTCGCGAACTGGATGCCGCCGGGTTCCAGTTCTCACTGGACGATTTCGGCTCCGGCTATACCTCGCTGGAAAGCCTGAAAAAACTTCCAGTGCGCGAACTCAAGATCGATCGCACGTTCATCGAGGTACTGCACGCCGGTTCGCCCGACCGGTTCATCGAGGCCATGATCGCCATCGCGCACCACCTCAAGCTGTTCGTGGTCGCCGAAGGCGTCGAAACCGAGGAGCAACGGGATGCACTTGCCGCACTGGGTTGCGACGCCATCCAAGGCTACCTGGTAAGTCATCCGCTGCCAGCACCAGCATTCCGCAGCTGGCTCGCGCAGCACGCCGACAGATCATTCGTCTTCGGCAGGTAGTTCGCCCAGATCCGGCAGGTCGGCAAGGTCGAGCACGCCAAGGCGCCGGGCAGCGACCGACGGCTCCAGCGGCCAGCGCGCGACCACCTCCTGGTGGCCCTGGCCGAAGAAGCTGCGGATCAGCACAAACTCACGCACCGTCCAGCAGATCGGTGTGATGGATTCCTGCATCGCGTCGATCGCATGACCATGCAGCAACGCGACATGCGGCAGGTAGCTGGAGACGCCACTCACCGACAGCCCAATGCGGCGCTGCGCATCGGCGATGGCCCAGCGCAGCTTCAATACCGACGCGCCGCTGACACTGTCCGTGCACAGTACAAACGGGAAGCGGCCGTCCTTGGCGCTGAAGCGCATGGCCGAATCCAGCGTGACGTCGAATGTACTGGCCCGTACCGTACCGGCGGCAGCCAGCAAGGCGGCTTCCAGCGATGGCAACATCCGCTCCGGTCGACCCATGGGACAAAGCGTCAGATGGTAGCTGTGGGCACCCACCGGTGTGCCGATCATCCGCGCTGATTTGCGGAAACGCTCGCTGACGCCAGCGAGCCCCGAACGAGCCTGCTCGTCCGGCAGCACGGCAAAGAAGAAGCTGATGCCGTCTGTTGGTTCACGTTGGATCGATGGGATTGGAATGAGCTGGGCCTCCGCGGCAAACACGCTGACGGCGGCCTGTGTGCGGCGACAATATTTGCCACGTCGCCATACCGGGCCAGCCTGCCACAGTCTAGCGCCGCTACAGGCGTGGGCGCGCCGTACCGGATCAGGCGCCAAGCAGGGCGCCCCTGGGGCAGCAGCGGTGCGTGCCGCACTTCGACCAGTCTTTGGTGGCTACACTGGATTTCCCGAAGAATGTGAGGATCGCGCGATGCGTTACCCATGGATAATCTCCGGAACAACTCTTGTTGCCGGTCTGCTGGCAAGCTCGCTCGCCATCGCCGGCACCACAGCAAGCCAGACTGGCTCTGCGCCAGACTCCGCTGCATCCTCAACCACGTGGCGGATCGGCGCCGTTGAAACACTCGCGGCGCAGCCGGATGCCGATGCTCTGGTCACCGCTGCCGGGCTTGCGCAGGATCTTTCGAATGGTGCGGAAAAATCGCTGGGCCTGCTGGACCGCGCTACCGTCGTCGCACCCCAGGCCGCGGATATCGGGCTGCTTGATGTGATCCAGTGCAGTACACAGCCCGGTTGCGAGGTGCTGAGTCGGGAGACCCGCGTGCGCGGCATCGATCCGCACAATGGCGATGTGTGGATGGCCGCGTTGCATGACGCCTCCACTCACGCGGATCAGGCACGCATCGACGAAGCCCTCGCGAACATGGCGCGCTCCACCCATTTCAATGTCTATTTTGCGTCTCTCGGACGACGCTTCATCGCCGGATTGAATCGTGTCCCCACCCCGCCAGGCGATCCGGCGGATCAGGCCAACACACCCGAGTCGCAACGGCAGATGCAGGCGATGAGCATGGTCGCAGCGCTGGCCATGCCGGCGCTGCAGGATCTGGTGCGAGTCTGCGAGCCTGGCACGGCGCCCAGCGATGGCCGGCGCAAGACGTGTCGTGATACCGCGACCTCGATGGAGCATGGCGACACCGTGATTGCGAACATGGTCGGCCTGCAGCTGCATGAGTGGAACGCCCGCGATGCCGACGACCGGGCCGAGGCCCTGGCGCAGCGCCGCCGCTTGCAGTGGCAGATGAATCAGCTGGCCACAATCACCGGAACTCCGGCGCTGCCGCCGACGAAAGAGGTCGCCAGCATGCTGGCGCATGAGCGCGAGGTCGACAGCATCGACGCGATGCTCGCCGACGCCGGCAAGCCACTCGATCCGCCGACAGACTGGCAGCCACCGCCACCGCAGCGCGTACGCCCTCCATCCACTCCATGAGCGTGGCCGAAATGGCGTGATCCGCGCAATGGCGGAAAAAACAAGCGACTGCTCGTGTACATGCGTGACCCGGGGCTATCGATCACCTCGATTGGATTCAGTTGTCTGCGGGCGGTGACGAAAAGGCCCAGCAATGCGCGGTGGCGTAATCAGCCCTTGTGCAGGAAATGCACGTGGATACCGTTGGCCTTGTCGTCGGTGCGGTGCCCTGCCCGACTCTCGGTGACCTGACACCACTGGCTCTCGACGCCAGTCTCGCAAGGCTTCTCCACCCGCACGCGCTCGCCTTGCTGGATCGGAAAAAAAGTCTCGATGACCATCGCATCATCGTTCTCCCAAGCCAGCATCGCAGGCTTCGAGGTCGCGGCTCCCCAACCAAACTCGATATGGATATGTCGCGGCGGGATAGCCCCGCGATTGTCGAGATGCCAGTCATCGGTCTTGTTCAACAGCGACACCAGCAACGGGTCGCTCCAGTCGACAACGTTACCCGGCGCCTTCGGGAAAGATTTTTGATCGGCCATGTGCGGAGTATCCCGTCGGGGACGAACCATTGAGCGTTCTGCTGATTTGCGGTCCGCCACGTCGGACCAATGCCGCCGGGGCTCGCACGCGCCGAGGTGCATCCCTGCAGCTGCCCAGCAGGCCGACTTGCATGCCATCTGAACATGCCTATCCGAACCGGCACGGCACGACTATAGCCTGCACACTCCAGCGCATCATTAGAGCCTATGGCCTATGCAAAGCATCGCTGCAAGCCTCCCCAGAGGAGGGCCAGCTCTTGCTGAGCCGGCTGGTTCGCTGAATGTGACTATGCCTGCTCGCCGTCAGGGCCGGCATGCCGGTTTTCGTCAAATTCGTCGGACGCGCCCGATGCGGAATCGCTTTGCCGCAAGGAATTCAATCGCTGGGGCCGGTGCAGGCTGCATAGCGCTGGCCTTCGACGCGGACGACCTCGCCACGCTTCTGCAGTTCGATGCTGGCGATGTAGTGCTCCGCAGAATCGAAGTCCACGCGGCCACGACCATTCACCGGCGGATGACCGGAACAGCTCACCGCCCACGCCAACGCCGTGCTGCTGCGGTGCTGGTCATTGCGCTGGCATGACGGGACAGTGGGGACGGCAAAGCTCGCGAACGAAGTCCATGGATCGGCCCCTTCGTCGATGCAATGCCATTCGATCGATGGCTTGCCGGGATGGCCATGGCTGAGCTTGCGCGTAGTGATCTTCCATAGCCCCGGCATGGCTCGGAAATCGGCGGAATCCGCATGCGCGAGCGGACTGCCAAACCCCACCGCGACGAACAGGGCCACGCTGAAACCATGGCGCATGACCGAACTGCGACGCAGGCGCCTCTCCGGCTTGATCAGGTTGTCGTTCACTGGCGTTCTCTCCCAAGATGGTTCGTGAGTTCCGGATACGCGAATGCCCTGCCTGCTGCTGCAGGCAGGGCATGATTTGCGCGGCAATCAGTCTCTGGTAGCCGCGACCGCGTGATCCGAGACGCCTGATCGCCCGAAATCGAACATGTTCATCAGGTTGCCGATCGCCGGCGAATTCACCGGCACATACGGATCGCTGGGCAGCGCGATCGGATTGGGCAGATTGTCGCGGCTACGTGACGAGATCGCTTCGTTCAGACCCCAGTTGGCCTCGACGAATTTGTCGAAGGAGACATGGTCGTAGTACGTGTGCACGACATGGCCGCCTTCGGAATAACGCGAGATCACCAGCAGCGGAATGCGCGTGCCGTCGCCGAAGAAGTCGATCGGCTGCACATAACCGGAGTCGTAGTAACCACCGCCTTCATCGAAGGTCACCATGATCACGGTGTCGTTCCACACCTTCGGGTTGGCCTTGGCCATCTCGACGATCTTCTTCACGTAGCCTTCGAAGAGTTCCAGCTTGGACGAGGACGGATGGCCATCCAGCAGTCCATCCGGCTTGGCGATCGATACCGCCGGCAAGGTGTCGTTCTGGATGTCGCTATAGAGGTCGTTGATGTCCTGGTTGTTCGCACGCAGCGCCGGATTGGTCATCACCTGGGTGGAATACAGGAACGGGTCGCAGATGTTGCAGAACGTGCCAGCCTCACCGTTTTCCTTGCCGTCGCCCCAGCCCTCACCGTAGTACTTCCAGCTGACACTGTGGCGGTTCAGCAGCAGGGCGAGGTTGTCCTGTTTCGTCGGCGGGATGGTGAACTGCTGGCTGCCCAGCGGCGCAGGCGTGCCGTCACCGAGGTAACCCGGGTTGTAGTTGTTCACCAGGTAATAGGCGCCCGGCTTGCAGTCGGTGCCGCGGAAGCTGCGATAAGGCAACGAGCGCAGATAACCCCTCACTTCAGCCACGCCCGGCTGCGTGTCGTCAGCGCAGTTGACGTAGGAGCCGCCACCGTAGCCGTCCTGCACGTACCAGTTGTTGGTGCCTGCCTGGGCGTTGGGGTTCTCGATCTGGTTGGCCGGCGGCATTACCGGATGGCCCTGCGCATCGGCGTAATAAATCGGACTGCCGAAGCCGAGCATGATGTGGTTGGCGCCGGTGCCGCCCATCACCGACTGGTGGAAGTTGTCGCTCAGCGTGTAGTTCTGCGCCAGCTCGGCGAAGTACGGCGCGTCACCCTTGGCGATGTTGAGGAACTGCATCGAGGTCGATCCCTCGCCGGTGGATTGCACGGTGAAACCTGCCGGTTGCGCGGCACCGTTGTTGCCGGCACCAATGGTGGTCTCGACCCATGGGAACAGGTCATTGCGGCAACCGCTGGGATTGTGTGCCGTTGCAGCCTGCGCGCTGCAGTCGAGCTGCTGCCACATCTGGAAGAAACGGTGCACCGGGCTGTTGGCGTAATCGTTGTAGCTGATCGACGCATGCATATCGACCGGCGCGTTCGGCAACTGCGTGGGGAAGCGCGTGTCGATGACGTCGTTGGGCAGACCGGTGCCGCCTTCGGCGAGTTCGACGTAGTCTTCCGTCGGCAGTCCGGGCTCGATGGCTTCCGCCTGTGCCGCCGAAGCAAGATACGCCTGCGTCGGAGCACCGCCGGTGTTCATCGCCGGCAGCAGCGCATACGGCGCTGTGTGGGTGGGTGCAACCGCAAACGCGCCGGTATTCGATGCCTGCCACTGGCGTGCGGCAGTCACGTTCGGTCCCGGCGTGCCATCCGCGTTGACGATGCCTTCGGACAGCAGATTGCGGATGCTCTGTCCGCGGGGCGGCGTATAGGTGGCGTAGACGTGATCGAAGGTGCGGTTTTCGCCGATCAGCAGGATGACGTGCTTGATCGGGGTAAGCGTGTCATTGCTGCGGTCACCCACATGACCGGGGTTATGCAGCGTGACGATGCCGCCGGGCAAACCTTGGCGATTGCGCGCGCTGGTAGCCGGCACGTTCTGGCGGAAGCTGGCGTCCTTGTCGGGTGGAGTGGTGCTCTGTGCGCTCACGATGCCGGCAAGTCCGGCAGCGAAGACGCCAACGACCAACGATTTGAGCCGCGTATGGCCGAACACTGTGCGCATGACTGGATCTCCTGCAGACACTTGGGTAAAGGCTGCCATCGAGTAATCCCCCTGATTACTGGCCTGCGCGCGAAGCGCGCCTGCCGGCCGTCGGCAGTCTGGTCCGCGCAGATGACATTGCGTTGGCACTCGCGCGACAACGCACGCGTCCTGCATGACAGTGCGGCTACAACACACCAGCATGTGCGTCAGCGCACAGCGCGTGCGTGACGATCAGGCCTGCGCCGGCAGCAATTGGTAGGGCCGCATCATTTCGTTGTCCTCGTGCTCGAGGTAGTGGCAATGCCACACATAACGACCGGGCTCGCCCTCGAAGCGCATCGCGATACGCGTGACCATGCCGGGATCGGCACGCACGGTGTCCTTCCAGCCCGCTTCGTGCGGTGGCGGTGGTTGTGCCGGGCCGGTGTATTTGACGGCACGATGCGCGTTCCAGGCGAACAGATCGAACGGACGCCGATCGATCACCTGGAAGCGCACCAGATGAAGGTGGATCGGATGCGCATCGCCGGTGATGTTGACGAAGCTCCAGGTTTCGGTCGTGCCCTGCCTCGGCTTCTCCGTGACCGGGTCCGACCACATCTTGCCGCCGAGCAACATCATCATCGGATTGCCGCCAGCATCGTCCTGCTCGCCTATCGTCAACAGACGATCATGCACGGCTGTCGCCGGATCGATACACGCGACCGGGCGCAACGTGGCTGGCAGCACGGACGTATCGCGCCGCCCACGGTCGCGCACACGAAACTCCAGGATCGCCTCGCTCTGGTGATGCAGCTGCACCGCCTGCCCCGCCAAGCCGGTGAAATCCACCACCACGTCGGCGCGCTCGGCCGGATACAGCTCGATCCGCGGTCGCTCCAGCGGGGCAGGCAACAGCCCCTGATCGCTGCCGACCTGTTGGAACGAATGCCCATGCGACAACGAGAGATCGAAAAAACTGGTGTTCGCCGCATTGATCAGGCGCAAGCGGTAACGTCGCGGCTCGACCTCGAAATAGGGAAAGAGCTTGCCGTTGCACAGCACCGCATTGCCGTGGCATTCCGACACCCACGGCGCCGATGGGTCATCGGAAACGGGGTAGTAAAGCTGGCCATCGCGCGCGATCAGCCGGTCGCACAGGATCAGCGGCAGGTCGTGATCCCCCGATGGCAGGCCGAGCGCCTGCTCGTCCGCGTCGCGGACATTGAACGCGCCAAACAGTCCGGCATAAATGTTGAGCCGGGTAATGCCCATCGCATGATCGTGGTACCACAGCGTCGCCGCATCCTGCACGCCCGGATAGTGAAACTGCGCCGAGCGGCCCGGCACATACCAGTCCTCCGGCCAGCCATCGCTGCCCGCCGGCACGCGCGCACCGTGCACGTGCGTCACGGCGCGCACCGCAGGCTTGGATTTTTCGGCACCGTGGATGTTGTGGTCGATCGGCAGGAAGTGCTCGGTCGGCAAGGCATTCACCCATTCGATCAGCAACGGCTCGCCACGCGTCGTCTCGAAGGTCGGACCCGGCGACTGGCCGTCGTAACCCCACAGCGGCGTGGGTGGCAGGTCGCGGTGCAGGCGCGCGCTGAAGGCACGCATCTCCATCCGGTAATACGGCAACGTACGGCCTGGATAGGCCGGATGCGCACGTGTCCCGCTTGCACGCGCGATCGGCGGCACCGGCAGGGGATCGACAAAGCGCGTCAGTGAAGTCGGATTGAGCAGTGGAACCTTCGGTGCTGCCAGCGTTGGTGCCGACATTCGGGCAGGCATTGCCATCGGCATCGTGCCTGCCGATGCCAGGCGCAACGCATCGGCAACGGCAAACCCGCCGATCAGGCTGCCGGCTCCACACAGGAAGCGACGGCGCGAAAGCGTCACGACCGACCATCCTGGCCGGCTTGGTCCACTGTGTCACGGACGCGGCCGCGCGCAACAGGGCGAGCACAGCAACAATATGTACATGTCATCCAGCCACCCTAGGCAATCCCCATGACAGACATGTGGCAACCCATCGCGCAATGCGGACCGGTCTGGTGGATGAAACGCGATCGGGTGATGATGCTGCGGACATGCCACGGAGCACACATTCATGACCACCCCCACCGTCCGCGCCATCACGGGCCCGGTGCCCTACACGGTGACACTGACCGACGGACTCGGACATGCCTGGCTGGCGGACGAGCCATCCGAGGTGGGCGGTGCCGACGCTGGCCCGTCGCCACACGGCTTGCTGCTGTCGGCGCTCGGTGCCTGCACCGCCATCACCTTGCAGATGTACGCGGCGCGCAAGCAATGGCCGTTGACCGCTGTTGGCGTCGAGCTGCGCTTCAATCCGGATGGGCCACCTGCTGCCGGCAACGACATCGCGCGTGCGATCACCCTGCAAGGGCTGTTGACCGACGAACAGCGTGAACGCCTGCTGCAGATCGCGAACATGTGCCCGATCCACAAGGTGCTGAGTGGCGAGGTGCGCATCGCCACGCAACTGGCAGCGGACAGCACAGGAAACCGCACATGACCCGCATCCTGGGCATCTCCGGCAGCCTGCGTGCCGGGTCCTACAACACCGCCTTGCTGCATGCAGCAACGACCCTGGTCGACAGCGGTGTCACGCTGGATGTCGCCACGCTGCACGGCATCCCGCTCTACGACGGCGATCTGGAGCAGCGCGAAGGACTGCCCGCCGCGGTCACCACGCTGAAGGAGCGCATCGCCGGCAGCGATGGCCTGCTGCTGGTCACGCCGGAATACAACAACGGCGTACCCGGCGTGTTCAAGAACGCGATCGACTGGCTGTCGCGCCCGGCCTCCGACATCCCGCGCATCTTCGGCAACCGTCCGGTCGCGCTGATCGGCGCTTCACCTGGCGGCTTCGGCACCATCCTCGCCCAGAACGGCTGGCTGCCGATACTGAAGACGCTGGGCACGCGGCATTGGTCCGGCGGCCGCCTGCTGGTATCGCGCGCGTCCAAGGTGTTCGACGAGCACGGCGAGCTGCAGGACGAAGCGATCCGCCAGCAACTCGGCAATTTCCTGCACGGTTTCGCGGCCTATATCGCAAGCTAGCCGCACTCGCGCCCATGCCGATCCACCCTGATATCGTCAAGCCAACCTCATGAATCCAATTGGGTTTTCCAGTTGGTCGCGCCGGCAATATCAAGGATCGGATGCCCAGGATCACGATCGCTGCCGGTCCATGGCCGGGGCGGCATGAACCGATCCCCACTTCCCCAGGCTGCATGCGTAACCCTGCACATGATTTGTCATAGACTCGGCCGTCGGCGATCGTAATGACATGCCAGACGTTGTTGTCATTACCCACGGTCGCCGCACCGATTCATGCCCTCGCAGGCATCCGATGCTGGCCGATGCATGCGACAACCGCGACATCGTGAGGAGGATACTTTCATGACTCACACTTCTCGTACCCATGTATACCGTCAGATCGCCATAGCCTTGTTTGCCGTGGCCATGACGGCATCCGCGCTGCCCACCCAGGCGCAGCAGTACTACCAACGCGGCGGATATCACGGACGGCCGGCTCCCCAGTACTACCGCGGCCATGATTATCGCCGTGGTGGCAACAACGGCGGCGCGCTTATCGCCGGTGCCT
This sequence comes from Rhodanobacter sp. C03, assembly GCF_002001175.1. Lineage (GTDB taxonomy): Bacteria > Pseudomonadota > Gammaproteobacteria > Xanthomonadales > Rhodanobacteraceae > Rhodanobacter. The sequence goes on along the minus strand of NZ_MUNT01000001.1, from coordinate 1,294,549 downwards.
TGCTGGGCGTGATCGCCGGCACGGTGATTGCGAATTCGGCACAGCAACCGCCACCCGCCGTGGTCTACACGACGGCGCCACCGCCACCGCCGCCTGGAGTGGTTTACTACGACAACAACAACCCACCTCCGCCGCCACCCGATCCGAATGCACCGTATCAAGATTAAATGCCGCGACGCGCCCAGCCGGGCCGTCGTCGATCCGACCTTAGTGAATCGGAGCATCCAACCATGAAGAACGCCATTCGCAACCTTGCCGTACCCGCCTTGCTGTCGTTTGCCGTCCTCAGCAGCCCAGCCTGGGCGCAGCAGGCAGCAACGGCTCCCGCTGCGCCAGCTTCGAATGCGACACACACCATGCATCACGCACAAAAGCGCGCGGATGCCGTGGAACAACGCATCAGCGATCTGCACACCCAGTTGAAGATCACCGACGCGCAGTCGAAACAGTGGGACGCCTTCGCCCAGACGATGCGCGACAACGCCAAGAAGGCCGCCGACGCCTTCCGCGACCGCGCGCAGAAGCTTCCGACGATGAACGCCGACGAAGCCATGAAGTCCTATGCCGCACTCACCCAGCTGCATGCGGAAAACATGCAGAAGCTGTCTTCCGCGATGAGTGATTTGTACGCCGTGTTGTCGACCGACCAGAAGCAGACTGCTGACGCGATGTACCGCAATAACGGGCCGAAAGAACACAAGGCCATGCACAAGCACAAGGCCGCTGCCCCGGCGGCCGCGGGTTCTTCCGCTGCACCGGCTTCCAACTAGACCAAGCCCCCGGTTGAGAGCCAGGCATGGAGATCAACCGTCCAAACAGAAGGCCCGCCGGTTGGCGGGCCTTCTGTTTGGATCGCCGCGACAGATCTGCATGGCCCGTCGGCACGTCCAGCCGTTCTGCACGCAGGCCGGTCATTCCCGCAGCGTGCTGGTGAACTTCAGTCTGCCCGACCGCGTCGGGCAGACGCGCGACCTACCCTCACCGAGCCAGCGGAATCAATCCACCGGGCCGCCCGGGCGCGAGGTCCGGCGCCCCCTCCAGGCATAACCCGCCGCCAGCAGCACGAACCACAGCGGACTCACGAGCAGGGCCTGGCGGGTATCGGACTGCAGGCTGAGCAGGACCAGCACGAAGACGAAGAACACCAGGCAGACCCAGCACATGAACACGCCGCCAGGCATCTTGTAGTCCGACGCTTCATGCAGCTGCGGGCGCTTGCGCCGGTACGCGATATAGGCGAACAGGATCAGCGACCAGACGAACATGAAAAGTATCGCGGACAGCGTGGTGACCAGGGTGAACGCAGTGACCAGGTCCGGGATCAGGTAGATCAGGGCCGCCCCCAGCAGCAGGCAGAAGCAGGAGAACAGCAGGCCGCGTGACGGCACCGCCGCGCGCGACAGTCGGGCAAACGCCTTCGGCGCATGATTCTCCTCGGCCAGACCAAACAGCATGCGACTGGTGGAGAAGATGCCGCTGTTCGCCGACGACGTCGCCGAGGTCAGCACCACTAAGTTGATCAGGCTGGCGGCGGCCGGAATACCAGCCAGTACGAACAGTTCCACGAACGGGCTCTTGCCGGGCTCGACCATGCGCCACGGTGTCACCACCATGATCGCGAGCAGGGCCAGCACGTAGAAGATGATGATGCGCACCGGGATCGAGTTGATCGCCTTGGGCAGGTTGCGCCTCGGATCGGCCGTCTCGGCCGCGGTGGTGCCGACCAGTTCGATGCCGACGAAGGCGAACACTGCGATCTGGAAACCGGCGAAGAAGCCGCCCAGCCCCTTCGGGAATACGCCGCCGTCATTCCACAGGTTGGCCACCGACGCCGCGTGCCCCGACGGCGAGCGGAAACCCCACGCGACCAGGCCGAAGCCGGTCACGATCAACGCGCAGATCGCGATGATCTTGATCAGCGCGAACCAGAATTCCATCTCGCCGAACAGCTTCACCGTGGCCAGGTTCAGGCTCAGCAGCAACAGCACGCACAGCACCGCCGGAATCCACGGCGCCAGTCCCGGAAACCAGTACTGTGCGTAGGAGGCGATCGCGATCACGTCGGCGATCGCAGTGATGATCCAGCAGAACCAGTAAGTCCAGCCGCAGAAAAAGCCGGCCCATGGCCCGAGCAGGTCGGTGGAGAAGTCGATGAACGACTTGTACTGCAGGTTCGACAGCAGCAACTCGCCCATCGCGCGCATCACGAAGAACAGCATCACGCCGATGATCAGATAGACCAGCACGATCGACGGCCCGGCCAGACTGATCGTCTTGCCCGACCCCATGAACAGGCCGGTGCCGATCGCGCCACCGATGGCGATCAGTTGCAGGTGCCGGTTGGACAGGCTGCGCCTGAGGTGCTCGGGATGCTCCAGCGATGCCGTCATGGTGCGCGCCTTTGGCGTGTGGGATGCGCCAACATAGAAGAAACGCGGGCATACCGCCAATGGCGTATTACGGATCGTAAAAGCCACGCACTCGTCCCGCCGGCCGGAAAGCTGGTGCTTGCGCACTGCCGGGGGATGCGGTGCAATCGCTTGGCACCTGCATAGCCATGCAAATCGTCGCGTGGCGCGTCTCAGGCAATCGGGGATCACCATGTTCGAGAAGTTCAGCCCCCCGCGACGTACCGCGCTGGAGAATGCATTGCTGATCTGGACGATATTGAGCGTCCTCCTTGGCCTGTACACGATGATCGTGGCCCGACTGGACATTTACGGTGGCATCTTCGGTGCGATCGAAGGGTCTCTCCTCATGGGCGTGGCGCTTGGATGCGCAGGACTGCTTGTCTGGCACTTGCGCAAACCGACATCTCGCATTCTTTATTTCGGGATTGTCTACTGGGCATTGCAGATTGCGTCCGTGAGGCTGGGCGATATGCACTACGCCTTCAGCCTCGGGTTGAAATTCGACTATCGCGTCATCGATACGACAGACATCACGATCAAGATAGATCTGCTAGCCGGCCTGATCGCCTACCTGTTCTATGTGGCGGCGGACCATCGCGCCATAAGCGAGTTTCAGGCTTACCAGAACGCGCAGATTCAACCACCAACAACCCCTCAGAATATCCCGGCTTCAGAAACGTGAAGTCGTCTGTCGGCTCGAGATAAACAGCCAAAGACAATGACATGCGGTGACTGACATCTGTCACTCCCCGAGTCGCGATGTATCGGGTAGCGTGACACCGGCATGCGAGGCGCCCACTGCGCCCGTCATCCATGCCCACCATGGAACATTGCAAAAGGAATCTTGTGCCAAACCGCTTGAAAAAATTTCTCGGGACGATGCTCGGCATCGTGTTCGCACTGGCTATGGTGCTGGCCACGCTTGTCGCGTGGAAACGGCCGGACCGGGCGCTGCAGGTCGCCACCGCCAATGTCGCGCAGACGCTGTGCGCGGATGTGTTCGTTTCCGGCCTGGCAGCGGATCGGGTGTTTGCCGAGAACATCGCGCCGATGCAGGGCATGCACATCCTGCTGCCGCACCTGCGCTATGCCGTCGATACCGCGCAGCGAACCGTCACCGCGCAATGGCGTGGCCGCTTCACCAGCGTGGCGACCTACTACCCCGGCTACGGATGCGCGTTGCCCACGATGACCCCGGATGCGGCAACCCTGCAGGCAGCACGTGAAGTGGCATCACTCGCGGCAACCTCCGCGGCGCCGGTCGTCAACACCGACCCGGCCATCGTCGACGCGCTGGCACATGCTTTTGCGGAACCGGCCAACGGCCCGCGCCGCAACGTGCACGCGATCGTTGTGCTGCACGACGGCAAGCTCATCGCCGAACGCTACGCCACCGGCTTCGATCCGAACACGCCGCAACTCGGTTACTCGATGAGCAAGTCGGTGGTGAACACGCTGCTCGGCATCCTGGTCCGCCAGGGCAAGCTGGACATGCAAGCACCGGCACCGGTGCAGGCGTGGAAAGCAGCTGGCGATCCGCGTGGGCACATCACGCTAGACCAGTTGTCGCGGATGACCTCAGGACTCGACCTCACCGAGGACGACAGCGGCTTCGATCCGGTGTCCACTATGTTGCTCCTGAAAAAGGACATGGCCGCGTACGCCGCCAATGCCGCGCTGCGCATACCGCCTGGAACGCAGTGGGAATACACCAGCGGCAACACCCTGATCCTTGGTGGCGTCCTGCGCGACACCATCGGCGGCGGCGCGCCCGGCCTGATCCGTTTCGCGCACCGCGAGCTGTTCGATCCACTTGGCATGCAGCATGTGCTGATGGAATTCGACGGCGCGCAAACCCTGGTCGGCTCCACCCGCATTTATGCCTCCGCCCGCGATTGGGCGCGCTTCGGCCAGCTCTATCTCGACGACGGCATGCTCGACGGCCGCCGCATCCTGCCTGCAGGCTGGAGCGCCTATGTCAGCAAGCAGACGCTCGACAGCATCTACGGCTCTGGCTTCTGGACCAATACCGGCACCGAAGCGGACGGCAGCCACATCATCGCCGGCATGCCCGGCGATGCGTACTTCGCCTCGGGAATGAACGGGCAACGCATCGTCATTGTGCCGTCCAGACGGCTGGTGATCGTGCGGCTGGGTTCCACCCTCGATCCGCCGAACTTCGACATGCGTGGTCTGGTGCGACTGATCAACGATGTGTCAGCGGCGGTGCACTAGCACGCCACCTTCCTCGCCAGTCCTGCGTCCCACGACCCATTCCATTACCGATTCTCCAGTGACACGAATGATCTCTGCTTCGACGACAAACCAGCCATTCGGCAGCGCAGCGAAAATTGCCATCGTGCTGCAGTCGCTGCGGGAGGCCTGCGTGACTATGCTGGCAGCCATAGCCACACTTCTGTGCGCACTGGCAATCGCGCCGGGGCCAGGGCCGGTCGTGCTGGCGGTGGTGTTGAGCCTGTCGCTTTCGCGCAGCCATCTCGATCGTGATCTGCGTGGCCGCATCGAGGCGGCCATCGCCCTGCCAGTGGTCGGTTTGGTCGCGGTCGGCGTCGGCATGCTGTTGCATCGCGCACCATGGATTGGCGCGCTGGTCTTCGTTGCCGGCATGTTCCTTTCGATCTGGTTGCGCCGGTTCGGCCCGATGACGCGGCGAGCCAGCTCGTTGATCGCGCTGCCGTTCGTGGTGCTGCTCACTACACCGCATATCCGGGCGGACCCCACCAGCGCGATCCCGGCGTCGCTGGTGCCGATCCTCATTGCGTTGCTGGCGCTGCTGTGGGTGAGCGTGCTGCATGCGCTGGCCCGTCGCGTGCATTTTCTGCCGCCAGCGCGCATGCAGGAACATCCGGCGCCTGAACCGGCGCCGTCACGCGAGGGTTCGCTGCGTCCCATCGCCAGCACCCGGATGGCCATCCAGATGGCTGTCGCGCTGGCGATGTCCTTCGTGGTGGGCTACGTCTTTTTCGCCGAACGCTGGGCGTGGATCGTGCTCACCACGTTCATCGTCATCAGTGGCAACCGTGGCCGGCTGGATGTCGCGTACAAGAGCGTGTTGCGCGTACTGGGCGCGGCAGCCGGCACCCTGCTCGCCTTGACGTTCACCCTGCACCTCGGCTCGCACGACACCACCACCGTCCTGTTGATTCTCACCGCGATTTTTCTCGGAGTGTGGCTGCGCCCGCTGGGTTACGCGTGGTGGGCGCTGTTCGTCACCCTCGCGCTGGCCCTGCTGCAGGGCTTCTCGGGTTCGTCGGCACCACTCATCCTGTGGCCCCGCCTGGAGGAAATCGTGATCGGAGCGATCATCGGTGTCGCCTCCGCGTGGTTCGTGCTGCCCGTGCGATCGACCGCCGTGTTGCGGCGGCGGATCGCCGACACGCTGGCGATCCTCGCCGATGCGCTGGATCCGGCCACGCCAACGCGCCGGCCCGATGATTTCGTTGCAGCCATCGCGTCCGTGGAACAGGTCGCCCCGGCATTCCGGGCCAGCCGTCTGGTCACCCGGCACTTCCGGACCATGCAGCAGGCTGACTGGGTGGATGCGCTGGCGGCATGCCGGGATCCCGCAGTCGCACTGATCGAAAAAGGCGAGACGCCGGGCCTCGTACGCCGTGCTGTCGGCGCAGCGCGCAAGGCAATGCATGAGCCCACAGAGTTGCAGCAGGCGTTGCGAAACTTGTGCCGTTCGCTGGAAAACCATCCGGAGAGCACGGTTCGAGAACCCGAATAGAGTTCTCTGCTTGCTTCATCCCGCGAAGTGCCTGGTGCCATGGCACCAGGCACTTCGCTCAACCACCGCGCACCCTGTTCGTGGCCTAGTTCAACGGCTTGCGGAACTTGTAGATGAATTTGTCGGTTTTGCCTTTGATCGACTTGTCAAAGATCGCAAGCGAGTGATCGTCCCCGGGATTGCGCAGAACCTTGCTCTCGCCGACGAACTCGAAGCCGGCAGCAGTGACTTCGGCCTTTACCGACGCGGGATCGATTCGGTGCAGGTCGTTCGTCCTGGAGATGCCGCTGCCATCGGCGGCGGCATGGTCGAGCACCAGGAAAATGCCGCCAGGCTTCAAGGCATCGAAAACGGATTTATTGAAGTGCGCCATGTCCAGCGAACCCATGAAGGGATCATGCAGGTCGTGATAGTTCTGGGACGTCCATACCATATCGACGCGCTCGGGAAGCTTGATCGCGGCGATAGGCTGAACCAGAACCACCACGTTCGGATAAGCCGGGGTGCCTGCAAACGTCATCAGGCTTTGCAGCCTCTTCGGCGCAATCTTTTTCATTTCCGCTGGCTGCAGTGCGTAGACCTTGCCCTGGACACCAGCGATCTTGCTGAAGATGCGCGTGTAGTAGCCGGACCCCGGCATGAGATCAACGACCTTGTCGCCCGGTTTGACCCCAGCGAAGGCCAGCACCTCTTCGGGCTTGCGGTTCGCATCCTGGGTCTTGTCATCCGCTGGCCGGCCGGCATCGGCCACCGCACTGGCAATGTATGCCGGCACGTCCGAAGCCGATTTCGCCGGCACACCGGTCCATGCAACCAGAGCAGCAGCGGCAATCAAAAAACGGTGGAGCTTCATAATGATGACCTCCTGAAGTACGACTTGTGATCGAAGCAGTCTTTCCCGGCTCGCTAGATTAAACCTCAATGGACATAGTTGAGTGCCAGCGCCGGTGTGATCGTGGGGACCGTGCTGTGGTTGCCGAGAATCACGCGAGTGCCAAGCAGGACGCCAAGACTGGGAGTCCAGTTGTATTCGATGGCGGGCGCAACGCCGAACGCCACGCTGGAACCCGAGTTCAACCGGACTCCAGGCAATGGCAGCGTACTGCCTGCATCCACCACGTCATACCCGTTCACGCGGGTGTTGCTGTCGTGGCTGTATGTGGCATCGAGCGCGAGCACCCAGCGTCTTGTCAGGCTGTATTCCCATGCTGCATCCACGAAGACGGCATTGCCGGGCCTGGCGCTGCCGCGGAAACCATTCCCGGTGCCGTAGACACTCACGCCCTGCACGTCCGCCTTGTTGGAAAACGTCTTCGACACGTTGAAGCGCATGCGCACAATGCGGCCGTTGGGCAACCAGAAATAGGTCTGGGAGTTGATCGCCAAGGTGGTCGCATAGGCTCCGCCGCCGAACCCATTGCTCGGCCGCTGCCCCAACTGGTCGTACCTGCCGGTCGGCAAGGTCTCCTGCACCTGGATGGCCATCGTCGGCATCCAGCTGCCCTCATGGAATTCCGTCAGCCGGTACTGGGCTTGCACGCCGATATCGCCCAGCCCGACACCCGAACTATTCCGGCCATCGGCAATCCTGTTGTAACCCACGATGGGGATGAAACCGACCGTCAGGTTTTGTGCGAGCCCGTAAAGCATGTAAGCGCGCGATCCAAAGCCGTCCACGTGACTGGAATGCACATCGTAAACATAAGGCTCGACCAGGAAGTGGCCGGGCGGCAATGTTTCGGCCGAGTTGGCCAGCATGGGGCCGGTCCACCATGCATCGTCCCGGCTCTGACGTATCGAATACGGTGCGGGAGCAAGCTGCGAAGCATCGGCAATACCTACCGTGCCGGCCGCCTCATCCGCAAGCTCAGGATGAACGTTGGCTCCATCGACTTCCATGCCCGAATGATCGGTCCATGACGCGGCCGCACTTTCCTGTGCGTGACCAGGACCGGGCAGCGACACAGCCACCAGAATACAAAACAGAAAGCAGCTCCGGCACAGGTTGAGTGTGTTCATTTGCCCTTTCATTCGCCTGCCAGCAATAGTTTGCGCAGGGTAAGACCAAGTCGTGCGAAAAGTCGCAGGCGTTGGCCCCATGGTTCACCATACGTGTTCAGGGTAATAGCGTTGCATCATGCGGGCGACGTAATCGACCAGGTTCGGATGAGCCTCCGCCGCACGACGCAACGGCGTATCGAAGAACGGCGTGATGACGCAGGCGAGCACGCCGAAGGCGGTCGCATCCACGCCACCGGACGATCCGCCCATAAGGTAGGGCTTGTCGCCCAGCAACTGCGATAGCGCGTCGATCGAGTGTTTGCCCAGTTCGGCGATACGCGCGGGCGAATGCCGACCCAGCCCCTGCGCATGCAGCTCGACCGCCTTGCGTGCCTGCATGTCATGACGCAACTGCGCGCGGTCTGCTTCGGGTGCGCTATCGGCGAAATGCGCCGGGCCCTTGGCAAAGTTCTCCGGATCGATCCAGCGGAACCAGACCATGGCGAAGTAGAGATGATCCTCGAGCAAACGCTCGATCGCCCAGGACTCCGCCCGCTGGCGTGCGTCCAGACCCTCATCCAGATCCACCCCGTACTTGCGCTCGATATGCGCACGGATGAAGGTGGAATCGCTCATCACCTCGTCGTGGTCATTGATGAAAGGCAACTTGCCATTTGGTGCCTGCGGCGGAATGGCGGATGTCCTGTCATAGGCCAGACCAGCCATCTTCAGCTGCACCTCGGTCTTGATCACGAACGGGCTGGTATCGGGCAGACCGAAGCCGGCCCGGGTGGCGTACAGGGTGAGGCTCGATGAAGACATCGGCAGGCTCGGCGACGGGAGGTGTGCATAGCGTGCCCCGGGGCTGCTGACAACATCGTGTCAGCAGTGGTGGCCCGGATCCGCTGATTGCGTGTCGATTTCCCTCGATCCCGTTCGTCGTCAGGTAAAACAGCCCTTTCTTGATCCAGTGGTGACCCACGATGACCTTGAAGCTCTATGCCCACCCCTTTTCCTCCTACTGCCAGAAGGCCCTGGTTGCCCTGTACGAAAACGGCACTCCGTTCGAATGGCGACTGCTGTCGAACGAGAACCCTGAAGCACTGCAGGAATTCGCGGCGCTATGGCCGTTGAAGCGCTTTCCCGTGCTGGTGGATGCCGGCCGCACGATCACCGAGGCAAGCATCATCATCGAATACCTCGGCCTGCTTCATCCGGGGCCGGTGTCGCTGCTGCCTACGGATGCCCGCGCCGCGCTTGAGGTCCGCAGCATGGACCGCTTCTTCGACAACTACATCTCGACACCTCAGCAGAAGATCGTCGCCGATAGCCTGCGCCCGGAAGCAGAGCACGACGCGCGTGGCGTCGCCGACGCACGCGCGATGCTCGATACCGCCTACGGCTGGCTCGACAAGGTCATGGCCGACCGCGAATGGGCGGCCGGTGGCAGCTTCAGCCTCGCTGACTGCGGCGCCGCGCCATTCCTGTTCTATGCCGACTGGACGCATCGCATCGATACCTCGTTCTCCAACGTGATTGCCTACCGGAAACGGTTGCTTGCGCGCCCGTCGTTCGCGCGCGCCGTCGACGAGGCACGCCCGTATCGCCCGCTGTTCCCGCTCGGCGCGCCCGACCGCGACTGACCTTTCGCTCCCCAGGAGATTGACCATGCCCGACAGCCCCACTCTCGTCCCCGCCGCCGAAATGGCGAAGCGAAGCAGCATGACGTTCCCGAACGAAAGTGCCGACTATCGCCGTGCGCGCCATGCGTTGCTGGTCGAGGAGATCGAACTGCGCCGGCACATCGAACGCGTGGCCGAGCAGCGCCGCGCGCTGCCACCCGGCGGTGAGGTGACCGGCGACTACCGCTTCGAAGGCAAAGACGGGCCGCTCGATCTGGCCGGCCTGTTCGGCGACAAGCAAACCTTGGTCGTCTACAGCTACATGTTCGGTCCGCAGCGAGAGCGCCCCTGTCCGATGTGCACGTCGCTGCTGAGTGCATGGAATGGCGAGGCACGCGACATCGGGCAGCGCGTCGCGCTGGCGGTCGTTGCACGCTCGCCGATCGAACGTCTGGTCGCCTTCGCGAGTGAACGCGGCTGGCGCGATCTCAAGCTGTATTCCGATATCAACGGCAACTTCAGCCGCGATTACCACGGCATCGACAAGAACGGTGGCGACGATGCGGCATTCACCGTATTCACCCGCCGCGACGGCAGCATCCGTCACTACTGGAGCGGCGAGATGGGTTCCGAAAGTGCCGACCCCGGCCAGGATGCCCGCGGCGCACCCGACCTGATGCCGCTGTGGACCATCCTCGACGTGACACCCGAAGGGCGCGGCAGCGACTGGTACCCGAAGCTCGATTACCCGACCTGATGCCTGTATCCAGGTCAGCGGACTGAATGCGACCCAACGTGTAACTTCAGGCTGACAACCGATTCATCCCAGACGCGTTAGGTTGGTCTGTCCCCCCGAGACAGATCGCTGGACTGTCATGTCCATGAAATATTCCACGACGGTTTAGCGATGTGTCCCGGCCACTTGTATCGCCCTTGCAAGCAGCATGGTTGCTTCCCCTTGAGTGCACCCATCGCCATCGACAACCAGCAAACCGGCACCATCGAAAAATGGCTGCGTGGCGACATCGCGTGGATGCTGATCGTCTTGCTCATCGGCTTGACGGCGCGATTGCTCCACATCGAAAGCCAGCCGTTCTGGCTCGACGAGGCGCTGACCTACCAGCGCATTCATCTCGGCCTCGACGGCCTGATCGCCGACAGCTTCAGCAACCGGCACATGCCGAGTTATTTCCTGATGCTGCAACTGTTTTCGCAGTTCGACTCGGCCGACGCGTGGCTGCGGATACCGTCGGCGCTGTTCGGTGCGATGTCGGCCGGTATGGTGTTCGTCATCGCACGGCGCATCGGCGGACGCAGCGCCGCGATCGTCGCCGGACTGTTGATGGCGCTGTCGCCGCTGCAGGTGCAATACGGCCAGGAAGCGCGCTCGTATACGCTCGTCACCTTGCTGATCACCGTCGCGCTGTGGGGCCTGGTGCGGCTCGCACAAAACCCCGGGCGGGCTGCGCTGGATATTCGCCATCCCGGCTTCGATCGCCGCGGCTGGGCGGCTTATGTGATCGGCACGATCGGCGCGCTGGATGTGCTCGGCGATGCAGCGCCCTGGTTGATCGCCGCCAACGTGTCGCTGCTGCTGATCTGGTGCAGCCTGCGTCAGGAACAATCGCAGCAGCAGCGGACCAGCTTCCGGCGCAACTGGCTGCTGAGCGTAGCCATCATCCTGGTGTGCTGCGTGCCCTTTTACGGCGCGATTCTGGCGGCCAGCGATGGCCAGATGTTGCAGAAATTCGACTGGATCCCGCCGTTGAGCTGGAAAAATCTCCGGGTCGTCGCCAAGAGTGCCTATCTGATGCGTATGGCCGCCGTGGTGCGTTTCAGCGTGTTGCCTACGGCCGTACCGTTGCTCGGATTGCTGGTGGCGGTGCTGGGCGGCATCGGGCTGCTTCGCATGCGCGGACGGCTGGAAGGACGCGTCCTGCTGCTGGGCTTCGCGGTGTTGCCGCTGTTGCTGTTGGCCATCTCGCTGGTCAAATCCATGGTGCTGCCGCGCTATATCCTGTGGAGCGCCGTACCGTTCTTCGTGCTGGCCGGAATCGGCGCCGCTGCACTGCCCCGTCGGATCGTGCCCGCCGCGATTACCGCACTGTTGCTGCTGTGCGCAGTCAATCTTGCACCGGTCTACCGGACCGAAACCAAGCCGCGCTGGGACAAGGCCGCCGCCACGCTGGCCGCCAATGTTCGCCCCGGCGACACGGTATTCACCGGCGACCCGAACGCACCCACCATGCTCGCCGTGCTGCAACCCAGGGATGCAGCACCGATCGGCAACACCGCCCTGGTGACGCCGCGACTCGACGTGGCGTTGGCACGCTGGAAACAAGGCGGCCGCGTCTGGGCGGTGAACGGCCGCTCGGCGATGGGTCAGCGCGAGGAGCTGGACGCCTTCAAGACCCGCATTGCCGCCTTGGGCACCCCGGCCCTGGAAATCCCCGAAGGCAACGAAATCACCATCCTGATGTTCGCTGCACCTAAGAGCGGCACCTGAGCCAGGCTGCCATTGCTGAAAACGCGAGCCGGTCTTCCGCCGCCACTCTCAGCTACCCAGCTTCCTGGCGGCAGCCTGCTTGCGCTTGATGGCGCGAGCGCGGTCCGCGGACTGGACGTTATGCGCGCTGAGGATCGCGGGAAGCAGGCCGGGGAAGCGCTGCTCGATCTCCATGCAACGGCTGGTGTTGTGCATTTCCACACCGCGCCGCTCGCTATGCACCAGCCCTGCTTCGCGAAGCGCACGGAAGTGCTGTGAAAGCGTTGACTTGGGGATGCTGCGGTCGCTGACCTGCAGGAAGTTCGAGCAGATGCTGGTGCACGTCGCGCCGGCCAGTTCCGCATAGATCGCCACACGCACCGGGTCGGACAGGGCATGCAGGATGCCTTCCACGGTGATGTCTTCGATCGGTGGGTGAATCAGCGGCCTCATGGTTTTGATGGTAGCAGCTCTTGACATCTAGTTCTTTAGTTCATAAGTTACGAACTATAGAAGTATAGAACTCCACCCACGCACCACAGGAAATGTCATGAGCAAGCTCGCAGGTAAAGTCGCCATTGTCACCGGCGCATCCAAAGGCATTGGCGCGGCCATTGCCAAATCACTGGCCGCCGCTGGCGCGTCCGTGGTCGTCAATTACGCCTCCAGCAAGACCGGCGCCGATACCGTCGTCACCGAGATCGGTGCAGCCGGCGGCAACGCGGTTGCCGTACGCGGCGACGTCTCCAAGGCAGCCGATGCTCAAGCCATCGTCGACGCAGCGATCGAGCATTTCGGCCGGCTGGATATCCTCGTCAACAACTCCGGCGTGTACGGATTCTCCCCGCTCGAGAGCATCACCGAAGAAGACTTCCACCGGCACTTCAACGTCAACGTGCTCGGCCTGCTGTTGACGACCCAGGCTGCCAGCAAGCACCTTGGCGAGGGCTCCAGCATCATCAACATCGGCTCCGTCGTCACCCGCATCACCCCGCCAGGCAGTGCGGTGTACACCGGCACCAAGGGCGCGGTGGATGCCATCACCGGCGTGCTGTCACGTGAGCTGGGTCCCCGCAAGATCCGCGTCAACGCACTGAACCCGGGCATGGTCGAAACCGAAGGCACCCATGCCGCCGGCTTCATCGGTTCGGATTTCGAAACGGGCACCGTCGCGCAAACCCCGCTGGGTCGGCTCGGTCAGCCGAACGACATCGCCGCGATTGCGGTGTTTTTGGCTTCCGATGACTCGTATTGGCTCACGGGCGAACAGCTGCTTGCCGGCGGCGGCGTGCGTTAATCGGCAAAGGGCGCATTCCAACCATGGAATGCGCCCGAAACCGGAGCCGATATCGCGGCAATAGTTGCCCGATATCGACTGTTGTCAGCCTGCCGCTTCGCGACGAGGCAGTTTCCAGCCGGGTCGGACGAAATGGCAGGTATAGCCGTTAGGGTAGTGCTCGAGGTAATCCTGATGCTCGGGCTCGGCTTCCCAGAAGTCGCCCGCGGGTGCCAGTTCCGTTACCACCTTGCCCGGCCACAGGCCGGAGGCATCCACGTCGGCGATGGTGTCTTCGGCCACCTGCTTCTGCTCCGCGGAGGTGTAGAAGATCGCCGAGCGGTAGGCACTGCCACGATCATTGCCCTGCCGGTTCGGCGTGGACGGATCATGGATCTGGAAGAAGAATTCCAGCAGCATGCGATAGCTCAGCACCGACGGGTCGAAGATCACCTCGATCCCCTCCGCATGGCTGCCGTGATGGCGATAGGTCGCGTTCGGCACATCGCCGCCGGTGTAACCCACGCGGGTGGCGATCACGCCGGGATAGCGACGCAGCAGATCCTGCACGCCCCAGAAGCAGCCACCCGCCAGCACGGCACGTTCGCTGGTCATTGCACATCCTCCACCTGATTCAGATAATCCTCGTAACCCTCAGCCTGCATATCGTCGCGATGGACGAAGCGCAGCGAGGCCGAGTTGATGCAGTAGCGCAGGCCGCCACGATCCCGCGGGCCATCGGGAAACACGTGGCCGAGATGGCTGTCGCCGTGCGCCGAGCGCACTTCGGTGCGGATCATGCCGTGCGTGCCGTCGCGCAATTCGTTGACGTTGGCCGGCTCGATCGGCCGGGTGAAGCTGGGCCAGCCGCAGCCCGATTCGAATTTGTCGGACGAGGCAAACAGCGGCTCGCCCGAAACGATGTCGACGTAGATGCCCGGCGCCTTGTTGTCCAGGTATTCGCCGGTGCCGGGACGCTCGGTGGCACTTTGCTGGGTGACGCGATACTGCTCCGGCGTGAGCTTCGCGATGGCAGCGGGGTTCTTGCTGTACGTGTTCATGGGCTCTCCTGCTTCAGACAAAGGTCCCGGGGTTGAACCGATAACATGATCCAGACCGACAACGTCGCCGATAGATTGGAATAGTGCATAGATTGGGGTCAGCCAGGCGAACCCCAACCTGCACACTTTTGCATTACGCACCAGAGCGGCTCACGGTTACGTGCAAGGCATCCCGACGACACCATTGCGGCCCTTGGCCTTGGCCGCGTAGAGCGCGTGGTCGGCGACGGCGATCAGGGATTCCGGCGGCTGCCTGGGATCCGGGCGTGCGGCGCTGACGCCGATGCTGACGGTGACGTGGTTGGCCACGATCGAAGCGGGATGCCCGATAGCCAGCGCCTCGATGCGGCGGCACAAATCCACCCCAAGACGCTGCGCTTCGCTCAAGTCATGCCCCGGCAACAGGAGCACGAATTCCTCGCCGCCGTAGCGCGAGACGTGCGCCTGCGTGCCCTGGACAATCTCGGCGCACAGACGCGCCAGCACACGCAGGCACTCATCGCCGAACACATGGCCGCAGGCGTCGTTGAGCGCCTTGAAGCAATCGACATCGACCAGCAACAAGGCCAGAAACTCTCCGTCCTGAGCATGCCGCTCCCATTCCTGCGCCAGACGCTGGTCGAAGCTGCGACGGTTGGCGATGCCGGTAAGGCCGTCGCTCATCGACAGCTGCTCCAGCTTGCGGTTGGCCAGCTCCAGCTCGCGCACCACGCGCGCGAGGTGGACGGCGCCGGCGATCTGCAGCGCAACGGCATCGAACATCGCGCAGACTTCCGGCGTGAAGAAATCCGCGGAGGTGCTTTCGAGGTTGAGCACACCGTGCAGGTGCGCACGATGCCGGATCGGCACCAGATACTCGGATTTCACCCGACAGTTGCCGGGCACGTAATCCGCATCCGCTTCCACGTCGGCGATCAGTTGGGCCTCGCCGCTGCGCACGCAACGGCCTGAGGCACCGATCGTCACCGGCCATGGCAACTCACCAGGCAGGTCAAGCTCGATGCCCGACCAGACCTCCTGCACGAAATGCGTACCCTCGTCATTGAGCAGGATGATGCTGGCAATGGCCACCGGAAGTCGCCGCGCCACGCAATCGACAATCCGCTGCAGCATGGCTTCCAGCGTATCGCCCTGCAACGCCTCCATCGACACCTGCGCCAGGATCTCAGTGAGCATCGCGCGGCGGTCGGACGCACCACTCTCGCTCCACGGCGAGCGCCGCTGATGCGCGTGCTCGTCACCTGGAGTGGGATGCGTCATGGCTGTAGCTGGCCCGGGCATTTTTGGCCGAGTCTACGACGAGTCGCAGCGCTAAGGGGTCAAAAGGCCATACCGGGCCAGCTCACTTTGACCCCGCAGTTTGACTGACAAGGTTGGAAAGGAGCTCTGCCCCGTTACGTTTCGGAATCCATATCCTGGATATCACGCGCGACTAACGGTCGAAGGTGCAGCCTGACCGCCCACTTGGCAATAGTTCGTCCCTCTGGCAGTTCTTGATCTGTGATTGAGGTCTTCGCCGTGAATACTCGAGACGTATCCCGCTCCCAATCGTTATGGCATGTCAGCACATGGCCCGGCTTCATCGCCCACATCGTTCATCGACCGGCGAAGGAACCGTCGGATCAGACTGCTGTGCGCATGACCAGGCGACAGCAGTTGCTTGCTGCGCAGGACCTCAAGCGGCGAGAACAGCGTGAACTTATATTGGGGCAGCTGCGCTACATCAAGCCGAGAGGCCGCGGCAATTCGTGAGACACGTTGGTCCGGGATATCCGCGTCAAGACTGCACGGTTCGTGGTGGGCGCCGAGCAGGCTGTCGTCCATGTCATCCAGCATGGCTTTGCTCGTAACCGGTGAGGCACAGACATAGCTCGCCGCTCGAGATGGTGATGCCAGCTCTCGCGACAGGAGATCACTGAACAGGCAACGGCGGGATCGCCAGGCTGCGTTCTCTGTCGCCGGTAGCTCCCGTGAGCATGCTCGGTGGCAGATGCCCGACATCGCCAACGCTGATGACCTTGAAGCTGCCGTTGGTTTCGATGCGGATCTCAGTGATGCTGGCATTGCCCACCGACATTTCCAGCCACGCCTTGGTGTCCACGCCAAGCGCGCGCATGATCAGGTAGCGGATCACGTCGCCGTGGCATACGAACAGGTCGGTGCGCTCATGGCCTGTGGCAGGTTTGAAGTAGCGTGCGAATACGCGGTCGAGCTGGGCGCTGCACGCCGCCAGGTCTTTCGGCTTTTCATGAGCCATGATCTCGGCCCGCCGGGTGGGCGGCGTGCATTCGGCAAGATCGTCGACCACCTCGAAATGACGCCCCGGGAAATCGCCAGCGATGATCGCCGCTGTGTCGCGCGCGCGTTGCACCGGGCTTACATACATCGCATCGAAACGCGTCGGCAGGCCAGCCAGGCGTGCGCCCACCAACTGCGCCTGTGCCACGCCGATCGGCGCCAGATGCGGCCCCGGCTGGTCGCCTATGGCCGGATCCGGCACGTAATAGCCGTGCCGCACCAGCACGATGGTTCGCGCCGCGGGTGCCTGTCTATCCGCGCCATGTGCTGCGGCGGTCAGCAGTAGGCAACACAGGCTTAGCAGGAATCTGTTCATGGCCGCAGTATCGCGCAACTGCAAAACGCGCAGTGCCATTCAGAAAGCCGCAATGCGCTAACGCTGATTCGACCCTGCTCTGGAGAGGCTGGCCGCTATTTCGCCTGCAGCGTAGTCAGGACCTGCTGCGCATCCGCGTGTGCACCGTCCAGCGTCGTGCTCTTCAAGCCATGCTCGGCCTCGGTCAAAGCGGCGTGCAGTCTGGACTCACTGGCAGCATCGCCCTTGGCATCGACGATGGCACCCTGGCCCTGGCCCTTGCACGGGTCCGCTTCCTGGGCATCGAACTCCTTGCCGGATGGCCCGACCAGACAGTTGATGACATGGTGCAGATGCGCATGCACCGTCTTCAGATCCGCCGCGCCGAGCGCCATGCCGGCATGGGCGCTGGCCGTACCGACCTGCTTCGATACCGTACTGTCAGAATCCGCCGCCTGCGCGAGGATGGGCAGCGCGACCGCCAGCAAGCATATCGGCAACCACCGAATGAATTTCTTCGCCATGGCACAACTCCGGAGTAACGCGGCATGCGCCGCCGTCGCCACAGCATAGGCCCGTGCCGTTCAACGAAAAAGGGGTATCTGTTCCAGCTTGCACGATAGATGCTGAGAAGAGGACTTGACCAACTCATTATCATCGTCCAGATTCATCTCGATAAAGTGGACTCCGATCACGATTCCATTCTGGATGAACCCGCTTTTTGCTGCCGCCTTGGTAATGCCGCTTTCATTAAAAAAATCGCAATAACTTGCAGCTACCAAATAGCCACGATAGTGGTTAGCGTACGGCGGTCGCCATTGCATGGTGATACGGAGACGGGGACTCCGGGTTGTATTTTGTTTTGGGAATACCTTTGGATTTGGATAATCCAAGTCCGACGACCACTACACTTTGCTTCCAATGGGGAATATCTATGCAATCCAAGAAGATTTCTGGCACACGTCAGCTGCTCAAGATCGCGATTATTGCAAGTCTCGTTAGTGCTGCGTGGCTTCCATCGGCCTTTGCTGCACCTGCCGTCGAAAACGGCGTTGATCAAGCACAAGCCCCTTCGATGGTGCAGGCCCAGGCCATTCAAAGCTGGCACGAGGACATGGTCCGTATGGCGGCACCTTCGGAAGGCTGCTTTCAGGCCACGTTCCCCAGCATTCTCTGGAAACAGGTGGCTTGCACCCAGGTACAGCCATTTTCCCACCCATTGCCGCGGCGTCCTGATGCCTTGACGAGGTTTGCAGAGAGCGCAGGCACTGGTGGTACGCAGACCACCGGCAATGGTGCCGACTATGCCATTGAAGTTTCGGGGTTGATCAAAAGTGCCACAGGGACCTTTCCATCGGTCACCGGCGTAACCTCTGAAAAGGGCGTAGGCGTTGCGGCCTTCGGCGGCGGCGGCATTCTGGGACCGAACGAATACACGCTCCAGGTGAATTCGAATTACAACAAGACTACCAGCGCATGCAAAAGTCATTCGGGCTGCACGGTCTGGCAGCAATTCATTTATTCGCCGGATTACAGCACCAAAGGCAAGGCAGCCGTTTTCATCCAGTATTGGCTGCTCGGTTACGGCGGCAGCAGCTGCCCCAGCGGATTTGGCAGCGACGGCGCCGGTGATTGCTACAAGAACAGTTCCGCCGTAACGGCTCCGGATGTACCGGCCACCCAGCTGGCCAACCTCAAGATTTCCGGCACTGCCACGACCAGCGGCAACGACACGGTGGTGTTCACCAACGGCACCACAGCCTACACGCTCAGCGCAAAGGACAGCGTGCTGGATCTCGCCAGCGCATGGGACCAGACCGAGTTCAATGTCGTCGGCAACGCTGGCGGATCGGAAGCAGTGTTCAACTCCGGCTCGTCGATCACCGTGAATCTGGCAGTAAGCGATGGGAGTACTGCCAAGCCGACGTGCGCAGCTAACGCCGGCTCGACCGGTGAGAGCAACAACTTGAACCTGGGCAGCTGCACCGCCACCGGTGGATCATCGCCGTCGATAAAGTTTACCGAATCGAACTAAGCACACCAGTCGCGGTACGCTGAAATCTAGCTAGTAAGAGTGGTGGCCGAGGGGCGTATGCGCCCCTCGGCGTTTGTTCCAATGCCGGTCAGTGCTGTCAACGCGGACCAGAGTTACTTCCAGCGGTGCCCTTTTCCCGGCTGGGCTGATTAGCCGCGCCTATGCTCGTACAACGGCCGATGACGGCTTCGATCTCACGTTCGAAACGTGCCAGTGCAACGACTCCAGCTACGCAGTGGGTTACGATGCCGCCCCCTGGTCGCGTTGCGGCCAACTGCCACTGTCCCAGGAGATTGCCCGTCGTGTCGCATTATTCCGGCCCCCTGCTCACGCGTCCGATCGCCGAGGCACTGCTGGCCGCGCGCGATGCCAGTGCAGGCGAATGGACTGGCTCGCTGGACTTGGGGCGCTCGAACGGCAGCGCGGTGATGCAGGCTGACGCCTGGCAGTGGCGAGGCCAGCGCTATCCGTATCCGCCCAGGCTGAAGGACCGTACGATCTATGTCTGGGATCGTGATGAGTTCGCGCCGGTGTCGCGCTATGCCGGCTCACTGATCAAGCTGGTGCCCACCGAGTGGGGCGCGCCCACGTTCGAGATCGACGGCATCAAGATGCTACCCACCTCGAAGGAGTCGCCCTTCGAGGACGCGCGACGCAAGGTGGCCCTGATCGAACCGCGCGGCAAGGTGGTGCTCGATACCTGCGGCGGCCTCGGCTACTTCGCTGCCTGCTGTCTGGAGGCTGGCGTAGCAAGCATCCACTCGTTTGAGAAGAACGCCGATGTGCTGTGGCTGCGCACGCTCAACCCGTGGTCGCCGGATCCCGACGCGGCCGCCAGCGGCGGACGCCTGCAACTCACCCATGCTGACGTGTCGCAAACGATTGCGCAGATCGCTGATGCGTCAGTGGACGCGCTGCTGCACGACCCACCGCGCTTCGGTATCGCCGGCGAGCTGTACTCGCAGACTTTCTACGACCAGCTTGCACGCGTGCTGCGCCGCGGTGGACGCCTGTTCCACTACACCGGCAGCCCGAACAAACTCACCAGCGGGCGCGACGTGCCGCGCGAGGTGGAAAAACGGCTGGAGAAAGCGGGATTCAAGGCGCAGCTCGCGCTGGACGGCGTACTGGCGACACGGCGCTGAATGGGTCTCGCGAACGGAGACGTCTCAACCCGTCCTGGCTGGTCAATTTTCTTGACATTATGTCAGCTTTGTTTGACATTACGTTCAACATAGTTAACCCAAAGGCCAAATCATGTCGTCACTTGAGAAGCGTGCCTGGCTCGCCTTGTGGAGCATGTGCCCCGTCTATTGCGTCTATTTCGCGATCCAGATCGGGTTTCCGAACCTGCTGCCGACCATGCTGGAACGCATCGGCTGCCTCGCCGTGGTGGCCAGCATCCATGCCGTGGCTTACGTCAGCGGCCTGCTGATGATCAAGCGGCGTGAAGCTGGCGAGCCCTTCCTTGAAGACGAGCGCGACCGCGCGATCGACGGGCGCGCGACCCGCATGGCCTATTTCGTCCTGATCACGGGCATGATCGTTGTCGGCGTCGTCATGCCGTTCAACAACAGTGGCTGGAAGCTTGTCAACACTGCTCTGCTCGGAATCGTGTTGGCCGAGACGGTGCGCTACGCCCTGATCCTGATCGGTTACCGGCGGCCGCGCCTTGCCCACTGAATCGATGAGCAACGAGGTCCGCCTGCTGCGCTTCCTCGCGCAGGACATGACGCAGGCCGAACTGGGCAAGCGCGTAGGCCTTACGCGTCAGACCATCGCCGCGATCGAACAGGGGCGCTATTCGCCGTCGCTGGACGTCGCCTTCCGCATCGCCCATCTGTTCGGCAAACGGGTCGACGAAGTGTTCCACTGGCAACCCGGCGGAGCTGAAGGCAACGTTGCAGCGAACTCCGACGCTGGCTAGATGCTCGCGGTCCCATCAACACCTCGAAGCCTCCAATGACTTCGTCCAGGTGGGCATCCGTCCACGCACTTCTGGCGTATAAACAGGCTGGCCCATTCGTCGTCCCCAGGAGTCACACCCAATGAAGTCATTGTTGAAATTTGCAGCCCTCACCCTCGTCGGTACCGCCACACTTGCGTCGCCGGCGTTTGCCGCACTGAAGGAAGGCGCCCAGGCGCCCGATTTCACTGCACCGGCCTATCTCGCCGGCCAGCCCTTCACGTTCAAGCTCGCCGACGCATTGAAGAAGGGACCGGTAGTGGTCTATTTCTTCCCTGCCCCGCATACCTCGGGCTGCAACGTCGAGGCACATCTGTTCTCGGAAGCCATTCCCCAATTCACGGCGGCGCATGCCACCGTGATCGGTGTCACTGCCGGCAATCTCGACCAGCTTGCAGCGTTCTCGAAGGAAGCCGACCACTGCAGCGGCAAGTTCCCAGTCGCGGCCGACGAGGGCGCGAAGATCGCCAGGCAATACGATGCGTTGCTGCTGATGAAGCCGGGCTGGTCGGACCGCACCTCGTACGTGATCGCCCCGTCGGGGAAGATCACCTATGTCTATTCCAGCCTCAGCCCCACCAAGCATGTCGAAGAGACGCTGAATGCGGTGAAGGCGCTTGAGCAACCGGACAGCACCGCGAAATAATCGCAGACCCTAGGGATGGTCTGAGTAACTCGCCATCCCAGCGAAAGCTGGGATCCAGTGCCGTTGCAAGGTACTGAAGACGCTGGATCCAGCTTTCGCTGGAAAGACGGGCAAAGGCTCATTCAGACCATTCCTAAGACGGCGCAGAGACCACTTCTTCGAGAAGTGACCTCTGCGCCGCTGTCGCGATGGCGCTACCGACTTCGCCCTACTTGCGCGGCGCGATGATCTGGCTCAGGTAATCCGGCGTACCCTCGATGCGGACCAGATGCGGGTACTGCAGGCCACCGTGGTAATCCACGGGCACCGTGCGGTAGCCACCCTGGTACTTCAGCAGCAGCTGGATCGGCGCCTTGCTGTCCTTGGCTGACGCGATCGCGCCCTTCAGCACATCGCTCGAATAGTTCTGCCCGTTCACCGCGATCAGGGTGGCGCCGGTGCTGACGCCGGCCTTGAACGCCGGACCGTCCCAGCGCACGTCGTTGACCTCGCCCTTGTCGGTCATCGTCAGGCCGATCGACCAGGCGAAGTTGTACAGATGGCGGGACGGTTCCGGCCGGCTGTTGTACTGCTTCTCGTACCCGCTTTCCTGATCGGTGTAGACCAGCTTCCAGCCGGTCGCGGCGATGCCGTTCTCCAGCGGCGGATTGAGTGCATCGACACGCGCGCGCAGGAAACTCGCCCAGTCGTACTTGGCTACGCCATTCAGTGCCGCCACGACGTCATCAAAAGTGTAGGTCTTCGTGACGTAGCTGCCGTTGTCGACGCCGAAGAACGCGCTTGCGAAATCGTCCAGCGACTTGTGGTCGTCCGTCAACGCGCGCAGCTTGGCATCCACCTCCAACCACATCATCTGCCCGCCGCTGTAGTAATCCTCGCTCATCTGCCAACTGCGGTACGGCAGGCTCGAACGGCGGGCTGCGGTCGCGTCGTTGGTGGTGTCTTCCAGCGTGCGCCACTGGAAACCTTCGCGGTTGCGGCTGTAATTGGCTGCCTCCATGGCCAAGGCGTCGCGGAACTCCTGTGGCGTCCACATGCCGGCGCGCGCGGTCAGTATGTAACCCCAGTACTGCGTCTGGCCCTCGTACACCCACAGCAGCGAATCACCCATCGGCACGTTGAAGTTGGGCGTCCACAGATCAGCCGGACGGCGGAACTTGCCATTCCACGAATGGGTGTACTCGTGCGCCAGCAGGTCGCGACCCGGCGAGTTGTCGCTCCAGGCGGTGAAGTAGTCGGCGCCCAGGCCGTCCTCGCTGGACTGGTGGTGCTCCGTACCGTTGCCGCCCAATACATCCGACAGCGAGAACAGGAAGTCGTAATGGTCGTAGTGATGCGAGCCGAACAGCTTCACCGCCTGCGTCACCAGCGCGCGATGCACGTTCAACTGATCGGGTGTCATCTCCAGGTACTTCGGCGCGTCGGCGACGATGTCCAGATGCACCGGCGCGTCGCCACCCGGGTTGAGATCAACCCGCTTGAAGTATTGACCTGCGTAGATCGGCGAATCGACCAGGTTGTTGAACGTCACCGGCTTGAAGGTGGTGGTATCACCCGACTGCGAGGCCGTCTCCAGCGCGGTGCCGAGCTGCCAGCCATGCGCCAGCGTCACGCTGGGTGCGAAGGTGATACCGCGCGAAAAATACCCGGCCGGATACAGCGACACCTTGCTCCACTCCATGTCCATCATGCGGTCGGTGATCTCGAACCCCTCGTTGTCGGTGCGACCGGACATGTACTGAAATGTCGCATCGACAGTGGAGACGCCCGCGGGTACGTCGAGATGGAACGCGTACACGTTGTACTTGTCGCGCTTCCACATCAGCGGCTTGCCATTGGCACTGAGCTTGAGGCCGGCGAGCATGGCAATCGGGCCGGTTGGCGAGTGGTCGCCGGGAATCCACTGCGGGTACAGCAAGGTCAACGCGCCCGCCTGCACCGGAATCGTTTCATGGACGCGGAAGATGCCCTGCAACGTGTCGCTGGCATCGACATGAAGCGCGATCGTGCCAGCATAGGGCGTGTCTTGTGGCACAGGTACCTGGTCGGTTCGCGGCCCCTGCGCGCTTACGGCGCTTGTCGTGATGGCCATCGATATGGCTACGGCAAGACGTACAAGTGTGTGGCGCACGTCAGACGGCGACCGAGAGAGAGAGGCAACGTACATAATGAACTCCGACAGGCAGGCCCAAGGAATTCGCACAACTTAACATCGCTGCGAAAACTATGTAGCCCGAAGTATTTCTACTGCGACCGCCGCCCTATTCCACCCGCTTCCCGCCGCTGGCTGAGGCCAGGCGCAAAAAGGTTTCGTGCTGGTAGCGGCTCATGCGCAGCTTCTGGCCGGTATCCATCGTGACGACGTGGTAGCCGTTGAACCACGGATGGATGGCCTGGATCCGGCGTACGTTGATGATGGCCGAACGGTGGACCCGCGCGAAATGCCGTGGATCGAGTCGCGCGGCAAGCGCGCTCATGGTCTCGCGCATTTCGTGGACGCCGTCGGCCAGGTGGATCTGCACGGTGTTGCCGCTGGCCTTTATCCACACGATCTGATCGACGTCGATGAAACTGATGTGCTCGTCGATGCGCACGGGAAGGCGCTCGATGTAGTCGTCGCGCTGGCGCAAGGCATCAAGCGCCTGCAGGATCTGCACAGAGGCGGCCCCGCCCATACCCTCGCCGGTAGACAGCCGTGCCTTCACGCGCCGCAGCGTGTTCGCGAAACGCTCGCGGCTGAACGGCTTCACCAGGTAGTCCACCGCGTTCGCCTCGAACGCCCGCACCGCGTATTGCTCGAAGGCGGTGACAAACACCGTCGCGGGCATGCGCTCTGCGCCAATGGTCGCCACCACGTCCATGCCGCTCATCGCAGGCATCTGGATGTCGAGAAAGACCAGGTCCGGCGACTGGCTGCGTATCGCCTCGACCGCCGACACGCCATCACCGCACTCGGCCAGCAGCTCGATGTCGGGATCATCGCGCAGCAGGCGCACGATGGCACGGCGCGCGATCGGTTCGTCGTCCACGACCAGGGTGGCGATGCTCATGCGGACTCGACCTCGGGCGCATCGTCCGTTTCCTCGATCTCGCGAAACGGCAGGCGCAGCCGGCAGATCACGCCCTCGGGCCAGATCATCCCCAGGCTCACCTGCGCAACATCACCATACAGTTCGCGCAGGCGCAGTTCGGTATTCGACAGGCCGATACCATGCCCCGATGCGGATGCAGGCCCGGCCTCCAGCGTGCTGTTGCGGTTGCGCACATCGATGCACAGGGTATCGCCCTCGCGCCGGCTTTCGATCTCGATGCAGTCCACACCGATCCGCTTGCTGATCCCATGGGTAATGGCGTTCTCCACGATCGGCTGCAGAATCAGGCTGGGCACAGCGCAATCCAGCGTGTCCGGGGCGACATAGATCTGTGTGGTGAGGCGATCCTTGAAGCGGATGCGCTGGATGCCGAGGTAGAGGTCCAGCAGCACCAGCTCCCGCCGCAAACTGACTTCCTGGCCGTCGTAGTCCTCGAGGAAGGCACGCAGCAGGTCGCTCAGGCGCAGCAGCATGTCTTCGGCCGACAACGTGTCCTCATCCAGCAAGGTCGCAATCGCGTGCAGCGTGTTGAACAGGAAATGCGGCTGCAACTGCGACTTCAGCGCACGCAGGCGCGACTGTGCGAGCTCCGTCGCCAGCTGGCTCGCCTCGATCTCGCGGCGCGTCTTTTCGGCATGGAACTGCATGGCTTGCTGAATCGCAAACAGCGACCAGTAGGCCAGCAAGCCGGTGGCGAAATGCTGGCCGAGAAACTGCCTGACCTGCTCGTCGAATGAACCGGGTTCGAACGCCGTCGATACGAACGCGCCGATGAACATGGCCAGTAGCGTCACGCCAACGCTCGCCGGCAATTGCATGCCCAGCCCGCGCAGACGCACCGGCGACTGGATCGGATACTTCGCTGCCAGCCGGAACACCAACGGCGCCAGTGCTGCCCACGTGTACCACTCAATGATCGACCAGCGCAGGTAATCGAAGGCCGACCATGTCTTGCCGTTCATTGCGTCGTGCATGAAACCCTGCAGCGCAAACACCGCAACCACCGCCCCCCACAGACCAAGATAGCGGAGCAGACCGATCTGCGTGTTGCCGAGGCGAACCATCATCGTGGGGTGTTCCGTGGGTTGGAGTGGCCATCCTAGGTGCTGCGCACGGCGCTGAAAAGCAACGCCGCGACACCACTACGATTCATCACCGCGTTACGACGATTCGTCCCGAACCACTTTCGCAGCACAGCTCGATCCGGCCATATCACGGTGCCGACCGTGTGCGCACGAGCCACCGGCGGCACCTCACCTCAGCCGGAGCATCTCCATGAATACGACCCGCGCCACCATCCTAAGCACCATGTTTGCCGTCGCGCTTGGCAACCTGCTCGTCGTTCCATCGGCAGCCAGCGCCAACGCAGTACCCAGACCCGCGCGGCACTTCGATCTGGTGAACGCCACGTTCGACAGTGTCATGGCGCTCGCCATCACGCCCGCCGACCACGATGCTTTCCAGGATATCGCCCTGGGTGAGCCGCTGCAGGGCGGCCTGACTTCGATGACCTTCGATGTCCCCGCCGGCGGATGCCTGCGCGACCTCCGCGTCACCTTCCACGGTGGACGCACGCAGATCTTTCCGCGCATCGATGTCTGCCGAAGCAGTGGCCTGCGCCTGACGCCACACAACGGCGGCCCTAAGCCTTCCGGAGCTTGATCAACCCGGGATCAGAGTCTGAAGCATCCCTTCTTGGTCAGAACCATCACCCGGCATGTTCAAGGCCACAGACCATACGGTCGCGCCCCGCGGCCTTGGCGCGATACAGCGCCTCGTCCGCGCAGCGCAGCAGCTGTTCCGGCGATGCCGCGGCGGCAGACACGACGGCAGCGATGCCGACGCTGATCGTCACGTGTGGCGCTGCGTTCGAGGAGCGATGCTCGATCGCCAGCGCGCGCACGGCCTCGAGCATGCGGTGCGCGATCACAGCAGCTTCGCTGGCGTCGCACCCACCGAGCAGCACCGCGAACTCCTCGCCACCGTAGCGCGCGACAAGATCCACATCCGGGCGCAGCACCTTGGTCAGCGCGCCGGCGATGGCAGTCAGTGCGACATCGCCGGCGAGATGGCCATACGTATCGTTGTAGTCCTTGAATGCATCGACGTCGCACATCAGGACCGCCAGTGGCGCACCGCTCACCGCATGTTCGTCCAGGGCCTCGCGCAGCCGCTGGTCGAACGCGCCGCGATTTGCAATGCGGGTGAGGCCGTCAAGTGCGGCAATGCGTTTCAACTCGGCGTTCGCGTTGCGCAGCGCCTCGGTACGCTGCGCGACCTCGCGCGTCAGCTCGCGCTCACGCTCGCGCAGGCGCCACACGCGCAGCCGGTAGATCGCGGCGAGCAAGCCGATGACGATCAGTGCAACGAGGATGCGGAACCACCAGGTGGCATACCAGCGCGGCACGATCGTGAAAGCCACGCTGGCGCCGTCGGTGTTCCACACGCCGTCGTTGTTGCTGGCGATTGCCCGGAACACGTAGTCGCCGGGCGGAAGGTTGGTGTAGTAGGCAACGCGGCTGTTGCCTGCGTCGATCCAACCACGGTCGAAGCCCTCGATGCGATAGCGGTACTGCACCGCGGCAGGCGCCACGTAACTCATCGCGGCATAGTGCAGTTCGATACGCTCCACGTCGGGACCGATCCGGCCGATGTGGTCCGGAACCACGTCCTTGCCGTCCACCAGCACGCGCTCGATCGCGACTGGCGGACTCTGCCGGTTCACACGCTCGTGCTTCGGATCAACGATGACCACGCCGTTGGCCGTGCCGAACCACATGCGCCCGTCGCGCGTGCGCCACGCCGGCGTCTGCGAGGCGCCGTTGGCCTGCTGCGACAGCATGCCGTCATTCTTGCCGTACCAGTGCGGCTCTATCTGCTTCAGCGTACCGCGGTCGAGCGCGTCGAGGTCGGTCCGCGCGAGCCGTGCAATGCCGCGATTCGAGCTCACCCAGAAGTGGCCCGCATCGTCGTCGAGCATGGCGAACACCGCGTCGCCGTAGAAGCCCGCCCGCTCGGTGAAGGTCTGCACTTTCTGCCTGCGAATGCGCATGAGGCCGAGGCTGGTACCTAGCCAGAGGTCACCATCGGGTTCGGGATGAAACGCGAACACGCTGATGCCCGGCAAGCCATCGGTGCCGCAGCGGTCGACCACCCCATCGTGCAGGCAGCGCAAACCGCTGCGCTCGCCGATCCACAGACGCCCGGCCGGATCCTCGTACAGGGCGCGCGTGTCGTCGCCGCGCGTGCCCTGAAGCACGCTGACCTTGTCACCGCCGATCTTGTCCAGCGTGATCTTCGCCACACCCTGCAGGCTCGCCACCCACATGCCGCCATCGCGACTCGGCGCGAACGCGAACACGATCGTACCGGGCAGGCCATCGCCGACGCCGAAGTTGCGTACCGTGCCATCGGGCGCGATCCGGCTCACCCCATCGGTCGATCCCACCCACAGGTTGCCAGCCGCGTCGGACTCGATCGCACGCAGCAGCTGACTCGACAACTTGGCGTTGATCGCCGCCGCCGGCACCAGCACCTGGTTCTCGTATCGCGACAGCCCCGAGCCGTCGGTGCCGATCCAGAGCGTTCCCGCGGGATCCTGATAGACGGCGCGTACCGCATTGGAATCCATTTTCCCGGTGACAGTGATGAGCTTCGAATCGCTGAAGCGATGGATGCCGCTGGAAGTGGTTCCCATCCAGAGGTTGCCTTCGCTATCCTCGAACATCGAGCGCACGGTCTCGCCGACCAAGCCGGCCAGCGTGTTGTCGCATTCGAGGCGCGCGGCCGTCAGGCGGCAGATACCCACGCCGCCGAGCGGCGCGAACCACATGCTGCCGTCGCGATCACCGTACAGGGTATAGATGCGCTTCCCATCGAGCGCGGCCACGCGCGGATCGCGCTCGAAGCGCCCATCGCGGTAGCGCACGGGGCCGGCCTGCGTGCCCACCCAGACCGTGCCGGCATGATCGATCGCGAGGCTGTGGACGGCGTTGGTCGGCAGGCCGCGCCGGGTGTCGAATGTCTCGACGTGACCATCGAGCCAGTGCACGACACCGAAATCATCGGCGGCGATCCATATGCCGCCTGCCGCATCGGCCACGATCGCGTGATAGAACCCGCGCGGCGGAAACCCGCTTTCCTCACCCAGCAGACCGATCCCTTTCGCGCCCATCCGCGCGACACCGGCATTGGTGGTCAGCCACAGCGCGCCGCCACGATCCTGCACGATGCCTAACACGCTCTTGATGTTTGCCGGCAGCGCCACCGGCTCCAGCTCGCGCCCACGGCGGCGGTACAGCCCGTTATTCAGCGTGCCGACCCACAACGTGCCGTCACGATCGACATAGACTGCGGTGATCGCCGTGCTCTTCAGCGCCGGTGCCACACGCGGGTCGATGGTGTCGAATTCCGCGCCGCTGTAGTGCACCAGGCCACCGTACGTCGCCAGCCAGATCGAACCGCCGTTGCCCTGTGCGATCGACAACACCGTGCCCTGCGGCAGCTGGTTCTCGTACCAGACATGGGTCAGCTGCCCGATCGCGCGATCGGGATCAAGCGCGCGGGCCGGCGACACCGCCAGCAAGCTGCACACCACCAGGACAAGTGACCCCCATCCCCTGATCCAACGATTCATGTGCAATCCAATCGCTCCCCTGCGACCCGGCCTGCCATCCAGCAGCGCGCCTATCGGCCGTCGGTCCCGAAGACCGATGCGTGGACTATCGCATATCCCGGTGAGGGTGACGGCCTGACCGTTTTCGCGGGCTACTGGGGCAAGGTCATGACGGCCCCGCCAAAATCGGCACTCCTGCAACCCTTCGATCTAGGAAATCGCACTCCAGCCCCTGCTTCGACCCCTTACATCCGGCGCTGCCTTCGTGGCTAATGCACGATGCCCGGCTTCATCCCGGCCGGGCAGCTGCCCAGGTATGTCTGGTCACTGATCATCGTTTGATCCGTTTCGCCATTCATGGCGGGGGTGTAGCTGACATGGGATTCGGAGTGCACTGCCGCGTCACTCTGGAACGTGGTCGCTGCCTTCGAGTCAATCACCGTACCTGCGATGGCACAATGCATTGCGAGGGAATACACATTGCCACTGAGGCTTTCGTTGCTGATGGTGCAACCCTTCATATTTCTCATCACTGCCTCTCCCGCCTTGTCGGAAGCATGGTCGCGGCAAACCTTCATCGTGTTCTCGGACTTCTTGCCGCCTGGATTACCAATGGTCTGGATCCGGACCAGCCAGAGTCCTTCCTTCGTTGGTGGGTGATCGATGGCATAGGCCGTCCCAATCGGCATCGCGAGCACAGCCACAACGGAAATCATCAGCTTGTTCATCGCGGTTTCCTCCTTATCCAGGCAAGTGCCGCGTAGCCTACTCCCGATCAAGGCGGGGCAGAGCCCTTTTCCAATCCAGTGCACAGGGACCGACTCAGCGCGGTAATTCAGCCTGCCGTCCCTGCAGGAAGCGCCGGACGGCGGGGTCGCCGGCGAGGCCGATCGCGATGTCGAAGGCAGCGCGAGCTTCGGGGTAGGCATGGGTTCTGGTCAACAGCGTCGCGCGTGCTGCCCAGTAGGGTTGGTAGTCGACGAGCCGGCCGTCGGCAGCGAGTGCATCCACGATCTCGAGTGCGGCGCGCGGACCTTGCAGTTCCGCGATGGCCAGCGCGCGATTGAGGGCGACCACCGGCGAACCGGAAAGAGCGAGTAGTGCGTCGTAAATCTGTACCTCGGGCGTCCAGTCAGTGCGCCCGCTGCAGCGACGCTCGACATGCGCGGACTGCAGCGCCGCTTCGAGCTGATAACGACCGATGTGACCCAGCGCGCTTGCACGCAACAGCAGCGCTTCGGCCTCGGCGATCATCGCGGCATCCCACCGCGCGACATCCTGCTCGGCCAGCGGTACGTAGTCGCCGTCCGTATTGCGGCGCGCGCGGCGCCGTGCCTCCGCATGTAGCATGCAGGCCAGCAGGCCCAGCGCCTCTGGTTCCTGCGGCAGCAGCCCGGCCACCAGACCAGCGAGGAACAACGCTTCGGCGGTGAGATCACGCCGGATCACATCGGTGCCGCCGGGATCGCTCCAACCCTCCGCAAAGGCGGCGTAGATCGCATCCAGCACACCGTCCAGCCGTCCGGCCAGCTCGTCGCGTGTGGGGATGGCAAACGGGATGCCGGCCTCGCGGATCTTCTGTTTCGCCCGCCCCAGGCGTTTGCCCATGGCGTCAGGTGAAGCGAGAAACGCCGAGGCGATGGTCTTCGCATCCAGCCCGAGTACGGCCTGCAACATCAACGGCGCGCGGATGCCCGCATCGATGGCTGGATGCGCGCAGGCGAACAGCAGCGCCAGGCGCCGATCCGGAATGGCCGCGTCATCCATCACCGCCGATGTGGTCTCGCCGACCTCCGCCAGGATCTGCAACTGCACGGCCGCTGCTTCGCCACTGTGACGGCGCCGGATGCCATCGATCCCCTTGCGCCGGGCCACGGTCAGCAACCATGCCTCCGGATTCGCCGGACAACCGTTGAGCGGCCAGTCCGCCAACGCCGCGGCAAACGCTTCCGACAACGCATCCTCGGCCGCCGCCACGTCACGCATGGCGGCGGCCAGAAAGGCGATCAGCTTGCCGTAGCTGCGGCGCGCGACGGCGTCCGCGATACTGCGCGCCAGCGCCGCGCGACCCAACCCTACATGCTCCACACCGGCCGCACTTCGATCGTGCCATGGCTCGCCCCGGGGCAACGTGCCGTCCAGGCAAGCGCCGCATCCAGGTCAGGTACGTCGATCAGGTAGTAGCCGGCCAACTGCTCCTTGGAGTCGATGTAGGGGCCATCGAGCACCTGCGATTTGCCGTCCACCACATGCACGGTGGTTGCAGTCGTGCTGCTTTGCAGGCGGTTCGAGCCAACCAGTACACCCGCCGTCTTCAGCGCCTGCGTATACGCCCCATAGGCCGCGACACCCTGCTCCTGTTCGGCCGGCGTCATCTGCGACCATCCGTTCTCGTTTGAATACAGCATCAACAGATATTGCATCGGGATTCTCCGCATTGAGTAATCGGCAGGCAGTGTGCGCCGCCATTCCCATGACGCGCGAGGTTCGGTGATTTGGACAGCACCGATCTTATCGGAGGTCGACGCGGGCAAAAACGACCGATCCTTTTGTTCCCTGCATGGTGCCGATGCTCTGACACGACGTTGCGAAAATCGCCTTCGGTATGCTCGCATTGGAGAAGGAAAAGCTCTCAGGTCGTTCGCGCAAAGTCGCTGACCCAGTTCAGCTCCCAGGTCGCACCACCGTTCGCCGAGCAGGACTGTTCCCAGCGCGCCGAGTGCGGGGTGATGCGCGACCAGACCACGCGCGTCTTGATCGGACGGCCATCCAACTGGTCGTCGCCGATGAAGGTGCCGACGTCGCCCGTGCGGCGACCGCGCACGGGTGGCTCGATGACCGAGGGCGTCCCGCCATCGAGCCACCAGCTCAGCCACTGCCCGCTCGCCCGGTCGAAGGCGCGCAGGCCAATGCCGCGTATCGTGCCGGAGGGCAAGGCCATGACGTTGTCGCCTGCGTTGCCATACCCGCCAAGCACCGGCCAGTTGACCAGCGTGCCGCCGAAGCTGTCCCAGTCGCGATTGCCGACCAAACGGTGGCGAAGGCGGCGGTGCCGTACGTTCCACGACCCCACCAGGAAATCGAAGTCGTGCGGCGCACCCGCCAATCTGGGCAGCGGCGTCGGCACAGGCGAGGTACGCGTGAAGTAGTTGCGCCAGTTGACCTCCCAGCTGGCACCGTCGTCGGCGGAGAACGCCTGCTCCCACCATGGCCGTGAGCTGTGGATGTCGTTCCAGCGGAAGCGCATCGTGATCGGACGGCCCTTGAGCGTGTCATGCCCGACGAAGAGGCCGGTATCGCCGTGGAAGCCGCCCAGCACGGGTGGATCGATGTGCGCCGGGTTGCGCCCGTCGAGCCACCAGATCGACCACTTGCCGCTGTCGGGGTCGAACGCGCGCAAGGTGAGTCCACGGTAGGGATCGCCGGGCAGCTCGATCACGTTGTCGTCGATCGTTCCCAGACCACCCATGGTCAGCCACAACGCGCTGCGGCCGGTAAACGTCTGCCAATGTGTGTCGCCGGCCAGGCGTTCCTTCAACCGACGGTGCCACACGTCCCAGTTGCCGACCAGCCACGCCCAGTCGCGCATGTGATCGTCGTGTTCCATGAGCCTGCCGCTTGCCACCACGGGCGAACCAGGCCGCGCCCCGACCCACTCCGGCAGGCCAAGTACCGCGGCCCCGCCGGCCAGCGCCAGGGTCCTGAGGAACGTACGACGCGAAAACGGGATGGCAGGATGGGAAGGCATGAGACGGATCCTTGCGGAGGCGAGGAACAGGATCCTGATCATGGCGAATACGGCGCACGGTTGACCACGCGAAAGCGGACCTGCAGCATAAGGCAGACTTATGGTCGATCCGCACCGCTTCCCGTCCCTTTTGGCCATCCGTGCGTTCGAAGCCGCGGCCCGCCTGGGCAGTTTCGCGCGGGCGGCACAGGAACTCGACACCACAGCAGCATCCGTCAGCTACCACGTGCGCCGTCTTGAGGAGCAGATCGGCGTAAGGTTGTTTGCACGTTACCCGCAGCGGGTGGAACTGACCGAGCCCGGTCAGCTGGTCGCGCATGAAGCCATCAACGCCTTCGCCGCCTTGCGCGCCAGTTTCATCCGCGCCGCCAACGTGGACGAGGCGCGACTGTCGCTGACGACCCTGCCAACTCTTGGCACCAGCTGGCTGACACCGAAGCTCGGCCGCTTCCGCGCGAAACATCCGGAAATCGCACTCGACCTCGACCTGTCGCCAGACGCTCAAGACCTCAGCGCCGGTCATTTCGACGCAGCCATCCGCAACGGCCATGGCCGCTGGCCGGGTCTGCGCACGACCGAACTGCTTCCCAGCATCTTCATGCCGCTGTGCGCACCGGCGCTGAAGGACGCCGCCGCAAGCATCGCCGACCCGCGCCGTCCACTGGACGTTCCGCTACTAGGCCGGTCCGACTGGTGGACGCTGTGGTACCGCACACGGGGTTTCGACGACGTCGTCCTGCACGGCCGGTTCGGCACTCATCTGTCCGCCGAATACCTGGACATCGCTGCGGCGGTGGCCGGCCACGGCATCGCGATCGGCTCGCCAATCCTGTTCCGCAACGAGATCGAAGCCGGTCGACTGGTGCCAGCGCATGATGCCGTCGCCAGCGATGGCCGCGCCTTCTGGTTTACCTTCCCGATCGCCCGACAGCACAGCGGCAAGATCGCCATGTTTCGCGAATGGCTTTGCGACGAAGCGTCGCGCGATCGCGATGCCGCCCACCACTACATCCGCAGGGCGGTCATCGTCGAACCGTGACAACAGGTAGCGCCGGGCTGGTCAAGATTTTTCGGATAGCTCTGCGCGACAACTGCCCTCGTACCGGATTCGACTTCCTCCGCCCCATGGGTTCTGTATCAGGAATTCTCCCCGGCACCTTTTCTTTTCCACGACAAAAAAGTCAAAGCCGATCCTGACCCATCGTGACTACGCTCCGCGGAACCATTCAGAACGAACTCATCGGCGACTTCAGGAACGCGATCTCCTCCGGCGTCGAGCGTCGACCCAGGGTGGCGTTGCGGTGCGGAAAGCGGCCAAAGCGATCGATGATGACCTGATGCGCAATCGCGTACTCGGTCATTTCCGGATCGCCGAGCGGTTCAGTCAGATTGACTGACAGCTGCTGGTCGTGAACATCCTCGCTGTGCTCGAACGGGAGATAGAGGAAGCGCTTTTCCTGGACTGCCATCGTGGCGTCGTAACCTTGGTCGATGGCGGAGCGGGCGATCCGGCGCGCGAGCGGATCGGCAGCGTAGGCACGCGCATCATCGCGGAAGATATTGCGCGAAAACTGGTCGAGTACGATCACCGCGGCGAGCATGGTGCGTGGCGCCGCCAGTCCACGTTCCTCTTCCGCAAGCAGGTGTGCGTGCAAGTCGAAAAAATGATCGCGGATGCGCGCATCAAGCGCGTCATTCTTCTTGAACCAGTCGGCATGCGAGAGCTCCTCAAACCAGAAGCGCAGAACATCGCCGACCCACGCTGGCTCGATGGCTTCGGATTCATGCGTGCTAGCTGACATCATTCCTCCAGGTCGCGGGTTCAAGTCGGCAAGCCGGCCAGCAGCAGGCTTTCGGCCAGGTGCTCGGCATCGGCCGTTTTTTTGTACGGCTCCTTGCTCATGAAATGTCGCATGGAGAAATCGGGTTTCATCGCCACGCAGGTGGACGCGCTGGTGCGGGCCTGGTCCATGTTCCCGAGCCGGGCATGGCAGCAGGCAGAAAACGCGGCGGACCGGTAGTGGCTGGCGGACAGGTGTTCGAACATCGCCAGTGCTTCCTCGTCCCGATGCAGGCTCATGAGTGCCTGGCCGATCGAGCGCCAATACCATGGCTGATCGAAGTACGGATCAATCTCCTTGGCCCGCTTGAACCACGCCAATGCTTCTTCGGGCTGACCGAGATAGATCAGGATGATGCCCATATCGGCGTTGTTCCATTGGTTGTTCGGATTGATCTCGATTGCCCGCTGCATGTGTTGCAGTGCCATGTCGAACGAGCGCCGCAGCAGGCAGACCTGCGCCATGATGGAAAAGCAGGTGCTGTCGTTTTCGTCCAGTTCGACCGCCCGCCGTGCCAGCACATACGCTTCCGCGAGAAGCGCGTCCGAGTCGTCTGGACCGTCGCGCCACTGCCCGGAGCGGATGGAGGCCAGTAACGCGTGGGCCATGCCATAGCCGGAATCGAGCTCGATAGCTTTCTCGAACAGCTTCTTCGCTTCCTCCGCACCACCCGGATCGTCCCAGGACAATGCATTGCCCTTCAGCACGTATTCGTAGGCCGCGAGATTCGCCGGATTCTTGCGCGCCCGTTCGGCATGCGACACCTGCACGCGACCGACGAGCGTGCTGACGATCGTTCGCACGACCTCATCCTGCACGTTGAAGATGTCGGCCGACTCACGGTCGAATTTCTCGGCCCAGATGTGGTCGCCAGTTTCGGTGTCGATCAATTGTGCGGTGATGCGGATGCGTTCGCCCATGCGCCGGATGCCGCCCTCGACGATGAAACGCACATTCAATTCGCGGGCCACGAGTTTCACATCGACAGCGTCGCCGCGGTAGCGAAACGACGCCGAGCGCGAACGCACCGCAAGGAAACGCCAACGCGACAGCTCGGTAATGATGTCCTCGGTGATGCCGTCACTCAGGTATTGCTGCCCGGGATCGGCGCTCAGGTTCCCGAACGGCAGCACGCAGATGGCCACGCGTGTGGATGCGACGCCTGGAACAGACGGTAGCGGAACGGACTTCACCGACTCAGGTGGGCGCCCGGCATGCCGGGCGATCTGGCCTTCGAGTGCCTGCAGCAGTTCATTGAGTTGCGGGCCGCCAGCGGACACCGCCGCATCGTCGAGTTCGATGGTATGGAATGCGCGCACATCGATCGGCAGAATCGCGTTATCGAATCGCACGGGAACGAGGATGTCGCGATCGGCGGCGTCACGCGCCTCGCCGCGAACCCAGCGCGAATCTACCGAATGCGCGGTCCAGACGACCAGGACAGCGGCAGCGATCTTCAGTTCGGCATCGATCTGGCGGTCGAACTCCTGGCCGGGAAGGATTTCCGGATCCCACCAGACCGACCACCCCCGCGCCTCGATCGCCGCCACGAGCGGTGCGACGCGAGCCTTGTCGCGGCGGGAGTAGGAAACGAAGACATCGGCCATGCCTGTGCCACCTTCGATCGTGCCGGTCGCCGCAATCCGTTCGGCCCGCAATCACCCCGCCGCCATGCGCATGACAGCGGCAGGAGCGGCGTTACATATTGCGCCGGCATTTCCCACCCACGCCATACAACGCGTGGCCGATCTGCCCTAGGCCATGCGTCTTCACCGCTTCCATCGGCGATTCGAAGCGCGTTCTGGCGATTGCGAGCGGGTTTCAGCAGGCAGTCCAGGGGACATTCCGAAGGAACAACCAGGAATTGCCCCTGACACCTTTTGTTTTCAGTGCGTCACTGCAGCCGGCGAGCGCTCGAAACTGCCCGCATAGCCGGGAAACACCACCGGGCTTTCGTAGCCGTCGGCAGAGACGGACGACACGCCGAAATACCAGTCGTCGATCACCACGTCCTTGATGACAGCATGGTCGACGTCGCCGACAGCTCGCGCGAACTGCCATTGCGGCGCAGTGGTATCGCGCCAGTGCACGCGGTAGCCGGCCGCCGCAGGCACCTTGTGCCATGTCACCGTGGTGTCGGTAGCCAGAGAGCCGGCGATGTCGACACCCGTGGGCGGTGCGGGCGCCCGGCTCAAAGCCGCCATCGTGATCGTGTTGAGTGCCGTGACATGCGCCAAATAGCGGAAGTCAATGCCGTCGATCGTGTCGCCGTAATGAACGCCGCGATCGTGGTCGGTATTGCCGACACGCAGATCCTGATGCTGGCGCGTGTAATCCTCGTGGCCTTCGCTTACGCGTACTGCCGGGAAGCCCGCTTCGAGGAACGGCACCTGATCCCCGCCCCGGCTGTAGCGATCGGTGCGATAGACCATGTGCACATGGAAATCCGGCAGGTACTGCCCCGCCAGCTGCGACATCAGGCGTGCGAGATTGCGCGAGGGCGAATCCACCTCGCCACCATGGTAGCGACGGTAGTTGGCCTGCGCGGGCGTTTCGTTGCTCTTGGTGCCTTCGGAGAACACGCGTACGACAGTATTGTCCCGCACGCCGTTCTGACCCCGGCTGTTACCGACGATGTCGTTGTTGAGATCGGCCTCGACGGCCCAACCCTTCGCGACCGCGTAGTCGGCCAGCACCTTGCCGCCGTACAGCCCCTGTTCTTCGCCGGATACCGCGGCGAACACCAGGGTGGCCTGGTTGTCCTGCTTCGACAGCAGGCGTGCCGCCTCGATCAGCGCAGCCACACCGGAAGCGTCGTCATTCGCTCCGGGCGCATCGCTGGTGGCATTCATGACATCGGTGACGCGCGAATCCAGATGGCCGGTCATCACGATCACCCGTTGCGGATCGGTGCTGCCGCGCTTGATCGCGACCACGTCCATCACGTCGGTGGGCTGCGGTACGCGCTTGCCGGTGAACGTTTGTGCCGGCGTAACCACCTCGATGCAGCCGCCGCAATCATGTGAAATCTGCTCGAAGCGGGCTTTCACCCAGCGCCGCGCGGCGCCAATGCCACGCTTGTCTGACCGGGTATCGGACAAGGTGTGGCGTGTGCCGAAACCCACCAGGCGGCCGATCGTCGCATGCAGCTCGGCCTCGCTCGGCGCCGCCGCCAGCGCATGCAGTTGCAGCTGTTCGCGCGGTTCGGCCGTTGTCTGGGCCTGGCAGGCAAAGACAACACCGAGCAATACGAGCGTGAGCAGCCGCTGGCAACCGATCATGGGGAACCTCCTCCGGGAAAGCGCCGACCTTACTACGCTTGCGGTCCACGCCTCACAACCCAGACACATCCACCTTGACCAGCTTGGCAATAATCGTGTCAGCGACAATTTGAACGACCCGGTGGCCGGCCGGCAGCACCGGGATTTGTCCCCGACACCTTTTCCATCACGGTCAGCCATCGTGGCTCACCTTGGCCGAGTGCTTTTCAACGCCCTGCTAGACTCTGTCAGCCGGCTCCCGCCGAGGTTTCGTCGGGGTACGGAGGGTGCGGAATTCTCCACAAGTCTTGCAGGGGTTGGGTGTCATGGCCATGCCGTTGTCGTGGAAAATCGGAGCCGGCGTGGCGGGTTTGATCGTCGCCGTGTTTGCCTGGAATGGGCTTTCCCAATACCTTGCGGCGCGCCACGCCGATGAGCTCATGCGCGATTCCGCTCGCGCCGCCGCGCTGGATGCACAACAGGCCAAGGCGCACGCCGAGCAATACCATGCACAGCTGGCGGCCAATCTGAAGCAGCAGCGTGAGGACTTGTCCAACACGTACCAGCAGGTGAACGAGCAGGCGCGGCAATACCAGGCCGAACAGGCCATGCGCCTGGACAAGCAGCACCAGGAAGACCTTCGCGTACAGGCGAGTTACCGGCTGGACCAGAACCAGCAGTGCGCCGACGGCATCGTGATCAACCGCAGCGGCTCAAGCTTCACGCAAGCTGTCGGCAAGGATGGCGGGCCGATTCCATGCAAAGGTGATCTGGCGACCGAACCGCTGCGCTGATCCTGCAGCGCCATCGGCACGGCTGCGTCAGGTATTGTCCCTGACACCTTCTCGCTTCCGGCAATCCGACGGCATGACCTCGACCGAAAAGCGCAGTACCCCCGAAATCTCGCGTGCCTCCATGGTGGTCGCAGCGCTGTCGACGGTGGTGGAGTGGTACGACTTCACGCTCTACCTGTATTTCGCCACGGTGCTGTCGCGGGTGTTCTTTGGTGGCGGCGCCAACTCGCTGCTGGCCACACTCGCCGGGTTCGCCATTTCCTATGGCATGCGGCCACTGGGCGCGATGGTGTTCGGACATATCGGCGACCGTGTCGGGCGGCAGCGCACGCTGGTGCTGTCGATGATGCTGATGACGCTGGCGATGCTCGCAACGGCGTTGCTGCCTGACTATGCCGCGATCGGGCCGGCGGCGGGCGCCCTGCTATTGCTGCTGCGCTGTTTCATGGCGTTCTCTGTCGGCGGCGAATATACGGGCGTAGTCGCCTACCTGCTGGAAGGCGCACGCGAGGACCGGCGTGGCTTGATTACCTCGCTGGCCTCCGCTGCCAGCGAGGTCGGCGCGCTGTTCGCCGTGACGATCGCCGCACTGACGGTCGGCGCGATGAGCACCACCCGTCTCGACGCATGGGGCTGGCGCATTCCGTTCTTCGTGGGCGCGGCGCTGGCCGGCTGCGTCTGGTTCGCCCGATCCACCATGGAGGAATCGCCGGATTTCCTGCGACAAGTGAAGCAGCGGAGCGTGCCCACGTCCCCGCTCCGCTACACGCTCATCCATCACCGGCCAGCACTGTTGCGTACCTTCGCCATCTCGGCGCTTGGCTCGATCACGTATTACGTCGGCATCACCTATGTGCCAGCTTTCCTGAGCTCGTCGGGCATCCTCGCCGAAGGCCGCTCGCTGTGGCTGTCGACCGTTGCCGCGGTGGCAGTGATCCTGGTCACACCGCTGGCCGGTGCGCTCTCCGACCGGGTCGGACGCAGACCGGTGCTGATCTGGCTGGGCATCGCCGGCATGCTGCTGCCGCTGTCGATGTTCGGCCTGATGGCAGGCGGCGGCGAACTGCACATTGCCGCCAGCGCGATCGTGCTGGCCTGCCTCGCCGGCGGCGTGAGTGCGGTAGGCGCCCCGGCGACCGCCGAGCAGTTTCCCGGCGAAGGCCGACTCAGTGGGTTGGCCCTGGGCGTGACCGTCGCCACCGCCATCTTCGGCGGCCTGACACCTTTTCTCGCCGAGCTGTTCGTCCGGATGACCGGATGGATCGCCCTGCCCGGCGCCATGATCGCCGTCGTCGCCCTGGCTGTGATGCCCGTGTTGCTGACCATGCCGGAGACGCAACCGGGACTGGCCAGAGCGCATGCCCGAGAGCAGCCCACAAAAGAGGTCCCGGAGAACTAGCCAGCAAAGAGCTGCCGCTGACCTCGACAGCGAAATGGCGACACCGTTTTTGCATGCCCGGCTAACGCGCCAGCTTCTCCGCCACGGCACGGCAGTCGTAAGGTGCGTCTCTCGCCGTGCAGAAATCCGGCCACTTCGTCGCCTTCCAGATCGCGACGAGGCCCAGCTTCGCGGCCAGCGGCATGAAGCGTGGATCGGCGCGGAACTTCGCAGCGTAGGGTACAAAGAACGGCCACGGATTTCGGGCGTAAGGCGCGTTGCGCAGAGGCGTTCGCATCTCGCCGAGACTGGCATAGGCATCGTCGACGCGACCGATCGCCATGAAGTTGGTCGCCGCGTTGAAAGCACCTTCCGGGCCGACATAAAGCGCCTTGATCGCACCAGCCGCCGCCTCGACCGTGGCTGGCGACGGATGCGCCCTGGCATTCGCCTCCAATCGGTCCAAGTGCAGGCGCGCCTGATTTTGGCCCGCCGTGAGTACGGGATCGTCAAGCGTCGCGGCGGCCTTTGCCGGGTCGGCGTAGCGCACCGCCAGGATCATCGCAAAACCCTTGAATGCATTGTTATCGGGCCAGGTCTTCAGCGCCGTGGCCAGCATCGCCTGCGCCTCGTCGACGTGATCGAGGTCCGCCAACGTCTCGATGACCTTCATCGTCTTGGGCCAGAATTGCGGTCCCGAATTGGCTCCGCGCATCGCATAATCGAGCGCTTCGCGAGTGCGGCCGACGCTGATGAGGTTGGATGCGTAGAAGTAGTTTCCGATCGGATCGTCCGGGTTGAGCGTCAGTGCTTGCGTGAGGTCAGCCTGCGCCGCCGACCATTCGCTGATCTGCGTCTTGATCATGCCGCGTCCCACCCAGGCGGCCGAGTTGCGTGGATCGATCGCGAGCGCGCGTGCCGCGGCATCCAGCGCTTCCTTGCGTGCAGCAGGCTCGTCGTCATCACTTTCCCCGACGATGAAGCCGTTCATTTCGGCCAGCGTGCCCCAGCCCTGCGCGAAATCGGGGGCCAGTCGGGTGACGTCACGCAGCAGCTTGCGGGTTTGCAGGTCGTCGCCGCTCGGCAGCGCTTCGCAAGCCTGCAGATAGACCTTGAGTGCCTCGACGCTGACGATCGAGCGGTCGCGCGCAGTCTCGTCGAGCGCGCAAACGAACACCGCGCCCATGCGTACCTCGGCCTCGTGATGCATGGCGTCGGCCTCGGCGATCGGCCGCGTCAGGTTGGTCGACCAGATGATCGCGCCATCCGCCGCCGAGTTCAGCGTCAGCGTCGCGCGCAGGCTGCCCGCCTCGCTACGGACGCTGCCGTTCAACGTGAAATCGGTGGCGTTGGCGGCGGGAGCTCCTGCGGCTGTCCCGTCGAGCACCCGCAGCGTGGAGCCGCCGGACGTGACGATTTGCGCGAGATCGGCGGCAAAGCCCTGCGAGAAGGACGCCGACGCCTGATCACCGGGCAGCGTATCGAACGCAGCGACACGGATGCTCGGCGCTCCGCCATGATCGACCTTCGGCCAGTAGACGAAAAACGCGGCCAGCAACGCGACGATGGCGAATGCGGCGACGATCAGCGTCCTTCGACTCAGCCAGCCCGGCAGGCGAGCGCGTCGGTCGCGCAGCAGCGGCTCGGTCGCAGGTCCCTGCGTGTCCAGCCATTCGATCAGCTTGCACCACGCCGGATCGTTCGGCGACTCGCGCCAGCGCGACAGGTCGATGGACTGTTTCAACATGAAGGCCAGCGGGACGGTGCACGGTTCGATCAGGACCGGCACGAGCTTGGAACGGTCCTGTGCGTAATGCGCCTCGCTGCGAACCCAGTCGGACGCGACCGAGCGCGTCGACCACAGGACGATGACGCTCGCCGCCGCCGCGATCTCCTGCTCGATCGTCGCATCCCATGCCTGGCGCGGAGTCAGGCCTTCGTCCCACCATACCGTCCGGCCGCTCTTGCGCAGCGCAGCGACGATCAAGCCGGCCCGGGCGCGATCCTCTCGCTTGTAGCTAAGAAAGATATCCGCCACGCCGATACCCGCGTCCCATGGTCCCCCGATCATCGTAGCAGGCCCATGCGATCGCGAAGTCAGGAACAATTTGGCGAATGCGATGGCAGTCTGACCGACTAAATCAAGACTTGCCCCTGGCAACTTTCTTGCCGGCAGACGCATTCAATGCCGCTGCGGCGCGAATCAACGCCTTCAACGCCTTTTCATCGATCTTGTCGCCTTTGTGGAAATCGATGGCGCGCCGGGTGTTGCCGTCGAGACTGGAGTTGAAGAGGCCTGACGGATCCTCCAATGAGGCGCCCTTGGCGAAGGTCATCTTCACGGCGTTCTTGTAGCTCTCGCCGGTGCAGATCATTCCACCGTGGTACCACACCGGAACCCCTCGCCACTTCCACTCCTCGACCACGTCGGGAACGGCTAGTTTGATGATCGCGCGAACGTGGGCGAGCGTCTCGCCACGCCAATCGCCGAGTTCCTTGATCCGCGCATCAATCAGCTTGGAGGGAGCGTCGCCTGAGCTTGCTTCTTTCGCGCCGCTCTTCTCGTTCTTCATGAGCGTCGCTCCTGCACGCGCAGAAGGTTACCCGCGGGATCGCGCACAGCGCAGTCGCGAACGCCGTACGGCTGCTGGGTCGGTTCCTCGACGATCTCGGCGCCGCTGGCCTGGATCCGCTCGAAGGCGGCGTCGAGGTCTTTGGTAGCCAGCAGCATGATGGCGTAGGTGCCCTTGGCCATCATCTCGGTGATAGTGCGTTTCTCGTCATCGGTGACGCCTGGGCTGGCGGCCGGCGGATACAGGACGATGGACGTGCCGGGCTGGTCGGGCGGCCCGACCGTGATCCAGCGCATCCCGTTGTAGCCGACATCGTTGCGCACCTCGAAGCCCAGAGTGTCGCGATAGAACGCCAGCGAGGCGTCCGGGTCGGTTTGCGGAAGAAAGCTCGCGTGAATATTGATATCCATGGTCGTCGTGCTCGATGTGAGTGGAGCCGTCATGCTAGATCCGGCTCGGTGTTCTGCGCTTCTCCATTCCTGATCGGTTGCGTCCTGACCGGTCGCGTCACTTGTCTCGCCACGCAGGATGGCATGCCCGCGGTCGCGGCCGCCGCGTCACGCCGATACACGCTGGGCGGTACTCCAGCCAGCTCGGTGAAGCGCGTGCTGAAGGTGCCCAGCGATGCGCAGCCGACCGCGAAGCAGACATCGGTGACGCTGAGGTCGCCACGACGCAGCAGCGCCATCGCGCGCTCGATGCGCCGGGTCATCAGATAGCTGTAGGGCGACTCACCGAAGGCGAGCTTGAACTGGCGGCTGAGATGCCCGGCCGACATGTGCACGCCGCAGGCGAGTGCCTCGACGTCCAGCGGCTGCGCGTATTCCCGATCGATCCGGTCACGCACGCGACGCAACCGCGCGAGGTCGCGCAGGTGCTGTGCAGCGGGTGGTTTGCTCGTCATCTGAGTGATCGTCCCACTTGGCGCCTGAGTGCTCAAGTCCATAACAAACAGCCAATTAGGAAGCGAACCTGAACCTAACCCTGCTTTTGCGCAGGTAAGTGACCCTGACCCCGTTTTTGCATGCCGTTTGGGGGGTAGGCTGACCCTCCGTCTGACAGAACTGGAGTCCCGCCATGGCCTTGTGGAAAGAACCCGTCAAGACCTCCGCTGCCGAAACGCCCGAAGCCATGGACCTGGCGCGCCTCGGCATCCCGGACACGAAACCCGAAGCGCAAACGCCAGTGCAGCCCGCATTCCGCCCCACGCCCACGCCTGCGCAGGGCAAGCCCAAGACCGAATCGCTGATCGCGCCCGATATCACCATCGAGGGCAAGATCGAAGGTGCGGGCCATGTGCGCATCGCCGGCAGCTTCAAGGGCGACATCAACGTGCGCGGCGACCTCACCATCGAGCAAGGCGCCAAGGTGACCGGCAGCGTGCGCGCCGAGAAGGTCATCATCGCGGGCGAACTGATCGGCAACATCGAATCCGCGGCGCACGTGGAATTGCAGCAGAGCGGCGCGCTGACCGGCGACCTGAAGGCAGGCTCGCTCAGCGTGGCGGCAGGTTCGCGCATGCGCGGCCAGGCCGAGTTCGGCTGGGACGACGCGAAGGACGGCAGCAGCGCGCACAAGACCCAGGGACACAACGGCACAGCTTCGTGACCAGCGCAAACTCGGGCGCGGCGGGGGCGACGCGCACCTGTCCGCACTGCCGGGAGACCATCCTGGAAAGTGCGGAAGTGTGTCCCGCCTGTCGCCACAAGCTGCGCTTCAGTGAGACCACCAGCGCTACCAAAGCGCCAGCGTCCGTGCCGCTGCG
This sequence comes from Rhodanobacter sp. C03, assembly GCF_002001175.1. Taxonomy (GTDB): domain Bacteria; phylum Pseudomonadota; class Gammaproteobacteria; order Xanthomonadales; family Rhodanobacteraceae; genus Rhodanobacter. Next base: position 1,249,636 of record NZ_MUNT01000001.1, on the reverse strand, counting down.
CGTGGAAGGCAGCTTTCGCAATCCCGCCGACAGCGGTGCGTGGGAATACTCGATGGTGCTGACCATCCGCAACGAACGCGGCGAGGAGATCGCGCGCAAGCTGGTGGGCGTCGGCGCCATGCAGCCGGACGAACAACGTACCTTTACCCTGAGCGTCGAGATGAACCCCGCCAGCGCGGGCGGCAAGCGCAACACATGGCATTGATGCCACATGCACTCTCAGCCGCTAACGCGGGGCGGCGCCGCTGCCGCTACATCGCCGGCGCGGGCGTTCCGTCAGACCACTTGCCGGCCGAAACCATGAACACTCTTATTTTCTCGGGAACCTGAAACTGCGGGTTCAGCATGATCGGAGAGCCTGACAAGTCGGCACCCCAGTCCGCTTCAAGTGGCACATAGAACATCAGGTGAGGCATCCAGTGCCCCACGCCATCATTCAGGTAGCCCTGCTTCGACATCATGTAGCACATCGCGCCAGGTTCCAGCGGTGGCAACTGCTTGCTGGCGAGTGCAGCCTTGATGCCTTCCATGATTTGACTCCTGGATTGTCCGGCGAGAGCCAGCTCGGTCCTCTTGTAGGTTATCGGCAGGATGGATCGTGCCGCCTGCGGGTTGAAGCAGGTGGGTCCACGCAACTTGGGATTCCAGAATTCCGGAAAATCGAACTGTGCAGACCAGGACCGATCGACCATGCATACAAAGCCGTTCTTGCCTTCGACCGCGGTGACATAGCCATGCGGCCCGAGCACGAGGATCGTGGCTTCCGCGGAAATGGCCTTGGGCGCCGCGCTTCGCGCCAATGCGATTTCCGCATCGCGATCCGCCATCAGGTATTGGGATAGCGGCGCCATGCTCGGATAGGCAGGTTGCGGATTTTTAGCTGCCGAACTATCAGCAACGGCTATGGCCAAAAGCAGGCTTAGCACCACGCCAATCTTCAAGCGGCCGGCATCTTGCTTCATCTCATTTCTCCCGATCGGATAAGGCGCCAGTGAGAGAACCTCTTCCACGACGAACAAGATAGAGCGAAATCGACACTCGATCGGAACCGCGCATCATTACAAGTGGGTCAAGCCCCTCTCCAGACCAAGCCTCCTGCAAGGGGCGCTGAGCCGGTCAGCTCTCCACGCATTGGCCGCTACCCGCTATGCTCGGCCTGCACGGCGCGGGGGCGCCGATCATCAGGGAAGCAACACCATGACGACACGATCCAGGGGACCGTCGGCCGGCTTTGGCTGGCTGACGAAGGGCTTCAGCGTAGGCTTCCGCCATCCAAAGCCACTGCTCGGAGGGGCAGCCTTCCTGGCGGTGGTGTGCCTGTTGCCGTCGCTGATCACGATGCCGCTGCAATTCCACGCGATCAACGCAGGCACGCCGTTGAGCCCGGCCGCCTTCGGTTGGATCATGGCGGTCTCCATGCTGCTCAGTCTGCTGACCGTGCCGCTCTACGCGGGCTATCTGCAAGTGGTCGATGCAGCCGAGCGTGGGCTGCCGGCACGCGCACTCGACATCTTCAAGCCCTATCGCGAAGGCGAAGCATTGCGCCTGATCGGCTACGGACTGGCGATCATTGTGGTCTATGTCGCCATGTTCGGTATCGTCATCGCGGCGACGGGAGGTGGCGTCGCCAGCTGGTACATGCAAGCGTTCACTGCACAGGCCAACCATCAACCGCCGCCAACGGCGTTGCCCGACGGCTTCGGGCTCACCATCGCACTGTTCATGGTGCTCGGCCTTTTCATGATGGGTTTCTATGCGATCAGCCTTGGCCAGGTCGCGCTGCGCCGCCGCAACGTGTTCGGTGCCATCGGCGACGGCATGATCGGCGCGCTGAAGAACGTATTGCCGCTACTCGTATTCGCGCTGACCTCCATTCTTGCCTGGATTGCCGTGACCATCGTCCTTGTGATCGTGATCATGCTGCTCGCCCTGCTGGCCAAGCTCATCAGCTCCTGGCTCGTGCTCGTGGTGATCGTCCCGTTTTATATCGCCCTGTTCCTGGTGATGTTCACGGTAATGTTCGGGGTGATGTATCACCTGTGGCGTGATGTGTGTGGCGACGACAGCGTGACCGGCATGGCGCCGGCGCTCGCCGCCTGATCTGGCGTCATTCACTCCCATACGAAGGCGGCCTCGGCCGCCTTCGTCATTTGCGCCCGAAACAATTGTCTCTGCGCTGGCCCGATCAGCTCTTTGCGGAAACCCTACCCCGGGAATCAACGCATCTCACACTGCGGTTGAATCCTTCGCCAGTAACCGGCGGCCCTTGTCCAGATAGGTTTGCATCTCATCTGGCGGCACCATGTTGCCACCGGTGGCCCAGACCAGATGGGTGGCTTGCGCCATGGCGTGGCTGTCCAGGCCAACACGAATCAGATAGCCCTGTTCACCATGAACTCGGGCGATGCCCGGCACGCCGGCGAGCGCAGACGGTTCCAGGCGCACACCCTCGCTGCGCTCCATCAGCGCCAACAAGCTGTACATCTCCTCATCGCTGACTGTGTAGTAGCCATCCACCAGACGCTGCATGGCTTTCCCGACAAAACCCGAAGCGCGCCCAACCGCCAGTCCATCGGCCGCCGTCATGTTGTCGATGCCGAAGTCCTGCACGCTTACCGCGTCGTGCAGGCCGGTATAGACGCCCAGCAACATGCACGGCGAGTGCGTGGGCTCGGCGAAAATGCAGTGAACCGCATCGCCGTAGGCCAGCTTCAGGCCGAAGGCCACGCCACCAGGTGCGCCACCGATGCCGCAGGGTAAATAGACGAAGAGTGGATGTTGCGCATCCACGGCTATACCGGCTTCCGCCAATTGCTTCTGCAGTCGCTCGGCCGCGACCGCGTAGCCCAGAAACAGGTTGATCGAGTTTTCATCGTCGACGAAATGGCAGGCGGGATCGAGCTCGGCCTGCTTGCGGCCTTCGGCAATGGCCACGCTGTAATCGAATACATACTCGATGACCGTCACGCCGCGCGAGCGCAACATGTCTTTCTTCCATTGCCGCGCATCCGCGGACATGTGCACCGTCACCTGAAAGCCCAGCGCCGCACCCATGATGCCGATGGACAAGCCCAAGTTACCGGTGGAGCCGACCGCTATCTTGTATTGGCCGAAGAAGGCCCGGGCCTTGTCGCTGTCCAGCACCGCGTAATCGTCGTCAAGCCTCACCAACTTTCTCGCCAACGCCAGATCCTCGGCGTGCTTGAGCACTTCATAGATGCCGCCGCGTGCCTTGATCGAGCCGGAAATCGGCAGATGGCTGTCCCGCTTGAGCCACAGCGATCCGCCCAAGGTCCGACCGTAGCGCTCGCCCAGCAACGCATGCAGCTTGGGCAAAGGGCAAACGTCCGACTCGATGATGCCACCGCTGGCTTCCGTCTCCGGAAACACGCGCCGGAGGTAGGCAGCAAAACGCGTCAATCGCGCACTGGCATCGGCGACGTCTGCCGCCGTCAATCCCACATCAGCCATCGACTCCGCGACCGGAGCCACCGCGGGATTGAACCAGCTGGTTTCCCGCAGCGCGACCAGCTCGCGAATCAGCGGATGGCTGGCGTACCAGCTTTCAAGTGCTCTTCCGGAAATCATGACCCGCCTCTTTGGACAGTCGAAAGCTGTGAGAGGCATGGATGGTGTCAAAAAAACGGAAGGGTGTCAGGGTGTGCCAGTCAAAACGGGGCGACGTACTCAAGTCTGCCGGGTAAGCGAGGACATACCGAGGCGTCCCGGTTTCGCACGCCGTTATGGAACACGCGTGACTTGCGCATAGACGGCTTGCCACCGACCGCCTCTCTCTTCCCATACGTACACGATGCGCAGCTTCCGCGACTGATGCCTGCCGTCCTGCGTCCATCTGAGGTTTAGAAGTCCACCGGTGATTGCACCACCGCTCCACGCACGATCAATTCTTTCCTCGATCGCATAAGGGTCGATCTTGAATCCCGGAAGGTTGAAATCGGCGAGGAACTGCCGCTTGTCTTCGACCGACGCGTTCGAGTTCACCAGGATGAAGTCGTCCGATACGAGCGCGCTCAAGGTGCCAACGTCGTTGTGTGTTTGCGCCTGCTCGTAGGCTTTGATCGTTTGCACCAAAGCGGGTGGCAACGTACCCGCAAAGGTCGATAACGAGACAGCAAGCAGGACAGAAGCCAGGATTCTTTTCATGATTTGCGGGGCCTTGGCGAGCGTCATGGATCAAGCCGGACGTCCGTGGCAACCCAGTTCAGCTCCCAGGTTTTCCCGCCATCCGCCGAACAGGATTGCTCGAAGCGATCGGAGGTGGGGGTGATGTCAAGAAATACGTCACGGACCAGCACCATGCGCCCGTTGATCGCTTCCTCGTCGTAAAACTCGCCACGCCCATGCTTGAACTCGCCTACGGTCGGAACGCTGAATGCGCCGCCGCGACTCGTGGCGTAGTTCAAGCTCCACTGATGAGACTGAGGGTCGTAGAGGCGAACACTGACACCCTCGATGTGTCCCGCTGGACCATCGACTTCCAGTTCGACCAGATTGGCCTTGCCGCCCCAGATCTTTCGCACCACCGAGGTGCCGTTGTAATCCACCCACTGATGAGAACCGGCCAGAGGGTTGAGTAGCCGATGGATGTGGGTTTTCCAGGTACCGATTTCGAAATCGAAATCGTGGCTTCCGTCGATGGCCGGCTTTTGAGCAAGGCCCTGAGACATTCCGCCGTTCGGCCATAGCAAAATGCTCACCACCCAAACTGCAAGCACAGGTACAAAACGCATGTTGCCTCCGAACTCGTTCGATCGCACTGGCGTGCCGACTTGCGAATTGACAAGGCCAAGCGTAAAGAAGCTGTGCTGCCCGCACCAGAACGTACCTTGAGGTAATGATGAATTACTTGGCTCGACGAAATCTCGTCCACAACTGCCCCTTGACGGCGACATGGGCGGCGATTGGCGGCAAGTGGAAGATGACGATCATCTACTGGCTTGCCGAAACGCCGCGGCACTTTGCTGCGTTGCGCAGAAAGCTGAATGACGTTTCGGATGGCATTTCCGAAAAAGTTCTGACGCAGCAATTAAGCGAGCTGGTGGCAGATGGCATCATCACCAGGCGAAGCACGGGAGCCATTCCGGCGCCCGTGGTCTATTCGTTGAGCGAGTATGGAAATTCAGTTCTTCCCATGCTCGAAGCGGTCAAGGTGTGGGGCGCAAGGCATCTGGAGAGAACCCGTGCAGCGAGCGGGAACGCGCAAGGCGAGATGAGCTGCATGGCAGTTCGGTCACTTGAGGATGGTCTGATCATCCAGCGCTAGTGACGGCAACCATCACGTACGTCGTCGCCTCATACTCGCCAATGGATACATGCCGCCTCGCAGCGGAATTTCGCCCCCTGATTTGCTGCGCTTGAGCGCAGCGGTTCGCTCGGCGAGCGCACTTGTTCCATTCAATCCCTCTTTGTGCACGGTTGCAAAATCCCTGCGAACATTCCCATAGTGGCAAACGGCAGCCATCAAGGATTGCTGACTCCCCCAAGAGGACCCTCTGCACATGAAAAAAGCCGCCCTGGCCTCGGCGCTCGTTTCGCTCGCCTGCCTCCTTTCAGTCGCCTCGCCTGTAGCACCCGCAGCGGGCTCCGATACCTCGAAGGTCACGCCCGACATGATCCAGACCGCGTCGGACATTCCGGCCGACTGGAAGCAGCCGCAGGGCAACTTCGACTACGTCAAGCGCGAAGTCATGATCCCGATGCGCGACGGCGTGAAGCTGCACACCGTGCTGCTGATCCCGAAGGATGCGCACAGCCTGCCGATGCTGCTCGAGCGCACGCCTTACAACGCCAGCGGTTTCATGCCGAACAAAAGCCCGCACATGGCTGACGCGGTGTGGTCGGGCGACAAGGACTGGGCCGACGGCAGCGCCATCCTGGTCTGGCAGGACGTCCGCGGCAAATACGGCTCGGAAGGCGAGTACATCATGACGCGCCCGCCGATGGGGCCGCTCAACCCGACCACCACCGACGACACCACCGACGCCTGGGACACCATCGACTGGCTGGTGAAGAACATCAAGGAATCGAACGGCAACGTCGGCATGATCGGCTCGTCCTACGATGGCTGGACGGTTGCCATGGCACTGCTCCACCCGCACCCTGCGCTGAAGGCCGCCGCGCCGGAAAGCCCGATGATCGATGGCTGGATGGGTGACGACTGGTACCACTACGGCGCCCTGCGCCAGGTGAACCTCGACTACTTCAGCGGCCAGACGAGCAAGAAGGGCGAAGGCGAGGGCATCCCGCGCGCGAACTACGACGACTACACCAACTTCCTCGACGCCGGCTCGGCCGGCGCCTATGCCGAGGCCAGCGGCTTCAGGCAGCTGCCCTGGTGGAGCCGCTTCTCGGCACACCCCGCCTACGATGCCTTCTGGCAGCTCCAGGCGCTCGACAAGCTGCTCGTCGCGCATCCCTCCGACGTCCCCACGATGTGGCTGCAAGGCCTGTGGGATCAGGAGGACATCTACGGCGCCGTGCATGCCTGGGAAGCGCTCAAGCAAGCCGGCCACGGCGCCAACAACCACCTCGTGATGGGCCCCTGGTGGCACAGCCAGATCAACCGTGACGGCTGGAACATGGGACCGCTCAAGTGGCCCGGCAACACCACTGCGCAATTCCGCCAGAACGTGATGATCCCCTGGTTCAACCACTACCTGCGCGGCACGCCGCTGCCCAAGCCGCTGCCCGAGGCGATGATCTACAACCCGGTCGAGCAGCACTGGGACGGCTTCGCCGACTGGAAGGTGGCAAGCGATCAGCAGCTCACCCCGCTCTACCTGCAGGCCGATATGGGTCTGGGCTTCGAGCCGCCGAACGGCGGCGGCGACAGCTACGTCGCCGATCCAGCCAAGCCCGTGCCCTATCTGCCACGCCCAATCCCGACCCAGAACGAGGATCGCTGGCGCACCTGGCTGGTCCACGATCAGCGCTTCGTGGTGGACCGACCCGACGTGCTGACCTACACCACGCCGGTGCTGAGCAAGACCGTGCGGCTCGAAGGCGCACCGATCGCCGACCTCTTCGCCAGCACCACCGGCACCGACGGCGACTTCGTGGTCAAGCTGATCGATGTCTACCCCGGCACCGATCCCACCGATCCCGCCATGGGCGGCTACGAGCTGCCGGTCTCGCTCGACATCTTCCGCGGGCGCTATCGCAAGAGCTTCGCCGACCCTTCACCGATTCCGGCGAACCAGGTGCAGGAATACAAATTCCGCCTGCCCACGGTGAACTACGAGTTCAAGCCCGGCCACCGGATCATGGTGCAGATCCAGTCCAGTCTGTTCCCGCTCTACGACCGCAACCCGCAGACGTACGTGCCCAACATCCTGTTCGCCAAACCGTCGGACTACCAAAAGGCGACGGTGACGATCGAGCACGGGCCGGATGGACGCAGTGCCGTGCTGTTGCCGGTGGTGGCGGGCTCAACTGCCAACGACTGACCCGGTTAGCGGGCGAGCAACGCCACGACCGGCGTTGCTCGCCCGCCTGCTTCGCTATGCCGCATTCGCCTTGCGCAGCGGCGTCACGTTGGACGCTTCACCCTTGCCTGCAAGATCCGGCTCGGCGGAGATGAAGCTGGGCCGCGCCTGCATCACCGCCTGCGCACGTTGCACGTTGGGATACCTGGCGAGCAGCGCCGGGCCTTCCGGCATCTTCGACAACGAGTACAGCAAGGGTGCGGCGAGGTAATCGGCGATGCACGGCGCGTTGCCCACCAGGAAGTCGCGCTTGCCGTAGCCCGCGTCGAGCGTAGCCAACACGCGCTCGATATCAGGCAAGGCGGCGTCGATGATCGCGCGGTTCGGCTGCCCACCCTCGCCCGACGGGAACATGTACTGCAATACGTAGCGTTTGACGATGGCATCGTAGCCGTAGTCATCCATCGCGCTGTACCACTGTTCGGCACGGGCACGGGACGTGACGCCGCTCGTGGGCATCAGGCTCAGTCCATCGAAAGCTTCGTCGATGTAGCGCAGGATCGCCCGCGTTTCGTAGAACTGCAGCGGGCCGTCATACATCGCGGGTATGCGACCGAACGGATGGATGGCGTCAACGTCAGGCACATGCGGCGCCAGCGGCTTCAGCGTGTACGCCACGCCCTTCTCCGCCAGCGCGATGCACACGGCGCGCGTATAGGGGCTGATCGGGCTGCCCACCACCACCACATTGCCTGCCGTGCCCTCGGGATCGAGGTAGTCCACCAGTCGGTTGAAGACCGAGGTCCAACCCTGGTAGTGATCGTCGCGCACCGCGGCATCGGGGAAGCCCGTATGGCGCATATGGAGGTGCGTGCCGCCGTCTTTCTCGGTCAGCGTGACTTCAATGAGCGACGTACGTGCCGCCACATCGCCTTCGCCATCCCATGTCCAGGTGTAGGCGAGAAATGAAGGGCGCTCGATCACTTGGTAGATGCCGCTCGTGCCGTGCACGGTGCCGTCCCTCGTCACCATGGTGATGCGATAGCGCCCGCCGACACGCACGTCGGCACTGACTTCGCCAACGTGGAGGCCACGCGGGCAATGCCAGGCCGACATGGCGGCCTCATCGGTGAAGGCTTCGAAGACCTTCTCGCGCGGTGCGCGGATGAAGCGGGTCATTTCCAATTCGAAGGTTGCGGCTTGGGTGGTCATGGCTTTTTCCTCGGTGCACGCGGTGCGCCTCTGGCGGTTTTCCTTGCCTCGGCGCGATGGGTTCGCTCAACAAATTCGACCAGTCGATCCAGGTTGCCTTCCCAATGGCGGCGATACGCCTCCAGCCAATCGTGCGCATCGTGCATGGGCTTCGCCCGGAGACGGCAAATACGCCAGCGGGCATCCACTTCCCGCGCGATCAACCCCGCGCCTTCCAGCACCCGCAAGTGTTTGGAGATCGCTGGTGCGGACATGTCGAACGGTTCGCCCAATTCCCCCACCGTGGCCTCGCCCCTGGTCAGGCGGGCCAGGATGGCACGGCGCGTGGGATCGGCCAGCGCAGCGAAGGTGATGGACAGTGGATCGTCGGTATTTGCCATGCCTTCAATTAACCACTTGGTTAATCGATAGTCAAGTGCCTTCGCATGGCGACTCGTGAAGACGCACTGTTTCTCGCACTTTCCATGGCCGAACGGATGGCTGCGACCAGGCCATCAATCGACGCGCTTCGAGAGAGTCTCACCGGAGCCCTTGCTTTCGCTACAACGTCCTCCAACTCGTGCCGATGTTCGACAAAATCAGAAACTGGCGCATACGGCGCACCGTCGCCCGGCATCCGATCGCCGAACCACTCTGGCGAGACGCGCTGCAGCGTTGTGCCGCGGCACGTCGGCTCGGCGCTTCCGACCAGGCCACGCTGCGCGTGCTGGCAACGCTGTTCCTGGAGAGCAAGTCGCTTGAGCCGACCCAAGGGTTGCAACTCGACGACGCCGATCGCGTCCTGCTCGCGGCGCATGCGTGCCTGCCCATCCTGAAACTGGGCCTTGATTGGTACGACGGTTGGCACAGCGTCATCGTGTATCCGGACGCGTTCGTTCCACGTCGCCCAAAAATCGATGCAGCGGGCGTCGTTCACGAGACCCACACCGTGATGGCCGGTGAGGCATGGGGGCGTGGGCCGGTGATCCTGTCTTGGGCGGAGGTGCTGACTGGCGGAAATAAGCCGGGGCACAACGTGGTCGTCCACGAAATGGCACACAAGCTCGACATGCTCAACGGGGACGCCAACGGCTTTCCGCCCTTGCACCGGCGCATGGATCGCCGCGTGTGGTCGCGGGTCTTCTCGAGCGCGTGGGATCGCTTGAAGGAGGAACAAGCCAACGGGGCCGAGTTGCCGATCGACCCGTATGCGCTTGAAAGCCCGGCCGAGTTCTTTGCGGTGGCCAGCGAGCAGTTTTTCGAGGCGCCGGCAAACTTGCGCCAGCACTTGCCGGACGTTTATCGGCAGCTTGAGCTGTTTTACCGGCAGCACCCGTTCTGAGCGCTTGATGTTCAATCAAGGCGGGCCAGCTCACTTCGTACCCGTTTCCAATCAAGGGAACCCTGAGTGAAAGAACCTGTCTACCGACGTTGGTCGCAACACGCGCTGGCGGCATGCGCAGGTTTCGTGTGTGGTAATGGGCTTGAATAAGGCAGTGTCATCGAACGTTCCGGGCAGGTCCTACATCCGCAAGAGAAGGATCGTGCACGCGGTCTGGCCTTGCTCGACAGCGAAACGCGCGCGACCCTGAGTCGCAGGCGCTGGCAACAGCCGCCGTTGACGCGCCAGGCGCAGGCACTCACGTTGGCTTTGGTCCTGGTACTGCACGCGCTGTTCGTACTGGCACTGTGGTACGAGATGCAGCTCAAGCCGCCACATCTGGCGGCGGTGCGTATCGATAGCAATCAGATGCTGGTCGTGCGTCTGATCGATCAACCGGCCAAGCCGCGCGCCGCGCAACCGCCTGAGCCACCCACGCTGCCCAAATTGGTGCCGCCTCCGCAGGTGCTCCCCCGCGTTCGACCCGTGACGCACGAGAAGTCACCCCGTGACGCGATGGTCGTGCAGGATCATGAACCGGCACCTGCGCCGGCGGCCTCCGTGACCACGCCGGCCGCCGTCAATTTGCGGCTAACGCCCACCACGGAGACCTATGCAACAACAAGCGCCGCGGCCAAACCGGCCAAGCCCGCGGACGATCGTCAGATCATGCAGCACGACAGCAACCGGATGCAGTACAAGGCCACTCGCTTTGAAAAATATTTCCCGCCACCGAACGAGACGGCCGGTGGTGCGGTGGGTCGCCATATCGGCGATGCGCTCAAGGCGATCGCCAAAAGCATGTGCGATCCCACCAAGAAGAGCACGGCTTCCAACTTGTTGTGCGAGGTGCCTCCCCTGCCGCCTTCACCCAAGGATCGCGACGAGCGTCTCAACCTGCCGCCACCACCGCTGGCCGACGATCCGAATCCGTCCACACCGCCGCCACTGTCGAGCTGCATCGCCGAGTACAAGGCAGACAAGCCGCTGTCGGACGGCTGCCCGATAAACACGCCCGATCTGGCCTTCAAGGCCGAGATGCGTGAATGCATCGATCTGTTCCGTGCAGGCAAGCGCCTCAAGACATGGTGTCCCCTCGATACGCCCAAGCGCGCAGCGGCCGAGTCGTCGACGCCAGCGGCTTCCTCGAGTGTGGGTTTGCATTGAGCACGGTCGACCACACGTAGCGGCAGGTCTCGGAAAACCGGAATCAACCAAGGCCGGGCAGAACTCGTTTCGTCTATTTCCCAGCCGCCTCGATTTCCGCCGCCTTCTGCGCGAGTTCCTTGATCTTGAGAACACGCAACAGTTCAGACTTTTTGAGTCCTTCGCGAGCCTCTTTGATCACTTCGTGTGCCAGATTTTGGCTAGTGTGATGCCGCTTCGCGTCGATAGCGGCATCCAGCCGTTGCTGGGCTGCCTTGATCGCTTTATCGACGCGGTAGAGGGGAGCGTGCGGGTTCGTGGTCAGCGGTGGATCGTAGCTTTTCGTCATGGTGTTTCTTCGTGATCAGGAAGGCACGATAGCCCGGTTGACCCCGCTCCGCTCACGTATCGTCGTTAGCCGCTTGAATAATCAAAGCGGGCCAGAGCCATTTCAGTTGGTCGCCCATCGCAAGATTTCGCGCTATGGTTCGCGAACGGCATTGACTCAGGGGGAGACATGGCCAGGCGTAGGGAAAGCTGGATCGAGGTTGTTGCCTCGATGCCATGGCCGGTCGGCATCGTACTAGGCCTTATCGGGAATATCGCCATCCGTTACGGGATCGGCTGGTTTTTCAAGTCGAGTACAAACCCTTTCTTGTCAGCCATTGGCAAGCAGGCCGCTGCGGGTAGTTATGCCGCCATTGGATGGATGCTGCTTGGCGCTTGCTGGATTGGTGCCCTTGCCTCTTTCGTCGGCCAACGCAAACGCCGGCATCTGCTAAATACACAAACGGGGCTCGACAGCATTCGAGCCATGAGCTGGCGTGAATTCGAAATGCTGGTAGGCGAAGCGTTTCGTCGCCAGGGCTACACGATTCAGGAAACCGGTCTCGGTGGCGCCGATGGCGGCATCGATCTGATTCTGCGCAAGGATGGCAAGACCACGCTCGTGCAATGCAAGCAATGGAAAACACAGCGTGTCGACGTCAAGGTCGTGCGGGAGATGTTTGGTCTGCTGGCACATCACGGCGCCGCTGCGGTGAAGATCGTTGCGGTAGGTGACTACACTGCGGACGCGCAACGCTTCGCACAAGGCAAACCGATTGAGCTGATCCATGGTGAGGCGTTGCTTGCGATGGTGCGTGAAGTACAGACCCCGACGCTAACCAAAGCGGCAACGGTAACGACCAGACCCGTCGTTACGACCATGCCTGCGCCGGCACTCTCAGCGAATCCAGTCTGTCCGAAGTGCGGTGCCGATATGGTTCAGCGGTCGAATCGTCAAACCAAAGACCACTTTTGGGGTTGCGCGAAGTATCCAGCTTGTCGTGGCACGAGAACGGCATGACCGAAACAAGTAGTTCTGGCACCTTTGCTCAGCATTAACCCGTTGGTTGTTGCCAAATCAGAAGAGACAACGAATGAATGATTCACTAGTTCGAGTGGGTAACGTGCAACCCAAATACACAGCACGCGGAACGCTATCGTCGTTCTCAATCGAGCTATGGCACGACGGCTTAAATGAGCATCGCGAAATCAAAAGCTCCGATCCTGGCGTCTTGAAACACAAGGTCGATGCCGTCGTAACGAAGTGGGAGGAAAAGTGGGCCTCGAAGCAGTTGCTAATGAAGCGTCACGCGAGCGCTGAAGCTGCTGCTGCTCAAACAGAGGAAGCACAAGCGGAACTGGCCGGATGCGAGCAGATACTGCAAAAGGCCCTCAGTGTGGATGCTCGTGTCGACTGGGAAGCGCTCAAACTTCATGATCCCTTTGTTTGGGACATTGAGCGCAGCAGCGTGCTTCGGTACCGGGCACCCGCGAACGAACCCGTGGGGGTTTTTCCGGTAAAGCTTCCTCCCGTCCCAGACTCCAAGGCCTATAGACCTAGGTTGCAGTGGTATCACACATTCCTTCCTTGGCTCCGCAAGAAGTTGGAGCAAGACTCAGTTAGTCGGTATCGGGCAGCTACCCAGGCATTCGATCAGTTGGCAGCTGAGGCACGCCTTGCGGAGCGCAGCCGCGCCATAACTCTAGAACAGCAGAGAGCCGCCTATACGCAGGTCGAGTCGGAATACGCTGACGAACAGCGCGCGGCCGACGCCCATGTGGATGCGCTACACAAGGGATGGCAGAACAAGGAAGCCGAGTCCATCACCGGGCATGCAGATTTAGTCCTTGGCGCATCCAAATATCCTTCGTGGCTGAAAACCGACTATTCAGTCGCGTATAGCGCCGAAGCTGGAATGCTTGTCGTTGATTATCAATTGCCCGCACCGGCAGAGTTGCCGACCTTGGAGCGCGTTACTTACGTCAAGGCGCGCAACGAAAGTGTCGAAAAGCACGTCATCGAAGCGCGAAGCAAAAAGATGTACGACTCGACCTGCTACCAGATCACGCTTCGGACATTGCGTGAATTGTTCGAGGCCGACGAAGTCGATGCGTTGAGCGGCGTCACGTTCAACGGATGGGTAGAGGCCGTAAACCCGGCGACTGGGATACTAGAACGTGGCTGCATACTTTCGGTACAAGCAATCAAGGCTGAATTTCTAGCGTTTGATCTGTCCAAAGTCGACCCCAAGGCCTGTTTCAAGCTACTTCGAGGTGTAGCAGCAAGCTCTCTAGCTGGACTGGCACCGGTACGCCCAATGCTTCAACTTGCTACCGACGACTCGCGATTCATCGCCGGCCGCGAATTGGCCGACAATCTCGACGAATCAGTGAACCTGGCCGCTATGCCGTGGGAGGATTTCGAGCACTTGGTCCGCGAACTCTTTGCAAAAGTATTTTCGGGCAATGGGGCGGAGGTCCACGTTACACAGGCATCGCGCGATGGCGGTGTGGACGCAATTGCACTGGACCCCGATCCGATCAAAGGAGGAAAAATCGTGATACAGGCAAAACGCTACACCGCAACCGTAGGAGTAAGCGCCGTGCGCGACCTCTACGGCACTGTGATGAACGAAGGTGCCAACCGCGGCATTCTGGTAACGACCTCCGACTTTGGACCAGATGCATATCGCTTCGCTCAAGGGAAGCCACTCACGTTGCTTAGCGGGGGTAACTTGCTTTCGCTGTTGGCCGAACATGGCCACCGGGCGCGGATCAACCTTGCTGAAGCTCGGCAAGCCTTCACAGATGCACGCTGATCGAAATAAGAGGTGGAGAATCAAAGGGTCAGAGCCCGTTCCGCAAAGGGGCTGGAAGCAATTAATTTGATTTAATTCCCTCCGTCCCCTTATGCCCCCAAGAACCCAATTAGTTTCAGCTAAGTCAAAATCATTTCCCTTAAGCGTTTCAGAAATGCTCGAAACCGAAACCACTGCTTTATTTAAAATAAAACTATCCAAATCAACCAAATTCGCCTTCTGAAGCGCAATCATGTACCTTGCCTTCTTCAATGAATCCTTATGTTCGAACTCAGAGAAGTAATCCTCTTTGCCCCAATTTTTGGCCAACAGCTTTGAATTTTCAACATGATGTTTTAAAGCAGGACCAATCTCATATGCAATATCTATGGCGAGTGACAAGGTACTGACGTAGCCTGAGAAATCGCTAGAAGCTAATCCGCCGGAGTCATCTGGAGATAGGGAGTTTATTCGACTGATTCGGTCATAGTAAGTCTTCAGCTCGGCGCCGTATGGAGATGAAATCAGCTCAACAAAGAAGGCCTCGTATATAGCGGACCCCAATTTCGGTAGCGGACTCGTAACTTTGACTAGATTAGTCTTCCCTGACGAACTCACGTCATAGGACCTTGACAGCCATAATGGGAGAACACGATCAAGATGGTAAATTAAAGACGATTGGTTTCGACATATTTCCATTAAAGCTGCGGCAAGGGCAGCCACTTGTCTGGTCTGGTACTCAGTTTGGAATTGGAGACGGGCAGCTCGAATCGTGGAGCTTGCGCCAAGCCATGCCCCGAGCAGCACAGCCAATCCACCGACCATAGCACCGATAAATCCGCTATCAGTTGGAATTTCCATGAAAAACACTCCATGTCACTCGAAAACAAAGGGGTCAAGTTCAATTAATCACGAAGGAAATGTCTCTCGCACTCTTGCTTTTGGCGGACCGAACTCACTCAGAGAAATTATCCCTGACGCTTATTCCCTGTCTAGTACGCGCCGGAGCTTGCTGCTCTCGTTGCAATGGTGTCGCCAGCAGAGGTGCAGTCGGCTTTCTGTATGCCCTTCCACTTGGCATAGTTTGCCTCATCGAGCGCCTCCAGATACTGGCTGGAAGCGTTGAAGGCGTGTGTGCATCGATCATCAAACGTTCCGCCGCTCAAATCATGCTGGTAACTATCCGCATAAGAATTAGCATCGCTCAGGCGCCAACGACGGGCACCACCGGTGGCTACGCGAAGATATTCCTGATATTCAGCTGCTTCGCTTTTGAGCTTCGGGTCTTGCGTGATGGCCCTGTCATCGTGCTTTGGAAAATTAGATTCTTCTCTCTTCTCCCAATGTTGGCTATCAGGTAAGCAGTCCTTTCGCGATTTCCGATCCCATTTCTTCCAGTTTTCCTCGTCTCCAGCTTCCGCGTAAGCGGTCGTCAGAACCATGGACGCGTGGCAGATATCTCCGTTGGTACCGTACTTGGTCGAAAGTGCATAGCGCTGAAAGGCTTCATCTGCTTCGGACGCGGCGCGGACGCGGTTGGTATACGAATCACTAAGGTCATTCCAATCGCTCGTTTTGAAGTCATCGAGTGTCTTGTCGTGTGTCTTCGTGGCTGGCGAAGGCGCGTCTAAGTCAGGCTGTCCTTCGCAAGCGAGAAGTAGTAGGCAGATAAGGGCAATCGATATATTGCGAATCATCGTGTTCGGTCAACTTCAGGCAAGGGCTCTGGCCCAGTTAGTTTCTTACTAGTAAGGGGCTCTGACCATGCTAGCTTTCCGTCCCTTTCCCCGGGAATTGTCCTTTGCACTTTTCCTATCCTTTATTCGAATAGATCAGGCATTCGGTACTGCCTGCTGGGCTGGTGAAATAATCTTGTAGCCGAGTTCCTGCCACTTCTTCAACGCGTACTCTTTGAAATCCGGTAGCGGAGTTGCAACTACGATCCGTGCGAGCTCGTTCCCCGCCCTCGTAAACAAGACATTCCCTAACTGCATGGAATTTTCACTCTCCTGTGGCATTTCAACTACAACAGGTTGGCCACCGTAGAGGACAACGAATCGCTTCGGTAAACCGAGTCGTTGGTAGCCCCCGATACTGTTAAATGTAATCAGACCCAGACTATCCAGATGACTCACTGACTCAAAGTTGACGCCGCTGCTTCCGTAAATCGCATGCTGAGCATCGTAGACAAGGGGTGAGGGATTGCCGATCACCCATACATACGAACACAGTTTCGAAAACAATTCGGCGTCCCTTTTGTCCAGCGACGCGATCAGTTCGATCGTCCTCTTCGAGAACGATCCTGGCGCATTGGCTTCCCCCGCCAGGATGCTGGACCACACAGACTGCATCTGCTGATCAGAGATCAATCGACACCGATCGAAAAAGTGCGTCAGCCAGTCTTGTTCAATGTTTTCGGGCTTCGCCTCTTCGTTCAGATGTGGGATCGCCTGCGCGGTGATGTCCTCGATGTTTTCCTGCCGCTTACCTTCCTCCCTGACCATCCTGACTAATGCACGCTGCTCGATTTCCGAGACCTGGACGCGTGCGTTGGCCTCGATCAGGGCGGCATCAGCTTCCGCCCGTGCAATCCGTTTGATCTGCCAAGGCTTGGCGATACCCCCGACCGCATCCGATATCTTTTCGATCAACACCGTCGCCGGCTTCGAAATATTGCCGAGATTGACCAGCCCGCCATCGTCAGTCATTGCTGCTTCCTTTTTTCTCTCGACCTAAGCCTATCAACCGATAACACTGCCGATTGCTTTGCGGCCTGTCCGTGACTCCGCTTCTTGTCATTATTTTTCTTTTCCAACACCGCCCTCTGCCAGATGTGGCAGCGCTGACGAGCCAAACCCTTTCAGTGAGCTAACGCTTTCTGCGTCTCACATATTCCGCCGATACTCCCCACCCACGTCATACAGCGCAGGACTGATCTGCCCCAGCGAGTTGTACTTCACCGCTTCGATCAGCTGCTCGAACACATTGCGCCGATCGCGTGCCGTTACCTGCAGCACCTTGAGGCTGTCTGAGGCCAGCGCATTACGCGTCTCGCCATAGCGCTTCACGTTGGCGATCCGCTGACCCTTCTCTTCTTCCGTAGAACGGATCAGCTCGATCTCAGTGGCGATCTCGCCGCCGTGATACCCAGCCGACGACGCGCGCTGGAAGGTGTTGCCGCCGATCAGCGGCAGCAAGCCGCCGTGCATCTTGCTGCCTTGATTGAACAGGCTGTGGACCATCGACTCTTCCTAAATCGTGCTGCGCTCTGCAGGCAACTAGTTTCCATCGTCGAGCCATCATAAGACGTCGGGACGATCCACGCCCGCTCAAACCGCCACAAACTCCGAGCTGCCGTCGCCGAATGTCTCAGCTCGCCTCACCCGGCGCCGGCAAAGTCAGCTCGAATACGCACCCTCCACCCACCCGCGGCAGACAACGCACACTGCCATGGTGGCGATCGGCGATCTGCCTGACCAGGGCCAGCCCCAGCCCCCAGCCGCTGCCGGTTTCCGCGGTGTTGGCTGGGCGGTAGAACGGCTCGAAGATGCGTTCGCGCTCGGCTTCGACAATGCCCGGCCCGCGATCGCTGACCTGCAGGATGCGCTGGCCGTGGCCGTCGATGCCCAGCTGGGCATCCACGCCCTGGCCGCCGTATTTCAGCGCGTTTTCCAGCAGGTTGCGGATCAGCCGGCGCAACAGCCGCCCATCACCGCGGACTTCCGCGGGGACGACCTCGAATGCGATGTCGAGCCGCGAGCTCTCTTCCGCCACCAGCGCCGCCAGATCCACCGGGTCCTGCGGCGGCGCGGTCGTGACGGCGTCCAGTTTGCTGGACAGCAGGATCTCCTCGATCTGCTCGCCGATCTCGGCGCAGTCCTGGCGCATGCCGTGCAGCAACTCGGCGCGCGGTGCCGTCTCGTACAGTTCCAGCGCCAGCCGCACGCGCGCCAGCGGCGAGCGCAGCTCGTGCGAGGCGTTGACCAGCATGCGGCTGTGCGCTTCGAGCAGGCTCTCGACATGGTCGGCCATGCCGTTGAAGCTGGCCGCCAGGCTCGACACTTCGTCCTGACCGGATACCGGAGCGCGCACGCTGAGGTCACCTCCGCCGAAACGATCGACATCGCTGGCCAGCGCCTCGAGCCGTCGGGTCAGGCGGCGCACCACCGGATAGGTGCCAAGCGCGACGGCCAGTGCAATCAGGCCGATCAAGGCGAGTCCACCCAGATGCATTTGCAGCGAGTCCGTATGCTCGCGGGCGACGACCATGCGACCGTCGTCCAGCTTGATCAGCCGCGACACCGACATGCCGGGACCCGGCTTGCTCTGCGCGACCACGGCGGGGCTGCTGATGCCAGCCTGATTGCCGGCGCTCGCCAGGCGGACTCCCTGATGGTCATACAGGGCCAGCCCTTCGATCGGCGGCACCACCAACCGAGCCAGCGCTGCCTGCAACACTTCGGCGTTGCCAGCTGGCGGCAACGCCTGGCTGACCAGCGCCCCCATGAAACGGTCGTGATCCGTGTTGGCCGCGCGCTCGGCGGTGAATTGCCACAGCAACATGAAGAGGATGACCACCACCACCAGCGAGGCCAGCGTGGTCAGGTAAATGCGTACGTACAGGCGCTGGATCACAGCGGCGCTCCGTCGTCCTGCACGCGGGTGAACAGGTAGCCGACCCCGCGCAGGGTGAGGATGCGCTTGGGCTGCTTGGGCTGATCCTCGATCGCGGCGCGGATATTGGAGATATGCACGTCGATGGTGCGGTCGAACGCATCCATCGCGCGCCCCGCCACGCAATCGAGCAGCTGGTTGCGGCTGACCACGCGGCCGGCGCGTTCGGCCAGCGCCAGCAGGATGTCGAACTGGTAGCTGGTGAGGCTGCGGCACTGCCCATCCAGGCGCACCTGGCGCGCCTCGCGATCGATCTCCAGCCGACCGAAGCGCAGGATCGGATTGACCAGCGCGGTACCGCGACGCAGCACCGTGCGCAGCCGGGCCAGCAGTTCGCGCGGGTCGAACGGTTTGGGCAGGTAGTCGTCCGCACCCAGTTCGAGACCGACCACGCGATCGGTGGCTTCGCCGCGTGCGGTGAGCATGATGATCGGCACGCCGGTGGATTCGCGCAGCTGGGTGCACACGTCCAGGCCGCTCGCATCGGGCAGCATCAGGTCGAGGATGATCGCGTCCGGTGGCGCGCGCCGCTGTTCGGCCAGCGCCGCGCTGGCGGTGTGCCGCGAGGTCACCTGGTAGCCGCTCTGCGACAGGTATTGCTCCAGCATCCCGCACAGGCGCTCGTCGTCGTCGATGATCAGGATGCGTTGGGACACAGCTTGGCTCACTGCATGGCGGATGCAGCTGCCGCCCGTGCGGCGGCAGCTGCGGATCATGGGCGACGCATCACATGGCGTGATGTTGCGCCATGTGCGAGTCCATCATCTGGTCGATCTCGGCGCCCAGTTTCACACGTTGCGCGGGTGTCAGGGTGCGCGCGATCGCCACCGCGGTGTCCGACAGGCGCTGGCTGGCCGAGAGTGCCAGACGATCCTGCTCGGTGCGCAGGGTCGCGATGGCCGAATCGTCGATCGGGTCGGCGGCGAGCAGCGCCTTCAGGTGGCCGAAGGAGGCGTGGTAGTTCTGCATGTCGGCGTGTTCGGCCGTCATCGCCTGCTTCATGAGGGCCTGGATCTGTTGCTTCTGCGCATCGCTGGCACCGGCCTCGGTCAGCACCTTGTCGAAATGGGCGTGCAGTTCTTCCGGCGATTGGGCGCCCCCATGCATGTTCTGGAAGAAGGAGCTGCCACTGTCGGTGGTGGTTGCACTGACCGCGCGCGCCAGGTTCGGCACGGTCAGATACACGGCGGTCGAGCCGATAGCGAGTGCGGCAGTTAGCGCGAAGCTGCGCAGCAGCGTGGCCTTCCAGTGCGGGCCACGGGATGAGGCTGGGGTCAATGCGGTTGTTGTCGTGTTTTTCATGACGGGTACCTGTAGTTGGAATGTGGGGAATTGCCGCGACCATCGGATCCGCGGACAGGTACAGCGTGGCCGTCGCACGTTCAGCCCGAACAAGCGCCTTGTAAAGTTTTATTTAGAAGCCACGCGGCGTCGCTGTGACCCGCGCAGCTTGCGCGGGCGGTTTGCAAATCTTTACCTGACCCAGACATTCCCCAAAGACGCTACCGCTAGCGTGTCGGCCAGCATGGCGATTCCCGACATGCACCGCCCATAGGAATGATTGCGATGCTCCACGATGCCGCGATGCCCACTGACCCGTCCCTGCAGCGCACCCGCACCGCGGGAATCGCCATAGCAGCCGCCACCATCATCTCGACGATTTTCGTCGCACTCGATCACAGCGGTGGCGGCAACAATCCGCTGGAGGTTCTGCAGGGCATCGCCCGACTGCAGGGACTGAAGGAACTGGTGCATGCCGTGGCGATTGCCAGCGTGTGTGCCTTCGCGTTCGGCTATGCCACGCTGGCACGACGACTCGGACTGCACCGGCCGCTGGTACTGGCGGGTCTGACCACCTATCTGATCGGCTGCATCGCCATGATCGGCGCGACGATCACGGACGGCTTCGTGACCACGCATATCGCGATGGATGCGATCACCGCCACGCCCGAGCGCGTCGCCTTTGCCTACAACCTGATCCGCTACGCCGGCGTTGCGCTCAACGACATGGCGAAGCTGGGCTGGCTGCTGCAAGCCGCCGGCACACTGGCTTGGTCGGCTGCACTGGTGCAGGAGCGCGGATTCCATCGCACCGCCGGCGTAGTCGGCGTGCTGTCGAGCCTGCTGGTCATCGCCCTGATCGCCGGGTCAGCAACGTACATGACCATGACTTCCCTGCTCAGCGTGCTGGTGGCGCAACTGGTCTGGAATGTCGCGGCGGCCGTGCTTCTCGTGCGCAAGCCGGCCAACGCCGGAGCGCTCTCGCGGCAAGCAGACGGCGACGCTGCCATGCAGGCAATGACGTGAGCCGGTGATGCATGGCTCGACGGTGACGATGGTTCAAATGAAAAGGCCGCCTTTCGGCGGCCTTTTCATTGCTGGTTTATTGCAGTTCATCCGGCTTGAACGAATACCCATGCTTCTTCCAACCCGACGCGATGCCCATGTCGTAACCGTAGACCAGAGTCACCACAACGGCATTCTCGCTGGCGATATCCGGGTCGGCTTTCGCCATCAGCTGCGCGATGCGCTTGGCCATGGCGTCGTCTTCGGTCAGTGGCGCATCCAGTCGCAGCGATGACTGCAGGAAATGCGTGGTCCTGCCGTTCATGGATGTCCATCCGCGTACGACTTGCGCTGTCATGACGTGTGGCTGGGTCGACAGTATTTGGTACAGCGGCAGGATGCCCGCGAAAGTCTGGGTCTGCGCGAATCGGCTTGCTACCGCAGGCGCGCTCAGGGCGATAACGCCGAGCAGGGCCACCACGACGATATGCCCACGCCACATGATGGGAAACGGCACTGCTTGCGCCGCACGATCGAAACGCTCCACGTACGAACCCACCGCCAGATCGTGAAGGGACTGCCGCGTGCGGCGATTGAAAATGTAAAGGTAGACGATGGCGAACATGCCACCGAATACGACAAGAGCGAGCAGGTAACCCAACGGCGTCGACATCGCCAGCTTGGGATCGACCGGCAGGCCATTGGCAAAGAACGGAATTCCCAGCACGACGTAGCGCAGCAGCGAGCGTGGCAATGACAGCAACTGGTCGTGGGCATCAACGACACGCACACCAAGCCAGCGTTTGCCCAGCGTCTGTCCGCCGCCGATGCGACTGTTGCAGATGCCGAAATAGGCCAGCGCAATCACAAAGCCGATCAGCTTCGCATAGGCGCCCATGCGCGCGAACGTATCGAAAAGCAGCGCACCCATGATCAGGCCGACAATGCCGAGCAGAATCAGGTCGATCACTAAGGCGCCTAGACGACGCCAGAAGCCGGCAATCTTCCGATCCGGCCAACCTTCCCCATGCAATGCGTCCATGTACTTCCCCCTGAAGTCGGGACATCTTGCCCCAAGAATCATCGGGAGGCGAGGTGCGCTGCGACAAATGCGCCGCCTTCATGTTGGTGATCATCCAAATCGCCCCCGCGCCATTCCCCCACGCCATTTCCCGAGCACGCTCACATTTTGCGGCGAAGCACCGATGCTAGGCTTTCCTGGCAAAGGATTTCAGGGTCCGTCTTTCTTAAGGAGTTCGCATGTTTCCCTTCCAGCTTGCAACTGTGCCGCGGCGATCCCGCGGCAAGAAATCCACGATCAGGAGCACCAGCATGAAAACGGCAAGGACGCTCACCGTCGCTTTCGCCTTGCTCACCTACGGGGCGATTGCAATCGCTTCTGACAGCACAAGTCAGGTCATCCGCCGCGAGGCACCGAAAGGCATCACGACCACGTTCTATACGTGCATCGACAAGGCCGGCTCCGACACCATCGCTATCGGCGCGTGTCAGACCACGGAGAAGACCACGCAGGACGCGCGGCTCAACACTACGTACAAGGCGCTGCTCGGCAAGCTCCATGGCAAGGCGAAAGACCAGTTGATCAGCGCCGAGCGCGCCTGGCTCAAATTCCAGAACGAGGATGGCACGTTCCAGACCCTGCTCTACGGCGATGAAATCATCGACAACCTCGACTTGTCACAGAACGAGATTTTCAGCCTGTGCAAGAGGGCTGACGAATTGGACAGGTATTTGTCCCTCGCTAATGGCCTGTAAGCACATCACTGTTAAAGGAGTAACACGATGCCCACCCCCAACACACACGATATTGATTCGCTTACTGGTGCCACGTATTTCGTGGTCGGGCGCGGCACGGAAGGCGGCCAGTCTCCTTATCGACTCGCCATCGCTGGCGTTACCGACGCTGATTGGGGCCAGGTAGATAAAATCGCCGCCAACAGTGGCTATTCGCTGGGCACAATCCAGGTCGATCTCGGCCAGCGTGGAACCTGGGCACTCGGTGCAACCGACGGCGCCACGCTAAAGCCTGGCGAAACCACTTACGTCGACAGCATCATCGATCAGGCAGCGAAGTACGCGAAACCTCATGATCTGAAGTTCACGTCGGATACGGCGCAACTTCGCACCGATCTGCTGACACATGGCGATGGCGAACGTGGCCATAACAGCCTCACCTTCATCGACACTGACACGCGCGACAGCATCAATGCGTGGGCATCGTCCGAAGACGGCCAGAAGTGGATCCACAAGAACATCGACTATCCGCAGGTCAGGCAGGCGACGCAGTCGGCCATGGACATGCTGGACAAGTACGGCAAGAACATTCCGGAAGACCGTCGCTTGGAGACTGTCGCCATTCTGGCAAAGACGGAGAACCAGATCCCCTCGCAGATGGCGAAATTCGAGAAGGTGCTGAAGAGCGGCGGCGATTACAACGACGTGCTCGCCGAGGCCAGCGACTTAAAGCGCTATCACCGCTTCTACGATGGCCTGAAGGCCGCCGCTCTGGCCGAGCAATACAAGAACGTTTACGCGGACCCGGAGAAAGCGGCCGCTCTCGACCGCGCGCATGCCAAGGTAGGAGATGCGAATTTCGATCCCTCGAAGTCGGCAAGCGACCCAGACATCAAGGAAGCCCTGAAAGCGATCGGCCAAGGTGGACGTGCCCACACTCCGGGTGACCATGGTTCATTGCGCTTGGGCTCCCACGGCGACAAGGTCATTGGTTTGCAGACCGACCTCGCCAAGCTGGGTTTCACCGACGCGCACGACCGTGCATTGCATCCGGACGGCGACTTCGGCCCAGGCACAAAGGCTGCGGTCGAAAAGTTCCAGCGCGCGCATCACATGACGCCCGATGGGATCGCCGGCCCGAAGACGTTGAACGCTTTGCGGATGGCCGTGCAACCGCCGCAGCCGACGCTCGCCGATGCCACGCACCCCGGCAACGGGATGTACCTGCAGACACTGGGTGCCGTGCAACGCCTGGATGCGCAACAGGGACGCACGCCGGATCAGCGCAGTGACAACCTCGCGGCGTCACTGGCGGTCGCCGCCCACGGCAACGGCATGAGCCGGGTCGATCATGTCGTGCTGAGCGATGACGCTACTCGTGCGTTCGCCGTGCAAGGCGACACCAACTCCCTGTTCAAACGCTATACCGACGTCAACGTCGCCCAGGCAGTCGGTACGCCTCTCGCGCAGAGCAGCGTCCAGTGGCAGCACGAAATTCAACAAGTCGCCCCGGTCCAGAGCACGCCGTCCATGCAACAGACACAAAACCCGCAGGCAGATCAGCCGGCGATGCAGCGCTCACCGTAGAGGTCTCGCAGAATCCTCACGCCGCAATCCGCTCGATCTGGTCGACAGCTTTGCCGAGTACACGATGAGCCTCTTCCAGATCGTAGTCTGCCTGGAGTCCGAGCCAGAAGCGTTCACTGGTCCCCAGAGCCACGGCCAGACGCACCGCGGTATCCGCCGTTACACCACGCTTGCCGAGCACGATCTCGTTAATACGGCGCGGCGGCACGCCTGCAGCGCGCGCCAGGGCGTTCTGGCTGATGCCCATGGGCGTCAGAAACTCCTCAAGCAAGACTTCGCCGGGATGGATGTTGGGCAGGCTCTTCATGATCGACTCGTTGGTGTCAGTGGTAAACGACGATCTCCACGTCGTGGGCGTCACCATCAATCCATCGGCTCTCAACAGCCGAATGGCTGGTCAAATAGAAACGTCAACCGCCATATGGCGCAAGGCCTCATGAAGAAGGTCACGTAAGTGACCAGCGAGCCTGATGTAGATGCTCGGTGTGACCAACATTGCTGACAACGAGATCGACCGCCTTGACTCGAAAGCAGATTGGCTCCACCAGCTGACGCTCGATAGGCAGGTTATCGCGATATCCGAGCGTGATATGCGGCTCACTCATCCCGCGCGACCCCGACAGCCCGAATGGCTTCTGTGCATCCGCCAAAGCCAGACGCAGTCCATGCACATCACGCATCCCAGCGGCATCGGCCACGACAACAAGAGCGCGATTGTCACTTCCGAAGCGAGCACTTGTCTTCAACGTAAGTTCGAAGGATGGGCATGAGAAACGCTCCGCAGCCAGCTTCAGCGCGACATCCAACGGCTGCCGCTGCTGCTTCGATTTTCCACACTCTGCCACGCTGACGTGCAGGATTTCCGACGGCCGCGGAGTCACACCTGACAAACCCAGTTGCCGGAAAATGCGCTTTTGCCACTCGACAATACGCGGCAAGTCCTGCGCAGATGGATAGATGGCGAAGAACGTCGGCGCGATGTGACGAATCGCATCGAACCCGATGACGTCAGGTGCCAACGAACCGAGAAAGAGGTCGTCCATTCCCGTTACATGTTTCTGCGGTACTCCCCACCCACGTCATACAACGCATGACTGATCTGCCCCAGCGAGTTGTACTTCACCGCCTCGATCAGCTGTTCGAACACATTGCGCCGATCGCGTGCTGTCACCTGCAGCACCTTGAGGCTGTCTGAGGCCAGCGCATTGCGCGCCTCGCCGTAGCGCTTCACGTTGGCGATCTGCTGGCCCTTCTCTTCTTCGGTCGAGCGGATCAGTTCGATCTCGGTGGCGATCTCGCCGCCGTGGTCCTTCGGCAGGAAGGTGTTGACGCCGATGAGTGGCAACGAGCCGTCGTGCTTCTTGTGCTCGTAATACATCGATTCTTCCTGGATCTTGCCGCGCTGGTACATGGTGTCCATCGCGCCGAGTACGCCGCCGCGCTCGCTGATCGCCTCGAATTCCTTGTACACGGCCTCTTCCACCAGATCGGTGAGCACGTCGACGACGTAGCTGCCCTGCCACGGGTTCTCGTTGAAGTTGAGGCCGAGTTCCTTGTTGATGATCATCTGGATCGCCACCGCGCGGCGCACGCTTTCTTCGGTGGGCGTGGTGATCGCTTCGTCGTAGGCATTGGTGTGCAGGCTGTTGCAGTTGTCGAACAGCGCATACATCGCCTGCAGCGTGGTGCGGATGTCGTTGAACTGGATCTCCTGCGCGTGCAGCGAGCGGCCGGAGGTCTGGATGTGGTACTTCATCATCTGACTGCGACTGCTTGCGCCGTAGCGCTCGCGCATCGCGCGCGCCCAGATGCGGCGGGCGACGCGGCCGATGACGGTGTATTCCGGGTCCATGCCGTTGGAGAAGAAGAAGCTGAGGTTGGGCGCGAAGTCGTCCACGCTCATGCCGCGCGCGAGGTAGTACTCGACGATGGTGAAGCCGTTGCTGAGGGTGAAGGCGAGCTGGCTGATCGGGTTGGCGCCCGCTTCGGCGATGTGATAACCGGAGATCGACACCGAGTAGAAGTTGCGCACCTTGTTGTCGACAAAGTACTGCTGGATGTCGCCCATCATGCGCAGCGCGAATTCGGTGCTGAAGATGCAGGTGTTCTGCGCCTGGTCTTCCTTGAAGATGTCGGCCTGCACAGTGCCGCGCACCGCCTGCAGGGTTTCCGTCTTGATGCGCGCGTAGGTTTCCGCATCCACCAGTTCGTCGCCGGAGACGCCAAGCAGGCCCAGACCCAGCCCTTCGTTACCCTTGGGCAGGTCGCCGTGGTACTGCGGGCGCTGCACGTCCTTGTAGATCGCGGCGATCTTCTTTTCGGCAGCGGCCCAGCGGGCGTCGTCTGCGCGCAGGTACTTCTCGACGTTCTGGTCGATCGCGGTGTTCATGAACATTGCCAGGATCATCGGCGCGGGGCCGTTGATGGTCATGGAGACGGAGGTGCTGGGCGCGCTGAGGTCGAAGCCGGAGTACAGCTTCTTCATGTCGTCCAGGGTGGCGATGTTGACGCCGGAGTTGCCGATCTTGCCGAAGATGTCCGGGCGCGGCGCGGGGTCTTCACCGTACAGCGTGACCGAGTCGAACGCCGTGGACAGGCGCGTGGCGGCACCGCCCTGGCTGAGGTAATGGAAGCGGCGGTTGGTGCGCTCGGGCGTGCCCTCGCCCGCGAACATGCGGGTGGGATCCTCGCCGCTGCGGCGGTACGGATACACGCCGCCGGTGTACGGGTAATGGCCCGGCAGGTTCTCGCGACCGAGGAAGCTGACCAGCTCGCCCCAGTCCTTCGACTTCGGCGGCGCCACCTTCGGAATCTTCTGGTGGCTGAGCGAGTCGCGGTAGTTCTCGACGCGGATGACCTTGTCGCGCACCTTGTATTCGTTGACGTCGGCGGTGACCGACTTGTACAGCGCCGGCCATTCGCGCAGCTGGTGGATGGCTTCGTGGCTGAGTTCTTTGAGGGCGGCGTTGTAGCGTTGGCGCAGCAACAACAAGGAACGGTCGACGGGGTGCTTTTCTGTAGGAGCGGCTTCAGCCGCGACATGCGCCTCGGTCGCGGCTGAAGCCGCTCCTACAGGTGATGCGGGAGCAGGATGA
This sequence comes from Rhodanobacter sp. C03, assembly GCF_002001175.1. Lineage (GTDB taxonomy): Bacteria > Pseudomonadota > Gammaproteobacteria > Xanthomonadales > Rhodanobacteraceae > Rhodanobacter. The sequence goes on along the minus strand of NZ_MUNT01000001.1, from coordinate 1,221,951 downwards.
AGATCAGCGTTGCGGTACAGCTCCAGCGGACGCGGCAACTTGTCATCACCGAGCTCCTTCAGCGCCTCATAGTAGTGCTGCGCCTTGCTGGCGTATTCGGCCTGATGCTCGATACCGCTGTTGATGCTGCGGCCCTGCTCGGCGATCTCGGCGAGGTAGCGCACGCGGCTGCCGGGAATCAGGACGGTGGCGCGCGGCGACTTCAGCGTAGTGTCGAGCTGCGGCGACCATTTCTCTTCCGTCAGCTTGAGCTTTTCGCGCATCAGGCGGCACAGGTTCGAGAACATCCAGGTGACGCCCGGATCGTTGAACTGACTGGCGATGGTGGGATACACCGGCACGTCTTCGTCTTTCAGGGTGAAGGCGGTGCGGTTGCGCTTCCACTGCTTGCGCACGTCGCGCAGCGCGTCTTCGGCGCCGCGCTTGTCGAACTTGTTGAGCACGACGAGCTCGGCGAAGTCGATCATGTCGATCTTCTCGAGCTGGCTGGCGGCGCCGTATTCGCTGGTCATCACGTAGACCGGGAAATCGACCAGGTCGACGATCTCCGAATCGCTCTGGCCGATGCCGGCGGTCTCGACGATGACGAGGTCGTACGGCTGGCTCTTCAGGAAATCGATGCAGTCGTGCAGCACGATGCTGGTGGCAGCGTGCTGGCGGCGCGTGGCCATCGAGCGCATGTAGACGCGATGGGACCTCAACGAGTTCATGCGGATGCGGTCGCCGAGCAACGCGCCACCGGAGCGGCGACGGGTCGGGTCGACTGCGAGCACGGCGATGCGCATCTGTGGAAACGCGTGCAGGAAGCGCAGCAGCAGTTCGTCCACCACCGACGACTTGCCTGCGCCACCGGTGCCGGTGAGGCCAAGCACCGGCGTGTGCTTGCCGGCAAGTTTCCACTGCTTGCGCTGGTGTTCGAGTTCGGTGTCGCTGAGCTTGCCTTCCTCGATCGCCGAGAGCATGTGGCCGATGGAGATCTCGTCGTCGATGTCGACCTTGGGCACCGTGTCGGTTTCGGACTCGGCACGCTTCGTCGCGGCCGAACCGGCGCGATGCATCACGTCCTCGATCATCTCGGTGAGGCCGAGCTTCATGCCGTCGTTCGGGTGGTAGATGCGCTCGACGCCGTAGGCTTGCAGCTCCTTGATCTCTTCCGGCGTGATGGTTCCGCCGCCGCCGCCGAACACGCGGATATGGCCGGCGCCGCGTTCCTTCAGCATATCCACCATGTACTTGAAGTACTCGACGTGACCACCCTGGTAGGACGACAGCGCGATCGCGTCGGCATCTTCCTGCAGCGCGGCGCGCACCACGTCTTCCACCGAACGGTTGTGGCCGAGGTGGATCACCTCCGCGCCCTGCGACTGGATGATGCGGCGCATGATGTTGATCGCCGCGTCGTGGCCATCGAACAGGCTGGCCGCGGTAACGAAGCGCAGCGGCGTGGCTTCAGCCTGCGTGGCGCCGGCGGGGACGTGCTTGGCGGGGGAACTCATGGCAACTCCGACATCGTGTGCTTGAACTTCACGATTCTAGTGGATCGTGAACAAGCGCGCGGTGTCGGGTGCGTACCCTGGCGTACGGCCATGCGCCGCAGCCGGCCGCTCTCTGTAGGAGCGACTTCAGTCGCGATGCTCTGAGGCTTGTCGAAATGCAAGATCAAGAGCGTCGCGACTGAAGTCGCTCCTGCATGTGAAAAATGCAGCGCGTGGCTGTGCGGGCTACACGCAGAGCGACAGGTTCGGACTGCCGACCACCCGCGTACCCACCTCTTCGCCACGAACGAAGGCGAGCGCGGCGTCGATCACTTCGGGCGCATCGAGCACCCGGCGATGGCCGAGTCCCTGCGTGGTGAGCAGGCGCGCGCCGGGCCAGTACTGGGCGTAACGCTCGCCCTCGCCCCACGGCACATCGTCATCGTCGAGATCGTGCACGATCAGGCCGGGCGCACCCAGCGCTGGCAGATGGTGATGCACCTGCAGTTGCTCGACACTGACGCCGGTGCGGCGCAGCAGCCACAGATAGAACGCTTCACGCAGATAGCCGCCAAGACGCACGAAACGGAAGAAGCGACCGACGGCCGCCGCCATGTCGGCGGCAGGCGCCACCAGGATCAACTTGCGCGCGTGCCAGGCCTCATCCTGCGCCAGGGCGACGGCTGCGCCACCGAGTGAGTGGCCGATCGCCAGCGCCGCCTCGCCGTAGTACTGGCCGATCGCGTGCACGGTATCGGTGAATTCCGGCAGCGTGCACAGCTTGCCGCTGCTGTAGCCGTGGCCGGGTTGATCGAAGGTGACTACGGCGAAACCCTGCGCGCGCAGCTTCGCCACCCACGGCAGGAAGCGCAGGCCGAAGCTGGACCAGCCGTGCACCAGCAAGGCGTAGGGTTGTGTCGCCGGATCGCCCCAGACATAGGTGGCGATGGTTTCGCCATTGATCTGGAGCTGGCCCCGCTGCATCTCGTCATCGCCCTGCGCGGCCTGTGCGCGGCTGCGGCTGCTGGCGAACGGCGTGGCGAACAGGCGCGCGGCACGATTCACCGTGCGCAGCGGCGCCAGCCGGCTGCCAAACGCAAAGCCGGCACGCACGGTGCCCAGCTTGAAGCGGGCGCCGAGCCCGGGACGAATGATCGAGGTATTAGCTCTGGAGGACATGTGCGTACTCCTCAGGATTGCCAGCTGCGCCAGAGACGCTCGAAGGCCTGCGCGGCGCGTTTGCCGGCCTCGTCGAACCCGAACAGCCCGGCATCGTGGTGCAGGCCGAGCATCAGGGCGTAAATCTCGAACGCGAGCTGGGCGGTATCGGTATCGCTGCGCAGGTGCCCTTCCGTCACGGCCTGTGCGATGGCTTTCTGCAATCCGTCACGCCACGCAGCCTGCTGCGAGACCACTTTATCGTGCAGTGCACCATTTCGTCCATCGTATTCGCTGGCCGCGGATAGCAGCACACAGCCGCTCTGGTATTCGCGCCCCCATTCGGTCCAGTGCGCCACGATGGCGCGCAGGCGCAGCAGGCCGCGCGGCTGCTTCAGTGCCGGCAGCAGAACCTTGGTCGCGAAGCGCTCGCCGCCGGCATCGAGCACGGCCAGCTGCAGGTCTTCGCGGGAGCCGAAATGGGCAAATACGCCACTCTTGGACATGCTTGCAGCAGCCGCAAGCGTGCCAATGGACAAACCTTCGAGGCCGTCCTTGCGGGCCAGCGCATAGGCGTGATCGAGGATCAGTTCACGGGTGGAGGCGCGTTTGCCGGGCTGGGTTGCCGTAGTCATGCCGGATAAAATAGCACGACCGTTCGTGCATTTCATCAACAAAATGATCCGACTTCACTCTTCCTGCAAGAGCATCCCCGGAAAATATCTTCGAATGCGATCGCTGGGTGGGCCGCCGGAACCTGAACGAGCTCGATGGACAAGGTCAACACGCCCGCTGCCACGCCGTTATCGTTACTACAGCCGCGTCATGCGGTGACAACGGAGGAACCTTGATGAACAGCCTGCCCCTGAAATTGGCTCTACTTGCCGGCCTCGGACTGACCTTCGCCGGTGTCGTGTATGCACCGCCGGCCGCAGCACAGGTTTCGGTTGGCGTCGGCATCAACGTCGGGCCACCCGCACCGCGTTACGAGCGCGTACCACCGCCGCGCGCGGGCTACGTATGGGCCCCGGGCTATTGGCGCTGGAATGGCCGACGCCATGTATGGGCCGGCGGCTATTGGGTTCATGCCCGCCCCGGCTACCACTATCGTCCTGCGTACTGGGCGCACGGCCGTGGTGGCTGGCGCTTCCGCCAGGGCTACTGGGGTCGCTGAACACGCAACAACCTGCGAAGAGCGGACTGCTGTCGTGAAGGCTTCCGCCCCATGACACTGCGCAACACAATGCAACGTTACGCAACGCCGCACCACACCCTCAACCTTGATCAGGAAGACTGTTGACCATGTCCATTCGCCTTGTTGCCCTCGCTTCCCTTGTCACCGTCACTGCACTGGCTGCTGGCTGTGTGGTGGAGCCGGCGCGCCCGATCTATGCGCGCCCCGCCCCGGTCTACGCCCCCAACCCGGGGTATGTGGAAGTGGTGGCGCCACAGCCGCCGCCGCCGATGTTCGTGGAAAATGTAGAGCCACGCCCCGGCTTTATCTGGGCCCGCGGCTACTGGCGCTGGGATGGCCGGCGCTATGTGGCGGAACGCGGCCATTGGGAACACATGCGGCCGGGCTACCACTACGCGCACCCGCACTGGGAACAGCGTGGCGACGGCTGGCACTGGCGCGCCGGTGTGTGGGTTACCGGCTGATACGTCCTGCGTCTGATTCGTGGAAACGCCCCGCCTGCCGGGGCGTTTCCATATTCGCCGTGACCATCCGCGGCGACGGCATCCCTCAGCAGTAAACTCCTTCGTGACACACCCGCTCGATCCATTCCCGATACGGAGCAACATTCCATGGTTCACCGCGTTGTTGCGTTTGCCCTGCTCGCTGGCGTCACTGCACTGGCCACCGGTTGTGCTGATCAGCCGGGTCGACCACCGGTCGTCCATCACCCCCTGATGTACCGCACTTACGCGGGAGACCTGGTGGTATCGCGGGCGCCGCCGCCGTTTGTCATCGAGCCGGTCCAGATACGCCGCGGTTATGTCCGGGCCCACAGCTACTGGCGCTGGGATGGTCACGACTACGTGGCAGTCCCCGCCCAGTGGATACCCGAGAAGCCCGACTCCCGCTATGTGGACGCCAGCTGGGAGCAGCACCGCGACGGCTGGCATTTCCGCCCAGGCCACTGGATCTCCCTCTGAATCACGTCCGCTACTAGCCTTCAAGCGGGACTTTTCGTGCATCTGCAGCTTCAATACGCCAGCGACTTGCTGCGCCGCGGCATCACCTCGCGACGCGACGTACTAAACTTCGCGCCTTGATTCATCGCCCCGGCTTCGGTCGGGGCGTTGAGTTTCCGGCTTTCACGCCCTTTGACGGGGCCGTCCCCAGCCCCGCCAATCCTCTGTAGATGCCCTCCGGCACCGTAAATCATGGAGTCACCGTTCCAATGATCTTTGAAACCATCGCCAAGACCGGTCACGAAGAAGTCGTGTTCTGCCACAACAAGGATGCCGGCCTGAAGGCCATCATCGCGATCCACAACACCGTGCTGGGCCCCGCGCTCGGCGGTTTGCGCATGTGGCCGTACAAGACCGAGCAGGAAGCGGTGAACGACGTGCTGCGCCTGTCGCGCGGCATGACCTTCAAGAACGCCGTGGCCGGCCTGAACCTGGGCGGCGGCAAGGCGGTGATCATCGGCGATCCGAGCAAGGACAAATCCGAAGCGCTGTTCCGCGCGTTCGGCCGCTTCGTCAACTCGTTGAACGGCCGCTACATCACCGCCGAGGACGTCGGCATCGACGTCAACGACATGGAATACGTGTTCCGTGAAACCGAATACGTGACCGGCGTGCACCAGGTGCATGGCGGTTCGGGCGATCCGTCGCCGTTCACCGCCTACGGCACGCTGCAGGGCCTGATGGCCGCGCTGCAGTTCAAGCACGGCAATGAAGACGTGGGCAAGTACAGCTTCGCCGTGCAGGGCTGCGGCCACGTCGGCAGCGAGTTCATCAAGCTGCTGCGCGAACAGGGCGCCAAGGTGTTCGTCACCGACATCAACAAGGATGCCGTGCAGCGCTGCGTCGACGAGCTCGGTTGCGAAGCCGTGGGCCTGGACGAGATCTACGACGTCGACGCCGACGTGTACTCGCCGTGCGCGCTGGGTGGCACCGTCAACGCACAGACGATCGACCGCATCAAGGCGAAGATCATCTGCGGCGCGGCGAACAACCAGCTGGCCACCGACGAGATCGGCGACGAACTGCAGAAGCGCGGCGTGCTGTACGCACCGGATTACGCGGTCAATGCCGGCGGCGTGATGAACGTGTCGCTGGAAATCGACGGCTACAACCGCGAACGCGCGATGCGCATGATGCGCACGATCTATTACAACCTGGGCCGCATCTTCGAGATCAGCAAGACGCAGAACGTGCCGACCTACCTGGCCGCCGACCGTCTGGCCGAGGAACGCATCAACGCGATCGGCAAGATCAAGCTGCCGCACATGGGCAACAACGGCACCCGTTTCCAGGGCCGCATGCGCGGTCAGTAAGCAAAATACTTACTGTCACAGAAGAAGCCGCCAGTTCCCTGGCGGCTTTTTTGTTGGCCCCGCGGCATCTGCCGGCACTGCCCGCGCACGTAGGCTAAAATCGGCACTCTGCACACCAAAGGAGTTCGTGATGCGCCCGTTTCCGCTTGGAGAAGATATCGACTTGCTGCGCCATACGGTGCATGCATTTGCGGAAAAGGAGATCGCTCCGCGCGCTACCCAGATCGATCACGACAACCTGTTCCCGGCGGACCTGTGGCACAAGTTCGGCGAGATGGGCCTGCTCGGCATGACCATACCGACCGAGTACGGCGGCACCGGCATGGGTTTCCTCGCGCACATGGTGGCGATGGAAGAGATCTCGCGCGCATCCGGCTCGGTCGGCCTGTCGTACGGCGCGCATTCCAACCTCGCCGTGCAGAACATCTTCCACAACGGCAACGAGGCGCAGCGGCGCAAGTACATCCCGAAGATGTGCACGGGCGAATATATCGGCGCGCTGGCGATGAGCGAACCGGGTGCCGGTTCCGACGTGGTCGGCTCGATGACCTGCAAGGCCGAGCAGAAAGGCGACGTGTGGGTCGCCAACGGCTCGAAGATGTGGATCACCAACGGCCCTGACGCCGACGTGTTGCTGGTCTACATGCGCACCGCGCCGCGCGTCGCCGGCAGCCGTTGCATGACCGCCTTCATCGTCGAGAAGGGCATGAAGGGTTTCTCGACCGCGCAGAAGCTGGACAAGCTCGGCATGCGCGGCTCGAACACCTGCGAGCTGGTGTTCGAGGATTGCGAGATCCCGCACGAGAACATCGTCGGCGAGGTCAACGAAGGCGTGCGCGTACTGATGAGCGGCCTCGACACCGAGCGGCTGGTGCTGTCCGGCGGCCCGCTCGGCCTGATGCAGGCGGCACTCGATCTCGCCCTGCCCTACGTGCGCGAGCGCAAGCAGTTCAACGCGCCGATCGGCACGTTCGGCGTGATGCAGGCGAAGATCGCCGACATGTATACGCGACTGCAATCCTCGCGCGGCTTCGCCTATATGGTGGCGCAGCAGTTCGACAACGGCGTGAAGTCACGCATCGATCCGGCGGCGTGCCTGCTCAATGCGTCGGTCAATGCGGTGCAGGTGGCACTGGAGGCGATCCAGACGCTCGGCGGCAACGGCTACATCAACGAGTTCCCGGCCGGCCGCCTGCTGCGCGACGCCAAGCTGTACGAGATTGGCGCCGGCACGAATGAAATCCGGCGCATGCTGATCGGCCGCGAGTTGTTCCACGGCAAGGCCTGATCCAGTTAGGCATGCAAGGTCGTCGCGCCATGCATCGGCGCAGCGACGGTCTGGTGCAGATCGAAGATCATCAGTTCGTTGTCGCCAAGGCGGAACCATGACGCGGGACAGTACAACCGTTGCTGCGGACCGAGGTTCCAGTAACGGCCAAGCAACTGGCCATTGACCCAGAGATAGCCCTTGGCCCAGCCCGACATGTCGATATAGCTGTCGCCAAGCTGGTCGAGTCGCAAGGTGGCCTTGAAGAAAATACCCGGGCGCGATGGTTCGCTGACCACCGGTTTCAGTTGACGGATATAACCCTCGTCCAGCGGCAGGCTGTAGACGTTCCAGTCTTCGACCTCCTCATTACCGAGACGGATGCTGCCGACGATGCCCTTGCGATCGGCCATCGCCTGGCCGTAACCGACGTGACCGAAGCTGTCGACCAGGACGTCGAGCTGCGAAGTCTTGCCGTCTACGATGACTGGCAGCTCAACCCGGTTGCCTGCTCGCAGTTTGGCGTGCTGCACACGCGAAACGTAATCGACGTAGTGTCCATCGCTGAATACCGTGGCGTAGTCGCGCACACCGTCGAGCGTCAACGCTGCGGCGGCGGCAGGGATCTTCCTGCGATACAGCACCAGGCCATGATCCTGCGCGAACAGCAGTTCATTGGCCTGCGGTTTTTTCGCGGCCCTTGGCGCTGGCAGGTTGTCCCATAGCGAGGCATGCGCCACCGGCGTGATCGCCGCGAAACGGATCGCCGCTGGTGGCGCCGGCACATCAGACAGCGGCTGCGTTGCGTGCTCGGCAAGCAATGCGCGGAACGCATGATAGTCAGGCGTAGCTTCGCCGCGCTCGTTGATCGGCGCACCATAGTCGTAGCTGGTGATTACCGGCTCGAAATGCGAGTAGTCGCCCTTCGCGTTGGCGCCGGCGCTGAAACCGAAGTTGCTGCCGCCGTGCACCACGTACAGATTGAACGAACGGCCCTGTTGCAGAAGCTCGCGCAATGTCGCCACATAATCGCCGCGCTGGAAGTCCGGGTCGCCCCAGTGTGTGAGCCAGCCCGGATAGCCTTCACCGACCCACACCGGCGCCTCGCCGGCTATCGTCTGCGCCGTCGCGAAGTCGGTATCGCCATCCAGACCCAGCGCCGTGCCGGGCGGATAGGTGTGTTGTTGCTGGAGCTGGCCGAGGCCATCGGAAATCGTGAACGGGCCACGGATGCCATGCGCTTCCCACAGTGCCTGCAACTGTTTGAGGTAGTCCAGATCATGGCCGAACGAGGCGTATTCGTTCTCCACCTGCAGCATCAGCACGGGACCGCCGTTGTACGCCATCAACGAATGGATGAGCGGCGCGATCGCGTCGATGTAGCGCTGCACGGCGGCCATGTAGTCGGGATCGTCCTTGTTGCGCACGCGGATATCCGGCTTGCGCAGCAGGTACGGCGGCAGCCCACCGTAATCCCACTCGCCGCAGATATACGGGCCGGGCCGCAGATAGACCCACATGCCCTCGCGCTGGCACAGGCGGATGAACTGGACGAAGTCCCGGTTGCCCGTATGCAGGTCGAACACACCCGGCTCGCGCTCCAGGTGGTTCCACATCAGGTAGATCGAAATCGTGTTGAGACCCATCGCCTTCGCCATGCGGATGCGATGCAGCCAGTACTCGGCAGGGATGCGTGCCGGATGCATCTCGCCACTGCGGATCTGCATCGGCTTGCCATCCAGCATGAAGCTGTGTGCCTTCAGCTCGAGTCGGTGCGGACGGCCATCCGGGATTTGCCCAACCACCCTGCCTGTCGAAACCGGGAAGGCATGACTACGCACGCTCAACGCAGCCAGCGGCGTCAGTGCCGTCAGGCGCAGAAAATCCCGTCGCAGCATGAGTCTTCTCTCGTCAATCGATGACCGGTGACAGCAAGCTCAAGGCAGACAGGGATTGCACCGTCTGCCGTGAGCTCTGGCGCACTCAAGAGCCGGATTTTGCCGGCGTCAGTTCCAGTGTCAGCACCTCGAACGGTGCCAGCGTGATCGTCTGCGGATGGTCCGCGTCCACTGCCAACGCAGGCTTGCCGGCATCGGCCTGCCACGGGCTGTGCGCGCTGAACTGGCGTGCCGCATCGGGTGGCAGCTCCAGTTGGCGCTGCAGATCGATCACCGCCAGCTGCGGCTTCGCATCCGGATTGCGCAGCGTGATGATGGCCTTGGCCGGGGACCACGAGGCCCAGCCGTACACATTCAAGCGGCCAGGATCCCCACCGATCCAGTGCGTATCACGCAGCACATCGGAGTTCGCACGCGACCAGCGCGCGGATTCGGCGAGTACGTCCCAGTCTTGCGTGCTCAGCAGCGACGGTGTGATGTACATCTCCTGCAGCTCGGTGCCGGTAGCGAAGTACGAGTGCACCTCGTTGGCGAAATCGTGGCCCGAATCGGTGTTGAGCTTGCGGTTTTCCTTCGCATAGATGATGCCGTGGAGCATCAGCGAATTGATCGGGAACAGCGGGCCCTTGATCACGATGTTCTGGTAGGTCTGCTGATCGCGATAGGTGATCCAGCGCTCGCGTGTGCTGCCGACACCGGTTTCGCTGTCGTCCTCGCCGTCACGCCAGATGGTGTCGGCGTAGCGCAGCCAGAACGGCGACGGATAGGTACCGGTGGTGAGGTTGATGAAGGTGTCCGGCTTGTCCTTGCGGATGTCATTAATCAACTGGATCGCCGCAGCGAAGTCGCTGTCGAAGCGGCTGCCCGGAAACACGCTGTCGGCATTGCCGGTGCCATCGAACTTGAACTGGTTGATGCCGTTCTTGTCCAGCAGATCCATTACCGCATCATGAAAGCGCTGGTAGTACTTCGGGCCGGACAGCGCGAGGCCATCCTTGACGATCTCGTAGCCGGACTTCGCGCCGCGCTCTGCGCGTTCCTTGGCCGGCGGACCGTAGCCGCCCCATGGCGACAGCCACACACCCGGTGCCGCACCGTATTTGGCCGCGGCCTGCTGCAGCGGCACGAAGCCATGCGGGAAATCCTTGCTGAAATGCCAGCTGCCGCTGCGGTCGTCCCAGCCATCGTCAAACAGATACGAGTCGAGCGTGACACCACGCTTTACATGCAGCTCGTTGCCAATCGTATTGATCCGGTCCAGCGCCTGCGCTTCGGTGTATGGCGTGAAGTAGCCGATGTCGTACCACGAGTTGTAATGCAGGAAGGTGCGATACGGATGCGCCCGTTCGCGCTCGATGTAACCGGCGAAATCACGACGCATCTGACCCTCGCGCACCACGCCGATCACCGCCGAGTAATCAATCGTCTTGCCCTGCTCCAGCGGCAGCGTGCGCGACAGTGTGAGTCTCACATCGTTGTGGCGCACCTCGCTGTCCGACAATGGATACTCGAAGCCGAGATAGACATCACCGGCCGTTACCGGCGAACCCTGCACATCGCCGATGACCTCGGCATCCGCCACCTGGGTCTCCAGCAACGACACCTTGGCAATCTTCTCGCCCTGCTTCAGCGCGGTGATCGACACCAGCTCGCGCAGGTAGGGTGAGCCATCACGCTGTACAAGTTGCCAGTCGACCCGGAAGCGACCCTCGGCATCACCGAAACTGGCCTGGATCGACTTGCCGGGAAGACGTTCGACCAGACGCGATGCGTTCGCGTTCACCGGCAGCGCCTGTTCGTGCGGCGCAGTCAAAAGGCGCATGTCGGCGGCACGGATGATCTTGCCATCGGCCATGACCAGCGCAAACGGCGCCAGCATCTTGAGCGACTGCTGATGCACGCGGTCAACGATGACCATGTCAGTGAGATGCTGCTGATCGATCTTCCAGCTTGCCTCGATTGCGGCGTTGCCGAAGCGATCGAGGCCGGCCTGGTCGGAGAACGTCGCCGCGCCGGGCTGTAGTACGAGCGAGCCGGTGGCCACGCTGTCGCCGGCATGCGCTGTACTCGTGACCATCAGGGCCGCGCACAGACACAAAGTCATACGTGAAATGCGCGCAGACGTGTGCCGCGAAGTGGTGGCCGCGGCCGCACTGCTGACAACTGACGGACTGAAACCAAAGGGAAACATGGCTACCTCTTCATTTGATTGATTCGACCGCTACCACTTGACGGAACCGACGGATGTATTCGAGTGGCGTGCTATGGCACGCCACTCGACGACGCCTTACTGGAACGTGTAGCGCACTACCAGTTGCGTGGTGCGCGGAGCCTGCCATGTAGCCGCCCCATAGGAAGGATTGAGCAGCCACGGGCTGCCATTGCTTGGCACGCTGCCCTGGTCATAGATCTGGTTGGAGTCAATGCGCCCCATGCGGTTGGTGATGTTCTTCACCTGCAGATCCACGCTCAAGTGATTCGCCTGGTTGATGGCCCAGTCGTAACCCACGCCGAGATTCCACTGCCAAAAGAACGGCAACCTTCCCGCATTGCCTAGCGGCGCTGGCAGGCCATTGCAATAGTGGCTCCCTGCCCCGTACTGCGAGGCCGGGTTGTCGACATCCGGATAAGTACCAATACAACTCAACGGTTCGCCGGTGTGCATGACGAGCGTACTGCCAATGCGCAGGCCGGAACTGAAGTAGTACACACCATTGATATTGAGCGCATTGCGAATATCGCCGGCAAGGTCACCGTGGCCATATTCCATCAGCCCCGGAAAATCCCAGTAAGTCTGCTCACCCGGACCACCACCCGTACGCTCGCTGAGATTCAGCAGGCCATCGTCGTTGCCGTACAGATGCGCCCAGGTATAACTGACGTCGACAAAATACGGCTCTGCCACCGTGCGCTGATGGGAGAGCTCCAGCGTGAGGTGCGCGTACCTGCGCGCGGGCGGAGGTCCGAACACGCTGCCTGGAATGGTCAGTTGCTGCAGCTTGCCGTCACCGTTGTAGTCACGGGTGAACACCTGTGCGATGCCGGGGTTGAATTCCGGGCAGCCGCTTGCATCCACGTAGTTCGGATAACCGTGCGTCTGCGCCCAGTCGGTGATGCCCTGGTTGTAGCAGACATCGTCGATGATGCGTTTGAGCTGGCTGAAACCTGCTTCGGCCATGGACGTCCAGTTTGAACCCAGGCTCTTCTGCAAGTACACCTGGAACTCATATTGGTAAGGTGCCTTGATGTTCGAGGTGGCGACGTTGTAGTACGTGGGTGCCTGGCCATTGACCAGAGTCTCCTGCTGCCCGATCTGGCTCAGGCCAGTGGGTGCCTTGGTCGTCGGATCCATGCCGGTATAGGTGTAGTACCGATTCCACGTATAAGCCGCACCGGCGGCACCGTTGTTGACACTGGACGGAATCGCCAGGGCATATTTGCCAAGGTTGACGCCCAGCTTGGTCGAACTGTCGCCGTCGACATCCCACGCCAGACCCAGCCGGGGTGACAGGATCGGCATGCGCAGGAAATTCTGGCCGTTGATGTTCTTGTTGATGAACGTGTCGAAACGCGCTCCCATGTAGGCCACCCAGCGATCGGCAACCTGCCAGTAGTCGTCCGCGTAGAGTGCCTTGTTGACCGTGCTGAATGCACCACCGTTGGCTATGTAGGACTGCTGCACATACTGGCCATTGGCAGGCGCAGGCGAGCCATTCCCCAATAACGTTCCCGGCCGGTCGTAATAAGTCCAGTCGCCGCCTTCGGTGGTTGCATTCGTATTGTTGATGTAGTGCTTGTAGTGCTCGGCACCGATCGTGAGCTTGTGGTCACCGATGTTCCAGGTGAAATCACCCTTGAAGCCGCGCTTGTAATACTGGAATGGGTAGAGCTGATCGGGTGTATTGGAAATGCCGATGTTGCGGGACTTGCCGGTGGGATCCACTTCAGTCACATAAGGCAAACCGGTGCCCGAGCTTGAGGTTGGACTCAAGGACGACTGACTGAGATAACCTCCCATCACGCGCAGGGCCATGTCGTCGTTGATCTGCCAATGGTAATTGCCGATCAGGAACTGGTTCTTGACCTTGGCTGCATTCCAGCCGTAGTAACTGCCGACCGAATGTGGGTCATAGTCGGTAGCAAGCGCGTACTGGTTGGTGAAGCTGTTGTTCCAGTCTTTCTCTCCCACCACATTCAACGACTGGTTGTTGGTGATGTTCCAGGTCAGGTTGACCAGCGCGTTCTTGTCGCGACTCGAATTGTCGTATTGGAAATTCTGCCCATTGCTTGTCGATGTGTTCGGCGGGGTATTGCCCAGCATCGCGAAGAAGAACAGCTTGTCCTTCACCAGTGCCCCCGAAGCCCACAGATACTGGGTGGCGCTGCTGCCATGGGTATTGGCAGAGTCGTAGTTGTAGTAGCTGCCGTCGGATGCGTACGAGTTGTGCTGGCGCGGTTCGAGCAGCCGTGACGTGGGCGGCGTGTAATACAGCGAATAACCCGCCTGAAAATTATTCGAGCCCTGCCGCACGGTGGCCGACATGATGCCGCCGGTAGCATTGGTCCAACCGGTGCTGCTGTTGGCGCTCAATATCTGCACGGAGCTCAGCGCTTCGGCCGGCAAGGCGGTTGCACCCAGGCCGGTGTAGTCGTAGGTGGTGTCGAATTCGTTGTAGTAGGAACGGTTCTCGGCCGGGCTGGCACCACCCATCTGGACCAGGCCGGTGGTCTGGTCGTCGTAGCGCACATTCGACTTCAGCAGCGCGATGCTCTCCAAACCACGCCCGGTCGGCAGCTGATTGACCAGGTTCATGCTGTAGTTGCTGGACAGTTCCGGTGTGCTGACGTCGATCGGTATGACATCCGTGTCACGCGCCACTCCGCTGACATGAATCGTGGAAAGCGTTGCCGCATTCACGGCCGATGCGGAGGTACTCGTGGCAGCGGCGATGGAGGCGGTCGGCACTACGGTCTGCACGTTCGGACTTACCGTAACCGTGCGCGTGCCAATGACCTCATCGCCTTGCGATACGGTCACCGTGTACTTGCCGGGATTGAGGCCAGCCAGGTTGTAACGCCCATCGTTGTCCAGATGCAGCTCCCGGTGATAGCCGGTACTCGCATTGCTTACTTCGATCGTCACGTTCTTGGCATTCGGCTCTCTGCCATAGAGGCCGCCGGTGATCGATTGTGCCATCGCGACATTCGCGCCAAATGCGCTCAGTAGCGCCACGGCGAGCATGGTTCGCTTGAAACCGCCAGCTTTGCTTACCCTGCCTACCTTGTTTCCGCCCTGTGCATGCGCGACAGCAGGCAGCCACTTCGTGCCATTACCTTCGACGGTAAAACCACCATTCTTTTCGCTACACATGAACTGCCTCTCCCGTGATTCGCTATCGCACTGCGCAGAAATGACATCTCCCCTCTGTCGCAGACCGGTCTTGGATACCTGTGGAAAATTCCCATTCCCACGACTTGTTTGCACCTTCACCAAATTTCGAGCGCAAGTGTCTCCACCGGACCGGTTGATGGTCCGTTTTGACTCCCTGCTTTTCAGTCAAGCCAGGCGGTGCACTCGAACCTGAGAGAGCAACGCCTCTACCGCCCGCCGTTCGACGAAACCGGTTTCCTCACCTTGCGCATTGGCGGCGCCGCAAGCGACGCCCAAGCGCAAGGTTTCTTCCAAATTCATGCTCCGCGCCATGCCTACCGTGACGCCGGCCAGCAGGCAGTCGCCCGAGCCCACCGTGTTGCACACCTGCGCCAGCTCGATCGCGGCATGCCAGACGCCACTCGCATCGGCAGCCACCGCGCCCAGCGCGCCCATCGTCACTACCGGCATCGCGATGCCGCGCGCATGCAGTTCGCGAACCGCATCCACCGCCGTCGCGAGATCGCCAATCGGACGTCCAAGCAATTCGGTGATCTCGTCGCGATTGGGTTTGACCAGAAAAGGTTGCGCCTGCATGGCGTGCTGCAGCAGCTCGCCGCCGGCGTCGACCAGACAACGCTTGCCGGCATCGCGCACATGCGCGGCCAGTTCGGCATAGGTGGCTGGTGCAAAGCCACGCGGCAGGCTGCCGGACAGCACGACCAGATCACTGTCATCGACGCCACGTCGGAACGCCCGCAGCAACGCCTCCTGCTGTGCACTGTCCAGCAACGGACCCTGACCGAGGATTTCGGTGATCTGGCCGCTCGCATCCTGCAACGCGATGCAGGTGCGCAGGTTGTCGGCGACCTCGATGCCGTGGAACAACACGCCGCGTTCGCACAGCTGCCGACCGATCATGTTGCGGTGCGCCGGGTCGACCAGGCCGACCAGTTGCACGCGCTCGCCCAACGCGGCAATCGTCTGCGCCACGTGCAAGCCCTTGCCGCCGGGATACACCTGTTCATCGAGGGCACGACTGACTTCGCCGGGACGCAGCATGTCCAACCGGATGAGCCGGTCGATCGCCGTGTTGAAGCCGATGACGGTGATCACGGTACGTTCGCCAGCAGGGTATCCACTTCCGACACGCTGGCCTGGCCGACCGTACCGCCGGTACGTCGCGTGGAGAGACTGCCGCAGGCACTCCCCCAGCGCATGCAGTCACGCAGCGTCTGGCCGCGCAGCCACGCATGCAGAAAACCGGCGTCGAACGAATCGCCGGCACCGGTACTGTCGACCGGCTCGACGGCAAACGCCGGCACTTCGAGCAGTTGTCCCTGATCCAGGCTGGCGCAGCCGAGCTGGCCGCGCTTCACCACGGTTTGCGTGCGTCCGTTGTGCAACGCACGCAGGCCATTGAGCACCTGCTCGCGGCCCGTGATGGCCGCCAGCTCCATCTCGTTGGGCAGGAACAGGTCGACTTCCGCCAGCGTGTCGAGCAGGTCGGACGCCCACGTCTGCTCTGGATCGAAGCCGGGATCGAGCGAGGTACTCAGACCGGCCGCATGCGCACGCGCGAACAGCGCGCGGCAATCCGGCCGCAGCGCAAGCTGCAGGTAGTACGAGGAAACATGCAGGTGATCGGCGCCGGCCAGCAACGCGTCGTCCACTTCGTCCGCACGCAGCGCGGCAATCGCGCCGGGGAACGTCACCAGCGCGCGATCCTGCGGCGTCGACAGTGAGACGGTAACACCGGTGCGCAAGGTCGCGTCCGGCTGCACGGCGGCAATGTCGATGCCGGCGGTACGCAGCGCATCGAGACAATAGGCGCCCCAGCTGTCGTCACCGAGCTTGCCGTGGAACGCCACGGGATTGCCCAGCCGGGCCAGCCCCATCGCACAGATCATCGAGGAACTGCCAGGCGTCATGCAGAAGTCGTCGGCCAGCACCTCGCGGCCCGGCGCGGGCAACGCATGGCAATGCTTGAAGACCAGATCGACGTTGATTTCGCCGACGACCAGGATGCGCTTCATGCTTCCTCCCCATGCCCGTTTTTTGAGCTGCGCTCGCTGTGCATCGGAAAGTGCTCGACCACACGCGTCAGCACGCCCTGCGACGGCGTATCCGGCTTGCCACCGAGCTCCAGGCAACGGAAGAACGCGAGCAGTTGTCCGACGACCACATCCGCCAACAGCGGCAGTGCATCGTCCGCCGCATCCAGACCCGCCAGCTCCACCGCCACATCGTGCGGACCCAGCACATCGGTCGGAATGCCTTCGCCCACCAGCACCCGGGTCATGCCGAGTTGCTTGCGCGACAATTCGCGCAGCAGGTCGAGTTCGTATGCACGCACCGCCGGATCGGGCGACAGGAAACCGACCACCAGACTCCGCTCATCCAGACTGGACATCGGTCCGTGGCGCAGGCCGAGATAAGTCTCCGCCATGGTGACCACGGCGCCGCCGCTCATTTCCAGCATCTTCAGCGCGGACTCGTGGGCCGCGCCGAGCGCACCGCCGCTGCCGAGATAGACGACGTTACTGAATTCACCGCGGGCAACCGCCGCGAGCGCATCGGTCTGCTCGTCGAAGATGTGCTGGACGCTGCGCGCCAGCCGGTTCACCGCGGCGCTGGTGTCGTTGCCTTCGCGCTGAACCAGACCGAAGCCGGCCAGCAACAGGTTGGTGAAGCTGCTGGTCATGACCAGGCTGCGGTCATTGGTGCGTTCGTCGAGCACCAGGACGGTGACGCGCGGATCGTTGCGATAACGGGTGGCCAGTTTGCCATCGGCGTTGCAGGTGATGACCAGATGGCGGTAGTCGGGGGCATCCGCCAACAGGCGGTCTACTACGCCGCTGCTTTCCGGGCTATCGCCTGAACGCGCCAGCGAAATCAGCAAACCGGCTCCGGGTGGTAGCACACTGCGCCAATGCGTGAGCAAGCTGCCCGCGGCGATCGCCTGTGTCGAGATGCCCAGGCCGAGCTGCAGGTGGGGCGCCAGGCATTCGCCGATATACATCGAGCTGCCCGAACCGGTCAGCACGATATGGCTCGGGCGCGGCACCAGCGCTGCCTGCAGTTGCTCGCGCAACTGCGGCTGGCACAGCAGGTCGGCCGTGCCCAGCCAGGTCGTCGGCTGCTGCAGAATCTCGCGAATGGTATCGGCATAGCCACGCGCCTGCTGCTCCGCCAACGGCGCCGCAAGCAGCGCATCCAGCGACATCGAAAATTTCGTTTGCTTGCCTAATTTTGACATTTTGCCAAATTCGATTGAATATGAAAGTATGTAGCTTCCGAACCGAGAGTATTCGAAATGAAACAAAGCTTGCAAGAGGTTTCGAACACTGGCAGCCAACTTTCCCGGCTCGCCCTGTCCCATGGCAAGCGCACTCGCCTGTGGCGGCTGCTGTATGGCCACGGCCCGCGCAATGGCAGCTTGCTGGTGCTGCCGCTTGATCAGGGACTGGAGCATGGTCCCACCGATTTCTTTCCCCACCCACCGGCCGTCGATCCGAGCTACCAGTTTGAGCTCGCCGCGGCCGGGGGCTTTTCTGCCATCGCGCTGGGCATTGGCCTGGCCGAAAAGTACATGACCGAGTACTGCGGCCGGGTGCCGCTGATCCTCAAGCTCAACGGCAAGACCAATATCGCCAGCGACGCCGAGGCCACCTCGCCGCTGTTCGCTTCGGTCGAGGATGCCGTGCGCCTCGGTGCCGACGCGGTTGGCTACACCATGTACGTGGGTTCGCCGCGCCAGCACGACGAGATTCGCCAGTTCGAGAAGGTGCGCCAGGATTGCGAGCGCTTCGGCATGCCGCTGGTCATGTGGGCGTATCCCCGAGGCAGCGCCGTCAACGCCAAGGGCGGCACGAATACCTTGTACGCGCAGGATTACGCTGCCCGCGTCGCGCTGGAGATGGGTGCCGACATCGTCAAGCTGCACGAACCGAATGACAGCCTGGCGAATGTGCCGGCGCCCTACGACAAGCTGCAGGAAGACGCCGGCGCGCGCTGCGCACGCGTGGTGCGTTCGGCCGGCCGCACGATGGTGCTGTTCTCCGGCGGCGAGAAGAACGACGATGACGCGGCGGTACTGCGCAAGGTCGAGTTCTACATGCAGTCCGGCGCCAACGGCGTGATGTTCGGTCGCAACATGTGGCTGCGTCCGTTCGAGCAGGCAGTGGCGCTGACGCGACAGGTACATGACATCATGGCGAAATATCCGCGCTGAGCAGGTGAGGCAGGTCGTTCGATGAGTCACAGCTCTTCCAGGTCACCGCAGCAGCTGATGCAGGCCGGCTGCCTGTGCTGTGCACCGCCCACCGGCGCCGGCACGGTCAAGGTCGAAAGCAGCAAGAATCCGTTGCAGACCCAGCCGGACGCCGGCAAGAGCGGGCTACGACTGAAGGACTTCTGCCCGCGCAGCATGCTGCAGGTGCCGAAGACGCACATCGAGCGCCCGCGTTTCCCGGTGATCGACGTGCACGCGCACCTGACTTGGTCGAGCAGTGTCCGCAACGGCATCTCAGTAGGCGAAGAAGTCACCCTGTTCGCCCAGCCCGAGGATCTGCTGCCGGTCATGGATCGCAAGGGCGTCCGCACCCTGGTGAACCTCACCGGTGGTGTGGGTGCCGGGTTGGAAAAGAGCATCCGCAGCTTCGACCAGGCCGCACCCGGGCGTTTCCTCACGCTCACCGAGCCATCGTACGAACACTTCCCCGAGCCGAACTACGCGCAGTTGCAGGGTGACGCAATCGCTCATGCCAAACGTGTCGGCGCACGTGGCCTGAAACTGCTGAAGACGCTGGGCCTGTATCTGCGCGAGCGGATCGACGAAGGCCCCTTGGTGGCGGTGGATGACCGCCGCTTCGATCCGATGTGGGAAGCCTGCGCCGCGCACGACATGCCGGTGTTCCTGCACGTTTCCGATCCAGAGGCATTCTTCCTGCCCACCGACCCGACCAACGAGCGCTACGAGGAACTGGCCAACCATCCGGACTGGTCGTTCTACGGCCCGGAGTTCCCGAGCAACGCGGAGCTGCTCGCCGCACGCGACCGCATGATCGCGCGCCACCCGAAGACCACTTTCGCGCTGCTGCACGTGGGCAACAACGCCGAGAACCTAGCTGCGGTTGCTGCGTGTCTGGATCGCTACCCGAACACCGTGATCGACATCAGCGCACGCGTCGGCGAACTCGGCCGCCAACCGCGCATCGCACAGCGCTTCTTCGACCGGTACCAGGATCGCATCCTGTTCGGCACCGACGCGGTGCCCTCGCCGTACGGTGACGACGTGCCGCAGCAACTGTTCGGCGACGAGCTGTACGAGATCTACTACCGCTTTCTGGAAACCGAGGACGAGTACTTCGATTACGCGCCGGCGCCGACGCCGCCACAGGGGCGCTGGTCGATCTACGGACTCGGTTTGTCGGACACGATTCTCCGCAAGATATACCATGACAACGCCGCCCGACTTCTGCATATCGACCCATGAGTGAAACCCCGATCGCCTCCCGCCGCCTGCTGGTTGAAGAACGCCGCCGCCTGATCGTCGAACTGGTGGAACAACAGGGCCGCGCCACGGTGGAAGAACTGGCGACACGCTTCAACACCTCCACGGTGACGATCCGCGGCGATCTGGAAGCGCTCGCACGCAGTTCGGCGATCGCCCGCTCGCACGGCGGTGCCTTGCCGGTGGCACCGACAACGAACGACACGCCACTCAATATCAAGGAAACCCGCTGGCATGCGCAGAAACTGCGCATCGGTCAGGCCGCGGCGAAGATGATCCAGGATGGCGAAACGATCATCCTCGACTCCGGTTCGACCACGGTGGAGATCGCCCGGCAGATTCGCCAGATGAAATTCGAATCGCTGACCGTGATCACCAACGCGCTGAACATCGCGATGGAATTGTCCGGGCTGCCGCAGATTCGCGTGATGATGCTGGGCGGCATGCTGCGGCAAACCTCGTACTCACTGGTCGGCCCGGATGCCGAGCAGGCACTGGCGAAACTTTCCGCCGACCGGCTGTTCCTCGGCGTCGACGGACTCGATCCCGAAGTCGGCGTGACTACGCCGGACCCGCTCGAGGCGGCGCTGAATGCGCTGATGATCCGCGTCTCGCGCCAGACCATTGCCGTGCTCGATGCCAGCAAGCTGGGACAGCGCAGCCTGTCGGTGATCACCCCGGTGCAGAACCTGCACATGGTGATCAGCGACACCAGCGCCCCCGCCGAAACGGTCGAAACCCTGCGGGCTGCCGGCGTGCAGGTCGTGCTGGTCTGACTCAGCTGGCGGGCGACGTCGCCGCCGAAGCACACGACGTCGCCAAACGCACCCGCATTCAGAACGCCCAGCTGAAATTCAGCGTCGCCATCTTCGCCTGCTGGCTCTGGCCGAAGTACTGATCGTAGCCAAGCTGCAGATTGGCGCGCGGCGTGATGCCCCAGCCCAGCGAGGTACCGACCACACCGCCATAGCGCGACAGGCCGATGCCGCCGAGCGGCGCGTACTGGTTGACCCCGCTGAAGCTGGCGTCGAACACGTCCCCACGCAGGCCGAACGATTGCTGCCACAACGCCCGCGTCTGCAGGCTGAGAGTGCCACCACCGGCCAGTGTCCAGTCCCGCGAGGCACGCAGGCCCACGCCGGCCTGCCAGCGCGATACGGTCTGCGCACTCGACTTCAGGCCGAAGCCGTCGGCACCCAGTTCGTCGAAGCCGTCGCGCTGGATCTGTGCGTACTGCAGATTCACGTAGGGCGTGACCTGGGTGCGACCGAGTGCCAGCCGATAGCCGCTTTCACCATAGGCCACGCCGTAAGTGCCGTTGCTGTCGCTGCCGACACCGGCGGATGCGCCGCCCAGCTGCAGCTGACGATTCATGTCCTCGCGGTAATCGCCGAACCCGAAGCGACCCATCGTGTACCACGAGCCGCGGATCACGCCGCCATACAGCATGCCTTCCAGTGCATGGCTGTAGCCATGGTCCGCGCTTTCGCTGAGCTGGCCCAGACCCTGGCTCTGGCTCAGCGCATAACCGGCAAAGCCATCGCTGCCGATACGCTGATCCGCACCGACCATCACACCGCTGAGGTCGTAGCCGACATCGCTATAGCCGCTGCGCGACATGTCGCCGTGATAGCCGATGCTCTGCGTCCAACCGCCCGCCAGTGGCGTATCGAGCAGGTGGTCGAAGCGATCGGACAACGCACGCGTGCCGGCGTCGATCGCCTCGAATGTCATCGCGGCGCTGGCTGCATGCAGCTGGCCGGACAGGCTTTCCAGCGAACTCTGCACGGCGGCGACGCTGGTCGATTGCTGGAGGCTGGCGGCGGCCTGGATGAAACCTGCACTGACCGGACTGGTTGTGCCCGATGGCACAGTCGTTGCGAGCTGGGTGTCAATCTGCCCGAACGCGTTCTGCACGCGCTGTGCGGCACCAAACGAAGCGGCGGTATACGCCAGCCCCTGGACTGCGGTGACCTGCACCTGCTGCACGTTGAGCCATGCGTTGTTGGCGTCATAGCCAAGCGCTGCCGTGAGCATCACATTGGAGGCCGTGTTCAAGGCGCTGAACGTGCCACTCAGGCCACCGGTGGCGCTGAGTACTGTCGTATGCGAATTGACCACGTAGCCCGAGTTCGTGCCGGTCACGAACAGATCACCGCCGCTCAGGCTGGCGCTGCCGGTGACATTCAGTGCCGAACCCAGCGACACCGCCAGTCGGCCGGCGCCCTGTTGCGTGTAATTGCCGCCTACTGTGACATTGCTGTTGCTGACACCGAGCACCCCGGCATTGGTCACGCTGCCGCCGATGGTCTGGGTGCCGCTTACCGTGGCGCCGGCACTGATGCTTACACTGGAGGCCAGCGAATTCGCGGTCAATGTGCCGCCCTGCACCTGGGTCATGCCCGTATAACTCGACGGCTGGGTCAGGTTGAGCGTGCCAGTACCCTGTTTGATCAGGCCGCCGGCACCGGAGATCGGATTGTTCCAGCTCGAACTGCCGCTGAAACTGACTGTGACGTCGCCCCAGTTGAATTGCATGGGTCCGTTGACCGCCTTGCCGACATCCAGCTCGCCGTAACCGAAGGTTGGATTCGGCTGCGAGCCGCCGAGCGGATCGGCGGTACCCAGCAGGGTCTGCCGCACCAGGTCATTGGTGAAATACGGATAGGCCTGCCATACCAGCGCCGCCGCGCCCGATATCTGTGGTGCGGCAAACGATGTGCCTTCCACGATGTAATAGCTCGGACTGGTGGTGCTGGCCGTGGTGCCTTTGTCCAATACGATTACATCGCCTGGCGCAGCCAGGCAGTAGTTCATCGCGATGCCGCACTTGTCGGAATAGCTTTCAAGCTGGGTCGGGTTGTTGCTGTTGACCGCAACCGCGACCAACCAGCCCTTTTCCAGCTCCGGCGCAAAGCTGGGCAATGCCGCGATATCGCTGGGATTGGCCGCAGAGTCGTTGCCGGCGGCGAACACGACCAGGCCGCCATGCTGCAGCACGAACGGATCATAGGCAGCGCCAAACGCCTGGTTGATCGATGCGTTGGTGGTATCCCAGTAAATGCCGCCCCAGGAGTTGTTCATCACCTGCACGCCGGCACTGATCAGGGCCGGATTGAGGGTCTGCGCGAAGAATGCGGCATCGGCGGCGGTGACCGGATTGCCCTGGCCCGAGCCGTCATCCGTCGGCTCGGTGTCGTTGATGATGCGCGCCGACACCAGGCTGGCGCCGGGCGCGATGCCACCGGGGAACTGGGCGAACGGCGTGCCAGCGGCGATCCCTGCCACCCAGGTGCCGTGGCCAACCACGTCATCGATCGAGGTATTGTTGGTCGAGGGATCGACGTAGATCAGTTCCTGCAACACCCGTCCTGACACCGTCGGATTGCTGCGCATGATGCCGCTGTCGACGATGCCGATAGTCACGCCCGTACCGGTATAACCCTGCATGTGCGCCGCATAGGTATTGGTGAGCGAGAGCTGGGCGTCGAGTGGTGGCGGTGGCAGCGCGGTCGACGGGGGTGGCGGTGCAGGCGGACCCGCCGGGGTCACCGGCGGTGGCTTGACGTTGCTGCCACCACCTCCTCCACAAGCGCTCAGGCTCAGCGCCATGGCTACCAGCAGTGTCATTTCACGATGCCGCAACCCCGAACCAAGCGTTTTCATCATGCGCCCCCGCGATGCTGTCCAAGCCCTGCACCACGTGCGTGCCGGACACGTCGCGATGCCTCCCAGTGCGCATCTTGACACAACGAAAATTCAATGAAATATCCCGCGACACGTATCCGACGCCGAGCCGGCACGGTTTGCCGTATTTTGCGACAGGCTGCGATAATCGCGGGGTTATCTGTCAGGCGTTCGCGCCTTCTGTCTTCAAGTGGAGTTACCCATGTCGGATCTCAGTGTCGTCATCGCCGGAGCCAAGCGCACGGCCATCGGCTCCTTCCTTGGCCAGTTCACCGGTGTCCCCACCACGAAGCTGGGTGCCACCGCGATCCGTGCTGCGCTAGAGCAGTCCGGAGTCGCGCCGGCCGATGTCAGCGAGGTAATCATGGGCTGCGTGCTGCCGGCCAACCTGGGCCAGGCGCCGGCGCGCCAGGCGACCCTGGGCGCCGACCTGCCGGCCAGTGTCGGCTGCACCACGATCAACAAGGTATGCGGATCGGGCATGAAGGCGATCATGTTGGGGCACGATCTGATCAAGGCTGGCTCGGCGACCGTCGTGGTAGCCGGCGGCATGGAGTCGATGACCAACGCGCCGCACATGGTCAATGCACGTACCGGCATCCGTTATGGCGACGGCCAGCTGATTGACCACATGGCATGGGATGGTTTGACCAATCCGTACGACGGCAAGTCGATGGGCGTGTTCGGCGAACTGTGCGCCGACAAATACCATTTCACCCGCGAGGACCAGGACGCGTTCGCCATCGAGTCGGTCAAGCGTGCGCAGGCCGCACAGCAGAACGGCGCGTTCGCCGGTGAAATCGCTGCGGTCACCGTGAGCGGTCGCAAGGGTGATGTGCTGGTCGATACCGACGAGCAGCCGGGTCGCTCCGACATCGCCAAGATCCCGACCCTGAAGGCCGCTTTCCGCAAGGAGAACGGCACTATTACGGCGGCCAGCTCATCGAGCATCTCCGACGGTGCCGCTGCGCTGGTGCTGCTGTCGGCCGATGACGCGAACAAGCGCGGTCTGAAACCGCTGGCGCGCATCGTCGCGCATGCCACGCATGCGCAGGAGCCCGAGTGGTTCACCACCGCGCCGGTCGGCGCGATCCAGAAGGTGCTGGACAAGGCCGGCTGGAAGGTGGCCGATGTCGACCTGTTCGAGGTCAACGAGGCGTTCGCGGTGGTCGCGATGACGCCGATGAAGGAACTCGGCATTGCGCACGACAGGCTCAACGTCAACGGCGGTGCCTGCGCGCTGGGTCACCCTATCGGCGCCAGCGGCGCCCGCCTTGTGGTGACCCTGCTTAATGCCTTGAAGACGCGTGGTCTCAAGCGCGGCGTTGCCAGCCTGTGCATCGGCGGTGGCGAGGCCACGGCGATTGCGGTGGAATGTATCGACTGAAATCAGGTCGCCATACCCATTTCGTTACCCCGCACATGACGCCCGGTTAAATCGGCGTTTAATGCGCCCTGAAGCACGATTATAAAAAATGTGGCGCAATTTCCGCGAAAGCGTTATTAATACACGGCCAAATGGCATTCCACGGCATAGGAGATCCACCATGAAGTTTACGCGTACCCTTCTCGCCTCCGCGCTCGTCGCGTTGCTGGCGGCTTGCAGCAACGGCGCGCAGGATTCCGCG
Organism: Rhodanobacter sp. C03; assembly: GCF_002001175.1. Lineage (GTDB taxonomy): Bacteria > Pseudomonadota > Gammaproteobacteria > Xanthomonadales > Rhodanobacteraceae > Rhodanobacter. The sequence continues at coordinate 1,196,443 of NZ_MUNT01000001.1, read as the reverse complement.
CAGGACGCCCAGAAGTCGGCTGACACCGCTCAGCAGGCTGCTGATACGGCACAGCAGGCTGCTGCATCTGCGACCGCTGCTGCTCCGGCCGCTGCTCCGGCTTCCACCGCTGCTGCTCCGGCTTCCACCGCTGCCGCCCCGGCCTCGACCGCTGCTGCTCCGGCTTCGACCGCTGCTGCTCCGGCCAGTGCCATGAGCTCGATGAAGAGCGCCGCCACCAACGCTGCCGACGCTGCCAGCAAGTCTGCTGACGCTGCCAAGGATGCCGCCAGCGCCGCCAAGGATGCTGCGGCCAAGGCCAAGGACGCGATGGCGGGTCATTAATCCCCTTCATCAGCAACCGAAAAACCGGCCGCCTTGTGCGGCCGGTTTTTTTTCGCCCGACTGCAAGACAACCGGCGCCGGTTCAGATACATGGCAGCGACGGCTATCATCTGGCGCTTGACCACGCTGATCGCCACGAACCATGAGCATGCAGCTATGAGCCCGCACCTATGAGTATTCTCGCCTCGCAGATCGATTCCCGTTCGCCCGAGTTCCAGGCCAGCAGCGCGCAGTTACGCAATGTGGTGGACGACCTGCATCGCGAGCTGATCCGCAGCGCCGAAGGTGGCGGCCCCAAGGCACGTGACAAGCACACAGCCCGCGGCAAATTGCTGCCGCGCGAGCGCATCCGCGCCCTGCTCGATCCCGGTTCACCGTTCCTGGAACTGTCGCCGCTGGCCGCCCACGGCATGTATGACGATGCGGCGCCCGCCGCCGGCATCATCACCGGCATCGGCAGGGTCAACGGGATCGAAGTCGTCGTCGTAGCCAACGATGCCACAGTCAAGGGTGGCACCTATTTCCCGATCACCGTGAAGAAGCACCTGCGTGCGCAGGAAGTGGCGCTGGAGAACCGCCTGCCCTGCGTCTACCTGGTCGATTCCGGTGGCGCGTTCCTGCCGCTGCAGGACGAGGTGTTTCCGGACAAGGAGCACTTCGGCCGGATTTTCTACAACCAGGCACGCATGTCATCGCTCAATATTCCGCAGATCGCGGTGGTGATGGGCTCATGCACCGCTGGCGGCGCCTATGTGCCGGCGATGAGCGACGAGACGATCATCGTGCGTGAACAGGGCACGATCTTTCTCGGCGGTCCACCGCTGGTGAAGGCAGCTACCGGCGAGGTGGTGGATGCGGAGACGCTGGGTGGCGCGGACGTGCATACGTCCATCTCCGGCGTGGCCGATCACTATGCCGAGAACGATGCGCATGCACTCAGCATTGCGCGCGACATCGTCGCCAGTCTCAACCGCAAGAAGGACATGCCGCTGGCGTTGCGTGCACCGGTCGAACCGAAGTATCCGGCCGAAGAACTGTATGGGGTGATCCCGCAGGACACCCGTCGCCCGTTCGATATCCGCGAGGTCATCGCGCGCATCGTCGACGGTTCCGAGTTCCACGAATTCAAGGCGCGCTACGGCAAGACTCTGGTCACCGGCTTCGCGCATATCCATGGCTACCCGGTGGGCATCATCGCCAACAATGGCATCCTGTTCGCCGAAAGCGCGCTCAAGGGCGCGCACTTCATCGAGCTGTGCAACCAGCGCAATGTGCCGCTGGTGTTCCTGCAGAACATCACCGGCTTCATGGTCGGCAAGAAATACGAGCAGGCCGGCATCGCGAAAGATGGCGCCAAGATGGTCACCGCGGTGGCCTGTTCGCACGTGCCGAAATTCACCGTGGTGATCGGCGGCAGTTTCGGCGCCGGCAATTACGCGATGTGCGGCCGCGCCTATGGCGCCCGCTTCCTGTGGATGTGGCCGAACGCACGTATCAGCGTGATGGGCGGCGAGCAGGCCGCAAGTGTGCTGGCCACGGTGAAGCGTGACGGCATCGAAGCTGCCGGCAAGACGTGGAGTGCCGAAGAGGAAGAGGCCTTCAAGGCACCGATCCGCGACCAGTACGAACGCCAGGGTCATCCTTATTACGCCAGCGCACGGCTGTGGGATGACGGCATCATCGACCCGGTCGACACCCGTCGCGTACTTGGTCTGGCGATCTCCGCGTCACTCAATGCACCGATCGAGCCGCAGCGCTACGGCGTTTTCCGCATGTAGCCAGATGGCAAGTGTCGGCCAAGTCTGCCGACACTTGCCGCTTCAGTCTTGCGGCACTTCACCGCGCAGCCGCACGTCGTTCGGCAGCATGTCGACACGCTCCACGCTTTCCTCGCGCTGCGACTCGAAGAAGCGCTGCACCTGCTGACAGACGGCCATGGTGTTTTCGCGGGCGATAGCCGAAACCAGGAACCACGGCTGGGTCCAGTTCAATTCGGCGATGATCTTTTCCGCGACCGCCTCGCGCTCATCCTCGGCCAGCATGTCGGCCTTGTTCAGCACCAGCCAGCGCGGGCGTTCGAGCAGTTCCGGATTGAATTTTTCCAGCTCCCGTTCTATCGCACGCACCTGCCCGGCCACATCGGTACCGTCGATCGGCGCGATGTCGACCAAGTGCAACAGCAGACTGGTACGGGCCACATGGCGCAGGAACTGGATGCCCAGTCCGGCGCCGTCCGAAGCACCCTCGATCAGGCCGGGAATGTCGGCGATCACGAAACTCGAATCAGTACCCAGGCTGACCACGCCCAGATTCGGAACCAGCGTGGTGAACGGATAATCCGCCACCCGCGGCGTCGCCGCGGAAACCGCCCGGATGAAGGTGGATTTGCCGGCATTCGGAAAGCCGAGCAGTCCCACATCGGCGAGCAGGCGCAGCTCCAGCTTCAGTTCGCGCGCTTCGCCCGGCGTACCCGGCGTGGCCTTGCGCGGCGCACGGTTCACCGACGTCTTGAAGTGGATGTTGCCCAGGCCGCCCTTGCCGCCCTGCGCGACCAGCATGCGCTGGCCGTTGCCGGTGAGATCGCCGATCACCTCGTCGGTATCGACGTTGGTGACCATGGTGCCGACCGGCACCCGAACGACCGTGTCTTCGCCACCCTTGCCGTACATCTGGCTGCCCATGCCGTTCTGTCCGCGCTGCGCCTTGAAGCTGCGCTGATGGCGGAAATCGACCAGGGTATTGAGGCCTTCGTCGGCCACCAGCCAGACCGAGCCGCCAAAGCCGCCATCACCGCCGTCGGGGCCACCGAACGGGATGAACTTCTCGCGGCGGAAGCTGATGCAGCCATTGCCGCCATCGCCAGCCTGGATCTTGATATTGGCTTCGTCGACGAATTTCATGGTTGGGGTCCCGCACTCTTCATAGATCAGGGACAGGATAACCGGACGGCTTCCTGCACAAACGAAAAGCCCCGCCGAAGCGGGGCCTTCGCTATCGCATCGCGTAAGGCTTACGCCTGCACGACGTCGACGAAACGGCGATTCTTGTCGCCGCGAACTGCAAACTTGACGGTACCGTCGACCAGCGCGAACAACGTGTGGTCACGACCCAGGCCCACGCCGGTACCCGGATGGAACTGGGTGCCGCGCTGACGGATGATGATGTTGCCGGCTTCGATGGCCTGGCCACCGTAGATCTTGACGCCAAGGTATTTCGGGTTCGAATCGCGACCGTTGCGGCTGGAACCTACGCCTTTTTTATGTGCCATGACTTAGTGCTCCAGTTGCTCAGGCGTTGATGCCCGTGATCTCGATTTCGGTGAAATGCTGACGGTGACCCTGCTGACGCTTGTAATGCTTGCGTCGGCGGAATTTGATGATGCGGATCTTGTCGGCACGGCCGTGCTTGCGAACGGTGGCGCTGACGGTGGCGCCTTCGACAACCGGCGCACCAACGGTGACCGACTCGCCGGTACCGACCAGCAACACCTGGTCGAAGCTGATGGTGGCGCCTTCTTCGGCGGTCAACAGCTCCACGCGCAGGACGTCGCCCTGCATGACACGGTACTGCTTGCCACCGGTCTTGATGACTGCGTAACTCATGGGAATGCCCTTCTGTCGTTATTCTCTTGGGTATCGCCAGACCCCAAACAGGGACTGACGAACCGCGGATTATAACGATCTTCCGAAGCGCTGGTCAAATACTGACCAAGCCACGCCCGCAACCCCGCCGGGCTCTGGCCTCGCGTCAGCGCTCACCGTATCAGTGCGCGGGCTTCGTCAGCGGGGCTGGCGCAGTGGCTGCCGGACTGGCCGGGCAGCGTCCATTGGCGTCCAGGGTGCCTTTCTGTTCCAACTGCCGGACCATCGCCTGGCCACGTTCGCGCCCCCATTGCTGGCCAACCTTCATACCCTCGGCCATGGTCAGCGGCAGCTGTGTGATCACCTTCTGGCCCAGCGGCGACTGGTAGAACTTCAGCAGACCGGAGACATCCTCGGCGGTGAAATGGCTCTGATAGACCGGCACCATGCGGCCCAGCAGCTGCTGGGCACCGCTGGCGTCGATGAAATTCTGCCAGTAGGCCGCCGGTACGCATGGCACCGCCCGTCCCATCACACCAGCCATTTGCGCGTTCATCTGGCCGAACATCTGGCTCATGTGCATCACCTCGAACAGCTGGCGCACCTGCTGCTCGCTGGGCTGTGCTGCGATCGCCTGCCCGGTTGCCCCACATGCCAGCATCACGCCTGCCGCGATCCCGATCCACTGATTACGCTTGATCATCCCCACTCCCCCTCCAGACGATGCCGCAACAGGCGGCAAACGCGCATTTAGCCATAGCCATCGCAGCAAGGGAAACCGCTCATCCACTGATCCGGCCGATTTGTTTCAATGAACTAACGAAACTCCTTGGTATAGTAAAGGTTCTCCCCCATATCTCGGCGCAATGGACACCATACGCATCCGCGGCGCACGCACGCACAATCTCAAGAACATCGACCTCGACCTGCCTCGCGACAAGCTGATCGTGATCACCGGCCTGTCCGGCTCCGGCAAGTCCTCGCTGGCGTTCGACACGATCTATGCCGAGGGACAGCGACGCTATGTCGAGTCGCTGTCGGCCTACGCGCGGCAGTTCCTGTCGATGATGGAAAAGCCCGACGTCGACCATATCGAAGGCCTGTCGCCGGCGATCTCGATCGAGCAGAAATCCACCTCGCACAACCCGCGCTCCACCGTGGGCACGATCACCGAGGTCTACGACTACCTGCGCCTGCTATATGCCCGCGTCGGCACGCCGCGTTGCCCGGACCACGGCATTCCGCTGGAGGCACAGACGGTCAGCCAGATGGTCGACGCCACGCTTGCGCTGGACCCGGAGAAGCGCTTCATGCTGCTGGCGCCGGTGATCCGCGAACGCAAGGGCGAACACATGCAGGTGTTCGACCAGTTGCGTGCGCAGGGCTTCGTGCGTGCCCGCGTCGACGGCACCGTGTTCGATCTCGACGCGGTGCCGCCGTTGACCTTGCGCCAGAAGCACACCATCGAGGTGGTGATCGACCGCTTCCGCCCACGTGACGATATCAAGCAGCGGCTGGCCGAATCGTTCGAGACCGCGTTGCGGCTCGGCGACGGGCTGGTGATCGTGGTCAACATGGACGATGCGAAAGCGCCGGAGCAATTGCTGTCCTCGCGCTATTCCTGCCCGGTCTGCGACTACTCGCTGCCGGAGCTGGAGCCGCGCCTGTTCTCGTTCAACTCGCCGGTCGGCGCCTGCCCGTCCTGCGATGGTCTGGGCGTAACCCAGGTATTCGACGCCACGCGCGTGGTCGGCCATCCCGAACTGCCGTTGTCCAACGGCGCCGTGCGCGGCTGGGATCGGCGCAATGCGCACTACTTCCAGCTGATCCTGTCACTGGCAGCGCACTACGGCTTCGACGTGGACACACCGTGGCAAAAGCTTCCGGCAGACATCCAGAAGGCCGTGCTGTACGGCAGCGGCAAGGACAAGATCGCGTTCCGCTACATCACCGAGCGCGGCGGCAAGGTCACCCGCGAGCATGCGTTCGAGGGCATCCTGCCGAACCTGGAGCGGCGCTACAAGGAAACCGAATCGCCCGCAGTGCGCGAGGAGCTGGCGAAATACATCAGCGATCAGCCTTGCCCGGCCTGCGAAGGCCAGCGATTGAATCGCTCGGCACGCAATGTGTTCGTCGCCGATCATGCACTGCCATCGCTGACCCACCGCTCGATCGACGATGCACTGGCGTTTTTCGCCGATCTCAAGCTGGCCGGCTGGCGCGGCGAGATCGCGGTGAAGATCGTCAAGGAAATCCGTGAACGGCTGACCTTCCTCAACGATGTGGGCCTGAACTACCTCACTCTGGATCGGCAGGCGGACAGCCTCTCCGGCGGTGAAGCGCAGCGCATCCGCCTCGCCTCGCAGATCGGCGCCGGCCTGGTCGGCGTGATGTACGTGCTGGACGAACCCTCGATCGGCTTGCATCAGCGCGACAACGAACGCCTGCTCGGCACGCTCACGCGTCTGCGTGATCTCGGCAACACGGTGATCGTGGTCGAGCACGACGAGGACGCGATCCGCATGGCCGACCACGTGCTCGACATCGGTCCCGGTGCCGGCGTGCACGGTGGCGAGATCGTGGCGCAGGGCACCGTGCAGGACATGCTCGATTCGCCGCGTTCGGTCACCGGCCAGTTCCTGTCCGGCGCGCGCGCGATCGAAGTGCCGGCCGTGCGCCGTCAGCCTGCCGACGCCGATGCGTGGCTGCATCTGAAAGGCGCCAGTGGCAACAACCTGAAGAATGTCGACCTGGCGATTCCGGCTGGCCTGTTCACCTGCATCACCGGCGTCTCCGGTTCCGGCAAGTCGACCCTGATCAACGACACCTTGTTCCGCCTCGCCGCCACCGAATTGAATGGCGCCGGCACGCAGCCGGCCGCGTACAAATCGGTGGCAGGCATGGAGCTGTTCGACAAGGTGGTCGATATCGACCAGTCGCCGATCGGCCGCACGCCGCGCTCCAACCCTGCCACCTACACCGGCCTGTTCACCCCGCTGCGCGAAATGTTCGCGCAGGTGCCGGAAGCGCGTTCGCGCGGCTATACGCCGGGCCGCTTCAGCTTCAACGTGCGCGGCGGTCGCTGCGAGGCCTGCGAAGGCGACGGCATGATCAAGGTGGAGATGCATTTCCTGCCGGACGTCTACGTGCCCTGCGACGTCTGCCACGGCAAGCGCTACAACCGCGAGACGCTGGAAATTCTTTACAAGGGCCACACGATTGCCGACGTGCTCGGCATGACGGTGGAAGATGCGCTGAAGCTGTTCGAGAACGTGCCGACCATCGCGCGCAAGCTCGACACCTTGCGCGCCGTGGGCCTCGATTACATCAAGCTCGGTCAGAGCGCGACCACGCTGTCCGGTGGCGAGGCGCAACGCGTGAAGCTGTCCAAGGAGCTGTCCAAGCGCGACACCGGCCGCACCCTGTACATCCTCGACGAACCCACCACCGGCCTGCACTTCCACGACATCGAGCAGCTGCTCGACGTGCTGCATCAGCTGGTCGATCAAGGCAACACCGTGGTGGTGATCGAGCACAACCTCGACGTGATCAAGACTGCCGACTGGGTCGTCGACCTCGGTCCCGAAGGTGGCGCCGGTGGCGGTCGCATCCTGGTCGCCGGCACCCCGGAAGCCGTGGCGGCCAGCGTCGAATCGCATACCGGCCATTTCCTGGCGCCGCACCTGAAACCGGCCAAGCCGAAAAAGCCCGGCACTCCCAAGCGCGTCAAGGCTGCCACCAAGCACATCGCCTCGGCCGACAAGTACAAGCCGATGCGCGGGAGCGGGAAGAAGAAAAGCTCATGAGTCCACGCAAGTCCACCACGCAGGCCAAGCCGACTGATGCCACGGTAGCGAACGATGCCACCGGGGCCGAGCCGAAAGCCAACAGCGATACTCCGTTGTACGTCGCATCGCTCGGCGTGCGCTGGCGTGACCTCGACGCGTTCAACCACGTCAACAATTCCAACTTCCTCACCTATCTGGAAGAGGCGCGGCTGCAGTGGTTGCAGAACGTGCGCGACTGGTTCAGCGAGGAGTCGATGCCCGTGCTGGCCGCCAGCGAACTGCAGTACCGGCGCCCGATCGAATGGCCCGCTTCCTTGCACATCGAGTTGCGCTGCACCCGGTTGGGCAACAGCTCGATGACGATCGCCCATCGCATCGTCGATGCCGACGACGCGAACCGCTTGTACAGCGATGGCCACGTGGTGATGGTGTGGATGAACCCGGCCACCGGCAAACCGGTGTCACTGCCTGCAACGATCCGCGCGGCGGCCGCAGTTCACCCGGGCGGCTGAGCGTCACTCAGCACAGAGTGACCGACTCGACGCACGGCATGCACACGCCGTCGCTATGATGGTGATCCGGTCTCACGATGGAATTCGCCCGATGACGACAGCACATCGCACCGCCCTCACCCTCGCCGCCGCTTGTGTTGTCGCCCTGGCCGGCGCCACGGCGCATGCCGCCGACACCACCTCGCTCACCCTGTACCGTAGCGACAGTGCTGCGCTGTACGCCAGCAACGGCGGTGGCAATGTCGATGATGGCTATGCGGTAGTGCGCGAACAGCGTGCGCTGACCCTGGCCGCGGGCACGCACGACGTGGTGATCGGCGACCTGCCCGGCTTCATCGATCCCGAAGCGCTGGCCCTGGGATTTCCTGGCGGCGATGCCAAGGTGATCTCGCAACGATTGCTGCTGGCGCAGGGAGCGAGCGCGGCGTTGACCGGATTGACTGGTCACACCGTGGACGTTCTCGGCGCCGGCGGCCTGTCGCTGGCCAGCGGCACCATGCTGCGGGCGGGTGATGGCCTGCTGGTGCGCGATAACAACGGCAACACCACCCTGGTCAGCAACTATGCGGCCGTGCGCACCAGCGGCGCGAATTTTCCGACCGGCGCCAGCCTGAGCCTGCGGGTGGATGCCGCACGCGCAGGCCAGACCAAGGCCGTACTCAGCTATCCCACCTCCGGCCTCGGCTGGCGCGCCGCCTATGTGGCGACGCTGCAATCAGGCGCAACCTGTCGCATGCAGTTCGAATCGCGCGCCAGCATCGCCAACCGCAGCGGCCGTGACTGGCGCGATGCGCAGCTGACCCTGATTGCGGGTGAGCCGAATATGGCCAAGGAATCAGCGCCACGTCCGATGATGGCGATGGCGCGCGGCTTCAACGCCAAGGCGGCGAGTGCCGACATGCCGCAACAGGACAGCGTCGGTGACTACCGCAGCTACACGCTGCCCGCTGCGGTCGACCTGCCCGACAGCAGTGTCAGCCAGGTGCCGCTGTACGCGAGCCGCGCGCTGGATTGCGAGCGCACCGCACTGTACGAGAACGGCAACAGCTATCAGCCGCAGCAGCCGATCCTGAGCCAGGATTTCAGCCAGGGCGGCGGCAGCACGATCATCAGCACCCTGAAGCTGAAGGCGTTCGACAGCCTGCCGGCCGGCTATCTGCGCGTACTCACCGCCGACCGCAACGGCACACCGCAGTTCATCGGCGAAGGCCGCATCAACGACACTCCGAAAGGCAGCGACGCCACGATCACGCTGGGTACCGCATTCGATCTGCGTGCCGAGCGGACGCGTACCAGCTTCAACGCGGACAAGACCGGCCGCACCATGGACGAAGCGTTCCGTATCAACCTCAGCAACGCAGGCGACAATCCGCGCATAGTGACCATACGCGAACATCCCTCGCGCTGGAGGCAGTGGACGCTGACTTCCTCCAGTAGCAAGCCCAGCCAGCAGACACCGGATACGCTGGAGTTCCGTGTCGAGGTGCCGGCCAACGGCAACGCCACGTTGGACTATGCCGTGCGCTACAGCTGGACCGACGCCGACCATCCCCAACCGTAAATCATCCGAGCCGGAGTTCCCCATGCTCAACATCACCAACCACGACAACGGCATCCGCGAGATCCAGCTGGCCCGACCGCCGGTCAACGCGCTGAATCTGGAGCTGCTGCGCTCGCTGCATGCCGCCATCGATGACAGCGTGCGCGAAGGTGTCCGTGGCATCGTGCTGTCCGGCGCGCAGGGCCTGTTCTCCGCCGGCGTCGACGTACCGGCCCTGCTCGGCCGCGACCGCGCCGGCGTGCTGGAGTACTGGCATGAGTTTTTCGCGTTGTGTGGCGCCTTGGCCCGAGCACCGATTCCGCTGGTGGCGGCGATCACCGGCCACAGCCCGGCCGGCGGCGCGGTGCTGGCGCTGTTCTGCGACTACCGGGTGATGGCGGAAGGCCCGTACCGGATCGGCCTGAACGAGGTGCAGGTGGGACTGATCGTACCCGAGGCTATCCAGCTGGCACTGCGCCGGGTGGTCGGCACCTATCGCGCCGAACGACTACTGGTCTCCGGCGCCATGATCGACTCTGCCACGGCGCTGGCCTGTGGTTTTGTCGACGAACTCACCGGCGTCGACCAGGTCACCACGCGCGCGCTGCGCTGGCTGGGCGAACTGTTGGCGTTACCGTCACACGCGATGCTCGCCACCCGGACTCTGGCCCGCGCCGATCTCGCCGAAGCCTATGCCAATCTCGATGCGCTGCCGCTGGACGACTTCGTCGAGGCGTTCTTCCACCCACAGACGCAGGCAGTACTGCAGCAGCTGGTGGCTCGACTCAAGAGCAAAGGCTGAGACGCCTATAAGGAGCGGCTTCAGCCGCGATGCTTTTCATGCCATGCGAAGAGCTATCGCGGCTGAAGCCGCTCCTACGATCGCAGGGAGTCCCCGTGGGACAGAAAGGCGTCAGCTTTTCGCCACCGGCCGTGCCGGATCGCTGACCCAGCCACTCCACGACGGCGCGTACAGCCGCGAGCCGTGCAACCCCGCATACTCCATCGCCAGCAGGTTGTGGCAGGCGGTGACACCGGAACCGCACATATGCACCACCTGTGACGGTGCAACTGCGCCCAGCACCGCGTCGAACTCGTCGCGCAGTTGCGCTATCGGCTTGAAGCGGCCATCGCTACGCAGGTTGTCGGCAAACGGCCGGTTCAATGCACCGGGTACGTGACCACCTATCCGATCCAGTGGTTCGACATCGCCGCGATAACGTGCCGCCGCACGGGCATCCAGCAGCTGGCCGGCGGCACCATCCCGCAGCGCGGCATGATCGAGCAGCAGCTGGTTCGCGTCATAGCGCAGGGACACCTTGCTGGCCGGTCGCGCCACCGGCTGGCCGGTCTCGACCGGCAGCCCCGCCGCCAGCCACGCGGCATAGCCGCCATCGAGCACGGCAACCTGACGTACGCCTACCAGCCGCAGCAGCCACCACAGCCGCGCCGCGGCCAGCGCGCCGCCGGCCGTGTCATAGCTCACCACCTGCATGCCTGTGCGCCAGCCCCAGCTCGACAGCAGCGCGTTGAATGCCGGCTCCAGTGGCAGCGGGTGCCGACCCAGTCCTTCGGCTTGACGCGACAGATCGGACAGGTCGCGATCGAGGCTGGCATAAAGCGCGCCGGGGATATGCCCCTCCAGATAGTCGCGTGCACCTTTGCCGGGTTCGACCAGATCGAAACGGCAATCGACGATCAGCACGTCGTCCGGTGCCAGCGCCGCGAGGCTCGCGGCATCGATGAGCGTGGTGTGCAGGGTCATGCGTAGCCCATTCTCTGCAGCAGGTTGAACAGCATCGCGGCGGTGGCGCCCCAGATGCGATGACCGCCGTGAAGGAACTCCACCATCGGCCTTTGATGGCCGCGGAACTCCATCGTATAGCGGCGCAGGTTCGCCGGTTCCAGGAAGAACGTGATTGGCACCTCGAACACTTCGGCCACCTCGCCCGGTGCCGGATACAACGCGGCTTCGGCGGCGATCCGCGCCACCACCGGCGTGATGCAATAGCCACTGATCGTCTCGAAGCAATCCAGATAACCCAGCGGCGTCACCAAGGCGCGATCGAGGCCGATCTCCTCCTCGCTCTCGCGCAAGGCAGTGATCACTGCATCACCGCCATCGGCGGGATCGCAACGACCACCTGGAAACGCCACCTGGCCGGCGTGCGTCTGCAGATTGTCCGTGCGCACGGTCAACACCAGCCGTGGCTGCACGCCTTCGCGAAAACCGAGTAACACGGCAGCCGGTTGACGCTGCGTGCTGCCGAGCAGCTCGCTCATGTCCGCGTGGTTCCAGCCCGGCGCCGTCGGCGGTGCCGACAGCGGGCGCAACGCCTTGATCAGCGCCTCCATCACGGCAGTTCGCGCGTGGGCAGGATCACCTGCATGACGTAGCGCCGCTCGGCGTCGCTCATCACACGCCAGCGACCGATTTCATCGCCGGTGCGCTGGCAGCCCACGCAATAGCCACGCTCATCCAGCCGGCAAATGCCGATACAGGGGGTTAGCGGGGGGATTTCGGCGGAGCGTGGATCGTTCGGCATGCGTGGTCATGTTACCACCGGCATGCATCAGAGCCTGCTCAAAGCCCCCGGATACCCCGCGCTGGGGGCTTTGAACAGGCTCTCAGGGCCTGACTGGATCAGCCTTGATCTCGAGCAACTGGATATCGAACACCAGCGCCTCGTTCGGTCCGATCCGCGGCAACGCGCCTTCTTCGCCATAAGCCAGTTGCGGCGGAATCACCACCTTCCAGCGATCGCCCACATGCATGCGTGGGATCACATCGCGCCAGCCCGGAATGACTCCATTCACCGGGAAACTCACCGGAGCTCCGCGCGCCCAGGTGCTGTCGAATTCGGTGCCATCCACCAACATGCCGCGATAGTTCACCGTCACCATGCTGGTCACGGTCGGACTGACCGTGCCGGAACCCTTGCTCAGCACCGCGTACTGGATGCCCGAAGGCAGTTGCACCACGCCCGACTGCTGCCGGTTGTGTGCCATGAAGTCGGCACTCTTGCGCGCGTTGGCGTCAGCGATCCGCTTGAATTCGGCCAGCGCATTGGCATGCATCTGCCGCTCGAGGCTGCGCAGCTGCTGATGCATTTCCAGCATCGGCACCGTGGGATTTCGCTTCGCGTAGGCATCCTGGATCGCGCGCATCAGGACAGCAACATCCACATCCGGCCGACCATCGGCAAACTGGCTGCCAATCTGGTAACCAATCGCGTATGACAGCTTGTTCTTGTCCAGCTTCACCGGCGCATCGGCCGCCGGCGCGCGATTCTGTGCGTGCACGACGCCGACCAGCAGCAGCATGCCGAGCAGAGCGCAACGCAGATGTGTCATGCCTATCTCCATCGAGCCCTTCCCTATCGCGACTGTCGATCCAGACGGTCCATCCTAAGCGGTTCGCCGGATTCGTGCAGCGGTAGCGCACGTGGCTTGAGAAACCCGCCAGCGGCAAAGGTTCCCGCTGCTACCATCGCGTCCTTGCATCCATTGGGAGCCGTTCATGGCCTATCGCAACCTGGAAACCAGCAACCGTGGCGCCGTGCGCACCATTACGGTCAACCGTCCCGACAAGCTCAATGCGCTGAACCGCGACACCCTCAACGAGCTGACCCTCGCTTTCGCGCAGGCCGCGCAGGACGATGCCGTACGAGTCGTCGTGCTGGCCGGCGCCGGCGAGAAGGCCTTCGTCGCTGGCGCCGACATCGCCGAGATGAACGGTTACACGCCGGTGCAGGCGCAAGGCTTCTCACGCACAGGCCAGCGCCTGATGAGTTCTATCGAGCGGCTCGGCAAGCCGGTGATCGCACGCATCCAGGGCTTCGCCCTCGGCGGCGGCATGGAACTGGCGATGGCTTGCCATCTGCGCGTGGCCAGCGAAAAGGCCAAGTTCGGCCAGCCGGAAATCAACCTCGGCCTGATCCCCGGCTTTGGCGGCACCCAGCGCCTGCTGCGCTTGGCCGGTCGCGGTGCGGCGCTGGAACTGTGCCTCACCGGTGCCGTGATCAATGCACAACGTGCGTACGAATTGGGTGTCGTCACCCGCGTGGTCACAGCAGAGGCGCTGGACGAGGCCGTGAACACCCTGGCCGACCAGCTCGCTGCCGCCGCGCCACTGGCCGCGGCTGGCATCCTCGATGCGGTGCTGCAGGGCGGCGAGACTTCGATCGATCAGGGCCTGGAATTCGAGACGCAGGGCTTTGCGCTGGCGTTCTCCACCGAGGACATGCGCGAGGGCACCACGGCATTTCTGCAGAAGCGCAAGGCCGAGTTCAGGGGATATTGAGTCATGCCGGCAGATTGCTACACAGGCGGATTGAACACGGCTTCGATGCGATAGCCGTCAGGATCAATAACGAAGGCCGCAAAGTAATGCGGCCCGTAATTTGGCCGCAGGCCCGGAGCGCCGTTGTCTTGCCCACCGTGGCGCAGCGCGGCTTCGTAAAAGCGCACAACCGATTCGCGATCCTGCGCGGCAAAGGCCAGATGAAAACCCGGGCCCGGGACAACCACACTGTCGCCCCGCAGCTTGATCGCAAGCTTGTCACCGCCGCCAGGGACACCGTAGCCGACCGCAGTGTCATCGGCCCACACACGCACATAGCCCAGCGCATCGAGCGAAGCATCGTAGAAAGCGGCTGAGCGCTGGAGATCAACGACGCCGAGAGAGAGGTGATGCAGCATCGGCCGATCCTGTGGATTGCTTGTCAATCATGGTCTCCGCGGTATTTCTTCTCGCCTGCCGTAATGCGCAGGTCAAGCCGGTTCTCCGGCGGCGCCAGCGGACAGGTGGCGAACGGCGTGAACGCACACGGCGGGTTGTAGGCCTCGTTGAAATCGAGGATCACCTTGCCGTCCTTCGGCAACGCCGCGTACAGGAAGCGCGCGGCACCATAGGTCTCCTTGCCCGAGGTACGATCGGCGATCACGAAGAACAGCTCGCCACCCGGCTCCTCCTGGTACGGCAGCAGCTCATAGGTGTGGCCATCGTGCTGGAACACCGCCTTGCCCGGCACGTCGACCTTGTCGATCGTGCCGATCACCGAGCCGATCTCCAGCTTGTGCGGCGGGTCGAACGGCACCCAGGTCGCCACGATGTGCCAGGACGGATCGATCGGAAAATAATCGATGCCGAGAAAATTCTTGCGGGTGGCCGCATCGCTGTCCTTCACCCGCAGCGCCTTGCGACCGTCGCGATCGATCACGTAGAAGTTTGCCGCGCCGAAACTCACCAGAGTCGGCGACGCGTCACCGGTAACGTGCGCATCATCGACCAGCGCTGCTTCGGTCACCGCCTTGCCGTCAATCGTGGCTGCACTGTCCCTGGCCAGCGCGATATGCAAGGCGCCATCCTTCGCCAGCGTCACCGTGCCGAGATGTGCCGGCCCCGCCTTCAGCACGATGTCGTTGTCGGCCGCACTGCCAATACGGTTGTCACCCTCTTTCAGCCATTCCAGCCCGATCAGGCTCAGCCAGCCATCCGCCGCGGTAAGCCGCTGCAACCGGCCACTGCGCCATTGCTGGATCTGCTGTTCGTAGGTCGCCACGGGGGCGGTAACAGGTGTTTCGGCGTGCACGGCTACAACTCCAAAAAACAGGGCAACGGCAACAATGGCATGACGCAACATGGGCAGCGATCCGCGCAAGGCAGGAACCCCGAGTATGGCCGTCCGTTTGCACACAGGGCAAGTCGCGTGCTCAGCGACCACGCATGAACAGTTTGTCGAGTTCGGCCACGCTCAGCTGAATCCAGGTGGGTCGGCCGTGGTTGCATTGCCCGGAGCGTTCAGTGACTTCCATCTCGCGCAACAAGGCATTCATTTCAGGGATCGTCAGGCGCCGCCCGGCACGCACCGAACCGTGGCAGGCCATGGTCGAGAGCAGCTCGTTCTCCAGCTCCTGCAGGCGACGCGAACTGCCGTGCTGAGCCAGCTCGGACAGCACGTCGCGGCTGAGCTGACCGACATCCGCGCCTTCCAGCAGCGCCGGAATCCGTCGCACCACGATCGTCGCCGGACCACTGCGCGACATCTCCAGGCCCCAGTCGGCCAGCGCCTCGGCATGTTCCTCGGCCGCAGCAGCCTCCTTCGCACTGACCGCGATACTGAGCGGCACCAGCAGCATCTGCGAACGCAGATTGCTGCAGGCACGACCGGATTTCAGTTTCTCGTAAGTGATCCGCTCATGCGCCGCATGCATGTCCACCAGCACTAGGCCGTGCGCATTCTCGGCCAGCACGAAGATGCTCTTCAATTGGGCGATCGCAAAACCGAGCGGCGGCGTTTCGCCCTCCTCTGTCGCCGGCATCGGCACCTGCGCGCCCGATGATTCCGGCGACCCGCCGAGCAACGCCGCGTACCCGGCCAGCGGTGCATCACGCACGCCCAGGCTCAACCGGCTCTGACTCAACTGGTCCGGCCATGCCGATGCACTGGACGACGCGGATGACGGCACCGCGTACGACTCGTGCGAAGCGGACACCAGTTCGGTCGTCGGCAACGTACTCAAGCCTGCGCGCGTCTGTGCCAGTGCCTCGTGCAGGGTGCGGAACAGGAAGTCGTGCACCAGCCGCTGCTCGCGGAAACGCACTTCGTGCTTGGCCGGATGCACGTTCACGTCCACACCAGCCGGATCGAGTTCCAGATACAACACGAATGCAGCGTGCCGGCCATGGAACAACACGTCCGCATAAGCCTGACGCACCGCATGGGCAACGATGCGATCACGCACCAGCCGGCCATTGACGTAAAAATACTGCGAGTCGGCCTGTGCGCGCGAAGCGGTCGGCAAACCGACCCAGCCAGACAGATGCAGGCCGGCCATGGCGTGATCGATGCGCAGGCTCTGCGCTGGAAATTCCTCGCCCAGCACCTCGGCCACCCGTTGCAGCTCGGCCTGCTCGTTGCGGGCGGCCTTCCATACGCGCACCGGTTTGCCGTTGTGGCTGAGCCGGAACTCCACCGATCCACGCGCCAGTGCCAGCGATTTCAGCAGGTCGTCGATATGCGCGAATTCGGTGCGCTCGGCACGCATGAACTTCCGGCGCGCCGGTACGTTGTAGAACAGGTCGCGTACCTCCACGCTGGTGCCCTGCGGATGCTGCGCCGGGCGCGCTGCCTGCAACTTGCCGCTGTCGACCTCGATGCGGAACGCGGCATCCTGCCCGCGTGTCCGCGAGGTCAGCGCGAAGCGCGACACCGACGACACCGAGGCCAGCGCCTCGCCACGGAAGCCCATGCTGGCGACGTGTTCCAGGTCGTCGAAGCTGCCGATCTTGCTGGTCGCGTGCGAGGCCACAGCCAATGGCAGCTCGTCGACATGGATGCCGTCGCCATCGTCGCGCACGCGGATCAAGCGCGCTCCGCCGGCCTCGATATCCACCTCGATACGGCTGGCGCCGGCGTCGAGGCTGTTCTCGACCAGCTCCTTCACTACCGAGGACGGCCGTTCGATGACCTCGCCGGCGGCGATCTGGTTGATGAGTTCTGGGGGCAATACGCGGATCACAGTCATCCGCGAACTTTAGCAGCGAACGCGGATCGGGCCGCCGCTGGATAATGACGACGGGCGCGATCAGCCCGTCGGTATGGTCAAGACAGTACCGGCATGTACCGTGTCGGTATTCAGCTGGTTGGCATTCTTCAACGCACCGATACTGATGCCGTACTGGCGCGCGATGCTGCGCAGGCTTTCACCCTGCCCCACCCGATGCAGATCGCGCACACCCGCATCCGCGGGTGGCGAGGCATTGCTGGTCAGCGCGGTACCGACCGGCTTTGCAGCCATGCCGCTGTCGTCGCCATCCGGCCTGTTCGATGCCAGCTGGGTGCCGTTGCGGCGCGCTGCCTGCGCCGCAAACCAGGTGCCCGGTGGTGGTGTCGATTCGAAATAATTCTTCACGCCGCCCATCACGGCCTCGGCAAGCTGATTCTGATGCGCCGGATCGCGCAGTCTGCGTTCCTCGTCCGGATTGCTGATGAACGCGGTCTCGACCAGGATCGACGGGACGTCCGGCGAGCGCAGCACCACGAAATTGGCACGCTCGACATAACCACGATGGGTCGGGCCGAGCTGGCCCAGCGCCCTGAGCACGTTGCCGGCCACCACTTCACTGGCCTGCATCGCCCAGCCCTGCTGCAGATCCAGCAGCACCTTGGCCAGCCCGTCGTCCTTATCATCCAGCGTGGTGCCGCCGATCAGGTCGGCGCGGTTTTCGCGGTCGGCCAGCCAGCGTGCCGCCTCATTGGTCTTGCCGCGGGGCGACAGCACCCACACCGACGAACCCTTGGCGTCATCGCTGGTGAAGGAGTCCGCATGGATCGCCACGAACAGGTCGGCATTGTTCTCACGCGCAATCTCATAGCGACGCTTGAGGTCGATGAAATAGTCACCGTCGCGCGTCAGCACGGCCTTCATGCCCGGCTGGCGATTGATCTGGGCGGCCAGATCACGCGCCACAGCCAGCGTCACATTCTTTTCCAGCGTGCCACCGGGGCCATGCGCACCCTGATCCTTGCCGCCGTGACCGGCATCGATCGCGATGATCACATTGCGCTGACCGTTCAGCAGGGCCGCCGCCTGCTCGGTCGCCGCGCGGCTGCTGTGCGAGGAGCTGCCGCGTCGTTGCGGCAGCACGACCGCTGAGCTGGCCGAAACCATCGGCGCGACGGCCGGCTCCACCAATTTCGCGGGGGCCTCGGGCTGCGTGGTGGCGATGGACGTGGCGGTGTTGCCACCGTCCGGATAAAAATCGAGCACCAGCCGGTAATCCGTGCCGCTGGTCGGCTTCAGCACGAAGCTCTTCAGGCGACTGCCCGGAACCACCTTTGCGGTCAACTGGAGCCGATCACCGATACGGGCATGACTCATGCCGCGGAACAGTCCCTGCGCGACAGGGTCGGAAAAAGCGCCAGTGGCCTGGCTGTCAGGCAGGTCCACCACGATCTGGCCGTCAGTCTGGCTAATCGTGTATTGCAGGGGGCCGGAGGCATCCAGCACGACGCGGGTGTAGTCGGGGCCAGCCCAGACGCGCGCATGCTGCAAATCGGCGGCCTGCACCGCACAAAGTGGCAGCGCCGCCAGCACCGCGGCGATGACAAAACCACCCAAGTTGTTCAGGTTACCCCTCATGCGCCGCATTGAAGCGCAGTCAACTGGTGATTGCAAGAGTATTTTCCCTTCAATATCCATAACCTGCAGATCATTCATCAAGCTACATCAAGTTATCGACCGCAAGCCACGCATTTCGAACAGATCCTGACCCGAATCAGCTGAGCGACAATTTCTCCCGGAGGAATCGACACTTAAGCCTGCTCAGGGCAGGCGCGAAAGCAACTGCTCGCCTCGTGCCGTGAAGGCGCGCAGCCGCGCGTGGCGGCCGTGTCCGGCGTAATCCAGATGCACAGCCAGATCGGCGGCCGGCAATGCGCCAGCACCGCGCTCAGGCCACTCCACCAATACCACAGCCGCCGGATCGGCCAGCGCATCCAGTCCCAGCCACTCCAGTTCACCCGGGTCGGCAATCCGGTACAGATCGAGATGCCAGGCGGGTCGCTCCGCGGCGATGTAGCCCTCGATCAGGCTGTAGGTAGGACTCTTGATGCGCTCGCCCACGCCCAGCGCGGTCAGCAGGGCTCGCGCGAAACTGGTCTTGCCGGCGCCGAGCGGGCCATGCAGATAGAGCACCAGGCCATTGTCCAGCGCACTCGCCACTCGCTTACCCAGCACAGCGGTAGCCGTCTCGTCAGGCAACGACCACTGCCGCTCGAAATCAAAACGCTCAGCCATGCACATGCCCCGCCAAGCCGTTGCCAAGCGTACGCAGCGGCGCCAGCAGGTCACTCGCCAGCAGCCCGCGCTCGCCATGCTGCGCGGCCAGATCGCCGGCGCGCGCGTGCAGACCCACCCCTAGGCACGCGGCCTGCCACGCCGTGCAGCCCTGCGCCAGCAATGCCGCGACGATGCCGGTGAGCAGATCACCCATGCCACCCGACGCCATGCCGGGGTTGCCCCACGGACAGACGTCCAGACGTCCATTCGGATCGGCGATCAGGCTGCCCGAACCTTTCAGCACCACGATGGCGGCATAGCAGCGCGCCAGTTCGCGTACCGCAGCAAAGCGGTCCCGTTCGACATCTGCCGTTGACACACCCAGCAAGCGAGCCGCCTCGCCCGGGTGCGGAGTCAGCACGGTCGGCACGCTGAACGTGCACGGCTTGTGCGCCAGCAGGTTCAGACCATCGGCATCGAGTACCAGCGGCTTGTCTGCATTCAGCGCGGCCTGCCACAGTGCGTGAGCCCAATCGCCCTGCCCCAGGCCCGGTCCGAGTGCCAGGACACTGGCGCGCCCAAGCAACGGTATCAGCGACGGCACTCCCTCGACCGCGTGCACCATCAATTCCTGGCGCGTGGCATTCAAGGCCAGCACGTGTTCGGCCCGCGTTGCCACGCTGACCAGTCCAGCGCCGGCGCGCAAGGCGGACTCGCCAGCCAGACACGCCGCACCGGCCATGCCGTGATCCCCACCGATCACCAGCACATGACCGTTCGAGCCCTTGTTGGCGTAGCGGGCACGCGGCGGTAGCGCATCGGCGATCAACAGCTGGGCATCGGGTTGAACGCGCGCGCAGATGCTCTCGGGCACGCCCAGGCTGGCCAGTTCCAGCTCGCCAACCTGATCCGCCGCGCGTCCCGTGTGCAGCCCACGCTTGCCGACGATAAACGTCACGGTGACATCCGCGCGGATCGCCGCCCCGGGGCAGTGCCCACTGTCGGCATTCAGCCCGGTAGGTATATCCAGTGCCAGCACCGGCTTGCCGCTCGCATGGATGCCATCGATCAAACGTGCCGCGGACGGCTCGGGCGCACGATTGAGACCAAGGCCATACAACGCGTCCACAAACACGTCTGCCATCGGCAACCGGCTTTCCGCATCCCACAGACGCACCTGGCCACCAGCAACCTCCCATTCGCCTCGTGCCAGCGCCGCGTCGCCGTGCGCTGTCGCGTTCAGCGCCACCAGCTCGACCTGCAATCCGGCTTCACGCGCCAGCACACCGAGCAGGAAACCGTCGCCACCGTTGTTGCCGGGCCCGCAACAGATGCCGATACGGCGAGCCTGCGGCCAGTGTCGACGCAGGCTGGCGAGCGCCGCACTGGCGGCACGACGCATCAGATCGTGACCGGAGATGCCCATGGTGGCGAGCGCCGCGCGCTCCATCTCACGCACCTGTTCGACGGTGTAGAGCGCGCTGCGATGGGGATGGGCTGACATACGCGAATTATAGGCATGGCCCGCATCTACAATAGACAGATGTCCACGACCGATGTCCGCACCGCTCCCGATTACGCCGCGCTGGCCGGCGACATCAAGCGCTGGGCCGTCGAACTGGGCTTCGCCGAGGCCGGCATCAGCGGCACCGATCTGGGCGAGGACGAAGCGCATCTGCAGCGCTGGCTCGAGCATGGCCATCACGGCGAGATGGAATACATGGCCCGCCACGGCACCCGGCGCAGCCGCCCGGCCGAACTGGAGCCGGGCACACAACGCGTCATCTCGGTACGCATGGATTACATCCCGCCGGGCACCGCGAACGCGTGGGACGTGCTGGCGGACGGCGAGGCCGGCTACGTGTCGCGCTATGCGCTGGGCCGCGATTACCACAAGCTGATGCGCAACCGCCTGCAGAAGCTGGCCGAGTGTATCCACACCGTGGTCGGCGACTTCGGCTATCGCGCTTACGTGGATTCCGCGCCGGTGCTGGAGAAGGCTCTGGCGCGCAACGCGGGGCTGGGCTGGATCGGCAAGCACACCGTGCTGATCAATCGCCACGCCGGTTCGTATTTCTTTCTAGGCGAGCTGTATACCGATCTGCCGTTGCCGATCGACACACCGGCCAGCGCGCACTGCGGCAGTTGCAGCCGCTGCATCGAGATCTGTCCGACTCAGGCGATTCTCGGACCGTACCGGCTGGATGCAAAACGCTGCATTTCCTATCTCACGATCGAACTCAAGGGCAGCATTCCGGAAGATCTGCGCACGCCAATCGGCAACCGCATCTTCGGCTGCGACGACTGTCAGCTGATCTGTCCGTGGAACAAGTTCGCACAGGACACCAGCGAGCCCGACTTCGCCCCGCGCCACAGCCTCGACGGCGCGAAGCTGGTCGAACTGTTTGCCTGGAGCGAGGACGAGTTCCTCAAACGTACCGAGGGCATGGCGATCCGCCGCACCGGTTACGAAGGCTGGTTGCGCAATATCGCGGTGGCGCTGGGCAATGCACCCTCGTCTGCCGAGGTGACAGGCGCGTTGCAGTCCCGTCAGGGACACGCCTCCGACGTGGTGCGCGAGCATGTGCAGTGGGCGCTGGACAGACATCGAAGCTGATGCGGCCGCGATGAATCAGGCGCCACGACTACGGCTCAGCAGAACCCGATCAGACAGCTGCCATCTGCTTGGGAATCGAGCGGTTGGTGTGCGAGATGCGATTGTTGGCATCAGCGTAGACCAGCGTCGGCTGGAACTGTTTTAGCTCCGCCTCCGACAGCTGCGCAAAAGCGGCGATGATGATCAGGTCGCCCGGCTTCGCCCGATGCGCGGCACTGCCGTTCACCGAGATGATGCCGGAGCCTTCTTCGGCACGCAGCGCATAGGTGACGAAGCGCTTGCCGTTGTTGATGTTCCAGGCGTGGATCTGCTCGTACTCGCGGATACCCGAGGCATCCAGCAGCACGCCGTCGATCGCGATCGAGCCTTCGTAGTGCAGCTCGGCATGGGTCACCGTCGCGCGGTGGATCTTGGCCTTGAGCATGTTCAGGTGCATGACGTTCTTTCCGGCAGGGACGCTGCGAAGCTGGGCATTATCGAACCGTTGACGCTGCATCGCAACATCGGCGGTTTCGGTCACGATATGCGGGCCGCTCAGTCGAACAGCAAGTTGTCGATCAGACGGGTCTGGCCCAGGCGTGCCGCAATCAGGGCGATCAGGCCGTCACGCTGGCCTTCGGCCGGCTCGGCCAGGTCCTCGGCGCGGCGGATCACCGCGTAATCGGGTACGAAACCGGCACGCATCAGGCGTGCCGCGGCGACCTGCTCCAGCGCACGCCATGCATGGCCCTTGCCCAGCAACTCACGCATTTTCAGCAAGGTATCGTGGATCAGCGGCGCGCGTGCACGCTCCTCGGCGGACAGGTACTGGTTGCGCGAGCTCAGCGCCAGCCCATCATCGGCACGCAGGGTGGGTGCGGCCATCACCTTCACCGGCAGCGACAGATCCCGCACCATCCGTTCGATCACCTTCAGCTGCTGGAAGTCCTTCTGCCCGAACACGGCCAGATCCGGCTGCACCAGGTTGAACAGCTTGCAAACCACGGTGGCGACACCGTCGAAATGTCCGGGCCGATGCGCGCCTTCCAGCGTCTCGGTGATCTGCGGCACGCGCAGGCTGACACTGTGTTCTGCACCAAACGGATAGATCGTGGCCACGTCCGGTGCAAACAGCAGGTCGCAATCCTGCTCGGTCAAGGCTGTCTGATCCTGCAGCAAGGTGCGCGGATAACGTTCGAAATCCTCGTTCGGACCGAACTGGGTGGGATTGACGAACACGCTGGCGACCACCCGGTCGGTACGCGCCCGCGCCAGCTTGATCAGCGATTGATGACCCGCATGCAGGTTGCCCATGGTCGGCACGAAGCCCACCGTCTGACCCTTGGTGCGCCAGCCGCGAATCGCGGCGCGCAGGGCGGGTGCATCCTGGACGGTTTGCATGGTGCGGTGACTCGCTGATCAGTTGAAACAATGTTCGGGCGCGGGAAACGCACCGTTGCGCACATCCTCGGCATAGGCAGCGATCGCCGCTGCCACCGAATCGCGCCCAGCCAGAAAATCCTTGCTGAACTTCGGTCGCTTGCCCGGCGTGATGCCGAGCATGTCATGGATCACCAGCACCTGTCCGTCGCAATCCGGGCCGGCACCGATGCCGATGACGGGAATGTTCACCGCAGCGGTCACCCGCTCGCCCAGACTGCTCGGCACACCTTCGAGTACCAGCAGATCCGCACCGGCTGCCTGCACCGCCAGCGCCTCGGCCAGCACGTGATCGGCGGCTGTCTGTTCGCGACCCTGGATGCGGAAGCCACCGAACTTGTGCACCGACTGCGGCGTCAGCCCAAGATGCGCGCAGACCGGTATCGCGCGTGCGGTCAGGGCGGCAATCGCCTCGAGGATATGCGGCGCCGCACCTTCGATCTTCACCATCGCCGCACCGGCTTCGCCGACCAGCCGCGCACCAGCTTCCAGTGCATGCGCTACATCGCGATCGGCCATGAACGGCATGTCTGCGACCAGCAGGGTCGACGACAGTCCACGGGCCACTGCGGCGGTGTGATAGACCATGTGATCGAGCGTCACCGGCAGCGTGCTGGCATGGCCCTGCACCACCATGCCGAGCGAATCGCCGACCAGCGCAACGTCAACGCCAGCCGCCTCCAGCTGCCAGGCAAAGCTGGCGTCATAGGCGGTGAGCATGACAATGCGCCGCCCCTGCGCCTTCATCGCACGCAGGCCCGGCACGGTCACCGGCTTGCGTTCGGGGGTACTGGCGTTTTGCACGTACACGGCAATTCCTGGGTAGTTGCAGGCACCGATTATCCGGCGCGCCACGAGAAGGGCTCAAGGCAATTTTTCACAACCGGCAAGATCGAGCTGCGCCAGCAGTTCCGCCACCGTGCCCTGTCCAGGCAGCCGCAGCGTCGGCGCAAGATCATGCAACGGCAGCAGCACGAATGCACGTTCAGTCATGCGCGGGTGCGGCAGGGTCAAACGGGCATCGTCGAGTTGCACACCCTCGACATGCAGCAGGTCCAGATCCAGTGTGCGCGGTCCGTTGCGTTCGGCACGCACGCGGCCGGCGCGCTGCTCGATCTCCAACAGCCCATCAAGCAACGCATGCGGCGACAGCGAAGTATCCACCAGTACCGCGGCATTGACGAACGGCGGTTGTTCCAGCATGCCCCATGGCGGCGTGCGGTACAGCGGCGAACACTGCAACAGACGGGTATCCGGCAGGTTCGCCAATGCATTCATGGCGTCAAGCAACTGCTGCTTCGGATCACCCAGATTGCTGCCCAGCGCGATATAGGCCAGCGTCACACGGAACCCGATTTGTCGCCAGGTCTGCGTCGACGCCGGCGTGGACGCGGCGGCTTGCCAGCTACCGGCACGGGAATATGGTCGCTCGCGCTGCCGCCGCCTGCCGGCAGCGCAGCAGCCAGCACTTCCTGCGGCAACTGTTGTGCATGTGCCCACCACTGGCCAAGCTCGTGCATCGCCGGCGATTCGGCCGCGCGCAGCAGCAGGAAATCGAACGCGGCGCGAAAACGCGGATGCGTCATCAGGCGGAATACGCGCTTGCGCTGCACCTGCTCGAAGCGTGGCTGCAGCGACCAGATCTCCTCCATGGTGAAGGTGAACCGGCGCGGGATTGCCACCCGCTGGCATTGCTCGCCGACCACCTGGGCGGCGGCGCGTGCCCACGCCTCGTTGCTGTCCTGGCCCCGCGCGATCCAGTGGTGCGCTACATCGCGCACCTCACCCCACAGCAGTACCGCAAACAGGAACGCCGGGGTGACCGACTTGCCTTCGGTGACCCGCGCATCGGTATTGGCCAGACCTTGCTCGACCAGCGAACGCAGCGCCTCGTCACCACGCTTGAGTGCCCGCGCCGTCACCGGAAACAGGAATTTCAGCAGGCCGCACTGTTCCAGCATGCGGAAACTCTTCAAGCCGTTGCCGCTGAGGAACATCTTCAGCGATTCGTCGAACAGCCGCGCCGGCGCCGCCTCTGCCAGCAACGGCCCGAGGCTCTCGAACGGCGCCATCGCCGCTGCATCGATGCGCATGTCGAGCTTGGCCGCCAGCCGCGCGGCACGCAGCATGCGTACCGGATCCTCGCGATAGCGGGTGACCGGATCGCCGATCAGGCGCAATGCACGATCTTCGAGATCCTGCATGCCGCCGACGTAGTCGCGCACCGAGAAATCGCTGATGTCGTAATACAGCGCGTTGACGCGGAAGTCGCGGCGTATCGCGTCCTCCTCGATGGTGCCCCAGATATTGTCGCGCACGATGCGGCCGTCGACGATGTGGCGATCGCCCTCGCCGCCCTCCTCGCCGAGACCGCGGAACGTCGCCACTTCGATGATTTCCGGCCCGAACACCACATGGGCCAGACGGAAGCGACGGCCGATCAGGCGGCAGTTGCGAAACAGCTTCTTCACCTCATCCGGCGTCGCGTCGGTGGCGACGTCGAAGTCTTTCGGCTGCAGGCCCAGCAGCAGGTCGCGCACTGCGCCGCCGACCAGATAAGCCGCAAAGCCGGCCTCGTTCAGCCGATACAGCACCCGCAGCGCTGCCTTGCTGATGTTCTTGCGGGAAATGGTGTGCTGATCGCGCGGAATGATCCGCAGCGCTGGCGTGGGGTCGATCCTTGATTCGAGGTTCAAGCGGTCAGAATCCTTGTGCGGCGAAGCCGCCCTGGTGTTCAACGAGTTGCGCTGCCCGCTACTGCAGGTGCACGCACGGGCAGTATATGTTGCGGACGGCGAAAGCCGATGCGCGCCAGACATTGCCGGACGAAACAATTCCGTTATACTAGCGCGCCTCGCAGGATAACGCTCCCTTCGTCTAGTGGCCTAGGACACTGCCCTCTCAAGGCGGGAACACGAGTTCGAGTCTCGTAGGGAGCACCATTTTTATTTGTGCAATCTTCCATGATTGCCGTTGTCTGGAAAGGTCCCGACAACTCGCGCACCTTGGCTATTGGCCAGATCAGAAGCGGCCATCCATGGCCGCACTCTTCGCAAGAGCCTCCTCGACCGCCATCCATACGGCTGAATTGCTTCCATGACTTTCGTCGTCATCGACAACTGCATCAAGTGCAAATACACCGATTGCGTCGAGGTCTGCCCGGTCGATGCCTTCCATGAAGGCCCCAATTTTCTCGTGATCGATCCAGACGAGTGCATCGACTGCACCTTGTGCGAGCCGGAGTGCCCGATCAACGCGATCTACCCGGAAGACGATGTGCCGGCCGGCCAGGAAGCCTTTGTCGCGCTCAACGCGGAACTGGCGAAAGACTGGCCCGTGATCACCGAGCGCAAGGACAGCCCGGCTGACGCCAAGGACTGGGAAGGCAAGCCGGACAAGCTCAAACTATTGCAGCGCTGAATCCCGCGCCCTCTCCAAACAAGAACGCCGCCCTTGAGGCGGCGTTCTTGTTTGCGGGGTTTGGAGCGCTCAGTTGCCCAGACGCGACTTCAGCGTGTCGATCACCTTGGCCACGGCACCGGCATTGCCCTGCGCGCGGATCTCGCTGGCATTGGTGCCACTGTTGCCGATGCTGATCTGCACCGGATACGTGGAACCGGCCGATGCAGTGCTGGAATTGCTCTTGTCATGGCTGAACATGCGGCCGAAGAAGCCTTTCTTCTTTGGTTGCTTCGCGATGGCGCTCGGCACACTGAGCGTGTAGCCATGGGCAGCATCGTCATGGCCGGCCACCTGGCCCAGGCTGCCATCCTGCAATACCTCACCCACCTTGCGATAGGTATTGTCGACACTGTCGGCCACCACGAAACCATCGGCGATCTGGCCGTCGGCTCCGTTGAGACGGGCGACTGCTCCGTTCGAGGTCGGCTGGTTCGCACCCGCCGGCGGGATCGCCAGCGCATCGCTGGTCGAGGGCCGGTCCAGTGTCGGCGGAATCTCCAGTGGCGATTCCTGCTGGGCGGTGTCCCACGCCTTGTGCGAGCGGAACATGCCGCAGCCGGAAAGCAGCAGCCCGCTGAGGGCCACGGCCGACAAGGCCACGAGAAGTGAGGTTTTCTTCATGTAATGGGATTCCGTAAGTAAATCAGGCAACCGGTCAGCTGGCCGCAGTCGTCAAGGATGCCAGACTGGACAGCGCTTGGTGCAATCGGGCGCGATCCGGACCGTCGTTCAGTTCAACCAGGGGCAATCTCGGCAATGGCAGACCCAGCCCCAGCAATGGCAGGCCCGCCTTGACCGCGATCGGGTTAGGCGCGCAGTTGAGCGCCTCTACCAATGGCTCAAGTATCGCATGACACCGCGCCGTGGCAGCATGATCGCCGCCCACAGCCGCATCGCACAATGCCCGAAATGCCTGCGGCGCCAGGTTGGCCACCACCGAGATCGTACCGGCTGCACCTGCCAGCATGGCTTCGCCGGCACTGCCGTCGTCACCGGACAGATAGACGAAATCCGTGCGCACAAGTTCCGCCAGCGCCGAAATCCGTTCGCGATCGCCGCGCGCCTCCTTGATGCCGATGATCGCCGGGTGCTCGCGCAACCCGGCAACTGTCGACGGCAGCAGGTCGCAGCCGGTACGACCAGGCACGTTGTACAGCACCACCGGGAGGCCACCGCGTTCAGCCACTTCGAGAAAATGCCGGCGCAGGCCCTCCTGGGTCGGGCGCACGTAATACGGTGTCACCACCAGCGCCGCATCGGCCCCTAACGCCTTGGCCCGCTGGGTCAAGGTGACGGTCTTTGCGGTACCGGCTTCGCCGGTGCCGGCGAGCACCGGCACGCGGCCAGCCACGTGTTCGACTGCAAACGCCAGCAGCCGATCGAACTCGTCGTGCTCCAGCATGTGCGCCTCACCGGTGGAACCGGCGACTACCAGCGCCTGCGTGCCGCCGGCAAGCTGATGGTCGAGCAGTCGGCCGAATGCCGCCAAGTCAAGGGCACCGTCGGCCGCGAACGGGGTCACCAGCGCGCAGATGCTTCCACGAATGTTCAAGACTCGATTCCGCTACGGATCCAACCGCGCATGTTACTTGTCGCCTCAGGAGACGGGCAAGTAAGCTCGATCGGAGTAATCTCATCGTTTCCGCATCACGCGGCATGACGCCACAGGTAGAACCCTTGAAACCTACTTCCGTCCCTTCTGCCCCGGTTGCGCGTGCTGGCAACGATAATCAGCTGCTGATCCAGGCACTCACGCCGGCGAACAAATCGCCGTTGCTGGCACTGGCCAAGCGCATCGCCGACGCCGGCTGCAACCTGTCCGAGTCACGCGTGTCGACGATCGGCACGGAGATCTCGCTGATGCTGCTGGCCAGTGGCGCATGGGATGCACTGGCCAAGCTGGAAACCGCCGTGACCAAGCTGGCCCGCGACGAGAGCCTGCGACTGGTGCACTACCGTACCGGCCCGCGCGAGAACAGCTCGCACCTGTTGCCTTATCTGGTCGAGGTGGTCGCGGCTGACCGGCCCGGCATCGTGGCGCGGATCGTGGAGTTCTTCACCCAGCACGAGATCAGTGTGGAGCAGCTTAATTCCACCCGTTACCAGGCGATGCAGACCGGCGCGGAGATGTTCCAGGCCCAGTTCACCATCGGCATCCCGGCGGAGATCCATATTGCCGCGCTGCGCGACGATTTCCTCGAGCTGTGCGACGGCCTGAATCTGGATGCGATCATGGATCCGGTGAAGTTCTGAGCATCGCGCGATCCGGGGCGTCTGACAAGGACTGTTATCGGCGGGCACGCACGCGCTAGTCTTGCTCCCGGACTACCGAGGAACCCTGCATTGCCGTCAGTGTGCCGATCCAACCCGATCGCCTTCTGCGCACCGCCCGCAGTGTTCACCGTCAGCCAGTTCCCGAATCTTCCTTTTCATCTGTGTGCGCAGCGGCTTTCCGCTGCGCAGGAATAGCCATGCCCGAAATTGGCAAGAAAATCCCTTCCCTCAGTGGTGTCACCAACGACGGTCATGCATTGAAACTGACCAGCCTGAAGGGTCAATGGGTGGTGGTGTATTTCTATCCCAAGGACAGCACACCCGGCTGCACCAACGAAGCAAAGGATTTTCGCGACCTGTACCCGGCATTTCGCCAGCGCCATGCGGAGGTCATCGGAGTGTCACGTGATTCCGTAAAATCGCACGCTAATTTTGTCGCGAAGCAGGAATTGCCGTTCCCGCTGGTTTCCGACCCCGATGAAACCTGGTGCCAGGCATTCGATGTGATCCAAGAGAAGGTGCTGTACGGGAAACGTTATCTGGGCATCGTACGCAGCACCTTCCTGATCGATCCCGACGGAAAACTGGTCCAGGAATGGCGCGGAGTGAAAGTACCTGGCCACGCCCAGGCCGTGCTCGACACCATTCCCACCCAGTGACCGAGCCACTCTTTACGGTATTCACCCGCATGGCTTGCCGGCAACCAGCCGGCGCTCCGTGCCGTCATCACGCTCCCGCGGTGCGCCGTGCATCGCGGCTCTTTCATCTCCCCACCAGCGAGGACACTTCCGCATGACCGGAAGCAAGCGCATCTACGCTCTCGACACCAACGTCCTGCTGCATGACCCGACCTCGCTGTTCCGCTTCGAGGAACACGACGTCTTCATCCCGATGACCGTGCTGGAGGAACTGGACGAAAAAAAGAAAGGCGCCTCGGAAGTCTCGCGCAACGGCCGCCAGGTCAGTCGCTTCCTCAACGAGCTGATCGAGCTGGGCAAGCAGCATGACCTCAGCGAGGGACTGGAACTGAGCAACCCGCAGGGCATCAAGCTCAAGCGTGGCGGCTCCGTCGGTCGGCTGTATTTCCAGCACCGCACCAGCAGCAACGGTCACACCAAGGCCGACAACCAGATCCTGTCGGCGGTGATCGAGCTGCGCGACCAGAATCCCGATCGCGCGGTGATCCTGGTCACCAAGGACATCAACCTGCGGATCAAGGCGAGCATCAACGGCATCGTCGCCGAGGATTACGAGAACGATCGTGCGCTCGATGATTTCTCCCTGCTGTACACCGGCTCGACCGAGCTGCCCGAGGACTTCTGGGACAAGCATCCGGAAGTGCAGTCCTGGACCGAGCGCGGCCGCACGTTCTACAAGGTGGATCGGCGCGAGGAGGATGCCTGGCATCCCAACGAGTGTCTGTTCCTTCCCGGTGAAAACGCGGTCGAACTGCGCGTGCTGCATATCGACGACGCCACCGCCACCCTGGTGCTGCTGGACGACCACTCACATGCCAACCATCATGTGTGGGGCATCGGTGCACGCAACCGCGAGCAGAACTTTGCGCTCAACGTACTGATGGATCCGGACGTCGACTTCGTCACCCTGCTCGGCAACGCCGGCACCGGCAAGACCTTGCTGGCACTCGCTGCCGGCCTGGCGCAAGTGATGGATCAGCAGCGCTACCGCGAGATCATCATGACCCGCGCCACGGTCTCGGTCGGCGAGGACATCGGCTTCCTGCCCGGCACCGAGGAAGAGAAGATGACACCGTGGATGGGTGCATTGACTGACAACCTCGAAGTGCTCGCCAATCCCGAGGACGGGGGCAGCTGGGGACGCCAGGCGACCAACGATCTGCTTGCCTCGCGCATCAAGATCCGCTCGCTCAACTTCATGCGTGGGCGCACCTTCCTGTCGCGTTACCTGATCATCGACGAGGCACAAAACCTCACCCCGAAGCAGATGAAGACGTTGATCACGCGCGCCGGCCCCGGCACCAAGATCGTCTGCCTCGGCAACGTCGAGCAGATCGACACGCCCTACCTCACCGAAACCACCTCCGGCCTCACCTACGCGGTGGATCGCTTCAAGCAGTGGGAGCATTCGGCACACATCACCCTGCGTCGTGGCGAACGCTCGCGGCTGGCGGATTTCGCGGCGGAGTCCCTTTAAGCTCGACTGCATGCAACGCACGTGGCCCCGCTGCCGGCGCTCAACGTCGGCAGTGGGGCGAGCATCCAGCGTGATCCAAAACCGTTACGCGCACGCAATGTGGTACTGGTCGACCCAATCCATCGCATGATTCATCCTGCCGCAGGCCGTGATCAGATAAAGTCCGCGTCATGTCCTTGAGTACCTTTGCCTACCGCCATCGCCTGGTCGCCAAGCGAACCATTGCTGCCCTTGCCAAGGTGCTGCCGGCTACAGCAAGCCGCAGACTGCGCGCCTTCGCGGAACGCGCAGCATTCAACTTGACGCCGCAATACCAGGGCGAGACATTGCCGCCGATCTTTGGCTACTGGTCGAGCCGTTATCTGGCGCCCGACGCACACCGACTTGGCATCGACTCGCCGGAATCGTTCTTCCTCAGCCGCATCCGGCAAAGTGCGTCAGCCGGCAACACACCGGTGCGCGTACTGAGTGTAGGCACAGGCGCCTGCGACATGGAGGTGGGTCTGGCCGAACAACTGAAGGCAGCCGGGGTGCAAGCGCACATCACTTGCATCGATTTCAACCCGGCACTGATGCGCCGAGCTGCCGCCACGGCACAGGCTCGCCAAGTCAGCGCCTTGATGGCATTCGAGGCACGCGACTGCAACCTGGCGTTCAAGCTGCCGCCGCAGGATGTCATCATCGTCAACCAGTTTTTCCATCACGTCACCGAGTTGGAGACATTCTGCCGCTCCCTGCGCGATTCACTGACGCCGGGAGGCACGCTGCTCAGCTCCGACATCATCGGTCGCAACGGCCATTTGCTATGGCCGGATGTGGAAACCGAAGTGCAACGGGTCTGGGCAGAATTGCCGGCCGCCAAGCGGCACGATCGTCACTTCAACGCGATGCAGACGCGCTACCGGCCGATCGACCACGCCGCCTATTCCAACGAGGGCGTGCGAGCGCAGGATATCGTCGGTTGCCTGCTGGCTGAGTTCGACTTCGAACTGTTCTTCAGTTTCGGCGCTGCCATCGTGCCGTTCATCGAGCGGCGGATCGGATTCAATTTCGATCCGCAGCAGGTGGACGATCAGGCACTGATCGATCGTATCCATGCGCTTGACGCAGCAGCGCTGTCGACAGGCCGCTACCCTGCCGCCAACATGATCGCCGCGCTGCGCCACAAGGGCGCCGTCACACAGGCGCCGGTACATGAACCAATCACTGCCGAGCAGCATGTGGCCCTGACCGAGCAGCAGCGTGCGAAGACCATGTCGGTTCGTGGATAGCGCCCATCCGCAAGCGAGTAGAATAAGAGTCGCTGCCATTTCACGGTTGTGCCCACGAACATGATTCTTGCCCCTCGCCTCGTACTGCTGGCCCTGTTTTTGCTGTTTGCGCTATGCGTACTGCTGGTGCACCTGCGCGGGCGGACGCGGCTGCGCTTCGATCGCCAACTGGTCGATCACTCGGCGATCTTCGCACCCTACAACCTGCTGATGTACGCCTTTTCGGCCGTGCCGGCGCGACCCATTCTCGATCGCCGCGGCTTCCCGCAGCTGGATCTGTTGCAGGCGAACTGGAAGGTCATTCGCGACGAGGCTGCGCACCTGTTCGACGAGGGTTATATCCGCGCTGCCGCGAAGAACAACGATGCCAGCTTCAACAGTTTCTTCAAGCAGGGCTGGAAGCGTTTCTATCTGAAATGGTACGGCGAGCCACTGACCTCCGCCGAAGCATTGTGTCCGCAGACGGTGGCCCTGCTTAAGTCGATTCCCAGCGTGAAGGCGGCGATGTTCGCGCTGCTGCCACCCGGCAGCAAGCTCAACCCCCATCGCGATCCGTTTGCCGGTTCGTTGCGTTACCACCTGGGCCTGATCACGCCGAACTCGCGGGACTGTCGCATCTTCGTCGATGGCGAAGAGCATGCCTGGGGCGACGGCAAGGACGTGGTGTTCGACGAAACCTATGTGCACTGGGCCGAGAACAAGACCGGGCAGACCCGGGTGATCCTGTTCGCCGATATCGAGCGGCCATTGCGCACGCGCTGGATGAACGCGATCAATCATCGCGTCGGCGTATTCATGGGCAAGATCACCGCTTCGCCGAACACCGAGGGCGAAACGGAGAAAACCGGTTTCGTGAACCGGCTGTTTGCGCTCAGCCAGCGCAAGCGCGGCGCCGGCCACGCATTCAAGGCGGCCTTCAAGAGCCGCTATAAGAAGCTGTACAAGGCCTGCAAGTACCTCGGCATCCTGCTGCTGATCTGGCTGATCTTTCTCGCGCCGTGGCCCTTGTTCCGCTGAGCGGTCACATCGCGTGATCCTGGTGCGTCCTTGATGCATCAAGCCGACGGAGAACGCCATGGATCTGCACACCACCCTGTTCCAGCAGCACCGTTCGCGCCTGTTCGGGCTGGCCTATCGCATGCTGGGCACGCCCGCCGATACCGAGGATGTGCTGCATGACGCCTGGCTGCGTTGGCACTCACAGGATGCCGACGCACTGGACGATGCCGCGGCGTGGCTGGTCACTGTTACCACCCGGCTGTCGCTGGATCGCCTGCGCCGCGCCAAGACCGAACGCGCACACTACCCCGGCCCCTGGCTGCCAGAGCCACTGATCGCGGAATCCGAACAGCCGGAAGCGCAACTGGAACGCGCCGAGAGCCTGACCCTGAGCTTCCTGCTGTTGCTGGAACGGTTGAGCGCGGAGGAACGCGCCGCCTTCCTTCTGCGCGAAGTGTTAGATTACAGCCATGCCGAGACGGCCGCGATGCTCGGCATTGGCGAGGACGCCTGCCGCCAGCGTGTGCATCGGGCGAAACAGCGGCTACGCGAGGATCGCCCACGCCAGGCGATGCCGAACATCGACACCCAGCGGCGTCTGCTCGAACGCTTCATGCAGGCCCTGCAACAGCCTGACATGTCCACGTTGCGGGCCCTGTTTGCCGAAGATGCCATGAGCGTTGCCGACGGTGGCGGCCTGGCACGGGCCACCCTGCACCCGCTGCACGGAGCCGAGCGACTGGCCCGGTTGTACATGCAGATTGGGCTGCAACAGCAGTGCTACGGCGTGCGCCACGAGATCCGTCAGCTCAATGGCGCACCGGCCCTGTTCGGCTGGCATGGCGACACGCTGATCTCGGCCAGTTGGATCGACGACGACGGCGAGCGCATCACTGCGGTGCACTCCCTGCGCCACCCCGGCAAGCTCGCCCGGCTGGCAGCTGTCACGAAATCGGCATCATCGGCGTCCTTGCATTGAACGGCCACTACCGGCTGCGCACCGCAAGGAGAACCCCATGCCCCGTTTCAATGCCACCAAGCGCCCCGATGCCATGAAGTCACTGTTCGCCCTGGGCGAATACGTCAGGAACTGCGGCCTCGAGCAAAGCCTGATCGAACTGGTGCTGATGCGCGCATCTCAACTCAACGGCTGCGCCTATTGCCTGGACATGCACAGCAAGGATGCCCGCGCCGCTGGCGAGACCGAACAGCGCCTGTACCTGCTGCAGGCTTGGCGCGAGGCACCGTTCTACAGCGCGCGCGAACGCGCTGCGCTGGCCTGGTGTGAGGCGGTGACCCGGCTCGACCCAGTCCACGGCGTACCCGACGAGGTCTACGAGCAGGCCCGCGCCCAGTTCGGCGAAAAGGAACTGATCGACCTCAACATGGCGGTCATCCTGATCAACAGCTGGAACCGTATTGCCGTTCCCTCGCAGGCCGACGTTGGCAGCTACACACCGGCGAAGCACTGAATCCCCCGCCATGAAAAAAGCCGCGGCTGATCGCCGCGGCTTTTCCGTATCGAGGCGGTTGATGCTCAGCCCTTGATGCGCTTGACGATGGCGTCGGCGAAGCTGTCGGTGCTGCCCTTGCCGCCGAGATCCGGCGTGACCTGCGCATGATCCAGTTCCACCGTGGCGCGGATCGCCTGGCGCAACTGATCACCCTTGGCCACCAGATCCAGATAGTCGAGCATGTCGGCGGCGGCCAGCAGCAGCGCGCACGGATTCGCAATGCCCTTGCGGGCGATGTCCGGCGCCGAGCCGTGCACCGCCTCGAAGATCGCCGCGTTGGTGCCGATGTTGTCACCCGGCGCCAAGCCCAGGCCACCGACCAGACCGGCGCACAGGTCGGACAGGATGTCACCGAACAGGTTGGTGGTGACGATCACGTCGAACTGCTCGGGCTTCATCACCAGCTGCATGCAGGTGTTGTCCACGATCATCTCGTTGAACTCGATCTGCGGGTATTCCTTGGCGATCTCGCGTGCCACGTTGAGAAACAGGCCCGAGCTGGTCTTCAGGATGTTCGCCTTGTGCACGGCGGTGATCTTCTTGCGGCCCTTCTTGATCGCCAACTCGAACGCGTAACGCACGATGCGCGCGCTGCCCTTGCGGGTATTGCGGATCATCGAGATGGCGGTCTCGCCATCCTCCGACAGCGTCTGTCCCTCGGACAGATAGGCGCCCTCGGTGTTCTCGCGCACGGTGATGATGTCGATGTTCTCGTAGTGCGACTTGGTGCCCGGAAAGCTCACCGCCGGGCGCACGTTCGCGTACAGGTCGAAGTGCCGGCGCAGGGTCACGTTGATCGAGGTGAAACCACCGCCGATCGGCGTGGTCAGCGGACCTTTCAGCGCCACCTTGCGCTCGGCGATCTTGTCCAGCGTAGCCTGCGGCAGCAAGTCGCCGTGCTTGTCCAGTGCAACCATGCCGGCGTCGACAAATTCGTAGGCGAGACCGCAATCCAGCGCGTCAAGCACACGCAGCGTGGCCGACATGATCTCCGGACCGATGCCGTCGCCGGGGATCACGGCAATTGTCTTGCTCATGGGGGAACTCCTGATAGCGGAAACTGACGAGCAG
The DNA here is from genome assembly GCF_002001175.1 of Rhodanobacter sp. C03. Classification (GTDB taxonomy): domain Bacteria; phylum Pseudomonadota; class Gammaproteobacteria; order Xanthomonadales; family Rhodanobacteraceae; genus Rhodanobacter. The sequence goes on along the minus strand of NZ_MUNT01000001.1, from coordinate 1,160,110 downwards.
CACGTGCGGAAGAGAAACGGGCACGTGCTGAAACCGGCCAATTATCCCCGATGCAGCGCGACGCGAACAGGGCGAAGGCCTAGCAAGGCGTTGCAAATACTCGCACGCAGCATTGCGAAAAGCCGCAGACGATCATGCGATGACGCGATCGTCCGGTTATCCGCTGAAGTGTCGGCTCAGGCGTGATCGGCGCAGGCGGTCTTGTCGCTTTCGCTGCCCGACTCAAGCTGGTCGAGCAGATCCACCGCGCGGCGCAGATGCGGTATCACGATCGAGCCACCCACCACCAGACCGACGCTGAATACCTCGAAGAACGCATCGCGCTCGACGCCGGCTTCCTTGCACTGCGCCACGTGGTAACTGATGCAGTCGTCGCAACGCAGTACCAGCGAGGCGACCAGGCCGAGCATCTCCTTGGTCTTCACGTCCAGCGCGCCGGCCTTGTAGGTCTGCGTATCCAGCGCAAAGAAACGCCGCACGACCTGGTTGTCCTCGGCCAGGATGCGCTCGTTCATGCGCTGGCGGAACGCGGTGAATTCGGCGAGTTTGTCGCTCATGCGCCTTGCTCCAGCAATTGCGTCAACTTGCCGCTGCGGTCGGCGGCCACCAGCTCGTCATAGCCGCCCACGAACTGGTCGTTGATGAAGATCTGCGGCACCGTGCGGTGCCCGCCACTGCGCGCCAGCATGGCATCGCGCTGGACCGGATCGGTATCGACGCGGACCTCGCTCCACGCCAGTCCCTTCGACTTGAGCAGGTTCTTGGCGGCCACGCAGTACGGGCATACGGCGGTGGAATAGACCTCGATCTTCGACATCACAACACTCCGGGACAACGGGTAAAGACCGCCATCAAGATGGGGACGCCAGCCAGCCTCTCAAGTACTGAACCGGCGACGCCAGCCGCGGTCACAGTGCTATTGTCGCCTACCCATGACCATGACACCACGACGACCCGCGCCACGCCTGCTGGCGGCTCTGATCACCGCCGGGCTGGCCTGTGCCGCCAGCGCACAGCAGGACGTGCGCCTGCCGGATCTGGGCAGCTCCGCGAATGCGCTGATCTCGCCGCAGGAGGCGCAGGATTACGGCGCCTCCATGCTGCGCCAGATGCGCGCACTGGACATGGTGGTGGACGACCCGTTGCTGGACGACTACATCAACGACCTCGGCTACCGGCTGGTCGCCAACTGCGACAAGCCGAAGGATCACTTCGCGTTCTTCATCGTGAAAGACCCCGAGATCAATGCCTTCGCCGCGCCTGGCGGTTACATCGCGGTGAATTCGGGCCTGATCACGATCACCCAGAACGAGAGTGAGCTGGCCGGCGTGATCGCCCACGAGATCGGCCATATCACGCAGAACCACCTGCAGCGCGCGTTCGAGGATTCCAAGAAGGATGCGCCGCTGATGGCACTCGTGCTGCTTGGCGCAATCGCCGCCGGTGCCGGTGGCCACAGCGGTGACGCATCCATGGCGGTGCTCGCGGGTGGCCAGGGCCTGATTGCGCAGAAATCGATCAATTTCACCCGCCACGACGAGATCGAGGCCGACCGCGTCGGCATCCAGACGCTGGCCAATGCCGATTTCGACCCGAATGCGATGGCCGACTTCTTCCAGCGCATGGAAGACGTCATGAGCACGGGCGCGGGTGGCGAAGACGTGCCCGCCCTGCTGCAGACCCATCCGGTGACGACCGCACGCATCAGCGACGCCAAGGCGCGCGCCGGTGCCCTGATCGCGGCGCAGAAGCTGCGGCCGTCCAGCAGCGGCATGGATCGCACCCAGTGGGAAAAGAGCACCGCACCCATCCCGTTCGTCAAGGATCCCAGCGCACTGACTCAGCCATTGGCATCGGCCGATCGCAAGGACACTTGGGCACTGATGCGCGAGCGCGTGCGCGTACTGGCCGGCGACGCCCCCAAGCTGGCGCTCTTCTACGCATCCAGCCTGCAGAATCAGCACGGCTTCGACACCACCGCGAATCGTTACGGCTACGCGCTGGCGCTCACCCGCAGCGGTCGCGGTGCGCTGGCGATCGATCAGCTGCAGCCGTTGCTGAAGTCGTACCCGGACAACCTGATCCTGCGCCTGGCACTGGCCGATGCCCGGCTGCAGGCCGGCCAGCGCGCCGCCGCACTGGTCAGCTACAGCGATCTCAATGCGCAGTCGCCGCGCAACCGCGCGGTGGCGCTGGCCTACGCCGAAGCACTCACAAATGGCGGCGACACCAGCCAGGCGCGCCAGGCAGCAAGCCTGCTGCGACCGCTGCTGGACAACGCCAGCGAGCCGGAAATCTACAGCGCCTACGCCCGCGCCAGCGACAAGGCCGGCGACAACATCCGTGCCGGCGAGGCCTTTGCCGATGCCAGCTATTACTCCGGTCGCCCGTTCGACGCGATGGAACAACTCAAGCGACTGCTCAAGCGCGACGATCTGGACTACTACGCACGCGTGCGTATCCAGGCGCGCATCGCCGAGCTGACCCCGCTGGTGCTGGAGCTGCACAAACGCAGGATCAAGACCGACGACAGCCCGGACGGTCAACAGCAGTGGCAATCACTGAACCCGTGCGATGGCCGGCTCTGCTTCGGCGCCGGCGGCCCGCCTGCATGACACCCTGCTAGCATGGATGTCATCGACGCGTAACATTCATGCGCTGCAATATCTTCGTCATAAGCCACCGGCAGACCACGGCGTGCACAAACGCATCCTGATCGTAGAAGACGAAGTATCAATCCGCGAAATGATCGCGTTTGCCCTGCGCAAGGCCGGCATGGACGCGATGCAGGCAGCCGATGCCCGTGCCGCCCAGCTGGCGATCTCCGAACAAGTACCCGACCTGATCCTGCTCGACTGGATGCTGCCGGGCACCAGCGGGCTGGAGCTGGCCCGGCGCCTGCGCAAGGAAGAGCTCAGCCGCGAGATTCCGATCATCATGCTTACCGCGCGCGGTGAGGAGATGGACCGCGTCAACGGCCTGGAGGCTGGTGTCGACGACTACGTGGTGAAGCCCTTCTCCACCCGCGAGCTCGTCGCGCGGATCAAGGCGGTGCTGCGGCGCAGCCAGGGCGACGACGGTTCCGGCATGGTCGAACTGGGCAACCTGCGCATCGACGGCCCCGCGCACCGCGTGTTCGCCGGCGACGAACCGGTACCGATCGGCCCGACCGAATACCGCCTGCTGTATTTCTTCATGACTCATCCCGAACGCGTCTATTCGCGCACGCAGCTGCTCGACCATGTGTGGGGTGGCAGCGTGTATGTGGAAGAACGCACGGTCGACGTGCATATCCGCCGCCTGCGCAAGACGCTGGAGCCATGGAAGCTCGACGACATGGTGCAGACCGTGCGCGGTACCGGCTACCGCTTCTCGCTGAGCGCCTGACCCGCACAACGGGCTTGCGGTGGGAGGCGCTTTTGCCGATGCTGGCTTCCCGCCACCTTGAGCCCACCGGCACTCCGTCCGCATGGCCCAATCTGCAACATCCACATGGAAATTGCCGGCAGCCCTCGCGACTGCCTTGCTTGCGGGTGGCCTGCTGGGTTGGCTCGTGCATGGCCATGTCGCCAGCGGAGTCGCCCTGGTCGCGCTGGCGGAAGTCGTCTTGCTGCTGACCCGAATCCGTCATCAAGCGCAGCCCATGATGGCGGCACCGGCTTCCGCCAGCCCTCTTCAGCATGACCGTTTCATGACGCGTTCCCGCCGCATTGCCTCCAGTCTGCGCGACTTGCGCAACGCCGCCAGCCAGTTGCCTGACGCCGTGGTACTGCTCGATCAGGATCAGCAGGTGCGCTGGTTCAATCATGCCGCCGAGAACCTGCTCGGGCTGCGCCGACCGATGGATCGCGGCGTTCTGCTGCAACAACGGCTGGCCACGTCGGATCTGTCCGACTGGTTGCGTGATGGCACCGAGGAACCACTCAACGACGTGGCCGCGCCGGGCCATCCCAACTGCCAGCTCAATGTCAGCATGCTGCCGTTCGGACGCCGCCAGCAGTTGTTGCTGGCGCGCGACATCAGCCATCTGAACCGGCTCGAACAGGTCCGGCGCGACTTCGTCGCCAATGTCTCGCATGAGTTGCGCACGCCGTTGACGGTGATCCACGGCTACCTCGAACTGATCGATCCGGAAGATGTGCCCGAGCTGGCGCCGGTGCTGAGCGAGATGCGCGCACAGTCGAAGCGGATGGGCCAGATCGTCGAAGATCTGCTCGCCCTGTCGCGACTGGAAACACAGCACCAGATCGTCGACGAACGGGTGCTGATGGCACCGCTGCTGGCCACCGTGCGCAAGGAAGCCGAGGCGCTGAGTCAGGGGCGTCACGAGATCACGCTCGAATCGACTGCCGAAGCCGATCTGCTCGGTTCGCCGAAGGATCTGCACAGCGCGCTGTCAAACCTGGTCAGCAATGCGGTGCGCTACACGCCCACCGGCGGCAGCATCGCGATCCGCTGGCAGCGCACACCGGATGGTGCGGTGTACTCGGTCAGCGATACCGGTTTCGGCATTCCGGCCTCGCACCTGGCCCGACTCACCGAGCGCTTCTACCGGATCTCCTCCAGCCGCTCGCGCGACAGCGGTGGTACCGGGCTGGGGCTGTCGATCGTCAAGCACGTGCTGAACCTGCATCAGGCGCAATTGCGGATCGAGAGCGCGCCGGGCGTGGGTTCAACCTTCGCCTGCCATTTCGGCCACGCGCGTTTGCTGCTGCCAGGTGGCAGCGACGAGGGCTAAGTTTCCTTGGCCTGCGCCTTGGGCCAGAATGACCCATGCATCAACCATCCCCCGCGTCGCCCAACCCACCCGACCTGAGCGCCCCCGGCCTGTACTTCAGCCGCGAGCTGGCCGCGCTGGAATTCAATTTCCGCGTGCTGGCGATGGCGCGCGATCCCGGCGTGCCATTGCTGGAACGGGTCCGCTACCTGAGCATCGTGGCGAACAATCTCGACGAATTCTTCGAAGTGCGGGTGGCGATGCTCAAGCATCACCACGCCTTCGGCTCGGCCGCGCCCGGGCCGGATGGGCTGCCTTCCGGCGAATTGCTGGCGCGGATCCGCACTCGTGCACTGGATCTGGTCACCGAGCAATACGCAACGTGGCAGGAGCAGCTGCGCCCGCAGATGGATGCCGCGCAGATCCACATCCTCACCCGCAAGCAATGGACCCCACGTCAGCGTCGCTGGCTGCAGGGTTATTTCGAGCATGAGGTGCTCCCAGTGCTGTCGCCGCTGGGGCTGGATCCGGCGCATCCGTTTCCGCGCATCCTCAACAAGACGCTGAACATCGCGGTGGTGCTGAAGGGCCGCGATGCGTTCGGCCACGAGGGCCACATGGCGCTGGTGCGCGCACCACGCTCGTTGCCGCGGATCATCAAGGTGCCGGCCGAGGTCAGCGGACCGGGCGAACACTTCGTGTTCCTCGCCGAGCTGCTGCAAGCCTTCGTCGACCTGATGTTTCCGGGCTTCAAGGTGGTCGGCTCGTATCAGTTCCGGGTCACCCGCAACAGCGAGCTGATCGTCGAGGAGGCCGAGGTGCAGAACCTGGCCCTCGCACTCAGCGAGGAACTGGTCGGCCGCGGCTATGCGCGGCCGGTGCGGCTGGAGATCGCCAACGATTGCCCGCAGGCGATCACCGCGATGCTGATCCAGAACTTCCAGCTCGAGGAAACCGATGTGTATCGCTGCGATGGCCCGGTCAACATCATCCGCGCCGGGCTGCTCTACGACTGGCTGGATCGCCCGGAACTGAAGTTCCCGCGTTTCAACTCGCAGCTGCCCGCAGCACTCGAAAGCGGCCGCAACAAATTCGAGCTGATCGGCCAACGCGACGTGCTGCTGCACCATCCGTACCAGAGCTTTGCCGCGGTGATCGACCTGCTGCGCCAGGCCACCGCCGATCCGCAGGTGCTGGCGATCAAGCAGACGCTGTACCGCGCCGGCGAGGACACCCCGCTGGTCGATCTGCTGGTGGAGGCTGCACGCAACGGCAAAGACGTCACCGTGGTGATCGAGCTGCGCGCACGTTTCGACGAGGAGGCCAACATCCGCCTGGCGACACGGCTGCAGGAGGCCGGCGTGCAGGTGGTCTACGGCGTGGTCGGTTTCAAGACCCACGCCAAGATGATGCTGATCGTGCGCCGCGAAGGCGAGCTGCTGCGCCGCTACGTGCATCTGTCCACCGGCAACTACCACCAGCTCAACAGCCGTACCTATACCGATATCGGCCTGATGACTGCGAATGCCGAGATCGGCGAGGATCTGCACAAGGTGTTCCAGCAGCTGTCGGGGCTGGGACCGATGATCAAGCTGAAACGTCTGCTGCATTCGCCGTTCACGCTGTACACCAGCGTGATGGCGAAGATCGAGCGTGAGACCGCGCATGCGCAGGCCGGACGTCCGGCACGCATCGTCGCCAAACTCAACGCGTTGAACGAGGCGCACGTGATCGAGGCGCTGTACCGCGCCTCGCAGGCCGGCGTGGAGGTCGATCTGATCGTGCGCGGTGCCTGCACCCTGCGCCCTGGCCTGCCCGGCATTTCCGAACGCATTCGTGTGCGTTCGATCGTCGGACGCTTCCTCGAACACAGCCGGGTGTACTGGTTTGCCAACGACGGTGATGCGGAAATCTATTGCGCCAGTGCGGACTGGATGGAACGCAACCTGATGCGGCGGATCGAGGTGGCGTTCCCGATCCTCGATCCCGAACTGGCGGCGCGGGTGTTCGAGGAAACCCTCGCCAACGGCCTGGCCGACAATACCCAGGCGTGGCTGCTCGGCAGCGATGGTCGCTATGTACGCTCCGAACCCGGCGAAAATCCGCCCTACAGTGCGCAGCAAGGCTTGCTCGAGCGGTTCTGCCCATGAACAGGTTCCATATCCAGCCTGTACTCCCATGCGAGAATCCACACTTCACCGTCGTGGGAGTCTTGGCGTGAGTGCAGCCGAACAGACACCGATCCGCGATGGCGAACTGATCGCCGCGGTGGACATGGGCTCGAACAGCTTCCATATGGTGGTGGCACGCATGGAACACGGCGAGCCACGGGTGATCGACCGTTTGCGCGACAGTGTGCGTCTGGCTGCCGGCCTGCGCGCCGACGGCACGCTGGATGCCGAACGGCGCGCGCGCGCGCTGAATTGTCTGGCTCGTTTCGGCCAGCGCATCGCCGGTCTGCCGACGATCCGGGTGCGTGCGGTGGCAACCAATACGGTGCGCCGGCTGGCCTCGCCGCAAACGTTCCTGACCGCCGCCGAGGCAGCGCTCGGCCATCCAATCGAAATCGTCTCCGGCCGTGAGGAGGGGCGCTTGATCTTTCTCGGTGCCGCCCACGATCTGCCCGCCTCGCGCGAACCGCGCCTGGTGATCGACGTCGGCGGCGGCAGCACCGAATTCATCATTGGCCGCGGACTGTCCCCGCTGCATACCGAGAGCGTGCAGGCCGGCTGCATCGCCTCGACCCTGCGCTTCTTCCCCGGCGGCAAGCTCAACCGCAAGCGCTGGCAGCGCGCGCGCAGCGAGATCGGCGTGCTGCTGCAGCAGTTTGCCGAGGACTATCGCGAATCGGGCTGGCAGGATGCCTTTGGTTCGTCCGGCACCGCCAAGTCGATCGGTGCGGTGGTGCAGGCGATGAAATTCTCCGACGACGGCATCACCCCGACCTCGCTCGCTGCGCTGCGCGACGTGCTGATCGAACACGGCCAGATCGACACGCTCAAACTGCCTGGCCTGGTCGAGGAGCGTGCACCGGTGATCGCCGGCGGCGTGGTGATCTTCGAGGCGGCGTTCGCTGCGCTCGGCATCGAGCGCATGCGCGTGTGCGAAAGTTCGATGCGCGAAGGGCTGCTATGGGATCTGCTCGGCCGCGCCGGCGGCAGCGATCCGCGTACGGCCAGCATCGATGCACTGGCCACCCGCTACGGCGTCGACCGCGCCCAGGCGCGACGGGTGGAGTCGACCGCGCTGATGCTGTTCGACCAGATTGCGCGCTCATGGAAGCTCGACGCGGATGCGCGCGAATGGCTTTCATGGGCATCACGCGTGCACGAGATCGGCCTGGCCATCGCACACAGCCAGCACCATCACCACGGCGCCTACATCCTGCGTCATGCCGACCTGGCCGGCTTCTCGCGGCAGGAGCAGCAACTGCTCGCGGCCGTGGTCGAGATGCACCGGCGCAAGCCGGACCGGGCGGTGATCATGGCCTTGCCACAACGCTATCGCCAGTTGGCTCGCTACACCACCGCACTGCTACGCGTAGCGGTGCTGTTCCGTCGTGCCCGTCGTGCCGAGTCGCTGCCGCCGATGCGGCTCGCCGCCAACAGCAAGTCCCTCCGACTGAGCCTGCCGATCGCGTGGCTTGAGCAGCATCCGCTCAGCGAAGCCGACCTGCAACAGGAACAGGCGCCGATGGCGGAACTGGGACTGCGGCTGGAACTCTCTGCCAGCTGATCGCAGCTTCGTCTTCCTGAGCCATGCCGCAGCCGCGTATCATGCACGGACGCCCAGACTGTCTGATGCCCATGCTCAAGTCCCTGCTCGCCGCCCTGCTCCTGCTCCTGCCGTTGACCCTGACGGCACAAACCACCAAGCCGGCGACAACCGCGTCCCCGGCGCCGCAAGTGCTGCTGCGTACCTCGCAGGGCAACATCACGCTGGAACTGTATCCGGACAAGGCGCCGAAAAGCGTGGCCAATTTCCTGCAGTACGTGCGCGACGGTTTCTACGACGGCACCCTGATCCATCGGGCCATCCCCGGTTATCTGGTGCAGGGCGGCCTGTACACGCGCGACCTGCAGCCGAAGCGCACACGTCCGGCGATCGTCAGCGAAGCCGACAACGGCCTGTCGAACCTGCGCGGCACGCTGGCCGTCGCGCGCGGCGCCGATCCGAATTCCGGCACCGCACAGTTCTTCTTCAACCTGGTCGATAACCGCCGGCTGGATTTCGTCGGCAACCAGAGTGGCCTGACCTGGGGCTACACCGTGTTCGGCAAGGTGACCAAGGGCATGGACGTGGTCGACAAGATCGCCGCCATGCCCACCCACGCGCTCGGCCCGTTCGCCGGTGATGTGCCGAACCCGCTGGTACTGATCGAGAGCGCGCATGTCGTCGGCGAGGAGGCACCGGCTCCAGCCGCCAGCGCCAAGGCACCTGCGGCAGTGACACCAGCAGCTGCCAAACCGGCCACCAAGGCCGGCCGAAAGCCCGCCAAGCCCAGCGGCAACGGTTGACCGTCGCGATGGCAACGCTGTTCATCTCCGACCTGCATCTGGATCCGGCCCGGCCACAGATCACCACGCTGTTCGAAAATTATCTGGCCAGCGACGAGGTTCGCCACGCTGATGCGCTGTACATCCTCGGCGACCTGGTCGAAGTGTGGCTCGGCGACGACGACGACGCCGAACTGCCGCGGCGCATCGCCGACGCCACCCGTGCGGTGCACGACGCCGGTGTGCCGGTGTACTTCATGGTCGGCAACCGCGACTTCCTGCTCGGCGAGACGTTCGCCCGGCGTGCCGGCATGACCCTGCTTGACGACGGCACCGTGCACGACATCCAGGGTCATCCCACCCTGCTGATGCATGGCGACGTGCTGTGCACCGACGACGTCGCCTACCAGGCCGTGCGCCGACAGGTACGCACGCCGCAGTGGCAGGCACAGGTCCTGTCGATGCCGCTGGAAGCGCGTCGCGCCTTGGCCACCCAAGCGCGCGAGGACAGCCGCAAACATACCGGCAGCACGATGGAAAGCATCATGGATGTGAATGCCGCAGCCGTGGCCGACACCATGCGAAAGGCCGGCGTGATGCGCTTGATCCACGGGCATACGCATCGCCCGGCCGTGCACGCCTTCGAACTCGACGGCCAACCGGCCGAGCGCATCGTGCTCGGCGACTGGTACGAACATGGCTCGGTGCTGCGGCTGACGGCAGACGACGTGGTGCTACGCGGACTCGCAATCGCCTGAAGGAAAATATCGCCGAATCGACATCCGACGACAGCCTTACATCAGCAGCTTGCGTACCTTGAGCAAGGCGACGATGAACGCGTCGATCTCCTCACGCGTGTTGTAGAACGCCAGCGAGGCGCGCAGCGTGGCGGGCACCCCGTAGAACTGCATCAGCGGATGCGCACAATGGTGACCCGAGCGCACGGCAATGCCCTGCAGGTCGAGCAGAGTCGCCATGTCGGTGGCCTGCGCGCCCTCCAGCAGGAACGAAATCACCGGCTCCTTTTCCTTCGCCTCGCCGAAGATGCGCAGGCCGGGAATCTCGCGCAGGCGTTCGGTGGCATAGGCCAGCAGGTTCTGCTCCCACGCGTGGATCGCTTCGAAACCCATCGACTGGTAGTACTCGATCGCCGCCGCCAAACCGACGAAGCCGGCGATGTTCGGCGTGCCGGCCTCGAACTTGTGCGGTGGGGCGGCGAACGTGGTCCCGCTGAAACGCACCTCGCGGATCATTTCGCCGCCGCCGAAAAACGGCGGCATCGACTCCAGGTGTTCGCGCTTCGCCCACAGCGCGCCGGTACCGGTCGGGCCAAGCATCTTGTGCCCGGTGATCGCGTAGAAGTCGCAGCCCAGCGCCTGCACGTCGACCGGCCGATGCGGCACTGCCTGCGAGCCGTCGACCAGCAATGCGATACCGCGCTTTTTGCATTCACGCGCAATCTCGCGCACCGGGTTGACTGTGCCAAGCACGTTCGAGACATGGGTGACGCAGGCCAGCTTCACTTCCGGCGTCAGCATCTCGATGTACTTCTCGACGATCAATTCGCCGCGCTCGTCGATCGGCGCGGCCTTGACCGTAGCGCCACTGCGTGCGGCGACCAGCTGCCACGGCACGATGTTGGCGTGGTGTTCCATCACCGTGGTGAGGATCGCATCGCCGGGCTTGAGCCGCGGCAGCGCATAACTGTAGGCGACCAGGTTGATCGCCTGGGTGGTGCCGGAAGTGAGGATCACTTCGTTGCGCGACGTCGCGTTGATGAAACGCGCCAGCTTGTCGCGCGAGCCTTCGTAGGCCGCGGTGGCTTCCTCGCCGAGCTGGTGCACCGCACGCGACACGTTCGCGTTGTGCTCGCGGTAGTGTGTGTTCACCGCCTCGATCACCGACACCGGCTTCTGGCTGGTGTTGGCGTTGTCGAGATACACCAGCGGCTTGCCGTGCACGCTGCGTGCAAGCAGCGGGAAATCCGCGCGGATGCGCTGGACGTCGAAGACCGTGGGGGTGCTGGTGTGTGGTGCGGTCATCTTCGACGTTTCCGTAATTGGCTCCTTCCCCTTTTGCAGGGAAAGAAGAAAAGATCACGCGGGTAACTGTGCGACCAGCAACGCCGACAGATGCTCGCGCAATGCCTCGTTCGGCAGATCATCCAGCACCGCTCGACAGAACGCGGCTGTGAGCAGCGCACGCGCTTCCGCCAGCGGAATACCGCGCGAGCGCAGGTAGAACAGCGAGCGTTCGTCGAGCTGACCGACGGTGGCGCCGTGTGCCGCCTTCACCTCATCGGCGTAGATCTCCAGCTCCGGCTTGGTGTCGATCTCGGCGCCCGGTGACAGCAGCAGGTTCTTGTTGCTGAGGCTGGCGTCGCTGCCGTCGGCACCCGGCGCCACCACGATCGCACCGCGGAACACGCCGCGCGCGCGGTCGTTGGCGACACCGCGCCAGGTCGAGGTGGAGGTGGTGTTCAACGCCTGATGACGGATCGCCAGCTGGGTGTCGATATGCTGACGACCGTGCGGCATGAATACGCCGCGGGTATCGAAGCGTGCGCCGTCGCCGATCAGCTCGGCGCGCAGGTCGTGACGCACCAGCGCGCCACCGAGCTCCAGCACATGCAGCACCGCGTGGGCCCGCGCGTGCAGGCGCACGCTGCTGCGACGAATCAGGCTGGTCGCGACCGCGACGTTCTGCAGCACGGTATGGTGCAGTTGAGCCCCTTCGCGCAGTTCGATGTCGCTGACCACGGTGGCCAGCTGCGCCGGCTCGGTATCGGAAACATGTTGCTCGATCAGGCTCAGCTCGGCACCTTCGCCCAGCTCGATCACGTTGCGCAGGTGCCAGGCGAGTTCGACGTCGGTAGCCGCACCGACGAACACCAGCTGCACCGGCGCTGAGATCTTCACGCCGGCAGCAACGCGCAGCACCACACCATCGGTGGCGCTGGCGGCGTTGATCCGGGCAAATGCATCGCCCGCCTCGCGGTAATAACGCGAGAGTACGAAGCGCAATGGCTCTGCATCGCCGAGCAACGCCTGCGACAACGGCTGCAGGATCAGTCCGGCCGGCAGCGCATCGAGTGCCGACAGATCGGCACGGAACACACCGTTGACGAACACCAGTCGCGGCCCATCGGCACTGGGCAGCTTGAGCGTCGACGCATCCACCGCACGCGACGCAGCAGCAGCATCGCCTCGGGCAAAGCGGCGCTGGCCGAGCGCACGCAACGCGGTGTATTTCCACGCTTCCACCCGCGTATCGGGCAGCCCGCTGGCGGCAAACGCCGCGCGATTCTCCTGCCGTGCCGCATCCAGCCACGCGATGCCGCTGATCGGCAACGGTGCATCGAGCAGGGACTCGACCAACGGCAGCGACGCCGGCTGGCTCATGCCGCGGCTCCCTCACCGAGGCCGGCGTAGCCATGTTCTTCCAGCTTCAACGCCAGCGACTTGTCGCCACTTTCGACGATGCGGCCATCGGCCAGCACATGTACAAAATCCGGCACCACGTAATCGAGCAGGCGCTGATAGTGGGTGATCATCAGGAATGCGCGATCAGGCGAACGCAGTGCGTTGACGCCATCGGCGACGTGCTTGAGCGCGTCGATATCCAGCCCTGAATCGGTCTCGTCGAGGATCGCCAGCTGCGGTTCCAGCACCGCCATCTGGAAGATCTCGTTGCGCTTCTTCTCGCCACCGGAGAAGCCTTCATTGACCGCGCGATGCAGCAGCTCGTCGGAAATCTGCATCACCTTCAGCTTCTCGCGCACCAGCTTGAGAAACTGCATCGAATCGAATTCCTTTTCGCCACGCGCCTTGCGCTGCGCATTGAAGGCCGCGCGCAGGAAGTAGGTGTTGTTGACGCCGGGAATCTCCACCGGGTACTGGAACGCCAGGAATACGCCGGCAGCGGCGCGCGCTTCCGGCTCCAGTGCCAGCAGGTCGATGCCGTTATAGGTCACGCTGCCGGCGGTTACTTCATAACCGTCGTGACCGGACAGCACGTTGCCCAGCGTCGACTTGCCCGCGCCGTTCGGCCCCATGATCGCGTGCACCTCGCCCGCATTCACGCTGAGGTTGAGTCCCTTGAGGATTTCCTTGCCCTCGACGCGGGCGTGCAGGTTTTCGATTTTCAGCATGCTCATTTCTTTGATTCCGCGACCGACAGGTCGCAAGGTCCGTTGCCCACCAGAGATTTGTCGCCCGCGATGACACTGGACTTGCTTGCCGCATTCAAATCACACGTGGCGACGATGGGAGCTTTCAGTACGTAACCGAACAGTGAGTGATCCGACAGCCAGCCAGGATGCCAAGGCTGCGCGGAAGTCGATAACCGAAGGCCCCATGGAACAGTTTTTTCCATGGGAAATAGCGGTACGACTGCAGTCCAGGAAAACCGGCGAATCGGCCCCACCGTGAAACGACCCTGTGCGTCTGTGACGACCTCCTGCTTCCTAGCTGCGGGAGTGATCTCACCTGATTCATCCATCACGTCGGCAAGTTGTACATGCGCACCGGCTACCGGCTGCCCTGCCCTCGTGACTGTCCCGCTTATCCGTGGTGCAGTCAGATAGCGATGAGGCCAGGGCACACATCCGGCGAGACTTGCACACACCGTGCACAGCAGAAACTGAAGGAACCATCTCATCCGACAGCACCTTCCAGCGATACCTCAAGCAGCTTCTTCGCCTCCACCGCGAACTCCATCGGCAGTTCGCGGAACACCTGCTTGCAGAAGCCGTCAACGATCATCGACACGGCGTCTTCCTCGCTGATTCCGCGCGAGCGGCAATAGAACATCTGGTCGTCGGAGATCTTCGAGGTGGTCGCCTCGTGCTCAACGATTGCGGTCGGGTTCTTCACTTCCATGTACGGGAAGGTATGCGCGCCGCACTTCTTGCCGATCAGCAGGGAATCGCACTGGGTGTAGTTGCGCGCGCCCTCGGCGCCCTTCTCCATCTTGACCAGACCGCGATAGCTGTTGGAACTGCGTCCGGCGCTGATGCCCTTGGCGACGATCTTCGACTTGGTGTATTTGCCGAGGTGGATCATCTTGGTGCCGGTGTCGGCCTGCTGGTAATGATGGGTCAGTGCGACCGAATAGAACTCACCGACCGAGCGGTCGCCGCGTAACACCACGCTGGGATATTTCCAGGTGATCGCCGAGCCGGTTTCCACCTGGGTCCAGGAAATCTTCGAATCGTCGCCGCGGCAGTCACCGCGCTTGGTGACGAAGTTGTAGATGCCGCCGACACCGTTCTCGTCGCCGGGATACCAGTTCTGCACGGTGGAATACTTGATCTGCGCCTTTTCCAGCGCCACGAGTTCCACCACCGCCGCATGCAGCTGGTTCTCGTCGCGCTTCGGCGCCGTGCAGCCTTCCAGGTAGGAGACGTGGCTGCCTTCCTCGGCCACGATCAGGGTGCGCTCGAACTGACCGGTGTTCTGCGCATTGATGCGGAAATAGGTGGACAGTTCCATCGGGCAACGCACGCCCTTCGGGATGAACACGAAGCTGCCGTCGGAGAACACCGCCGAGTTCAGCGCGGCGAAGAAGTTGTCGCCGGTCGGCACCACGCTGCCCAGATATTTGCGCACGATTTCCGGGTATTCGCGGATCGCCTCGCTCATCGAGCAGAACAGCACGCCGGCTTCAGCCAACTGCTTGCGGAAGGTGGTGCCGACCGAGACCGAGTCGAACACAGCGTCCACCGCCACGCCGGCCAGCGCCGCGCGTTCATGCAACGGGATGCCCAGTTTCTCGTACGCTTCCAGCAACGCCGGATCGACTTCATCCAACGACTTGGGACCTTCCTTGGGCGCGGCGTAGTAGCTGATCGCCTGATAGTCGATCGGCTCGATATTGAGCTTGGCCCAGTCCGGTTTCGGCATGGTCAGCCAATGACGATAGGCATCGAGCCGCCATTCGGTCATCCACTCAGGCTCCTGCTTGATCGCAGAAATCTGGCGAACGGTTTCCTCGTCCAGGCCAGGCGGCAGGCCGGTCATCTCGATCTCGGTGACGAAGCCGGCTGCGTAGCTGCGGCCTAGCGCCTCGGCGACCTCGGCGTTGTCACGCAGCACGGTGCTGGCATTGCTCTCGTTGATCATGCTGCTGTTCATTCGGTGGTGGCCTCGCCGGTTTTCACGGTGACCGCAATCTTTCGGCCCTGACTCGATACAGCGGGTGGCAACGGCTTGAGCATTTCGGCAAGGCTGACCGCACGCAGGGTTTGGTCCAGCACGCTGTTGATCCGCTGCCAGCTGCCGCGCACGCCGCACTGCGATTCGCGATCGCACTGGCCCTCGCCTGCGCTGCACTCGGTCATGCCGATCGGGCCTTCCAATGCCTCGACAATTTCGGCCAGTGAAATTTCGCTGGCCGGCCGGGCCAGCCGGTAACCGCCGTTGACGCCGCGGAACGACTCGACCAGCGCGGCGTGACTTAGCGCCTTCAGCAACTTGCTCACCGTCGGCAATTCCAGATGCGTCTCGTCGGCGATCTGCACCGTGCTGAGCACGTCATCCGGATGCGCGGCGATGCAGGTCATCACCACGGTGGCGTAATCGGTGAGTCGGCTGACGCGGAGCATGGATGCGCTCGGGCTTGGGCGGCTTGAATCGGGACTAAAATGGTACTGATTTGACGCGGCGCGGTCAATTCGACTGAACGCACCAAGATCGGGCAATACTCTTTGAGCATCGCCCGCTTATCGTGCATCACTCCCGATCACCACGATGCAAGCCACTGAAATCATGAGTCATGTCTGTCCCTGATGCGATGGCATGCATCGTGCTGCATCGCAATAAGATACCATCATCAGGGAGCACGTCATGAAGTGGATCACGGCCATCATCAAGCCGTTCACGCTGGACGACGTGCGCGAGGCACTGGCCGAGGCCGGCGTGCAAGGCATGACGGTGACCGAGGTGAAAGGCTTCGGCCGCCAGCACGGCCATACCGAGCTATACCGCGGCGCGGAATACGTGGTCGATTTCCTGCCCAAGCTGAAGATCGAGGTGGCGGTGGCTGACGATCGCCTCGACCACGCGATCGAGGCGATCAGCAACGCCGCACGCACCGGCAAGATCGGCGACGGCAAGATCTTCGTCGGCGAACTCGACCAGGTGATCCGCATCCGCACGCAGGAGGTCGACGCCGATGCGCTCTAGATCCTTGCTCATCGCCGGCGCCGGCGTGGCCATCCTGCCGTTGTCCGCTACCGCGCAAACCACAGCTGCCGTACTCGACCACGGCGATACTGCCTGGATGATCGTCGCCAGCATGCTGGTGCTGATGATGACGATCCCCGGCGCAGCGCTTTTCTACGGCGGCATGGTGCGCGCGAAAAACCTGCTGTCGGTGATGATGCAGTGCTTTGCGATCACCGCCCTGGTCACCGTGCTGTGGATGCTCTACGGCTACTCGCTGGCCTTCAGCACCGAGGGCATGCATGCCGGCGTGACGAACTGGCATTCGTTCATCGGTGGCCTGGATCGCGTCCTGCTCGCCGGACTGAAACCCGACACGCTGTACCAGACGGTGCCGGAAAGCGTGTTCGTGATGTTCCAGCTGACCTTCGCGATCATCACCCCGGTGCTGATCATCGGCGCCTATGCCGAGCGCATGAAATTCAGCGCGATGCTGTGGTTCAGCGGCTTGTGGCTGACCTTCGTCTACCTGCCAGTGGCGCATATGGTGTGGAGCGGCCCTGGCTCGCTGCTCGGTGATCTCGGCGTGCTCGATTTCGCCGGCGGCACCGTGGTGCACATCAACGCCGGTATCGCCGGTCTGGTCGCCTGCCTGGTGATCGGCAAACGCCGTGGCTGGCCGCAGACACACATGCCACCGCACAACCTCGGCTACACGGTGATCGGCGCCAGCTTGCTGTGGCTGGGCTGGTTCGGCTTCAACGCGGGTTCGGCAGTAGCGGCGAACGGCAGCGCCGGCATGGCGATGCTGGTGACCCAGATCGCCACCGCCGCCGCCGCAATCGGCTGGGTCGCGGTGGAGTGGGCGATCCACAAGCGCGCCAGCGTGCTTGGCATCGCCTCGGGCGCGGTGGCCGGCCTCGTGGCGATCACGCCCGCAGCCGGCACGGCAGGTCCCGCCGGCGCCCTGCTGATCGGCTTCGTTGCCGGCACGGTGTGCTTCTTCACCGCCACGCGACTCAAGCACAAGCTGGGCTATGACGACACGCTGGACGTGTTCGGCGTGCACGCCATCGCCGGCATCATCGGCGCCCTGCTCACCGGCCCGTTCGCCGCGCCGAAGCTGGGCGGCTTCGGCACGGTGACGTCACCGCTGCTGCAACTGTGGATCCAGGCCAAGGGCGTGGGCTTCACCATCATCTGGAGCGCGGTGCTCAGCTGGGGCATCCTGAAACTGCTCGACCGCACCATCGGGCTGCGCGTCGATGCCGAACAGGAACAGATGGGCCTGGACATCGCCGAGCATGAGGAGCGCGCCTACAACCTGACGTGAGCAAGGCAGTCAACGGTGCGTTCGGCGCGCGCAGGCTCTAAGCTGCTCGCGTTTATCCAGCGACTTACTTCATGGACAGCACCCAAGACCGCGCCACCGCCCGCCTCGCCTGGACACGTCACACCCTTGGCGATCCAACCCTGACGCTGGCATCCGCCTCGGTCGATGCCAGCTTCCGCAGCTACTGGCGTACGCAGCACCAGGGTCAAAGCTGGGTCGTGATGGACTCGCCACCGGCGCAGGAGGATCCGCAACCATGGCTGGAAATCGGTGCGCGGTTGTCCGCCGCCGGCCTGCACGTGCCAGCCGTCAAGGCACAGGATCTGCAGCAGGGCTTCCTGCTGATCGAGGATCTCGGTTCACAGTTGTACCTGCCGGCCCTGAACGACAGTACGGTCGATGCGCTGTATGGCGACGCCATGGATGCGCTGCTGCGCATGCAGCGCGACGCGAACGTGGACGGCATGCAGCCGTACGACCATGCGTTCCTGCAACGCGAATTGGAAATCATGCCGGAGTGGTTCCTCGGCAGGCACCTCGGGCACACGCCCAGCTGCGCGGAATGGGACACGCTGGAGTCGGCGTTCACCGTGCTGCTGCACAACGCGCTGGCACAGCCTCGCTGTTTCGTGCACCGCGATTACCACAGCCGCAATCTGCTGATTGTGGATCACGACAGTCCACGCACCATCGCGCAGAGGCTGGCGAGCCGCGGCAATACTGCTCCGGGCCTCTTGAGTCCGGGGATTATCGATTTCCAGGGCGCGCTGATCGGCCCGATCACCTACGACCTCGCCTCGTTGTTGCGCGACTGCTACATCGCATGGGAACGCGAGCGCGTGGAGGGCTGGGTGGAAGGCTACCGCCAGTGTCTGCAGGCCGCCCAGCTGATCGACGCTGCGGTGGATCGCCAGCACTTCCTGCGCTGGTTCGACCTGATCGGGCTGCAGCGGCACATCAAGGTGCTCGGCATCTTCTGCCGGCTCTGCTACCGCGACGGCAAGCCCGGTTATCTCGACGACCTGCCGCGCGTGTACGACTACGTGGTCGACGTGGCCAGCCGCTATCCCGAGCTGGCCGACTTCGTGGCGTTGCTGCAGCGCTGCGTGGGTGAACGCGATTTGCGCCGCTTGGTGGCGGCATGAAGCACGCGCTGATCTTCGCCGCCGGCCTCGGCGAACGCATGCGTCCACTCACCGACCACACAGCCAAGCCGTTGCTGCCCGTGGGTGGCAAACCGCTGATCGTGTGGCATCTGGAAAAGCTGGCCGCGGCCGGTGTGCACTACGTGGTCATCAATACCTCGCACCTGGCCGAACAGTTTCCCGACACGCTCGGCGACGGCTCGCGCTGGGGCGTGCGCATCCGCTATGCCTACGAAGGCACGACGCCACTGGAAACCGGCGGTGGCATGTTGAACGCGTTACCGCTGCTCGGTGTCGAACCGTTCCTCGTGGTGAGCGGCGACGTGTGGTGCGACGCCGATTTCAGCGCGCTGCCCGCCGAGCCGCGGGGCCTCGCGCATCTGCTGATGACGGACAACCCCGCGCATCATCCGCGTGGCGATTTTCGACTGGACGCACAGGACCGACTGCACGACGAGGGCGAACCCCGACTCACCTACAGCGGTATCGGCGTGTTCCGTCGCGAACTGCTGGACGGCTGGTGCGAGACTGTCGGCGATGCGCCGGGCGCCGGCGCGAAACCGCCGCGCTTCAGGTTGCGGCCACTGCTGGAGACGGCGATGGCGCGTGGACAGGTTGATGGCACGCATCATCGGGGCGCGTGGACCGACGTGGGGACGCCGGAGCGGCTGGCACAGCTGGAATCCGAACTGAGCGGGTAACGCTTACGCGCCAACGAAAACGGCCCGGTACAAACCGGGCCGTTTCTACTTCTGATGCGGCTTCCCCCTCTGCCCTTCGGGCACCTTCCCCCGCAAGCAGGGGAAGGAAGAGGAATCACTCGCTACACGAGCGATCGTGTCTTCAGGGACGCCGCGCCAGCTCCGGATTTTCCTTGGTAACCGGCATCAGATCCTTCTTCGACACACCCAGCCACAACAGGATCGGGCTGGCCACGAAGATCGAGGACAGCGTGCCGACCACGATGCCGATCAGCATGGTGATGGCGAAACCGTGTACGGCCGGCCCACCGAAGAAGTACAACGCACCCATGGTGATCGCCGTGAACAGCGAGGTGATGATGGTTCGCGACAGCGTGTTGTTGATCGAACGGTTGAGGATCTCCTCCGGCTCGGCCTTGCGCGCGAGGCGGAACAGTTCACGGATACGGTCGAACACCACCACCTTGTCGTTGATCGAGTAGCCGATCACGGCCAGCACCGAGGCCAGCACGGTCATGTCGAACTCGCGCTGCACCAGCGCCAGGATGCCCAGGGTCACCAGCACGTCGTGGATCTCGGTGGCCACCGCGGCGATCGCGAAGCGACGTTCGAAGCGGATCCACAGATAGGCCATGATGCCGAGGATCACGAACACCGCAGCGACGGTGCCGTCACTGCGCAATTCCGAACCCACTTCCGAGCCCACGTAATCGCGGCTCTTCAGCTTCGCGTCCGGACGCGCCGCCTGCAGCATCTTGGTGACATCAGCGGCAATGCGATCGAGATTGACCTTGCCATCGGCTGCCACCGCGCCCGGGTCATCCTTCGGCTGCATGCGGATCGAAACCTCGCGGGTGCCGCCGAGCGTCTGCACCACGGCATGGTCGAGGCCGCCCTTGGCCAGTGCATCGCGCACGTCGGCAATCTGCACCGACTGGTCGTAGTCGACCACCATCGAGACGCCGCCGGTGAAGTCCAGGCCATAGTTGAGGCCCTTGGTCGCGATCAGCACGATCGAGGCGATCATCAGCGCAAGCGCGATGGCGATGCTGTACTTGCGCATGCCCAGGAACGGGATATTGCTGTCGTGATTGAAAATTTCCATGGTGGTTCCTTAGACCGACAGCGTCTTGAGCTTGCGGTGGCCGTGGATCAGCGCGGTGAACGCGTGAGTCAGCGTCACCGAGGTGAACAACGAGGTCAGGATGCCGATCATCAGCGTCACGCCGAAGCCCTTGATCGCGCCGGTCCCCATCGTGGTCAGCGCCAGCGCAGCGATCAGGTGGGTGACGTTGGCGTCCAGAATGGTCGACCAGGCTTTCTCGTAACCGGCACGGATCGATGCGTGCGGTGTGGAACCGTTGCGCAATTCCTCACGCACGCGTTCGCAGATCAGCACGTTCGCGTCGATCGCCATGCCCAGGGTCAGCACGATGCCGGCGACGCCTGGCATGGTCAGGGTGACGCCGATCAGCGACATCACCGCCAGCAGGATCACCAGGTTGAAGAACAGCGCGATATCGGCAACCAGGCCGAACAGCTTGTAGTAGATCGCCGCCGCCAGCAGTACCAGCGCCAGACCGAGCAGCACCGCCTTGAAACCCTGGTCGATATTGTCCTGGCCCAAGCTGGCACCGATCACGCGCTCTTCGACGATGTCGACCGGCGCGGCCAGCGCGCCGCCCTTGAGCAGCAGCGCCAGGTCGGAGGCCTCCTTCTGGCTGCCCAGACCGGTGGTCTGGAACTGCTTGCTGAAAGCGCCCTGGATAGTGGCGTCGTTGATCACCGATTCGGTGATCTTCGGCGTACGCACTTCCTTGCCGTCGACCATCTTGGTTTCGGTCACGCGCTCCACGTACACCACCGCCATCGGTTTCTGGATGTTGGCGTTGGTGAAGTCGCCCATCTTCTTCGCGCCGGTGGCGTTCAGAGTGACACTGACCATCGGCGTGCCGGACTGCGTGTCGGTACCCGAAACCGCATCCACCAGCTCATTGCCAGTCACGATGATCTGTTTGCTGACCAGCACCGGCTGGTGGCTGCCGCGCATGTAGTAGAGATTGGCATCCGGCGGAATGTTGCCGGTACGGGCTGCGTCCTGTGCCGCCTGGTCGCCGGCATAACCGATGCCGGCACGATACTGCAGGGTGGCCGTGGCGCCGATCAGCTTCTTCGCCTCGGCCGGATCCTGCACGCCGGCCAGTTCGACCACGATGCGGCTGTCGCCCTGCTGCTGGATCAGCGGCTCGGAAACACCCAGTGCATTGATGCGGTTGCGCAGCGTGCCCAGGTTCTGCGTGATCGTGTTGCGCGACAGCTCGCGCAGCTTGTCCGGCTTGACCGTGGCATTGAGCACGAAGCGGTCACCGGTGCTGGGGCCGTCGGCGACCAGCAGGTCGGTGTATTCGTTGGCGATCGCGTCCGATGCCTTGGTGCGATCGTCGGCCGAACGCAGGATCACCGCGATGCCCTGACCGCGCACGGTGTTGCGCGCCACCGACTCGTAACGGATGTTCTTGTCGCGCAGCAGGCCACGGATATCGTCCGCGTAGCTGTTTTCCTGCTTGTCGATGACATCGTTCTCATCGACCTGCATCAGGAAATGCACGCCGCCCTGCAGATCGAGGCCGAGCGGCATCGCACGCGCGCCGATCGCAGTCAGCCAGCCCGGCACGGTGGATTGCAGCTTGAACGCAACCGTGTAGCCGTCGCCCAGGGCCGCCTTGATCGCATCGGCACCGCTCTTCTGCACATCGGTATTGGCGAACGTCGCCAGCAGATGATCGCCCTGCACACTCACTTCGCCAACCGTGATGTGCTGTGCGGCCAGTGCGGCCGTCGCTTTCTGCTGCACCGACGCGTCGATCGGCGGAGCATCACGGTTGGCGGTGACCTGTACCGCAGACAATGGCTTGAATGCATTAGGCAGCGCATAGATGACGCCAAACAGCATCACCAGCGCGACCAGCGCGTACTTCCAGCGGGGAAAATCACTCATGCCCTGAATCCATCAAAGCCGCGGCAACAACCCGCGGCGGTAGCAACAATCGAGGAATAATCGCGTGACAGGCAGCCGCCGGGCGGCGCCTCGAAGCCGCCGATCAGACAGACTTCAGCGAGCCCTTGGGCAACACCTGCGAAACCGCGCCCTTCTGCACCTTGACCTTCACGTTGGCGGCGATCTCGACCGTGATGAAGGTCTCGCCCACCTCGTCTACGCGGCCGGCAATGCCGCCGTTGGTGACCACTTCGTCGCCCTTGGCCAGGCCGGAGATCAGCGCACGATGCTCTTTCTGGCGCTTCATCTGCGGACGAATCATCATGAAATACATCAGGCCGAACAGCACCACCATCATGATGATCATGGACATGCCGCCACCGGCGGGCTGCGCCGCGGCAGCCTGGGCGATCACGGGGGAGATCGGAAAACTCATCGGTTTGTCTCGCAAGTTGTGGCACCAGCAGGGATTTCTGCTGAACGCCCGATAAAAGATCGTCGATTATGCCACGCACCCTCACACCGTGCACGGCACCACGTGGCGCCTCGGATCACGCGCCTGTTCCCTATTGAGGGCGCCGCGCTCCCGTTGCAAGCCCGGCCATGTGCCGTTGAGCCGCTCCGGCTGTCGCAGCGGCAGTCATGTAGGGCGGGCACTCCGCGCCGCTCTGTTCCATCCGCGCAAAAATCCAGAGCCGGCGGGCAGTGCCCGCCCTGCGAAGTCGTTTACACCAGCATATCGATCATGGGATGTGTTTCTATGCGACGCCGGCGCTCTGCCTTTGCGCATAGAACCCGGCAACAAAGTCATCCAGCGTACGACTGGCAATCGCCTCGCGCAGGCCAGCCATCAGCCGCTGGTAGTAGCGCAGGTTGTGGATGGTGGCGAGCTGGCTGCCGAGGATTTCGTTGCAGCGATCGAGATGGCGCAGGTAGGCGCGGCTGAAACCATTGCTGCAGGCATAGCAGTCGCAGCCCTCCTCGATCACCTGTGTATCGGCGGCGAACTTCGCGTTGCGGATGCGCAGCGTGCCCTCGGCGGTGAACAGGAAACCGTTGCGCGCGTTGCGCGTCGGCATCACGCAGTCGAACATGTCGATGCCACGGCGCACCGCCTCGACGATGTCTTCCGGCCGGCCCACACCCATCAGGTAGCGCGGCTTGTCGACCGGCAGCAGTGGCACCGTGAAATCCAGCGCATGATTGCGCTCGGCCTCCGGCTCGCCGACTGCCAGACCACCCACCGCATAACCGTCGAAACCGATGTTCACCAACCCCGCTGCGGAACGCTTGCGCAGGTTCTCGTACACACTG
This sequence comes from Rhodanobacter sp. C03, assembly GCF_002001175.1. GTDB lineage: Bacteria > Pseudomonadota > Gammaproteobacteria > Xanthomonadales > Rhodanobacteraceae > Rhodanobacter. Next base: position 1,136,243 of record NZ_MUNT01000001.1, on the reverse strand, counting down.
CCCTGCACGATGCCGAACAGCGCATTTGGATTCTTCAAGTCATCGAATGCCCGGCGCGAACGCTCAGCCCAGCGCAGCGAAAGCTCCATCGAGTCGCTGGCGACCTTCTCGGTGGCCGGGTACGGCGTGCACTCGTCGAAGATCATCGCGATGTCCGAATCCAGTGTCTTCTGGATCTGCATCGACACTTCCGGCGACAGGAACACCTTCGAACCATCCACCGGCGAGGCGAACGTCACGCCCTCCTCGGTGATCTTGCGCTTGTGCGCCAGCGAGAACACCTGGAAGCCGCCCGAGTCGGTGAGTATGGGTTTATCCCAACCGATGAACTTGTGCAGTCCGCCGAACTTCTCGACGATCTCCAGCCCCGGCCGAAGAAACAGATGGAACGTATTGCCCAGAATGATCTCGGCGCCGGTCTCGGTGACGTCGCGCGGTGTCATTGCCTTGACCGAGCCATAGGTGCCCACCGGCATGAACGCTGGCGTTTCCACCGTACCGCGGGCAAACGTGAGACGACCGCGGCGCGCGGCACCATCAGTGGCGAAAAGATCGAAATTCATGGCAGTCATCCGCCCAGTTTAACCGCTGCCGCTGCTCAGCCGCCCTGCGGCAGGATCAACATCGCGTCGCCATAGGAGAAAAACCGGTAACCCTGCTCGACCGCATGGCGATACGCGTCGAGCATGTACTCGCGTCCGGCCAGTGCCGACACCAGCATCAGCAGGGTCGACTGCGGCAGATGGAAATTGGTCAGCAGGCCGTCGATGCTGCTGAAGTGGTAACCGGGAAAGATGAAGATCTGCGTCTCACCGGCAAACGGGTGCAGCTCGCCGTCCTTGCTGGCGCTCTCGAGCGCGCGCACCACGGTGGTGCCAACGGCAATCACCCGGCCACCGTTGGCGCGCGTGCGGCGGATCTGTCCGATCAGGTGCGCCCCGACGTTGAGCCACTCGCGGTGCATGTGGTGATCCTTCAGATCGTCCGCACGCACCGGCTGGAACGTACCGGCACCGACATGCAAGGTGATGTAGCCGAAATCGACGCCGCGTTCGCGCAGCGTGGCCAGCATCGCCTCGTCGAAATGCAGGCCAGCGGTAGGCGCGGCGACGGCACCCGGTTCGCGTGCGAACACGGTCTGGTAGCGCTCCAGATCGCTGGCATCGGCATGCCGCTCGATATACGGCGGCAGCGGCATCTCGCCGAGCTTGAGCAACAACTTTTCCAGTGGCTCGGGCGCCTCGAAATGCAACCGGAAGAAACCTTCGTCGCGACCTAGCACCACCGCATGGCTGCCATCGGCCAGCTCGATCCGGCCGCCTTCCTTCGGCTTCTTGCTGACGCCGAGTTGCACGGTCGCCTCGTGCGCGCCGGTGACCCGTTCGATCAGGATTTCCACCACACCGCCGCTGATCTTGCGCCCGTACAGGCGCGCCGGCAGCACGCGGGTGTCGTTGAACACCAGCAGATCGCCCGGCCGCAGGAAGTCGGGCAGCTCGCGAAACATGCGGTCCTGCCGCGACTGCGCCGGCACATCGAGTAACAGCATGCGGCTGGCCGAACGCTCGGGCAGTGGCGCCTGCGCGATCAGCTCGGGCGGCAGTTCAAAATCGAAATCGGACTTCTTCAAGGGATACAAGGCCAGCAGGTGAAAACGGGGCATTATCCCGCACTGGACCAGCCCTTGCTCGACGACCTACAACCAGCCTTTCTGCCGTGCCAGTCGATACGCCTCGATGCGGTTGGCGACACCGAGCTTGCCGATCGCCTCGGACAGGTAATTGCGCACAGTGCCGTGCGACAAGCTCAGCTGCGTCGCGATATCACCAGCCGACTGGCCTTCGCCAGCCAGCCGCAATACCTGGCGCTCACGGTCGTTCAGCGGATCGGCCTCCGACCAGGCTTCCAGCGCCAGCTGCGGATCGATCGCGCGGCCACCACGATGCACGGTGCGCAATGCCTCGGCCAGATTTTCAGCAGGCGCATCCTTTAGCAGGTAACCGCTGACGCCAGCGTCGAGCGCACGACGCAGGAAGCCCGGGCGAGCAAACGTGGTGACGATGATGACCTTGATCGGCATGGCGTGCCGCTGGATACGTTGCGCGAGTTCCAGCCCGGTGAGACCGGGCATTTCGATGTCGGTAACCAACACGTCCGGTTTCAACCGCTGCAGTTCGCGCCACGCAATTTCACCGTCGGCGGCCGAACCGAGTACCTCGATATCGGATTCCAGCTTGAGCAGCGCCGAGAGCGCGCCGCGCACCATCGCCTGATCCTCAGCCAGCAAGATGCGGATCATGCAGCGCTCCTCGGGTGCCCGTTGCAAGGCACTACGGCAGTCAGATGTACGGCCAACGATAAAGAGCTTTTCATGTAGCAGGTTGTCCAGAAATTGTTGTGGTCAATGCTTCATCGACGGGCATGTTTGATGGCATGGATGACGTATCGACGAGCCGAAGAATCGGTACCGGCACAACCACCTTCAACCGGGTTCCCTGACCACGCGTCGACTCAATCATCAACGTGCCACCCAGCGCACGCACACGCTCACGCATGCCGCACAGCCCATTGCCCTCGTTGTCAATGCCACCGTGGCCGTTGTCGATGATCTGCATGCGCACACTGGCATGCTCGCGGGCCCACTCGACCTGTGCGCGACTGGCATCGGCGTGGCGCGCGATGTTGGTGACCGCCTCGCGCAATACCAGCGACAAGCCACGTTCAATGTCGCCCGGCAGGTCGGACGGCGGCAGGCCATAGTCCAGATGCACTCGCGAGGATTCCAGCAGCAACCGGGCGGCCGCCAGTTCGGCCGCCAGATCGGCAGCACGGATGCCGGTGACGGCACAGCGCACCTCGGCCAGCGCATGGCGCGCAACTTTCTCGGCCTCCTCCACTTCGCGCTTTGCCGCCTGGACATCGCGGTCGAACAATTTGCGCGACAACTCCAGCTTCAAGGTGATCAGTGACAGCGTATGTCCCAGCAGATCGTGCAGGTCGCGCCCGATCCTTTCGCGCTCCGCCGTCGCGGCGAGCCGACGCACTTCCTCATGCGAAAGACTGAGTGCGGCATTCTTCTCCTGGCTCATGTGCTCGACGGCGACAATGGTGAAAATGATGAAGACTGTGACCGGCATGATCACCAGCAGTACGGGCGGATAGCCAAGCCACCAGGCCAGAGCCACGTAGGCTGCGTTGAGCAGCAGCACCTGGATCGCATAGTTGCGAAACCGGCGCATGTCGCAATGGCCCAACATCACACAGGCATAGACGAAATAGCTGAGGCCACTCGGATACCAGTGCAGCAAGCTGAAACACAGGACTGCCATGCCCCATGCATACCAATGCGCCGTCCGACGGGAAGCCAGCTGGATCTTCGCGAACAGCAGCAAAAACACCGGATACGAACCCAGCGTGCACAGCAGCCAGGTTCTGGTGTAGCCGTTCAGGCCATGGTCGAACAACGGCGTGATGAATACCCAGAACGACCACAGCACGTGCACGCTGTCGATCCATGGTGACTTGCCCCGGCGAAGGTCGTCGGCCACACCCGAATCGGGCGCTGGTGAGAACCATCGTGCAATGAAGTCAGGGATCATGGCGTGGCTTTTCGCTGATGGATCGGTTTGGACAGCATGCTACTTCAACCGTAGCGGCGCAGGCGCCGCGCGGCCAGCAGCAGGAATCCCGCAGCAAATCCAAACAACGTCAACACATGCGGCAGCAACATCCCTTGCCGCATGCCCACTGCCGCCAGGGCCAGCTGATCGAGGTGATAGCTCGGCCACACCGGCGCGATCTGCTGCAGGAATTTCGGCAGCATCGGCAGCGGAAACCACAGACCGGACATGATCGACATCGGCATATAGACCAGCTGCAGCATGCCGGGCGCACCCTGGCCCTTGATCAGGGTACCAACGAACATGCCCAGCGCACAGAACGGCAGCACACCGAGCATGCCGGTGAGCAGCAACGCACCGGCTTGCAACGGACTCAACGCCACGTGCCCCAGCGTTACAGCCATGGTCAGCAGCAACAGGATGACCACGCCAGCCGCTACCATCGCCATCAACATCTTGCCCAGCAGATAGGCGCCCGGCGGCATCGGCAGTGCGCGCTTGAAAGTCAGCAGGCCGCCATCGCGTTCCAGCGCCAGCGACACACCAAAGCCGAACAGGCCCGGACTCATCACGCCGAACGTGCCGTAGCTGGCCAACAGGTAGCGCCCCGCATCAGCGCCCTCGGTCCGGGCCATCAACACACCGAAAAACAGATAGAACAGTCCAGGGAACAGCATGATCGGCAGCATGAAGGACGGCGCGCGCATGTAACGCAGGCACTCGCTGCGCGCCTCTTCCAGATAGGCGCCGATGACGCGACTGCGCGGCATCGCACTCGTCGTTGTCAGTTCGGTGACAGGCATGATGGTTTCCATCTCAGGCAGCCTCGCGCTGGTCGGTATCCGATGCCTCGTCGGCATCGCGGGTAAGTTCGGTGAATGCCTCAGCCAGGCCGGCGCGGTGTACTTCCAGTTCGCGCAGGTGGCGATCAGCGTCGAGCAATCGACGCACGACAGTTTCGGCCTCGGCGGTGGCGATGTGCAGGCGCTCGTTTTCCCGACGCACTTGGCTGACCTCAGGCCAGCCTTGCACGGTGTCGATCGGCAGTGCACTCAGGCAACGGATGCGTTTCATCGCCACCCGCGCCCGCAGCTCGTCAACCGTGCCTTCGTGGATCATCCGGCCCCGCGCCATCACACAGACACGGTCGGCCAGTGCCTCGGCCTCTTCCAGATAATGCGTGGTCAGCAATACCGAGCAACCTTCCGCAAGCAGTTGGCGGATCGCCACCCACAGCTTCTGCCGCGCCTCGATATCCATGCCCACAGTGGGCTCGTCCAGGAACAACAGCTCGGGGCGACCGCACAACGCCAGCGCGAATTGCACGCGCCGCTGCTGGCCACCGGAGAGTTTCGCGTAGGGGCGCTTGAGCAGGTCGGCAATGCCAGCCAGCTCGGCGGTTTCCGCCAGGGTGCGCGGTGCCGGGTAATAGCTGGCGGTCAACCGCAGCAGTTCGACCACCCGCAGCGTTGCCGGCAGCTCGGCGTTCTGCAGCATCACGCCGATCCGCCGGCGCGCCTCGATCCGCTGCGGATCCTGACCAAACAGTTCGATCGTGCCCGCATCGGCACGAATCAGCCCCAACAGCAGGGCAATCGCGGTGGTCTTGCCCGCCCCATTGGGGCCGAGCAGGGCGAGCAGTTCGCCGCGCTGCAGACTCAGGTCGGCGCCGTCCAACGCGGTCAGTGGGCCATAGCGTTTGACGGCACCGCCGAGGCGGGCGATCGGTTCACGGGTATGTGGATCAGGGGAATGCGGCATGGGAACTCCTCCAGTGCCACCTATCCTGCGCGGGACCAAGCGCCGCAGGCAGTCGCTGGCGTCAGTCATCGGGGGTGACAGCCGTCACCCCACCCGGGTACGGGGTTACGGCCACCGACGCCGCAAGGTATCCTGTGAGGGATAAAGCCGCCCGTAAGGCACTGAAATGGCGGCATGAAATACCTGAAACCTTGAGGAAGCGCCTGCTCGCCTGCGTTTCCCGCCACGCATTCACTAATGTCCGCCAGTCCGGCACGCGTGCCGACCGACGGAGCTACGGAGGACTCATCATGGGTGTGATCAACCAGCTGCGCGAATTGCGCGATTTTGGCGGCAAACCGCGGACCGTCGGTCTGGATGACGCCAGCATCGAGCGCATGGCTGCCAACGACCCGATGCTGGTCCAGGCGATTGCCGAAGCGGTGGTGCGCCATCGCGAACTGCGTGCCGACCTGAGTGATTTCCTCAAGCTCGATGAAGTCGAGCAACTGGCGCAGACCCAGGCCGGTTTCGTCAACTTCTATCCTGACGACGCGATCAACCCGTACCTGGCGGCTGCCGCGCGCGGCCCGTGGATCGTCACGCTGAAGGGTACCGTGGTGCACGACAACGGCGGCTACGGCATGCTCGGCTTCGGCCACAACGACCCGGCGATCCTCGATGCGCTGAGCCGTCCGCAGGTGATGGCCAACGTGATGGCACCCAGCGTGTCGCAGCTGCGCTTCACCGCCGCGCTCAACAAGGAGCTGGGCCGCACCCGCGGTGGCAGTCCGTATACGAATTATCTGTGCCTGAACTCCGGCTCCGAGTCGGTCTCGCTGGCCTGCCGGATCGCCGACGTCAATGCCAAGCTGATGACCGACACTGGCGCCCGCTATGCCGGTCGCACGATCAAGCGGCTCGCGGTGAAGGGCGCGTTCCATGGCCGCACCGACAAGCCGGCGCTGTATTCCGATTCCAGCCGCAAGACCTACCAGCAGCACCTGGCCAGCTACCGCCACGAAGACAGCGTGCTCACCGTGGCGCCATATGACATCGCGCAGCTGGAAACCGCCTTCGCCGACGCCGACAAGCACGGCTGGTTCATCGAGGCGATGTTCCTGGAGCCGGTGATGGGCGAAGGCGACCCGGGCCGCGCGGTGACACCGGATTTCTACAAGGCAGCGCGCGCGCTGACCGAAGCGCACGGCACCCTGCTGCTGATCGATTCGATCCAGGCTGGCCTGCGTGCGCATGGCGTGCTGTCGATCACCGACTACCCGGGCTTCGAGAAACTCCCCGCACCGGACATGGAAACCTTCTCCAAGGCGCTCAACGCCGGCCAGTACCCGTTGTCGGTGCTGGCGGTCAGCGCGCGCACCGCCGGGTTGTACCGCAAGGGCATCTACGGCAACACCATGACCGCGAACCCGCGCGCGCTGGACGTGGCGCTGGCCACGCTGGGTGAGCTGACCGACGAAGTGCGCAGCAACATCCGCGAGCGCGGCAAGGAATTCGTCGACAAGCTCAACGCGCTGAAGAACGAGCTGGGCGGCCTGATCACCAAGGTGCAGGGCACCGGCCTGCTGTTCTCCTGCGAACTGGCGCCGGAGTACAAGTGCTACGGCGCCGGCTCGACCGAGGAGTACATGCGCGAACACGGCGTCGGCGTGATCCACGGCGGCGTCAATTCGCTGCGTTTCACCCCGCACTTCAACGTCACCAGCGCCGAAATCGACCTGGTCGTGGCACATGTGCGCAAGGCCTTGCTGGAGGGTCCGCGCAAGGCCAAGGCCGAGGCGGCCTGAGCGCTCGTACCGAAGTCATCCTGCGGCGAGGCTGAATACTCGCCCGTCGCAGGATGAATCGAAAGCACACGGGAAATCACCCCCACTGTCGCACTTTCATGCAACCGGCATAGACTTGCCTCCACCGGTACTCGCCGGTCATCTCAGGAGGGTTTCCACATGTCTCTGCGTTTCAGCCTGATTGCTGCCAGCGCCGCGCTGGTTCTTGCCGCCACCTCGGCCTTTGCCGCCACCCCGGCAGCCCCCACCAAGACGTTGTCCGCATCGCAGCAGCGCATGGCCGACTGCAGCCACCAGTCCGCCGGCAAGAAGGGAGCCGACCACAAGGCTTTCATGAGCGCCTGCCTGAAGGGCGATAGCACCGCGGCTGCCACTCCAGCCGCTGCGCCAGCTGCCGCTGCCGCAGCTCCCGCAATGACCGCGAAACAGACTCAGCAGCAGAAGATGACCAGCTGCAATGCCGACGCCAAGACGAAGGCGCTAGCGGGCGCTGCCCGCAAGACTTTCATGAGCGGCTGTCTGAAGGGTGGGGCCGCCGCACCGGCCACGCCGTAATTGTTTTCGGGGGCGCCGGCAATCGGCGCCCCTTCTCTTTCCGTACGCGTCATCGTGCGGTAAGCGGAACCTCCCGTTAAGCTTCCGACTGTCGCGGTGCGCAAGGCGCTGCATCCATCCCCAGGCAGTCAGGCATGAAAATCACCGAAGTCCGCCATCCGCTGATCCAGCACAAGCTGGGCCTCATGCGCCGTGCCGGCATCAGCACCAAGGAATTCCGCGAGCTGGCCTCCGAAGTCGCCGCCCTGCTCACCTACGAAGCCACCAAGGATCTGGAAACCGTCGAGGAACAGATCGATGGCTGGGCCGGTCCGCTGCAGGTGCACCGGATCAAAGGCAAGAAGATCACCATCGTGCCGATCCTTCGCGCGGGTCTGGGCATGTTGCCTGGTGTGCTCGACATGATTCCGTCGGCCAAGGTCAGCGTGGTCGGGGTGCAGCGGGACGAACACACGCTGCAACCGGTCGCCTACTACGAGAAGCTCAGCGGCCGCATGGACGAGCGCATCGCGCTGATCGTCGATCCGATGCTGGCCACTGCCGGCACCCTGATCGCTGCCGTCGACATGCTGAAAGCCGCCGGCTGCAAGCGCATCAAGGGACTGTTCCTGGTCGCCGCGCCGGAAGGCCTCAAGCGCATCGAGGCCGCCCATCCGGATATCGAGATATACACCGCCTCGATCGACGAGCGCCTGAACGAGCACGGCTACATCCTGCCGGGACTCGGTGACGCGGGTGACAAGATCTTCGGTACCAAACAACTGCCGGCAACCGACTGAAGCCAGACCCGCTCCTGCAATGCCGACAGAGCCTCAGCGACCGAAACGATCGGTCGCCTCCAGCAGCTGATGCATGATGCCTGGCTCGAATGCCGAGTGACCCGCATCCTGCACGATGTGCAGATCGGCTTCGGGCCATGCACGATGCAGATCCCACGCACTGCGCAGCGGGCAGACCACGTCGTAGCGACCCTGCACGATCACCGTGGGAATGGTGCGGATACGATCCACGTTGCGCAGCAACTGATCGTCGTGCTCGAAGAAGCCACCGTTGACGAAGTAATGGCATTCGATCCGCGCGAACGCCAGCGCGAACTCGTCTTCGGCGCTGGATTCGATGTGCGACTTGTCCTGCCACAGAAAGCTGGTGGCACCCTCCCAGACCGACCAGGCGCGGGCAGCATCGGTACGCGTTTTCTCATCAGTGCTGGTCAATCGCCGGTGATAGGCACTCATCAGATCGCCGCGCTCGACCTCCGGAATCGCGTTGAGATAGGTCTCCCACGCGTCCGGGTACAGCGCGTCGCAACCCTTCTGGTAGAACCACTCCAGCTCCCAGCGGCGCAGCATGAAGATGCCGCGCAGCACCAGTTCGGTCACCATGTCCGGATGCGCCTGCGCATAAGCCAGTGCCAGCGTGGAGCCCCAGGAGCCGCCGAACACCTGCCAGCGGTCGATCACCAGGTGCTCACGCAGGCGCTCGATGTCAGCGACCAGCTCCCAGGTAGTGTTGTCAGTCAGTTCCGCATGTGGCGTGGACTTGCCGCAACCACGCTGATCGAACAGCACGATGCGATAGATCGCCGGATCGAAGAAACGTCGGCACTTCGGATTGGTACCGCCGCCCGGGCCACCGTGCAGGAACACCACCGGCTTGCCGTTCGGGTTGCCGCTCTGTTCGTAGTACAGCGTGTGCAGTGCGGACACCTTGAGCAAGCCGCTGTCGAAGGGCTCGATCTCGGGGTACAGCGAACGAAGCGGCGGCGACATGACGGCTCCTCAAAGCGAATAAACAAGCCGCCAAGATTAGCATGCAGGCGGCTTCAGAGCCCTCAGCCGCCTGCGAACAGCTTGCCGGGATTGAGGACGCCGTTCGGATCAAACACCTTGCGCACGCCCTGCATCAACGCAATTTCCGCCGCGCTGCGAGTGCTTTCCAGGTAGGCCCGCTTGACCAGCCCGATGCCGTGCTCGGCCGAGATGCTGCCGCCGTGCCGTTGCAGGGTTGCCGCCAGCAGCCTGGTGACGTGTTCGCATTGGGCGATGAACGTCTCCTCAGACATACCGTCCGGGCGCAACACGTTGATGTGCAGGTTGCCATCGCCGATATGGCCAAACCACACCACCTCGATCTGCGGGTATTCGTGCGCCAGCAGCGCCTGCATCTCGTGCAGGAACGCCGGTACGGCACTGATGCGAACCGACACGTCGTTCTTGTAGGGTCGCCGCGACGCCAGGCTCTCCGTGATGCCTTCGCGCAGCCGCCACAGTGCAGCTGACTGCGCCTCGCTCTGCGCGATCACGCCGTCGCTGACCCAGCCCTGCTCCAGTGCATGCTCGAATGCCGCCAGCGCGGCGTCCTGCGCCCGCTCATCGACAGCATCGAACTCGGTCACCACGTAATACGGATAATCGCCGTCGATGGCACGCTGCGCGCCATGCGCCAGTACATGCTCAAGCGCGTGATCGGTGAAGAACTCGAATGCCTGCAACGTCAGGCGCGCACGGAACAGCGCAAACACCTGCATCAGCGCGTCCATGTGAGGCAACGCCAGCAACATCACCTGCGACGGCGGCGGCGGATCGGTAAGTTTCAGCGTCGCTTCCACCACAATGCCGAGCGTACCCTCCGAACCGATCATCAGCTGACGGAAGTCGTAGCCGCTGGAGTTCTTGATCAGGCCGCGATTGAGCTCAAGCAGCTCGCCGTTGCCGACCACCACCTTCAATCCGACGATCCACTCGCGCGTATTACCATAACGGATCACCCGGATGCCGCCGGCATTGGTCGCGATATTGCCGCCGATCGAGCATGAACCCCGCGCGGCGAAATCGACCGGATAGATCAGGCCATGGCTGCGGGCGGCCTCATGCACGGTTTGCAGGATGATGCCCGGCTGCACGGTCAGCGTGCGATCCACCGCGTCGAAATCCAGCACGCGATTCATCCGTTCCAGGCTCAACACCAACTCACCGTTGGCGGCCACTGCGCCACCAGACAGGCCGGTGCGGCCGCCGGAGGGGACGATCGCAATCTGCCGTTCGTTGGCCCAACACACGATCGCCTGCACCTCGTCGATGCTCGACGGCAACGCGATCGCCAACGGCGCCGGCGTCCAGCGCCGGGTCCAGTCGCGGCCGTAATGCTCCAGCTCGCCTGGCTCGGTGAGCAGCCGCAGATCAGGCAACCGGCGGGACAGGTCGGCAAGGCGGGCATCGGACATGCGTGGCTCCAGAATGTCCGCACAGCCTGCCAGTCGCATCGCTTCGCGTCCAGTGTTGCAGCGCCGCAAATCGTCTCCAGCTCTGGCATAGTACGAACTCCTTCCTGCCCGGGCCGACGCATGCAAACCTCCTACCCCCGCCAAGACATCAAGGTGTTGCTGCTGGAGGGCGTCAGCGCCAGTGCGGTCGAGAATTTTCATCGTGCTGGCTACAGCCAGATCGAGCTGCACGCGAAGTCGCTGCCGGAGGTCGAGCTGAAGGCACGCATCGCCGACGCGCATATCGTCGGCATCCGTTCCCGCACGCAGCTCAGCGCCGAGGTACTGGCGCAGGCCAAGCGCCTGATCGCGGTGGGCTGCTTCTGCATCGGCACCAATCAGGTCGACCTGACTGCCGCGCGCAAGCTGGGCGTGCCGGTGTTCAACGCGCCCTACTCCAACACGCGCAGCGTGGCCGAACTGGTGATCGCCGAGGCGATCATGCTGTTGCGCGGCATCCCGCAGAAGAACGCGCTATGCCATCGCGGCGGCTGGACCAAGTCCGCCACCGGCAGCTACGAGACGCGCGACAAGGTGCTCGGCATCGTCGGCTACGGCCACATCGGCACCCAGGTCGGCGTGCTGGCCGAGAGCCTGGGCATGCGGGTGATCTTCCACGATATCGAAACCAAGCTGTCGCTGGGCAATGCGCGCGCGGTGTCCAGTCTCGACGAACTGCTGGAACGCGCCGACGTGGTCACCCTGCATGTGCCGGAGACTCCCGCCACGCAGCTGATGATCCGGCGCGAGCAACTGGCGAAGATGCATGCCGGCGCGATGCTGATCAACGCCTCGCGCGGCAGCGTGGTGGACATCGACGCGCTGGCTACTGCGCTGCGCCAGGGCCATCTGGCCGGCGCCGCGGTGGATGTCTTCCCGCTCGAACCAAAAGGCAACGACGATGCCTTCGTCTCACCGCTGCTCGGCATGGACAACGTCATCCTCACCCCCCACATCGGCGGCAGCACGCTGGAGGCGCAGGACAATATCGGCATCGAGGTCGCCAGCAAGCTGATTCGCTACAGCGACAACGGCTCGACCCTGTCGGCAGTCAACTTCCCCGAAGTCACCCTGCCCGAACATCCCAACAGCCGCCGCCTGCTGCACATCCACCGCAACGTGCCGGGCATCCTTTCGCGCGTCAACGAACTGTTCTCGGCTGGCAACATCAACATCGATGCGCAGTTCTTGCAGACCGACAGCGAAGTCGGCTACGTGGTGATCGACGTCACCGCCGATGCGGCGCAGGCCACGGTGTTGAAAGAGCAACTCGCAGCGATTCCCGGCACCTTGCGCAGCCGCGTGCTGTATTGATCCGGGTTGCTGTGGCCCGCGCGAACGCGCAGGCCACAGCAACGATCAGGTAACCGGGGTGCGGGCCTTGCCCCGCCCATCGGCCGTCTTCTTGCCAATTGCTGGCTTCTTCGCCGGCGGCTTCCCCGCCGCACGGCTAGCACCACGTTCACCGATTGCGGCCGCGTTGCTCTTGGCCGCTACGTTGCCGGATGCACGGCGCTCCACCCGATGCTCCTCGCGAAATGCCGCGGCATAAGACTTCAGCTCATCGCGCAGCTTCGCACTGCTGCCCGGCGCGCGATCGATGTGCTGCAGCATCTGCTGCATCAACTCGTAGTCGTGATAATCGCGGTACGGCTTGAGATCGAGATCCGCCGGAACCTTGCTCAATCGCTCGTCACCGATCGACTTCACATACTTCTGCATGAAGCGGTCGTACGCCGCCCAGGTGATGCGCTCGGCGTTCACCGCCGCCTCCTCGGCGCGGGTGGCGATCTGGTGGGCATGCAGATAGTGCAAACCGAGCTGGTCGATCAGGGTTTTCTCCACTTCCTCGTGCAGGATCAGGAAGCGATCCACTTCGATGGTGCGACCGCGGAAAGTGAAGCTCTTCGGCAGATGACGGTCGATGTAAATCGTCTTGCCGTCCTGGCTGTAGCCGGCGAGGTAAGGAATGTCGTGATTGCGATCGAGGTTCTTGAGCCGACGCAGGATCGCGTCCAGCGCACGATCCAGCATCAATGCCGACACATACCAGTCCGGCGCCTTCAGCTTGATGTGGGGTGCATCCGGGTGACAGCAGTTCGACGGCATACGCAACACCTCCGAGTGGGAATCCGGAGACAGCCTAGCGCGCCGCTGGCAGCGGCGTCGCGTGCGCACAAACGACAACGGCGCCCTAGGGCGCCGTCACGTGATTCTTGCGAATTGGTCGGGGCGGCCGGATTTGAACCGACGACCTCGCTCTTTGCAATCAACAACTTAGCCAAGACGCGTCTCTGATCAAACGTAGCAACCGCAGATGCCACTAGGAATCAGACACTTAGCGCTCGACCAGTGCTGCCAGACGTAGCAACTACTCGTGCTGACAATCGTAGCACGCGGGAAGCAAGATTCCGGGTGCCAGACGCACAACTAACGATGCCGCTCTGAAGGCATAGGTCGAGGGAAAACCAAGGATTATAGTCAGCATGCAACTAGTTTGACGGACGGGTCGGTGACCCGGATTCCGGGCGAATTTTTTTTCTTCAAGAAAAAAATTCCTGACTAAACTGTAGGTGGTCAACAACACTTTTCAGCGGTGGTATCGGATCTGACGCGCCGACTGCTGAACTCGTTGGCGTTGACATAACCAGCATGCATCGGTTGATGCGTGCTTCTTCACGGCACTAGAGCGAGCCTAGTGCGGTGTTCAACAACTCAGCCTTCAAACATGCATCGAATGATGTGTGGTGGATGCTTTCGCCTTGGAAATTGTATGCAATCACCTATGACACCGCCGCGCGCAGCGGTAACAACGAAAACGAACAACCGGAAAAATGTCACCTACCCCGCGGCGAATTCGAAGACCCATCAAGGCGCACAAGCTCTTGTTGCGATTAGCCTTCTTCACCCTGACGTTCAGCCGGTGGTGAAGCGCCCTTTAGTGACGCTAACCATCCAGAACACAAATCCAACTAGCCTTGTTTATACCAATAGCTCAAAGGGATCTCAGGAGATCACGATGGCAACCGGGGAAGACCTGAAGATGGCTCTCTACAACAAGCAGCCCATCTACTTCCCCAAGAAAGAACTGTTGAAAGCAAGGGAAGTGTCGCTAGACGCGTCCTACTACCACTACACGCTCAGGAACTGGGATACCAAGTCAGCCGTAGAGAAGGTGATGATGGTTGCCAGTGGCGTTGATCGGACCAAGGGTGGTGTCAGCTTTACCGTGAATTTCGGAGAACGGCGACGAGAGGCCATGCAGATTGATCCGCGTGAGGTATTTCGCAAACTGCGCAACGAGCTGATGCCACTCCTTTGGTGCGGGCCTGTGATGATGACGCTGGAGAGGTCACGTTCCGGCATATTGCACTTGCACGGGTTGATCAGAACCACCGCAGATCCCAAGACCATCAAAGGGCTGCTGTGGAACCTCGCCGGGCATTCTCCCAACCTGGCGTTCCGGAACCTTCATCAAGTCCACGCCGATCGGTGCCACTCGGCTGTTTGCTGGTCGCTCTATATGACCAAAGACCTGTTGAAGCTGGATGCGGCGGAAGCCTCGAAGCGGATCTACATGTCGCACGAGTCAACTCGGCTGGGCAAAGAGCAGCTCGGCGTGCTTCGCGAGGCGGCGTTCCGGAAGTTAGGTATTGAAGCTGAGTGGCGCGGTCGTTGGCAACAACATCGCACTTACAAGCCGAGCCTCGGTAGACCCGCATGGGCGGGTCACGATGGTTCGAGCACCTCGCCGGCATCGAGCATCATCCACTGAGGGTTCGTGGTGTGAGCACGCTGGGAGAGCGCATCAGCAGCGATTCTGGCGCGCTGTCGAACGACCTGTGGGCGAGCAGGTATCACCTTCCGGATCGCCACAGGAGACCATTCTGTGGCTGCTGGTGCGTGTCAATATATGCAAGGTGGCGGTTTTCCGGATCTTCAACGACTCGGTCACAGGGGAGCTATGGGTACAAATAGGAAGCGTGACAATCTAACGTTCGTGCTCACGGTTTTTACGGCGATGGCCACCGCGGTGGCTGGTTGGCTGCTCCGGAAGTCGGGGCTGTTCCAGGACGGTTGGACATACCCCAGCTTGGACCAGCTCGATCATGTTGGCGCGTTCTTAAGTGGGGTATTCACACCCCTCGCGCTTGCCTGGGCTGCGCGAAGCTTCTTGCTGCAGAGGCAACAGATGAGCGAATCATTCCAAGCCATGCAGGAACAGATCGAAACACAACGCAAGGCGAATGATCTGACCAGTGCTGCCATGGAAGAACAGCTCCGGCTTCAACGGCAAGCCAATGAGCACACACAACAACAGATAGACGATGATCGGGTACATCGACGGGAAGAGCGCGAGAGGACTGGGCCGGATTTCACGTTGGCACCTGGTCTGCAAATCGCAAGCTCAGGCACCCTCACCCAAAAACTCGTTTTACAGAACATCGGACTGGTCGCGAGACGCACGCGAATTTCATGGATCGTGACGGATCGGTCTGATAGTCGGAGGGTCTTCTGCAATCTTATGACGGACTTGCCGCATCCATTACAACCCAATGAAAAGCGGGAAATTGACATAATTCTGAGAAACAGATTCCCGCCTGAAAACGAACTTCATACTGTTGTAAGAGTGCAAACGGAGCGCGCAGATGGTGAATATGGATTGTGGGTGTTTTCGTTTGACGGGTACTCCAGACCAACGCTATCCGAGAAACACCCGATTTACCCGGACGCGAGATTTTGAATCTTCTGGCACGACAATCAAGATGATCACCATTTGCACGAAGCAAGAGGTGTATCCATTCAACCAGTCGACCCGACCATAACGCATGCCGGAGCGTGCGAGATGTGTATGACGAATGCTTAGGTGTGCGCAGTCGGTCTACCGCAAACCGACCTCAAGCAAGGCTCAAGTTCGTCCCTGCTGCGTTGACCATCTGAGCCCGGGAATGCAGTTGAGTGCATTTCAAGCGTCAATATGCGAGTCAGATCGCGTGACAGCGCGAATTCGCGTTTTTGAGCGCTGGCAAGGGCTGCGAGCGACAAACGTCATGCTAACGTCAAGTAAAGGCGATGCAAACTGAGTATTGAATTCTTACACCGCAGAGCAGGTCCGCAGCCTGATCAGCATTCTGGGCGATGTATAAGCACCATCCCAGGATCAGCTGCAACTGCCGTCAGGAATTTCACTGCGCCGTGGTATCTGCCCAGAGTGGAAGTCCTAGGAAAATCCACGTGTCCCCCTTATCCCTTACGCCGAACTTCAGGTGCTTCTAGCCAATCTCCATACAGGCGCCACTGTCATTCCGGGTCCCGTCGTCGCAGCGACTCAGCATTAACTGAAAGCGTGCTCTACAGCGTCGCTCACGCGCTTCTGCTGAGCGCCAATGTGCTGCGAGTAGAGGGGCGCGAGCGACGTCGAGGCGAGCTCACACGTGCGCCATGAAGCCCTGACCTAGCACGCCCATCGACTGCTTTGCGACGCCCAGAAAAGCAAAGCCCCACAGTTGCCTGCAGGGGCGCGCGAGGGTTCAGAGGCGCTCATCTCTCTGTCCTGCTGCAACTGCCATCCTTGCGGATCTCGCTGCAGTCTCGAAAGTCGAACTGAATCGACAGGTGAATTCTAACGCTGAACGAGTTCAGGTCAAGCTCGTGGTGCGCATGAAGTCGTCCAGTCCATCGCTACCTGCGCTTACGAAGGCAAGCCGGCCAAGTGCAGCAACACACCCGCCACGCTCTTCAGATCTTGCGAGTTGTGCACCATCACTCGTCTCAGGTTCACCGCGGACCCGCCACGCAGATAGCTAAGCCAAGCGGCAGGAGCTTCCGATCCCGGCAAGTCGTCTTCGCGCACCACGCCGAGCAGTTCGCGTTCTGCAGTGGCCAAGCGGCAGTTCTCCCACGAACCTTTCCAGTGCCGGCGCACAGGATGAAGCAGATCCAGATGACCAAGTCCAGTCAGTGGTTCCGGTAGCCGAGCCAAGCGATATCGCGTCTTGAGCAGAGGTGAGTCGTAGCATTTGCCGTTGTAACTGACGAGCACCGTGTCCGGTCGCAGCCACCGGGCGAAATTCCGCAGCATGTCGGTCTCTGCGCCCATCGTGGTCGTTGTCAGCTGGCGCAGGCGGAAGCGCCCATCAGCCAGCCAGTCAGCAGTCCCAATCATCCATGCGCGCGTGCCGGTGCCTCCGGCGAGACCTGTTGTCTCAGTATCGAAGTGCAACAAGCGGTTGTGAGCGACAGGTTCATTCCACCGCGCGAATGTAGTGTCGATCATCGCTGGGGGATGTCCCCACTCCATGATCGCTTCGGTAAGGAACAGACCCGGTGCGATCTCAATCCCAGGGACCATTCGGTCGCTGGACGGTGCACGCGGACCCACGCTCAGCATGCGAGCGCGTCCTTGAATCAGCCGGAGCAAGTCAGGCGACAGGCTGGGCTTCGAGGGGGCCACAGCAGACGGTTTACCTGACTGTGTACGTAGTTGGCGCAAACGCGCAGCCAAAGCGCTCACAGGGCCACCAGCAGCGCCAGCACGCGAAGTGCTAACGCCTTGGGCGTTGTTGCTGCATTTTCATCTGCAGCCAGCACCGGACCCACACAGCCCGGACAGCCGCCACGACAATCGCAGCGTTCGATGAGGGTCACGGATTGCGCCACGAGATCCTCGCGCCGACTGAACAGCGGTTCGCTTTGACCGATGCCACCGGGAAACGCGTCGTAGAGGTAGACCGTTGGTGTAAACGGTGCGTCGGCCGCCAATGCGACAGGCTGTCCGTCTGTGCCGCGGATCTGGCCGCGACCTGCCACATCGGCACTGACGAACCACGCGCCATCACCACTGCCTACGGACTTCTGCAGGTCGCGCGCTTCGGCCATCACGGCTACGGTCGCCACGATGTGTAGCGCATAAGCCGCTCCGAGAAAGCCGTCGAGCGCTTGCTGGCGCTGCTCGAAGGCGGCATCCAGCACCAGCTGCGCGAGCTGCCACCACACGGCCGTCGTGTGCAACTCCTGATCAGGCAGGTTGACTGGACCGAAGCCGATGTTCTCGTGCGAGTAAAACCTGATCTTCTTGTAGCCTGGCACGCGGCGAACGACATGCACTTCGCCATGGTGGGCCTGACCACATCCGGCGTTGGACGTGTCGAAGCAGTCAAGCACTTTGAGCTTCGTATAGTCGATTGCGTCGGTGTAGTAGTCGACGTGGGTTCGCGTGACGTAGGCCTTGCGACCCTCCCAGTCGAGCCGTTCCACCTGGTAAGGCACGGACTGGATCATGTGGATGGCGCCCTCGTAGAGGGTCACCGGCGCGGCGGAGTAGTCGACTTCGGCAATGATCGTCTGACGTCCGTTGGTGCGATCGACCACCACGAAGTTGCCGTCGGCAACCGAGCGCAACGACACGGTGATGGCCGGATAGCTGTCGGCAATCCACTCCCAACGATCGCCTTCTCGATGCAGCACCCCTTCCTCACCCAACACGTCGAGCCAAGGCGTTGCCACGTCGGTGCCGAACATCTCGTCGCCAATGAAAGGCAGCTCGAAAGCGGCACAGCGAATGTGGTCGAGCAGGATCAGCGGCTGATCGGGCTGGATGCGGGCATGTTCAGGCGTTGCGCCCTGGAAGAACTCCGGGTGCCGCACGAGGTATTGATCGAGTGGGTCTGAGCTGGCCACCATCACGCCCAACGCCGACTGCTGCCGGCGACCAGCACGGCCGAACCGCTGCCAAGTGGCTGCAACGGACCCGGGATACCCGTTGAGCACGACGACATCGAGGCTGCCAATGTCCACGCCCAGCTCCAGGGCAGAGGTGCTCACGATCCCGTCGATGGTGCCAGCACGCATCTCCCGTTCTGCAGCGCGCCGTTCCTTGGGAAGGTAGCCGCCGCGGTAGGCCCGAATCCGGGCGGGTTTGCGCGGATCGCTGTCGAACACGTCTTTCAGATACTTGGTCAGCACCTCGACCATAGTGCGCGACTGCGCAAACACCAACGTCTTCATCCCCGACTTGATCGCCAGTCGCGCGATGCGGTTGGTTTGCGACCGCGCCGAGGCGCGCAGACCGAGATCGGGATTTACCACGGGTGGGTTCCACAACAGCACGTGCTTGTCGCCGGTCGGTGCACCGCTTTCGGTGATCGCGGTGACGGCGTCCTCGATCAGTGCCTCGGCGTGCTCCTTCGGGTTGCCTATCGTGGCGGAGCAGAGGATGAACTGCGGGGTCACGCCATAGAACGCGCACACGCGCTTCAGCCGGCGAATGACATTGGCGACGTGCGAACCGAAGACGCCGCGGTAGGTATGCACCTCGTCGATCACGACATACCGCAGGTTCTCGAAGAATTGCGCCCATTTGGTGTGATGCGGCAGGATCGCCTGGTGCAGCATGTCGGGATTACTGACTACGATGTCGCCATGCAACCGGATGGCTTGGCGCGCGTCACCGGGCGTGTCGCCATCGAAGGTGAAGGCTTTGACTCCCAAATCGCCGGCCTGATTGAGTTCGAGCAACTCGGCCACTTGGTCCTGCGCCAGCGCTTTCGTGGGAAAGAGATACAGCGCCTTGGCGTGCTGCGTCATTGCGGCAGTGATGACAGGCAGCGTGTAGCAGAGCGACTTGCCTGAAGCGGTGGGCGTGACGATGGCGACATGGGCGCCTGATTGCGTCGCGACCCAAGCGTCAGCCTGGTGGCTATACAGCTGCTCGATGCCACGCGAGCGCAAGGCTTGGGCGAGCGCAGTTGGTAGGTCGTCGGGCAACGGTGCAAATGAGCCGTCACGCCCAGGCACGACGAAGGCGCCAGTGATCCTTGCCGCATACCGCTTTGAGAGACGCTGGGCGAGCGTGCGGCCGTCACCCGGTTCCCGCAGGACCAGTTCATCGGAAGCGTAGCGGTCGGGAAGAGCGTTCATGCGATGGCCTGGTCTGGTGATGGTTGCAGTGAATCGCGGCGCCATCTCATCCCGTGAGATAGCTTCGGGGGACGCTGGGACTGAAACGGCGTTTGAAGCCGGATGCGAACACCGCGCTAAACCTTTGATCTGTCTCAAGTGGTTCGGCGTGGCTTTTTTTCATCTTCCATTTTCACCTAAATAGGTGAAACTATGCGAGCCATGACCATCCAGATCACCCAGCGCCAATCGAACGTCCTCGCTTTCATCCGCGCGCGGATCGAGCGGGATGGGCAGTCGCCCACCTTGGAAGAAATCGGTGAGGCATTGGGGATCGGCAACGTCAGTGCAGTGTTCAAGCACGTCCAATCGCTCGCAGCGAAAGGTCGGCTGACGATCGAGACCAGCCATGCCCGCGGTATCCGACTGGTACGCGAACCCGATCCGATGGATGCGGACACGCTGGATCTGCCGCTGATCGGCCGCATCGCGGCCGGTGAGCCCCTATTTTCGGAGTCTCGCGTCGATCGCAGTCTGCGCGTGTCCCGTTCGTTGTTCCGATTGCGACCGGACTACCTTGTGAAGGTGGTAGGCGATTCGATGCGCGACGAAGGCATCCGGGACGGTGATCTGGTGGCAGTGCACGCCACGCCGGTGGCTCGTCACGGCCAAGTGGTGGCTGCGCGTGTGGATGGCGACCGTTTCACGATCAAGCGCCTCTACATGAAGGACGACGTGATTCGGTTGATGCCGAACAGTCCTGGCTTCAAACCCATCGACGTGGACCCGACCGAAGATTTCGCGATTGAAGGTCTGTTTGCAGGCCTGCTGCGGGGCAGCTGATGAATGCGGTTGTCCCACTGTCCGCTTTGCTCGATGCCCGTCAGGTCTGGCGTGGTCGTGCCCCCGAGGTGCCGATCGGTGATCAGCCCACTGGCTTGCGCGCACTCGATGCCGTGTTGCCGGCAGGCGGTTGGCCCGAGGCTTCGCTGTCCGAGATCCTGCTGCCCGTCGATGGTGTGGGCGAACTTCGCCTCGTGTTGCCCATGCTTGCACGGTTGACCCAAGGTCAGCGCCACGTAGTGATCGTGTCGCCGCCGTATGCGCCGTGTGTCGCCGGTTGGCGCCAGCAAGGTGTCGACATGCGCCGCGTAGAAATCGTTGATGCTGGTGAGAAGGATGTGCTCTGGGCCACCGAGCAGTGCCTACGATCGGGAAGCTGCGCCGCCGTGCTGGCGTGGCCGCATCACGCTGACGATCGCGCCTTGCGCCGTCTGCAGGTTGCCGCTGCCACCGGGCAGGCCCTCGCCTTCGTATTCCGCGATCGCTCTCACCTGTCCAACGCATCACCTGCGGCGCTGCGTCTGGAACTGGAAGCACTGCCACGTCCGCAGGTCTGGGTCCGTAAATGCCGAGGTGGCGCTGTGCCCGCCCAAGCCGTTCCCTTGCCGCGTTCTGTTCATTGATGGCGCTCAGACATGCTTTGGGCCTGTATCTACCTGCCAAGTCTGGCGCTGGATGGGATTCTCCGACGTCGCCCCACAGAAGGACCGTTGGTGCTGGTCGACGGGCCGATCAACGCACGTACGATCGTCTCGGCCAATGACGCCGCCCGAGCGGCAGGCTTGCATGTCGGGCAGCGACTGAGCGCTGCGCAAGCGTTGCTGTCGCAGTTCGACGCGATCCCGTATGACCGTGAGTCGGTAGAGAGGTGGCATCAGTTCCTGGCCGCTGTGGCTTACCGCTACAGCTCCGAAGTCAGCCTGCTGCCGCATGCGATTGTGCTGGAGGTCAGCAAGAGCATGGGTCTGTTCGGGCCGTGGCCACGGCTTGAATCCATGCTGCGGGCGGACTTCACGGACCTGGGATTCCGTCATCGCATGGCGGCGGCACCGACCGCTCACGCCGCCCATGTGCTGACGACGGTTTCCGATGGGCAAGCGGTGCTGACCGTAGACACGCTGCGCAACGCCCTGCAGCGGGTGTCGATCGTCAAGAGTCGATTGCCCGAAAAGGCGATCGCGACGCTGCCCAGCATGGGTATTCGCACACTTGGCCAAGTCCTGGCGCTACCACGAGACGGATTGCGTCGACGCTTCGGCGTGGAGCTGTTGGCGTCGCTGGATCGTCTGACTGGCGATCTGCCGTCTGGCTTGGAGCTGTATCGACCGCCGGACACGTTCGATCTGCGCATCGAATTGCTCCACGAGGTCGAGAACCAATCCGCCCTGATCTTTCCAGTGCGGCGCATGGTCGATGATCTGGCCGCGTACCTGGCTGGTCGCGATGGTGGAGTGCAGCGTTTCCTGCTGCGCCTGGAGCACCGCGAAGGTCACTTCACGGATGTGCCTGTGGGGCTGCTGGCATCGGAGCGCGACGGTGCCCTGTTGTTCGAGTTTGCACGGGGTCGGCTGGAACACGTGACGCTGCCTGAGCCAGTTCTGGCGCTGCGCCTGATCGCCCGTGATCTGCCGGCGTTCGTGCCCGCAGGACGTGATCTGTTCGACGAGCGGCATGCGAATGCATTGCCGATCGAGCAGCTGCGCGAACGACTGCGCGCGCGGCTGGGGGATGGCGCAGTCTATCGACTGGGCAGCACACAGGACCCTCGGCCCGAACGTGCGCAGCGCGAGGCCACGCATGATGAAGTGCCGATCGAGCCCCATCCACGACCCACCTGGTTGCTTCGACGTCCCGTTCCGTTGCGTGGCGGGAACCCAATCATCTTGGCGGGTCCAGAGCGCGTCGAAACGGGCTGGTGGGATGGGGGTGAAGTCTGCCGCGACTACTACGTCATCGAGACCTCACTGGGGCAGGAAGCTTGGGCGTTCTGCGCACCCGATGAGCAGACCGGCTGGATGATCCACGGGTGGTTTGCATGACGGCCTACGCGGAGCTCCACTGCCTGTCGAACTTCTCCTTCGGCCGCGGCGCATCCAGTGCACGCGAACTGTTCGAGCGGGCGAAGACGTGCGGTTATTCCGCTCTGGCGATCACGGACGAGTGCTCATTCGCCGGTATCGTCCGCGCGCTGGAAGCCTCACGCCAAACGGGCGTGCCTTTGATCGTCGGCTCGGAAATCCAGCTCGACGATGGTCCCAAGATCGTCGTGTTGTGCGAAACGAAGACAGGCTACACGTCGCTCTGCAGTCTGATCACACAGGGTCGACGTGCATCGGAGAAAGGCACCTACCGCCTGACGTGCGCTGACATGGTCACCGGCTTGCCAGGCACGCTGGTCCTGTGGGCTCCTGACCTGATCGCCGACATGGCTCATGGTCGCTGGGTACGACAGACGTTCGGCGATCGCGCCTGGCTGGCCGTTGAGCTACATCGCGGACCGAACGATGCACGGCGCGTGCGTGAACTGGAAGCGATCGGCCGCGAGCTGGATCTGCCACTGGTAGCGGCGGGCGACGTGCACATGCACGTCCGACGGCGGCTGGCTTTGCAGCACACGCTCACGGCGATCCGACACCGCGTACCAGTCGCCGCGGCGGGAGGGTTGATCGCACGCAATGGTGAGCGACACCTACGGCGCCGACACGTGCTCGCCACGCTCTACCCCGAGGCCTTGCTCGACGAGAGTGCGCGGATCGCCGCACGATGCACCTTCACGCTCGATGAGCTGCGTTATCGCTATCCGGCCGAGCTCGTGCCGGAAGGCCACACCGCTACCAGCTGGTTGCGCCAGCTGACGGAAGAAGGCGCGCGCTGGCGCTGGCCTGAAGGGGTGTCGGAGAAAGTGCATAAACAGATCGAGCACGAACTGGGATTGATCGAGGAACTGCGCTACGAGCCCTATTTCCTCACCGTGCACGACATCGTGCGCTTCGCGCGAAGCCAGGGCATCCTCTGTCAGGGCCGAGGGTCCGCGGCGAACTCGTCAGTTTGCTTCGCACTCGGTGTGACCGAAGTCGACCCGATGAAGATGAGCCTGCTGGTCGAGCGGTTCATCTCCAAGGAGCGCAACGAGCCGCCAGACATCGACATCGACTTCGAGCACGAGCGCCGCGAAGAGGTCATTCAATACATCTATCGCAAATACGGTCGAGAGCGTGCCGCTCTGGCGGCGACCGTCATCTGTTACCGCGGCAAGAGTGCCGTGAGGGACGTTGCCAAGGCTATGGGGCTGCCGCTGGACCAGGTCGATCAGTTGAGCCAGGTGTTTGCATGGTGGAATGGCGACGAGTCACTAACGAAGCAGTTGCGCGAGCGTGGGTTCGATCCTGAGAGCGCAGTCATCCGGCGCATCATCAAGCTGACGGCCGAGATCCTGGACATGCCGCGTCACCTGTCGCAGCACGTCGGCGGCTTCGTTATCGCGGATGCACCCCTGAGCGAACTGGTGCCGGTGGAGAACGCTGCGATGCCCGATCGCACGATCATCCAGTGGGACAAGGATGATCTCGACACGATGAACTTGTTAAAGGTCGACTGTCTGGCCTTGGGCATGCTCACCTGCGTGCAGAAGTGCTTGAACATGCTGCGCGACCAGCGGGGGAAGGATTACTCGATGGCCACGCTGCCTTCGGAGGATCCCGACACCTACGCGATGATCCAGCGGGCGGACACGATCGGCGTTTTCCAAATCGAATCGCGGGCGCAGATGGCCATGCTGCCGCGACACAGACCTGAGAACTTCTTCGATCTGGTGGTGCAAGTCGCCATCGTGCGGCCTGGCCCAATCCAGGGCGACATGGTGCATCCGTATCTGCGTCGGCGCAGGGGCGAGGAACCCGTCGACTACCCATCGGAGGAATTGAGGCAAGTATTCGAGCGCACGCTGGGCGTTCCACTTTTTCAGGAACAGGCCATGCAGCTAGCCATGGTCGCGGCCGGGTACACCGCAGGCGAAGCCGACGGGCTCAGACGCGACATGGCCGCATGGAAGCGGCATGGCGGCCTGGAGAAACATCGGAACCGCCTCCTCACTGGCATGATCGAACGGGGCTACACGGTCGCCTTTGCTGAGCAGCTATTCGAGCAGATCAAGGGTTTCGGCAGCTATGGCTTTCCGATGAGTCATGCAGCCAGTTTCGCCGGCATCGTCTATGCGAGCTGCTGGCTGAAGTGCCACGAGCCGGCGGCCTTCGCGTGTGCATTGTTGAACAGCCAGCCCATGGGCTTCTATGCACCAAGCCAGATCGTGCAAGACGCCAGGCGACACGACATCGACGTCTTCCCTATCGACGTGGAGTGCAGTGATTGGGACAACACGCTCATTACTCGGGATGAAGAAGCTCCCGCGCTCCGGCTCGGCCTGCGCCAGGTGCGCGGGTTCAGCGAAGAAGCTGCACGCCGGATCATGGCAGCCCGAACACAACGCCCGTTCGTCGACATCGCGGATCTCTGCGCCCGAGCGGCCGTGGACAAGCATCACCAGGACTTGCTGGCGCAGGCTAGCGCACTGCGGGGTCTGTCGCGGCATCGTCATCACGCGCACTGGGAGATCGCCGGTGTCGAAAAGCAGCTGCCGCTCTTCGGCAACGTCAGCCCGACAGAGATCGCGGTGGTGTTGCCGAAGCCGACACAGGCCGAGGACACGCTGGCGGATTACGCACGAACCGGCCTGACGCTGGGGGTACATCCCATGGCACAGATCAGGGATCGGCTGCGCGCAGCCCGATGCACCGACTCACGAACGCTACGCCGACGGCCCCATAACAGCTATGCGCGCGTCGCTGGCCTTGTCACGATGCGTCAGCGACCCCAGACGGCCAGCGGGGTGACGTTCCTGACCATGGAAGACGAGCACGGCATGGTCAACGTCATCGTATGGCGCGATGTCGCCGAAACCCACAGGCGAGTGTTATTGGAATCAGAACTGCTGGGAATCGACGGACGCTGGGAGGCGGTCGATGGCGTGTGTCATCTGATCGCCAGTCGCTTGCTCGACATGAGCGAGCTGCTCGGTGGGCTAGACGTGCGGTCGCGCGATTTTCACTGAATCAGTGCGGGCACCGCAGTCGATCACCTACATGAACAATGCGCCACCGATGCGCGCATCGCGGTTAATGCATTACGCGACCAATCGACAGTGACCAGCCTCCTACCACTGTAGCCCGCTGCAAGCCGATGTTGACCGGCGGAACCCGACCCTAACCTGCCGGTGGCGACCGTCCGCTTTCGGGCAGTTCGGCGACAACGCGGTAAGCGCCCAAGGTTAACCAAAAAAACCACGAATTTAGGCGGGCGCGCTTGACTACGCGAGTTCGATCAAACGCCATTCGTGAACAAAATTGACGCGAAATCGCGTTCTCATGTCCGTTGTTTTCTCGCCTAATTTTTCGAGTTGAGTTTATCAACAGAATCGACCGCTACTTGCCACTCAAATCCGGGGAAGAGGTCCAATTCAGCCGCGTGGCCTCAAGACAAATTTCACTACTTCGTCATCCAAAGGGTGATATCCGACACGTTGAATCGGAACCCATAACGACTGCTGGCGTGACAGCACGCCCTTCCCGATGGCAGCATTTCGCTCTGTTCGGGAGAACCATGATGAATGACGCAGCACTACCTCTGGTCGAACCGGAGGTTTCAGCCCTGTCTCCGTGGTGGATTCGTTCGATCCTGATCGTGATGGCATTCGGCTTTGTCATGCTGGTGGCCATGACCGTCATGGGCTATCGCAACGCCCCGCCGATTCCCGGCAAGATCGTCGATGCACAGGGCCAGACGTTGTTCACGGGCGCAGATATCAGCGCCGGCCAGGGCGTGTTCCTTAAATATGGCTTGATGGACAACGGTTCGATCTGGGGCCACGGGGCCTACATTGGTCCCGACTACTCAGCCGAAGCGTTGCACCACATGGGTCTGGACACAGCCGATGTGCTGGCACGCCAGCAGTATGGTAAGCCGGTTGACGACCTCGACCCCCAGCAACAGGCCGGCATCTACGGACAAGTCGGCGTACTGCTGAAAACCAATCGCTACAACGTCGGCACCGACACGTTGCAACTCACGCCTGCGGAAACGCTGGCCTGGAATCAGCAGATCGTACACTGGACCGATTACTTCCAGCACCCTGCCACCGACGGTGGCCTCAAGCCTGATTTAATCTCCGATCCGACAGAGTTGCGTGAGTTCAGCGCCTTCGTCACCTGGGCCGCCTGGGCCTCGGTCGCTGATCGTCCGGGCTACAGTTATTCCTACACCAACAATTTTCCGTATGAACCACTGGTCGGCAATACACCGATCGCCGGCGCCTACCTGTGGAGCGCGCTGAGCCTGCTGGTGCTGCTGGCCGGCATCGCGACGGTGTTGCTGGTCTTCGGCAAGTTCGATTATCTCGGCTGGATTTCGCGCGGCCACGGCCTGCCGCCCAGTATTCTGCCGGGTCAGGCCAGCGCGGGGCAGCGGGCGCTGTTGAAGTTCTTTGTCGTCGTGGCGTTGCTGTTCCTCTTCCAGACCTTGGTGGGCGGCGCGCTAGGCCATTACCGCGCCGAGCCTAAGGGCTTCTACGGCTTCCAGCTCGAAGATATTTTCCCCAGCAATCTGATGCGCACTTGGCATCTGCAAAGCGCCATCTTCTGGATCGCCACCTCGTATGTCGCCGCGGCGCTGTTCCTCGGGCGCACGCTGCGCCAGCGGGATGACGAGCCGCGTGGACTAGCGATGTGGACACACCTGCTGTTTGGCGCCTTCGTAGCGGTGATCGCACTGAGCATGCTCGGTGAATGGGCGGGCATGTCTAACCTGTTAGGTAAATGGTGGTACTGGTTCGGCGACCAGGGC
This sequence comes from Rhodanobacter sp. C03, assembly GCF_002001175.1. Classification (GTDB taxonomy): domain Bacteria; phylum Pseudomonadota; class Gammaproteobacteria; order Xanthomonadales; family Rhodanobacteraceae; genus Rhodanobacter. The sequence goes on along the minus strand of NZ_MUNT01000001.1, from coordinate 1,108,623 downwards.
TGGGAATACCTGGAAATCGGCCGCTTCTGGCAGTACCTGCTGGTGCTCGGTCTGCTGGTGTGGTTTGCGCTGCTGTATTGGGTGGCGCGGCCGAGCAAGGTCGCCAATATCAACGCGCGCCCGATCGCACGAATGTTCCTGTGGGCGGCGCTGGCGATCCCGGTGTTTTACATCCCGGCGCTGTTCTACGGCGCGTCGACCAACCTTACCGTGGTGGAGACCTGGCGATTCTGGATCATCCATCTGTGGGTCGAAGGTTTCTTTGAGTTCTTCGCCACCACCGTGGTCGCGCTAATCCTCTACCAACTGGGCCTGGCCCATCGCAACATCGCGTTGCGGGTGATCTATCTTGACGCGATCCTGTATTTCCTGGGTGGCCTGATTGGCACTGGTCACCATTGGTATTTCGAGGGCCACAACACGTTCAATATGGCAATGTCGGCGATGTTCTCGGTCTTGGAGGTGGTCCCGTTGACCTTGCTGACGCTGGATGCGTGGGACTTCGTCAGGACTACCAGAAACAAGGTGGATGTTGACGGTATCGAGCGCCTCGTACCGCACAAGTGGACGTTCTATTTCCTAATGGCTGTGGGCTTTTGGAACTTCGTCGGCGCCGGCATGTTCGGGTTCCTGATCAACCTGCCGATCGTCAGCTACTACGAAACTGGCACTCTGTTGACGCCCAACCACGCGCACGCCGCGATGATGGGCGTGTTCGGCATGCTGGCGATCGCGCTGATGGTGTTCGTGCTGCGACAGACCGCGACCGAAGAGAACTGGCCCGGCATCGAGAAGTACGTCAGATGCTCGTTTTGGGGTACCAATATCGGGCTGGCGATGATGATCGTATTCAGCCTGTTTCCCAACGGCGTGCTGCAATTGCTGGACGTGATCGAGCACGGCTACTGGCACGCGCGTAGCTTCGCCTACCTGGACATGGAACGCACGCGCATCCTCGAATGGATGCGCATGCCGGGCGATGCGGTGTTCATCATCTTCGGTGCGACCCCGCTGGTGATTGCCACTTTCAAGGGCTGGCTCGGGATGCGTGCCGAAGTGCGGACCGGTCGCTGAGCCAGCGTCACGCAAGAAGAGTCCGCACCTACAAGCACCGATGCGGGCTCCGGAAGGTCTGATCAAACCTGCAGTCGCAGTCGTTCCAAGGGCACTTGCTACGCGCTCGTCTAGTGCCTGTGCGCGACTGGCTGGCGAAGGCTCAGCTTGTACGCGGCGAACCGTTTTCCCTCACCCTCACTGCATGGCAGCAAGTTTCCTGCAACAGCTGGCTCAGCGAGGCTAGGCTCCGAACGACTTGATCTCAGGCCGCAGCCGGCCATGACAGCCCCGTCACAGCGGCAAGCAGCGCGCGGCGATCGTAGGGTTTAGGCAGAAAGGCCACGTTGTCGGGAAACCACACGAAGCTGCTGCGTGGATCCGCCGAAGTGAGCACGATCGGCATCTGCCGCTTCATCTGCACGCGCCTAGCGAGTTCGATGCCATCGATACCACCAGGCATCTGGATGTCGCTCAGCAACAGGTCGACGGTGGCGTCGTTCTGCAGGATATCCAGTGCGATGGTGCCATTGCCGGTCGTGATCACCTTGTAGCCTGCGGCCTCTAACACCAGCGCCGTGACTTCACGGGCACTGCGGTCATCTTCGGCTAGCAGAATGGTTCTGGTCCGGGTAAAAGTCATGAGTGATCTCGGGCAGAAGATGCACCGACCTTGACCCGCGCTATGTAAAAACGCGGTGAGGCCGAATTAGCCCTATGCTCGGTCTCCATGACGAGTGCACAAATGAACGATCTTGAGCGCTACCGGCAATTGCTCGCCTTTTCGGCGGACGGCGTCCACGAACTCGACTTGCGCGGTCATATTACCCGCATCAATGCCAGCGGCTGCGCCGTGTTGTGCATCGCCGATCCGGCTGCCGCGCTCAGCCAACCGCTGGCCACGTTTTGGCCGGAAGCGGCCCGTGACGTGCTCGAAGCATCTCTGGCCACCGCGCGCACCGGCCGATCCATGCAGTTCACCCAGGTGCTGCCATCGGCCAGCGGCGAGCCGGGCTGGTGGCTGATCAGCGTTCACCCGTATGTGGATGCGACCCATCAGGTCGATGGCATGGCTGTGATCTGTCACGACATCACTGAAGCGGTCGAAGCGAAGCTGGCGCTGGACACGGCGATCGTCGGCCTGGCCAGCAGACTCAGTCTCAGCGAATCCGCTCGCGCCGTCAGCACGGTTCGCAACCAGAGGCTGGATGACCAGTTGGCGCGCGCACGGGTTTCACATCAGCAGGGCGCGGGCCGTGAGCAGTCGCTGAAGCTTCAGCTTGGCCTGGCCAGCGCGGCCCAAGCGGTCGCAGAGCACGCTGCGCAACAATCGCAGAAGAACGAGGCCATCGGTCAACTGGTGGCTGGCCTATCGCATGACTTCTCCAACATGCTGCAGATTGCCGTGGTCGCGCTCAGCAGCATCCAGGACGATCCGACCAACCTCACCGATAGTCAGCGCCGCTTGCTGGGCTATTCGATGGACGGCGTGCACCATGCCGCGCGGCTGGCGCAGCGCCTGCTGGCATTCGCTCGCGTGCATCGCTACACGCCCGAGCCGGTCGAGCTGGTCGGCATCGTAGGTGACATCGAGAATTTCGCGCGGCACAGCCTCGGCGCCGGTATGGATTTCCAGATCGAGCGTGCCGCCACCGCACTGTCGACCATGTGCGACCGTCATGCGATCGAGCAGGCCTTCATTAACCTGTGCATCAACGCCCGTGATGCCTGCGGTGGGCAGGGTGTGATCACTGTGCGGCTTGGTGGGTTGACGGTGACCGCGGAGCACGGCAGCACGCTGCGACCGGCTGGCGACTACGTGACCCTGGCTGTGATCGACAACGGCAGCGGCATGGACGAGAGCGTGCGCGAGCGGTTGTTCGAACCCTACTTCACCACGAAGCCCGAAGGCAGCGGCACCGGCCTGGGCCTGGCCCAGGTCTACGGCGTGGTGCGCCAGGCCGGCGGTTTCGTGGACGTCGAGTCCACGTCCGGCGTCGGCACTACCATGACGATGGCGTTCCCGCGCCTGCAACTGCCTTCTGCCGACTAGCGCCTCATGCGTGCGGAAATAGGGGATCGGACTGAGGTTAGCCAATCGTGTTTCGTACGAACCCTGTTGGATGGGTGGGGCGTCGCCGCTTGCATATTAAACGTCAGCTTTGCGGCAACTTGGTTGAGGCTGTGACTGACCGCAGTTGGCCGATTCCGGCCGGTGGCCTTCGCTGGCAAGGATGCCGATGCGCTGATCATGATCGGTCGGATCTAATGATCAACTGCATCGGTGCGCGCAGTCAGCTTAAAGTTGTTGCGATCGGAAGAATCAAGGCTACTTCTGCTGCACAAGTTGATGTTCGTAGTACGGGCGCACACGTCGGTCGAGGATCGCATACAAGGGCGCGTAGTCATCAGGGTTTGGATCGAGCCATGCGTCGATGTCCTCTTCCTGAATTGGAACAGGACACCGGTCATGGCCGGCCTCGACAACCTCAAAGGGCGGGTCATCGGTAATCGCGGCGAACGTGTAGAACCCTGGATCATCACCGGCGGCCTCAACATAGGTCCATAGACAAGCCACGAAGAGGTTTTCCCCGGTCGACGGCGAGAAGAGAATTTCAACGCTCTGCTCGCGCTCGCCTGGTACCAGCGGTCGTTGCTGCAGATTGTGGAGATAGACACTTTCGTAGAACCGATCCACGATCATGATCCCGTGGTTGTGGCCGAATACTTTGCGCCATACGGTCGAAAGCTTGTCGCGCCGTGCGTTATATGTGCCTGGCTTCTCGATCTCATCGGCTTCTGTCCACCCCGGCAGACGGCAGCGGTAGCGCATCGGGACGACCATACGCTCGCCGGTTTCAGCATCACGAATCATTACCGGAGCGAAGTGACCGGGCCAGATTCTGTCGATGCCATCGGCCGCCGCTGGTAAGGCTAAGAGTTCCAGCTTCTTCTTTCCAGCCTCAATCTTGTTCGTCGCGACGCGGCGATCGGTCTCAGCCTTCTTGGTCGGCTTGCTTGATGCCAGCTTGGCGTTCGCTTCGACGAGCCGAGCTTCCTGGACGCCGATCTCAGACGCGATCAAGGCGATTGCCTCCGATTCCGCTTCGCGCGCGATCTCGACCGTTTCCATGTCCAACACGCCACTCGTGGCGTCAATCATCGCGCGCCGCATCGCCTTCGGAACAACCTTTACCCAGTTGCCCTTCTTCTTCGTCCAGCCCGCGAGCTTCGTGAATTCCTTAATGGCGAGCTTTCCGCCAAAGCGCTCGTATTTTCTGAAGTCCGCCCAGATTTGCGCCGAGTAGCACATGTCATTACCTGCTTGATATGACGTCGCTAAGCATAGAGCGTAGACAGTTGCGTCTGGATCTCTTCAACAACTGCGGCGGAAAATTCGACCCACCTAACCTCGCTCTTGTGCGCGTATGGCACCGGGCGTGGAAGCCGCCGCACGTTTGCCAGTTCCCACGCACAGGACCATGGTTTCCCCCCGGCGTTATTGAGCACAGACAGTGAGGCGCGATGGCGAACGAACGACTGCTCCAGTTGTTCTACGGTAAGTGGCCCGTGAACTTTCACTAGATCGGCAACACCGATCACGGTCTTTGAGCCCCTCAAGATCAAGCCAAACGATCCCCGGTGCGACGCGCGGTTGGAGCGCATTTCCCATGTCTTCTCGCCGGACAGAATCAGGTCGATCCATGGTTGCCTAATGATCAAGCCTTTCTGCACATCCATCCTTACATGATCTCCAGCTTGGGCAGCGCGTTCACTATCTTCATCGTCTCTAGGCTCACAGTGATCACGCGCAAGAACAGCTCTAGCGGGTAGCGGGGGTTGTGCATGGTGTCGATGGCCCAGTCGTTGGCGTCGTTGACGATGCCGCTCGCCTTGTCAGTCTTCACACACTGGCGCTCCACCACCCAGTCAAGCGCGGGCTTTCCGTTGACCACGTAGTCGTAGGCTTCTGGGGGGATATTCGTAACTGTGATCTTGCTGTTATAGATCAACGTCGCGCGATCTTGCTCGTTGCCGATCTTGGGAACCTTCATTTTTTTCACAAGGTAGTCGGCATCGGCCAGCTTCTTGCCGCCAGTATCAATTTTCACTCCTGCGTACATCGGCACGCTTTCGTAGTTCAGGTGTAGCTCTGACAGCGCGCGACCGGCTTGGGAAAACGCCCAGAAGTCGGCCACTTTCTTCACGCAAGGGATGCGAGGCAGTTCCTTGCCGAGATTGTCGGCGTATCGTTCACGATAGTCGGACGAGTGCAGCAGACCATAAACGTAGTAAAACAAGTCCTCTTTGGCGAGAGCCTCACCCGAATATGCGGACCGGAATTGTGCGAGACCAGCGTCGGTGATCGCGTCACGACGGGTCCGCGTAACAGGCGTGACGCCTTCCGCCTTGAATAGGCCTGATTGATTTGCGCGCGATTCAGCCGGTGCAGGTTCGTCGTAAAGGTAGAGCGAAAAGCATTGACCGCCTCCATCAGGCTGCAAGCACGTTACGGTATCAACCATAAGGGCAAACTGACCATCTCCGCGCCAATTGCCTTTGACCATGATGGCTCGATTACCCAACTCGGCATCTGGGAAGATGCGTGACATCTGGTACACCATCTCATTGAAGCGCCGGTTGAAATACATCCATTGCTTGGCGAAGGGGCGATACAAGCTCGATATCAGGCAGGAGGCATCAAAGGTGAAGGTGCGATCTTTCACAAGTTCATTCTTGAGAGATCGTGTCCAACTGATCTGCGCTGGATCCGTGTCGACGAAGCCTTCTACTTTAGCCTCGCGTCCTTTCTTGTCCAACCCTAAGTTGGCTGTGTCGAATCGCGCCACCTCACTGTTGTAGAACGAGATCATTCGAGCCATGTTATCCGAGACGACGATTTGGCTAGCGTTGTAACACCAAGCATCACGTCCGGTAGCCACACCCAGGGAGAAATTGTCGAACAGCTTCACGCCATCGCTCTTTTTGTCGCCCAGAGCGATGAAGGCACTGAAGCCTCGATCACGCTGCCTGAGCCAGTCACCATGAAGATCGGGGGCTATGGCTGACCAACCGTTGGTATTGGTGATGCCAGCGATGCTGCCGTAGGTTCGTATCTTCTCCAGCTTGTCCTCGCGGCTGAGGTAATCGCCAATGTCGTGGAACAGGATGCGTCCGTGTTCGGGCGCGTGTGGATTCTTAACCAGCAAGGAAATAGCGATCGGAGCGCGGCTGCCGCTGCCGAAAATCTTTCCGCCTTCCTTGCGCGATAGCTCGCCGGCCGTGCGCTGATTTCCACGCAAATGGAATACATAGATGCTGCTGAACTCCTCTGTTAGGCACTGGCGAAGGCCGTCAGAAGAAGTGGAATCCAAGAAACCAGCGTTTGTGACAAAGCCGATCACGCCGCAGTCTTGCACTCGGTCGCTGGCCCACCGGATCGCTCGGATGTAGCTGTCGTAAATGTTCTTAACAGACGTCATTGAAGAACGGACGGCGTAGGTTTCCGCGATACGTCGATCCAAGTGCGGGTAGGCAAGATTCTGGTTGTTGTCGTTCGCGCTGCCCTGCCCAATCGAATATGGTGGATTGCCAATGATGACTCGGATGTCCAACAGCTTCTGCCGCTTGCGCCGGGCGCTGTTGTCCACCAGCAGCGCGTCGATCAGGTCGTCCTTTTCGTACATCTGGAAAGTGTCGGTGAGGCAGATGCCCTCGAACGGCACGTAATCGCCGCCCACAATGTCGTGGTAAGTCGACTCTATGTTGATGGCGGCGATGTAGTACGCCAGCAGCACGAGCTCATTAGCATGGATTTCGTGTTTGTATTTTTGCCGGAGCTGTTCGGGGCTGATCAGGCCGCTCTGCATTAGGCGTGTGACGAAGGTGCCGGTTCCGGTGAACGGGTCGAGGATGTGGACGCTCTTGCTACCCAACGACTCGGCAAACTCGGCTTTCAGAATGTGCTCGACGCTTTGGACGATGAAGTCCACCACCTCCACCGGCGTATACACAATTCCTAAGCGCTTGGACAACTCCGGGAACGCCCCGTTGAAGAACTTGTCGTATAGCTCCTTGATGATCTTCTGCTTGCCCTCGGCGCTGTCGATGCCCTCAGCGCGCAGCTTCACGCTGTCGTAGAAGGCCTGAAGGGTGTCGGCCTCTTTGTCCAGGTTGTGTTCGCTCAGTGCATCAAGCACATCCTGCATGGCGAGCGACATCGGGTTGTGCTTGGCAAAGCTGTATTGCTTGAACAACGCCTCGAAAACCGGCTTGGTAACGAGGTGCTGGGCAAGCATCTCCACGATCTCCGCGTCGGTGATCGCGTCGTTGAGATCGTCGCGCAGCTCGGCAGAGAAGTCGCCGAACGCCTTGCGCTCACGCGTGTTCTCAGGGTTCTCCAAAATCGCCTTGATCCGATCTATGTGCGTGTTCGCAATCGTAGCAATGTCTTTGGCCCAGTCTTCCCAGTGATGGCGATTGCCGACCTTCTGCACCAGCCTGGCGTAGATGGCGCGCTCGATCTCCCCGATCTCGAACTCCATGGCCACCTGCTCTGGTGGTCGCTCGTCGGGGGAAGTTCGCCCGATGCTATGGCCACCACGGGCTTTGCCGGCCTGTTGCTGTGACTTGCTCGTTCGCAGGTTTGCGGCCCGACGTTGCACTTTGTCGGTGACAGCCACCACTTCCATCTTGCTGGTGTCCTTGCCGATCAGATCGAGCTTATTGACCATCGCGTCAAAGCGGTCGTCGTGCGAACGCAGTGCCTGCAACACCTGCCAAACCACCTTGTAGGTGCTGCTGTCGTTGAGCGCCTCGTGAGGTTCCACGCCGGCGGGGATAACTACTGGGAGCACGATGTAGCCAAGCCGCTTGCCCGGCGCGTTGCGCATCACGCGGCCCACCGACTGCACCACGTCCACCTGCGAGTTGCGCGGGGTAAGAAACAGGACGGCATCCAGCGCGGGCACGTCCACACCTTCGGACAAGCAGCGGACGTTGCTGAGTACCCGGCAAGTATTTTCTGGCGCCGCGGCCTTGAGCCAGTCGAGCTTTTCCTCTTTCTCGCTGGCATTCATACCGCCGTCCACATGCTCGGCTTCGCAGGTAAGGGTGGCGGCGATTTCTTCGTCGGTATCAGCGCCCTTCTGGTACTCCTCGACTACAGCCTGGAACATCTGCGCAATGTTCTTGGAGCCGACCTTGCGCGACTTGGCGCCTTTCTTCGCCTCGATGACCTGGCAGAACGCCACCGCGCGCTGCATGGGATGGTGATCGTCGCCCAGATCGTTCGTCAGCCCCTGCTTCGACAGCGCCTTCCAGCAGCCCACGATCCGAGCGGCGTCGTCCATCTTCAGCTCGTTGTCGTCACCGGCCAGAAGCTTTTGCAAGCGGCGGTTGATATGGGATTCCTCTACAGCCAGGACAATCACCTTGTAGTCCACCAGCAGGCCACGCTTGACCGCCTCGGAGAACGTAAGCGCGTAGAGCTGCTTGCCGAACAGCGCCTCGTCGTCCATCGAGCAAAGCGCCACGTTGTCCTTCTGCGCGCTTGCCTTGGCGTTCTCGCCGTAGATCCTGGGCGTGGCGGTCATGTAGAGGCGCCGAGCCGCCTGTATGAAGGCCGCGTCGTGCACCTTGACGAAGTGACTCTCGTCGTCACCCTCGAACGTAGCTCCCGTCGTGCGGTGTGCCTCGTCGCAAACAATAAGGTCGAACGCGGGCAGGCCGTGAACCTTCTGCGCCTGACTGATGACGTCGATGGAATGGTAGGTGGCGTAGACCACGCTCATGTGCGTGGCGTCATGACGCTTGGCCATTTCGGTGGCGAGCCGTTTGGCGTCGGTGGTGGCCGGGTAGCGCAGCTCGTGGGTGAACGTCTGCACGCTGTCATCGTCGGCTTTGCGCTTCTTGCCGACGTCCGAGTCAGAACAGACGGCGAAGTTGTGCAGCGGCGTGGCACTCTCCTGTGTCCACTCGGTCAGCGTCTGCGATAGCAATGCGAGGCTGGGCACCAAGAACAGCACGCGCTTGCCTTTGCCCGCCCGCTCCTCGGCAATCTTGAGCGAGGTGAAAGTCTTGCCGGTGCCACAAGCCATGATCAGCTTGCCGCGATCCGCCATGTCCAATCCCGCGCTGACTGCGGCCAAGGCAGACTGCTGGTGCGGCCGTAGCTGCTTCTGCGGCTTCAGCACTGCCGGGGCTTTTGGCTTGTACTTCGCCCAGTCGATCTGGCTGGTTTCCAGGTCGTGCAGGTCGATCTTGCTAACCGGCGGTTGTTGGTCGCGCAGCGCCTCCTCGGCGTGCTCGCTCCAATGATTGGTGCTGCAGACGATGATGCGGTGCGTGAACGGCTTCTTGCCCGACGCGGTGAAGAAGCTGTCGATGTCCTTCTTCTGCAGCCGATAGTCTTCCGCGTAGAGCTTGCACTGGATCGCGTGGAACTCTCCGGTGCCCTGGGTCTTGGCGACGAGGTCGATGCCGGTATCGCGCTTATCAAGCCCCTGCAGCTTGGCCCAGGCCGAATACGTCCACACGTCGCTGTAGAGGTCGCGATAGGTAGCTTCGTTGCGCAGGTACACGCAGATCAGCTCTTCAAAGTACGTACCCTTTTCGCGTTCCGAAACGGCTGCGTCGCGGTATGTGTTCAGCAAGTCCTGAAGGGCGCTCATCTATTCGCGTGTCCTGGTGTGCATCACAGCCATTGCCCCAGCTCCGGAGGTAGTCCAAGGCCGATTTTGGCATGCATGCGATGGTCATGGTTGCAGCGAAGGCTCCGAAGGCAGGCTGAGTCCGGATCGAAACAGTCACGCCCTGCCTTGCGATCAGAAAAGCACTCCCTGCACTTCCTGAATTCCCAGCCCGACAGACGCTCGCGACGTCTCTAGCATTGAGCATTCAATCACTCTTGAACGCGAGGTGCACATGTCTGTCTATCATCTGATTTCAGTGTCCGAAGACCAACTGCGAGACTGGCGAGGCGATCGTGACGATCTATTGAGGAATATCGGTTCGGCCGTGGTGATTGCCTGCCTCGATCCCGAAAACAAGGATGTCTCGATTTGCGCAGATGGCAGTGATGCGCACAGCGAACAGGCGGCCTCAAGGATCACCGTCAACCACGTCGACAAGTATCGTGCTGACGCGTTTTCGGTCTGGGCATGGTCGACCGGCGATTCCGTGTGCATCGCCGATCTGCAGGATCAGGACCTCGACCTGATCATCAAGCTCGCCCATGCGGTGAGAACGCAGGCTGTGCACGACCCTGGTAAGGAAGATCCCAGCGAATAGCCGGACCGATGGCCCAGTAACGGGTTGGCTACCGAGTCAACGTGATGGCGAAGTCTGGCCCGTGCATCTCGACTACGGCATTCTCGCCCGTGGCACATTGCTCGTCGCGGGAAAGCTGATTCGCTTGCTTGATCGCCTGCTCCAGCCGCAGGCGGCTAGCGAAGTCAAGCTGGCCACGACAGATGCGCCAGAGCCCAGCGCTGTCTTCTTTGATGGCAAAAGTCGCGGACATTGGATTTGCGCCGTTGGGAGACGTTTGCCCCGGTTCGTCGGTTCCACCTGACTCTTTGCGACGTCGGCACGGCCTGACGTCCGTCGGCTCGGGCCGGACTAGCGGGGCGATTCCATCATCAACAGGGAAAGGATCCGCGTGAATCAGCGCAACGCCGCAGATCCTGTCAGTGAAAGCCGACTCGGCTACTTGAGCAGCCCGAGATCCAGTCCATCGTAGCGAATCAGCTCAATGGCTTCCTTGCGCTGCGCCAAGGTCATCTCGCTCGAAGATCCGTAACCGCTGGTCATCGGAGCGAGGGAAGCCTGATGACCCACGAACGGAGCGATCTGATGATCGAAGAGGCCATATGACCTCAGTTTTTCGATCACAGTGTGCCGGAACCGGTGAATGCCACCACGTTGCCCCACCCCTTTCCGTTTGACACCAATTCGAGTGAGATACTTTCGGAAGCGCTTTCCGGCCGCCTCCGATCGCCGACCACCTCGGTCAACGGGGATGTCGTGGAAGAAGTGCTCTTTCCCGGCGGCCTTGACGGCATCCAACCGCTCTTTGAAACCGAGCTCAAGCAAGACGCTATGCACGGGTACCAGGCGCTTGGATTGCTGATTCTTTAAGCTCTGGCCATCACCGGAGTCAGTGACATTGAGCGTCAGAACGCCATCTCGCTCGAAAATGTCACTGATCTGGAGCTGTGTCAGCTCGTTGAGCCGACACCCGGAGTAGGCAGCCGTCAAAGGCAGCCAGAATCGGAAATCACGGACACGGTAGTCGCCAGGCTCGGACTGATTGCGTTCACCCGCGCATCCGATGAAGGTTGGGTGGAGGAATATCTTGCTCACTTCCTCGTCAGTGAATTCCTTCATCTTGTCGCTCGTCCCTGCCACAGGGAGCGCCGCCGTCGTGAAATTGATCGCCACCACGTCATCGCGGGTGTCTTCCAGCCACTTGCCGAAGACAGCAAGCTGTGAAAGGCGGGCATTGATCGTTTTCGGCTTCAGCCGTGGTGCGCCGGCAGGCACCGACTTGATGATCTGATCGACCGTCTTACCGGGGTAATCGCGCACCGCATTGGGTGGAAGCTGCTGTATGCGCTTCTTGTAGGCCGTGGCATGGGCTTTGCGGTAGGCGGTAACGTCACTTATCCCGCTGACTTCGACAAACTGCTGCATAGTCCGTCGAATATCGGCCTCGCCCGACGACGACAGCGACTTTTTCTGGTCGGACAGATAGTCCTCAAACAACACGAGTATGTCGCGCTCTGACTCAGCCGCGTCGCTGGTGACAAGGGCCGCACCGTCATTCGCTGAAGGCTGTCCCCCGAGTTGACCGGCCTGAAACAGGTTGGCGGTCGATGCCGGAAGATCCACATTCATGAAGACAGAATCGGCCGAGTCCAGCTCCTGAATCCAAGCCCGCATCAGGAGCGAGCCCAGAACGCGGTAGTTGGCGTCGTCTTGCTCGATCAAGTAGCCGTGCTGGTCGGCAATCTGCTGAATCGCCCAGTCCACCAGAACAAACTCATGGTCTCCCAGGTGTGCAGCCAGCTCGGCACGCAGCGCATGTCGCCGCTCGGTCAGACGCTGCTTGCTGTCGATGATGGATTCGAGTTCGAGCCGCTGGGAAAAGCGATCCCAGGCGGTCTCCGATGGGCTCAGCGGGGTGCTGTCCAAAATGAACCGCTGATCCGCAGCCTCCCGCACCTGCTTCCCTGTCGGCAAGTAGTGGAGCCGTTCGCGATAGAGCTCGCCCTGCTCCTTAGCCTTGAAGGCGAAGGCAGCTTGCTGCAGTTGGAACTCGGTCGGGGGAATGCGAGGGGGTGGATTGAGTGCGGCCGTGAGCTGGGCTGTCTCGTCGTCGAAGGCTCGCAGCACCTTGGCCTTGGTCTCGCTTACGCGTCGCAGCGCTTCGTGACGATCGCTGGTGCCCAGCGCTTGCCAGATCTCCCGCTGCTCGGTAATGCCCATCTGGGCCCGAAGCTCCCGCAAGCGCTTGGGCACAGCAAGACGCAGACTCCACTTGGAGCCTCGCAAAATAAGGTTGGGTTCTGCTCGCATACACTCTCCGTCGGTTGAAAAGACCCTGACGTAGCAGTGCGACGTAGCAAAGAGACGTAGCGTTTGGGAAAGGCGTCATGGACGCGAACGCTACGTGCATCAAGATCAATAGCTTAGACACCGTGACTGTGATGTCTAACTTGCGAATTGGTCGGGGCGGCCGGATTTGAACCGACGACCCTCTGCCCCCCAGGCAGATGCGCTACCAGGCTGCGCTACGCCCCGACTGTTCGGCAAGACGACTAGTCTAACAGCTCACCGGGCCATGCCGGAAGCCACGAACACGGATACGTATCAGCGGCGCAGCAGGGTCAGTACTTCTTCCAGCTCCATCCGCACCTGACGCACGATCTGGTGCGACATGCTCGCCTCCATCCGCGCCTGCGGACCTTCCAGCCGTGCACGCGCACCGGTGATGGTGAAACCTTCGTCGTACAGCAGCGAACGGATCTGGCGGATCATCAGCACGTCGTGACGCTGGTAATAACGGCGGTTGCCGCGGCGCTTGACCGGGTTGAGCGCAGGAAACTCCTGCTCCCAGTAACGCAGCACGTGGGGCTTCACACCGCAAAGCTCTCCCACCTCACCGATGGTGAAGTAGCGCTTGGCGGGGATGGCGGGCAGTTCGGTGTTATTCCCTTGATCCAGCATAACCCTCGACTCTCACCTTGAGTTTCTGTCCCGGCCGGAACGTCACCACTCGCCGCGCGGAGATCGGAATCTCCTCGCCGGTTTTCGGGTTGCGTCCCGGTCGCTGGTTTTTCAGCCGCAGATCGAAATTGCCGAAGCCGGACAACTTCACCTGCTCGCCGTCTTCCAGAGCCCCGCGGACGACCTCGAAATAGGCGTCCACGAATTCCTTCGCCTCACGCTTGTTGAGGCCTACGTCGAGGAAAAGCCGCTCGGCCATTTCCGCCTTGGTCAGCGCCATCTCATCCTCGCAACTTTGCCTTGCATGTTTGCTCCAACGCAGCTACCGCTTCGCGTACGCAGCGATCCGCGTCGTCGTCAGTAAGCGTGCGTGAAGCGTCCTGTAAAATCAAGCCCATAGCGAGACTTTTTCGGCCCGCTTCGACCCCTTTGCCGCTATAGCGGTCGAACAGCCGCAGTTCCTGCAGCCCTGTGCCGAGGCTGCCGCGAACGGCCCGCTCAATCTGTGACCAGCTGATCTCTTCCGGCAGATCCATGGCGATGTCCCGGCGTACCGCAGGAAATCGCGGAACCGGCTGTGCCAGCGGCAGGCGGCGCGCCAGCAGCGGCACCAGCGCCAGTTCCAGCACGTGCACGTCGGCGCCCAGGTCCAGCGCCTTGGCCAGCTGCGGATGCAGTGCACCGAGGTAACCGACGGTTTCGCCATCGCGTGCTACCCGTGCGCCACGGCCCGGATGCAACCAGCCTGGCAGGCCATCGGCATGCACCGACCAGCGCTGCGGCTCGCCGCCCCAGGCAATCAGGGCATCCAGGTCACCCTTGAGATCGTAGAAATCGAGCTGACGGGAAGGCTCGCCCCATTGTTCGCCACGCGCATTGCCGCAGGCAACGATCGCCAGGCTCGGAGTCTCCACCGGCGGATCACCCGCCGCAAATACCCGGGCCACCTCGAACAATCGCACACGCTCCTGCTGGCGCGCACGGTTATGCCGCAACGCCTCGATCAGGCCCGGCAACAAGGACGGACGCATGATCGCCAGATCCGCCGACAGCGGATTGGCCAGCGGTACCAGTCGTTCGGTGAAGCCCCAGCGTGCCAGCAACTCGGCGGGAACGAAGGACAGATTCACCGCCTCGTAGTAACCGCGTGCGGCCAGCTGCTCGCGCAGCGCCAGTTCGTTGATGCGTGCTTCCGGCTCGATCGCCAGCGCTAGCGCGCCGGCCGGCGAATGCGTGGGAATGTTGTCGTAACCGAAGATGCGTGCCACTTCCTCGATCAGGTCTTCCTCGCGCTCGATGTCGAAACGGCTGCTGGGCGCGGTGATCTGCCAACCCTCGGCATGCGCCTCGACCCGCATGCCCAGCGCCGTGAAGATGCGCGCCACTTCGGCATCGGCCACGTCCACGCCCAGCACGCGCTTGAGGCGCGTGCGGCGCAACACCACCGTCGCCGGCTTCGGCAGGTCAGCCAGATTCTCGGCGACCAGCACAGGACCGGCATGGCCGCCGGCAATCGACAGCAACAGTTCGGTGGCGCGCTCCAGCGCACGGCGCGGCAATTCCGGATCGACGCCACGCTCGAAGCGGTGAGATGCATCGGTATGCATGCCGAGCTTGCGTGCACGCCCCATGATCGCGGCAGGTGCGAAGTGTGCAGCTTCCAGGAAGATGTTGCGGGTGGTGTCGGTGACGCGCGAGTCGTACCCACCCATCACGCCAGCCACAGCCAGCGCCTTGTGCTCGTCGGCAATCAGCACGAAGCCTTGATCGAGTTTCGCCTCGCTACCATCGAGCAGCTTCAGCGTCTCGCCGGGATGCGCATGACGCACCACAATGTCGCCGCCGAGCTTGTCGTTGTCGAACGCATGCAGCGGCTGACCCAGCTCCAGCATCACGTAGTTGGTAATGTCGACCACTGCACTGATCGGGCGCAGGCCGGAACGACGCAGGCGCTCAGCCAGCCACAGCGGGGTGCGTGCGAATGGGTCGATACCTTCGACGATGCGGCCCAGATAACGCGGTGCATCCTTGCCAGCCTCAAGCCGAATGCCACGGCGCGCTTCGCTCGTGACTGCCGCAGCAGCCTGTGTCGGCACTTTCACTGCACTGCCAAACAGCGCTGCGACATCGTGCGCGAGACCGACCAGCCCCAGGCAATCGGGACGGTTCGGCGTGAGCTTCAGTTCGATGCTGGCATCGGGAAGGCCAAGGTAATCGGCCAGCAACTGGCCCACTGGCGCATCCAGCGGCAACTCGAGCAGGCCGGAGGCATCGGCGTCGATGCCGAGTTCCTTGGCCGAACAGAGCATGCCGAACGATTCAACGCCACGCAGCTTGGCAGCCTTGATCGACATGCCACCCGGCAGGCTCGCGCCTACTATGGCCAGCGGCACCTTGATGCCGATGCGCGCATTCGGCGCGCCGCAGACGATTTGCAGCATTTCGCCCTGCCCCGCATCCACCTTGCACACCTGCAGGCGATCGGCTTCAGGATGCTTTTCGGCGGCGACGATTTCGGCCACCACCACGCCAGCCAGGCCATCGCCCAGCACGGTCAGTTCTTCCACTTCCAGCCCGGCCATGGTCAGCGCATGGGCCAATGCGGCGCGATCGGCCTTGATCTCGACCAGCTCGCGCAGCCAATTTTCGGAGAATTTCATCGTGTCTTTTCCTGCTGGCCCAGCTCAATACAAGGAATCAGGCGAACTGCTTCAAGAAGCGCAGATCGTTCTCGAAGAACGCGCGCAGATCGGAGACGCCGTAACGCAACATCGCGAAGCGCTCCACGCCGAGGCCGAAAGCAAAGCCGGTGTATCGCTCCGGGTCGATACCGCAGTTCGCCAACACAGTCGGATGCACCATGCCGCAGCCCAGGACTTCCAGCCAGCGCGTGCCACCGTCCTCGGTATCCCAGCGGATATCCACTTCGGCCGAGGGCTCGGTGAAGGGGAAATAGCTGGGCCGAAAACGCATCTCGAAATCGCGCTCGAAGAACGCGCGGATGAATTCGGCCAAGGTGCCCTTCAGGTCGGCGAAGCTGGAGGTCTCGTCGACCAGCAGGCCTTCGATCTGATGGAACATCGGCGAATGAGTCTGATCCGAATCGCTGCGATAGACCTTGCCCGGCGCGATGATGCGAATCGGCGGCTGGCGCCCCTTCATCGAGCGGATCTGCACCGGCGAAGTGTGCGTGCGCAACAGGCGCCCGTCGCCGAAGTAGAACGTGTCATGCATCGCGCGCGCCGGATGATGCGGCGGGAAATTCAGCGCCTCGAAGTTGTGCCAGTCGTCCTCGATCTCCGGGCCGTCGGCACGCTGGTAACCGAGCCGCGCGAAGATCGCGGAGATGCGCTCCAGCGCACGAGTGATCGGATGGATGCCGCCGCGTTCGCCATCGCGGCCTGGCAGGCTGATGTCGAGCTTTTCGGAAGCCAGCCGGCGATCCAGCTCGGCCTGTTCCAGCACCTGCTTGCGTGCGGCCAGCGCATCGGCGAGACGATCCTTGACCCGGTTCACCTCGGCGCCACGTGCCTTGCGTTCGTCCGGTGCCAGCGCACCCAGCGCCTTCAATGCGGCAGTGACGATGCCGCTCTTGCCCAGCAGGCCAACGCGCAGCGCATCGAGCGCCTCCAGCGTGTCGGTCTTGTCGATATCGGCCAGCGCCTGCGCGGCGCGGCTGTCCAGATCATCCATCGATGCGATTCCGGCTTGAGGATCCACAGAAACGAAAACGGGGAGGAGACCATGGCCTCCTCCCCGCTTGCTTTACATCATATCGTGCTGACGCAGGAGCGTCCGACGATCAAGCGGCCAGACTGGCCTTCGCTTTCTCGGCGATCACTTCAAACGCCTTGATGTCGTGCACGGCGATATCAGCGAGGACCTTGCGGTCGACCGTGATACCAGCCTTGCTCAGGCCATTGATCAGGCGGCTATAGGACAGACCGAACATACGCGCAGCGGCGTTGATACGGACGATCCACAGAGCGCGGAACTGACGCTTGCGCTGCTTGCGGCCGATATAGGCGTACTGACCAGCCTTGATGACGGCCTGGTTGGCAACGCGGAAGACCTTGCGGCGGGCGTTGTAATAGCCCTTGGCACGACCGATAACTTTCTTGTGACGACGACGGGCGGTAACGCCACGCTTTACACGAGCCATGGTTTATCTCCTCGTCTTACAAGTACGGCAACATGCGCGCTACACCCTTGGTGTCGCACGCCTTCAGATGATTCGGTGCACGCAGACCTCGCTTACGCTTGGTCGACTTCTTGGTCAGGATGTGTGACTTGAAGGCGTGGCCGCACTTGATTTTGCCCGACGCGGTCTTGCGAAAACGCTTCGCCGCCGCCCGGTTGGTCTTGATCTTGGGCATGAAAATGCTCCATGTGTGGAATACGCCTGCCATAAGGCGACCCCGGTTTCTGACTGATCTGGCGGTGATCCCATCCTCTGTGAGTCTGGACCACTCTTTCCGTCCTGCCGCGATCGGTTCACGACCCTTCCTGCGGGTCGAACCGCCGATTATACGGATTAAACCTGCCAGATACCAGTTATGCAGACGTCGACATGAAAACGGCGACCTGTGGGTCGCCGTTTGTCTTACTGCTTCTTCTTGGGGCCGATCATCATGACCATCTGGCGCCCTTCGAGCCGCGGAAACGACTCGATCTGGCCGTTCTCGCCGACGTCTTCCTGGATCTTCTTGGCCAGGTTCTGGCCCAAGTCCTGGTGCGACATCTCGCGACCACGGAAGCGGATGGTGACCTTGACCTTGTCGCCTTCCTCGAGGAAGCGAAGCATGTTGCGCAGCTTGATCTGGTAGTCGCCCACGTCCGTGACCGGACGGAACTTCACTTCCTTGATCTCGACCTGTTTCTGCTTCTTCTTGGCGGCCTGCGCCTTCTTCTGGGCTTCGAACTTGAACTTGCCGTAATCCATGATGCGGCAGACCGGCGGGTCGCCGTTCGGCTGGATCTCGACCAGATCCATGCCAGCTTCCTGCGCCAGCGCGAGTGCCTCGTCACGGGTCAGGATACCGAGCTGCTCTGCCTCGGCACCAATCACACGAACCCGCGGAACGCGGATTTCCAAGTTACGACGGTTGCCCTTGTTGTCGGTGGTAGCGATACCACGATCCTCCAGAAGAAGTAATGAAACTGACCGATCGGCGCTCAGCGCCGGGTTTCGGTCACCAGTCGCTCAACGAAATCGGCCAGCGGCATGCTGCCCAGATCCTCGCCCGAGCGGGTACGCACGGAAACCGCACCCGTCTCTTTTTCGCGGTCACCGACCACGAGGAGATAAGGCACTTTCTGCATCGTATGCTCGCGGATTTTATAGCCGACTTTCTCGTTGCGCAAATCCGATTGTACCCGGAAACCTTTGTCGACAAGGGTTTGCGTCACCTGACTGACGTAATCGCCCTGCGCATCGGTGATATTGAGCACCACCGCCTGTATCGGAGCCAGCCAAGTCGGCAGCAGGCCGGCATGGTGCTCGATCAGGATGCCGATGAAGCGCTCCATCGAGCCCACGATCGCCCGATGCAGCATCGCAGGATGCTGTTTCTGCGAGTGTTCATCCACATATTCGGCGCCCAGGCGCTCGGGCATCATGAAATCGACCTGCATGGTACCGACCTGCCAGGCGCGGCCAATCGAGTCCTTGAGGTGGTATTCGATCTTCGGGGCGTAAAACGCGCCCTCGCCCGGCAATTCTTCCCATTCGACGCCGGCCGCGCGCAGCGCACGACGCAGCATCTCCTCGGTGCGATCCCAGAATTCGTCGGAACCGATGCGCTTTTCCGGCCGCAGTGCCAGCTTGATCGCCAGATCGGTGAAACCGAAATCGGCATACACCTTCATCGCCTGCAAATGAAATGCAGTGACTTCCGGCTCGACCTGCTCGGGCATGCAGAAGATATGGCCGTCGTCCTGGGTAAACGCACGCACGCGCATGATGCCGTGCAGCGCACCCGATGGCTCGTTGCGGTGGCAGCCACCGAATTCGCCGTAGCGGATCGGCAACTCGCGATAGCTGTGCAGGCCGGTGTTGAACACCTGCACATGGCCAGGACAGTTCATCGGCTTCAGCGCGTAAGTGTGCTTCTCCGATTCGGTGAAGAACATGTTCTCGGCGTAGTTGTCCCAGTGCCCGGACTTCTTCCACAGCGACACGTCCAGCACCATCGGGCAACGCACTTCCTGGTAGCCGCTGCGCTTGTACACGCCGCGCATGTACTGCTCCACGGCCTGCCAGATCGCCCAGCCGTTCGGGTGCCAGAACACCATGCCCGGGCTTTCTTCCTGTTGATGGAACAGGTCGAGCTGCTTGCCGATCTTGCGATGATCGCGCTTCTCGGCTTCTTCCAGCTGAAGCAGGTAAGCCTTCAGTTCCTTGTCGTTCAACCATGCCGTGCCGTAGATACGGGTCAGCATCGCGTTGTTGGAATCGCCGCGCCAATAGGCACCGGCCACCTTCATCAGCTTGAACGCGCGCAGCTTGCCGGTGTTCGGCACGTGCGGGCCGCGGCACAGATCGGTGAACTCACCCTGCGAATACAGCGACAGTGGCTCATCGGACGGAATCGACTCGATGATCTCGGCCTTGTAGTTCTCGCCCAGACCGCGGAAGAACGCCACTGCCTCGTCGCGCGACTTCACGCTGCGCGTCACCGGCAGTTGTTCGGCGACGATCTTCTCCATCTCCGCCTCAATCTTCGGCAGATCGTCCGGCGTGAAAGGACGCTCGTAGGCGAAGTCGTAGAAAAAGCCGTTGTCGATCACCGGGCCAATCGTGACCTGCGCGCCGGGGTACAGGCGCTGCACGGCCTGCCCCATCAGGTGCGCGGTGGAGTGACGCAGGATTTCCAGCGCCTCGGGGCTCTTGTCGGTGACGATCTGCAGGCTGGCATCGTGCTCGATCGGGAAGCTGGCATCCACCAGCTGGCCGTCGACCTTGCCAGCCAGGGTTGCCTTGGCCAGACCGGCGCCAATCGAGGCGGCCACGTCCTGCACGGTAACGGGGTGATCGAACGGCCGCTTGCTGCCGTCGGGTAGCGTGATCTCAATCATGGGAACCATTCTCTGAAAAGCAAAAAAGGGCATCCGCCCTTCTTTGAAAAATACCAAGGCGTAGTGGGATCAGCAGTGGAAGCGGGTAGTTGCCATGTCGCACACTCGGCCAGCGCGGACGCAGGCCACCTTGTCTGATGGATGTAGCCGAAACACTAGTTTAGCCCAAATCCGCGGTCAATCCTTGCCCCGCAACCTTACTCAGAACGGCTTGGCCAGCACCAGATAGAGCACCGCCAGCAACAGCAGCACCGGCAATTCATTGAGCCAGCGCAACGTCCGCGATGGCGGCAACGCGACACCGCTGGCCGTCCGCTTGAGAAGGCGGCCGCAGCAGATGAAATAGACCAGCAACACCGCCACCAGGGTCAGCTTGGCGTCGATCCAGTGCATGCCTGCCGTCACGTTCGGCAACGCTGCAGGAAACATGCGCCAGCCCTGCCACAAGGTCAGCCCGAACAGGAACGCGAGACCGAACATGTTGTGGCCGAACTTGTACAGCCGTCGCCCCATCAACTGCAGGCGCGCCTGCACCGCCGGTTCGTTGCCGGTCTCGGCCAGGTTCACCAGGATCCGCGGCAGATAGAACACCGTGGCCATCCACGCGATGACAAACAACAGGTGCAGCGACTTGATCAACGGATAGATCACGATGGAATCACCGGCAGGCACTGCAACGCGCAGCGGCGCGATGATAACGCGAGCGCGCCGACCCACGCCGGCACTGCGGCGTTCAGTCCGCAGCTGGCCCGATCCGTTCCAGCAGGGCCTGCAACAGGCGCTCCTGCTGCGCCGTGCCAAGCGGCGCATTGTGACGATCGGTCAGCTGGAAGAAATCCTCGACACGTTCGCCGAACGTCGCGATGCGCGCGTCATGTACGCGTACCTCGGTGCTCAACATGATCTGCGCCACCGCGGCGAGCAGGCCAGGACGGTCGGTGCCGACCAGGGCCAACTGGGTGCGGTCGCCGGCAGCGTGGAAACTGATCTGCGGTGTCATCTGGAAATGCTTCTGATGGCGTGACATGCCGCGCTTGCTCGGCTGCACGCCGCTGGACAGTATCAACGCACGTTGCAGTCGTTGCTGCAGCTCCTCCGCCCGCCCCGCACTGACCGGCTGCTGACTGTCCGCGTCGAGTAGCAGGAAGGTGTCCAACGCCATGCCCGTCGGTGAACTGAGGATGCGCGACTCCATCACCGAGAAACGCAGGCGATCCAGCACCGCGGTGACCGTGGCGAACAGGCCATCGCGATCGGGCGCATACACAAACAATTCGGTGCTGCCACGCACCGACAGCGGATGCACCACGACCAGCGGCAGCTCGCCCTGGGCACGCAGGATCGCGGTGGTCTGCCAGGCGATCTGCTCGGGTCGATGGCGCAGGAAGCTGAGCTGCGGAAAGTCCAGCCAGACGCGCACGACATCGGCTTCGGCGTAGCCATCGTTCATCAGCAGGGCCAGTGCGTAATCGGAGCATTCGCGCACGCGCACACCGATGTCACGCGGCAGTTCTACCTCACTGCGCAAGGCATAGCGGGTACTGGTATACAGGTCGGACAACAAGCGATCCTTCCAGCCGTTCCACAGCCGCGGGCTGGTCCCGATGATGTCGGCAATCGTCAGCAGGTACAGCTGGCCAAGCCGCTCGCGGTCACCGACCAGTTCAGCGAACCGATGCACCACATCCGGATCGGTGATGTCCTGACGCTGCGCGGTAGTACTCATCAGCAAGTGCCAGCGGACCAGCCAGGCCACCCGCTCGACGTCTCCAGGCGGCAAACCAAGTCGTGTGCAAAACGCACGCGCATCCTCTTCACCCAATACCGAGTGATCGCCGCCGCGCCCCTTGGCGATGTCGTGGAACAGTGCAGCCAGCAGCAGCACTTCCGGCGTCGGCAGCCCGGCCCAGATTTCGCAGCCGAGCGGAAACTCGCGTTGCGCCGCCGGGTCGGCAAACCGCGCCATGTTGCGCAGCACGCGCAAGGTATGTTCGTCGACCGTGTAGACGTGGAAAAGGTCGTACTGCATGCGCCCGAACACTTTGCCGAACGCCGGCAGGATCGCCGCCAGCAGTCCATGTCGGTTCATTCGCCACAGCGCTTCCACCGCCGGCGCCCCGCGGCGCAGCAGTTGCATGAAGGCCGCCAGCACCTCGCGGTCATCCGCCAGCGCGTCGCCATGCACCGCGGTGGCCTGGTGGATGCGCCGCATCGTGTCGGCACTGAAGCCGATTACGCCTGGCTGGTCCAGCCGTGCGATGAAGATCTCCACCAGCGCGGACGGCCGCCGCATGAACAGCTGCGAATCGCGCGCCGCTATCCGCTTGCCATAGCGCATGAAGTCGGCACCGACCGACTCCCCCTCGCTGGGCGATTCCAGCATCTCCTCGAAACGTTCGGCCACCTGCACGCCGAGCCGCTCAACCTGACTGGCCGCACGGTAATAGCCCTGCATGAACTGCTCGACGCCGAGGTTCCTCGCGTGCTCGTCCTCGAAACCCAGTCGCGCGGCCAGTGCACGCTGATAGTCGAACAGCAGCCGCTCCTCGGGGCGGCCAGCCTCAAGATGCAAGGCGTAGCGATAGCGGCGCAGCGTTGCCTCGGACTGTTCCAGCGCGAACTGCTCGGCGGGATCGAGCAAGCCCTCCGCCACCATGCCGGACAGGTCGTCCGCATGCGCCAGCCGTCGACCCAGCCAGCGCAACGAATCTAGCGTGCGCAGACCACCCGGGCCATCCTTGAGGTTCGGCTCGAGGTTGTAGGCGGTGTCGTCGTAGCGAGCATGCCGCGCATCACGCTCGGCCAGCCGGGCGGCCAGATACTCGCGCGGCGGCCACAAGACAGGGTCATCGACGATGGCACGCAGACAAGCATCAAACGCCGGATCGCCAGCCAGCCGCCGCGCATCCAGCAAACTGGTGAACACGCTGGCGTCCTGTGCGGCCAGCGTGCGGCACTGCACCGGATTGCGCACGGCGTGACCGACCTTCAGGCCGACATCCCACAGCGTGGCGAAGAATTGTTCCAGGGCGCGCAGACGTGCCGGTTCGGACACGCTGACCAGCGCTAGCAGGTCCACGTCCGAACAGGGAAACAGCAAGCTGCGACCGAAGCCACCGACGGCGAACAGCGCCGCCCCGCTGACTTCGCCGAGACAGGCCATCCACACGTGCGCCACCACCCGCTCGACTGACTCGCCGCGCCGCCGTGCGAGCACGCTGGCATCGGCCCCGTCCCTGAATGCCGTAGCAAGTGCCCGGTCGACGTCGCCCAGCAACTGCCGCAGCGCACGACGTGCCTCGGCAGAGACACCCGAACGCGGCACCGCCACCGGCAGGCGCGGCAGCGGCGGCAGGGTGGAGTGAGTGGTTTCTATGATCACGAATTCCGGCGCAGATGAATCGCATCAGCTCAAAGGGCAGGACGTTGCCACCGCCACAAGGCGCAAGCTCCAACGATACTTGTCCCTACCGCAATGGCCAGAGAGTAACCGGCAGGATTGTGCAGTCCCATGAAATCAGAAAGAAAGATCAAGCCAACAGCGATAACCAATTGCGCCGGCCAGATAACCCACAGTCCGGAAAACGGCTTTGGAACGCGTAGCCCTCTCAGCCAGATCGCAACCGAGCATGCCGGAAGCCACAGGATGACGAGAAATATCACCGCCAGGGAAGCGAGAAAAAGGTAATTCATGAGTTTCCCGCTTCCTTCCAGATCAGTAGATCAGGCGTCCGGCCATGCCGTGAGGATCTCGTAGCCGTCGTCGGTCACCGCGATAGTGTGTTCCCATTGCGCCGACAGCGAATGATCCTTGGTCACCACGGTCCAGCCATCGGGCAGCTGTTTGGTCTGCGGCTTGCCGGCGTTGATCATCGGCTCGATGGTGAAGGTCATGCCCTTCTTCAACTCGACGCCGGTGCCGGGCTTGCCGTAGTGCAGCACCTGCGGCTCGTCGTGGTAGACCTTGCCGATGCCGTGGCCACAGTACTCACGCACCACCGAGAAACCGGCCGCTTCGGCGTGCTGCTGGATTGCGTGGCCGACGTCGCCCAGCGTGGCACCCGGACGCACCGTGCGGATGCCGCACATCATCGCTTCGAACGTGGTGTCGACCAGGCGCTTGGCCAGCACGGATGGGGTGCCGGCGATGTACATGCGACTGGTGTCGCCGTGCCAGCCGTCCTTGATCACAGTAACGTCGAGATTGACGATGTCGCCGTCCTTGAGCACCTTCCCTTCGTTCGGGATGCCATGGCAGATCACGTGGTTGACCGAAGTGCACAGGGTCTTCGGAAAGCCGTGGTAGCCCACATTGGCCGGAATCGCCTTCTGCACGTTGACGATGTGCTCGTAGGCGAGCCGATCCAGCTCCTCGGTGGTGACGCCGGGCTTCACGTGCTCCTTCAGCATCGCCAGCACTTCGGCCGCCAGCCTGCCGGCAACGCGCATGCCTTCGAGGTCTTCGGGAGATTTCAGGGTGATAGCCATGCGTTCCACTCATAGGGCGGCAGAAGCTGTTGCAATCCAGCAACTTGCCGCACGGCCGGCGTACCGGCTACAATTTCGGAGTTTTGCTGATCTGACGTACCCGTTTTGACGGTCGGCCAGCGCAAAGCGAACCGGGATTGTAACCGCCCCGCGGTACAACACCCAACCAACGCCACACACGTATCGGCACCGCCTTCGGGGTGCTGCGGCACGCCCACCAACAAAATCGGGCAAGTCGCGGTCGAAGCCGGGGATGCGTGGAGGTCCCAACCCCCAGGTCCTTCAAGGACCATTGCAAGGAGTTACACCCATGGCACAAGTCACCATGCGTCAGATGCTCGAAGCCGGCGTCCATTTCGGTCACCAGACCCGTTACTGGAACCCCAAGATGGCCCCGTACATCTTCGGTGCGCGCGGCAAGATCCACATCATCAATCTCGAAAAGACCCTCCCGCTGTTCACCGACGCGATGAATTTCCTGTCGGCGCTGGCGCAGAAGCGCGGCACCGTGCTGTTCGTCGGCACCAAGCGTTCGGCCCGCGAGCCGTTGGCCGAAGAGGCTGCACGCGCCGGCATGCCGTTCGTCACCTCGCGCTGGCTCGGCGGCATGCTGACCAACTTCCGCACCGTCAAGCAGTCCGTGTCGCGTCTGAAAGAGCTGGAAGCGGCCGAGACCGACGGTTCGTTCGAGAAGCTGGTCAAGCACGAAGTGCTGGCCCGTCGTCGCGAGCGCGACAAGCTGCAGGCCTCGCTGGGCGGCATCAAGGACATGAACCGTCTGCCCGACGCGCTGTTCGTGATCGACATCGGCCACGAAGACATCGCCGTGCAGGAAGCCAAGAAGCTCGGCATCCCGGTGATCGCCGTGGTCGACACCAACTACAACCCGGAACTGGTCGACTACGCCATCCCGGGCAATGACGACGCGATCCGCGCGATTCAGCTGTACGCCCGCGCCGCCGCCGACTCGATCCTCGAAGGCAAGGCTGCCGCTCCGGCTGCCGCCCAGGGCGACGGCAACG
Organism: Rhodanobacter sp. C03; assembly: GCF_002001175.1. Classification (GTDB taxonomy): domain Bacteria; phylum Pseudomonadota; class Gammaproteobacteria; order Xanthomonadales; family Rhodanobacteraceae; genus Rhodanobacter. The sequence goes on along the minus strand of NZ_MUNT01000001.1, from coordinate 1,082,752 downwards.
ACTTCGTCGAACTGGACGAGGAAGGCAACCCGGTCGCCAAGATCGATCGCAAGCCGGCTCCGCGCCGCGACGCCGCCCCGAAGAAGGGCGCTGGCGCTCCGCGTCGTGACGGCGGCCGTGATGGCGGCCGTGGTCCGCGCAACGACGGCGCACCCGCCAAGTAAGTGTGATCACGGCGCTTAGGCGCCGGATCAACCAGCGATAACGCGCCGCGGCATGCCCTGCCGCGGCGCCATCAAAGCATTAGAGGACTACCGATGAGCAATATTTCCGCCCAACTGGTCAAGGATCTGCGTGAGCGGTCCGGTGCCGGCATGATGGAATGCAAGAAGGCGCTGGTCGAGAACAACGGCGACATCGAAATCGCGATGGAATGGTTGCGCAAGTCCGGCCTGGCCAAGGCCGACAAGAAGGCCAGCCGCATCGCCGCCGAAGGCCGCATCGTCGCCGCCCAGGCACCGGGCAAGGCCGTGCTGGTCGAGATCAACTGCGAGACCGACTTCGTCGGCAAAGATGCCAGCTTCCTGAAGTTCAGCGACACCGTCGCCGACGTCGCGCTGAATTCCGGTGCCGCCGACATCGACGCGCTGAAGGCTGCCGCCTACCCGGGTGCCAGCAATGTCGAGGAAGCCGCCAAGGTCCTGATCGCCACCATCGGCGAGAAGATCGACGTGCGCCGCATGGCCGTCGTCAAGAATGATGGCGTGATCGGCAGCTACACCCACGGCGGCCGCATCGGCGTGCTGGTCGCGCTCAAGGGCGGCTCCGAGGAGCTGGCCAAGGGCATCGCGATGCATGTCGCCGCGATGAACCCGGCCTATGTCCGCGCCGATGACGTTCCCGCCGAGTTCCTGGCCAAGGAAAAGGACATCGCGCTGAGCCAGATGTCCGACAAGGAAAAGGCCAAGCCGGCCGAGATCCTCGAGAAGATTGTCGCCGGCAAGGTCCACAAGATCATCGCCGAAGTCACCCTGCTCGGTCAGCCCTACGTGCTGGATACCAACGTGACCGTGGCCGACGCGCTGAAGAAGGAAGGCGCCGATGTCATCTCGGTGGCCCGTCTGGCCGTCGGCGAAGGCATCGAGAAGGTCCAGGAAGACTACTTGGCCGAAGTGGCCAAGGCGATGCAGGTCTAAGCGACTTCCAGGCCATCAAGCTGCGAAAAGCCGCGGGAAACCGCGGCTTTTTTGTGGGCGCACCTCCCGCGAATCACGCCGTCACACGATTCGGGGCAGCTTGAAGCTCCCCATCATAGCCAGCGAATTGCAGCGACAGCCCGACCTCGGCGTTCCCGACGGGAGCCCGCTACCGCTACAATGCAGCGGTTTGCCCCACACAATCCGGAGATTCCATGAGCGACCAGCCGAAGTACCGCCGCATCCTGCTCAAGCTCTCCGGTGAAGCCCTGATGGGCGAAGCGGACTACGGCATCGACCCGAAAGTGATCGGCCGGCTCGCCGACGAGATCATCGAGGTGCAACGTGCTGGCATCCAGATCGGCGTGGTGATCGGTGGCGGCAACATCTTCCGCGGCGCCGGTCTCGCCGCCGCCGGCATGGACCGCGTCACCGGGGATCACATGGGCATGCTGGCCACGGTGATGAACGCGCTGGCGATGCAGGACGCGATCGAGCGGCGTGGCGGCTTCGCCCGCGTGATGAGCGCGATCCAGATCCATGACGTGTCCGAGGATTTCATTCGCCGTCGCGCGATCCGCCACATCGAGAAAGGGCGCATCGTGCTGTTCGCCGCCGGCACCGGCAACCCGTTCTTCACCACCGACTCGGCCGCCGCCCTGCGCGCGGTCGAAGTGGGCGCCGAGTTGCTGCTGAAGGCGACCAAGGTGGACGGCGTGTACACCGCCGACCCGACCAAGCACCACGACGCCACCCGCTACGAGCGGCTCGGCTACGACGACGTGATCGAGCGCAAGCTGGCGGTGATGGACACTGCCGCGATCGCGCTGTGCCGCGACCACCAGATGCCGCTGCGCATCTACGACATGAGCGTGCCAGGCAGTCTGATGCGGATCATGCATGGTGAAGCGATCGGCACCCTGGTCGACGGCGGCTGAATCCACGCAGAAACCATCCCCGGCACCGGCTGCAACAGTCGGCGCTGCTATAATTCAACGTTGCCAGATTCATCGGGAAACGCCACATGCTCAACGACATCAAAACCGATGCCCAGACCCGCATGGGCAAGAGCATCGACTCGCTCAAGCACGACCTCACCCGCATTCGTACCGGCCGCGCCAGCACCGCGCTGGTGGATCACATCAAGGTGTCCTATTACGGCGCCGACATGCCACTGAGCCAGGTCGCCTCGGTATCGCTGTCCGACTCGCGCACGATCATCATCACGCCATGGGAAAAGACCATGGTGGCACCGATCGAGAAGGCGCTGATGGCCTCGGACATCGGCATCACGCCGACCACAGCCGGCACCGTGATCCGCCTCAACATGCCCGCACTCACCGAAGAGCGCCGTCGGGAGCTGGCCAAGCATGTCGGCCATGAAGGTGAGAACGCGAAAATCGCGATCCGCAACGTGCGCCGCGACGCCCTGCAGCAGGTCAAGGATCTGCTCAAGGAGAAGCTCATCACCGAGGACGACGAGAGCCGCGCCGACGACGAGATCCAGAAGCTTACCGACCGTGCGGTCAAGGACGTCGACGTCGTGTGCAGGGCCAAGGAAGAGGAGCTGATGGCGCTCTGACGCGGCCATCATCCTTCCTCATTCCATGACCAAGGCCCAGGCTCGACAGGTTCCGGCTTCGCAGGTTCCACGCCATATCGCCATCGTGATGGATGGCAACGGCCGCTGGGCCAAGGCGCGCCACCGCCCGCGCAGCTTCGGCCACAACGCCGGGCGCAAGGCGGTGCGGGAGGCGATCGAATCCTGCCTGCGCGAAGGCATCCAGGCGCTGACCCTGTTCGCGTTCTCCAGCGAAAACTGGCAGCGGCCGCAAGCCGAGGTAGGTGCGTTGATGAGCCTGTTCGTGCGCGCACTGGACAAGGAAGTGGATGAGCTGCACGCCAACGGCGTGCGCCTGCGCTTCGTCGGCGACCTGGATGCCTTCGACGAACCGCTGCGTCAGCGCATGCAGGCAGCGATGGCCCGTACGGCTGGCAATGACCGGCTGCAGGTGAACATCGCGGTGAACTACGGCGGTCGTTGGGACATCGTGCAGGCCAGCCGTCAGGCGGCCGAGGCGGTGGCCCGCGGCGAGCTTCGGGCTGATGAGATCGACGAGACCCGGCTGAATCAGTGGACAAGTCTGGCCGAACTGCCACCGCTGGATCTGTTCATCCGCACCGGCGGCGAATGCCGCATCAGCAACTTCCTGCTGTGGCAGGTGGCTTACGCCGAATTGTACTTTACCGACACCCTGTGGCCGGACTTCGACCAGGCTTGCCTGCGTCGGGCCATCGAAGACTATGCCCGCCGCGAGCGCCGTTACGGCCGCACTGGCGAGCAGATCGCCGCCACTTCCTGAAGGATTTCCATGCTGCTACAACGCACCCTCACCGCCCTCGTACTCGCGCCTCTGGTGATCCTGATCATCCTGCTGTCGTCGAGCACGGTGTTCGCGCTGGTCTCCGCAGCGGCGTTTCTCGCGGCATTGTGGGAATGGGCCCAGCTCAGCGGACTGAAGAATCAGTCCGCACGGATCGGCCTGCTGATCGCCGCCACCCTCGTGTTCGCGTTGCTGTGGTGCGGGCATGCCGGCATCGCGACGCCGCTACTGCTGGCCGCTGGCGTAGCCTGGTGGCTGCTGGCCTGCCTGTGGCTGCGCCATTTCGCCTTCGCCGCCGCTCCGACCGGCGAAAACCGCATGCTGAAACTGCTGGCCGGCGCGTTCGTGATCTTCCCGGCATGGATCGCCCTGGTGAGCATCCATGAGCGCTTGCCGCATGGCCACTGGTGGACCCTGCTGGCGCTGGTGATTGTCTGGGCTGCCGACATCGGTGCCTATTTCAGCGGCCGCACCTTTGGCAAGCGCAAGCTGGCGCCGCAGATCAGCCCGGGCAAGACCTGGGCCGGCGCCTACGGCGCCATAGTCGCCGGCGTAGTGGTGACCGTGCTCGGTGGCTGGCTGCTCGATGTGCGGGGCGCTCAGTTGCTTGGTCTGACTGTGCTGGCCCTGCTCACGGTGGCGGCATCGATCGTCGGCGACCTGATCGAGAGCCTGATGAAGCGGCATGCCCAGGTGAAGGACTCGGGCACCATCATCCCCGGCCATGGCGGCCTGATGGATCGGCTCGACAGCGTGTTTGCCGCGTTGCCGGTCTTCGCCACCGGCCTGTTGCTGCTAGGCCTGTGAGATGAAGAACGTCGCCGTCCTCGGCGCCACCGGTTCGATCGGCGGCAACACACTCGACGTCATCGCGCGTCACCCGGAGCGCTTCCGCGCCACCGTGCTGACCGCGCATCGTCAGGTCGAGGCACTGGCCGAGCTGTGCATACGGCATCGACCGCAGCTGGCGGTGATCGCCGATCCCGCGCTGGAGGCCGAACTGGCACGCCGCCTCGCCGCCGCCGGCGTGCGCTGCGAGGTGGCCAGCGGCCATGCCGCGTTGACGGCCGCTGCCGCCGGTGAACTGTGCGACACGGTGGTAGCCGCGATCGTCGGTGCCGCCGGACTGGACTCCACCCTGGCAGCAGCGCGCGCCGGCAAGCATCTGCTGCTGGCCAACAAGGAGTCCATCGTGATGGCCGGCCCGCTGTTGCTGGCAGCGGTCGCTGCCGGCGGTGGCGCACTGGTCCCGGTCGACTCCGAGCACAACGCGATCTTCCAGTGCCTGCCGGGCGGGCGACCGGACCTGCGCGCCAGCGGCGTGCGCCGGCTGATCCTGACCGCTTCCGGCGGCCCGTTCCGCGGCCGCACCCGATCCGAACTGGCCGATATCACGCCGGATCAGGCCTGCAAACATCCGAACTGGGTGATGGGCCGCAAGATCTCGGTTGATTCGGCCACGCTCATGAACAAGGGCCTGGAAGTGATCGAGGCGCATCATCTGTTCGGTGCCCCGGCCGAGGCGATCGACGTGCTGGTGCACCCGCAGAGCCTGGTGCATTCGCTGGTCGAATACGTCGATGGCTCGGTGCTGGCCCAGCTTGGCAATCCGGACATGCGCACCGCAATCGCCCACGCGTTGGCGTGGCCGGAGCGGGTCGAGGCTGGCGTGGCGCCGTTGAATCTGGCCGCCTGCGCGCCGTTGCAGTTCGAGCCACCGGATCTGGTCACCTTCCGCTGTCTGGCGCTGGCGTTCCAGGCGCTGCGCGCCGGCGGCGACGCCCCGGCCGTGCTGAATGCCGCCAACGAGGTCGCCGTGGAAGCGTTTCTGGCCGGCGCGCTGCCGTTCCTGTCGATTGCCGACGTGGTCGAGGCGGTACTTGCGGAACTGCCGGCGCAAGCCGTGGTCGATGTTGGGACCCTTGCTGAACGTGACCGGGGCGCCCGCGAGGCGGCCCGCCGTATTCTGCGCAATGCTTGCTGATATCCTTGATCTGATGACTCCCCTTTACGGCGCTTGATGACTTCCTTTTTCGGCTCGGTGTTCTGGTTGCTGGTCACGCTGGGCGTGCTGGTCACCTTTCATGAATTCGGCCATTACTGGGTCGCGCGCCGCTGCGGCGTCAAGGTGCTGCGTTTCTCGGTCGGCTTCGGCAACGCGATCTGGAAGCGCATCGGCCGCGATGGCACCGAATACCAGATCGCTGCGATCCCGCTGGGCGGCTACGTCAAGATGCTGGATGCGCGCGAGGGCGAGGTCGACCCGGCCTTGCGCGACCAGGAGTTCACCGGCAAGTCGGTGTGGAAACGCATCGCGATTGTGGCGGCCGGCCCGGGCTTCAACCTGATCTTTACCATCGCGGCATTCTGGCTGATGTTCATGCTGGGGCGGCCGGACGTGGCACCCATCGTCACCGCCGTACCGCACAGCCTCGCCGCCGAGGCGGGCATTCTGCCGGGTGATCGCATCCTCAGCATCGATGGCCGTACGGTGAGTACCTTCACCGACGCGATGGACAGCGTGGCTAATGCGCTGCTCGGACGCACGCCGCTACCACTCACCGTGCGCGGCAGCAATGGCAGCTCGCGCCAGCTGGTGATACCGCTGGAGCAGCTACCAGCTGGGCAACCCATCGATCAATACCTGAAAAAGCTCGGCCTGGAGCTGGCACCCTCCCCCGCGGTTGCCGCCAACGTGCTGCCGGGCAAACCGGCAGCGCTGGCTGGCATGCAGGGCGGCGACCGCATCGTGACGATCAATGGCCAGCCTGTGGCCGATTACTCCATGTTCCAGAAATTGATACCCGCGGAAGCGGCCAAATCACCCCATCTGCAATTGGGCATCGAGCGCGCCGGCAAGCCGATGCTGTTGGCCGTCGATGCGAAATGGGAGTCCCTGCAGGGCCAGCCCGTCAACTGGGTGATTGGTATGGGTGCGCCTGGACCCGAACAGGTCACCCTGAGCTACGGCCCGGTTCGGGCTTTCGGCGCAGCGCTGCGGGCCACTTGGTTCAACACCACGCAAACTTTCAACCTGATCGGCAAGATGGTTAGCGGGCAGGCCTCCGCCAACAACCTGTCCGGCGTGATCGGCATCGCCCAAGTGGCCAATGACTACGCCGGCATGGGCCTGTCGTGGTTCCTGCAGTTCCTGGCACTGGTGTCGCTGAGCCTGGCCATCCTGAACCTGCTGCCGATCCCGCTGCTGGATGGCGGACACCTACTGTATTATCTTGTGGAGTTGGTCAAAGGCAGCCCGGTCAGTGAACAGGTGATGATCGTCGGTCAATACATTGGACTGGCGCTGCTGTTCACCCTGATGGGGTTGGCGTTCTACAACGACATCCACCGCATGCTGCTGTCGTGACCATGACGTGCAGCGATTTCGGCATGTCGATGCAAGCGTGCCTGCGCCATCCGCAGTGCAGCGCGGCGGCAAGTCAACCAAGGCACTCCGGCGGAGTGCAGACACCTTTTCGAAACAGGATTACCCCCTGTTTCATGCTCTTGATCGGGGCGGCCACGCTGGCTGCCTCATCGAAATAACCCAACGGAACCGACGATGAAGCGTATCGCCGCGCTGATCCTGCTTGCCTCCCTCTCCGCCAATGCGTTTGCGTTCGACCCGTTCGTGGTGTCGGACATCCGCATCGACGGCCTCAGCCGCATCTCGGCCGGTACCGTGTACAACTACCTGCCGATCAACAAGGGCGACCGGCTGACCAACGACGAGGCCCAGAAGGCCATTCGCGCGTTGTACCAGACCAAGTTCTTCAGCGATGTCGAGATGGATCGCGACGGCAGCATCCTGGTGATCAAGGTGGTCGAGCGGCCGTCGATCGCCAAGCTGACCATCCGCGGCAACCACGACATCAAGACCGACGACCTGAAGAAAGGCCTGAAGGATATCGGCCTCACCGAGGGCGAGACCTTCGACCGGCTGGCCATGGACAACGTGCAGCAAGAGCTGGTCCGCCAGTACTACAACCGCGGCAAGTACAACGTGTCGGTGATTCCGCACGTGACCGAACTCGACCGCAATCGCGTCTCGATCGATCTCGAGATCCGCGAGGGCAAGGTGGCCAAGATCCAGGAGATCAACATCTTGGGCAACCACGCGTTCACCGACAAGGATATCCGCAAGGGCTTCGAGTCGGACACCAGCAACCTGATGTCGTGGTATTCGAAGGACGACCAGTATTCGCGCGAAAAGCTCTCCGGCGACCTGGAGAAGTTGCAGTCGTACTACATGGATCGCGGCTATGCCGATTTCGGGGTGGACTCCACCCAGGTATCGATTTCGCCGGACAAGCGAGGCATGTACATCGACGCCAGCGTCAAGGAAGGCGATATCTACAAGGTGACCGACGTCAAGCTGCTCGGCACGCTGATCCTGCCGGAAGCGACCCTGCGCCAGCTGATCTTCGTCAAACAGGGCGACACCTTCAACCGTGCCGCGATCGAGGGAAGCTCGAAGTCGATCAAGGCCGTGCTGGCCAATATCGGCTACGCCTATGCCAAGGTCACCCCGATTCCCAAGCTGGACAAGGACAAGCGCACCGTCGACCTGACCCTGTACATCGAGCCGGGCCAGCGCGTCTACGTGCGCCGTGTGGTCTTCCAGGGCAATACCCGAACCGAGGACGAGGTGCTGCGTCGCGAAATGCGCCAGCTTGAGGGTTCCTGGTATTCGCAGGCCGCGATCGATCGCTCCAAGATCCGCCTGCAGCGACTCGGTTTCTTCAAGAAGGTCGACATCGACAAGAAGCTGGTGGCGGGCACCCAGGACCAGGTCGACATCAGCGTCAAGGTCGAGGAGCAGTCTGCCGGCAGCATGCAGTTCGGCGTCGGTTATTCGCAGTACTCCGGCATCATCCTGAACGCCTCGGTATCGCAGAACAACCTGTTCGGCACCGGCGACAGCTTCTCGGTAAGCGGCTCGCGCAGCACCTACAGCACCAGCTACGGGGTGAACTACTACAACCCCTATCTGACCGACAACGGCGTCGGCATCGGTTACAGCGCCAACTATTCCAAGACCGACTACGGCAATACCGATTTCGCGGATTACTCAACCAGCCAGAAGTCCTTTTCCAGCTACCTCGGCATACCGATCACCGAAACCGACAGCATGCGCGTGGGTCTTGGCATCAGCAGCAACAAGGTCAACCTGATTCCGGGCTACAGCCCGCAGGTGCTGATCGACTACCAGAACGAAATCGGTCACCAGACCGTCCATTCATGGATCGGCACGCTGGGCTGGAACCACGATACGCGCAACGGTTACTGGGCGCCGACCCGCGGCGGCCTGATGTCCCTGTCGACCGATGTCGCCCTGCCCGGTTCGACCGTGCAGTACTGGAAACTGACCGCGGAAGCCAACCACTACTGGCCGATCGGCAAGGGCTTCGTGCTGTATCTGGACGGCCAGGCCGGCTACGGCAAGACCTATGGTACCAATGGCATCAGCGACCAGGCTTTCGACGCGTTGAAGGCCGTCTATGCTGCCGCAGGCCAGCCCGCACCGGTGGACATGCGGCAGGACTTCCCGTTCTGGCAGAATTTCTATTCCGGCGGCGTGCGCGACGTGCGTGGCTTCCAGGACAACACACTGGGGCCGCGAGTCTGCATCGACGGTACAGCCGCATCGAGCAGCGGTTATTGCGACGGCGGCTACTACGCGCAGCCCGTCGGCGGCGCGTTCAAGGTGCTCGGCACGGCCGAACTGTACCTGCCGCTGCCGTTCCTGAAAGACACCAACACCGCACGCGTGTCGTTGTTCACCGATGTCGGCAATGCCTACCAGAGCATCAGTAGCTTCAATGCCAGCACGCTGCGCGCCTCGGCCGGTGTCTCGCTGCACTGGCAGGCACCGATCGGGCCGCTGATCATCAGCCTGGCCGTACCGTTCCGCACACAGCCGTCGGACGCCCACTACGAGGAGCGCATCCAGTTCACCTTCGGCAGCACGTTCTAACAGTCACCAACGAGCATCCGGAAACAAGCAGAAAGCGCGGCCATGCCGCGCTTTCTGCTTTGTGCTGGCCCGAAACCACGCAGATGGGCCGCCTGCCGATACAATGGCCGCCGTGTCACGGAGAGCATCTTGAGCGCGAACAGCACCTACTCCCTCGCCGAACTGGCCGAACGATTCGGTCTGACCTGTCACGGCAATGCGGAAATCCGCCTCGACGGCGTCGGTACACTGGCTGGCGCCGGCCCCAGCCAGCTGAGCTTTCTCTCCAACAGCAAGTACACCGCGCAACTGACAGGTACACGCGCCGGTGTGGTGGTGTTGCGTGCAGAAGACCTTGCCGACTGTCCGGTGGCCGCACTGGTCGCGCATGATCCGTACGTGGCCTACGCGAAAATCGCCGCGCTGTTCGAACGCCTGCCGGCCGCACCGCCGGGGATCCATCCCAGTGCGGTGGTTGCCGCCGGTGCACAGGTCAGCGCCAGCGCCAGCATCGGCCCGTGCTGCGTGATCGGCGACGGCGCCGTGATCGGCGACGGCGCGATACTCGGCCCGCATTGCATCATCGGTGAACACTGCACGGTCGGCGCGCAGTCGCGGCTGGTCGCCAGGGTGACCTTGGTCACCAATGTGACACTGGGCAAACGCGTGCTGGTGCATCCCGGCGCGGTGATTGGCTCGGACGGCTTCGGCCTTGCCTTCGACAGGGATCATTGGATCAAGCTGCCGCAGCTCGGCGGCGTGCGCGTCGGCGATGACTGCGAGATCGGCGCCAACACCACGATCGATCGCGGCGCCCTGGACGACACCGTGCTGGAAGAGGACGTGCGGCTGGACAACCAGATCCAGATCGCCCACAACGTCCACATCGGCGCGCACACCGCGATGGCCGGCTGCGCGGCGGTCGCCGGCAGCGCAAAAATCGGCCGCTACTGCATGATCGGCGGCAACGCCGGCGTGCTGGGGCATCTCGAACTGGCCGACCGGGTTACCATTACCGCCAAGAGCCTGGTCACGCATTCGATCCGCGAACCCGGCGAATATTCATCCGGCGTGCCCCTGCAGGAGAACCGCCAATGGCGGAAGAATGCGGCACGCTTCAAGCATCTGGACGAGTACGTGCGCCGGTTGTCGGCGCTGGAGAAGGACAGCAACAATGAGTGAGAAAACCGGGACCCTGTCGTTGCCGATCAATGTGGAACAGATCCAGCAATTGCTGCCGCATCGCTATCCGTTCCTGCTGGTGGACCGGGTGATCGAGATCGTGCCCGATGTCAGCGTGGTCGCACTGAAGAATGTGACGATCAACGAGCCGTTCTTCCAGGGGCACTTCCCTGGTCATCCGGTCATGCCCGGCGTGCTGATCGTCGAGGCCATGGCGCAGACCGCCGGCCTGCTGACCCAGATCAGCCGGCATCTCAAGGGCGACAAGGGCAGCCCGCTGTTCTATCTGGTCAAGGTCGACAACGCCCGTTTCAGCGCGCCGGTCGTACCCGGCGATCAGTTGCGTCTGGAAGTGACCTTGAAACGCCTGATGCGTGGCATGGGCCTGTTCGTGGCACGTACCCTAGTCGACGGCAAGGAAGTGGCCAGCTGCGAACTGATGTGCGCTGCGAGGTCCGACAAATGACTCATGCCGCTTCGATTCACCCCAGCGCGCTGATCGATCCCTCTGCTGTCATCGGCACCAACGTCAGCATCGGCGCCTACAGCGTGATCGGTGCCGAAGTGGAGATCGGCGACGGAACGGTGATCGGCCCGCATGTGGTGATCGAGGGGCCAACCCGGATCGGCCGCGACAACCGCATCGCCCAGTTCACCTCACTCGGCGGCGCACCGCAGGACAAGAAGTTTGCCGGCGAACGTACCGAACTGGTGATTGGCGACCGTAATCTGATCCGCGAATTCGTCACCATCAATCGCGGTACCGGCGAAGGCGGTGGTGCCACCCGTATCGGCAACGACAATTGGCTGCTCGCCTACGTGCACATTGCGCACGACTGCCAGCTCGGCAACCACGTGGTGTTTTCCAACTACGCTGCACTGGCCGGGCATGTGGAAGTCGGCGACTGGACGGTCTTCGCCGGTTATTCCGGTGCGCATCAGTTCTGCAAGGTCGGTGCCCATGCGTTCATCGGGATGGGCTGTCTGGTCGGCCATGACGTGCCGCCGTTCGTGACGATGGCGAACGAGCAGCAGGGCCGCCCCCGCGGCATCAACAGCGAAGGCCTGAAGCGGCGCGGCTTCGACGCCACGCGCATCGCCGCGATCAAGCGTGCTTACCGTACTTTGTACATGGCCGGCTTGTCGCTACCCGAGGCGCGCGAGAAACTGATCGAGCAGGCGCAGCAGAGCGACGACGTGCGCGCGATGCTGGAATTTCTCGACCACAGCGAGCGGGCGCTTGCCCGCTGATATGCGCGTAGCGCATATCAGCAAATCAAATACGCGCTCTTGCTCTGACTTTCCGTAGGAGACGAAATGCAAAACATTGACGTCTCCAGCCCAGCTCCCCTCATCGCCATCCTCGCCGGCGAAGATTCCGGCGACCAGCTCGGCGCCGACCTGATCGTCGCCTTGCGCCAGCGCTATCCGCAGGCCCGCTTCGTCGGCATCGGCGGTGCCCGCATGCAGGCGCAAGGCTTCGAGTCCTGGTACGACATCCACGAGCTTTCGCTGTTCGGCTTCAGCGAAGTGATCAGCCACCTGCCGCGCCTGCTGCGGCTGCGCAAGGCCCTGGTGGCACGTCTGCTGCAAGCGAAACCCACCGTGGTGGTCGGCATCGACGCACCCGATTTCAACCTTGGCGTGGAACAACGGCTGAAGCAGGCTGGCCTGCTGACCGTGCACTACGTCAGCCCATCGGTGTGGGCCTGGCGCGAGAAGCGCGCAGAGAAGATCGGGCGCAGCGCCAGCCGCGTGCTGTGCCTGTTTCCGATGGAGCCGGCGATCTACGCCAAGCACGGCATCGATGCCCGCTTCGTCGGTCATCCGCTGGCTGATCGCTTCGCGCTGGTGTCCGACCGGGTGGGCGCCCGCGACGTTCTGCAACTGCCACAGCAAGCTCCGGTACTGGCCGTGCTGCCGGGCAGCCGACTGTCGGAACTGGCACGACTGGGACAGACCTTCATCGACGCTGCCGCGCAAGTAGCCGCAGCCATCCCGGGGCTGCGCATCGTGATCCCGGCCGCCAACCCGCAGGTCCATGCCCGGCTCAAGGCCTTGCTGGCGAAGAGCCCTCACGACGAGACCGCGCCGCTGCTGCTCGATGGCCATGCACACGAGGCGATGCTGGCCTCCGACGTGGTGCTGCTGGCCTCCGGTACCGCCACGCTGGAGGCGATGCTGGCGAAGCGTCCGATGGTGGTGGGCTATCGCGTCGCCCCGTTGAGCTATCGCATTGCACGCGCCATGAAGATGCTGAAAACCGACATCTATTCGCTGCCCAACATTCTCGCGCGCGCCAGCGGCCTCGATGATGACCGGCTGGTGCCCGAGCTGATGCAGGATGACTGCACAGCCACGAATCTGGCCTCCGCCAGCTTGGCGCTGTTCCGCGACAGCGAGCGCCGCAGCCATATCGTCAACGCTTTCGAACAACTTCATCAGACATTGCGTGGCGGCATGGAGGGTCACGCGGGTGATCGTGCGGCCGCGGCGATTGCAGAGTTGATCGACGAAGCACCTGCCCATGGATGAGTTCTCCGCGAGCAGTCTCCCCTCCTCTCCAGGGGGAGTGGGGACAAACACAAAAAACATGCTCACGGCCGGTGTGGACGAAGCAGGCCGCGGACCGCTGGCCGGGCCGCTGGCGGTCGCAGCGGTGATCCTGGATCCGGAACGCCCGATCGCGGGTCTCAACGATTCGAAAAAACTCAGCGAGGCAAGGCGCGAGGCGCTGTACCCACTGATCATCGAGCGCGCGCTGGCGTATTGCGTGGTGCTGATCGAACCCGAAGAAATCGATCGGCTGAACATCTTCCAGGCCACCATGGCCGGCATGAGTCGTGCGGTAGCTGGGCTCGCACCGGCCGCATACGAGGCACTGATCGACGGCAACAAGCTGCCGAAGGACTTGCCCTGCCCCGGCCGCGCGATCGTCGGTGGCGATGCGCTGGAGCCGGCGATCAGTGCAGCCTCGATCCTTGCCAAGGTCAGTCGTGACCGCCTGATGGTGGCATTGGATGCGGTGCACCCCGGCTACGGTTTCGCTGTGCACAAGGGCTATCCGACCCCGACGCATCTGGCTTCGTTGCAGCTACTGGGGCCGTGCACGCAGCATCGCCGCAGCTATGCCCCGGTGCGACGGTTGCTGGATCAGGCGAGCCTGTTCTAAGCAGGTTTCGCCGACGGCCGGTGCGTGTAGACGCACCGTCCCACCATTACTGAGATTGATTCGTATAGCCCATTCGTCTATGCAACTTTTTCCTGTGCAGGCGCATCCTTCACTACAGGAATCCCCGCCTGCACGGACGCGCCAGCAACACCGGCCTGTCCCGCCAAGACACGCCGACCCGCTGTCACTGCGGACTCATCAGCGCCCTCACGATCGCAGGAGTCGTGCCATGATGCTTCCAGACAACCGCTCACCCACACCATCGACGCCCACCACGGTGCCCACGCCGCAACCGGTCGCCACCGCTCCCTCCGTTGTCGATGAAGACAACCCGTCGCACGCCGACTACAACCTCCACCGCCTGGAGGTACGCAGTTTCGACCACTACGTCGAACATGAAGGCGACGACGAACTCTTTCATGTCCACTGATGGCGGTGGATGGCCGTGAGAATCAAGCTTTGATGCCATCTGCTGAATAAAGCCAAAGGCTCCCGGCCGACCACGCAGGCAGCGCAGGCTTGGGGCGCCGATCATCGCTTCCACCATGCACTCCCGGTTGCTACGCTGGTGACACCAGCCAGGGGGATGGACTACATGCGCAGGATCGCTTTCGCACTGCTCGCACTGATGCTCTCTTTCGCTGCCGGCGCGGAGATGCCGCCGGGCAGCAGTCCGCCAGACGCGCTGGGTTCGGAGCTGGGTGGGCCGGCTGTCACCGTATCTTCCCTGCACGGCAAGGTCGTGGTGATCAGTTTTTGGGCAACCTGGTGTGGCTACTGCATGAAGGAAATGCCGGTGCTGGCAGGCCTGCAGGCGGTTGCCACCCAGCGCGGTCTGCCATTGCAAGTCGTAGCCGTCGACTCCAAGGAGGACCACGACACGTTCGCGCATAGCGCGCGCTTACTCAGAGAGCGCCTGCCGGGACTGTTGATTACCTGGGACCGCTACGGTGAAATCGGCAAACCCTACGGCGCCGACAAGGGCATCCCAGTGATGGTGATGCTGCATCGGGATGGCACCGTGGCGCATGTCCATGTCGGTTACGGCGCGGACATGCTGGACGACCTGATCGCCGAGATCAACGCCTTGCTGACCGAGCCGGCGCCCCCGACAGTTGCCGCAACCATCGCCAGCCATTGAGCCTCTCGAACACGGGAAAGCACGGCTCCCACGGGGCGACTCCAGCCACCGCCTCGAATTGCGCAAACTGCACGGAAGTCAATCTTGCCGCTGGACGGGTCGCCGGTTAGCCTGCGTGGACTCACCGCGCAAATCTGCATGACCGTCCGCTATACCCACCTGCACCTGCACAGCGAATATTCGCTGGTCGATTCGACCATCCGCATCAAGGCGCTGGTCGCTGCCTGCGTGCGCGACGGCATCCCGGCAGTGGCGTTGACTGACGAATGCAACATGTTCGCGCTGGTGAAGTTCTACAAGGCGTGCAGCGCGGCTGGCATCAAGCCGATCGGCGGGTGCGACCTGTGGATCAGCGCACTGGATGACCCGCGCCCGTGGCGGCTCACCCTGCTGTGCCAGAACCGCGAGGGTTATCTCAACCTGTCGCGACTGGTTTCGCGTGCATGGCAGGAAGGCCAGCATGGGGGCCGCGCGCTGGTCGAGTCCGACTGGCTGACTGCCGCCGCCAGCAAGGGCCTGATTGCCCTGCTTGGTCGCGACAGCGAGATCGGCCGCATCGCGCTGAACCAGGGCGTCGAGGCGGCGCTGGTAAAGCTGCGTCCGCTGGCGCGGCTGTTCCCCGAGCGACTGTATCTGGAGCTGACCCGCTGCGGCCGCGACAGCGAGGAAAACTGGAATACCGCGGCGCTGGCGCTGGCCGCCGAACTCGGCCTGCCGGTGCTGGCCAGCAACGACGTGCGCTTCCTGAAGCAGGACGATTTCAGCGCGCATGAAGCCCGCGTATGCATCAACCAGGGGCGCGTACTGGCCGATCCGAAACGCCCACGCGACTACAGTGATCAGCAATACCTGAAGACGCCCGAGGAGATGGCCGCGCTGTTCGCCGATCTTCCCGAGGCACTGGAAAACAGCGTCGAGTTGGCCCGGCGCTGCAACCTGGAACTGGAGTTCGGCAAGTACTACCTGCCCGACTTCCCGGTACCCGCCGGTTACAACCTAGACAGTCATATCCGCGAACTGTCCCGGCAAGGCCTGCAGGAGCGCCTCGCACTGGCGCCGCTCGCCGCCGGTCATACGCTGGCCGACTACGAGACGCGGCTGGAACGCGAGCTGGACGTCATCATCAAGATGGGCTTCCCCGGCTACTTCCTGATCGTTTCGGACTTCATCCGCTGGGGCAAGCACAATGGTATTCCGGTCGGGCCGGGCCGTGGTTCCGGTGCCGGCTCGCTGGTCGCCTGGGCACTGAAGATCACCGATCTGGATCCGCTACAGTTCAACCTGCTGTTCGAGCGCTTCCTCAATCCCGAACGCGTGTCGATGCCCGACTTCGACATCGACTTTTGCATGGATCGCCGCGACGAGGTGATCGACTACGTGTCGCGCAAATACGGCCGCGACCGCGTCAGCCAGATCATCACCTACGGCTCGATGGCGGCCAAGGCCGTGCTGCGCGACTCCGGTCGCGTGCTCAGCATGCCGTACGGCCAGGTCGACCGACTGGCCAAGATGGTGCCGCCGCGACCGCTCGATCTCACGCTGTCCGATGCACTCGGCCGTTCGGAGAAGTCGAAGAAAGAGACCGACCGCGTCGTCAAGGAATTCTGCGAAGCCTACGAGCAGGATGAAGAGGCCCGCGCCCTGATCGACCTGGCCTTGAGCCTGGAAAACCTCACCCGCAACGCCGGCAAGCACGCCGGCGGTGTGGTGATCGCACCGACGCCATTGACCGACTTCGCGCCGCTGTACTGCGAAGCCGGTGGTGGCGGCGTGGTGACCCAGTACGACAAGGACGACGTCGAAGCGGTCGGCCTGGTGAAGTTCGACTTCCTCGGCCTGCGCACGCTGACCATCATCGACTGGGCGGTGAAGGCGATCAACACGCGCCGCGCGAAAACCGGCGAAGCGCCGCTGGATATTTCGCAGCTGCCACTGGACGACCCAAAGCCATACGAACTGCTGAAGAAGGCGCAGACCGTCGCGGTGTTCCAGCTCGAATCCTCCGGCATGCAGCGCATGCTGAAGGATGCGAAGCCTGACCGCTTCGAGGACATCATCGCGCTAGTGGCGCTGTACCGTCCCGGCCCGATGGACCTGATCCCCAGCTTCGTCGCGCGCAAGCACGGCCGCGAGGAAGTGGAATATCCCGACCCGCGCGTCGAGCCGATCCTGCAAGAGACCTACGGCATCATGGTCTACCAGGAGCAGGTGATGCAGATGGCGCAGATCGTCGGCGGCTACTCGCTCGGCGGCGCCGACCTGCTGCGCCGCGCGATGGGCAAGAAAGACGTCGAGAAGATGGCGAAGGAGCGCGCCAAGTTCCGCGAGGGCGCCGCAAAGGATGGCCTGGCCGGCGACAAGGCAGACACCATCTTCGACCTGATGGAGAAGTTCGCCGGCTACGGCTTCAACAAGTCACACGCCGCCGCCTACGCCTTGGTGTCGTACCAGACCGCATGGCTGAAGGCGCACTACCCGGCCGAGTTCATGGCCGCGACGATCTCGTCGGACATGGACAACACCGACAAGGCGGTGACCTTCCTCGACGAATCGCGCGCGCTCGGCATCACCGTGCAGCCGCCGGACGTGAATGCGTCCGAATACATGTTTGTCGCGGTCGAACCCAAGGTGATCCAGTACGGGCTCGGGGCGATCAAAGGTGTTGGCCAGGGTGCCTGCGAGGCGATCGCCGCCGAACGCACACACGGCAAGTACACCGACCTCGCTGACTTCTGCCGCCGGGTCGATCCAACCAAGCTCAACCGCCGCGTGCTGGAAGCGCTGATCCTGTCCGGTGCACTGGATGCGCTGGCGCCGAACCGCGCCAGCCTGATGCTGCAGCTGCCCGATGCGATCAAGGCCGCCGAGCAGCATCTGCGCGACAGGCAGTCCGGCCAGAACGACATGTTCGGCGCCAGCATCTCAGATACGAGCCGGGGCGCGTTGACACCGGTGGTGCACATCAACCTGCCAACCGTGCCGGAATGGCCGCTGGAGCAGAAGCTGCAGGGCGAGCGCGACACGCTCGGGCATTATCTGTCCGGCCATCCAACCGACCCGTGGAAGGACGAACTGGCCCAGCTGTCCACCTGCCCGCTGGGCGAGATCGGCGACCGCTACCAGCCGCCGAAGCCGCGCAAGAACGATGACGGCGACAACAACCGCTTCCGCCGCGGCCCGGATACACCGTGGACCGTCGCCGGCATGGTCACCGCCGTGCGCAAACGTGGCGACAGCGACGCCTTCGTGCGGCTGGAAGATGGCAGCGGCATCATCGAGGTGAGCTTCTTTGGCGAGCTTTACCAGCAGGTCGCGCCGCTGCTCACCCGCGACCAGATGCTGATCGTCGACGGCGGCCTGCGCATCGACGACTTCTCCGGCGGCGGCTTCCAGCTGCGCGCGCGCAGCGCCACCTCACTGGCCGATGCCTGCCGCAAGCATGCGCGGTTGTTGCAGCTGAAATTGAACCGCATCGGCCCCGACTTCATCGCACAACTGCAACATGCGCTGGCTGGCTACCGCGGCGGTCGCGCCAGCGTGATGCTGCACGGCTACCGCAACCGCAACGCCCAGGCCGACATCGAACTGGGCGAAGCATGGCGCGTGGACGCCATCCCCGACCTGCTGCGCGCCGTGCGCGCGCTGCCTGGCGTGCAGGCGACCCGGCTGCGCATCGTCAAGCAGCAGGATTGAGCAACGTACCTGTGGGAGCGGCTTCAGCCGCGATGCGCTTGATGTTGCCGAACTGCAAGGCCAGAAGCATCGCGGCTGAAGCCGCTCCCACAGTGCGTCCGCGCCTCTAGGCTTTCTTGCCCCGTTCCAGCATCGCTTTCAGATCCGCGAACGGGTTGCCGGTAGCCGGCGGCGCATCCTCGACTTCCATCACGCCGCCACGCACATGGTCGATGTGCCGCGAGTGTTCGTTGTCATGGCAATACACGCACAGCAGCTCCCAGTTGCTGCCGTCCGGCGGGTTGAAGTCGTGGTCATGATTGCGATGATGCACGGTCAGTTCCTGCAGGTTTGCGCGGGTGAACTCGCGCGCGCAACGGCCGCAGATCCACGGATACATCTTCAGCGCGCGCTCGCGATAGCCCAGTTCGCGCTGCTCGGCGTTGCGCCGTGCCTCGGCCACAATGCGGTCGAGCTTGGCGTCGTCGATGGGTGGCTTGATCGGCATGGTCGGACCCGGTTAGTGCAGTGCTGGATGGGGCGGACGATAGCGCAATCGACCGGCATGCGGCAGGCATCTGTCGAACCCGTCACAGCCATACGGCGGCGTTCTCGTCTTTTCCTGCGGAACGGTATACTGACCCGCTTCTGTGCCATGAAATGCAACGAATGAACCCCAACTTCCTCGATTTCGAACAACCGATCGCCGAACTGGACGCGAAGATCGAAGAGCTTCGCCACGCCAGCACCGGCCAGGCGTTCAATATCGACGAGGAAGTCGGCCGTCTGCGCGAGAAGCTGAAGCTCAAGACCAACGAGATCTTCCGCAACCTCAACTCCTGGCAGACCACCCAGCTGTCGCGCCATCCGGCCCGGCCGTACACGCTCGACTACATCGGCGTGATCTGCGAGGAATTCCACGAACTGGCCGGCGACCGCATGTATGCGGACGACGCCGCCATCGTCGGCGGCCTCGGCCGCATCAGCGGCCGGCCGGTGGTGATCATCGGCCACCAGAAGGGCCGCAACACCAAGGACAAGGTGCGCCGCAACTTCGGCATGCCGCGCCCCGAGGGTTACCGCAAGGCGCTGCGCCTGATGAAGATGGCCGAGCGCTTCGGCCTGCCGCTGCTGACCCTGATCGACACCCCCGGAGCCTATCCCGGCGTCGGTGCCGAGGAACGCGGCCAGAGCGAGGCGATCGCCCGCAACCTGATGGAAATGGCTGAACTGAAGGTGCCGATCGTGTGCACCGTGATCGGCGAAGGCGGCTCCGGCGGCGCGCTGGCGATCGGCGTCGGCGACCGCACGCTGATGCTGCAGTACTCGACCTATTCGGTGATCTCGCCGGAAGGCTGCGCCTCGATCCTGTGGAAGAGCCCGGACAAGGTGAAGGATGCGGCCGAAGCCCTAGGAATGACGGCGCCCCGCTTGCTGGAACTGGGCCTGATCGACAAGCTGGTGCGCGAGCCGCTCGGCGGCGCCCATCGCAACCCCCGCTCAATGGCGGTGCGCCTGAAAGCCGTGCTGCTGAAGCAGCTCGACGAACTGGAAGCCATGCCGCTGCCCGACCTGCTCGAACAGCGCTACAAGCGCCTGCGCAGCTACGGCGCGTATCAGGAATAAACCTCATCCAGGGTAACGCTCAGGGAGGAGACCGCATTTGAAGCTCGTCCTGCTTGCCGCATGGTTCGTTGCAATACCGATGCTCGCCGCTGCCGGGCAGACTATCCAGACGCCGGCGCCGATCACGTCGACTGAAGCGTTGGCCCGCTATCTGCGTGATACACCGGCTGGCGATTCGCCACTGGACAAGCTTCCCACTGGGGCGAAGAAGCGTTTCCTGTCCAGCCTCGAATTCGGCAGCAAGGGCCTAGGCGGATTCGATACATCGGATCTGCAGGCGGAACTCGACGATGCCCAGATCCATCAGGTGCTTCTACTATTCGGTGCAGAAAGCTATGCATCGCAACTCCATGGCGCGCCGTCCGCACATCGCACATGCGCGATACCGAGCGACTGCCCGGAAAGCCGGATCGAGCGGCGCTTCGACCGCTTAAACGAGCTGGAACATTCGCTTGACCGCCAGCGCATTCCGGATCAGGAAAAAGGTCGAAAGCTGGCCAGTGCCTATCGCAAACTCTTTGCAGCCGAACAAACTCCCGACGAACTCAAGATCGTCTCGAACAGCGATCTGAAGCTGCTCTATCGCGCCGCCGACACAGCCTCATTGTGGTCATCTGAAGCAGTTTTCCTGCGCGACATGGCGAGTGATCACGACGAGTTGCAGCGTCGTGGCATGACCACAGCCGCCGACGTCATGCGGTTGCACGCCAAGCTGGTGACCAAACGCCAATTCGCTGAAGCCGATGCACTGGCAAGCAAGTATCCCGCAGCGGAACTGCGACCGCTGCCGGCCTTGCAGGACCGCGTCAAGCCGAACCATCAAGGCCCGACCCTGCTGACGGTGAATCCGTTGGGTACCGTCATGCAGCGGCGTCCCTTCGACATCGATGCACCGGTACAAATCGTGGTGGTGGCGGGCTGCCACTTTGCAGCCGACGCCGCGCGCGACATTCATGCCGATCCGGCGCTTGACCGGATATTCAAGCAGCACGCCATATGGCTGGGATCGCAAAACGAGAAGCTTGGCGACGTCAGTGAATGGAACCGCGAGCACCCGGGCCAGCCCATGAACATTGCATGGCAGGACAGCGAGTGGTCGATGCTCGACAGCTGGGCCATGCCCACGTTCTACATCTTTCAGCACGGCAAGTTGGTGAACAAGTTCAGCGGCTGGTCGCACGAAACGGAGCCGCGACAATTGCGTGCCGCGTTGCACCAGGTGGGTCTGCTCGACCAATGACCTGACCTGTACAGCGAGGCGCTATCATCGTTGGCGCCCTCATTGCCGGACACCGCCATGGCCCACGACACCACCAAGCTCGCCGTCCTGATCGACGCCGACAACGCGCGGCCGGCGATTGTCGAAGGCCTGCTCGCGGAGATCGCCAAGTACGGCACCGCACACGTCAAGCGCATCTACGGCGACTGGACCAAGCCCGATCTCAACGGGTGGAAGGAGGTGCTGCTGCGCCATTCGATCCAGCCGATCCAGCAGTTCCGCTACACCGTCGGCAAGAACGCCACCGATTCGGCCATGATCATCGATGCGATGGATCTGCTCTACGCCGAGCGTTTCGACGGTTTCTGCATCGTCTCCAGCGACAGCGACTTCACCCGGCTCGCCTCGCGCATCCGCGAATCCGGCCGCATCGTCTACGGTTTCGGCGAGAAGAAGACGCCCGAACCGTTCCGTACCGCCTGCGACAAGTTCATCTACACCGAAGTACTCGCCGGCACTGCCGCCACCGAAACCGAGACGGCGCCGAAGCAGCGCTCGGCCAAGGAACTGCGCGGCGACACGCACCTGATGAACCTGCTGCGTGGCGCGATCGAGGCTGCCTCGGACGACACCGGCTGGGCCGGGCTGGGCGCGATCGGCAGCATCGTCAACAAGCAGTCGCCCGACTTCGACTCGCGCAACTACGGTTATGCCAAGCTCAGCGGACTGATCCGCGGCATCGGCCTGTTCGATACCGAGGAACGCCAGATCGGCAACGGCAAGCATCTCTACGTGCGGCCCCGCACTGCCAAGAAGTGAGCAATCCGCTGCACCAGCATTTGAGTGACGCACTGGTGGCCACGCCATCTGGGTCGCTGTGCGTAGCGTTCAGCGGCGGCCCGGATTCCACCGC
The DNA here is from genome assembly GCF_002001175.1 of Rhodanobacter sp. C03. GTDB lineage: Bacteria > Pseudomonadota > Gammaproteobacteria > Xanthomonadales > Rhodanobacteraceae > Rhodanobacter. The sequence goes on along the minus strand of NZ_MUNT01000001.1, from coordinate 1,060,351 downwards.
ATTGCTGCACGCGCTGGCGCAACTGCCCGAGGCGCGTACGCGTGGCCTGCGCGCACTGCATGTCGATCATGGTCTGCATGCCGACAGCGCCGCCTGGGCCGCGCACTGCGAGCGCTTCTGCGCCACGCTGGCGCTGCCGTGCGAGGTGCTGCGCGTGCGGGTCGACACCAGCAAGGGTGAAGGACTGGAAGCGGCCGCCCGCGATGCGCGCTACACCGCCTTCGCCACGCATCTGCACGAAGGCGAATGGCTGTTGCTCGGCCACCACCGCGAGGACCAGGTCGAAACGGTCCTGCTCAAGCTGCTGCGCGGCGCCGGGCCCGACGGTCTGGGCGGCATGCGCGCCTTGCGACCGTTCGAGCGCGGCCAGTTGTGGCGGCCATTGCTGGGCCTGTCGCGACGGCAGTTGCGCGATTACATCGAGGTACACGCGCTGGATTGCATCGACGATCCTTCCAACACCGACATCCGACTCGCACGCAACCACCTGCGCCACGAGATCCTGCCTCTGTTGCTGCGATACTGGCCTCATGCGGCCGATTCGATCCTGCACAGCGCAGCACTCTGCCATACCGCCGCCGACGCCTTGCGGTCACAGTGGCTGACGGCGTTCAATCTGCTGCACGATCCCGCCACCGGCAGCCTGGATGCTGCCGGCTGGCTGGCGCTGGATCCCGCGCTACGCGAGCCGCTGCTCGATCACTGGCTGCATGCGCGCAATCTGCCCGTGCCGACCACCGCGCAGCGTCGACAGATCGAGCGTCAGTGCAGCGCGCGCACCGGCCAGTTGCCGTGCATTCGCTGGGCGGGCGCCGAGCTGCACATCTGGAAGCAGCGGCTGTGGGCATTGCCACCTGCGCGGACGATTGACTCCGACTGGCACACCTGCTGGAACGGCGAACCGCTACCCCTGCCCGACGGCGGCCAATTGTCGCTGACCGAAGCCAGCACCCGTCTGGCCGAACCGCTAAGCGTGCGCCTGCGCCAGGGCGGCGAGCGCATCAAACCAGCCGGCGATGCACATACACGCGAACTGCGTCACTTGTTCCAGCAGAGCCAGTTGCCGCCCTGGCACCGCAACGTTTGCCCATTGCTGTATGCCGGCGACGAACTGGTTGCTGTCGCCGATCGCTGGATCAGTGCCCATGGCGCTGCGATTTTCCAGCAGGCCGAGAGCAGGCCGCACTGGCAGCCAGCGCGCTGATCCGCTTCGACAGGCGGTACGGGGAGCACACCCTCTCCTCAATCCTCTCCCGCCAGCGGGAGAGGAGGCGAACGTGCCGGGCCGGGTCGCGACTTCGTACATGACTATGGCGTCGGGAATCGGGATCCCTTGATGGATCGGCTTTCTGGATTGATTCCGGACCGCCGCTGCGTTAGCGTTGCGGGCCATGGCCAAGACCGCTTCCGCATCCAGCAAGATCCCACCCGCTGCCGACTTCGAACACTCCCTCGACGAGCTGGAGCAACTGGTTGCGCGGATGGAAGGCGGCGAGATGAGCCTGGACGAATCCCTGACCTCGTTCGAGCGCGGCATCAGCCTGTACCGTCATTGCCAGCAGTCGCTGCAACAGGCCGAATTGCGCGTACGTCTGCTGCTTGACCCCGATGCCTCTGAAAGCGCCGAACCGTTTGAACCCGAACTCTGAGCTTGGTTCTGCCCTGCAAGCATTGATCGTCCGTGCCGAGCAGGCGCTGGATCGTTGCCTGCCACCGGCCGACCAATCCCCCGCTGACCTGCACAGCGCGATGCGCTACGCCGTACTCGGTGGCGGCAAGCGGCTGCGGCCGCTGCTGGTCTATGCCACGGCGCATGCGCTGGGCGAGGATGGCGTGTCACTCGATGCAGCCGCCTGTGCGGTGGAGTTGATCCACGCCTACTCGCTGGTGCACGACGACCTGCCGGCAATGGACGACGACGCGCTGCGCCGCGGCCGACCGACCTGCCACATCGTGTACGGCGAGGCGATGGCGATCCTCGCCGGCGATGCGCTGCAGGCGCTGGCGTTCGAACTGCTGGCCGACAACGCGACCCAACGGGTCGACGCGACGACCGTCGTGGCGATGTTGCGCGCGCTCGGCCGCGCCTGCGGCGCCGAGGGTATGGCCGGCGGCCAAGCACTCGACCTGGCCGCGGTCGGTCGCAAGCTGAATCTGGCCGAGCTGGAGCACATGCATGCGTGCAAGACCGGCGCACTGATCCGCGCCTCGGTGCAGCTCGGTGCACTCATCGCCGGCGCCGACGCGGACACGCTGGGTGCGCTGGATCACTATGCCCACGCGGTCGGCCTCGCTTTCCAGGTGCGCGACGACATTCTCGACGTGGAAGGCGAATCGGCGGTGATCGGCAAGACTGCCGGCAAGGACGCTGCCGCCGACAAGCCCACCTTCCCCTCGATCATCGGCCTTGACGCCTCGCGCGCACGACTGGCCGAGTTGACCGACGATGCGCTGACCGCGATCGCGCCGCTGGGCGAACGCGGTACCTTGCTGCGGGAACTGGCGCATTATTCCGCTAAACGACGGCACTGAAACTTTCATTTCACTCACAAAAAAGGCAGCCATGCGGCTGCCTTTTTTGTTGATGGCATGCGCGGATTACTTGATCAACCGCAACGTGAACGGATAGCGGTAACGCACGCCCTCGTTCGCCTTGATCGCCGCGATAATGGTGAGTACCAACCACGCGATGCCGATGATCACCCACAACGGAATCGCGAGAACCAGGCCGATGCCGAAGGTCATGATCGACAACAGCAGCAGGATCAGGAACGCGATCGCCACCGTGATGTTGAAGTTCAGCGCCTCCTTGCCCTGGTCATTGACGAACGGCATGGTGTCCTTCTTGACCAGCCAGATGATCAACGGGCCGATGAAACACCCCCAGCCATGACCGAAAGGACCGGTAACAATGGCGCCGATCAGCGCGGACAGATGCGCGAACAACGCCCACTGGCGCTCTTCGGCTGAAGGGGCCCCAACCAATGGCGGCTCGCTAGGCGGCGTGGGCGGAACGACGGACTCGGGTGGAACGCTCATGCGTATCTCCTCAAGATCGACAGATCGCCGGCCCAGCGCCGGTTTCGTGGATGCTAGCAAGCCCTGACCGGCTTGCCGAGTGAACTTACGGCACGGTTGGCGTCTTCGGCGATCTACTCGCCAGCCACCGTCATCCGCTCCAGCAGGATCGAACCGGTGAGGAGGTGCGAACGCAGGTCGACGTCGGTGCCCACCGCCACGATCCCGGCAAACATCTCGCGCAGATTCGCTGCGATGGTGATCCCTTCCACCGGATACGCGATCTGCCCGTTCTCGACCCAGAACCCGGCCGCGCCACGCGAATAATCGCCGGTGATGGTGGACACGCCCTGCCCCATCACCTCGGTCACCAGCAGGCCGGTGCCCATGCGTTGCAGCAGACCCGCGAAGTCATCCAGCGCGTGATCCGCGCTGCCAGGGTCGACGATCAGATTGTGGATGCCGCCGGCATTGCCGGTCGATTCCAGCCCCAGCTTGCGCGCGGAATAGCTGCCCAGCACGTAGCGCGCCAACACGCCGCCCTCGATCAATGCACTGTCGCGGGTTGCCACGCCTTCGGCATCGAAGCTGCTGGAGCCCTGTCCGCGCATCAACTGCGGCCGCTCGTTAATGTTGAGCCACGACGGCATCACCGATTTGCCGACGTGATCGAGCAGAAAACTGGCGCGGCGATACAGCGCGCCACCGCTGACGGCACCCAGCAGATGGCCGATCAGCCCGCGCGCCAGCTCCGGCACGAACAGCACCGGGCATTGCCGCGTCGACAGGCTGCGTGCGCCCATGCGCGCCAGCGTGCGTTCGGCGGCCCTATCGCCGAGTGCCTTCGCACTCATGAAATCACCGGCTGCACGCACGCTGTCGTACCAGTAATCGCGCTGCATGCCGTCCTCGTCGCCGGCGATCAACGCCAGCGACAGCGAATGCCGCGTGCCGCGTTCGCGTCCGACGAAGCCGTGCGAGTTCGCATACACCGACACGCCTTGGCCCGCCTGCACGCTGGCGCCGTCGGAATTGCTGATGCCGGCATGCGCACGACCGGCGTCCTCGATCTCGATGCCCAGCTCGATCGCGAGCGTGGTATCGATGTCCCACGGATGCCACAGGTCGAGATCGGGAAACGACGTGGCCATGCGCGACGGATCCGCCAGACCCGCCGCCGGATCGGCCTCGGTGTAGCGCGCGATCGCGCAAGCCTGGTCCAGCGTGGCCTGGATCGAATCCGGATGCAGGTCAGCGGTGCTGGCCGAACCCTTGCGCTGGCCGAAGTAGACGGTGAGGCCAAAACCGCGGTCGCGGGTGTGTTCGACCGTCTCCACCTCGCCCAGACGCACGTTCACGCTCAGTCCGGTGTCGATGCTGGCGGCCACCTCGGCCTGGCTGGCGCCGGCAGCACGGGCACGGCGGATCACGTCCTCGGCCAGTTCGGCCAGCCGGTCAAGTTCCTGTTGGCTGCGGTCCTGACTGATGACTACTTCGCTCACGTTGGGCTTTCCTGGGGGTTAGACGGGTAGAATAGGCGGTTCGCGGCCGCTGGACCTCCGAAATGGGGCCACGGCGACGAAATGCAAAGAGCTGCGGAGGAAGCCCATGCAACTAACCGCCGGCATCTATCGCCACTACAAGGGTCAGCGCTACCGCGTGCTGGGCACTGCCCACCACAGCGAAACGCTGGAGCCGCTGGTGGTTTATCAGGCGCTTTACGGCGATCACGGACTGTGGGTACGTCCGGCGGCAATGTTCAGCGAAACCATCGAGCTGGATGGCGAACCAATCGCCCGTTTTGCGCTGGAACAGGCCGAACCGGCGAATGACGACGACCACACCTGATCCACGTTCTATCTTCTGGAATTGAAACCGTGAGCCCGAGCCGCAGCCGCAACCAGCACGAACTCGACGAAGAGGACTACGGTCCCAGCCGCACCCAGCAACGCCGCGAAGCGCTCGCCGTGCTGGTGCTGGCGCAGCAACTGGTCGACCTGCAACCGAGCCGGCTCGCCAAGCTCGCGCTGCCGGACGACGTGCGCCACGAAATCGACGTCACCCGGCGCACCACCTCCCACGGCGCGAAGAAGCGCCAGCTCGCCTTCCTCGCCAAGGTCATGCGTCGCTTTGGCGAGGAGGATTTTGCTGCGGTACGCGCCGAACTCGGCGAGAACCGCGAGAAGCAGCGCCAGGAAAACGCCGCCATGCATCGCCTCGAAGCGATGCGCGATCGGCTGATCGCCGAAGACGAAGGCGCGTTGTCCGAACTGATCGCCGAGTATCCGCAGGTCGATCGTCAGCATCTGCGTTCGCTGGTGCGGCAGGCACGCCTGGAAAAGGAAGTCCCGAACAAGCCGCCGCGGGCGTATCGGGAAATCTTCCAGTTGTTGAAAGAGCTGGCCCAGGCCGATGCCCCGCCTGAGCCCTGAAACACGCGGGCAGCGCTGAAACACAACGTCCCACCCGCTCCTGCTCACGCTTCCATCGCCTCCCTCCCATCACATATCCGCTAAGCTTGGCCAATACAGCTCGCCAAGGTGTGACTGTGTATGGGGGAGCAAAGACATTTGCGCCTGCTTGCAACGCTGGCCAGTCGCGCCAACGCGGGAAAAGTGTGGTTCGAGTCCCTGTCGACGGATGCAGTGCGTGTGTCTTCCGCCGCCGCGCCCGATCCGACCATCCGGCACCCATCTGACACCTGCCTGAGTGCCGCCCCCGCGCTATCCAGGAACGCCGATCGCGCCGGCGCCAGGCCCGCATGAACATCGCCGCGTGGATCACCGAACTGCGCCGCCGCAACGTGCTGCGCGCGGCGGTGCTGTACGCCGGTGCGTTGTGGGCGCTGGCGCAGGGCATCTCGCAACTGGGGCCTTCGGTGGGTGCGCCGGACTGGGTGACGCGCTGGTTCCTGGTTGCGGCGTGCATCGGCTTCCCGTTCTGGCTCGCGTTTGCGTGGTTCTACGAGTTCACCCCGAGCGGCCTGAAGCGCGAAAGCGAGATCGCACCGGGTGATTCCATCGCCCACTCCACCGGCCGCAAGCTGGATTTCTGGATCATCGGCGTGCTCACCGTGGCGGTGGTGTTGCTGCTGACCGACCGCTTCGTGCTGCACAAGGATTCGGGCAAGCTCGCGATGACGCCCGCCAAATCCATCGCCGTGCTGCCGTTCGAGAACCTCAGCGACGACAAGGGCAACGCCTATTTCGCCAGCGGCATGCAGGATGAAATCCTCACCCGACTGGCCGGCATCCGCGACCTGAAGGTCATCTCGCGTACCTCGACCGAACAGTACGCGAGCCGTCCGCCGAATCTGAAGATCGTCGCCGAACAACTCGGCGTGGCCACGGTGCTCGAAGGCAGCGTGCAGAAAGCGGATGGCAAGGTGCGGATCGACCTGCAGTTGATCGATGCACAGAGCGACAGTCATCTGTGGGCACAGAACTATGACCGCGATCTCAAGGACGTGTTTGCGGTGCAGAGCGACGTCGCGGAAAAAGTCGCTGACGCGTTGAAGGCGCAGCTGCTGCCGGCCGAATCCGCACGCCTCGCCAGCGTGCCGACCCAGGATCCGGAAGCCTACGATCTGTATCTGCGTGCCGGCAACCACGCCAATCGCGCGTTCGATCAGGACGCTGTTGTCCTTGTGGAAATGCCCCAGGCGATCGTGTTGTACCAGCAGGCGTTGGAGCGCGATCCACACTTTGCGCTTGCCGCATGCGGTCTCGCGCAAGCGCAGCTATACATGTACTGGTACGCGTCCGATCACCGGGCAGCGCATCTGGCGGCGGCCAAAACAGCCGCAGAACAGGCGCTGGCCCTGCAGCCGAATCTGGGCGAAGGCCATCTGGCCCTGGCGGTCTACTATTACTGGGGACATCGCGATTACGCGCAGGCGCTGCAGCAGCTCGATCTGGCTCGCCGCACGCTGCCAAACAATGCGGACATCGAGTTCTTCGTCGCGTCCATCGCGCGCCGCCAGGGCCATTGGGACGATGCGATCGCCAGCTATCAGCGCGCCATGGTGCTCGGCCCACGCAGCTCGCAATCTCCCGGCCAGCTCGGGCAGACCTACCAGGTCCTGCGCCGCTACGCGCTGGCCGAACAGGAGTATGCCAAGGCAGCAGCCTTGACCGAGGACGCCTCCGACGAACGGGTTCGCTATGCGTTGAACGATGTGATCTGGAAGGGCAACCTGACGCCGCTGCGTTCCGCCTTGGGCGCGCTGCTTCCTGACAGCGATGGCTATGCCGGCAATGCGATCAACTTCTACCATCTGGGTTGGTGGTCGCGGGATTACCAGGCTGCCGCCGAAACATCTGAAACGAGTACCGTTGAAGACTGGATCGACCGCAGCAACGTCATCCTGCCAGCGCATCTTTATCTTGCATGGGCGTATGAGGCGCTTGGCGAACGCGCGAAGGCCACCGCGCTATACACCAGCCTGAAGGACCAGGCACAAACGACCCAGGCTGCACAACCCGACGATCCCAACGTCCATCTGACACTCGCGTTCGCCGACGCCGGGCTCGGTCTCAAACAGGACGCTGTGCGCGAAGGACAGAAGGTCGCCGCGCTGGCGCCCGTCAGCGTCGATGCACTCAGCGGCCCAGACTATCTGGTGTTCCTCGCGCAACTCGACATGCGTCTGGGCGACGACAACAGCGCACTCGACCTGCTCGACCAGTTATCCGCGATACCCGCCGGCCACGTCGCCTCGCCCGCGTTGCTGAAACTCGATCCGGTCTGGGACCCGCTGCGCAAGGATCCGCGCTTCCAGAAGCTGATCGCCGATGATGCAGCCGCGCAGGCGAAGATCACACCATGAGCAAGCCGTCCTTCCTCGCCGAACTCAAGCGCCGCAACGTGCTGCGCGCCGGCGCGCTGTATATCGGCGCCGTGTGGGCGCTGGCGCAGGGATTGGCCCAGCTGTTTCCGGTATTCGGCGTGCCCGACTGGGTGGTGCGCTGGATCGTGGTGGCGGCCACGATCGGCTTCCCGTTCTTCCTGGCATTTGCGTGGTTCTACGAGTTCACTCCGACCGGCCTCAAACGCGAAAGCGAGATCGATCCGGCCGACTCGATTACCCAGCACACCGGCAAGAAGCTCGATCGCTGGATCATCGCGATGCTGGCGCTGGCAGTGGTGCTGCTGCTGACCAACCAGTTCGTGCTGCACCGGGACGCGAACACCATCGCCGCCACCTCGGCGACCCCGGCCACACCAGGCACGCTTGCGCCGTCTCTGCTCAAGTCGATCGCCGTGCTGCCACTGCTCAATGAAAGCGGCGACCCGCATGAGGATTACTTCTCCGATGGCCTGTCCGAGGAACTGATCGCCAGCCTGGCGCAGATCGACGGCCTGAAAGTGATCGGCCGCAGCTCGTCGTTCCGCTTCAAGGGCGGAGGCGCCGACAGCAAGATGATCGGCGAGAAGCTGGGCGTCGATACGCTGCTGGAAGGCACCGTGCGCAGGCAGGGTGAACGCGTGCGCATCGTCGCCGAACTGATCAATGCCGCAGACGGCCGGGAACTGTGGTCGCAGACTTACGACCGCGAGCTGAAAGACATTTTCGCGGTGCAGGCCGGCATCGCCCAGGCCGTTGCCGATTCGCTCAAGGTGACGTTGATGTCCAGCCATGCCGGAGCGAACAGCAGGCATCATGTGCCCAGCTTTGAAACCTACGATCATTTCCTGCTGGGGCGGCAGCTGCTGACGCATAACACCGCTTCGGGTACCGCGACGACGGCCGTCGAGGCGTTCCGTCAAGCCGTCGCACTGGACCCGGACTATGCCGAGGCCTATTCCGGCCTGGCGATGGCGGAAAGTTTTGCGGCCGAAGAAAATCCGGATCCCACCCTCGCCGTACTGGGCAGGCGACGCGCAATGGCCGCCGCCGAGCGGGCGGTGGCACTCGACCCCGAGCTTGGAGACGCCTATGGCGCGCGCGGTTATCTGCGCGGCAACGATGATTGGAACTGGCAGGGCGCCGAAGTGGATCTGCTCAAGGCGGTCAGCCTCGATCCCGGGGATGGCAGAAACCAGCTGCGTTACGGCTATCTGCTGGCGGCGCTGGACCGCCTGCCGGAGGCAAGCGACGCTCTCGAAAAATGCACGAATCATGATCCACTGTTCCCGCCCTGCTGGTACTGGCTGGGGCGAATCAGGACCGCCCAGGCCGATTACGAGGGTGCGCGCCAGACGATGAAACGCGTGCTGGCCATCGATCCCGAATTCAGGCTCGCATCGTCCTACCTCGGAATCCTGTCGCTGCTGCAAGGCGACCCTGCCGCTGCACGGCAGATGTTTGCCCGACTGGACAGGCCGGCGGGACTGGCCATGGCCGAACACGATCTCGGTCATGCCGCACAATCGAAGTCCGCGCTGGATCGGTTGATCGCCACCCACGCGATGGACAGTGCCTATCTGATCGCGACCGTCTATGCCTGGTCAGGCGACCACGACGTGGCCTTCGCATGGTTGGAGCGGGCCATCAAGCAGCACGATAGCGAGCTGGTGGGTTTGACGTATGACCCGCTGTTGCGCGGGCTGTACGCCGATCCGCGCTTCGCCGCGTTCTGCCGGAAAGTCGGATTGCCGGCGCCTGGAAAAAAGCCGACAAGCGCGGCAACGACGGCCTCGGCAGCACCCGTCTCCACCAGCGAACGCATGCCATGAACGTGCCACTCGCTCTCTGCCGTTTCGGCTCAGCCAGGTCATCCCGGTGTCGCTGCAAGTCTCCGGATGACCGCCATGGGCCGGCTCTCCAAGCTTCCCTGCTGTCAGGAAAAATCCCGGCTCCATCTGCTGGACGGCTATCTGCCCAGCATGGTCGCTGGAGTCGCGCGCTGACTGACCGTGCCACCGGCCGGATTGCATACGGCCCAGGTGCAATTGACGGCCATGCACGACTGGCATAGGCTGGCCGATACTTCTTACACGCCTTGTGAATAGCCGACCATGAGTATGGATATCAGCATCTCCTTGAGTGACGCCGACCTCAAGCTTTTTGTCGATGGCATGAAGAGCGCGCAAAAAAAGGTCGACAAGCTGGATCCGCTCAGCATTGTCGGTGCCGCGCGCAAGCTGCTGGAAGACACTACCGGCCGCACCCTGCCGGATTTCGTCAGCACCCGCATGAAGCATGTGGAAACCATGATCGAGATGGTCGAGGATGCCGGCTTCGGCCTGCCGGAACCAGATCGTGAAAACGTGCTGGCTGCACTGACCTATTTCACCAGCCCGGACGACATCATCCCTGACAATGTGCCGGTGCTCGGCTTCCTCGACGATGCGATCATGATCGAGTTGTGCGTGCGCGATCTGAAGCCCGAGATCGAGGGTTATCGCGACTTCCGTTTCTGGCGCGACAACGAAGCCTCACGGCGCGGCGTGAATGCCGCCGAACTCATGCTGACCCGGGTCGAGTGGGCCGAGGCGCGGCGAGTGGAGATCCTCGAACGCATCCACCGGCGTCGCGAAGAGTCGTATACCGGCGGCAAGTGGTCGCCGCTGTTGTTCCACGTGCATTGACCGCGACGCTGGATCTGCATGTTGCGAAGGGCGCCTCGGCGCCCTTCGTCGTTTGAGCCGGCGCAGCGCGCAATGTCCGGCTTGCCAAGGAGGCAGGCACCACCTCTGCGAGTGCGCTCTGTCCCTGAGGTTGACCGAAAGCCAAGTGCTCCGCGACAGGCGCATGTAGGAGCGACTTCAGTCGCGATGCTGTGGCAGTCAGAGCGAAGAGCTTTCGTCCTCCTTCGGAGGGCGAGTCACTTCTCTTTTGCTTGTCCAAACGAGAAGTAACCAAGAGAAAACGACACCCCGCTTGGCGCTTGCCGCCCATCCATGGGCGGCAAGTCCGTGAGTCGGGGCCGGGCTTTTCGACAGGACTCCTGTCCTGACGAAAAGGAGTCGACATCCCTGTCGACTCCCCTGCGGGCCTGTCGTCCCCACCTCACCGCCGCACAGGGGCCCCGATAGAGCAGCGGGCCATCGTGGCCCGCACTATTCAGAAGAGCCCGATCAAGAATCCGCAGAGCAGCGGCTGAAGAATTTTAATCGGACAAGCCGCTCAGCCGAAGGTTGATAATTCTTCTAGCGAGCGAAACCAACTATCGCTCCAATCGCAATATGGTCTTAAATGTCTATTTTCGACCCGAAGTAAACCATGGCTTGCCTACTTGACTGACTAGTCCACACAATGTTCCTGAATGCAGAAAGGTGTATGGAAAATCGAGCGCCATATTAGCGGTTCTATTTTGGCTATCAGATTTTCTCCCCACTTACGCCATTAGAACGGCATGGATGCTATTGCATACTGGTGTAAACAGGGGATTGAGATGAAACGACGCATTGCGGGTTTGTTGTGGGCGGTTTTGTCACTGGTTTGCTGCGGGACAGTGGCCGCCCAGCCATCTCCCCATATTTTCGGCAGGGTGTCGGCTCCGGAATGTATGGATGCGATGGCTATCGCCAAACATATGTACGCATCCACTTCAGCTTATGTCTACGCACCTCTGCAACTGCCTGACCATCTGGGCAGCACCATAGTCCTTGGCGCAGCGGACGTAGACATCTCTGGCGGCGATGCGATCCCTGAAAGCACCGATCACTTCGGAAACCCGTTTCCGGATCTGAAGGACCCGTCATATCGGCACATTCACTGGGGCAGAGATGTCACCACCGCTGGACGGATCGTCATCACCGCGGATAGCGCTGGTTGGCGTGGAGACATGTACTCGCTCTACGTCCTTCAGAGCGACGTTACGCCGGAGCAATTCCACGCTGATCTGGCAGATACCAATCCGCGTCATCGTTACAAGCCCTTGTTGGATCGCGGGTGGCGAACACCGCTGGTTTTTTTGTCCAACACCACCGAAAAGTCATGGTTCATTATCGTCGATGAACCATACGAGCCGATCGGACAGTGGGAGGTCTATTTGGCTGATGACGATGGCTTCAAGTCAGCATGCCAAATCAAATTCTGGCCGGAACAGGGTCAAGCTAGGGCGCCACGCATTCTTCCGGAAGAAGTCAGACAGCTTGCTAAACTTTTGGACCAGACGCTGGGCTATGGCCCTGAGGAAGGTACGCTGCAGCCCACAGCGAGCCTTCGTATGTATTCGCAGCATATCTGGAGAAATGTTGTGTATCGTCCTTGGGCTTTGTCGGACAAAGACACATACAACTCAAAGGATCAGGCTGACGAGGGATTGTTGCAGTGGTCGCAAACTGGACCTTCTTCTGCTCGCCTGTACGCACGAATCAAGCGCGCTTATCCGGCGGCAGAATTAGCGCTAGCAAGGTATTACGAATCCCAGTTCAAGTTGCCGAAAGAACAGGCCAAGATAGTTGCGCGCTGGAACTTGGATGTTGCTTATCGCTCCAACTTCTCATTCAGTGGTGGTACGCCACTCTTCATGCGAGGGAAGGATGTCAGCCCTAATCCTTGGGTTAGTCAATGAGCAGATGCGCGATGTTGATCCCAAAAAAACGGCCAAAGCGCACCTCAAATAGCCGCTGTCGTGAGGATTGAAAGAGACTACGACCACCTCGTCCTAGCCGATAGCAGACATTTGCAGCAACAGGAACTCGCAACCTAATTCGAGGACTTGGCATTTCGGCCCTTCAGCTCTCGCAACCGCGCAGCGGTTGCGCACCGAGTGCGGGACAGGATGGCCCGCTGCTCTACCCGGGGCCCCTGTGCGGCGGTGAGTCGGGGACGACAGGCCGCGCAGCGGGAGGCGACAAGGATGTCGACTCCTTTTCGCTCGGACGGGAGTCCGATCGAAAAGCCCGACACCGGCTCACGGACTTGCCGGGCATGGATGCCCGGCAAGCGCCAAGCGGGGTGTCGTTTTCTCTTGGTTACTTCTCTTTTGGACAAGCAAAAGAGAAGTAACTCGCCCTCCGAAGGAGGGTGAAAGCTCTTCGCTCTAAAACGAGAGAGCAGATGCGATTCCGGCCTTCGCCGGAATGACGAGCATGGGGTGTGAGGCCAAAACTTACGAGGCCGTCCCACCCACCGTCATCGAATCAATCTTCAACGTCGGCTGACCCACGCCGACCGGCACACTCTGCCCATCCTTGCCGCACACGCCCACACCTTCATCCAGTGCCAGATCGTTGCCAATCATCGACACCCGATTGAGCACATCCGGACCGGAGCCAATCAACGTGGCACCCTTCACCGGCCGTGTGATCTTGCCGTCCTCGATCAGATACGCCTCGCTAGCGGAGAAAGTGAACTTGCCGTTGGTGATGTCGACCTGGCCGCCGCCGAAATTCGGTGCGTACAAACCCTTCTTGACCGAGCGGATGATCTCGGCCGGATCGTGCGAGCCGGCGAGCATGTAGGTGTTGGTCATGCGCGGCATCGGCAGGCTGGTGAACGATTCGCGGCGGCCGTTGCCGGTCGGCGCCATGCCCATCAGGCGCGCATTGAGTTTGTCCTGCATGTAGCCTTTCAGGATGCCATCTTCGATCAGGGTGGTGCATTCGGTCGGCGTGCCTTCGTCATCGATGCTGAGCGAGCCGCGACGACCCGGCAGGGTGCCGTCGTCGACGATGGTGACGCCTTTCGCGGCCACGCGCTGGCCGATACGACCGGAGAACGCGGAGCTGCCCTTGCGGTTGAAGTCGCCTTCGAGGCCGTGGCCGATCGCCTCGTGCAGCAGCACGCCGGGCCAGCCGGGTCCGAGCACCACGGTCATGTTGCCGGCCGGGGCATCGACCGCATCCAGATTCACCAGCGCCTGACGCACTGCCTCGTCGGCGAACGCGAGCGCACGGCCGTTCTCGATCAATTCACGGTAGCCGTAACGACCACCGCCACCGGAGTTGCCCTGCTCGCGCCGGCCGTTCTGCTCGGCAATCACCTGCACGCTGAGCCGCACCAGCGGGCGTACGTCGGCGGCGAGGGTGCCGTCGGAGGCGGCGATCAGGATCGTGTCGATGGTGGCGGCGAGACTGACGATGACCTGCTTGACGCGCGGATCGCGCGAGCGCGCATAGGCATCGACCTCGCGCAGCAACGCAATCTTGTCGGGATTCGGCAGGCTCTCGACCGGATCGATCGCCGGATACAGCTGACGCGCGCCGTTCAGTGCCAGCGGCTTGCCGGCGCCATTGCCGTCGTGCGCGATCGCACGCGCGGCTTTCGAGGCTTCCAGCAACTGCGGCAGCACGATCTCGTCGGAATAGGCGAAGCCGGTCTTCTCGCCGCTGATCGCGCGCACGCCCACGCCCTGCTCGATTGAATGGCTGCCGTCCTTGACGATGCCCTCTTCCAGCAGCCACGACTCGCTGCGCGAATGCTGGAAGTACAGGTCGGCGGCGTCGATCGACGGGCCCATCAGCTGGGTGAATACGCGGTCGAGGTCGCCGGTGGCGATGCCGCCGGGGGACAACAATTTGCTTTCGGCTAGCGCGATCAGGGAATCCATGGGGCTTTGTTCGTCTGCGGTCGTTCTGGAACTATCCCACATGGGGTTGCCGCCGGCCGCTTTAAAGCCTCGGCGCGGGCGCTGGGCTACCATGCACGGCAATGCCAGCCGGCGCCCGACGTGAAGGATCACCATGAGCGAACACTCCAAACGCGAAGCCATTGGCCGCGCCGTCAAGGCGCCAGTCGCGGAAACCCGCGCACTGCTGAACGACGCCGGCGAGATGAAGGCGGGCCAAGGCTGGATCACCAGCACGATTGCGCTGTCGCTGGGCTTCCTGTGCCTGCTGGCGGTGCTCGCGTTCCACTTCCCGCAATACCTGACCACGCCGGACCTGCGCCACAAGTATTCGGTCGACGTAATCCGACAGTTGCTGCTGGTCGGATTGCTGGTGGCCGGCGGCATCTCGCTGGGCAATCTGATCCTCAACCGCCAGCGCAACCTCAACATCGTGGCGTTCCTGCTGGTATTTGCGGCGGTCGCGCTGGGTGGCTCGCGCGTGCCGGTGGGCAACTTTCCGGATCACACGCCGTATATCGGGCTGGACTGGTTCATCCTCGACCTGCTCGGCTCGACCCTGATCTTCGTGGTGATCGAGAAACTGTTTCCGCTGTACAAGGGCCAGGCGATCTTCCGCAAGGAATGGCAGACCGATCTGAAGCACTTCGCGGTGAACCATTTCATCGTGGGGCTGGCGCTGCTGACGGTGAATTTCCTGCTGCACCACCTGTTCGGCTGGCTGGTCAGCAGCCACTTCCAGCAGACCGTGCGTGACATCCCGTTCCTGCCGCAGCTGCTGCTGTGCGTGCTGGTCGCGGACATGGCGCAGTACTGGACGCACCGCGCGTATCACGAGGTGCCGTTCCTGTGGCGCTTCCATTCCGTGCATCACAGCGTGAAGACGATGGACTGGCTGGCCGGCTCACGCCAGCACATGCTGGAGCTGATCTTCACCCGCGTGTGCGTGCTGGCGCCGCTGTATATCCTCGGTTTCAGCGAGGCGGCGATGAACGGTTATATCCTGATCGTCGGCTTCCAGGCGGTGTTCAACCACGCCAACGTGCATCTGCCGTGGGGACCGCTGCGCTACGTGCTGGTGACGCCAGATTTCCACCACTGGCACCACGCCTCCGATGACGAGGCGATCGACAAGAACTACGCCGCGCACTATGCGTTTCTCGACTACCTGTTCGGCACCGCGGTGAAGTCGAAAAACAAGTTCCCGGAGCAGTACGGCGTGGTCGGCGATTACATGCCGGACGGCTTCGTGAAGCAGCAGCTGTTTCCGTTCCGGCGCCAGCGCGAGACGACGAAACCCTGACTCAGTGGCTACCCGTGCTGCTGGCAGGCGCAGGAATGGCTGGTGCGGGGCTGGCCAGTGGCGGCAGCACACTCGACGTCGGCGCGGGCAACAGTGACGGCGCGGTCAGCGCCGGCTTGAGCTGGATATCGCGCTTCTCCACCAGTGTCATCACCGGTTTATCCCAGGTACCGGTGATGTGGTAGCGCCGGATGGCCGCATGATTCAGGCCCTTGCCGAGCAACCCCTGCACGGCAAACCCGGCAGCCGCCCCGATCGGACCGCCCACCACGGCGCCGACGAGGGGCAGGCTGTTGCCGACATGCGGGGTCTCCAGCATCTGTTGGTCGTAGTCCTTTGCACGCAGGCCCGTGCGACCGCTGATGCGAATGTTCGCCGCCGGACCATTGATCTCCATATTGCTGGTCGTGGCATTGCCATTGGCAAGTTTGAAGTCACCGGTAATCGAATCGAACGCAAATCCCTTGCCGAACACGTCGCCAAAATCCAGGCTGAGCCGGCGTGGCAATTCGCCCAGCGAGACGAGCCCAAGCAGCCGCCCCGCCCCGGGCGATGCATCCGGGATGCGACCGTCGCTGACGTGGATGCTCAGCGTGCCGTCCATCGTGGCCAGCGACAGTGCGATCGGTGAACCAGGCCAGCTTGCATCGAGCTGGTCCTGCGTCTTGCCACCTTGCACCAGTCCGTCGTA
Organism: Rhodanobacter sp. C03; assembly: GCF_002001175.1. Lineage (GTDB taxonomy): Bacteria > Pseudomonadota > Gammaproteobacteria > Xanthomonadales > Rhodanobacteraceae > Rhodanobacter. The sequence goes on along the minus strand of NZ_MUNT01000001.1, from coordinate 1,043,877 downwards.
ACCCAGGGCGCTCAGCATCGCACCAAGGTCCTCGGCTGAAAAACTGATCTTCATCTGCGTATGGCTGTCGGTGGCGCTGCCGTTCCAGTCGCCGCTGGCATTGATCTGTACCTGACTGGACAGCGCGCGCAGTTGTTCGATGTGCTGGCCATTGGCTGTCGGCCATGTTTCCAGGCGTGCCTCACCAAGCTTCGCATCACCGATGCGCAGGTCGCTCACCCACAGATGAAAGGGCGGCAGCGCGGCCGGATTGATACCGGTATTGGCGGGATTGCCCGTGGGCGCGGGCGCACTCGCGGCAGCCGGAGCCACCGTGCCGGCCGGTGCCGGCTGGCTCTTCGGCCAGTACAGCCGCTGCAATCGCGCGGTGATGCCACGCTTGTTCAGGTCCTGCATCGGTACGCTGAAATTGCCGGCGAGCGCAGCGCCATCCACGTCCATACTCAGCATGTCGGCTTGTGGCGTGGCCTTGATCTTCATCGCCCCCACCGTTTGGCCGAACAACTGCGCCTGATCAGTAGTGACGTCGATGCTTTCCAGCCCCGGGCCGTTGCCGCCGCTGCCGGCAACGGTGCGTTGCACCCAGCCGGTAACATCCAGTTCGTTGGCATGGCCGCGAATGCGCAGGTCGCGCGCCGGCAACGCCTCCGGCATCTGGTTGCCGAACGCGATAGTGGCTGCCAGCGGCTGTTTCGAATCCGCGGTGGACAGACGAAAATGCGCGCGCATCACCTGCCCCAATGCCACTTGCAGATCGCTACCGCTGATCGGCAAGCCCATCGTCATGTGCAGTGGCAGGTTGGCTGGCGCCGGCTTGTCCAGCGGTGCCGGCAGATTCAGCGTTATCCCGCTAAGCGGCGAGTCGATGGTGAGGGTCTGTGCCAGCGCGGCGTGGCCGGCAATTTTCGCAATCGCAAAGCCGATGCTGAAGTCGCTGCGCCCATCGGCCAGCTGGCCCAGCCAGTCCAGCGACGGATAGTCCTGCACCAGTTCGGCCACCTTGTAGCTGCCTTGCAACTGCGCAGAGAACACGGTGCTCGGATCGCTATTGGCCCCGGCGATCGCCAGTTGCAGCTTGGACGGCTGGCCGCGAAAACCCGCACTCAAGGCACTGGCCTGCATGCCGTGCAGGTCGAAGCGCAGTGGCCCGTTGATCTTGTCCAGCTTGAGGTTCCACTCCGGCGCGCTGAGGTCGGCATCCTGGAGTTGGGCGGCGCCGCTGAGCTGGGCGTCTTCGATCTTTTTCAGCGGCATGCTCAGGTGGAAATCGAAGCTGCCGGTGCCGCCCAGATTCAGCTTGGCCAGCGTGTCGGCCTGATGGATGCCGATCGGGCTCTTGCTCACGAAGTTCATCAGGCTCGCTCCGCTGCCGCTGCCCTGCACGTTGAGGTCGAGCAAACCCTCGCCGAAATCCGGGATCAACGCGACGGCCTTGTCCGCCTTCACGCCGAGCGACTGACCGCCGCTGGCCTCGATCAGCATGCCGCTGTTGACGAAGCTGGCCACCGCGCTGACACCTTCCGCGTGCGGCCACGCATCGCCGTAGTCGAAGGTGAGGTCACTGATCTGCGCATGTGCCTCAAAGCGACCTTCGTTGTGATGGAACGGCCAGTCCGCCAAGTCGCCACGCACCAGTACTTGCGCCTGGTCGATATGGCCGGCCACCAACGCCCGGTCCAGCCACGCGACGGTGCCCGGCGGCAACACGCTGACCGGCCAGAACAGCTTGGCCGCCGGCACGTCGGCTTGATCCACCGCAGCGTACAAATCGAGGAACGGCGCGCCGCCTTGCGTCGGCAGGATCGCCTCGCCACGGGCCTGACCGGCGTAGCCGGCACCGCCGAAATCAAGCGTATCGGCCCCGATATGCCAGCCGTCGTCCTGTGACCAGAACGCCAGCGTGCCGGTCAGCTTCGACAGCACGAATGGCTGGCGGAACAGATGTGGAAATTGCAGCGTGGCGGGTTGATCGGGCAACTCCAGCGACACCGCCTCGGCATCGCCACGCAGCTCGCCATGCAGATCACCCACGCCTGGCAGTTTGCCGACCGGGTCGATACCCAGATCCTTGAAGGTCACATCCGCCGCGCTTAACCCGTTGGCCTGACTCCACTGCAACGCGACCGTGCTCAGATCGCCGCGCGGATGGCCGCTGCCGAGCCACTGCGCCAGGCCCGGTGGCACGTCCGGCGCCAATGCCAGCCAAGGCAGCAATGGGGCCAGCTGCAGCTCGCGCGCAGCGACGCCGACGCTGAGCTGTGGGCCGCCAGGTTGATGCAGGCTCAGCGCCAGCGCGCTGCCGCCGTCGTCGGCCCAGCGCACATCGTAGCCATCCTTGGTCTGTCGCATTCCAGCCAGTCCATGCAGACTCGGCACGCTGGCCGTGGCACCCGCCGGCGAAGTCACTGCCAGTGCGTCCAGGTCGAAACGGATCAGGCTGTTGGTCAACTGGCCTTTGTGCCAGTCCAGCCACGCGGACAATCGACCATGGCCTTGATCGGCCGTATAGCCGCCCATATCGATGCCATCCAGCAACGGCTTGAGCTCGACATCGGCAGCGCCCAACCAGATCTGGCCGCTGCTGCCGTCGTCACGGAAGCGACCAGCCGCGCGCAAGGCGGTGTCCACGCCACCACGCTGCAACCGGCCGCCGAAGCGGATCTGGCTGCCTTGCCGACTCAGCCGTAATTGTGGGGCCAGCAAGATGTAGTGCTTGCCGCGAACGGTGTCGGTGATATCCAGCCGCAGGTCTTCCAGCCACAGATCCAGTGAAAGCCGACCCGGCGAGAACGGTTGCTTGTTGGTGCCACCGGCGACGCCGATGCCGTTGATGTGCCAGCCAGCGGTGTCCCGCGCCAGATCCAGTTGCAGGCCACGCACGTGCAGGTTGAGCAGGTGCCGCGATGGCAGCAGCCAGCCGCCAAAATCCAGCTTCAGTTCGGACTCCGGAAGCTGCAGTACGGTGCCTTGCTCGCCAGGTGCCGCACCCACGGTCACGTTGTGCATGATGAACAGCGGACCGGACGGTGCCCAGCGTCCTTCCATGGAAGTGAACGTGACTGGCCGCTGTATACGCTGACTGAGCTGTGCGGCCACCCACGCCGGGTGCCGCGCCAGCAGCGGCAGCAGCAGTTGCGACAACGCCATCAGCACGGCCAGCAGAATCACCGTGACGCCTGCTACCCAGCCCAGTGCACGGGCGCAAAAATGCGGCCAGCGCAGCCACCGCATGTTCACGCGCAGTAATCCAGGCGGGATTTACAGCAAGACGACATCAAACTGTTCCTGCGAATAATGTTCTTCAGCTTGAAATCGTATGCTTTTGGAGATGAACTCTTCCAGTTCGGCCACCGCGGTGGACTCTTCCTCCAGGATGCGGTTGACCACCAGCGGGTTCGCCATCACCAGCAGCTGCTGGGCATTGAACTGGCGTACCGCGCGGGTGATCTCGCGGAAGATCTCGTAAGTCACCGTTTCGGCGGTCTTCAGCACGCCGCGGCCGTTGCAGGCCGGGCACGGTTCGCACAACTGCCGCGCCAGGCTCTCGGTGGTGCGCTTACGGGTCATTTCGACCAGACCCAGCGCCGACATCGGGTATACCGTGGTCTTGGCGTGGTCGCGCGCCAGGCCCTTGCCCAGCATGCGCAGCACCTGACGCTTGTGCTCCTCATCGTTCATGTCGATGAAGTCGATGATGATGATGCCGCCCAGGTTGCGCAGCCGCAGCTGGCGGGCCGCCGCCTGCGCCGCCTCCAGGTTGGTGCGGTAGACGGTTTCCTCCAGGTTGCGCGAACCGAGATAGGCGCCGGTATTGACGTCGATCGTGGTCATCGCCTCGGTCTGGTCGACGATCAGGTAGCCGCCGGATTTCAGCGGCACCTCCTTTTTCAACGCCCGCTGCATCTCGTCCTCGACCCCGTACAGGTCGAAGATTGGCCGCTCGCCGTCGTAGTGCTCGATGCGGTCGTCCAGGCTCGGCATGAACTTGTGCACGAACTTGGTCACCTTCTCGAAGGTGTCGCGCGAATCCACCCGCACCTTCTCGATGTCGTCGTTGAGCATGTCGCGCAGGCTGCGCAGCGGCAGCGACAACTCCTCGTAAACGCGCTCGCCCATCTTCGCCTTGGCGATGTTCTCCTGCACCACCCGCCACACCTTGGTGAGGTAAGCCACGTCGAACGCCAGCGACTCGGCGCTCTGGCCCTCGGCATTGGTGCGCACGATGTAGCCCAATGGGTTCTCACCGATCAGCGGGGTCAGCACGTCGCGCAACCGCTGGCGTTCGGTCTCGTCCTCGATGCGCGCGGAAATACCCAGCGTGCGCGCATACGGCAACAGCACCAGGTAGCGCGAGGGGATCGACAAATGTGCCGACAGCCGCGCACCCTTGGTGCTGATCGGATCCTTCACCACCTGCACCACGATCTCCTGACCTTCGTGCACCAGTTCGCTGATCGATGGGATGTGCCCGTTACCGTTGCCGTTCGATTCCACGCCTTCGGCGCTGGCCGCCGGTGCGGGCCGCACGATGTCCGAGGCGTGCAGGAACGCCGCCCGCTCCAGCCCGATCTCGACGAACACCGCCTGCATGCCGGGCATTACCCGCTGCACCCGGCCCTTGTACACATTGCCGACATAACCGCGCTTGGAGGCCCGCTCGACGTGAACCTCCTGCAACATGCCGTTCTCGACCACCCCGACCCGTGTCTCGCGTGGGGTCACGTTGATCAGTATTTCTTCACTCACCGCATACTCCCCCGGACAAGTCATCTTTATAGCGGCTGCAGCCACAGGCTGTCGATGAACCATGACAGCGAATCAGCATTCCCGTCCCTGATGCCGCAAAATAAGCTGTCTGCACGCAGGCTGTTGCGCGGCGACCGCTCTATCGCGGTCCATCGAAAACCCGGGAGTTCAGGAATCATGACCACGCCGATACTGCTGGCCTGGAGCGGTGGCAAGGACTGCCTGCTGGCACTGCAGCGTCTGCTTGCCGATCCGCAATGGCAGGTAGTCGGCCTGCTCACCACGGTCAATCGCAACTACGCGCGCGTGGCGATGCACGGCGTGCAGCGCGAGGTACTGCTGGCGCAGACGGCTGCGCTCGGCCTGCCGCTGGTCGAGGTCATGCTGGACTGGCCGGGCAGCAACGAAGCCTACGAGCAAGCCCATGCGCAGGGGCTGGTCGAGGCGCGCATGCGCTGGCCCGGCATCCGCCATTGCGCGTTCGGCGACCTGTTCCTGGAGGATGTGCGCGACTATCGCGTGCGCCAGCTCGGTCGCGAGAACTGGCGCGCGGTGTTTCCGCTATGGGGTGAGGACACCGCCGCGCTGTCGCGGCGCTTCGTCAGCGAAGGTCATCGCGCCTTGTTGTGCTGCGTGGATACCCAGCAGCTCGACGCCGACTATTGCGGCCGCGCCTACGATGCCGCCCTGCTCGACATGCTGCCGGCCGGCGTCGATCCTTGCGGGGAACGCGGCGAATTCCACACTTTGAGTTACGGCGGCCCGCTCTTCCGCCAGCCGCTCAAACTGCGCCGCGGCGAATCGGTGCTGCGCGACGGGCGTTTCCAGTTCACCGATTTCCTGCTCGATGACAACCGGCTCGACCGCGATGCCGCGAAAAGCTGAGGGCCATATCCTGCCCGACGTGCTTCGGCCGGGTCTGCAGTTGGTGTTCTGCGGCACCGCCGCGGGCAAGCGCTCGGCGGCGGAACGCGCCTACTACGCCCATCCCGGCAACCTGTTCTGGCGCGCGCTGTACGAAGCCGGGCTGACTCCGCGTCAGCTCACACCGTCGGAGTTTCCCAATCTGCTCGAATACGGCATCGGACTCACCGATCTGGCCAAGCGTCACAGCGGCAACGATGACGAACTGCCGCGCGATGCGTTCGATATGGCGGCCCTGATCACCAAGATCGAGCGCTACCAGCCGCGAATGCTCGCATTCACCAGCAAGAATGCGGCGCGTGCGGCGCTGGGCCGTGCCGTCCACTATGGTTTGCAGACCGAAGCCATCGGTAGCACACAGCTATTCGTGCTGCCGTCGCCTTCCGGACAGGCGCGCGGGCATTGGGATTTTCTTCCTTGGGAAATGCTGTCTGACTGCATCAGCAAGCTTTGATCTTTTCGTTACTGTCGTAAGCTGGACAACACAAACGACTGCTTTCGAAGCGGCTATTCCAAAAATGCTCCGCCCTCAAGCACACCCTCAATCAATCGGCGTCTGCCGATACTTGCTGACATCACGTTCCAGCACCGCCGGTGCCTTGTTCGTCCATGAGCCGCGGATATAGCTGACGACGGCAGCCACGTCCGCGTCACTCAATTGTTGCGCGAACGGCGGCATCGAATACGGTCGTGGATTGGCCGCCGTCAGCGGCGCGAAGCCGCCCAGCAACACGGCGCGAGTGGCGTTGATGCCGCTCGGCTCGGTGACCGATGAATTGCCGTTGAGCGGCGGATAGACGCCGGCGACGCCGTTGCCGTCCTTGCCGTGACAATCCGCGCAACGCTGCGTGTAGACCTTCTCGCCCTGCGCCACCAGCGCCTTGGCGTTGAACGCTGACGGCTCCTCCGGTGCGGCTGCTCGCGCCGGCAAGGAACCCAGATAGGTCGCCACCGCGTGCAGGTCGTCGTCACTCATGTGCTGGGTGCTGGTCGTCACCACGTCGGCCATCGGGCCGAACGCGGCGCCCTTCGATGACTGGCCGGTTTTCAGCAGGTCGACGATGTCCTGTTCGCTCCAGCCCCGCAGGCCACCGTTCTGTCGCGTGCTCAGATCCGGCGCGTACCAGTTCTGCTGCGGGATCTGGCCACCGGTCAGATGCACGTCCTGCGGCGTGCCGCCGAGCGAGTCGCGCGCCGCATGGCATTCGTTGCAATGACCCAGCCCCTGCACCAGGTAGGCGCCGCGATTCCATTGCGCCGACTGCGCCGGATCGGGCTTGAACACGCCCTCCTTGAAGTACAGCGCGCGCCATGCAGCGAGGCTGTTGCGCACGCTGTACGGAAACTCCAGCGTCGACGCGGTGGCCGGTCGATGCACCGGCGGCAGCGACTGCAGGTAGGCGAACATCGCCAGCGCATCGTCATGTGTCACCCTGGTGTACGAGGTGTACGAGAACGCCGGGTACAGCAGTTCGCCGTGCCGGCCCTTGCCGGCATGCAGCGCCTGCCAGAAATCCTCGAAGCTCCAGTTGCCCAGACCGGTCTCGCGATCCGGCGTGATGTTGGGCACCGGGATATTGCCGAACGGCGTGGCCAGCGAACGGCCTCCGGCAAACGCGGCGCCACCCTGCGCGGTATGGCAGCCGGCGCAGTCGCCGACCGTAACCAAATACTTGCCACGCGCGATCAAGTCAGCATCGTGCAGCGTTGCCGCAGTCACCTTGCTCATCGCCGGTGATGTCGGCCGCTGAGCGCCACCGAAAAACAGCCAGCCCAGCAGCAGCACGACCAGCACCGCGATCAACAGCAACAGCCGAAGCAGCCATTTCATGAGCCGTCTCCCGTCGCGCCCAGGACACCGCACGGCAACGGCGGCGTCACCGAGCCGGCGGCCTGTGCATGCGTGTCGGCCGGCGGCTGGCGACTGGCCAGCGCTGCCGCCACCGCGGTGATATCCGAATCACTTAGCCGATTCGCCACCACCGCCATGCAGTCCGGCGCCACGGTGCCGCGGGTATGCGTGCGCCAGGAACCCAGCTGCGCGCTGAGGTAGTCATACGGCAGGCCGACCAGCCCCGGCGTGGACGGCTGCACGCCGGTCAGCTGGCTGCCGTGGCAACTGGCGCAGGCGGGAATCTTGTTCGCGGGATCGCCCTTGCTGACCAGTTGTTCGCCGCGCTGCAACGTCGCCGCGGAAACCGGCGGCAGCGGCGAGCGGCTGTACGGCACCTGCTGCGCCGCGAAGTATTCGGCAATCTCCTGCATGTAGGCCGGGCTCAGCTGGCGCACGGTGTATTCCATCGGCGCGTACTTGCGCAGGCCGTTCTGGAAATCCTGCATCTGCCGCGCCAGATAGGCGGCTGGCTTGCCGGCCAGACGCGGGAAATAGCCGCTGCCCGGCGTGCCTTCGCCATGCACGCCATGGCAGGTGGTGCAGGCGGCAATACGCTGCTGCAAGGTGTCCGGAGGTGTTGGATGTGTCGGTGGTGCATCGGCGGCGCGCAGAGGAGCGCCGAACAACATGGCGGCCACAAGCAGGGCCGCGGTACCGAACGACTTGGCAGGACGCAGGCTGGCATTTGTGTTCATCGTGCGATTGTACGCGCGCGGCAGCTGATGATCGGTCACGCATGGCGCTAAGCTGGCGCCTCGCGACAACATGCCGCATTCGTCGAACCCGGGGGTTACCGTGAGCCGTCCAGCCGTCTGTTTAGCCGCACTCTTCACTGCCCTGCTCGCTGCCCCGGCCAGCGCCGCCGATCCCGCGCCACCGACGACAGCCTACGCCTCGATCGCGCAGCTGCAGCAGCGCATGGACGCGGGCACACTCGACAGCCGTAAGCTGACCCGACAATTTCTCGAACGCATCCGGCAGATCGATCAGTCAGGCCCTGCCCTGCATGCGGTGCTCGAGACGAACCCCGACGCACTGCAGCTTGCCGCTGCGCTCGACGCGGCACGCCGTGGCAAGACACGCAGTCCGCTGTACGGCATTCCGGTGCTGCTCAAGGACAATGTCGACACTGGCGATCGCATGCTCACCACGGCCGGCTCGCTTGCGCTCACGGATGCGCCGGCACCGCACGACGCCGCACTGGTGGAACGCCTGCGCAAGTCCGGCGCGCTGATCCTGGGCAAGACCAATCTCAGTGAATGGGCCAATTACCGTTCCAGCAATGCCAGCAGTGGCTGGAGCGGAGTCGGCGGACAGACACGCAATCCTTACGCACTCGACCGCAACCCCTGCGGCTCGAGTGCAGGCTCGGCGGCAGCCGTGGCGGCCGGACTCGTCACGGTGGCGATCGGCACCGAAACAGACGGCTCGATCATCTGCCCGGCCTCGATGAACGGCATCGTCGGGATCAAACCCACCTTAGGGCTGGTCAGCCGCAGCGGCATCGTGCCGATCAGCCACAACCAGGACACCGCCGGTCCGCTGGCACGCAACGTGGCCGATGCCGCCGCGCTGCTGAGCGTGATCGCCGGTAGCGACCCGCGTGACCCTGCCACTGCCGACGCCGACAAACATGCTGTTGACTACAGCCACTCCCTCGACCCGAATGGCCTGAAGGGCAAGCGCATCGGCGTGGTGCGTCAGCTGGCCGGTGCCGAGCCGAACGCTGACCGCGTGCTTGAGCAGGCGATCGCGACCATGAAGGCGCAAGGCGCGATCATTGTCGACCCGGTCGCGCTGCCCCATCTCAGTGAATTGGGTGCCGCGGAATCGACGGTGCTGCAGTACGACTTCAAGCACGACATCAACGCCTATCTCGCCACCCGCACCGGCTTGAAGGTGAAGACTCTGGCCGACCTGATTGCATTCGACCAGCGCGAGGCCGCACGCGAGATGCACTGGTTCGCGCAGGAACTGTTCGAGCGGGCCGAGGCGAAAGGGCCGCTCTCGGAAAAGGCTTATACCGATGCACTGGCGAAGGCGAAGCAGCTGGCCGGCCCGGATGGCATCGACGCGGCACTGGCGAAGGATCACCTGGACGCCTTGCTGGCGCCGTCACAAGGGCCGGCCTTCGTCACCGACCCAATCCTCGGCGACCATATCCTCAGCGGTGACCCGACCATCGGCGGCGCCTCACAACCCGCCGCGGTGGCCGGTTATCCCTCGATCACCGTGCCGGCCGGCTGGACCCATGGCCTGCCGGTCGGCATCGTGCTGTTCGGCGCGAAGTGGAGCGAACCCACGCTGATCTCAATCGCCTACGGTTTCGAACAGCACGCCCAAGCATGGCAGCCTCCGCAGTTTCTCGACACGGTGGAAGGCAAGTCGCAACTCGCCGGCAGTCCGTAAATCTCCCCAAATCGGCCACATGGGTGACCGGCGGGTCGCCCTGTTCGGCCCCGTAGGCAGGACAGACTGTGGAAGTCGTTGGCGTAAATGGCGCCACGCGTCGTCACCACCAGCTTTCCTCGACCCACGAGCCATTCGCATGGATAACCGCATGAAACGATCCGCCTGCCGTCTGCTGATCGGCTTAGCTGCGATCACCGCATTGTCAGCCCATGCCGAAGAACCCAGTTGGCACCAGCCGCACAAGCCATTCCGGGTTTACGGCAACACGTACTACGTCGGCACCGAGGGCCTCAGTGCCATCCTGATCACCTCGTCACAGGGAAGCATCCTGATCGACGGCACCCTGCAATGTAATGCGCCACTGATCGAAGCCAATATCCGCGCGCTCGGATTGCGCGTCGAGGATGTTCGCGTGATTCTGAACTCGCATGCGCATTCCGATCATGCGGGCGCCATCGCCGAACTGGCACGCGCCAGCGGCGCACAGGTGCGGGCCAGTGCGGCGGGTGCGCGCGCCTTGATGGCTGGCGGCAACGATCCGGAAGATCCGCTATTCGGCGAGGCTTTGCTCTATCCGCCCGTCGCCCATGTCGGCGTGGTAGCCGACGGAGGCACAGTACGCGTGGGCGACATCACCCTGACGGCGCACTACACGCCGGGACACACTCCCGGCAGCACGTCGTGGACCTGGCGTTCGTGTGAACAGGGTCGCTGTCTGTCCATGGTTTACGCCGACAGTCTTGCTGCCATCAGTGCGAACGGCTTCCGTTTCAGCGACGACGCCACACACACGCATCGCGCGGAGGATTTCCGTCGCTCCATCGCGACGGTTGCCGCGTTGCCCTGCAATATCCTGATGGCCCCGCATCCGGACGCCATCGACTTCATGGACAAGGTGGCCGCACGCAATCGAGGACGGCAACCGGATCCGTTGATCGATCCGCATGCCTGCCAGGCTTATGCCGCCGCGGCTGGTCTCAAGCTCGAAGCGCGCCTTGTCAAAGAACAGCAGGGTCACGCCGCGCGTTAGGCTCGCAGCGGACCCGCTTTCAAGCGATACGCGTCAGGCCATCCCGCCCGACTTGCGCACAATCAGCATCGCCAGTTCCAGCGACTGCTCGTAATTGAGGCGCGGGTCGACCATCGACTTGTAGGCACGGTCGAGATCCGTCTCGGACAGGTCACGGGCGCCACCCATGCACTCGGTGACATCTTCGCCGGTCAGCTCCAGATGCACGCCACCCAGCCGCGTACCTGCCGCGGCGTGGATGTCGAACGCCTGATCCAGTTCGCCGCGGATATTGTCGAAGCGCCGCGTCTTGTAACCGTTCGAGGTGCTCTCGGTATTGCCGTGCATCGGATCGGCTACCCACAGCACGCGGCGACCCTCGTGCTTCACTGCCTCCAGCAACGGAGGCAACGCGGCGGCGATCTTTGCATTGCCCATGCGATGGATCAGGGTCAGACGACCCGGTTCGTCCTGCGGGTTCAGCGCATCGATCAGCGGCAGCAGCTGCGCCGGCGTTACGGACGGTCCAACCTTCACCGCGATCGGGTTGCGAATGCCGCGGAAATATTCCACGTGCGCGCCGTCCAGCGCGGCCGTGCGCATGCCGATCCACGGGAAATGGGTGGACAGGTTGAAAAAGCCGGGATGACGCGGCACCTGTCGCGTCAGCGCCTGCTCGTAGTGCAGCAGCAGGGCCTCGTGCGAGGTGAAGAAATCCACCCTTGAGAAACCGGCAATCGGGCCAGCCAATGTCTCCATGAAGCGCAGCGAATCGCCGATGCCGGCGACCATCTGCCTGTATTCAGCAGCCAGCGGCGAATGCTCGACCCAAGCCAGATCCCAGTATTCCGGGTGATGCAGATCGGCGAAGCCGCCGTCGATCAGTGCACGCACGAAGTTCATGGTCAGCGCCGAATGCGCGTGCGCCTGGATCAGCCGTTGTGGATCGGGGCGACGCGCGGCCACGGTGAACTCGGGCCCATTGACCACGTCACCGCGAAAACTGGGCAGCGTCTGTCCATCACGAGTCTCGCTGTCAGTCGAGCGCGGCTTCGCATACTGGCCGGCAAAACGGCCCACGCGCAGTACCGGCTTCTTCAGCCCGTGCACCAGCACCAGGCTCATCTGCAACAGCACTTTCAGCCGGTTGGAAATGATCGGGCTGGTGCAATCGGCGAAACTCTCCGCACAATCGCCGCCCTGCAACAGGAAGCGCTGGCCCTCCTGCGCCTCGGCCAGCGCCTGCTTCAACGCCAGCACCTCCCACGACGTCACCAGGGGTGGCAACCTGGCGAGCTGGGCGCCGGCCGCCGCCAGCTCGACGGCATCGTCATACTGCGGCTGCTGCAACGCCTCATGCTGCTGCCATGAGTCGGGAGCCCACGGCGTGGGAACGGAGGCGCTGGGCAAACCGGCATTCATCGGTACGGTCTCGATCACGGTGGAAGCAGCAGTCACTTCGACTGGGTTCGGCGGCACGTGGCCACGATCGCCAACACGGCCAGCACGATGAACCACAGCAGGCTCCAAGCCGGCATCGGCAGGCCGAGGATCGGTTCGACCTTGGCGCATTCGCCGGAACCGGTAAACACCAGTTGCAGCACCTTGGCAAACGGGAACGCACTGAACATGTAGTCCAGCGGCGGTCCGCAGGACGGGATCTGGTCAGCCGGCAGCGTCTGGATCCACAGATGCCGAGCGGCCACGGCGATGCCGAAGATCGCTCCGAGCAACGCCCCTCCGGTGAATACCCAGCGGGTGCCACCGCGCGGCGCAAACAGCGCGCCCAGCAGAAAAAACACGGCCATCACGATGAAGCCGATCCGCTGGAAGATGCACAGCGGGCAAGGAATCATGCCCAGTTGATATTCGGCATACAGCGCGAAGCCGAGCAGGCCGACGCAGATCAGGAAGCCGAGAAAAAAACTGACACGGTAGGACCAGCGGAATGGATTCATGGCACATGCTGCGTTGCGGAACAACGACCTTACCTGTTCGCCGGCGCGCTGTCAGCAGGTCGATGGCATTCGGTCGAAATTGGCTGCCTGCCACGCTCAAAAAGCAAAAACCCGGCAGGTTGCCCGGCCGGGTTTTTGTGTATGGACGTCTGAACGCCAGTCCGATCGGGTTACCCCGGGCGGCTTACTCGGCGTCGACTGCCTCGACCTGCGGGCGACCGACCAGCTCGACATACGCCATCGGCGCATTGTCGCCGGGACGGAAGCCGCACTTGAGGATGCGCAGGTAGCCACCGGGACGCTCGCTGTAACGCGGGCCCAGCTCGACGAACAGCTTGCCGACCGCTTCCTTGTCGCGCAGGCGCGAGAAGGCGAGGCGGCGATTGGCAACACCGTCGGTCTTGGCGAGCGTGATCAGCGGCTCGGCCACACGGCGAAGTTCCTTCGCCTTGGGCAGGGTGGTACGGATCAGCTCATGCTTGATCAGCGACGAGGCCATGTTCTTGAACATCGCTTCGCGGTGGCTGCTGGTGCGGTTGAGCTTGCGTCCAGATTTTTGGTGGCGCATGGCAATAACTCTCTATCTGTTGTTATGAAAAGCCGGCACTCAGGTCCGACTTTCCGCGGTTGCCCGCTATTATGAGCTCTATAAGAACGAGCTCTTATGAGAAGTGCAGCCATGAATGGCCGCTTCTGGCACCTGGCGAGAGAGCTATGCCCAAACTCGCCAGTGCGCCGATACCGCTGCGATCATGTGTGATCGCAAAAACAACTCATCAACCCAGCTGCATGCCGTGGGACAAGCCCGGCGGCGGCCAGTTCTCAAGCTTCATGCCGAGTGCGAGACCACGCCCGCCCAGCACGTCCTTGATTTCGGTCAGCGACTTCTTGCCCAGGTTCGGCGTCTTCAGCAGCTCGACTTCGGTCTTTTGTACCAGATCGCCGATGTAGTAGATGCTCTCGGCCTTCAGGCAGTTCGCCGAACGCACGGTGAGCTCCAGATCGTCGATCGGGCGCAGCAACAGTGGATCGAAACCGCTCTTCTCCGCCTTGTCGGTGGCGCTCTCGCGACGCGAGAAATCACCGAACACGGACAGCTGATCGTTGATGATCTCGGCAGCCTTGCGGACTGCGTCTTCCGCACCGATCGTGCCATTGGTCTCGATATCGAGGACCAGCTTGTCGAGGTTGGTGCGCTGTTCGACACGAGCCGCGTCCACTTCGTAAGCCACGCGCAACACCGGCGCGAACGACGCGTCCAGCTGCAGGCGACCGATCGGACGTGCCTCATCATCCGGATGCTGACGCGTGCTGGCCGGCTGGTAGCCGACGCCGCGACGCACCTTCAGACGCATGTTGAGCGCGACATCCTTGGTCAGATGACAGATCACGTGATCGGGGTTGATGATCTCAACCGAATGATCGACGACGATGTCGCCGGCCGTGACCACGCCCTTGCCCTTCTTGGACAAAGTCAGGGTGACTTCATCGCCGGTATGCTGAAGAATCGCCACGTCCTTGAGGTTGAGCAGGACTTCTATGACGTCCTCCTGCAGACCTTCCAGGGTGGTGTATTCGTGCAGCACGCCGTCGATTTCAACCTCGACGATGGCGCTGCCAGGGATCGAGGAGAGCAGTACGCGACGCAGCGCGTTGCCCAGGGTATGGCCGAAGCCACGCTCGAGCGGCTCGACCACCACCTTGGCGCGGTTGGCTCCGAGCTGTTCGACGCTGAGGCCTCGTGGCCGCAGCACACTAGTTGACGAAACTGCCATGCAGAACTCCGGTGATTACTTCGAGTAAAGCTCGACGATCAATGCTTCATTGATGTCGGACGGCAGGTCACCGCGATCCGGCACCGACTTGAAAGTGCCTTCGAATTTCTTGGCGTCGACTTCGACCCAGATCGGACGCAGATCCATGGTGTCGAAAATGGTCGCCGCTTCCTGCACACGCAACTGGGCACGACCCTTCTCGGTCAACGCGATCGCGTCGCCTGCCCGTACCTGGTACGAAGGAATGTTCACCTTCTTGCCATTGACCAGGATTGCCTTGTGGGCAACCAGCTGGCGGGCCTGGGCGCGGGTTACCGCGAAGCCCATGCGATAGACGACGTTGTCCAGACGGCTTTCGAGCAGGCGCAACAGGTTCTCACCGGTGTTGCCCTTGGTCGTCGACGCCTTGGCGTAGTAGTTGCTGAACTGACGCTCGAGCACACCATAGATGCGCTTGACCTTCTGCTTCTCACGCAACTGCACGGCATAATCGGACATGCGCATGCGCTTGTTCGCGCCATGCTGACCGGGTTTGTTTTCCAGCTTGCACTTGGAATCCAGCGCACGCGCCGGGCTCTTCAGGCTGAGATCTGCACCCTCACGACGGGCGAGTTTGCAGGTAGCTCCACGATAACGGGCCATGGGTATGCTCCTTAGACTCGACGCTTCTTGGGGGGACGGCAGCCGTTATGCGGAATCGGCGTGACGTCGATGATGTTGAGCACCTTGTAGCCCAACGCGTTCAGTGAACGCACCGCCGACTCGCGACCCGGGCCTGGACCCTTGATGCGCACTTCGACAGTCTTCACGCCGTAGTCGCCTGCAGCACGGCCAGCCTTTTCGGCGGCCACCTGCGCAGCGAACGGGGTCGACTTGCGCGAGCCACGGAAACCGGCGCCGCCGGCAGTAGCCCACGACAAGGCATTGCCCTGGCGATCGGTGATGGTGACGATGGTGTTGTTGAAGGAGGCCTGCACGTGTGCCACGGCATCCGTGACAACGCGCTTGATCTTCTTCTTGGTTTTGACCGGCTTAGCCATATTCGGAATCCGTTACTTCTTGATCGCGCGACGGGGACCCTTGCGGGTACGTGCGTTGGTACGCGTGCGCTGGCCGCGCACCGGCAGGCCGCGACGATGGCGCAGGCCACGGTAGCAACCCAGGTCCATCAGGCGCTTGATGGCCATACCCACCTCACGGCGCAGATCGCCTTCGACGGTGTACTTGGCGATTTCGTGGCGGATCTTCTCCACCTCGCCTTCACTGAGGGACTTGATCTGGGTGGTGGGAACCACGCCAGCATCCACGCAGACCTTCTTGGCTCGGCTACGGCCGATACCGAAAATGCTCTGCAGACCAACCCAGACATGCTTCTGGACCGGCAAATTGACACCCGCGATGCGCGCCATGATGTACTTTCTCCGATGCTTTTCGTGCGCGGTAAACGCGCAATTCTAACCTGAATTACCCTGACTGGAAAGCCCTGCGACACCACGGTGCCGCGACTCCCCGACTATGACCACTCTGTTGACAGCCTCAGCTGCGACGCAGATTGGCCTTCTTGAGCAGACTCTCGTACTGGTGACTGACCAGATGCGCCTGCACCTGAGCCGTGAAATCCATCACCACCACCACCACGATCAGCAGCGACGTGCCACCGAAATAGAACGGCACATGCCAGGCCTGCTGCATGAACGATGGCACCAGACACACCAGTACCAGATACAACGCGCCGACGCCGGTAAGCCGGGTCATCACCGCATCGATGTAACTGGCCGTGGCACGACCCGGACGAATGCCCGGAATCAGCGCACCCGACCGCTTGAGGTTGTCGGCGGTCTCATCGGCGTTGAACACAATCGCCGTATAGAAGAACGCAAAACCGATCACCAATACCGAAAACACGATCGAGTACAGCGGATTACCTGGACTCAGCGACTGCGTCAGATCCTGCAGCCAGCGCGACTGCTGACCGGTGCTGAACCAGCTGATCGCGGTCGCCGGGAACATCAGCAGGCTCGAGGCAAAGATCGGCGGGATCACGCCCGCCATGTTGATCTTCAGCGGCAAGCTCGAGCTCTGGTTCATGTAGGCCTTCTGCCCACCCGAACGCCGAGCGTAGTTCACCGTGATCCGTCGCTGCGCACGCTCCATGAACACCACGAAAGCAGTCACCAGCATCACCAAGCCAAACACCATCAGCAGCTTGATCAGCGACAGCTCGCCGTTGTTGGCCATGCCCAACGTATGCACCACCGCACCTGGCAGACCGGCGACGATACCGGCGAAGATCAGCAGCGAAATGCCGTTGCCGATGCCACGCTCCGTCATCTGCTCGCCCAGCCACATCAGGAACATCGTGCCGGCGGTCAGTCCGACCACGGATGACATGATGAAACCGAAGCCTGGCGTGTAGACCACCGGCGCGCCACCCGCGGCGACCTGATTCTGCAACGCCACCGCAATACCGAACGACTGGAACGCGGCCAAACCCACCGTGGCATAGCGCGTATACATCGTCATCTTGCGCTTGCCGGCCTCGCCTTCCTTGCGCAAGCCCTGCAGGCTTGGCACGACCGAGCCCATCATCTGGAACACGATCGACGCCGAGATGTACGGGATCACGCCGAGTGCGAACACCGAGAAGCGCGCCAGTGCACCACCCGAGAACATGTTGAACATGTCCATCAGACCGTTGCCGTTGACCAGGTTGGTCATCGCCTCCGGATTGACGCCCGGAACCGGAATGAACGAACCCAGCCGGAACACCACCAGCGCACCGATCACGAAGAAGATGCGCTGACGCAGCTCGGTCAGTTTGCCGAGCTTGCCGAGTGCATTGCCCTTGGCTGCTGCCACCTGATTACTCCACGCTGCCGCCGGCCGCCTCGATGGCTGCCTTGGCGCCGGCGGTAGCCAGCAGACCCGACAACTTCACCGCGCGACCGATTTCACCCTTGAGAACGACCTTGACCTTCTTCGCGCGGCTGCTGATCAGGCCAGCCTGATGCAGCGCGACGACGTCGATCACGTCAGCCTTGAGGTTGGCCAGCTGATACAGCATTACTTCCTGGCTCTCGACTTTCTTCTTCGAACGGAAGCCGACTTTCGGCATCCGACGATTCAGCGGCATCTGACCGCCTTCGAAACCGAACTTGTGGGTACCACCGGCGCGAGCGTGCTGACCCTTGTGTCCGCGGCCCGCCGTCTTGCCCATGCCCGAACCGATACCACGACCAACGCGCAGACGCGTCTTGTGCGAGCCGTCGTTCGGCTTAAGTGTATTCAAACGCATGATGCTTACTCCTCGACCCGGACCAGGTAATAGACCGTGTTGATCAGACCGCGCACCTGCGGGCTGTCCTTCAGGTCGCGGACATCGTTGATCTTGCCCAGGCCCAGCGCCTTGACGCTGAGGCGATGACGCGCCTGCACGCCGCGCAGGCCCTTGACCAGGCGCACGCGCACGGTCTTGTCGGCAGTTTGTTGAGACTTAGCCATTGCCGAGCACCTCATCCAGGGTCTTGCCACGCTTGGCGGCGATCTTCTTGGGCGAGGCAACCGCCTGCAGGCCCTTGATGGTCGCGCGCACCAGGTTGATCGGGTTGCGCGAACCGACGGCCTTGGCCAGCACGTTCTTGACACCGACCACTTCCAGCACAGCGCGCATGGCGCCACCGGCGATCACGCCAGTACCTTCCGAAGCGGGCTGCATGTAGACGCGGGCTGCACCGTGGTTGGCCTTGATGGCGTACCACAGGGTGCCGTTGTTCAGCTCGATGTTCACCATCTGGCGGCGGGCACGCTCCATCGCCTTGGAGATGGCGACCGGCACTTCACGCGCCTTGCCATAACCGAAGCCGACCTTGCCCTCGCCATCACCGACCACGGTCAGTGCGGTGAAGCTCATCTGGCGGCCACCCTTGACGGTCTTGGCCACGCGGTTGACGGCGATAAGCTTCTCGAGCAAGCCGTCCGAATTTTCGCGATCGTTAGAAGACATGTTCTTTTCCATGTGCCCGGCTAGGCCAGGACTTTACTTGCGGCTGAGCCGCTTGGAGTTGTAGGTGAAGCAACGGGAATCAAGACCTGCCTGATTCCCAGGTAGCGCTTTTAGAACTTGAGGCCCGCTTCACGCGCGGCATCGGCCAGCGCCTTGATGCGGCCATGGAAGCGGAAGCCGGAGCGATCAAACGCCACCGACTCGATACCCGCCGCCATCGCACGTTCGGCAACTGCCTTGCCCACCGCAGCAGCAGCGGTCAGGTTCTTGGTACCCTTGAGGCCTTCGGCAACCGACTTCTGCACGGTGGAGGCCGCAGCCACCACGTTCACGCCGGAAGCATCGAACACCTGTGCGTAAATGTGCTGACCGGTGCGGTGTACCGACAGGCGGGCAACAGCCAGCTTGCGGATATGGCAGCGCGTGGACTTGGCGCGACGCAGGCGATTTTCGTTCTTGTTCATCGTGATATCTCCAGAAAGCGGATCGACTTGATTTGGCAGCTCTTGTGAGGAGTGCGGCAATGAATGGCCGCTTCCACACGCAGGGACTGCGTACTTAAGCCTTCTTGGCTTCCTTCAGCGTGATCTTCTCACCGGCATAGCGCACGCCCTTACCCTTGTAGGGCTCCGGCGGACGGAAGCCGCGAATCTTGGCCGCGACCTGACCCACAACCTGCTTGTCGTTGCCCTTGATCAGGACTTCGGTCTGCGTCGGGGTTTCGATGCTGATGCCTTCCGGCGCCTCGAATACCACCGGATGCGAGAAGCCCAAGCTCAGGTTCAGCGACTTGCCCTGCATGGCGACGCGGTAACCCACGCCGACCAGCTCAAGCTTGCGCTCGTAGCCGGTGGAAACGCCGGTGACCATGTTGGCCAGCAGCGCGCGAGCGGTACCGCCGAACTTGTCGTCGGTGCCTTCAGCGAGGCTGATGGTGGCAACACCATTGTCCACAGCGACAGTGACGCCCGGCAGGTGATGCACGGACAAGGTGCCCTTCGGGCCCTTCACGGAGATCGCGTCGGCAGCGACGGTCAGCTCCACACCCTTCGGCAGGGAAATCGGTTTCTTGGCTACACGTGACATCGAAAGACTCCTTATGCCACTTGGCCGATGACTTCGCCGCCCAGACCCTTGGCACGGGCCTGCGCATCGGTCAACAGACCGGCGGAAGTCGAAATGATCGAGATACCCAGGCCGCCGAGGACCTTCGGCAGCTCGTCCTTGCCGCGATACACACGCAGGCCGGAGCGGCTGACACGGGAGATGGTCTCGATGGCCGGCTGGCCCTCGAAATACTTGAGCTTGATCTCGAGCACCGGCTTGCCTTCCTCGGCGGAAGTCTTGGCGTCGAGGATGTAGCCCTCGTTCTTGAGAAGGTCGGCGATCGCCACCTTCAGTTTCGACGACGGCATACGCACGGCCGGCTTGCCCATGGCCTGGGCATTGCGGACACGCGTGAACAGATCGGCGATGGGATCAGTCATGCTCATGAAAACATCCTTCAGAGTGCACCGATATCCGATAAAACCGGAAATCAATCAGATTGTGAGCCGACAAAACGTCGGCCTGCCTTGCGCAGACCGCCGACTATATCAGCATTTCCAGATTTTAGCGAATCTCGATGCGGTAGTCGCATCAGCGGCGGCACAAACATGCCGCCGGGTGAACCGATCGCGAAGCCTCGACTCCGCGAACCGGTCCGTGTCGGGTATTACCAGCTGGCCTTGCGCAGACCAGGCACGTCGCCGCGCATGGTCGCTTCACGCAGCTTGTTGCGGCCAAGGCCGAACTTTGCGTAAACCGCACGCGGCCGACCGGTCAAGGCGCAGCGGGTGCGCTGACGTGACGGGCTGGCGTCGCGCGGCAGCTTCTGCAGCTTGGACTGGGCTTCCATCTTCTCTTCATACGAAGAAGCTGGGCTCAGCACGATCGCCTTCAGGCCGGCGCGCTTGGCGGCGAACTTCTGGACGAGCTTGGTCCGCTTGATATCGCGGTTCACCATTGATGTCTTGGCCATGGATTACGCGCCTATCAGTTGCGGAACGGGAAGCTGAATGCAGTCAACAAGGCCTTCGCCTCGTCGTCGGTCTTCGCGGTGGTGGTGATGGAGATATCCATGCCACGCAGCGCATCGACCTGATCGAAATCGATCTCAGGGAAGATGATCTGTTCCTTGATACCGAAGTTGTAGTTGCCACGGCCATCAAAGGCACGTGCCGACACACCACGGAAGTCGCGGACGCGCGGCAGCGAGATGTTGATCAGGCGATCCAGGAATTCCCACATCTGCGCGCGGCGCAAGGTGACCTTGCAGCCGATCGGCCAACCATCACGGATCTTGAACGAGGCCACGGAAACGCGCGCCTTGGTCGTGATCGGCTTCTGGCCGGCGATCTTGGCCATGTCGGCCACGGCGTTCTCGAGCACTTTCTTGTTGCCCGCAGCTTCGCCCACGCCCATGTTCAGCGTGATCTTGGTGATGCGGGGAACCTGCATCACATTCTGATAGCCGAACTGCTCGGTGAGCTTGGCTACTACCTGGTCTTTATAAAAATTTTCAAGGCGCGTCATGATCGTGTTCCTTACGCGTCCACGACCTCGCCAGTCGAACGGAACACGCGGACCTTGCGCCCATCTTCGAGCGTTTTGGTGCCGACGCGTTCACCCTTGTTCGTGGCGGGGTTGAACAGCTGCACATTGGAGAGATGGATCGAGGCCTCACGCTCGACGATGCCGCCAGCCTGGTTGGCCTGCGGATTCGGCTTGGTGTGACGCTTGATCAGATTCACGTTGGAGACGAACACACGGTCGTCTGCAACACGCAGCACATCGCCGCGCTGACCCTTGTTTTTGCCGGTGATCACGAGGACCTGATCACCCTTACGGATACGGTTCATTTTGTGATCTCCGCTCAGAGCACTTCGGGCGCGAGCGAGACGATCTTCATGAACTTCTCGCTGCGCAGCTCGCGGGTAACCGGTCCGAAAATACGGGTGCCGATCGGCTCGAGCTTGTTGTTGAGGAGGACCGCTGCATTGCCGTCGAAACGGATCAGCGAGCCATCGGGACGGCGCACACCCTTGGCGGTACGAACCACCACGGCATTGTACACCTCACCCTTCTTTACCTTGCCGCGCGGAATCGCATCCTTCACGGTGACCTTGATGACGTCACCGATCGCGGCGTAACGGCGCTTGGAGCCGCCGAGCACCTTGATGCACATCAGCTCCTTCGCGCCGCTGTTGTCCGCTGCGGAAAGCGTGCTTTGCATCTGGATCATGGCTGCACCCTCCCTTAGACTTTGGCGCGCGTGATGATTTCAACCACGCGGTGATGTTTGGTCTTGGACAACGGACGGCACTCAGCGATACGCACGAGGTCACCCTCGTTTGCACCCAGGTCGTCCTGCGCATGCAGCTTGGTCGAACGGCGGATGATCTTGCCGAGCAGCCAGTGCTGAACCTGACGCTCGACCAGTACGGTGACCGTCTTGTCCATCTTGTTGCTGGTAACGCGACCTTCGAGGGTACGCGTCTGCTTTTCTACTTGTTGAATCTGGTTGTCGCTCATGTCGGCCGTCCCTTACTTCTTGCCGCCGAGCACAAACTTCGTGCGGGCGATGTCACGCCGAACGCGGCGAAGCTGGTGCGGCTGAGTGAGCTGGCCGGAGCCTTTCTGCATGCGCAGATTGAACTGCTCCTTGCGCAGATCCAGCAGATGCTGGTTCAGCTCTTCGGCCGACTGGTTATTGATATCTTTGGTGGCCATCACATCACCGCCCGGGTAACAAACTGTGTCTGCACCGAGAGCTTGGCGGCGGCCAGGCGGAATGCCTCGCGTGCCGTTGCCTCGTCGATGCCCTCGATTTCATAAAGCATGCGGCCGGGCTGGATCGGGGCGACCCAGAACTCGACACTGCCCTTGCCCGCGCCCATTCGCACTTCGATCGGCTTCTTGGTGATCGGCTTGTCCGGGAACACGCGGATCCACAGCTTGCCACCACGCTTGACGAAACGGGTGATGCAACGACGGGCGGCTTCGATCTGGCGCGCGGTGAGCGCACCGTGGGTCGTTGCCTTCAGGCCGTACTCGCCAAAGCTGACGAGGTTGGAGCACTGGGCCAGACCGTCGTTACGGCCTTTGAACTGCTTGCGGTATTTGGTTCGCTTGGGTTGCAACATGGCAACTCTCCTTACTTCGCAGTCCGCTCGCGGCGGCCGTCACCGGCCTCGCGACGCGAATCGTTACGACGACCTTCGCCACCTTCACGGCGCGGCTGCGAGGACGGCTCGTCCTTCGACTCCTGCGATGCCGCCGCCAGATCGAAGACCTCACCCTTGTAGATCCACACCTTGATGCCGATGATGCCGTAGGTGGTTTTCGCTTCGGCGGTGCCGTAGTCGATATCGGCACGCAGCGTATGCAGCGGCACGCGACCCTCGCGGCTCCACTCGGAACGGGCGATCTCGGCACCATTCAGACGACCGGAGACGTTGATCTTGATGCCCAGCGCACCCAGGCGCATCGCGTTGCCGACCGAGCGCTTCATCGCGCGGCGGAACATGATGCGGCGCTCGAGCTGCTGCGCGATCGACTCGGCCACCAGCTGCGCGTCCAGCTCAGGCTTGCGCACTTCATTGACGTTGATGTGCGTCGGAACGCCCATCATGTCGCTGACTTCCTTGCGCAGCTTCTCGATATCCTCGCCCTTCTTGCCGATCACCACGCCCGGACGGGCGGTGTGGATCGTCACGCGTGCGGTCTTGGCCGGACGCTCGATCTGGATCTTCGAGATGCCAGCGGCAGCCAGCTTCTTCTTGAGCATGTCGCGGACCTTGATGTCGGCCACGAGATACTTTGCATAATCGCCCTTGTTGGCGAACCACTTCGAGTTCCAGTCCTTGGCAATGCCGAGGCGGATACCGGTGGGATGAACTTTATGACCCATCGTCTATATCCTCGGTCAGTTACCAACAACCACAGTGATGTGGCTGGTGCGCTTGAGAATGCGCGAACCGCGGCCTTTGGCGCGGGCGTGCATGCGTTTCATCGCCGGACCTTCATCAACGAAGATGCTGGATACTTTCAGCTCGTCGACATCAGCACCGAGATTGTTCTCGGCGTTGGCGACGGCCGACAGCAGCACCTTGCGAACAAGGACCGCAGCCTTCTTGTTGGTGTAGGTCAGCACGTCGCTGGCCCGGCCCACGGGAAGCCCGCGGACCAGATCAGCCACCAGGCGTGCCTTTTGCGCCGAGATGCGGGCGCCACGCAGGATCGCTTTGGCTTCGGTGCTCATCACTTACCCTTCTTGTCGCCGACATGGCCCTTGAACGTACGGGTCACCGCGAACTCGCCGAGCTTGTGCCCGACCATGTTCTCGTTGATCAGGACGGGTACGTGCTGACGGCCGTTGTGGATGGCGATGGTCAAGCCGACCATTTCCGGCAGGATCATCGAGCGACGCGACCAGGTCTTGATCGGGCGCTTGTTGTTGGCGGAAACCGCAGCTTCCACCTTCTTTACGAGGTGAAGGTCGACGAACGGACCTTTCTTCAGAGAGCGAGGCATGTCGGTTTCCTGTTACTTCGTACGACGACGCACGATGAACTGCTGCGTGCGCTTGTTGTTACGGGTCTTGTAGCCCTTGGCCGGCGTGCCCCACGGGCTGACC
This sequence comes from Rhodanobacter sp. C03, assembly GCF_002001175.1. Taxonomy (GTDB): domain Bacteria; phylum Pseudomonadota; class Gammaproteobacteria; order Xanthomonadales; family Rhodanobacteraceae; genus Rhodanobacter. The sequence goes on along the minus strand of NZ_MUNT01000001.1, from coordinate 1,019,479 downwards.
GGATGACGACCACCTGAAGTCTTGCCTTCGCCACCACCGTGCGGATGGTCGACCGGGTTCATCACCACACCGCGAACGGTCGGGCGGATACCCAGCCAGCGCTTCGCGCCAGCCTTGCCGAGCTTCTTCAGGCTGTGCTCGCCGTTGCCGACTTCACCAATCGTGGCGCGGCAATCGACCGAGACGCGACGCATCTCGCCGGAGCGCAAACGCAGCGTGGCGTAACCGGATTCGCGAGCCACCAGCTGCACCGAGGCACCGGCGCTGCGGGCGATCTGCGCACCCTTGCCCGGACGCAGCTCGATGCAATGGATCGTGCTACCCATCGGGATATTGCGCAGCTGCAGGCAGTTGCCAGCCTTGATCGGCGCATCGCGACCGGACACCAGACGATCGTCCACCGCCACGCCCTTCGGCGCGATGATGTAGCGACGCTCGCCATCGGCGTAGCACAGCAGCGCGATGTGCGCGGTGCGGTTCGGATCGTATTCGATGCGCTCGACGCGGGCGGCGATGCCTTCCTTGTCACGCTTGAAATCGATGATGCGGTATTGCTGCTTGTGACCGCCGCCACGATGACGCACCGTGATGCGACCATGATGATTACGACCGCCAGTCTTGGACTGCGACTCGGTCAACGCCGCGTACGGCGCGCCCTTGTGCAGACCTTCCGTACGGACGCTTACCGCGTCACGACGGCCGGGCGAGGTCGGCTTGTGGTTGATTAATGCCATCTCACAAAACTCCTGGCTCAGGCCTTGGCGGACACGTCGATGGTTTGACCATCGGCAAGACGCACATAGGCCTTGCGCTTGCCCTGGCGGCTGCCAGCGCGTTGACGAAAGGCTTTGACCTTGCCCTTGGTGTTGACGAGGTTCACCTGCTCGACCTTGACGTCGAACAACTTCTCCACGGCAGCGCGGACATCGGCCTTGGTTGCCGCGGGGGCAACGACGAATACGTACTGGTTATGCTCGGCCAGACGCGCCGATTTCTCAGAGATGTGCGGCGCGCGCAGCGTATCGAGAATGCGTTCGTTGTTCATGCCAGCCACTCCTCGATCTTCTTCACCGCGTCAACCGTGACCACCACATGGTCGGAACCGACCAGGCTGACCGGATTCAGGCCCATCACATCCAGCACATGGATATAAGGAATGTTGCGCGCAGCCAGGAACACGGATTCGTTGGCATCTTCCGACACCAGCAACACGCGACCGGACACTTCCAGCTCGGCCAGCTTGGCCACCATCGCGGAGGTCTTCGGCGTCTCGATGTCGAAACTCTCGACAACCTTCAGGCGATCCTGACGAATCAGTTCAGAAAAGATCGAACGGATCGCGACGCGGTAGGCCTTGCGGTTGACCTTCTGCTCGTAGCTGCGCGGCTTCGCCGCGAAGGTGCGGCCACCACCGACAAAGATCGGTGCACGGTAATCACCGTGACGGGCGCCGCCGCCCTTCTGCTTCTTGAATTTCTTGGTGGTACCGGACATCTCGCCGCGCGACAGCTGCGACTGGGTACCGGCACGGCCGGCCGCCTGGTAGGCGATCACGACCTGGTGAACCAGGGCCTTCTTGTACTCACCGCCGAACACTTCGTCCGACACGCTGAGCGACTTGGCGCCAATAACATTGAGTTCCATGGCGTTCTCCTCAGCTCTTCGTCGTCGGGCGGATGATGACGTCGCCACCGGTTGCACCCGGTACCGCACCCTTCACCGCGATCAGATGACGCTCGGCGTCGACCTTGACCACTTCCAGACCCTGCTGCGTGCGATTGACCGCACCCATGTGACCGGACATCTTCTTGCCCGGGAACACGCGGCCCGGGGTCTGACGCTGACCGATGGAACCCGGCGCGCGATGCGACAGCGAGTTACCGTGGGTAGCGTCACCCATCTTGAAGTTCCAGCGCTTGATCGTGCCCTGGAAGCCCTTGCCTTTCGACACGCCGGCAACGTCGACAATCTGGCCGACGGTGAACACGTCGTCTGCCTTGATCTCGCTGCCCACGGTGTACTTGCCGAGATCGTCGGCAGACACACGGAATTCCCACAAGCCACGACCCGGCTCAACCTTGGCCTTCGCGTAGTGACCTTTCAGCGGCTGCGTCAGCAGGTTCGCGCGCTTGCTGCCCGCGGAAACCTGGACGGCGCTGTAGCCATCGTTATCGTCCGTCTTCAACTGGGTCACGCGGTTCGGCGTCGCTTCAATCAGCGTCACCGGAATCGAGCGGCCATCTTCAGTGAAGAGTCGGCTCATGCCGCATTTGCGGCCAACCAATCCGATACTCATCTTCGTATCCTGTCTGTCGCTCAACCGAGCTTGATCTGAACATCGACGCCAGCGGCGAGATCAAGCTTCATGAGCGCGTCCACGGTTTTGTCGTTCGGGTCGATGATGTCGAGCACACGCTTGTGAGTACGGGTCTCGTACTGGTCGCGTGCATCCTTGTCGACGTGCGGCGACGTCAGGATGGTGTAACGCTCGATTTTCGTCGGGAGTGGAATCGGGCCGAGTACCGTTGCGCCAGTGCGCTTGGCCGTCTCGACGATCTCACTGGCTGAGCGGTCGATCAGACGATGATCGTACGCTTTCAGCCGAATCCGAATCTTCTGGTTCGCCATAACCGTGTCCTGTTGTCGAAAGAACGTAATGTGAAACGAAACGGCTTCTCACCGCCTCGCACAACCCTTTACCACCACATCGGCAGCCGCAAACCAACTACACGGCCCCAAATTCAAAAAGACCAAGCGAGCGCTAGGCGGCTCGCTTGGACGTAGTTGCGTATCACGCAAAAAAACATAATCAGCAGGGATGCACCCTGTGATTACATTGAATTGCGAGGGCCATCCCGGCCTGCGAACTCGAAGCGCATCCTGCGCCTCATTTCGCGGTAGATCGACCGAGGACCAGCCTCTATCGATAAGCAAGCTGCGAAGTATACATGCAAATTTCGGCTTAGTGAAGTACCCCGATGAAAAACATCGCAGAGGGCCCCCACTTGCCCGGCGCTATCCGACCAACAGGCCGGATCAACGACGGAAGTCATCCCGGCAGCTAGCTGCCGGGATAACAGGACTTACTTGATGACCTTGGCCACGACGCCGGCGCCGACGGTGCGGCCGCCTTCGCGAATGGCGAAACGCAGACCTTCGTCCATCGCGATCGGGTGGATCAGGCTCACCACCATCTTCACGTTGTCACCCGGCATCACCATCTCCACGCCTTCCGGCAACTGGCAAGCACCGGTCACGTCGGTCGTGCGGAAGTAGAACTGCGGACGGTAACCCTTGAAGAACGGCGTATGACGGCCACCCTCGTCCTTCGACAGCACATACACCTCAGCCTCGAAGTCCGTGTGCGGGGTGATCGTGCCCGGCTTGGCCAGCACCTGGCCACGCTCCACGTCGTCACGCTTCAGACCGCGCAGCAGCAGACCGGCGTTGTCGCCTGCCTGACCCTGGTCCAGCAGCTTGCGGAACATTTCCACGCCGGTGACCGTGGTCTTCTGCGTGTCGCGGATGCCGACCACTTCGATTTCGTCGCCGACCTTGATGATGCCGCGCTCGATACGACCGGTCACCACGGTGCCGCGGCCCGAGATCGAGAACACGTCTTCCACCGGCATCAGGAACGGACGGTCGATGACGCGCGTCGGCTCCGGGATATAGCTGTCCAGCGCGTCGACCAGCTTGATGATCGACGGCACGCCGATCTCGCTCTGATCGCCTTCCAGCGCCATGCGGGCCGAACCGTGGATCATCGGGGTGTCGTCGCCCGGGAAGTCGTACTTCGACAGCAGCTCGCGCACTTCCATCTCGACCAGCTCGAGCAGCTCGGCGTCGTCCACCAGGTCCGCCTTGTTCAGGTAGACGATGATGTACGGCACACCGACCTGACGCGACAGCAGGATGTGCTCGCGCGTCTGCGGCATCGGGCCGTCCGCGGCCGAGCACACCAGGATCGCGCCGTCCATCTGCGCCGCACCCGTGATCATGTTCTTCACATAGTCCGCATGGCCCGGGCAGTCGACGTGCGCGTAATGGCGGTTCGGCGACTCGTATTCCACGTGGGCGGTCGAGATCGTGATGCCGCGCGCCTTCTCTTCCGGCGCCGCGTCGATCGAGCTGTAATCCTTGAACTCGCCACCAAAACGTTCCGCACCGACCTTCGTCAGCGCTGCCGTCAGCGTCGTCTTGCCGTGATCCACGTGACCAATCGTGCCGACGTTGACGTGCGGCTTGGTGCGTTCGAATTTACCCTTTGCCATGACTCTGAACCTCTAGAAAAGAACGGTATATGTTGGAAAGTCGGCCTTATCAGGCCTTCTTCATGACCTGCTCGGCGATGTTGTTCGGCGCTTCGGCGTAATGGTCGAATTCCATCGTGAAGGTGGCGCGGCCCTGGGTCAGCGAACGAATTGTCGTCGCATAGCCGAACATTTCACCCAGCGGAACCATTGCATCGATGGTCTTGCCCGACGGCGTGTCGTCCTGGCCCTGGAGCAGGCCACGACGGCGGCTCATGTCGCCCATGACGTCACCGACGTACTCTTCCGGCGTCACCACTTCGATCTTCATGATCGGCTCGAGCAGCACCGGCGACGCCTTCGCGAAGCCCTGCTTGAACGCCATCGAGGCAGCGAGCTTGAACGCCATTTCCGACGAGTCGACGTCATGATAGGAGCCGAACACGAGCTTCACCTTTACACCGACGACCGGGAAGCCGGCCAGCGGACCGCTGGTGATGGTTTCGCGCAGGCCCTTTTCGACCGACGGGATGAATTCCTTCGGGATCACGCCACCGGTGATGTCGTTGATGAAGAGGAAATCATTCTTCACGTTCGGATCGGCACGATCGGCCTCGGTCATCGGAGACAGCTCGATCACGACGTGACCGTACTGACCCTTGCCACCGGACTGCTTGGCGTGCTTGTAATCCGACTTGACGTCCGACGAGCGGATCGTTTCGCGGTAAGCGACCTGCGGCTTGCCGACATTGGCCTCGACGTTGAACTCGCGACGCATGCGGTCCACCAGGATGTCCAGGTGCAGCTCGCCCATGCCCGAGATGATGGTCTGGCCCGACTCTTCGTCCGTACGCACGCGGAACGACGGATCTTCCGCAGCCAGACGGCCGAGCGCGATACCCATCTTTTCCTGATCCGACTTGGTCTTCGGCTCGACCGCCATCGAGATCACCGGCTCCGGGAACGTCATGCGCTCCAGAGTGATGATGTGATCCTGCGCGCACAGCGTGTCACCGGTCGTCACGTCCTTCAGGCCAACCGCGGCGGCGATGTCGCCGGCGCAGACTTCCTTCAGTTCCTGACGCTCGTTCGCGTGCATCTGCAGGATGCGGCCGATGCGCTCTTTCTTGCTCTTGACCGGGTTGTACACGGCGTCGCCGGACTTCAACGTGCCCGAGTAGACCCGGAAGAACGTGAGCGAACCGACGAACGGATCGGTCATGATCTTGAACGCGAGCGCGGAGAACGGCGCCGCATCCTCTGCCTTGCGCGTGGCTTCGTTGTCGTCTTCGTCGATGCCAGCGACCGGCGGGCGGTCGGACGGCGACGGCAGCAGCTGCACCACCGCATCGAGCATCGCCTGAACGCCCTTGTTCTTGAACGCCGTGCCGCAGTAGGTCGGGATGATTTCGTTGGCGAGCGTGCGCTGGCGAAGGCCCGCGATGATCTCGTCCTCGCTGAGGTCACCCTCTTCGAGATACTTGTTCATCAAGTCTTCGGTCGCCTCGGCGGCGGACTCGACCATGAAGGCATGCGCTTCGGCGGCCGTGTCGGCCAGGTTCGCCGGAATCTCCCGGTATTCGAACTTCATGCCCTGGGACTCCATGTCCCAGATGATCGCCTTCATCTTGAGCAGGTCGACCACACCCTCGAAACCGTCTTCGGCGCCGATCGGCACCTGCATCGGCACCGGATGCGCGCCGAGGCGCGCCTTCAGCTGGGCTACCACCTTGTCGAAGTTGGCGCCGGTGCGATCCATCTTGTTGACGAACGCCAGACGCGGCACCTTGTACTTGTTGGCCTGACGCCACACCGTCTCGGACTGCGGCTGCACGCCACCCACGGCACACAGCACGAACACTGCACCATCCAGCACGCGCAGCGAACGCTCGACTTCGATGGTGAAGTCGACGTGTCCGGGGGTGTCGATGATGTTGAAGCGATGCTGGTCCAGCGAACCATCCATGCCCTTCCAGAACGCCGTCGTTGCCGCCGACGTAATGGTGATACCGCGCTCCTGCTCCTGCTCCATCCAGTCCATCGTGGCCGCACCGTCATGCACTTCGCCAATCTTGTGACTGACACCGGTGTAGAACAGGATGCGCTCCGTGGTCGTGGTCTTTCCGGCATCGATGTGGGCCATGATGCCGAAGTTGCGGTAGCGCTCGATAGGAGTGGTGCGTGCCATGAATATTTACCTGTGTCGGGCTACCTGCCCTGATTCAAAACAGCCGTCCGGGCCGTGCTCTATTTAGGAGTCCGCCATGGATGGCGGGGTGTTCTTTGCCGTCAAGGATGACGGTTTGAATCAGATCTCGGCATAGATGCCGGCTTGTTCTTAGCCGCCAAGGAAGACGGCATGAACTTCAAGAATCCGCCTCGGGCGGCGGATTTGTTCTTTGCCGTCATGGAGACGGCAAAGCAAAACAATTACCAGCGATAGTGCGAGAAGGCCTTGTTGGCTTCTGCCATGCGATGCGTTTCTTCACGCTTCTTGGCGGCACCACCACGGCTTTCCGAAGCTTCGAGCAGCTCGGCGGCCAGCTTGCGCGGCATCGACGTCTCGCCGCGCTTGCGCGCAGCATCGATGACCCAGCGCATCGCCAGCGCCATGCGGCGACCCGGACGCACTTCGACCGGCACCTGATAGGTGGCACCACCGACGCGACGCGACTTCACCTCAACCGCCGGAGCGATGTTGTTGAGCGCCTTCTCGACCAGAGCCACCGGCTCGGCATTCTTTTCGCCAATGTGCTGCAGCGCACCGTAAACGATGCTCTCGGCCACGGACTTCTTGCCGCTCTTCATCACCATGTTGATGAAACGGGCGATCAGCTGGCTGCCATGCTTGGGATCCGGCAGAACCAGACGGGCGGGATGTGAACCTTTACGCGACATGTTTCGAGTCCTTTACTTCTTCGGGCGCTTGGCGCCGTACTTCGAGCGCGATTGACGACGCTTGGTGACACCAGCGCAATCGAGGCTGCCGCGCACCGTGTGGTAACGCACACCGGGCAGATCCTTGACGCGACCGCCGCGGATCAGCACCACCGAGTGCTCCTGCAGGTTGTGACCTTCACCACCGATGTAACTGATGATCTCGAAACCGTTGGTCAGGCGCACCTTGGCAACCTTGCGCAACGCCGAGTTCGGCTTTTTCGGAGTGGTCGTGTATACGCGCGTGCAGACGCCGCGACGCTGCGGGCTGCTCTGCAAAGCCGGCGACCCACTCTTGTAGGTTTTGGGGCTGCGGGATTTCCGCACCAATTGGTTGACTGTCGTCATGCGAAGCTGTTCCTGAAAACATAAAGGCAGCCCGAATAAGCTCGGTCTGCCAAGAAGCGGGAATTTAACATGGGCAACCTGCCATAGGCAAGCCAGCACCCTGCCGTCCTGGGCCCGAACACGAGGCGCATCCGTGCGCCTCATTTCGTATGTCAGCGAGTGAAGCCCTGGCCGGGCTTACTCGACACCGTTATCACTACCGGCCGGAGCCTCGGCAAACGAGACTGCAGGCGTGGAGCCGGAGAGAGTCTCCAGATCCGAGGCGGACAAACCGCCCTGACGACGACGCGCTGCGTGGTACGCCAGACCCGTGCCTGCCGGAATAAGACGTCCAACAATAACATTTTCCTTCAGACCACGCAAGCCGTCACGCGTACCACGAACCGCCGCCTCGGTAAGAACGCGAGTAGTTTCCTGGAACGAGGCTGCCGAGATGAACGACTCGGTGGCCAGCGAGGCCTTGGTGATGCCGAGCAGGATCGACTGATACTCGGCCGGACGCTCGCCCTTGGCGATCGCACGATCGTTCTCGCGGTTGATCCGTACGCGCTCGATCTGCTCGCCGCGCAGGTAATGGCTCTCGCCCGGCTCGACGATCTCGACCTTGCGCAGCATCTGGCGAATGATCGCTTCGATGTGCTTGTCGTTGATCTTCACGCCCTGCAGGCGGTACACGTCCTGGATTTCCTTGACCAGGTACGAGGCCAGCGGCTCCACGCCCAGCAGGCGCAGGATGTCATGCGGACTCGGCTCGCCGTCGACGACGGTTTCGCCCTTCTCCACATGCTCGCCTTCGAACACGATGACCTGACGCCACTTCGGAATCAGCTCTTCGTGCTCGTTGCCGTCGACGTCCTTGATGATCAGACGCTGCTTGCCCTTGGTGTCCTTGCCGAAGCTGATGATGCCGGAGCGCTCGGCGAGGATCGCCGGTTCCTTCGGCTTGCGTGCCTCGAACAGATCGGCCACGCGCGGCAGACCACCGGTGATATCGCGGGTCTTCGAGGTTTCCTGCGGGATACGCGCGACCACGTCGCCCACGCCCACTTCGGCACCGTTCTGGATCGACACGATCGCGCCGGCCGGCAGGAAGTACTGCGCGGCAATGTCGGTACCCGGCAGCTTCAGCTCGCGGCCCTTGGCATCTTCCAGACGCACGATCGGACGCAGATCCTTCGCCTGCGTACCGCGGCGTTTCGGATCGGTGACCACCGCCGACTCCAGGCCGGTCAGTTCATCGGTCTGGCTCTGCACGGTGACGCCATCGAGGAAGTCGATGAAGCGCACCACACCGGCCACTTCGGTGACGATCGGATGGGTATGCGGATCCCAGCTGGCGACGGTCTGGCCCGGCTTGACCGGCGCACCGTCCTTGACCGAGATGTTGGCGCCGTACGGCACCTTGTAGCGCTCGCGCTCGCGACCGTTGGTGTCGATCACGCTGACTTCGCCCGAACGCGACACCGCCACCAGGTGACCCTGCTTGTGCTGTACCGACTTCAGGTTGTTGAACTTCAGCGAGCCGGTGGTCTTCACCGTCACGTTGTCCACCGCTGCCGCACGCGAAGCCGCACCACCGATGTGGAACGTACGCATGGTGAGCTGGGTACCCGGCTCACCGATCGACTGCGCGGCGACCACACCCACGGCCTCGCCCATGTTGACCAGATGGCCACGGGCCAGATCGCGGCCGTAGCAGAGCTTGCACACGCCATGTTCGGCGACGCAGGTGATCGGCGAACGTACCTTGAGGATCTGCACGCCGGCCTTGTCGAGCTTCTCGACCAGGGCTTCGTTGAGCAAGGTGTCGCGAGTGACGATCGGCTGATCGTCGTCGCCGGGGGCGTAGACGTCCTCGACCACCACGCGACCGAGCACGCGCTCGCGCAACGGCTCGACCACATCGCCGCCTTCGACGATCGGCTGCATGATGACGCCTTCCTCGGTACCGCAGTCATCCATGGTGATGACCACGTCCTGCGCCACGTCGACCAGACGACGGGTCAGGTAACCCGAGTTCGCCGTCTTCAACGCCGTATCCGCCAGGCCCTTACGAGCACCGTGGGTGGAGTTGAAGTACTGCAGCACGTTCAGGCCTTCGCGGAAGTTGGCCTTGATCGGGGTCTCGATGATCGAGCCGTCCGGACGCGCCATCAGGCCACGCATACCGGCCAGCTGACGGATCTGCGCCACGGAACCACGGGCGCCGGAGTCGGCCATGATGTACAGCGAGTTCATTGACTTCTGGTTGACTGTCTTGCCGTCGACATCCTTCACCTTCTCGGTGCCGATGCCGTCGATCATGGCTTTCGCCACCAGCTCGCTGGTACGCGACCAGATGTCGACCACCTTGTTGTAGCGCTCGCCGGCGGTGACCAGACCCGACTGGTATTGCTGCTGGATCTCGACGACTTCCTTCTCGGCCTCTTCCAGGATCGGCTTCTTCTCGTCCGGAATCAGCATGTCATCGATGCCGATCGAGATGCCCGCACGCGTGGCGAAACGGAAGCCGGTGTACATCAGCTTGTCGGCGAACACCACGGTTTCCTTCAAGCCCAGCAAGCGGTAGCTGGAGTTGATCAGGCGCGAGATGTTCTTCTTGGTCAGCTCGGTGTTGGCCAGCTCGAACGGCAGGCCTTCCGGCAGGATTTCCGCCAGCAACGCGCGGCCGACGGTGGTGTCGACGATCTTGGTCTCGTGCGTGCGGGTGCCGTCTTCGGCAACGTGCACCAGCTTAAGGCGCACCTTGACCTTGGCATGCAGCTCGACGGCGCGGTTGTCGTACGCACGACGAACTTCGGCAATGCCGGAGAACACCATGCCGCCACCCTTGACGTTGATCAGCTCGCGAGTCATGTAGTACAGGCCCAGCACCACGTCCTGGGTCGGCACGATGATCGGCTCGCCGTTGGCCGGGCTGAGGATGTTGTTGGACGACATCATCAGCGTACGCGCTTCCAGCTGCGCCTCGATAGACAGCGGCACATGGACGGCCATCTGATCGCCGTCGAAGTCGGCGTTGAACGCGGTACACACCAGCGGATGCAGCTGGATCGCCTTGCCTTCGATGAGCTTGGGCTCGAACGCCTGGATGCCCAGACGATGCAGCGTCGGCGCGCGGTTGAGCAGCACCGGATGCTCGCGGATCACCTCTTCGAGGATGTCCCACACCTGGGCCTCTTCGCGCTCGACCAGCTTCTTCGCCGCCTTGATGGTGGTGGCTTCGCCACGCGCCTGCAGCTTGGCGAAGATGAACGGCTTGAACAGCTCAAGCGCCATCTTCTTCGGCAGACCGCACTGATGCAGACGCAGGGTCGGACCGACCACGATCACCGAACGACCGGAGTAGTCCACGCGCTTGCCGAGCAGGTTCTGGCGGAAGCGGCCCTGCTTGCCCTTGATCATGTCGGCGAGCGACTTCAGCGCGCGCTTGTTGGTGCCGGTGATGGCACGACCGCGGCGGCCGTTGTCGAGCAGCGCATCGACCGATTCCTGCAGCATGCGCTTCTCGTTGCGCACGATGATGTCGGGCGCATTGAGTTCGAGCAGACGCTTCAGACGGTTGTTGCGGTTGATCACGCGACGGTACAGATCGTTCAGATCGGAGGTCGCGAAACGACCACCGTCCAGCGGCACCAGCGGACGCAGGTCCGGCGGCAGCACGGGGAGAACGGTCAGCACCATCCACTCCGGCTTGTTGCCGGATTCCAGGAACGCCTCGATCAGCTTGACGCGCTTGGTGAGGCGCTTGAGCTTGGTTTCGGAATTGGTGGAGGTGATCTCTTCCTTCAGGCGAATCACTTCGCCCGGCAGGTCGAGCGACTTCAGCAGCTCGTAGACGGCCTCGGCACCCATGCGGGCGTCGAACTCGTCACCGTGCTCCTCGGTCGCTTCCAGGTACTGGTCTTCGCTGAGCAGCTGGCCGCGCTCGAGCGCGGTCATGCCCGGATCGATCACCACGAAGGCTTCGAAGTACAGGATGCGCTCGATGTCACGCAGCGTCATGTCCAGCATCAGGCCGATGCGCGAGGGCAGCGACTTGAGGAACCAGATGTGTGCGGTCGGGCTGGCCAGCTCGATGTGGCCCATGCGCTCACGACGCACCTTGGCCAGCGTCACTTCCGTGCCGCACTTCTCGCAGACCACGCCACGATGCTTCATGCGCTTGTACTTGCCGCACAGGCACTCGTAGTCCTTCACCGGTCCGAAGATGGCGGCGCAGAACAGGCCGTCACGCTCCGGCTTGAAGGTACGGTAGTTGATGGTTTCCGGCTTCTTCACTTCGCCGTACGACCACGAGCGGATCAGCTCCGGCGAGGCCAGCGCGATCTTGATCGCGTCGAAATCCGGCGTCGCGCGCTGCTGATTGAACAGATTGAGCAAGTCTTTCATTCGAAATCTCCGGTGACTGCGCGGATCACTTGATCTCTTCCAGATCGATGTCGATGGCGAGCGAGCGGATTTCCTTCACCAGCACGTTGAAGGATTCCGGCATGCCAGCCGACATTTCGTGGTTGCCGTCGACAATGTTCTTGTACATCTGGTTGCGGCCCTGCACGTCGTCGGACTTCACCGTCAGCATTTCCTGCAGGGTGTAGGCCGCGCCGTAGGCTTCCAGCGCCCACACTTCCATCTCGCCGAAGCGCTGACCACCGAACTGCGCCTTGCCGCCCAGCGGCTGCTGGGTGACCAGCGAGTACGGACCGGTGGAACGCGCATGCATCTTGTCGTCGACCAGATGGTTGAGCTTGAGGTAATGCATGTAGCCCACGGTGACCGGGCGATCGAACGCCTCGCCGGTACGACCGTCGTACAGCATGGTCTGGCCCGACTCGGGCAGATCCGCCAGCTTCAGCATCGCCTTGATCTCGGTCTCTTCCGCACCGTCGAACACCGGCGTCGCCATCGGCACGCCTTCCTGCAGATTGGTGGCGAGCGTGAAGATCTCCTTGTCGGTAAGCGACTTCAGATCGACGTGCTGCACCGCACCGGCCACATGGGTGTTGTAGATCTGGTCGAGGAACTCGCGGATCTTGGCAACCTTCTCCTGCGCCTCGAGCATCTTCTGGATCTTCTTGCCCAGGCCCTTGGCGGCCCAGCCCAGATGAACTTCCAGAATCTGCCCGATGTTCATACGCGACGGCACGCCCAGCGGGTTCAGCACGATGTCGACCGGCACACCGTCAGCGGAATACGGCATGTCCTCGACCGGCACCACGTTGGACACCACGCCCTTGTTGCCGTGACGGCCAGCCATCTTGTCGCCCGGCTGGATGCGGCGCTTCACGGCCAGGAACACCTTGACCATCTTCAGCACACCCGGTGCCAGATCGTCGCCCTGGGTGATCTTGCCCTGCTTCTCCTTGAAGCGCTTGTCGAACTCCTCCTTGTGGCGCTTGACCTGATCGGCCGCACGCTCGAGGAACTCGGTGACTTCCTCGTCCTTGACGTTGATCTTGAACCAGTCGTCCTTCTTCAGGCCGTCCAGATATGCGTCAGTGATTTCGGTGCCACGCTTCAGGCCACCCGGACCGCTCATCGCGGACTTGCCGACCAGCTGGGTACGCATGCGGCTGTAGATCGCGCCTTCGAGGATGCGGAACTGATCGTCCATATCCTTGCGGACACGCTTGACTTCGGTTTCCTCGATCTGCTTGGCGCGCTTGTCCTTCTCGATGCCGTCGCGGGTGAACACCTGCACGTCGATGACGGTACCGTCCATACCCGGCGGCACGCGCAGCGAGCTGTCCTTAACATCGGACGCTTTCTCGCCGAAGATCGCGCGCAGCAGCTTCTCTTCCGGGGTCAGCTGGCTCTCGCCCTTCGGCGTGACCTTGCCGACCATGATGTCGCCGGCCTTCACTTCCGCACCGATGTAGACGATGCCCGACTCGTCCAGACGTGCGAGCGCCTGCTCGCCCACGTTCGGAATGTCGGCGGTGATTTCCTCGGCACCCAGCTTGGTGTCACGCGCGATGCACGACAGTTCCTCGATGTGGATCGAGGTATAGCGGTCTTCCTGCACGACGCGCTCGGAGAGCAGGATCGAGTCTTCGAAGTTGTAACCGTTCCACGGCATGAACGCGATCAGCATGTTCTGGCCGAGCGCGAGCTCGCCCAGATCGGTCGACGAGCCATCGGCCAGCGTGTCGCCCTTCGCCACCACGTCGCCGACGTTCACCAGCGGACGCTGGTTGAGGTTGGTGTTCTGGTTGGAGCGGGTGTACTTGGTCAGCGTGTAGATATCGACGCCAGCATCGTTGTCGCCGACCTCTTCCTCGTTGACGCGCACCACGATACGCGCCGCATCGACCTGGTCGATCACGCCGCCGCGCTTGGCGGAGACGATGACGCCGGAGTCACGCGCCACGGCGCGCTCGATGCCGGTACCCACCAGCGGAGTTTGCGAACGCAGTGTCGGCACGGCCTGACGCTGCATGTTCGCACCCATCAGGGCGCGGTTCGCATCGTCGTGCTCGAGGAACGGCACCAGTGCCGCAGCGACCGACACGGTCTGCATTGGCGAGACGTCCATGTAGTCGACTTCGGCAGCCGGACGCAGCTCGGATTCACCACGGAAACGGCAGGACACGAAGTCCTCGACGAAACCGCCGTGCTTGTCCAGCGGCGAGTTCGCCTGCGCGATCACGTGATCGCCTTCCTCGATCGCCGACAGGTAATCGACCTTGTCGGTCACTTTGCTGTGCGCGACCTTGCGGTACGGCGTCTCGAGGAAGCCGTACGAGTTGGTGCGGGCATACACGGCCAGCGAGTTGATCAGGCCGATGTTCGGGCCTTCCGGCGTTTCGATGGTGCAGACGCGGCCGTAATGGGTCGGATGCACGTCGCGCACCTCGAAGCCGGCGCGTTCGCGGGTCAGGCCGCCCGGCCCGAGCGCGGAGACACGGCGCTTGTGCGTCACTTCGGACAGCGGGTTGTTCTGATCCATGAACTGGGACAGCTGCGAGGAGCCAAAGAACTCCTTCACCGCCGCCGCGACCGGCTTGGCGTTGATCAGATCCTGCGGGGTCAGGCCATCGGCCTCGGCCAGCGACAGACGCTCGCGCACCGCACGCTCGACGCGCACCAGACCGATGCGGAAGGTGTTCTCGGCCATTTCGCCGACCGAACGCACGCGACGGTTGCCCAGGTGATCGATGTCATCGACGGTGCCATGACCGTTCTTGATGTCGATCAGCACCTTCAGTACGTCGAGGATATCGGACGTTACGCCCTGCTCCTTGACCAGGCGCTGGGATTCCTCTTCCTTGCGCTCGCTGAAGTACTTGTGGTCGTACAGCACGCCCGGACCGAGGATTTCCTTGCGGCCCACGCGACGGTTGAACTTCATCCGGCCCACGCCCGACAGGTCGTAGCGGTCGAAGGTGAAGAACAGGTTGAAGAACAGGTTCTGCGCGGCATCCTTGGTCGGCGGCTCGCCCGGACGCATCATGCGATAGATTTCCACCAGCGCCTCCAGCGGCGTCTTGGTGTTGTCGATGCGCAGGGTGTGCGAGATGTAGGCGCCGCGATCGAGATCGTTGACGTACAGCGTCGGCACCGTCTCGATACCGGCCTTGCGGAAGTTCTCCAGCTGCTCGGCAGTGATCTCGTCGTTGGCCGACGCCAGCAGTTCGCCGGTCTTGGCATCGACGATGTCGGTGGCCACGATACGGCCGACCGGATAGTCGTCCGGCACTTCCAGCGCGGTGATGTTCTCGGCCGCGAGCTGGCGCACGTGACGCGCGGTGATGCGCTTGCCGGCTTCCACCAGCACCGTGCCACCGATCGCCAGATCGAAGCTCAGCGTCTCGCCGCGCAGACGCTCGGCGACCAGCTCCAGCGTGGTGCCACCCTTCTTGCCGAGGTGGAACACGTTGTGCTCGAAGAAGATGCCCAGCATCTCCTCGTTGTTGTAGCCGAGCGCGCGCAGCAGCACCGTCACCGGCAGCTTGCGGCGACGATCGATACGGGTGAACAGCGCATCCTTCGGGTCGAACTCGAAATCGAGCCACGAACCACGGTAAGGAATGACGCGTGCCGAGAACAGCAACTTGCCCGAGCTGTGCGTCTTGCCACGGTCGTGATCGAAGAACACGCCCGGCGAACGATGCAGCTGCGAGACGATCACGCGCTCGGTGCCGTTGATGATGAAGGTGCCGGTGTCGGTCATGAGCGGAATCTCGCCCATGTAGACCTCCTGCTCCTTGATGTACTTGACCACCTTCTTCGAGGCCGGGCTGTCCTTGTCATAGATGACCAGGCGCACCGTGGTACGCAGCGGCGCACCGTAGGTCATGCCGCGGTTGCGACATTCGCGCTCGTCGAACGCCGGCTCGCCGAGACGGTAGTCGACATATTCCAGTGCGGCATTGCCCGAATAGCTGGTGATCGGGAATACCGACTTCAGTGCCGCATGCAAACCCTTTTCGCCGCGCTGTTTGGGCGCGACATGCTCCTGCAGAAACTCCCGGTAGGAATCAGTCTGGATGGTCAGCAGGTTCGGCACGCCCAGTACGGGCGGACGCTTGCCAAAATCCTTGCGGATGCGTTTCTTCTCGGTAAACGAGTAGGCCATGATCGGTAGCGCCTCGGTTCGCAGTGACGCCGGTGGTGCACACACCGGCTGAATGAAAAATCAGGTGTTCACAAATCCGTGGATCTGGGAATCGAGAATGTGGAATCGACAGGCGAATCCTTATTCTCCATTCCCCTCCTCGCTCAACTCTTTCGCGCCTAAGCAGGCAAAGCCCGGGGGCTCACGCCCCCAGGCTTGCTTGACGCTAGATCAAACTGACGACGCGCAAGGCGCCAATTACTTCAGTTCGACCGTGGCGCCGGCAGCTTCGAGGTCCTTCTTGAACTTCTCGGCGTCTTCCTTCGACACGGCTTCCTTCAGGACGCCGCCGGCCTCGGTGAGGTCCTTGGCTTCCTTCAGGCCCAGGCCGGTGATCGCGCGAACAGCCTTGATCACGTCGACCTTCTTGGCGCCGGCGTTCTTCAGGATGACGTCGAATTCGGTCTGTACTTCGGCAACCACAGCAGCAGCAGCCGGGCCAGCAGCGGCAACCGGGGCAGCAGCGGACACGCCAAACTTCTCTTCGATGGCCTTGACCAGATCCATCACTTCCATCAGTGACTTGGCGGCTACGGCTTCAACGATTTGTTCGTTGGACAGGGACATTTGATTTACCTCTGGAAATGGATTCAGTTTAGATAGACGACGAACTTAGGCGGGCTCGACTTCGGCCGGGGCTTCGGCGGCGACTTCGTCACCACCCTGCTTGTCGGCCACAGCCTTGACGGCGCGGGCAAACATCGAAGCCGGTTCGGCCAGCAAACGGGCCAGCATGGCCAGAGCCTGTTGGCGGGTCGGCAGCGAGGCCAGCACTTCGACGTGCTCAGCCGGCAGCAACTTGCCTTCCACCGAGACGATTTTCGCCTTCAGCTTGTCGTTGCCCTTGGCGAATTCCTTGATCAGACGCCCGGCAGCGCCGGGTTCTTCCATCGAGAATGCGTACAGCAGCGGACCGACCAGGGCGTCCTTGACGACCTCGAACTCGGTACCGACTACAGCGCGCGAAGCGAGCGTGTTCTTGACAACCTTCAAGTACACACTGGATTCACGAGCCTTCTTGCGCATCGCGGTCATCTGTTCGACCGTGGTGCCCGCATACTCGACAGCAATCAAGGAGTGAGCCTTCGCGGCGATTTCTGCCAGTTCGGCGACTACTTCATGCTTCTGAGACAGATTTAGAGCCATTGCACTCCTCCAAATGAACTCCGCTCACGGCTCCTGCCGCTTGCGGTCCTGGGCGACGCCATCCTTGACGTCGGGGACACTGGGTGTCCCGGGTGTTGGCCTTTCCAGAACAGTCGAACAATTCCAGATCGGGCAGCACCATCTGCGCAGGCCGGATTTGCAAGAAACCCGATTAAGCGGTCCCGCTGGCGACGACGGCGATTCCATGCCAGTGCGAGCTTCCTGCCCGTCGTCATCGCGCGCTGATCGCGCCTGCGGTCTTTGACGGCTGCTCCGGCCTACATAGCCGGGGCTGCCTTCAAAAACTTGCCTGCATCGACGAAACGCCGATGCAGGACTTGATTCTTACTTGGCCGCGATGTTCAGCGACGAGGTATCGACGGCGACGCCGACGCCCATCGTGCTGGACAGGGCAACCTTCTGCAGGAACTGACCCTTCGCCGTGGACGGCTTGGCCTTCAGCAGGTCGGCAATCAGCGTGTTGAGGTTGTCCGCGAGCTGGGACGCCTCGAAGCTGGCCTTGCCGATGGTGGCGTGGATGATGCCCGCCTTGTCGTTGCGGAACTTCACCTGGCCGGCCTTGGCGTTCTTGACCGCGGTGGCGACGTCGGCAGTGACCGAGCCATCCTTCGGGTTCGGCATCAGGCCGCGCGGGCCGAGCAGCTGGCCGAGCTTGCCGACCACGCGCATCGCGTCCGGCGTGGCGATCACACGACCGAAGTCGAGATCACCGGCCTGCATGCGTTCGGCCAGGTCGTCCATGCCGACGGCGTCGGCACCGGCAGCCTTGGCAGCCTCGGCCTTCTCGCCCGGCGGGCAGAACACGGCGACCTTGACGGTCTTGCCGGTGCCGTGCGGCAGCAGCGAGGAACCACGTACGCCCTGGTCGGATTTCTTTGCATCGATGCCCAGACGCACGGACACATCCACCGACTCGGCGAACTTCGCCGTGGCGTTGTCCTTGACGATCTTGAGGGCTTCTTCCAGGCCATAAAACTTGCCCGGCTGCACTGCGGCCGTAGCCGACTTCATACGCTTCGTGAGCTTTGCCATGTCTTAACCCTCCACCACAAGGCCCATGCTGCGGGCGCTACCGGCAATGGTGCGCACCGCGGCGTCGAGATCGGCAGCCGTCAGATCCGGCTCCTTCTGCTTTGCCACGTCTTCCAGCTGCTTGCGGGTAACCTTGCCAACCTTGTCGGTATTCGGCTTCGGCGAACCCTTCGCGGTGCCGGTGATCTTCTTCAGAAGAATCGTGGCGGGCGGGGTCTTGGTGATGAAGGTGAAGCTGCGGTCGGAGTACGCGGTGATGATGCACGGAATCGGCAGACCCGGCTCCAGCTTCTGCGTGGCGGCGTTGAACGCCTTGCAGAACTCCATGATGTTCAGACCGCGCTGACCGAGGGCGGGGCCCACCGGCGGCGACGGATTGGCCTGACCGGCCTTGACCTGCAACTTGATGTAACCGACAACTTTCTTTGCCATGGGATTTTCCTCGCGAGTCCAGGCGCCTTGCGGCTCCTCGCTGTGCACCGGTCCGTGGATGAAAGGAACGGATCCGCCTCATGCGGATCCTGAAACGCGGGCACGCCGGATCAAAAAGATCCAGCGTGAACCGCGCAGTATAGAGATTGGTCAGGCTTTCAGCAAGCCCCGTGCCAAGATGACGCTACCCGCCAGATCAGGCCTTCTCGACCTGACCGAATTCCAGTTCGACCGGGGTCGAACGGCCGAAGATCAGCACTGCAACGCGCAGGCGACTCTTCTCGTAGTTGACTTCCTCGACCACGCCGTTGAAATCGTTGAACGGACCCTCGGTGACTCGCACCATCTCGCCCGGCTCGAACAGCACCTTGGGCTTGGGCTTCTCGACACCCTCGCGGACGCGGCTGAGGATGGCTTCGGCCTCGCTGTCCTTGATCGGCAGCGGACGATCGGCGGTACCGCCGATGAAACCCATCACCTTCGGGGTTTCCTTGATCAGATGCCAGCACTCGTCATCGATCCGCGGCGCCTTGCCCTCGGTATTCGTCTCGATCTGCACCAGCACGTAACCAGGGAAGAACTTGCGATCGCTGCGCCGCTTCTGGCCGCCGCGCATCTCGATCACTTCCTCGGTCGGCACCAGCACTTCGCCGAACCGCTCTTCCATCTCGGCGCGCTTGATACGCTCCTCGAGGGAACGCTTCACCTGATTCTCGAAACCCGAATAGGCGTGCACCACATACCAGCGCTTGCTCATGCTCACCTCAGGCACCCAACTTCAGCAGCCAGTCGAGAATGACTGACTTCAGGATCAGGTCGATCAGACCCAGCAGCAGCGACAGGATGATCACCACCACAATGATGATGCCGGTCGTCTTGATCGTCTCGTCGCGAGTCGGCCAGACCACCTTGCGCATTTCGAACTGCGACTCGGCGATGAAGTTCCGCACCCGCCGCCCCAGTGCGGTGAAGGCGGCGATTGCCAGCGCAAGCACCAGCGCGGCCAGCACACCCAGCAGGCGTACCGACGAGGAAATACTGCCGTCCCGTCCGAACCAGGAATAGGCGACGATACCGGCAACCAGCACCAGCAACGCCAGTACCAGCTTGCCGATGTCGGCGGCGTTCGTGCCCTTGGGCTGTTCTACCTTGGTATTCATGCACAGTGATCGGGTGTCAGCAGCACGCCGGACCCTGCGGTCGGCCTTGCCATCGTCACCCGTCTCGATCCTCGGGGAAGTGGCACGCCAGGAGGGACTTGAACCCCCAACCTGCGGTTTTGGAGACCGCTGCTCTGCCAATTGAGCTACTGGCGTACATGGCTTGAACTTGAAACACGACAGCGAGCGGCCTTGAGTCCGCTCGCCCCGTGGAGTTTGAGCTGCGCACCGAAGCGCGCTGCCCGTATCTTACTTGATGACCTTGGCCACGACGCCGGCGCCGACGGTGCGGCCGCCTTCGCGAATGGCGAAACGCAGGCCTTCGTCCATCGCGATCGGGTGGATCAGGCTCACCACCATCTTCACGTTGTCACCCGGCATCACCATCTCCACACCTTCCGGCAACTGGCAAGCGCCGGTCACGTCGGTCGTGCGGAAGTAGAACTGCGGACGGTAACCCTTGAAGAACGGCGTATGACGGCCACCCTCGTCCTTCGACAGCACATACACCTCAGCCTCGAAGTCCGTGTGCGGGGTGATCGTGCCCGGCTTGGCCAGCACCTGGCCACGCTCCACGTCGTCACGCTTCAGGCCGCGCAGCAGCAGACCGGCGTTGTCGCCTGCCTGACCCTGGTCCAGCAGCTTGCGGAACATTTCCACGCCGGTGACCGTGGTCTTCTGCGTGTCGCGGATGCCGACCACTTCGATTTCGTCGCCGACCTTGATGATGCCGCGCTCGATACGACCGGTCACCACGGTGCCGCGGCCCGAGATCGAGAACACGTCTTCCACCGGCATCAGGAACGGACGGTCGATGACGCGCGTCGGCTCCGGGATATAGCTATCCAGCGCGTCGACCAGCTTGATGATCGACGGCACGCCGATCTCGCTCTGATCGCCTTCCAGCGCCATACGGGCCGAACCGTGGATCATCGGGGTGTCGTCGCCCGGGAAGTCGTACTTCGACAGCAGCTCGCGCACTTCCATCTCGACCAGCTCGAGCAGCTCGGCGTCGTCCACCAGGTCCGCCTTGTTCAGGTAGACGATGATGTACGGCACACCGACCTGACGCGACAGCAGGATGTGCTCGCGCGTCTGCGGCATCGGGCCGTCCGCGGCCGAGCACACCAGGATCGCGCCGTCCATCTGCGCCGCACCCGTGATCATGTTCTTCACATAGTCCGCATGGCCCGGGCAGTCGACGTGCGCGTAATGGCGGTTCGGCGACTCGTATTCCACGTGGGCGGTCGAGATCGTGATGCCGCGCGCCTTCTCTTCCGGCGCCGCGTCGATCGAGCTGTAATCCTTGAACTCGCCACCAAAACGTTCCGCACCGACCTTCGTCAGCGCTGCCGTCAGCGTCGTCTTGCCGTGATCCACGTGACCAATCGTGCCGACGTTGACGTGCGGCTTGGTGCGTTCGAATTTACCCTTTGCCATGCGCGCTAAACCCCGATGGAGTCAATGAATTGATGGAACTGGCCCTTGCGGGGCGGTGACCTTGACGGTCGAAAAGATGGTGCTCATAACAGGAATCGAACCTGTGACCTCTTCCTTACCAAGGAAGTGCTCTACCGACTGAGCTACATGAGCGTATGTATTTCAGCCATCCTCCATGATGGCAAAGAACAGACCGGCATCCATGCTGGACAATTCAAAAAAAGCGTCGATCTATGCAGCAATTGCTTCGATCAACAGCACCTGACACTTGCAGCGCAATGGAGCGGAAGGCGGGAATCGAACCCGCGTAATCAGTTTGGAAAACTGATGTTCTACCATTGAACTACTCCCGCCCTGCGCGGAACTCTTGCTGGTGGAGGGAGGTGGATTCGAACCACCGAAGGCGTAAGCCAGCAGATTTACAGTCTGCCCCCGTTGGCCGCTTGGGTATCCCTCCAACAAAGAACGCGTATTGTGTGGATCGAGCCCCAAACTGTCAACACCTCCCGGTGCCAAATTCGCATGCCGGCGTGAATTTCCAGCGAAATTTTGCGTCCATCTCAGCCCACTGATGCGGCGCGCAGGTCGACCAGCTTCTCCATTCCCTTGGACAGTTCCAGCAATTGCTTCGCCTGCGCCTGCAGCTGACGCTCACTGTCGTCGCGCGGCTCCCAATGCGGCACCGGGGTCGGCTTGCCGTCCTGACTGTCCAGCGCCACAAACACCATCACGCAACTGGTCGCCAGCCGGTGCTCGTCCTTGCGCAGGTCACGCGCCAGCACATCCACGGCGAGATGCATGCTGGAGGTACCGGTGTGGATCAACCGCGCCCGCACCGTGACCATGTCGCCGATCAGGATCGGAGCCACGAACTGGATACCGCTGACCGAGGCGGTGACGCAATACGCTCCGCTCCAGCCCACCGCACAGGCATAGCCGGCCTGGTCGATCCACTTCATCACCATGCCGCCATGCACCTTGCCGCCGAAGTTGACGTCGGTGGGCTCGGCGAGAAAGCGGAACGTCACCTCACTCTGCTGACCTGGCATGTGGACTCCGGCGGAACCAACCAAGAATGGAATCCACATTATGCCTACTGCGGCAGTCAACCTGTTGCCCGGCAAGCGAATGCGCACAAAAAAGCCCCAGACAGGCCGGGGCTTTGCATGCAGCAGAGCGAAGCTCAGACGTTGAACAGGAAGTGCAGCACGTCACCATCCTTGACGATGTAATCCTTGCCTTCCTTGCGCAGTCGACCCGCCGCACCGGCGCCAGCCTCACCCTTGTACTGAATGAAGTCGTCGTAACTGATCGTCTCGGCGCGAATGAAACCGCGCTCGAAATCGGTATGGATCACACCCGCCGCCTGCGGCCCGGTGAAACCGCGCTTGATCGTCCATGCGCGCACCTCTTTCACGCCGGCAGTGAAGTAGGTCTGCAGGTCGAGCAGCCGGTAGCCGGCGCGGATCACCCGATTCAGACCCGGCTCGTCCAGCCCCATGTCCTTCAGGAATTCGTCGCGATCGGCGTCTTCCAGCTGTGCCATTTCCTCTTCGATGGAAGCGCACACCGGCACCACTTCGGCCCCCTCAGTGACGGCACGGGCGCGCACCGCGTCGAGCAGCGGATTGTTCTCGAAGCCATCGTCGGCGACATTGGCGATGTACATCAACGGCTTCAGGGTGAGCAGGAACAGGTCGCGTACCAGCGCCTTCTCTTCCTCGTCCAGGCCGAGGCTGCGTGCGGACTTGCCCTCGTTGAGGCCGGCGGACAGCTTCTGCAGCACTGGCTTCTTCGCCATGGCCTCCTTGTCATTCGCCTTGGCCGCACGCTCGGCGCGGTTCAGCGCCTTGTCCACCGATTCCAGGTCGGCCAGCGCCAGTTCGGTATCGATGGTATCGATGTCGGAGATCGGGTCGACCTTGCCGGCGACGTGGATCACGTCACCTTCGAAACAACGCACCACATGGGCGATCGCATCTACCTCGCGGATGTGCGCGAGGAACTTGTTGCCGAGGCCCTCACCCTTCGACGCACCAGCCACCAAGCCGGCGATATCGACGAACTCGACCGCAGTGGGGATCACCTTCTGCGGATTGACGATGGCAGCCAGCGCGCCCAGGCGCGGATCTGGCACCGGCACTACGCCCACGTTCGGCTCGATCGTGCAGAACGGGAAGTTCGCCGCGGCGATGCCCGCCTTGGTCAGCGCATTGAACAGGGTGGACTTGCCGACGTTAGGCAGACCGACGATGCCGCATTTGATGCCCATGACTTTGAATCCGGAAAATAAAATCGTTGGTGGAAAATCGGAACAGTAGTGCGGAATCAATAGCTCCCGATGCGCTATTCCCGATTTCCCGTCGTGTGCAACTGCTGCATCGCCTTGTCGAACTGGCCATCCACCGCCAGCGGCAGCACGTCCAGCGCGCGCGCAATGCCATCGAGGATCGCGTTCTCGTCCTGCACCGATGGGCGACCCAGCACCCACGGCGTGACCTGATCGCGGTGACCGGGATGGCCAATACCCACGCGCAGGCGATGGAACTTGCCGTGATCCAGATGCGCCATGGTGTCGCGCAGGCCGTTCTGGCCGCCGTGGCCGCCGTCGAACTTCATCCGCACGGTACCGGCAGGCAGGTCCAGATCGTCATGCGCGATCAGGCATTCATCCGGCTCGATCTTGTAATAGCGCAGCGCCGAAACCACGGCGATGCCGCTCTTGTTCATGAAGGTAGCTGGCTTGAGCAGCCATACCGGCTCGCTGCCGATGTGCACCTTGCAGGTTTCGCCGTGCAGTTTGCCGTCGAAACCGAAGCGCCCACCCAGCCCGCTGGCCAAGGCATCCACAAACCAGAACCCGGCGTTGTGCCGGGTTCGGAGGTATTCGGCACCGGGGTTGCCCAGCCCGACAATGAGTCGCAAACCAGCCATGCGGACAAGCAGCAGTGGCGACCCGCACTCGGTGGAGTGCGGGTCGTCGCGGCTTACTTCTTGTCGTCTTTCTTGGCCGGAGCAGCAGCGGCCGCCGGAGCAGCAGTGTCGCCTTCGGCCGGAGCTTCCTCGACCTCTTCCTGCACAGTGTTCGCCGTGACCACCGCGATATCGTGGCTCTCACCCAGATGCAGCGCGACAATTTCGACATTCGCCGGCAGCTTCAGCTCGGACAGGTGGACAATGTCGCCCGGATTCAGCTCGCCCAGATCCAGCTCGATGAATTCGGGCAGATCCTTCGGCAGGCAGGTGATTTCCACTTCGGTCAGGTTATGCGAGATCACCACGCCGGAGGTCTTGCCGGCAGCCGACTTCTCCTGGTTCAGGAAGTGCAGCGGCACGCTGACACGGATGGCCACGTTCTCGTCCACGCGCAGGAAGTCCATGTGCATCATCAGCTGCTTGAACGGATGCTTCTGCCAGTCACGCACCAACACCTTCTGCACCTTGCCGTCGACGTTGAGGTCGAGCACCGAGGAGAAGAACCACTCGTGCTTGGCGGCGAGCAGGATGGTGTTGTGCTCGATCTGGATGCTCTGCGGGTCCTGGCCGGCGCCGTAGACGACGGCAGGCACGAAGCTCGCATGACGCAGGCGGCGGCTCGCACCTTTCCCCTCGTCCTTGCGGCTCTGCGCCTTGATTTCATGAGTCTTGATCATTTCAGTACTGCCTTAGGTTGTGTTTGCCGCCTCGCGGCGGCTTGAATGGTTCCCCCGCGACCAGAGGAACCGAGTAAAGGGACGAATCCCTCAGTCGACGTACAACGAACTCACCGATTCGCCGAAGGCGATCCGGCGAATGGTCTCCGCCAGCAGCTCGGCGACCGAAAGCTGGCGAATTTTCGCACAGGCCTTCGCTTCCGGGCGTAGCGGCAAGGTATTGGTGACCACCAGCTGGTCGAGCTGGGAGCCTTCGATATTGCTGATCGCCGCACCCGACAGCACTGGATGCACGCAGTACGCGACCACCTTGCGGGCACCACGATCCTTCAACGCCGCCGCCGCCGCACACAACGTACCGGCGGTGTCGACGATGTCATCGACCATCACGCAGGTCTTGCCATCCACGTCACCGATGATGTTCATCACGGTGGACACGTTCGCACGCGGCCGACGCTTGTCGATGATCGCCAGATCGGCGTCATCCAGCCGCTTGGCGATCGCACGAGCACGCACCACGCCGCCCACGTCCGGACTGACCACGATCAGGTCGTCCATGCTGTGATTGCGCCAGATGTCGGCCAGCAGCACCGGCGAGGCGTACACGTTGTCGACCGGGATATCGAAGAAACCCTGGATCTGGTCGGCATGCAGATCCACCGTCAGCACCCGGTCGATGCCCGCGGCGCCGATCATCCTGGCAGCCAGCTTGGCGGTGATCGGCACGCGCGCCGAACGCGGGCGACGATCCTGCCGGGCATAGCCGAAATACGGGATCACCGCGGTGACGCTGGCCACCGAAGCACGCTTGAGCGCGTCACCCAGGGCCAGCAGCTCGAACAGGTTGACCGCACTCGGTGCACCGGTCGGCTGCAGCACGAACACTTCCTGCCGGCGGACGTTTTCCTCGATCTCGATCTGCACTTCGCCGTCGCTGAACGTGCTGACCAGCGCCTTGCCGAGCGGAACACCCAGGCGATGGGCGACATCATCGGCGAGGGCGCGGTGGGCGTTACCGCTAAACAGCATCATCGGGGTGGACGTGTCCACAGTGGGTAACCTCGAAAGCAACGACCATCATGAGTGGCTGGGGCGGCAGGATTCGAACCTGCGTATGCGGGAATCAAAATCCCGTGCCTTAACCAGCTTGGCGACGCCCCAGTATTTTGTTCGCTCGTGCCTGTATCTGTATTCGTCGATCGCTGCCCTGCCGCCGACAGCCGTCGTCTTGTCCGTGTGCTCAGTTGATACCGCGATGACGCGCCAGTGCATCCTGCAAGGATGAAACCTCGACACCCGCGGCCATCCATGCCGTGAATGCGCTCGGGCATTGCGCGGCTATCGCCACGACCCGATCGAATGATTTCGCTTCCAGAAACACACAACCACCACTGCCGGAAAGCCGCGCCATCCCAAACCGGCCGAGCCAGTCCAGCGCCGCAGCTACCCGCGGATGGCGCGCGCGCGCCACTGGCGCGAAGGCGTTTTCCGTCGTTTCGCCGGAAGCAAAGGATGAAATTGTCGCCCGCGGGGCATTTCGTGTCAATTCAGCGGCTTGAAAAAGCGCAGCGGTAGGCACCGATTCGTGCGGATCGAGTACCACGTAGTGGCGCCGCGGCAGGCGCATCGGCGTGAGCTGCTCGCCGATGCCCTCGGCCCAGGCTGAACGGCCGCGCACAAATACCGGCACGTCGGCACCCAGTTGGCGCCCGAGTTCGGCCAGCAGGTCCTCGTCCAGATCCAGCTGCCACAGCAGGTTCAGCGCAACCAGTACGGTCGCGGCATCGGAACTGCCGCCGCCCAGCCCGCCACCCATCGGGATGCGCTTGTCCACCTCGATCTCGACACCGAGCGCGACGCCCGCATGCGCCTGCAGCAGCCGTGCCGCCCGCACCACCAGGTCGCTGGCTTCGGGCACACCAGGCACCTCGCGGACACGCCTGATTTCGCCGTCGTCGCGCACGCGAAGGCGGATCTCGTCGCCCCAGTCGAGCAGGCGGAACACGGTCTGCAGTTCGTGGTAACCATCCGGCCGCCGCCCGGTGATGCGCAGGAACAGGTTCAGCTTCGCCGGCGCCGGCCATACCGTCCATTCGCCGTGGGACAGCGGCAACAGCGGGCGGCTCATGAACACCCGCAGATCCTCGGGGAAGCCATTCTCCCGATCACGCTGGCGTGCAAAAGCAAACATCGGATCGTGCTTGTCGACCACCGAAAACCCGTGGTTTGCATAGAACGGCGCATTCCACGGCACATCGGCCAGGGTACCCAGATCGACGCGCCGGTATCCGGCCGCCCGCGCCCACGCGCAGGCATGTTCCAGCAGCGCCGCGCCGATGCCGCGCCGACCATATTCCGGCAGCACGTCGATTTCGGCGATGCCGATGCCGCCACTGCCTGCATCGGTATCCAGCCAGACGAAACCGACCGGCACGGCCGCCGCATCCAGCGCCACCCAGACCAGCCCACGACTGATCGCCCGCTGCAGCAACGCTGGCGGAATCGACATCGCTGCATAGGACGCCCACGCCGGATGGCCGCGGAACAGCTGCACGGCGGCACGCTCGATCGCGCACAAGGCGTCGACCTGCATCGGTACCGCACGTTCAATCGAAAACGTCATGCGCCGGGATCAGTCGAAATGCCACGATTCGATCGACAGCCGCACCTTGTACGGCGGTTTCCCGGCGAACACCACCTTCGGCAGCGGCGGCTGCCGCGTGGCATCCCACTCGCGATAATCGACTGCCCAGCCATCCTGCTGCAGCAACGACGGCAACCGGTCCGTACCGAAGCTCAACTCGGCCGGACCACTGTCGGCGCGCAGGCCTAGCACCCACGCGCGCAGGTCGCGCAGCGGCACCTCCCAGCCCAGCGCCTTGTGCATCAGCACTTCGGCATCCGGTCCATGCAACGGACCGCCGTTCAGTCCCTCGAGCAAGGCGCCGTCCGGACCACCGCTGAGACGGAAATTCATGCCCGAGATCGCGGGCCCGCGCAGCACGAACTCGTATTGCTCGCCGTTCTGCGTCCAGCTGAAACTGCCGCTGCCGCCGGTCTTGCCGTCGGAGACACCGAGCCGGCCCTCCAGGGTCCAGTGATCGGCATGCGCCAAAGCCTGCTCGCGCAGGACCTGGGCATTGAGCAGACCGGCATCACCCTTCATGCGCACCGCCGGCGCGCACGCGGTCAGCAGCAGCGGCAACGCGACTGCGAGAAGTCGGAAGCTTCGCCTCATGGCTGCAACCGCTTCAAGGTTGCCTGCAGGCTGCTGCTATGCGGATCGAGCTTGCGCACCTCGTCGAAGACCCGTTGCGCATCCTGCCGGCGGCCCTGCTTCCACAGCACCTCGCCCAGATGCACGCCGACATCGGCGTCCTTGTGCGCCAGCCATGCGCCGCGCAAGGTCTGCGCCGCCTGATCCAGGTGACCCTGTCGGTATTGCAGCCAGCCCCAGGAATCAGCGATCGCCGGATCGTTCGGTTTGGCCGTGCGTGCAACTTGCAGCAGCTTTTCCGCCTCGGGCAGGTCGCGGTCGGCATCGGCCAGGGTGTAGCCAAGCGCGTTGCTGGCATCGACATCGCCCGGCTTGATCTTCAGCAGGCGCTGGAAATCCTGCACCGCCTGATCGATCTGGCCAGCCTCGGCATAGGTCAGGCCGCGGCTGTAGAGCAGCCCGGGATCGTCCGGCAACACCTGCAACGCACGACTGAACGCCTGCTCGGCCTGCATGTATTTCTGCTCGCGCAGATACAGCTCGGCATCGACCTGATAAGCCTGGCGCAGCGGCTCGGGCTGATCGAGATAATCCATCTGCAGCTGATCCAGCAACTGATGCGCGTCGGCCACCTTGCCCTGCGTGTGCAGGATCAGCGCGCTGCGCAGATCCGCATCGAACGCATGCGGATCGTCGTCGCCGACCTGACCGTACCAGGCCAGCGCCTCCGCATCCCGATGCTGCATCTCGGCCAGCTGACCAAGCAGATACAAGCTCTGCTGACGCACATCCTGCGGTGCTTTCTGCAGTTGCTGATACAGCACCGCCAGTGTCTTGTTGTCGTTGTTGCGCGCGGCCAGTGCAGCGCGCAATGAATAGACCTCGGCATTCTGCGGGCCATGTTCGAGCACCCTGGTGGCACCAGCGTAATCACCACCCTGGCTGAGCATGCCCGCATAGGCCACGCGCAGCTGGGCATTCTGCGGCGCCTTGGCGAGTGCCTTCTGCAACAGCGCGGCGGCGCCGGCGTGATCACCGTCCCTGAACTTCATCTGCGCCGCCCAGGCGTAGGTTTCGGCGCTCTTGAAGCGCTGCACCGCCGCGTCGGCGATCTGCATGGCGTAGGCGTGCCGACCGAACTTGTCGCCGAGTTCGCTCATCGCCAGCCACGCCTGCGCATCGGACGGCAGTCGCTGCGGTGTCGCCAGCGCCTCCAGCAACCGGGCCGCCTGGGCCTGATCGCGGGCACCTACCAGCACGCGGCCGAACTGGCGCCAGGCATCCTTGTCGGTACTACCGATCAGCAGCTCCAGCTGGCGGCGTGCCTCGTCGGCATCGCCGCGATCCAGGGACAGTTCGGCGCGCGCCTCGGCCATCGCCACCGGCGTGGCACCCAGCGCCTGCCAACGATCGAGTGCTTGCTGGGCGGCGGCAGCGTCATGCACCGCGATCGCCAGCTTGGCCGCACGTTCGGCCACCTGCGGATCGTTGCTCAGCACCATCGCCTTGGCGTAATAACCGGATGCTGCCGTCAGGTCGGTGTGGCCCAGCGCCAGCTCACCCGCCAGCAGTTGTGCCAGCACGTCGTGATCGGCATCCGGCGTGACCACCACCACGCGCGCCAGCGGCTGCGCCGAGGCGGTCGGCGGTGTCTTTCGCGAGGGTGCATTGGCACACGCGACCAGACCCAGCGCCAGCGCCGCCAGTGCCGTAAAATGCCGCAGTTGCTTGAACTTGGACGCCCTGCTCCGCACACTACTCTCCAATCTGTTCGCCTGTTTCGGCGCTACCGGCGATCACGCCGGACGCTTTATCAAGCTTAGCCTACGCCGCCGACACCTGCCGCCGGGATGCTCCTCACACCATGCCGCTGATCGCCCTCGGGCTCAATCACCTCACCGCGCCGGTCAGCCTGCGCGAACAGGTGGCGTTCGATGCGGACGCCGCAGGCGCGGCCCTGCACGAACTGACCCGTGAACCTGGCGTGGAGGAGGCGATGATCCTCTCCACCTGCAACCGCACCGAGCTTTACGTCGGGGTGAGCGCCGGTGCCGAGGACATCCCGCTGGCATGGCTCCGCCGTCATCATCGTCTGACCCCCGGCAAGCTGGACGAGTTCCTGTACCGCCACGACGAGCAGGACGCCGTACGCCACATGTTCCGCGTCGCCACCGGGCTGGACTCGATGGTGCTGGGCGAGCCGCAGATCCTCGGCCAGGTGAAGGATGCCTACCAGCAGGCGCGCGCGGCACAGGCCCTGAAGGCACCGCTGGATCGGCTGCTGCAGCACACGTTCGCGGTAGCCAAGCGCGTGCGTACCGATACCCGTATCGGTGCGCACACGGTGTCGGTTGCCTATACCGCGGTACGACTGGCCGAACAGGTGTTTGCCGATCTCAAGCAGGCCTGCGTGCTGCTGATCGGTGCCGGCGACACGATCGAATTGGCCGCGCGGCACCTCGCCGAGAAGCAGGCGCGCCGGCTGATCGTCGCCAACCGCACGCTGGAGTCCGCGCAGGAACTGGCCGGCCGCTACGGCGGCTACGCGATCGCGCTGGCCGACTTGCCGCAGCATCTGGCCGAAGTCGACATCGTGATTTCCTCCACCGCCTCGCGGCAGCCGATCGTGACCCGGGCCATGGTCGAACAGGCGATGACGACGCGCCGGCGCAAGCCAATGTTCATGGTCGACATCGCGGTACCGCGCGACATCGAGGCCAGCGTCGGCGAACTGCCCGACGTCTATCTGTACGGCATCGACGACCTGCGCCAGGTGATCGACGACAATCGCCGCTCGCGTGTCGCCGCCGCCCATGAGGCCGAGGCGATCATCGACCTGCAGGTCGGCCATTACATGGCTTGGCGCCGCGCGCTGACCCTGCGCAATCCCGCGCTGGACATGCGCCAGCACGCCGAGACCTACCGCGACGAAGTGCTGGACAAGGCCCGCGCCATGCTGGCCCGCGGCAAGTCGGCCGACGAGGCGCTGGCGTTCCTCGCCAACACGCTGACCAACAAGCTGCTGCACCATCCCAGCGCGCGTCTGCGCGAGGCGGCGCTGAGCGGCGACCTGGATCTGCTGCAGGCGGCGGAGCGGCTGTATGGACTGGACCAGGAAGTGAGTGAAGAGGAGTGAGAAGTTAGAGAAAGCACCACCCCGCCTTCACTCTTTTCTCACTCCTCTCCACTCACTCCTCATCTCATGACCCCATCGATCCGCCGCAAGCTCGAAGCACTGGCCGAGCGCCACGAGGAAATCGGCCTGCTGCTGTCGCAGCCGGACGTGCTCGCCGACAACAACCGCTTCCGTGCACTCTCGCAGGAATACGCCCAGCTCGAACCGGTCGCCGTGTCGTTGCGCGAGCACGCTCAGGCCGAGCGTGAACTCACCGAGACGCGCGCGATGCTGGACGATCCCGAACTGCGCGAGATGGCTGCCGACGATGTGCGCCGACTGGAGCAGCGCCTGCTCGATCTCGATGGCGGACTGCAGTTGCTGTTGCTGCCGAAGGATCCGCGCGACGAGGCCAACCTGTATCTCGAAGTGCGCGCCGGCACCGGTGGCGACGAGGCGGCGATCTTCGCCGGCGATCTGTTCCGTATGTACCTGCGCTACGCCGAAAGCCGGCGCTGGCACGTCGAAGTACTCAGCGAGCACGCCGGCGAACACGGCGGCTACAAGGAAATCGTCGCCCGCGTCGAGGGCAAGGGCGCGTACTCGCAGCTGAAGTTCGAATCCGGCACCCACCGCGTGCAACGCGTGCCGGAAACCGAATCGCAGGGGCGCATCCACACCTCGGCGGCGACCGTGGCGATCCTGCCCGAACTCGATGAGATCGACGAGATCGAGATCAACCCGGCCGACCTGAAAACCGACACCTTTCGCGCCTCCGGTGCGGGCGGCCAGCACGTCAACAAGACCGACTCGGCGATCCGCATCACCCACCTGCCCACCGGCACGGTGGTGGAATGCCAGGAAGAACGCAGCCAGCACAAGAACCGCGCCCGTGCGATGAGCCTGCTGAAGGCACGCCTGCTCGACGAGGCACAGAGCAAGCAGAACGCCGTGCAGGCCGAGGCACGTCGATTGCAGGTGGGCTCCGGCGATCGCAGCCAGCGCATCCGTACCTACAACTACCCGCAGGGCCGGATCACCGACCACCGCATCAACCTCACCCTGTATCGCCTGCCCGAAGTCATGCAGGGCGATCTGCGCGAACTGGTCGACACGCTGACCCGCGAGCATCAGGCCGACGAGCTGAGATCGCTGACGGCTGGTTGAAGCCCGCGCTTGGCGACGGTGCAGCCATACGCTAGCGTGGGCGGATGAATGCCACTTCTTACCCCGAACTCAACATCCTTCTGGATCGCCTGACCAGACTGATCGAAACCAATTCCAACGCCGAGGCGGCGCAGGTCGCCGAAGATGCGTTGCCGCTTTTTCCCGACTCGGCCGAGCTGCTACGGGTATACGCCATCACGCTGCGCCAGTTAGGCCGTCGCGAAGATGCCCTTCGAATGCTGCACCAGGCCGAGCAACTCAGTCCCGACAACCTGCAAGTGCAGTGCAACCTGGCCAGCCTGGAAGTTGCCGATGGCCAAGCTGACGAGGCGATCGAACGCATGCGCGCTGCGTTGCGCAGTTCGCCTGGCAACCCGATGATCCTGCTGATCCTGGGCAACGCGTTGATGGCCGCCGCACGCTACGCGCAAGCGCGCGAATCTTATTCCTTGGGAACCCATGGCGCGCCCAACCATCCTGGCCTGCGTCTCAACCTCGCTGCAGCCGAACTCGAAATCGGCCACCCGGAACAATGCGCCATCCATGCCAACGAGGCGCTGCAGATTGCACCCAGGATGGCTGGTGCGCATGCCATGCTGGGGCATTCCCATCGCTTGCGCGGCCAGCATGCAGAAGCAGCACAAGCTTTCCAGCGCGCCGAACAATTGGAGCCCACCGAGGGTGAGCATCCCTACCATGCCGCACTCATGCTGGATGATCTGGGCCGGCTGGACGAAGCCCAGAGAGCTTATTCGCGTGCGCTGCAGCTGAATGGCAACAATGGCGCCGCACTCAGCCAGCGCATTTTCACGTTGCGCCGGCTGTGCGACTGGAGTGAACTCGACCTGCTGAGCGCACGCCTGCGAACGGCCGTGGCCGGCGGAATGAGCGGGATCACTCCGTTCGGGTTTCTGGCCGAGGATGCCTCAGCCGAAGAGCAGCGTCACTGTGCCGAAACCTTTGCCGCCACCATCGAAATGCAGATGGCGCCATTGCGCCGACAGCTGGCCTTCAATCATCCGATGCCTGCCGCCGATACTCCGATCCGGGTCGGCTTCGTGTCCAATGGCTTTGGCGAACATGCGACCGGCCTGCTCATTGTGGCGATGCTCGAGGCGCTCAAATCCGGCGGCATCGAGAGTCACCTCTACGCGACTGCCCCAAGTGACGGAGGTATCATCCGCCAGCGTCTGGAAGCGGCCGGCACCGTGCATGAGATTGCCAACCTCACCCTCGC
The DNA here is from genome assembly GCF_002001175.1 of Rhodanobacter sp. C03. Classification (GTDB taxonomy): domain Bacteria; phylum Pseudomonadota; class Gammaproteobacteria; order Xanthomonadales; family Rhodanobacteraceae; genus Rhodanobacter. Next base: position 985,704 of record NZ_MUNT01000001.1, on the reverse strand, counting down.
CGCGCAGGCGCAGCACATCCATGCCGACAACATCGAGATATTGATCGATCTGAGTGTCTATTGCGAAGGCTCCAATGCCAAGTTGTTTGCCCTGCGCCCGGCACCATTGCAGGTCAACTGGCTGGGCTACCCGGGCACTTCCGGCGCACCCTGGATGGACTACATGCTGGCCGATGCGGTCGTACAGCCTGATCATCTACGAGCCACAACCAGTGAAAAACTGGTACGACTGCCACGCTGTTTCCAACCCAGCGACACCAGCCGATCAATCTCGGCAGCGCCCTCGCGTGAAGACTGCGGCCTGCCTGCGCAAGGCACCGTATTCGCCTGCTTCAATGCCAGTTACAAGATCAATCCGCAGACATTCAATCGTTTCATGAGCATCCTGGCGCAAACCCGGGACAGCGTACTGTGGCTACTGAGCGGCCCCGAGGACGCCAACCAGCGCCTGCTCGACCAGGCACTCTTGGCTGGGATCGCTGCAGAGCGGCTGATCTTCATGCCCAAGTTGCCGCATGCCGAGTACCTGTCTCGCTATCAGCATGCCGACCTGTTCCTAGACACATTGCCCTACAACGCCCACACCACTGCTTCCGACGCATTGTGGGCCGGTTGCCCGGTGCTGACCTGCATCGGCGAAACCTTTGCTGGCCGGGTGGCTGCCAGTCTGCTGCTGCACGCGGGCCTGCCCGAACTGGTGACTGAGGACGAAGCCGCCTTCGTCGCCTTGGCGGCAAGTCTGGGCAGCAATCGCGAAGCCTTGCAGCTGTTGCGGCATCATCTGGAGCAGCAACGGATCAGTGGCAGCCTGTTCGACATGGCTGGCTACAGCTCCGATTTCCGCCGCGCGGTGCAGGCGATGTCAGCCCGACGACGGATCGGCCGCCCGGCCGCCGATGTCGACATTCAATAAACCATAAAGGTGCCGCAATGGGTGAGCACGCCAGGCATTACCGCAAGAAACTGGAGAAACTGCAGCACGATCTGATTCGACTGCAACATGGGCTGCACACGAGTGGCAAGCGCCTCCTGGTGATCCTCGAAGGTCGTGACGCAGCCGGCAAGGGCGGCGTGATCAAGCGCATCACCGAGAGCATGGATAACCGCGGCTACCGCATCGTCGCGCTGCCCAAGCCGAACGAGCGTGAATCGACGCAATGGTATTTCCAGCGTTATGTCGAGCATCTGCCCAGCGCGGGTGAATTGGTGCTATTCGACCGCAGTTGGTACAACCGCGCCGTGGTGGAACCGGCCATGGGCTTCTGCAGCAAGGCCGAATACACGGCCTTTCTCAAAGCCGCCCCAACCTTCGAAAAGCTGTTGACCGACGACGGCATCATCCTGCTCAAGTACTGGCTGGCGGTGGATCAGGCCGAGCAGGAGCCACGTCTTGCTGAACGTGCAACCGATCCACTCAAGCGCTGGAAACTCTCACCGGTCGATCTGGCCGCACGCCAGAAATATGCCGAGATGGGCAAGCTGCGCGACACCATGATCGAGCGCACGCACACGGCCAGCGCACCTTGGTTCGTGGTCGACTTCAACGACCAGAAACGTGGCCGCATCAACCTGATCCGGCATCTGTTGCAGCAAGTGCCATGGCATGACGCGCCGATCGCCGAGGTGAAACTGCCGCCGCTCAAGGGCAAGCCGAAACGCGAGCACGTTACCGGCAACGCATCGTGGGTCCCCGATACGTTCTGACACTCAGCCGGTATGGAAGCCGCGCAACTCCTGCTCGGGCAGATCTTCGCGACTGACCGCATCGACCTTCGCCGCCGGTGGCCCCAAGTGCAGCCATCGCATCAGTGCATCGAGCGCTTCCGGCGAGCCAGTGGCCAGCACTTCGACCCCGCCATCCGGCAGGTTTTTCACGTAGCCGGTCAGCCCCAGACGCAATGCCTGCTCGCGGGTACTGGCGCGATAGAACACGCCCTGCACCCTGCCGCTGACGATGAACTTCGCCGTCGGCATCACTTGCCGCCGATGATCGCCGTCAACGAGGTGGCCGTGACCGGACCGATGAACTGTTTTGCCACTTTGCCGTCCGGACCGATCAGCCAGGTTGTCGGCAGGCCGCGCGGCTCGTCGAAATCCTTCGCTGGCTTGTCCAGCGTGACCTGCGCGATCGGATAGACCACCGGATGCTTGGCGATGAAGGCCCTGATGTCGGCCGGATCGCTGTCGTCGTACGCCAGCCCGATCGCTGTAACGTTCTTGTGCGTGGCGACAAAATGCGAGATGTCCGGCATCTCCTTGATGCACGGCACGCACCAGGTTGCCCAGTAATTGACGATCACCCACTTGCCGCGCTGCGCGGCGAGATCGAACGTCTTGCCGTCCAGTGTGGTGACCTTGAGCGTGGGCTGCACTGGCATTGCCGCATGCGCAGGCGCGGCGAGCACCAGCGCGAAAGCCAGCGCAACGAACGGTTTGATGAGAGTCATGCAGTTTCCTTGGATTCGATGGTCGCCGATGCCGGAAACGCCAGGTGCAATGACGTACCCAATTGAGTATCCAGCGTCGCGGCCACCTTGGTGAGCAAATCTATCAGTTCGTCCGGCAGGTCGAGGTCCAGCTTTGCCACTTCCTCGGCGGGCTTCAGCGGCAGACGATAACCGGTATGGGCATAGATCCGCAGCAGGTCGGTACTGTCGAGACTGCGGCAGAGCAGCCAGCCAGCGGTCTCGCCTTGCCGGATCAGCTCGGCACGCCGCAGGTCATCGAAATAGGCAGCGATCAAGCCACTGCGCAGATACGGTTCACGTGCCCGCACGACAGCCGGATCCACGCAGACACCCGCGCGCTGCGCCTCGACGAAATGCCGCAGCACCACCATCAGGCCGAGGAATTCCGACCCTTCCGGCAGAACCTTGTCCGGTGCCTGGTACTCGTATGAGGAGATCGACGCAGCAATCGACGCACATAGGATCACGATGATCCACGCCAGGTAGATCCAAAGCAGGAAGATCGGCAGCGCCGCCAGCGCACCATAGATCTGCTGGTAGGTATGCGCGCTGTGCACGAACCAGCGAAAACCCCAGCGCGCAATCTCGAACAGCACTGCGCCGAGCAGCGCGCCAATCGTGGCGTCACGCTTCGACACACGCTGGTTCGGCACCACCACATACAGCAGCCACAACGTGACGAAGGTGACCACGAACGGCAGCACGCGCAACAGACGCCCACCCATTCCGAGCTGCACCGCCGTGCCTTGCAGCAATGGCAGCGCGGTGATGTAGGAACTCACCGCGAGGCCACCGACCACCAGGATCGGCCCCAGCGTCAGCGCTGCCCAGTACAGCAGCAAGCGCGAAACCCAACCGCGCGGGCGCTGCACGCGCCAGATGCGGTTCATCCGGTCTTCGATGCTGACCATCATCGAGATCGCGCTGAACAGCATCACCAGGATGCTGATCCCAGTGAGTCCGCTGGCCTTGCTGGCAAAGGCATTCAGCGCCTCCTGCACATGCCGGCCGGCTGCAGGCACGAAGTTGTGAAACACGAAGTCGAGCAAGGTATCGCGCGCACTCTCGAATACCGGAAACACCGAGAACATCGCCAGCGCCGCCACCATCAACGGCACCAGCGACACCAGCGTGGTGTACGACAGCGCTCCGGCCGTCTCGAAGCACTTGTCGTCGACGAAGCGCTGCCAGAGGAAGCGGCTGAAGCTCGACGTACGGTCGCGGTTGTAACGCAAGGCCATGGACATCCTTTCGTGGATTGCCATCCCGCGCTGGGCGTGACGGCAACATCGGCGGCATCACTCGTTACACTAGCGCATCGCCACTGAATGCCCCAAATGCATGGACATCCTCGTTCTGTACTACAGCCGCAGCGGCCATACCGCCCAGATGGCGCGACTGATTGCCCGCGGCATCGAGGAAGTACCCGGCATGCGCGCGCGCCTGCGCCAGGTGCCACCGGTGGCGCCGGTGACCGAAGTGGCACAGCCGCCCGAGCCCGACGACGGCGCGCCGTACGTGCAGAAACAGGATCTCCTCGACTGCGTCGGACTGGCGATGGGCAGCCCCACCCGTTTCGGCAACATGGCGGCACCGCTGAAATATTTTCTCGACTCGACTGGCGCCGAATGGGCCAGCGGTGCACTGGTCGGCAAGCCAGCCGTCCTGTTCACCTCGACCAGCACGATGCACGGCGGCCAGGAATCCACCCTGCTGACGATGGCGCTGCCGCTGCTGCATCACGGCATGCTGCTGCTCGGCGTGCCCTATACCGAGCCGGCACTCACCGCCACGCAGAGCGGCGGCACCCCGTACGGCGCCAGCCACGTCGCCGGAGCCAAGGGCGACAACCCGATCAGCGACCACGAACGCGAACTGGCCCGCGCGTTGGGCCGCCGACTCGCCGACACCGCACGCAAACTGGCAGCCGGCGCATGAGCACGCGCGTCACCCTGCCGACAGAGCAGCGGGTGGGCTTGCTCGCCTGGACCTCACTAGTCGTGCTGCAGCTGCTCTGGCACGGCTGGCTGTTCCCACCGCAAACCATCCCCTTGTGGCTGGTACTGGCGATCACCGTCATTCCGCTGCTGCTGCCCTTGCTGGCGATCCGCGATCCACGCCGCGCCCTGCTCTGGGTCGGCATTCTCAGCCTGTTCTATTTCTGCCACGGCATCGCCGAAGGCTGGAGTTCGTCCAGCGAACGCTGGCTGGCACTGGCCGAGATCGTGCTGACCTTGCTGCTGATCGGTACGCTGGGTGCCGGCGTGAAGCGCAAGCGGCGCAATTAGCTTGCTACTGAAGTGTCAAAGGAAGTCATAGCAAACACCTGCGCACGATCACCCACTGCCCTCAACCAAACACCACCATGCTCTGCCGGCTCAGCGCCACCGGCTCGCCGTGCGGTCCCCACAGCATCACGCTCTGGTTGGTATAGCCGTCGCGGGCGGCGATCAGTTGGGCATCGACACGCCAGTCGTCCATGCCCAAATCGTCGTAGCGGTCGCGCAGCAGTTCGATCATCCAGGTGAGCGAGCTGCCGGGTGTCGGCGTGGCGAACATCGACAGTGCGATCGGCGGGATGAAGTCGGCGAAGGCGAGCACGTGGGTTTCGTCGGGGTTGCCGTCGTCGCGCAAGGAAAGCTGCAGCACGCTGTCGCGCTGGCTACCGCCGCCGAATGGCAGCTCGCCGCGCAACCAGCGTGCGCGGAAGTGCTGGGTGAAGGCAGGCATCTGACCTTCGATGTAGCGCAGTTCCTTCGATGTCGCGGCCGCTATGGGTGACTGCTCGGGCTGAAAATTCAGCACCGAGGGACGTGCGCTGCCGAACACACCCACCAGACGACACAACGTTTGATCGCCACCGCACAAGCTCGCCTCGACCTGGATCACGCTACGACCTTCGCGCAGGCGTTGCGCATGGATGGTCACGCCGCCGACTGGCACCGGCGCCACGAAGGTCACCTGCAGGGTGCGCAACGGCATGTCCGCCGGCACCAGTTCGCGCATCGCGCGCAAGGCGAGTGCCGCCTGCAGTCCGCCGAACGCGCTGCGCCCCTGCAGCCAGTCCTCGCTTACCGTGGCCTGCCAGTGATCGCCCTGACGCGCTACCGTCTGCATCGCTTCGGAGAATCGCATCGTTCGCCCTGCATCAATCGAGTGGCCTTCGATAATGCCAGCGCGGCGAGCCGAATGCGCATGCCTATACTCGACACCTTGACTCTGGATGGAGATCGCCATGGCCTTCCTGCAGGATCCACCTCAACTGCCGCACCCGTATCGCAGCGACCGCTCACTGCTGGCGCTGGTCGACCGCGTACTGCCGACCGACCGGCGCGCGGCGATCGACGCCGACCTCGACGCGCTGGGCGATTACGCGCAGATGGCGTGGCAGCGCGTGAGCTCAACGACGCGGCGCAAGCCGGTGCTGACGCAGTGGGATGCCTGGGGACAGCGCGTCGACCGGATCGAGTTGACCACCGCGTGGCAGGAAGGCCCGCAGCTCACTACGCGGCATGCAATGCTCGCCACGGGTCACGGCGACAGCGAGCATGCGCGGCTGGAAGAGTTCGCCCGCGTCTACCTGTATCACTTGGCCAGCGAGTTCTATACCTGCCCGCTGGCGATGACCGACGGCGCCGCCACCGCGATCAAGGCGTCCGGCAATCGCGAGCTGATCGAACGCGCGCTGCCGCATTTCCTCAGCCGCGACGCTTCGACCTTCTGGCTCAGCGGCCAATGGATGACCGAGAACGCCGGCGGGTCCGATGTGGGCAACACCGAAACCACGGCGCGGCAGGACGTCAGCGGCCAGTGGCGACTGTATGGGCGCAAGTGGTTCAGCTCGGCGGTGGTCGGCGAGGCTGCACTGGCGCTGGCGCGGCCGGAAGGCGCGGGCACCGGCACTGCGGCGCTGGCACTGTTCTATGTCGAGACGATGGACGGCGAACGGCGCAAGCCGGAACTGTTGATCGACCGCCTGAAGGACAAGCTCGGCACGCACGAACTGCCCACGGCGGAAATCCACCTCGACGGCCTGCCCGCGTGGCCGCTGGGCGAGCTCGCCCACGGCGTGCGCCAGGTGGCGCCGATGCTCAACGTCACCCGCACCTGGAACGCGATCTGCGCGATCGCCAGCATGGCGCGCGCGATCAGTCTGGCGCGCGATTACGCCACGCGTCGGCAGGCGTTTGGCCGTCCGTTGATCGAGCAGCCGCTGCATGCGCAGACACTGGCCGACATGCAGGCCGAGTTCGAAGGGGCGTTCGCGCTCGCATTCGAGGTCGCGCATCTGCTTGGCCGTGTGGAGCATGGCGCCGCCGCACCGCATGAAGCCGCCCTGCTGCGCCTGCTCACCCCGCTGGCCAAGCTATGGACCGGCAAGCTGGCGGTGAAGCTGTGCTCGGAAGCGCTGGAATGCTTCGGCGGCGCCGGCTACATCGAGGACACCGGCCTGCCGCAGCTGCTGCGCGACGCGCAGGTGTATGCAATCTGGGAGGGCACCACCAATGTGTTGTCGCTGGACAGCCTGCGCGCGCTGGCCGGCGACACGCTTGCCGCATTGCGTACAGCCAGTACTGCATGGCTGGAAAACAACGACAACATGCATGCGGCCAGTGCGATCCGGCAAACGCTGGACGCTGCTGCGCGCTGGCTCGATCAGCACGCGGCCACGCGCGATGCGCTGGAAGCCGGCGCACGTGGCGTTGCCATCACCTTGGCGCGCAGTGCAGCGGCGGCCTTGCTGGCGCGGCAAGCCATCTGGTCAAACCGGCAAGGCGATCCACGTCCGGCCGCAGCACTGCAGCGCTTCGTCGGCCACGGTCTCGATCGGCTGGTCACGCCGGATGCCGACAACACCGCATTGTTGCTGGGCTAACGCCTTTTCGGTGGGAGCGGCTTCAGCCGCGATGCTCTTTGGGCAGTTGGAAAAGCATCCCGGCTGAAGCCGCTCCCACAAACAAAAACTGCAGCGACCCGCTCCCTCCCGGCACGGGCTAAAATGACCCATCCCCCTCTTCGGCCACCCGCATGCAACATCTGACCATCGTCACCACCGGCGGCACCATCGACAAGATCTATTTCGACGACAAGTCGGATTACAAGATCGGTGCGCCGCAGATCGGCGAGATCCTCGGCCAGCTCGGCGTGGCATTCCAGTTCGAGGTGATTCCGATCCTGCGCAAGGACAGCCTGCACATGGACGACGTCGATCGCGCGCTGGTGCGCTCAACAATCGAAGCACAGCCGCATCGCCACGTGCTGGTGACGCACGGCACCGACTCGATGGTCGACACCGCGCGTGAACTGACCGGCATCAAGGGCAAGGTGATCGTGCTGACCGGCGCGCTGAACCCGGCGCGTTTCCAGGGTTCCGATGCGGTGTTCAACATCGGTTGCGCGGTGGCCGCGGTGCAGACCCTGCCAGACGGCGTCTACATCACTATGAATGGGCGCGTGTGGGATCCGTCCAAGGTGCGCAAGAACCGCGATGCCAACCGCTTCGAGGAAGCCGCCGGCTGAACGTTCGCGCAAGATTGTCCCCTCTCCCCAGCGGGGAGAGGGAGAACACTCACAGCATGCCGGTCTCGAGTTTGGCCGCGTCGGACATCATCGAATGGCTCCACGGTGGATCGAACACCAGATCCACCTCGGCCTCGCTGACCGTGGGAATCATCTCCAGCTTGGTGCGCGCATCGTCGACCAGGATGTCGCCCATGCCACAGCCCGGCGCGGTCAGGGTCAGCTTCACGTAGACCTTGCGCTCGCCCGACTCGGTCTGCTCCAGGCTCAGGTCGTAGACCAGCCCCAGCTCGACCACATTGACCGGGATCTCCGGATCGAACACGGTGCGTAGCTGGTCCCATGCCAGCTTCTCGACATCCGCATCGGTGGCGTCGGCCGCCACCTCGATCGGTGCGGGCGGCTCCTTGCCCAGCGCATCGGCATCCTTGCCGGCGATGCGGAAAAGGTTGCCCTCCACATACACGGTGAAGCTGCCGCCCAGCGCCTGGGTGATGTAGCCGATCTGGCCCGCCGGCAGGCTCACTACGTCACCTTGCGGCACCATCACCGCCGCGCAATCGCGCGCCAGGGTGAAAGGTTCGCTGCTCAGACTGAAACCACTCATGCCACTCGCCAATCCCGTATCTGCGGGCACGACCGTGCGTCGAACCCAAGCTGTCTATTATGCCGCCCGCCGCGCGGCCCTGCTTGTTCCAGATCAGGTCGAAACCATGGAACTCAAGGATTCGGGCTGCATGCCGCCAGCCTGATGCACGTTATGATGGCTACTTTGCCCGATGGACAAACCCATGTTCCCAGCTGTCCCGCCGTATGGTCGCCGATGAGCGCGCGCACTGTGCTGTTGTTCGTGTTCGCCCTGTTCATCGCCGCCATGCTGGGACTGGCGGCCGGTGCGACGTGGATGGTCGTGACGCTGTACCTGGGCCATCCATTGCCATGGCTGGTGCTGCTGTTCGGCACCTTGCTGGCCTGGACGATACGCAATGGCGTGCGTGCACCGGGTCGGGCCGCCGCGCTGCTGGCGGCCGTCGCCACCGCGCTGGCAGCGGTCTACGTCAACGTGCTGATCGCCGCCGTGCAGATTGCCGGCAATATGGGCATGGGCCTGATCGATGCGTTGCGCACGGCCGGTATCGGCATGCTGTGGCAGCTGGCGCGACTGGCGCTATCCCCGGCCGACCTCGTCTGGGCGGTGCTGGGCATCGTGTTGGCTGCATGGCTGGCCTGGCGCGCACCGCGCAAACGCGCACCCGTCATCGCAGCTGATCGCGGCTGACCAATGACTCAGGCGTCGATCGCCTTCAGCTCGGTCACCAGTTCACCCATCGCAGCCTGACCGTCGCCGTACAACATGCGCGTGTTGTCAGCGTAGAACAGCGCATTCTCGATGCCGGCAAAGCCGGTGCCCTTGCCGCGCTTGATCACGATCACGTGCTTGGCCGCACTCACGTCGAGAATCGGCATACCGTAGATCGGCGACGCCGGATCGGTCTTGGCCAGCGGATTGACCACGTCGTTGGCACCGATCACCAGCGCCACGTCGGTGGCCGGGAACTCCGGATTGATGTCGTCCATGTCGGCGATCAGGTCGTACGGCACGCCGGCCTCGGCCAGCAGCACGTTCATGTGGCCGGGCATGCGGCCGGCCACCGGGTGGATCGCGAACTTCACCTTGACCCCGCGCTTGATCAGCAGCTGGGCGAACTCCCACACCTTGTGCTGCGCCTGCGCCACCGCCAGGCCGTAGCCAGGCACGATCACCACGCGCTCGGCATAGGCCATCATCACCGCCGCGTCGGCCGCATCGACCGGCTTCTGCGCGCCTTCGATTTCCTGCGCCTCGCCGCCAGCGGCGCCGAAACTGCCGAACAGCACGTTGCCGATCGAGCGGTTCATCGCCTTGGCCATCAACTGGGTCAGCAGCGTGCCGGCGGCACCGACCACCATGCCGGCGATGATCATCGCCTCGTTGCCCAGCACGAAACCCTCGAACGCCACCGCCAGTCCGGTGAACGCGTTGTACAGCGAGATCACCACCGGCATGTCGGCGCCGCCGATCGGCAGCGTCATCATCAGGCCGAACAGCAGGGCCAGCACGAAGAACGCCACGATCAACGGCAGGCTGGCATGACCGCTGACCAGCGCGATGCCGATCAGCACCGCCGCAGCCAGCAACAGCATATTGACCACACGCTGACCGGCAAACACGAAACGCTTGTCCAGCCAGCCCTGCAACTTGGCGAACGCGATCAGCGAACCGGAGAAACTCACCGCACCAATCAGTGCGCCGAGCACGCCAAGCGCCAGTTCAACTGGCGACAGTAAACTCACGGCCGCCAGCGTCGATACCGCATTGCTCGCCCAGCTTTCCGGTCGCAGCGGCGAGGTGTCGGGAACGCCGGCCGGATGCAGCAACACGTAACTGTGCACGTAGCCGATCAGTTCGACCGCGCCGATCGCCGCCGCCGCACCGCCGCCCATGCCGTTGTAGAGCGCCACCATCTGCGGCATGTCGGTCATCGCTACCCGCTTGCCACTCCACCAAGCCGCACCGACGCCGATCACCACGGCGGCGATGATCAGGCCGAGGTTATGCATATCGGGCAGGAAGAACGTGGCCAGCACCGCCAGCAGCATGCCGTAGCCCGCCCACACGATGCCGCCCCGCGCGGTGCGCGGCGAACTCATGCGTTTCAGACCCAGGATGAACAGCAGCGCGGCGAGGAAATAACAGGCCTTGATCACGGTCTGCAGCCAGCTCATCAGTGAGCTCCCTTGCCGGCGTCCGGCTTGCTCGGCTTGAACATCTCCAGCATCCGCTCGGTCACCACGTAGCCGCCAGCGGCGTTGCCGGCGCCCAGCAGGACGCCGATGAAGCCGATCGCGGTCTCGAACGGCGTTTGCCCATGGCCTAGCGCAATCATCGCCCCAACCAGCACAATGCCGTGCACGAAGTTGGATCCCGACATGAGCGGCGTGTGCAGGATCACCGGCACCCGCGCGATGATTTCATAGCCGGTAAATGCGGCCAGCATGAAGATATACAGCGCCAGGAAACCGTCGATCATGACCCCATCCCCTATGAGAGCCGCCCGCCAGGACGTTGTGGCTGCATCATACGGATGTGAGTCAACCCATGCGAGTCTGCCGCGTTGAACACGGGAATCGAACCGATGGAGCCCGAGGATGCGTCACCTGACGATGCGGATGCGGCGGCCATGAGCAGCGTAGCCGGCACGCTCGGTGCGCAGCTGTTTGAGGATGCGCGCGAAACCCCCGCCACGCTGGACGCGTTTCTGGCCCAAGTGGAACGTCGTGCGTTCCGCATGGCCGAATTGCAGCTGCGCCAGCGCGAAGACGCCATGGACGCGGTGCAGGACGCCATGCTGCGGTTGGTCAAGCATTACCGCGAGCGGCCTGCCACGGAATGGGCCCCGCTGTTCTGGGGCATCCTGCGCCGACGCATCGTCGATCTGCAGCGCCGTCGCAAGGTGCGCTCGATCGTGGTGGGCTGGCTCGGTGGCGGCCGCGATGACGATGGTGACGAGCTGCCCACATGGGAGCCTGCCGACCAGGGCCCCGGCCCGCTCGACCGGCTGCACGACGCGCAGTCGTATGCCGACATGGCCGCCGCGGTGAGGCAACTGCCGCAGCGCCAGCGCGAGGCGTTCATGCTGCGCATGCTGGAAGGGCTGGATGTGGCGGAGACCGCGCAAGCCATGGGCTGCTCCGAAGGCAGCGTAAAGACTCATCTGTCGCGCGCGATGCATCATCTGCGCGATCAACTGGAGGACTGGCGATGACCTCGTCCCATAAAAACAGAACGGAAAACCGGCCTGACAACCGGCATCAAAAACCACTCGAACAGCGTGCCCGCGAGCTTTATCACGAGGCCGCCCAGCGTATCGACCCGGTCACTGCCGGTCGTCTGCGTGCCGCGCGACGGCAGGCGCTCGCCACCTCGCAGGCGCCACAACACCACACCGCCCGCTGGCTGATTCCGACCGGCGCGTTCGCGGCAGTCGCCTTGGCCGCACTGATGGTGTGGCAGCCGTTGCCACGCCACACTGCACCCTCGAGCACCCAGGTGGCCAACCCGACCGACGCGAGCGCCGATCTCGACAACGAGCTGCCACCCGACGCCGACAAGACCGATCCGAACCTCTACCAGAACCTCGACTTCTACGGCTGGCTGGCTGCAAACAACAGCCAGCCGCCATCCACCAACCGCTGAGCCATGATCCGACACCTTCGTTCCATTCTGCCGCTGCTGTTTGCCGCCTTGCTCGGCAGCGTCATCGCCGCGCCCCTGCATGCGCAGAACGGGCCGCCACCACCGGCGCGCCCATGGAACAGCCTTGATCCGGCCCAGCGCGAAATACTGGCGCCACTACATGAACAGTGGAATACGCTGCCGCCGCGCCGGCAGGCGCGCATGCTGCAATGGGCCGAACACTGGGTCACCCTGCCACCGGCAAAGCAGGAGGAAATCCGCGAACGCATCGGCCGCTGGCAGCAGATGACACCGGAGCAACGCCAACAGGCGCGTGTGAACCAGACCAAGTTTCGCCAGTTGCCACCGGAACAGCGTGAAAAACTGCACGCCGCCTTCGAGCGCTTTCAGCAGTTGCCACCGAAACAGCGCGAACAGCTGATGCGCCAATGGCAGGCACTCCCTCCCAAGCAGCGCCTGCAGTGGTTGAAGCGTTCCGGCCACAACGGCCCACAGCCTAGCGAGCGCTGACTTGCGTCACGAAAATCACCCCGCCTTGCGCGGGGTGATTCTTTATCAGACGCTCAACCGCCGCTGAAGCGGGTCTCGCCAGCGTGACTCACGCAACTCTTGGCGACCAGCTCGTCGTTGAAGTCCGGCTGCAACACGCCGTCATGCACCAGCAGCTCGATGAAGTTGAACACGTTGCGCGCATACATCTCCGATGCATGCAGCGGCGCACCGGCCGGCAGGTTCAGCGGCCCCAGGATCACCACGCCGCCATGTTCGACCCGTTCGCCCGGCCGGGTCAGCTCGCAGTTGCCGCCACCCTCGGCGGCCAGATCGACAATCAGTGCACCCGGCTTCATGCCATCGACCATCGCTGCGGTGAGGATCTTCGGCGCCGGCCGGCCCGGCACGGCCGCCGTGGTGACGATCACGTCGATCGATTTCAGATGTTCGGCCAGCGCCTGCTGCTGGGCGGCGCGTTCCTCCGCCGACAGTTCACGCGCATAACCGCCGCTGCCGGCCGCACTGACGCCGAGCTCGAGAAACTTCGCGCCCAGCGACTCCACCTGCTCGCGGGTTTCCGGGCGCACGTCATAGCCTTCGATCTGCGCACCGAGCCGGCGCGCGGTGGCGATCGCCTGCAACCCGGCCACGCCGGCACCGATCACCAGCACCTTGGACGGGCGGATCGTACCGGCCGCGGTGGTCAGCATCGGGAAGAACTTCGGCGAAGCCTCGGCAGCGATCAGCATGGCGCGATAGCCAGCTACCGCCGCCTGCGAACTCAGCACATCCATCGCCTGTGCACGGGTGGTGCGCGGCAACAGCTCCAGCGAGAACGCGGTCAATTTGCGTGCAGTGAGCGCGGCGACGCGCTCGGCCGCGCCATACGGGCGCAGCTGGCCGACCACCACGCTGCCTTCGCGCAAGCCGGCATACGCCGCGTCGTCCAGCGGCAACACGCAGGCCAGCAGATCAGCCTGTGCGAGCACGCCGGTGGCATCGGCAAATTCGGCCTCGGCATAGCTGCTGTCCGGAAAACCGGCAGCGCGGCCCGCGTCGTGTTCCAAGAGGACACGCAGGCCCTTGCCGCGCAGCTTCTTCGCCATCTCGGGTGTGATGGCCACGCGGCGCTCCCCGGCGGCAGTCTCACGCAAAGCGGCTACGGTGATCGGCATGGTGCAACCCCCTTTGAATGGTTCGGACATCTTAGCGTTACATGCAGGCTTTGATCCGGACAAGCCGGAAAGAGTAAGCTGGCCCGCCGGCATACGCGGCTCGCACCGCCCGGGGTCATCGCCGGAGATCCCGATGCCCGTAGCACCCAACACGTTCGATGATTTGCTGGCGCTGGCACGCCATGCGCGCGAACAAGCTTACGCACCGTATTCGCACTTCCAGGTTGGTGCCGCGTTGCAGACCCGTGACGGCCGTCAGTTCAGCGGTTGCAACGTGGAGAACGCCGCCTACGGCTTGTGCAATTGCGCCGAACGCACCGCCCTGTTCAGTGCGATCGCCGCCGGCTGCCAACCCGGCGACTTCGCCGCACTGGCAGTGATCGCCGATACTGCCGGTCCGGTCAGTCCCTGCGGTTCTTGCCGCCAGGTGATGTCCGAACTGTGCGACGACGCCATGCCCGTGCTGCTGAGCAACCTGCGCGGCGACGTCCAGCAAACCAGCGTGGCCGAACTGCTGCCCGGCTCGTTCAAGCTGCCGCGACGCGCCTGACGGTTCGCGCGTTGCTGGCCTGCCAGTTAGCATGGGCATCCCCGCATCGAAAGAATTGATTCATGTCCGCCGACCTCTCCCTGCTCCAGCAACGCCATTCCGTGCCATCACGCCAGCTCGGCGAGCCGGCGCCGGATGAGGCGAGCCTGCAGGCGCTGCTCGAAGCGGCGATCCGCGTACCCGACCACGGCAAGCTGGTGCCGTTCCGGCTGATCCGCATGCAGGGAGACGCGAAGCTGCATTTCGGCGAGCAGCTGGCCGCGATCGCGATCCACAACAACCCCGAGATGTCCGAGGCCAAACTCGAGAAGGAACGCCTGCGCTATACCTTCGCGCCACTGGTAATGGTGGTCGTCGCCTGCCTGCACGCCGACAGCAAGGTGCCGGCGATCGAACAGAAGCTGTGCGCCGGCAATGTCGCCTACAGCATCCTGCTCGGCGCGTACGCGCTGGGCTATGGCGCGCAATGGTTGACCGGCTGGGCCGCCTACGACGACGAGGTGGCCGCGATGCTCGGCTTGGCGGAACACGAACACGTGATCGGCTTCGTGCACTTGGGCACGCCGCAGTTCGAGGTGCCCGACCGCGATCGCCCGATGCTGGCCGAGCTGCTCAGCACCTGGGCGCCGTGAGTACGCCTGCAACCGGACTTCCAGCCGTCCACCTGGTCGACGGCAGCCTGTATGTATTTCGCGCATGGCATTCGATGCCGGACGAGTTCTTCGACGCGGAAGGCCATCCGGTCAACGCGGTGCACGGCTATACCCGCTTCCTGTGCGAACTGCTGGAGCGCGTCCAGCCCGAACACATCGCGGTGGCGTTCGACGCCTCGCTGACCAGCTCGTTCCGCAACGCGATCTATCCGCCCTACAAGGCCAACCGCGAACTGCCGCCGCCCGACCTGGAACGGCAGTTCGTGCAGTGCCGCGCGGTCACCGAGGCGCTCGGCATCCACCTGATGATCGACCACAGCTTCGAGGCCGACGACCTGATCGGCAGCACGGTGTGGAACCTGCGCGCACTCGGCTGGCGCAGCGTGATCGTTTCCGCCGACAAGGATTTCGGGCAGCTGCTGGGCGAACACGACGAACAGTGGGACTACGCCCGCAGTGTGCGCTGGGGACCGGCCGGCGTGCACGAGAAGCTTGGCGTGCATCCGCAGCAGGTGGCCGACTATCTGGCGCTGTGTGGCGACGCGGTGGACAACATCCCCGGCGTGCCTGGCATCGGCGCCAAGACCGCCGCCGCTCTGCTCAGCCATTTCGGCAGCCTCGATACCCTGCTCGACCGCATCGACGAAGTGGCCTTCCTGCGCCTGCGCGGCGCGGCAACCTGCGCCGCGAAACTGCGCGAGCATGCCGAACAGGCCCGGCTGTACCGCCGGCTTACCCGCATCGCGCTGGACGCCCCGGGCGCCAGCACGATTGAAATACTGCAACGCAAGCGCCAGGAACCCGGCCAGCTCGACAGCCTGTGCGAGCAACTGCGCTTCGGTGCATTCACCCGCAGTCGGCTGCGCGCGTTGCTGCGCTGAATCGGGCGGCACACGTCACCCACCCGCCCGCTGTTGTCGCTGTTGGCTGGACCGGTCAACATGGTCGCCAGCCTTCCTCAACACGCGATCACCGATGAATGATTCCGCCAACCGCATTCCTGCCGACGTCAGTGCCCCAGAGGAAACCCTGTACGAGGGTCGCTGGCTGAGCTTGCGCAAACGCGGCCGCTGGGAATATGCCGAGCGCAACAATCCCGGCGGCGCCGTGATCATCCTGGCGGTGACAGCGGACGATAACGTGCTGTTCGTCGAGCAGTACCGCGTGTCGATCCTGCAGAACACCATCGAGATGCCGGCCGGACTGGTCGGTGATCAAGTCGAGCAGGCCGACGAGAGCGCGCTGCTCGCTGCACAGCGCGAACTGGAAGAGGAAACCGGCTACCGCTGCAAGCGGGTGGAGTTCGTCCATCGCGGCCCGTCATCGTCCGGCATGAGCACCGAGATGATCACCTTCGTGCGCGCGTGGGAGCTGGAAAAAGTGGGGCCCGGCGGTGGCGACGAGACCGAAAACATCGTGGTGCACGAGGTACCACGCCGCGAAGCCGGCGCGTGGCTGTTCGCACGCGCCGCCGAAGGCTATTCGATCGACCCGAAATTGTTCGCCGGATTGTGGTTCATCGAGCACGCCGGGAAACAGTGAATCAGGTTGGATCAGCGCACGACCAGCACGCGATGCGTCAGCGATCCAGCTGCGGCTGGCGCCGCAGACGCCAGATCGCGAGGGCGACGCTGAGCAGCGCAACCACAACCCATGCGCATAGCATGAATGCGTCGTGGCCCAGCCACAGTACGCTGGCCACTGCAGCTACGGCCAGTGCGCCCAGTGCCAGCGCCAGCAGCGCGTCGCCGCGGTGGCGATGCGCCATCAGCAACAGGAACGCACCGAACGCGGCCAGCAGGATGGCCAGCAGCTGGCTGGCCATCACGAATTTCGGTGGCACCGGCAGATCGGGAAATACGTCGAGCAACGGCACCGTACCGATCTCCACGTCATAGCCCTTGCCGTCGGCGGCATCGGCGGCGGCGACCAGTCGATCGCCGTCGATGCGAGCGACGACGGTAACCTCCTGCAGCGGCACGTCGTCCCAGCTCACCCGCAGGTCACCGAGTCGCGGGGCGCCAGGATCCGCGCTGGTCACCAGATGCCCCTGATACGGACTGAAACTGGCCGCGAGATTCGCCGGCAACAGCTTCGGATCCGGCGCAACCTGCTCTGAACCGGGCAGCGCATGCTGCAGCAGCGGCGACAGCTTGAATCCACCCAGCTGCACCAATCCGGCATCGAACTGCTTTCCACTGAGCGGGAAGCTGGCAGGGTTGGTGTGTCCGGCCGGCTGTTCGAAGTGGCTGGCATCGAGCGGATGATCCACCCAGTCCAGCTCGTAATGCACATCGCCGCCAATGTGTATCTCGCGCCACTGGAACATTTCCACGTGACGTACCAATACCGGGGTATTCACCCGCAGGTTGAAATCCGGATCGCGCGGCGCCTCAACCACCTGTGGCGTTCCGACAAGGCGCACCATGGTGCCGTGTTCGCCGGCCTGTGGATTTGCGTTGTGGCCAAGGTCAACCACTTCACCGCCATGCCGCGCGGCGGCGGCACGATAATTGAGCTGACTGCGCACCACCATGGCCATCAGCGCGACGCCGGCAAGCACCAGCAACGCGCCGGCAACATTGCACATCAGATCGTGCACGGAGATCCGGCTGGCCAGTTTCATCGGGCCGCTCCAGCCAGTGATGGCGAAGACGCACCACGCAGCTCGTGCTGTTCGTCAGCCGTGCCAAACCGACCGCGCTCGTCACGCGTCACCCGCGCCAGCGCACAATCATCGTCATGGGTGAAGAACAGGCGCACGCCACGCGCCAGCTTGTCGTCCAGGAATGCGCGTTTCTCGTCGATCAGCTTCTCCGGCCAGCGGTCGTAGCCCATGGTGATGGGTAGATGCACCCAGAAACGACCCGGGATCAGGTCGGCACAGAACACCACGCCAGCGACCTCGGCGAGCATCAGGCCAGGCGTATGACCATCCGAAAAACTGAAGCGCACGGCGTTGCCAAGCGTCTGCGAATACTCGCCCTCGACCAGTTCCAGTCGGCCGCTGGCTTCCAGCAGCGAAGGCAGTTCCGGGATGAACGAGGCACGGTCACGTAGATGCGGCTTGAGCGCGCGACGCCAGTGCTCGGCACCCACCACGAAGCGCGCGTCCGGGAACAGCAGTCGCGGCGGCAGATCTTTTTCCCATGCCGCCAACAGGCCACCGGCATGATCGAAATGCAGATGCGACAGCACCACCACGTCGATGTCTTCGTGGTTCAGACCGGCCGCCGCCAGCGAATCGAGCAGCACATGCTGCGGCTCGACCACGCCATAACGTTCGCGCAAAGCCGGCTCGAAGAACGCGCCGATACCGGTCTCGAACAGCACATTCCTGCCATCCAGGTCCTTCACCAGCAGGCAGCGGCAGGCCAGCGGTATGCGGTTCTGCTCATCCGGCGCAATCCAGCGCGACCACAGCGCCTTCGGCGCGTTGCCAAACATGGCGCCGCCATCCAGTTGCTGCGAGTTGCCGAGGAGCGAGAACAGTTCCATGTCCTGACCTTACTGCACCTTGCCCAGCCCCGACGGCCGACGCGGATCGCTGGCCGCATCGAGCCGGTTGGTCCTGCGATCCCAGGTGACCACGTTCATGAAGCCCCACGACTCGCGCTGCTTGAGCGTGTAGCCCATCTTGGTCAGCGCATCGCTGGTCGCCGGATCGAACGTGCCGTCCTCCACCATCACCTCGTCCGGCATGTACTGATGGTGGAAGCGCTTGTGCGCGGCGATCTGCTGTGCGCTCTCGCCGTCGATGAAATGCAGGATGCCTTCGAGCACCTGGGTAATGATGGTCGAGCCGCCGGGCGAGCCGATCACCGCGGTGCGGTCGGCGCCGATCACGATGCTCGGCGACATCGACGACAGCATGCGCTTGCCGGGCGCCGGCGCGTTCGCCGCGCTGCCGAGCAGGCCGTAGACGTTCGGCTTGTTCGGCACCAGCGCGAAGTCGTCCATCTCGTCGTTCAGCAGCACCCCGGTGCCTGCGGCGACGAAGGTGGAACCCATCACATAGTTCACCGTCGAGGTGACCGCCGCCATGTTGCCGTCGGCGTCGATGATCGAGAAATGCGTGGTGTGCATGCCCGGTTCGCTGGCCTCGGCGCGCGGCAGCATCGACGACGGCGTGGCCTTGTCTGGCAGGATGCCCTGGCGCAGGCCGTCGGCGTAGTACGGCGACAGCAGCATGTCCAGCGGCATCTTCACGAAGTCCGGATCACCGAGATAATCGTTGTGGTCGCGGAACGCACGACGCATCGCCTCGACGATGGTGTGCACGCGATGCGCCTGGTCCATCTTCGTCAGATCGAAGCCGGACAGGATGTTGAGGATCTCGGCGATCGCCACGCCACCGGAGGACGGCGGCGGTGCGGTGACGATGCGGTAGCCGCGATAGTTCAGCACGATCGGCGTGCGCTCCTTCGCCCGGTAGCTGGCGAGGTCGGCCAGCGTCCAGTTGCCGCCGGCCGCACGTACGGCGTCGACCAGCTTCTGCGCGGTCTCGCCGTGATAGAAACCGTCATCGCCATGCGCGGCGATCAGCTCCCAGGTGTGCGCCTGATCCGGGTCGCGCCAGATTGCGCCCTCGGCGGGCGGCTTGCCGTCCGGCAGATACTTGGCGACCGCGGCTGGCCAGCGCTGAATGTTTTTCTGCTCTTCGGCGATCGAGCCGCGCAGACGGGCATCCGGCTGGAAGCCGTCCCGGGCAGTCCGGATCGCCGGTGCCAGCGACTGCTGCAGCGGCAGCCGGCCATAGCGCTTCGCGATGAGAACCAGTCCCGCCGGTTCGCCGGGGATGCCGGCCGAGAGCGGCCCCTTCAGCGCGGTATCGCGGTTCGGGCTGCCGTCAGGATTGAGATAATCCTTGCTGTTCACCGCCGCCGGCGCGGTTTCGCGGGCGTCGATGAAGATGTCGTGGTCGTCCTTCGCCCGATGCAGCACGGCCATGAAGCCGCCGCCGATGCCCGAACTCTCCGGCTCCACCACCGACAGTGTCGAGGCCACCGCGACCGCCGCGTCGAACGCGTTGCCGCCTTTGGCCAGCACTTCGAGGCCGGCATTGGTGGCGAGGTAATTCGCACTGGCAATCGCCGCGTGGCCGGGACGCTGCTGCAACTGTACGGAAGCATGCGCCGGCGTGGTCTTCGGCGCGCCATCGGCGGCAAATGCCGTACTGCCAACCAGCAGCATGCTCAGGACGAGCACTCGCCCATGCAGGGAAACACTCATGCTGCAGACTCCTTGCCCATCAGGTGGCGGTATTTGAGATCGAGTTGCTCATGCGACTCCACGTGTGCGGGGTCGACGATGATGCATTCGACCGGACACACCTCGATGCATTGAGGTTCGTCATGATGACCGATGCACTCGGTGCACAGCGCCGGGTCGATCACGTAGAACTCCTCGCCCAGCGCGATCGCCTTGTTCGGGCAAACCGGTTCGCAGACATCGCAATTGACGCAGGTGTCGAGGATTTTCAGGGACATGGCAATCGATACTACATGCTGGGCATGTGCAGCCCGTGACTAGGGGCGCCCCGGAATGACGCTTTCTCAGGAATCACCCTTCGCCCTGCCCTCTCCCCGCAGGGGAGAGGGGGAACGCGGCCGCGCCAGGCGCGGCCGCTGCTTACATGGCGACGAAGCGAATGGTGGCACCGGTCGGCTTGAGGACGTCATCGACCCGCTGCTCGTCAGCCTTGTCGCCGATGAACAGGACGATCACATCCTTGAACGAACCAGGCTTGGCATCCTTGAACGCGGCGACCAGCAGGTCGGCGGTCTTGC
Source organism: Rhodanobacter sp. C03 (assembly GCF_002001175.1). Classification (GTDB taxonomy): domain Bacteria; phylum Pseudomonadota; class Gammaproteobacteria; order Xanthomonadales; family Rhodanobacteraceae; genus Rhodanobacter. Next base: position 964,820 of record NZ_MUNT01000001.1, on the reverse strand, counting down.
CCGACTCCGGGCCGCCGAACACCAGCATGTTGCCCGGCAGCACGCCACGGGCCACGGTGTCCTGCACGCTCTGCAGCTGACGATCGTTCTGCGCCTTGATGTCGTCGCTGTCGCCTGCCGCCACCATATAGGCATACGGCTGGTTGGCCTTCATGCCCTGCATGTTCTTCTGCACGATCTGGCCGAGGTAGGTGTTCCAGCCCTTGGAGTCGGTGGGGCTGGTCGGCTTCGGCGCCTGCTGCACCTGCTGCTGGGCGTTCTCCTGATCATCCTGCGACTTGTTGCAGCCGCTCAGGCTCAGGCTTGCGGTCAGCGCGACGGCGGCAATGAGAGCGAACTTACGCATGGTTATCACCTTCTGTTTCGGGTTGCTTGTTGAAGCCGGTGCGGCTTTTCTGCCAGCGCTGACGCATGGCCTGTTGTACCGCCGGATGCACGAAGCCGGAGATATCACCGCCGAGGCGGCCGATCTCGCGCACCAGCGACGAGGAAATGAAACTGTATTGCTCCGCCGGGGTCAAAAACAGCGTTTCGGCCTGCGGAATCAGATGCCGGTTCATGCTGGCCAGCTGGAACTCGTATTCGAAATCCGATACCGCACGCAGGCCGCGAATGATCACACCGGCGCTGGTTTCTTCGACGAAGGTCGCCAGCAGGCAGTCGAAACCGCGCACCTCCACGTTCGGCAGATCGGCCAGCGCCATCCGCGCCAGGGTAATCCGCTCGTCGATGCTGAAGGCCGGCCCCTTGCTGGAACTGTCGGCCACCGCCACGATCACCCGCTCGAACAACGGTGCGGCGCGCGTCACCAGGTCGGTGTGACCGTTGGTGATCGGATCAAACGTGCCCGGATAGACGGCCACGCGCGGATTGCCCAAAGGTTTGCTCACGGATCGAAGGTGGCAGTCAAAGTTAGGCCTAGCTTAACGGAACCGCGCGCCGATAGAGCGCAAAGCGCACCTCGCCGGCATGGCCTTCCCGGTGCATTTGCCAGTTCGACGGCAGCGCGAGTGCGCCGGCGCGCGGCGATTCCACGTAAATCCATGCCTGTGCGGCCAGCCAGCCGCCTGTCTCCAGTTGTTGCGCCAGTGCCGGCCACAGCCCCAGTGCAAACGGAGGATCGAGAAACACCAGGTCCTGCGGCTGCGGCGTACCGCGCAGGAAGGTCGTCGCCTCGAGCGCGCTTACCCGGCCAGCGCTTGCCTTGAGTCGTTCGAGGTTGTCGCGCAGCGCCTGCGCCGCCCGCGCATCGCGCTCGACGAACTGCACGCTGGCCGCGCCGCGCGACAACGCCTCGATCCCCAGCGCGCCGGTGCCGGCGCACAGATCCAGGCAGCGCGCGCCGTCGAGTACCGGTGCCAGCCAGTTGAACAAGGTCTCGCGCACCCGCTCGGCCGTCGGGCGCAGGCCCGGCAGATCCGGCACGTTGAGCCGCGAATTGCGCAGGTTGCCGCCGATGATGCGGATCCGCCCCGGGGCGCCGCTCAAGACGCCGGCCCCTCAGCGGCCAGTACGGATGGGAGTGTTAGCATGCCGCCCATTGTCTTTGAATCACGCCTGCAATGCTCAAGTTCTGGAAGAAAAAGCCTGCCGAAACGGCTCCGCCGCAACCCGTCGCCGGCGAACCACCTGCCGCTGCCGCAGAAATCGGTGGCGATCCGGCGTTGAACGAGGCACTCGCGGAAACACCGTCGCCCGCCGAAACGCAGAGCGAGCACGAGCGCTTCGTGGCACCAGTCATTGAAGCGCCGACCGCGACGCCTCCACTCACCAAGCGCAGCTGGCGCGAGCGGCTGTCCGGCAATGCGTTCGCACGCGGCCTCAGCTCGCTGTTCGTGCGCCATCCCAAGCTCGACGACGACCTGCTCGACGAACTGGAAACCACCCTGATCAGCGCCGACGTCGGCGTCGAAGGCAGCACCGAGCTGGTCGAGAACCTGCGCAAGCGCATGCACAAGCGCGAATTCGCCGATGCACCCGCCTTGCTGGCCGCGCTGCGCGAGGCCCTGCTCACCCTGCTCAAGCCGGTCGAGCAGCCGCTCGACGTGCGCGGCAAGCAGCCGTTCGTGGTGCTCGTCGTCGGCATCAATGGCGCCGGCAAGACCACAACCATCGGCAAGCTGGCCCGCCGCTGGCGTGACGAGCACCGCGCGGTGATGTTGGCTGCGGGCGATACCTTCCGCGCCGCCGCCGTCGAGCAGTTGAAGACCTGGGGCGCACGCAATGAAGTGCCGGTGATCTCGCAAGGCCAGGATGCCGACGCCGCCAGCGTGATCTTCGATGCGCTGCAGGCGGCGCGCTCGCGTGGCACCGACGTATTGATCGCCGATACCGCCGGCCGCCTGCATACCCAGGGCGGCCTGATGGACGAACTGGGCAAGATCGCCCGCGTGCTGAAGAAACTCGATGCCGATGCACCGCATGAAGTGCTGATGGTGATCGATGGCACCACCGGCCAGAACGCGGTCAACCAGGTCCGCCAGTTCCGCCAGATCGTCGGGGTCACCGGCCTGGTCGTGACCAAGCTCGATGGTACTGCCAAGGGCGGCGTGGTGTTTGCGCTCGCCCGCGAGTTCGGCCTGCCGATCCGCTACGTCGGCCTCGGCGAAACTGCCACTGACCTGCGCGTGTTCGATGCCGCGGCCTTCGTCGACGGCCTGCTGCCAGCCAGCCTCGGCGACGGTCATGACTGAAGCGTGGAACTGAGCCGATGTCACGCCGACTGCGGCTGATCCTGCTGGTACTCGGTGGCGTGATGCTGGCGGTCGCGCTGGCCGCGATCATCGCCGTCTATCTGCTGCTGCAACCGGAGCGCTTCACCGTCATGCTGCAGACCCAGGCACTCGATGCCGGGCTGGAGTTGAACCTGGCCAGCCCGGCCAGTCCCACCCTGTTTCCACGGCCGGCGCTGGAGCTGTCCGGCATCACGCTCAACGCGCAGGGTGCGAATGCACCGATCCTGCTCGCTTCGCGTGGCCGGCTGGCACTGCCCTGGCAAACCCTGCTCGGCGGACCGCCGGTGATCACCCGGCTGGAGATCGATTCCCCACGCGTCGACCTGGATGCGCTGCAGGACTGGCTGGCCGCGCTGCCCACACAACCGGCCGGTACTCCCCCGAACATTCCGCGCATCGACACCGGCGTCAGCATCAGCCGCGGCAGCGTGGTGCGAGGAGACCAGCTGCTGCTCGGCAACGTCGCGCTCGAAGCCGGCAGCCTGATCTCGGGCCAGCCGTTTCCGCTCAGCATGTCGGCGATCACCGCTGCTAACACATCATTACAGCTGCGCCTGTCCGCCACGCCACGTATCGAAGGCAATGCACTGCAGTTGGACAACATCGAACTGCACCTGTCGCAGGGCAGCGCCATGACCGTGGCCCTGAACGGCAGCGCGCACTGGCATGGCGCGGCCGATGCAGCCGCCAGCCTCGCCGGCAAGCTGGATCAGGCTGACGCCGGCCAATACGACATCTCGCTGAAACTGACTCCGGCCGACCAGGACAATCCGCTGCTGCTCGCGCTGAAAATGGACGGCCCCGACAATCACGCCGACCTGCACCTGCCGCCACTGGCGCTCGCCCATTGGTGGAGCCAGCTCGGCGATGAGCACAACCCGCAACTGACCGTGCCGCCTGCCAGCGGCCATGCGGAAATCGCCCGACTCGAGGTCGGCGGCATCCATATCGAAGGGCTGACCCTGCAGGCAGGCGACGACGTGCCCGTCTCCGCCAGCACCAGCGCATCGGCCAACAAGAAACCATGACAGCCACGCTGGCCACCCGCCTGCTGCACTGGTTCGACCAGTACGGCCGCAAGGACCTGCCATGGCAGCACCCACGCGATGCCTACCGTGTATGGCTGTCCGAAGTGATGCTGCAGCAGACCCAGGTCACCACCGTGGTCGGTTACTTCGAGCGCTTCGTCGGCGCACTACCCACCCTGCGCGATCTCGCCAGTGCCGACGAGGACACCGTGCTGGCGCTGTGGTCCGGACTCGGCTACTACCGCCGTGCACGATTCCTGCACCGCGCCGCGCAGCTCTGCGTCGAACAGCATGCCGGCGAACTGCCGCGCGACTTCGACGCCTTGAATGCGCTGCCCGGCATCGGCCGCTCCACCGCCGGCGCGATCCTGGCGCAGGCGCACGGCCTGCGTTTCGCGATACTCGACGGCAACGTCAAGCGCGTGCTCACCCGCTACCACGGCATCCACGGCCATCCCGGCGAAAGCGCCGTGGAGAAACAACTGTGGCAGCACGCCGAGGCCCATACACCGAACACGCGCGTCGCCGACTACACCCAGGCAATCATGGACCTGGGTGCCACCCTCTGCGTGCGCTCGCGCCCGCGCTGCGAGGCCTGCCCGCTGGCCGGCGACTGCGTCGCCCATCGCGACGACCTCACCACGCAGCTGCCCAGCCGCAAACCGGGCAAATCCATTCCCACCCGCGCCACCGTGATGCTGATCCTGCGCGACCGCCAGGGCCGTGTACTGCTGGAACGACGCGGCCCGCAAGGCGTGTGGTCAGGTTTGTGGAGCCTGCCCGAAGCGACCGACCCGAATGCTGCGTGGCGCATCGCGCAGCAGCATGCGCAGATCGACGATGCACAAGCACTCGCTCCGTTCATCCACGTGTTCAGTCACTACCGGTTGAACATCGAACCGCTGCTGTTCGATCACGCAACAGCAGCCCATGGCATCGCCGACAACCCACAGCTGCGCTGGTGCAGCGCCGAAGAACTGACTGCACTTGGCCTGCCAGCACCGGTGCGCAGCTTGTTGCTCAACATCGCCCGCCCCACATTGTAGGAGCGCACCCTGTGCGCGATGCTCTTGTTGGCTGGATGACTGAAAGCATCGCGCACAGGGTGCACTCCTACCCGACCAGGCAAAGACCCGAGGAAATTTCATGAGCCGTACCATTCATTGCGCCAAGCTCGGCATCGACGCCGAAGGCCTCGACTTCGCTCCTTGGCCCGGTCCGCTTGGCCAGCGCATCTACGCCGAGATTTCCAAGCCTGCGTGGCAGCAGTGGCTGGCCCACCAGACCACCCTGATCAATGAATACCGGCTCAGCCCGCTCGACCCGAAGGCACGCAAGTACCTCGGCGAAGAAATGGAGAAATTCCTGTTCGGCGGCGACTTCGCCAAGGCCACCGGTTTCACCGCGCCAGATGCCGAGTCTTGACGAAAAGCCGCACGTTCGGTCTAATACGCGGCTCCACGCATCATCGGCAACCCTAGCGGCTGTCCCGTGGTTGCAAGGTTTCCGGCCGAGTAGCTCAGTTGGTAGAGCAGGGGATTGAAAATCCCCGTGTCGGCGGTTCGATTCCGTCCTCGGCCACCATGTTTTACGTGTAGATACAATGACTTAGCTCACTCTTCGATTTTTCGAACGGTGAGCTTTTTCTTTTCAGGTTTCACTGAGGTTTCGCTTCATCCCCACCTCGACGAGATTAATCCCCTTCTCGACGAAAATAATTTCCCTGCTTGACGAATGATTGAACCCAACAACGGGCTCTCAAACACCAAGGCGATAATTCATTTAGACGTCCGTTTCCTGGTTGCCATCAGACAACCCTGACATCCTCCATCACCCTACCCTGATGGGTTGCGAGCCACAACTTCGGCAAGCTGTCCGTAGTCTGGGAAGTCTGGGCGCCGTGGAGGCCTCCACATCAAGGATGTTCGACGCACCAGATCACGCCACCTCTTCATGGGGGTGGCGTTTTCGTTTGCCCAAACTAGCCACGCTTGCCGAATGACAGCCCTCATTAGCGGCCTTTCCCGATAGCAGACGCTGGCTGATCAGTATCTGCGAGTTGATCGGCGCTTGCCGGCGCGATTGATCATAATTAACTTGCAACGACCACCCTGTCTGAAGCGCCCCCACCAAGGAATTTTGATCACCGGCGTGGAACACGCTACTCACAGAAATACCGCGCAGACTGTCATCGCCCGGGCAAATTTTGTTTGCGAATATCGGTTCATTTCGTTGATTAGCTCAACGAGTTGGCGGCCCTTTCTGCGAAACCTGAGCCGCCTAAGCTCCTTTGGCCTTGCGTCCACGCGAGGCCGTCTTTGCCGGCACACTTCTACCGTACTCGTTCCACCAGGCTGTTAGCGCCTCCATCGTCGGCCCCAACCCACGCGCCTTTGCCGTGATCTCGTACTCGACGCGCGGCGGCACTTCCGCGAATACCGTGCGGGATATCAGGCCATCAGCTTCCAGTTCACGAAGTTGCGCCGTCAGCATGTGCTGAGTGATTCGCGGTATGGCCTTGCGCAGCTCTCCAAAGCGATAGACCCGCTGGTTGAGCAGCCACATGATTTCCAGCTTCCACTTGCCCGACAGCAGCGCGAATGCGCGGCGCATCTCCTCGTGCATGTTGACCTCATCGCAGCCTTTAGTCTTCTTTTCCATACTAACCATCACTTTTTCATCCTACTTGCTGAGTTTCATCTTAGACGACATTCTCATGGGTGTCGATGTAACCCTGCTTTAGGAAACCTCATGACTCAAAGTTACGTGTACTGGATCAGTACGGCGCTGCTGTCCTTGCTCTATCTCGCCTCTGCGACGACGTACTTAGCCAAAAGGGCTTGGGTTGTCCAAGCACTCGCCGATCTTGGCTACCCCGGCTATCTCGTTCCGCTTCTCACTGCCGTGAAGCTCCTAGCCGTTGCCGCCATTCTGTCGCGCGTCAGCGTGCCGCTAAGCGACCTGGCCTACGCCGGCATGTTCTACCACTTGCTTCTGTCCGCTTTGGCGCACCTCGGCGTTCGTAAACCGAGAGGTGCGGTTCCGGCGGTAGTCGGCGTTGTGCTGCTGGTTGCGTCGTTCGCAACACAGAACATCGCTCGCGAGATTCCGTCCCCCTACGCCCCATCAGTGGGGCGTCAAACAGCCCTCAACTAACGGAGATCAACATGGCTCGACTCAACGGAAAAGTCGCGATCATCACAGGCGCCGGCCGCGGTATCGGTCGTGCCACTGCAAAACTGTTCGCTGCGGAAGGCGCCAAAGTGGCAGTTCTCTCGCGCACCCCAGCCAATGTGGATGCGGTCGTTGCCGATATTCGCGCTTCCGACGGCATGGCGATCGGCTTGCCTTGCGACATTGCCAATGCCGGCGAGATCAAGGCCGCGGTGGAAAAGGTGGTCGCCACCTATGGCGGGATCGACATCCTCGTCAACAACGCCTTCGACTCATCTGCGCCGTTCTCTTCCATTATTGATCTGTCGATGGAGCAACTGCAGCGCAATTTCGAGATGGGGCCGATTGCATATCTGAGAATGATGCAGGCGGCGTACCCTCACCTCAAGGCGAGCGGCGAAGGACGTGTCATCAATTTCGGCTCGATGGCTGGTGTTATCGGCTTGGCGGGATATGGCCCCTACAACATGGCCAAAGAAGCGGTGCGCGCTCTCACTCGGACCGCTGCCCGTGAGTGGGGAGCCGACAAGATCACCGTGAACAATGTACTTCCGGTGGCAGAAACATGGGAGCCGGAAACCAACGTTCCTCCCCCGGCCAACCCGCTAGGCCGCTATGGCTCGCCGGAAGACGACATTGCGCCTGTCGTCCTGTTCTTGGCGAGCAAGGATGCTCAGTTCTTGACTGGATACAGTCTTACTCCCGACGGCGGCTCAATTATCGACAGCGCTCGGTAAACAACGATTTCGTTCGTCAGGCTCCTAGCATCAGTACTCGACAATAACTTCGAGGAGCGTTTCAACTGTCTTTTTTCCTCCTGAACGCGCAGTCCCGGGCCATAAACGCCACTGGCATGTGCGGAATGAGCGTGGCTGCCCAGCCTAGTGTCGTAAGAAAAGATACATGGATAAAAAAATGAAAAGAATACAGTTCCATCGCTATGGTGGCCCGGCAGAAATGCGCTTGGAAGAATATCAATTGCCGGATTTGGCCGATGACGAAATTCGAGTCAGCGTCAAAGCCGCCTCAATCAATCCTGTTGACTGGAAGATCCGGCAGGGTGCGATGAAATTCATGACAGGCCGGAAGTTTCCGCGTGCCATGGGTCAAGATTTCTCCGGGGTCGTCGAGGGCATCGGTCGAGGTGTGAAGCGCCTCAAAGTCGGCGACGAGGTTTTTGGCTCTACCCCCGTGAAAACGTCCGGCTCATTTGCTGAGACGTTGATCACCAAAGAAGCGCTCGCCGTCGCAAAACCCGCTGCCCTGACCCATGAAGAAGCGGCAACGCTGCCCGTGGCGGCCACGACAGCCTGGATTGCGTTGGTGCATAAAGCCCAACTGAAGGCGGGGCAGTCCGTTTTCATCAATGGCGCCTATGGGGCAGTGGGGCAATCAGCTACGCAGATAGCGAAGGCCATAGGGGCAACCGTAGTGGGGCGCGTGCGCGCAGAGTCGATGAGCGCCGCAAAGGCGATAGGTGCTGACGCAGTTCTCGATTACAGGCAATCCCTTCCGGGCAATCTCATGGGGACGTTCGATGTCGTATTCGACACGCATGGAAGTTTGCCGGCCAATGACGAACGTAGGCTTGCAAAGCGCGGAGGCGTGATCCTCGACATAAGCCCCTCACCCACAAAAATGATGCGAGTTGTTCTCTCACGAAGCCGCCATTTCGTAATGGGCAAGCAAGACGAGGCAACGCTGCGGGAAGTCGCGGGGCTTGCCAGCAAGGGGAAGCTGAAACTTTCGGTAGGCCGGGTGGTTCGACTGAGTGAAGCCATCGATCTGATACGGGAGTTGGAAGCCGGCCGTCGCATCAACGGCAAAGGCCTCATTGCCATAGAGACCGCTTGACCTTATGGCCTGCGACGCAAGAGCGAGCTGGGCCATTGGAGCTAACTTTTACCTTAGACGGAATCATCATGTCGAAATCCACAGGCTTCACCGAAGCTGATGTGCCAGACCAGGCTGGCAAATGCTTTATCGTTACCGGCGCCAACACCGGCGTCGGCTATGAGGTCACGCGGGTCCTAGCGCAGCGAGGCGCACGCGTGCTGCTCGCGTGCCGGGATGAAGCGAAGGCGCAAGAGGCGATGGCGCGGATCAGGCTGCGCACGTCAAGTGCGAATCTGGATTTCCTGTCGATCGATTTCGCGGACCTGGACAGCATCCGGACTGCAGCCGAGCGCGTGGCCCGCGAGCCGCGTCTGGACGTGCTCGTCAACAACGCGGGCGTGATGGCGCCACCCCTGATGCGGACCAAGCAAGGCTTCGAGCTGCAATGGGGCGTCAATCACCTAGGCTGCTTTGCGCTGACGTCGCTGCTGCTACCTAAGCTGGGCGATACGCAGGGATCGCGGGTCGTGACGACCTCCAGCGTGGCGCACAAGGGCGCGCAATTCGACTGGAATGACCTTAACGCCCAGAACAGCTACGACCGGATGAAGCGTTACGCGGCCAGCAAGCTGGCCAATGCACTGTTCTTCTTTGAGTTGGACAGACGACTGCGGGCAGCCGGCTCGTCAATCACAGCGGTAGGCTGTCACCCGGGCATAGCCTCGACCAGCTTGGCGCGCAACATGGGGTGGCTGCAAATTTTCAATCCGATCGCCGGGGTCCTGCTCAACAGCGCTGACAAGGGAGCATGGCCCGCGCTGCAAGCCGCAACCGGCGTCGTAAAATCGGGTGCTTACCTCGGGCCCACAGGCCTTCGCGGAATTAGAGGCGTTTCTGGTGAATCATCCCGGTCTGCGGATGCGCAAGACGCTGCATTAGCGCAACGCTTATGGGATGTATCGGTCGCGATGACCGGCATTGATCCCGGTCTTTCTCCTGCGTCTTAGCCGAATTTTTTGAGTTGCGAGTGCGTGAGGTTCAGTATGGAGATACGCCACCCTACCCTGATGGGCTATGGGTCAAACAGTGGGCAAGCTGTCCTTAGTCTGGGAAGTCTGGGCGCCGTGGAGGCCTCCACATCAAGGATGACCGACGCACCAGATCACACCACCCTTTCATGGGGTGGCGTTTTCGTTTCCGACTTCTGCGACCTCTATAACAGGAGCACGTTCTCGATATGCGTTGCCCATCATCATCTTGTAGTGACCTTCATTCTCAGACTTCTCAAAGACCATGCGGAAGACATCAAGATACGTGTCCACTGACACCTCTCCTGCTGTAAAAAACACATCATCTTCCACACCATGCGACCCGTCGTTTGTCCAAGACATCAGCGCTTTGCAAATGGACTTATCGCGACCACTAAATTTGGCGATCAGCTCGTCCAAGGGAACACCGCCAAGGATCTTGAAGTAGTTTTCCAGAATGCGACGTAAGGCATTCTGGATGGTGGTGCTGTTTCGGTTTGGGTCACGCACCTCATGCCACAGCAACTCGTAAGAGGTCTTGATGGGGTTGGTTGCGTGCTTATTCACTTCCGACAACAGATCAGGTTTGCGAATGACCCAATGCGTTTCTGTGCGAACATCTGGACTCTTGACGCCCGTGAATGTGACTTCCTTATGGAAGTAGACATTGTGCGTGAGGATGAACACCTGCTTGATCATTCCACCTGCACGCGCCTCGGCAACCACGTCTCGGATCAAGGTGGAGACAATGAAAAGAACGTCACTGTCCAAGCTCGATACAGGGTCATCAAAAACAACCACGCGCTCTGTGTTCACACCAGATGACGCTTCACTTCCTCGCACCAGTTCAATGAAGTAGAGAAAGGTGACGAACGTCCGCTCACCTTCGCTCAATGAATGCATGGCCTCTGAGTCATCTGCCCGCACCAACTTATATTTGTTGCCATCAAGCTGCTTGATGCTGAAGCTCTTAAAACCGAACGACTTGAGGTTGCCATTGATGCGATCAACAGCGTGTCGTGTGTTGGTGTTCGCTTTTTCTAGTTCAGCAATTGCTGTATCAGAAGCCTCAACGTCACCTGTCAACGCCACTACCTTGTTGTTCAATGATTCAATAGCTGTATCCAGGCCTCCCACCTGGCGCTTATAGGTCTCAAGATCGGTCTTCAAGTCCTCTTCCAGCAAGAGCTTCCATACTTGCGCAATGAGGGTCGCTCGTTCCGTACCAAGATCCCGCACCATCTGGTTGTGCCGCGCCATAGCCACATTGGCACGCACGATCTCCTCCTGCGCCTCTTTCAATGCAGGCCCATGCGCTTCAAGTCGTGTTGTGAGACTTGGCTCCTTTGCCTTGTTAACCAGCCTAGTCTTGTTCAACTCAATCAGCGTGCTGAGCAACCGCTGGGACGACAGAAGACGCTCAGGCTCGATGAATGTTGATTGCGTGTCGATGATGTCCTGAAGTGCCGTCTGGATCTTCGCTGTCTCAAGGAGGTAGCTTGTTTGCAGGTCCGCAATCGCCTTGGTGTCGGTCTCGAAAGCACCATCAAAGTAGCTCTCAAGGTCAGCCTTCAACCTTGTTGGCGCTTTTTGCTGACAGAACGGGCAGTCGCCATGATTGACATCAAAAAAAGCTCGCCCCGTTTTCACCCAATCCGAATTCTGCAAACGATTGATCATGGCCGCGATTGTGGCGTCATTGCGGCCGACAACCGCTCGACCAAGAACATCGTTGGCCTCAAGCAAATCAAGCCCTGCGAGGGATAGTTCAGTGATTGTTGCGACTGGCTGCGGATTGCTCTCAAACAGCGTGCTGGCCTTCTCTTTCAAATCATCGAATGACAGCAGATCAGCTGTGTTGCTCGTGCTTTGAAGGAGAACTTGATCGCGGAACTTCGTTGCAGCACCACGAACCCTATAGTGTTCAAACGCGGTCTTGAAGAACGGATCGTATTTGCGAAATGTCGTCCAGCACGTGTCTGCAAATGCCGCGTTCAATTCGTCTCGCTCTACTTCCTTGCCCTTTGTTCCTGCCTCTTCGTCGCCCTTCAATGTCTTGGTGAACTTCTCGCGCTTTGATATGTGGTCATCGCGCTTGAGTTTTTCAGCTGCTATGTCTAAGACCGCCTGTACATTGATTTCGCCAAGGGTGAAGATGCCCTTGAGCCCAACGGTTGGACTGAAGTTTTTGGTCACAAAATCTCGGTTGTAGACCAAAGTTTGAAGTGGTGTCTGATTCTTCCAATTGATAGCGCATGCACGAAAATCATTGTGCGTGGGGTCACCTATGAGGTTCGACAGCGTTGTCTTGCCTGATCCATTACTACCAAAGAAATAGTTGACCGTGGACAGACCGTTCAACTCCCCGTTGGCTGCACCATAGGTCGCAACACCTGCAATACGCATTGACTCGATCATCCCTTATCCCCATTGGATGTTGCGAAAAATAACGTGCAGCACTCAATCATCTGTCACCGCATGATACCCGTGAAGCCAAGCCCATCGGGGGCCATGCGCCAAGTAGTGCTTCCACTACGCTTCCCTGATGGCGTGATCGAACGGTCAGCGCAACGAACTTGAATCTTCAAGAACATCGTTGCGCTTCACAGAAATCTTTCAGTACCCCCCTTGCGCTCATTCCGATTTCTGTTTGGATGGATATACGGAAACAGAAACGGGAGAAATAATCATGACCGATAAAACAGACGAACCAAGTGCTTGGTTGCTCAATGATGAACCCGACCTCACCCCAGACCAGGTGTGGACGGTATTGGCGGCAGCTGGTCAAGGTGATGTCAAAGTTTTGCGTGAGGGTGTGGCGATTGCTGACACCGCAGAACAGGCATCCAAAGCCATCGAGCGGTCTCGATGGATACCGCTTGTGATCGTGAATGAAACGGCACTAGATGCCCAGATCGCTGAGGCCGAAAAAGCACCCGCTTACGTGGTGCGCAACTTTTTCGGTCACGCTGGCACTCATCGGTTTGGGTGCGTGTTTGCCACCCATGAGGCCAAAAACCCCATTCGCATGGCCTGGGTCCTAGCGGCCAATGAGCAGGCGGCTAGTCACGCGTGGCGCCATCTTGGAGAGACCGAGAAGCCAACAGCAGTATTCAAGGTCTCGGACCTTGTGGGTTTGCGAGATAAAGCTCGTCAGGTGCGCCTTCGTCGTGGCAATGGAGCAATGACGGATGGGAGGGAATTTGCCGATCGAGCCCAGCGATGGAGGAAGTTAGATATTGAACGGATTGGAGAAGATAAAATTGAGGCCAGTCGTAAACGGCTTTCTGAGTGGTTGAACGCCAGTGGGGTGTCAGTCCATCATGACCGACAGGCATCCATGTAGGGAGCGTTCGTCGCACAAGTGGAGACCCCAAGCAGTCATCCCCTTCCCGACGAAAGTCGAAAACCTGACGCGGTTTCGGTTTTTCAGGTTTCAGTGAGGTTTCGGGCTCAGTAAGTCTCCATGGGGTTTGGCAAGGCTCCATAAGGTTCGCCAAATTCCTAACTCATTGAAGAACCGCATTAAATGGGGCTTCCCATTCGTCGAGGAAACTCTTGAAAATCCCCGTGTCGGCGGTTCGATTCCGTCCTCGGCCACCATGTGTAGAACGAAGAAGCCTACTTTAACGAGTGGGCTTCGTCGTTTTTGGGCTCTTGAAGGCCGCTGCCATGCGGATTCCGTAGCTCACGATGCTCACGAAGAAATCCCCAATGTTCCAACGAGCATCTGATCAATTTCGTTGCTCGAAGCTATTTTTCGCCTCGAAATCAGCACTTTTTCCTCGTCGACACGGGGACTGGGAGTCCTCGTGTCGACGAATTGATTTCGCCTCAGACAGCTTATTGATTCAACGGCTTAGCCGCACTTCAATTTTTCGGTCAATGGCTTTTTGCGCTTCGGGGCACGCTGTGGGCACAGGTGGTATCAGGTCCGATCAGGTTCAAACATCATTTCGATCGTGGCTACGAAGCCTTATCTTTAAGCCAGGACAACAATCCTGCCTCAAGCACCATCTTTGGAACCTCATCGGGACCCCACAAAGTGATCTGCTCGGTGGGCTCAACGTTGACCTTCCCTGTATGCCACACGAAAAACATCCGCGCGTGCGCATCAGTGTCCCTGAAATCCTTCGCGTAGCTCTCGAATTCTTTGCCTGATGTCTTGGACTTGATCTGGACAAAGGCTCGCTCACCTGTAGTGGGTAACAGAAGGTCTAAGTCGATTGTCTTCTGAGTTCCACCCGTCCGCGTCTGTCGCCGCCATCCGCTGGACGAAAAGATCAGCTCCACCAATAACTCAAAATCCTTTGGGTCAAGCAACTGAACCATCGCCAGGATTCGGGCTCGCAAAATGACCTCTGCCTCTTCAGCAACCGCTACCTCGGGAGTCGGCTCGTCGTTGATACGACGAAGTAGGTAAGCTCTCTCTGCGACCTCGCAAATGGTGCCGCGGAACATCTGCGTTTTGGTGAGCTTGCCCGAAAGTCGGCTGATGATGAGTGGATCACCACCTATGCTCTCGCGCTTCCAACCATCCACGGTCTGTCGCAAACGGGCGTCATCTTCAATGACGGCCGCGCGGCCTTTGGGTTTGCACCACCAGAGATACCCGCCGTGAAAAGTGATGAAAATGCTGTGCTCGTCGGCCTCATAAAACGTGCGGATCTGTCGAGCATCGTTCGAAGCAGTACCTTCTTTTTTGCGTACAATTTTCCAAAACGCCTGGACGCCACCCCAATCGCCTCGAAGACACATGTCATGTGGTGTTTCGTTGTATCCAAACCACAAGGTGCCGTCTTTCAGACATTTCTTTTCCCAGAACCCCCGCTCGCCGAGCTTGATGAAATAAGCCTTGGTGTTGGTTGGTAGTTTACGTTCAAGCCCCGTATCAGTTTGCTGATCCATCCCACCTTTCCTCCTGCCCTTACCGTCACCGCGCTTAGCAAGTCTTAGGTCAGTCGCCCGATCAGACGTCACCATTCCTTGTAAAGAAGCTTCTCCACGTCCATCAAGGTAACTGGTGTAGCCACCAGCATTTTTTCCAAATCAGATTGCTCAAGAAGCTCGACCTCGTTGAGAGTCGCGTTCATATGAGCCTGACTGTCGAAGCGCTGATTGGTAAGGCAGACACGCTGGAAAGTCACGCCTGGATACTGCTTCGCATAGTAAGCGTGACCCCCAACAACATCTTTGACTGCGCTCCAGCCCAGCGCCCCCCCCTCGCGCTCTGATGCTTTGACTTGAACTAACTTTCCGTCTGTTCCTTCGCGGGGCAACGCAACCACATCAACCCCGTTATCTTTGCTGGGCGGCGTAAGCACCGCATCGTAGCTACGTTTGGTGTAAAGCACGGCCGTAAGTGCCTCAAGGTACTGCCAGTTCATCGAGAGCGCCGTATCCAACGTCACAGGCACTTCAGGAATAGCAATACCAGGTGGAAGCACGTCATCAACAATGAAGTCACCTGGTCGTAGGTCGCCCGCACCATTCAACATATCGCTCGCAAGCCGTCGCTTGATTTCAAGAAGCTCGTTCAGCTTTACATCGAATGTGACAAAGTCGTCCGCCATAACGACGGGGTAGTACACATAGACGTCTTTTTTCTGGCCAATTCGATACGCTCTATCAGTCGCTTGGTCCTCCTTCGCGGGATTCCATGTCCGTGTGTAATGAATCACATGGTTTGCAGCTTGGATATTCACGCCAAAACCGACTGCAACAGGTGACAATATGATCACCCCAAAGCCTGCCCGCTCTTGAAACGACTTGATGCGCTTCTGCCTACTGTCGACGTGGCTGGCTGATGCAGCCGTATCTCCGTTGATGATGTCAGGCCTGAAGTCCAGCGACTCGTGAATGTAGTGCTGTAAAAGGCGCTGAATAACGCGAAACTCGCAAAAAACAATGACCTTTTCTTCCTTACTCTTGATAGCCTTTAGTTGAGACAAAAGCCAATCAAGTTTAGGCGCTTGGATTCGATAGTCAGCCAAGATACTCGGCCTGAAAACGTCCAATCCGAAGCGTCGCGGATCCGTGCATACGAGGCGGAGGTAGTGGAGCAATCCAAGGTGGTTTTTGAAAGGTGCATTTGTATCGGGCTCGCCGCGCTTTTTGAAAACTTCGATGGCCCAAGCGTAAAGCTCACGCTGCTTTTCAGACAGTCGTAGCTTGCGACAATCTTCGACTATGATCTTTTTTGGCAGATCCTTGGCGACCTCCGCCTTGGTTCGCCTCAGAATTTGCGGTGTGATCAACTTACGCAATTCTTCGACCCGAGCAAGCTCTTCAGTGGTTCTAGCTTCTATCGGCTTACGGTAACGGCGTCCAAATTCATTAAGCGCGCCAAGCAATCCCGGCTGCACGAAATCGAACAAGCACCAGATATCTGCCAGTGTGTTCTCAACAGGTGTCCCGGTACATGCAATCTTGAATTCGACGTTCTGCTTCTTCGCAGCGCGCGTCACCATCGCAGCTGGATTTTTGATCTTCTGCGCTTCGTCACAAATCATCAGCGACCAGCGTTGAGAGGCAAACGAGAATTCAAGGTCCCTAAGCGTTTCATATGTCGTGAGAACTATGCGCGCATCTCCAAGCCAGCCTGGCTTCAGGAACTTGGTCAGGCCATCCTCAGATCTTAAGCGTTCGTCGATGCTCTCACGCGGAACTCGGAGCGGAGCCAATTCTTGCCCGTAGGCTGTGAGAATCGGAAGCGCTTCCGCAGTGAAAAAAACCGCAGCCTCTTCCTTCCAATTTTCCAGTAACGATACTGGAGCAACCACAAGCATAGGGTCTGATTTCGGGTCCTTTTCCAGAATCCAAGCCATCAACGTCAGCAGCTGAAGTGTCTTCCCGAGACCCATATCATCGGCAAGTACGGCGCCACGACAGTTGTAGGCTCTATTAGCCAAATAGAGTGATTGAAGCCACGTCACACCTTCGCGCTGGTGAGGCAGCAACGCGTATCCAGGCCGCATTGACGATGGCATTTCGAGCGAGCAACTTTGTGTTGAGAGCGCCTCGCGGCGCTCTTCTGCATAATCAATGTTCTGAATATTCGCTAAGAGCACTGGGCTCTTGCGCGCAACGGTTGTGGTGGCGTCTGGCCGCCTCAGACTCGCGCGATCAAGACGACCTTCATCTGCGTCAGATTTTGCAGCGGTAAACGTCTCCGAAATGCGCACCGCCTCAGCAAGAGGAATTGGTTTGGCGACGCCTGGAATTGAGATTTCGGAGTTACCCGTCGCTTTGGCGTCAGCGATCTTCTGGCGAAATTCAGCCAACGTCTGAGGGCTGAGCGGTATAGAGATAGGCTCGGCCTCACCCTCTGCCACCCACGAAATAATGGGGATGACGTTCTCTGGAAACCAACCCTCATCATCTTTCTTCTTGGCGATGTAGGGAGAAAAATATGGCTTCTCTACGCCGATTTCCTGTACCCGAGATGTGTAGTGCGTCAGATCGTAAATTTGAGCATAGGTGATGACAATTGGAGGTCGCTTACGGTCCTCAAGCGCCTTCTCCAGCTCATGAAGGTATTCAGGTGAATCACCCTGCAGCTCAAGGTCGTAACCGTTCCAGCCAAGCAACTGGTAGTTCTTCGCAAGAGCGGATTTCAGCGACCCGACGAACATTGCAAGTTCATCGTCCGTAAGCCATATGCAGTCCGATGACATCGGACCCAAAGCAGATGCCGTCTCTACAAGAAGCCCAACCTTGAGAGGGTAACCAAATGCGTCCCGTTCGAACCTTGGTAAAAAACGTTCGTACTCGAGCCCAGCCTCCGAACGAGCGCGCTCAAACTGCATTTCGTCGATGACATCGTTGGCATCCTCGCCCAAAGCTGCATATGGATTTAGGATGAACGCTTGCGCACGTGCACCTGCGACGCGACGCATCGGGAGCCGTTTTATTTCCTCGAGAACAGTTCGCACCTTGGGTGAAATGACGACCTGTACGACTCCTTCATTGGTCGGTATGTCATAACGGCCTAGTACACGCGCCTGGCGATCGAATCGATCCAGCCAATCATCAGGAGCGCCGTCGAAACTTGGCTGAACTTCTATGATGGCGTCGTCGTCAACGGTCGCCTTGCGAATGCCGATCGTCAGGCGCTCTGGTGTGAGTACGACCGTGCGATGAAGAAATGAGTCAAGGTTTACATCTGCAGCGACGGCAAGGCGGCGAATTCGACCCCAGCCTAGGCGGTTAGCTTGCCCAGTTCGTTCAGACCCGCCTCGGTGGGCAAACAGACGAATTTCACGAACTAGTGCCCAAAGGGATGACGGTAGCAGCACCTTACGATCGTGGTGCGTAAGGACAGCACCTAGCAGGGATGCTTCATGTGCGAAGGAAGAATCGATTGACCAGTCGCCTATCGCAATTTCGAAAGTTGCGTCCTCAAGGGAATCGTGGCTGCTGACGGTAGCTAGAACCGGCTCAACAGCGGGCAACGCGAGTTCGGACATGCCTTGCGAATACTCGGGATGCACCATCAACTCATAGACTGAATTCCACGAAATGAAATAGCGACCATCCTCAACTTCCGCGAACCCCTCATCCTCAAGCTGTTCGAGAAATCCACCCAAAAACTCTGCGGTCAGCGAACGTGAAAGATCAGTTGGCTGAGTGCCTATACGAACCCCATCCTCGGTTTCAACGCAGTGCCAGCCACTTGGTGGGAGATGGTCGACCTTTTTGAACAGCTTGAACATTCCTCACCCCTGCTTCCACCAACCTTTGTTGTCCTTGTACCGAAAACCCCAGCGATGCAGCACTTGGTTGACGTCAAGATTCGTCGCGTCCGTTTGAACCCATAGGTTGCCGTTGTTCGCCGTCAGGTCGTTGATCTTCAGACCAAACCGCTCCGTAAACGTTGACAACATCACGCGCGTGTAATTGCGGCTCTTCCAGGCATCTATGGTGTCGCTCCCCGCACCAGGATAAGCCTCATGCCTGCGGGTCGACGGTTCCTGCTGAGCGCGCAGCGGACCCTTTTCATGCGTGCCTGCTACAGGTTCGCGTTGGTGCGTTTGTGCAGCGCCTATCTTCTTTGGCTGGATGCCAAATTCGGTGGCAAGCGTCGCCGTGAACATCTCTTCCCAACGATTCCACCCGTGAATACCATCTTGGTGCTGTAACCAAATCCAGTATGCAGAGTGCTTCAGCGAGTTGGTCGCATTCTTTGGCATCACTACTGGACGGTCGAGTCGAAAGGGCAATGGTTTCCTTCCATCGTACCCATAGCAGGCATTGCTGTAGCCGCTAAACTCTACGATCACAAGCGGCCCCATCTTCATGATGAAAGCGTTATTGCTTCTGACGTTGTCTTGCAAGTCGACAACAAGCCCTGCCATCTTCCTTCGAAGCGCTACAAAATCCGATGCTCTGGATGTACGTGCCTCCGTGCCCAAGGCGAAGTGGACCTCGTCAATCGCATTGACGTAGCGCTTCCAGAACTCAAGTCGGCGAGTGTCGCCAGTGCGCTCTTCGGCAAGCAACGTGAAGAATGCCTCAATGAACTCAAGCTTGAGCCATTCAGTAACCATCGCACGAGAAGCCGACGTAACACGACTCCATCGCATGCTATTTGAGGCTAACCAGGGATTTCCCCACCACTCCACTGCGGCGTCACGCAGAGGAACACTCAAAGGCACGGGCTGAACCGTAGCGTGCCTGTTAAGTAACATGGCCAAGCCTTCATTTCTCACTGCCTCGTTATTGCGCAGCATGTCGAGAAGGTGCTCGATAACTTTAAGAAATCCCGCATCTGAACGGCGCTCGGCAGCGCGAATTTGAGCCAGAAAGAGCTCCCTCGTGAACCAAGACGCGTCCGCGATACTCAAGCCTTCCCTCAGTTCGTCAACTTCGCGGCTATCTCCGTCTAGAAATGCCGTCCCATATCTATTACATGGTTCTTGCGACAACACCTGTCTGTGCGACTGAAGAGTATCGACCCAACCAGGATTTCGATCTCCGTCAACTACCATACCCGAGCGGTCGTGCAGGTAAGTTCTTAGCGCCGCCCAATTCTCCCGTCCGATCTGCGGAGCTTCTTTGCTGTGAGGGTCGTAGCTGAAATACCCTGCGAGAAGCCCTTGATAGCATCTTCTGTAATGCTTGCGTGCGGGAAGAATTTGATCGACTTCGCGTAGCAGTACAGGAAAGCGCTCACGATCCTCTATCACGCACATGCGCTGTGGTCCGACTGGAAGTGTCACGCCATAGGACACCAGCCGTGCATCAGTCAGGCTACCGAGCTCCCTCGAAACCCAGAAGCGTTGCACCGCTTCAACCTGCAAGTCCTTCGGAAGATATGACAAAGCTCCCGCTTTCAAGTGCCGCTGCAAGCGAGTGATCTCTTGATCGATCGAATTATCGACTGCCCAAGACCGACCTATCGGCTGCGATGATGCAGTCCCAAGCGATGATTTGAGTCGTTCAAGTGCTGACATTACGGTCCCAAAGCACAGATACCAAAGTTGCCCGCCTCGATGCCCGAAGTCGACGGCCTCTGTTCCTTTACGCCCAGCAAGATTAAGCGCATCTCGACGCGCCGACTTTCCTCGTCAGTATCTTTGGCTGCATTGAAGGAGTATCCGCCTACTAGGAAGAGCGCCCTCACCTCCTCTAGTTGCTGAGGTGTCATAGCCACCTCGCCCGACTGTGGCACGCCGAATAGCGCACATAGAACGCGTTGGCTTCGCTGTAGGCTAAGGTCAAGGTTGCTCAAATATGAGCCCTTCTTGTCGGTGAATCCATCAACGACAATCTGCTTTAGGACGCGCTTCCCCAGCTCATCATCCGATTTCTCCAATATTGCGGGAACGAACGCCCTGAGCAGACGTTGCTGCTCAAGCGTGAGGGTCGAACGTGCGAACGGAAATTGCGCGCGTGCACCAAAATCAATGACTCGACGCGTTCGGTCGACCGTAATGCCCTTGAATCGTTCGTCGTGGGTCACCGCATCAAACCGATCCAGTAGGCGCTCTATATCCTGATTGTGCTGGCTTTCCAGTCGTTGCTGTTCCGTAACTGTCTTGGTCACCTCTAACAACGTTACACACATGACTACAAGAAAGAGGACCATTAGCGCGGTCATCAGGTCAGCATAGGAAATCCAGAAGGGTTTTTCGGCCTCATCTTTGGCTTTCGCACGTACATTGGATCGCATCGATAACATGGGCTACTTCTTCGCCGAGCCAGCGCTTGATACCGTAACCTCAAGCTCTTGAATGGCAGAACCTAGCAAGCCAACCGCATGGCTCAGCTTTATATGAAAATCGCTGTTGGCGCGATCCAAGGTGCGGGTGATGCCGTCGCAAAAAGATTCGTGTGCTGTGGCGAGCACTTCAGTCACGCCCTCAAGATATGTGTCTGCTTCTTTCTGCGCTGAGACCAACTTCTCCGTTGCCGACTGGATACGATCGAGAATGCCTTGGGTCAACGATGCTTCGCGTTTTGCAGACTCGACTACAGCTCGAACTTCGACAAGCATGGAGCCCGTCGCTTCACGGTTGGCTTGATAGTCGACAAGTACGCCTTGAAGCGCAGACGCAGAAGAGTTCAAGGATCCACTGACCTCGGTCATCTTATTCGCGACAGAAGCAGTTTGAGTCATCGCATTGGTGACCTTATCCCCTGCTTGCGAGAATGCGATTGCCCCTTGCTCAAGCGTGCGTGCGCCTGTACTCATTTTGTCGATCGCACTCAAGGTCGTGCGCTCCATAGTTTCGACGCTATGCCGCATTTGGTTGGTGGAGCTGGCCAGTTGCTCAATCACTCCAGATACGGATTCACCCATGGAGCTGACCATATTGTGTGCGTGTGAGGAGAATGCATCTTCTCGTTGCCTTTGGTCTTCGCGAGTTTGGGCAGACTGTGTCTGCAGCACTCCCACAATGCTTCCGACTTGCTTGCCAAGATCCATCAAGAGACTTTGCAACCTCTCACTGGTGTCGGTTTGAGAGGTCGATACAAGCTGACGAATCTGTTCAACGAATGATCGAGTTTGGTCGTTGATCTCAGACTGGCGGCGCTCCATCTCCTCAACGGATTTCGCCATACGTTCAGCCATCGCATCACCAGAACGCTGGTTGGCGGCTTCAAGGCTTCCTACAAGGTGATTCAGCGACTTGACAGCGTCCTGCATGGCTTGGGCGCTCTTCTGGTTCAAATCCTGGATGCCAGAGATTTGGCCACCAAATAGCTCATTCAATCGTTGACTGAAACTCGACATTACGTCTTTGAGCATTTCTGAGGCAGCGCTGCTTTGATCACCGCTGGCTCTGGCAACAAGGTCGCTGATCTTTTCCATCGGCCCCTGAAGGCTGGTCCGAATGCTCCCCGCAATTTCCTGACTTAGAGTGGCGCTGTTTTGCATCTGCGCGGCAATCTGGCGATCAGTGACCTCCTGCAAGATGGTCTTAAGGTCTCCCACAAGCGAGTCCTTGAGAATCTTCGACTGACTAGCAGCATCCTCCGAGGCAAGCACGATGCGCGACAGATAGTCCTCGCCCGCCCCAGAAACGAACAAGCTGTCTATGTATTGCGCAAGGTCTTCAGTGCAGCGATAGAGCGACGTCAGCAACGCTTTCTCGATCAGCGTCACGAGCATCGCAATGGAAATGGCAGCAACGGACACAAAGAACGCTTCAAATACTCCATGTAGCAGAAGGTCCAAGCTCTCGCGCACCTGCCCAGGATTGTCTGAGACGTGAAAAGCCTGGAGACCAGAAATCAAACCTGCAAATGTGCCGATGATGCCGAGGCCCGTAAAAATTCCGGGAAAATGCTTGAAGAGCTCTGTACGTAACCGACCGTCAATTAGAAACTGAGAATTAAAGTAGGACTCCGCTGGAACTGTCGCGCGGAGTGTAACAACGACCGACTTCCCGCCACGGTTCTCTTTCTGTTCGTGCAAGGTCTCGCGGAACTCGTTCCATAGATGCGTCAACTTCGCATCAAATTGGAATACCCTTTTAAGGCCCTCGGAAGTGTTGATTTTTTGCTTGCGCAGTGTGCGAAGAACATGTCCGAGTCGGACTCGAAAGATGATGCCCAATAGCCCAAAAAAGATACAAAATGCTACGAACAAGACCAACAGGACACTTCCAGTGACCTGTAGGGAAAGAGGCGCGTTCTTGAAGAATGACAAGTCCACTACGGGCTCCCAACGATTCGAATCAACAAATTGGCAGCATTCAGTGCGACGCACACTTCTTGTTGCACGCCAGAATAAATATTCAAGACGCCATCCTGCTGCGGCACGACTGATAAGCCGTTACCCAGAGGGGTCTCCTCAACTGAACATTCCATGTTTTCGTCCCCTGTGACGATGCGAAACATCTGATGGCAGATGTTTCTTAAACTTCAGCCTCGGTGATGAGCTCGGCGAGCTTCATGTCCAATCCTTCGGCCATCCTAAGCTACTTGCGCTTGATGTAGCAGACTAGTACTTCGCTGACCCTTTCCCAAGGCGGCGTTTTCATTGACTCTGCCGAGTTGCCTTCTTCCCGCCGAGTCGCCCTTCCACTTCCTTGGCCCATTTCACCAAGTCCGAATCGCAAGCCTGGCACCAGTCCCGCAATTGCAGGCCGTCCAGGCGAACCACACCCCTCTCGGCAGCGCTGACATAGTTTTGCGACCGCCCAAGCCGTTCTGCTACCTGCACCTGGGTCAACGTAGCTCGTTCACGGAAATCACGAAGCACCGCCAAGAAAACGTGATTTTCTGGTCGATGGAGCGATTTCGGTGCTCGTTTGGCACCTTTCTTCAGCACGGCCATAGGCCCGCTCCTCATTGGATCGGGCTCTAAACCTATATTGCATATTGCAATACACCTACTTCGTTTATTTAGCTATTCTCCGTAGTGGCTACAAAGCTGTTTACAGGGCTACGCCTGCCGTAACTGTCCAAACACCTAACCCGAAAACATGTCCTCCACTCCCACACCGCTCGAAACACTCAACGACCCGTTAATTGCCACGTTCGATCAGCTGTCCGAAAGGCAGCACCTGACACCAAAGCAGGTTGCCGTCCTTCTTCAGGTGTCGTGCGATTGGCTGGAAGTGCAACGCGCGAGGGGCCAGTCTCCACCGTGGATTGAAGTCGGGAAGCACATGGTTCGTTACCTGGTCGGCCCTTTGCGAGAGTGGATCCGCTCGAACCAAGCCAATACCCCAGCAACGAGCCATGAGCGGACGCAGCGGAAAAAGGACCGCATTGCTGGCTTGGCCGAGGAACCGCTGCGTGGTCAGCGTCGTTGGCTAAAGGAGAGGTCCAAATGATCGGGGTGAGCAACGTCGCCCGTTTTCATGGCAGCGTTCTTCGCCTGCATTGCGTCAAGGCGATACCAAGCAGAATCTCCTGCTCGATGATGCACAGGGCTCTATGGGCACGGTTTTTGTGGGCACGCTGTGGGCACAGCTGCTATCAGGTTTTACGCCATTTCCATCAGGTGCCATCAGGTTTTGAAAACGCCTAAACCCTTGGAAACCCGCGTAAAACAAGGTTTCCCATTCGTCGGGGATTCTGTTGAAAATCCCCGTGTCGGCGGTTCGATTCCGTCCTCGGCCACCATGCATAGCAACGACTGGGCCCACTTTCACGAGTGGGCTTTTTCGTGCGCGCTCGATAACTCTCCCGTGACGTCGCAATGCAAGATCAACGTGCGAAAATCGGGCTACTCACTGATATCTCGCGTACCTCATGACCACCCAGAAATATGACTTTCGCCAGTTCCAGGAAGAACTCGCCACGCTCGAGCGCAGGGTAGAAAAGCAGCAACCCGTCCCCCCCAGACCGCTCGGCAAGAAGCAGGCTGCTGCCCAACGCCTGGCAATGGCGCGCGAGGAATTTCAGTTGCTGCGAGAGAAGCATGGCCTGACCGTTGCCGACGTCGTTGCGTTCTTTCCCGAGGAAGAAGGCATTGCCTACCTGCAACAACTCATCGCAGCAGCGGCAGCGAAGCCGCGGCGGGCACGCAAAACCAAGGAAAGCTCCGGCAGCGTAGTCATGGATGATTGACCGGCGCCCCGACAATCGATGCCGGGAACGGCGGTGAGTCCGGTCAGTGCCACTCACAGGTAGTCAGTCAACGCGCGCATGAAACCGCTGGCCCCGTTGCCCTGAACTACGCGCTTCGCTCAGGCCAGCGGCAGCTGACTGCTGGCCCGATCCGTTGGAATCACCAGCTGCGTGTATTGCGGGTGCGTGAAGTTGTGAAATGCGAACATGCGCTCCTGCCATCTCTCCCAGCGGTGCCGGTGGACCCGCAGCAGCTCGATGCGGCAGACCTTGCGGTCCGCAAAGCGCTGGTTGAATTCGTTGATCGCGAGCAGTTCGCCGACGTAGGGATTCATGCAGCCGAGGTCGTTCGCGGTCACGTCGTCGAAATAGCTGTAAACGCGCGGCAGATGGGTCGATGGTGGTCCGGACAGGATCTGCAACGCGGCAACGGTCGCACTGTAGTAGTCGAGATCGAATGCGACGAAACCGACCGGCGCATGTTGCTCGGCGATCCATCCTGCCGTCGTCGTGCGTACGTCACCCAGCACCAGTTTTGCGTTTGATAGTTGCTTGCGCAGCTTGTCTGCGTCCATGCGATAGAACCCGGCACCCCAGATGTGCGGCAGGTCGCGGTAGTCCACCGGGGCTGGCATGCCCTCACCACTGTCGAATCCGAACACATCGATACCGACGCCGGTTGCTTCGGATATTTCCGTGGCGGCTCGCTCAAGCGCGATCAGGCCGCGACCACCGGCAACCCCGAACTCGATGGCCGAAATGCGCTCGATGCCCAGCCGGGAAGCGAGCGTCGCTGCCCAGAACAGCCCGTACGCATAGTGCGGGTAAGGGAAAATACCGTGTTCCACGCGCAGGCGGAGCGGCCCGAGCGGGAACCGGCTCCAGAGCTTGAGGAAAAACGGAATCCGCGTCAGCTGCTGGACTATCCCTTCCGAAGCACTCATGGCGCAGACCTCGTTGTGTGATCAGTGAGACCGCTGCCCGTGGACTGCTCCCATCGGACCGCGACTGAACCGGCGTGCTGGGGATACTACAACTTCGCCATGCCCCATCGGCATGGCAAGCCTCTCCTGCCCCGCCAAGCCGATCCCGCATGGCCCCTGGATAACCTCAAACCTCCAGCCGATCGTGCGGACGCGCCACCAGGGCATACAGCGCCGGCATCAGGAAGATGCTGATCAACAGCCGCGTGAACAGGCCGCTGACAATGACCAGCGCAAACGGCCGCTGGGTATCCGTGCCTACGCCGGTGGCCAGCGCCGCCGGCAACAATCCCAGTGCCGCCACCAGTGCGGTCATCATGATCGGGCGCAGGCGCAGGATCGCGCCCTGGCGTATCGCCTCGTTGAGATCGGTACCGCCGAGACGCAGTTCGTTGACGTAGGAGATATACACGACCGCCGTCTGCACCGAGACGCCGAACAGGGCCAGGAAGCCGATGCCGGAGGACACCGAGAACGGTGTGCCGGTGAGCCAGAGCGCCACGATGCCGCCCACCGGTGCCGACAGCAGCACGCCGAGCACGGTGATGAACGGGAATTTGAAATTGCTGTAGAGGGTAAACAGCAACAGGAAAATCAGCGCCAGCGTGAGCGGCAGAATGACATTCAACTGCGCCCGTGAAGCGGTGTATTCCGAGTATTCGCCGCCCCAGTCCAGGTGATAGCCCGGCGGCACGCTGATCTTCTGGTTGACTTGCTGGATGGCGTCTTCGACCGCGCCGGCCAGATCCCGCCCTTCCACCGAAAACTGCACGCCGATGTAGCGCGAATTGTTCTGGCGGTAGATGAAGGAGGCCCCGTTGGTGACCTTGATGTCCGCGAATTCCTTCAGCGGAATCTGCTGTCCGCCGGGCGTCGCCACCAGGATATTGCCGATTTCCTCGGGGTTGTCGCGGTATTGCTGTTCGAGGCGAACGACCAGATCGAACTGCTTTTCTCCCTGCACCACTTCGGTGGCCACGTCGCCGCCGATGGCGGTCGTGATCACGCCATTGATGTCGGCAACGTTCAAGCCGTAACGGGCAATCGCGGCGCGGTTGATCGTGATGGAGAGACTGGGCTGTCCGAGTTCCTGCACCAGGGTCACGTCACGGATGCCACGTACCTGCTCCAGCACCTGCTTGATGGCTTTGCCCTTTTGCTGCAGCGTATTCAGGTCGGAACCGAAGACCTTGACCGCCAACGCGCTCTTCAGGCCGGTCTCCGCCTCATCCACCGCATCCTCGGCTGGCTGGGTGTAATTGAAATTGATGCCGGGGAAGGCCAGCAGTTTCTGATTGATTGCCGCAATCAGCTCGGGCTTGGTGCGATAGGAGCCGCTCCATTCCGAATAGGGCTTGAGGCCTACGTAGAATTCGACGTTAAAGAATCCGGTCGAATCGGTACCGTCGTCGGGGCGACCCAGTTCCGAGGCGACCGTGGTGACTTCGGGAAACGAGCGCAGGATGTCGCGGATCTTCGGAGTGATCTTCGCCGACTCGTCGAACGAAATCGTGTACGGCATCGTGGCGCGCACCCACAGCGCGCCTTCATCCAGCTGCGGCATGAACTCGGCGCCAATGCGCGGGATCAGCAGCAGCGAACAAAGCAGCAGAAGGGTCGAGGCGAGCGTCGTCCCCCATGGACGGGCAAGACAGAAATCGAGACCCTTGATGTAGACCGACTTGGTCGCTTCAAAAGCGCGGTTGTGTCGCTCCTTCACGCCCTTGCGCATGAACCACGCGCACAGCACCGGCAGCAAGGTGAGCGTGACCACCAGGGAGCCGACCAACGCGAAAATCATCGTGTCGGCCATCGGTTTGAACAACGTCCCGGAAGGCCCCGACAAGACGTAGATCGGCATGAAGCTGACCACGATCACTGCGACGGCATAGAACAGCGGACGATCCACCTCCGCTGCCGCGTCCCGGATGATTTCCCTGACGTTGAGTGGTGTTCCCTTGCGTTCGGCGATCTGGCGGAAGATGTTTTCCACCATCACCACCGCCGCATCCACCAGGATGCCGAAGTCGATCGCGCCGATCGACAGCAGGTTGGCCGAGGCGCCCTGCAGATCCAGGCAGATGAAGGCGAACAGCAAGGCCAGCGGTATGGTTATCGCGACAATCAACCCCGCACGCACGTCGTAGAGGAAGAAGATCAGGATCACCACGACCAGCAACATGCCGCGCAGCAGGTTCTGCTCCACGATCTTGGTGGTCAGTCCGATCAGATCGGTACGGTCGTAGTACGGAACAACCTTGACGTCGCTGGGCAGCACGCCACTGTTGAGCTCCTTGGTCTTCGCCTCGACCCGCTTCAGCACGTCCTGGGTTTTTTCGCCCGTACGCAACAGGATGACGCCTTCCACCGCGTCGTCCTGTTTCTCATAGCCGAATTCACCCAGGCGCGGTGCGATCCCGATGACCACGCGGCCGACGTCTTTCAGCAATACCGGGGTGCCGTCATGCACCGCCAGTACCACGTTGCCAATGTCCTCCAGCGTCTCCAGGTTGCCCATGCCACGCACGTAATAGAACTGGCCACCCTGCGAATAAAAGCCGCCGCCGGCGTTGCTGTTGTTGGCCGCCAGCGCAGCTTCCACCTGCACCGCCGACAGGCCGACCGCGGCGATCTTGGCCTGGTCGAGCAACACCTGGTATTGCATGGTGCCACCGCCAAACCCGGAGTCATCCGCGACGCCGGGTACCGACCGGTATTGCGGTTCGACCGTCCAGGCTTCGAGAGTCTTGAGTTCCATCGGCGAGCGGTCGGGGCTCTCCAGCACGTACCGATAGATCAGGCCCGATGGCGCGGACAACGGCGACACCGAAGGGCTCACGCCGGGCGGCAGGCTCAGGCTGGGCAGCCGGTTGAAGACTTCCTGGCGCGTGGGCAGGTCACCCGCACCATTGTTGAACGTGATGATGACGTCGGACAGCCCATACAGCGAGATCGAGCGGACGTTGTTCGAATTCGGAATGCCATTCATGCCGAGCTCGACCGGCACCGTGATCAGCCGCTCCACTTCCTCGGCGGCATGCCCGGGCCACTGGGTGATGATTTCGACGATCGGCGGCGAGAGATCCGGATAGGCATCCACCGGCAGGCGCTGCAGCGAGCGTGCTCCCGATCCCACCAGCAGCAGCGTCATCAGGATGACGAGGAAAGGCTGGCCCAGCGACGAGGCCACAATCCGGTTCATGATCGAGACCGTTCGGGACTGGGACTCGGTGGAAGGCAGTTGCTCGCTCATTGATTTTGCATGAACTGGATGAAGATGCCGCCATCGACCACGATCTGGTCACCACCTTTGACGCCGTCCGGAATGACATATTGGTCCCCGGTGCGCGAGCCCAGTGTCACATGCTGCCGAGCGAAACTGCCATCGCGCTGGACGGCATAGACAAACGGCAGGTTCTCGTCGTCGCGCAAGACCGCCGACACCGGCACCAGCATGCCCGTGCTTTGCTGCCTGGCGTGGATCTGCACGCGGACATACATCTGCTTCTTCAGCAGACCTTTGGGATTCTCGACGACTACGCGCGCGATGACGGCCCGGGTGTCGGGGTTCACCACGGCCGAGATGTTGTCCACGGTGCCGGAAACCTTCTGCCCGTCGACACCGGTCTCCACGTCGGCCGCGTCACCGGTACTCACCGAGGCAAGATCGGAGGCGGAAATCTGCGCCATCACCCATACGCGCGAAAGATCGGCCACGGTAAAGCACGGCGTGGTGCCCGCCTGCAGCAGTTGTCCGGGCGTGATCAGTTTTTCCACCACGGTTCCCGTGATCGGCGAGCGGATCACGCCCTGGATGTGCGGCACCGGCCGGCCGGCCTGGAGGTTCTTGATGGTCTGTGCATCCACGCTCAGCGAGGCGAGCGCCTGCAAGGCGGCATCGCGGTCGGCCTCGGCGCTGGCTGCGTCGGTTTGCGCCTGCTCGTACTCACGCTGGGACACCCCGTTGTGCTGGACCAGATCCTTGTCCACATCGGCCAGCCGGCGAGCGTTCTTCGCCGTGACGAGCGCCTTGCTGTAGGTGCTGATCGCCGCCGCAAAGTCGGGCGAATCAACCAGCGCCAGCGGGTCGCCTTTCCTGACTTGCTGACCGGGGGAAACGAGCAGTCGCGACACCGGACCGGAGAAGGCCGCCAGCACGCTGGTGGCCTGGTCGTTGTCGAAGTCCACCGCACCGGTCGCCTCGGTGGTCTGGTGGAAGGTGGACGCCGCGACGGTAAAAAGCTGGATGTGCTGTCGCTGCGCTGCCGTCATCGTCACATTGCTGGCCTTCACGGCGGCGGCCTGCGCGTTGTCGTCGGTCTGATGTGAGCAGCCGGCACACAACACGATCGTCGTCGCCGCCAAGGCGGCGGCAAGTGCGCGCGGGAATCTGACCCCACGTCCCGCAGCCGACATCCCGCCAAATGATTTACTTTTCATTGTCAGCCTTGCTTGAATCGGTCTTGATTGGGTCAGACTTGATTGAGTCGGTCTGGATCAGATCCGCGCGGTGCCACCAGCCACCGCCCAGCGCCTGGAACAACGCCGCCGTGTCGGCATAGCGATTGGCCTGGGCCTGCACCAGGTTGACCCGCGCTTGCTGATCGGCCTGCTCGGCGCTCAACAGCGAGAGATAGTTCGCGTAGCCGTCCTTCCATTGGCGTTGCGACAGATCCAGGGTGACCTTGGCGGCATCGGCGGCGGCCGCCGCCGCCTTCAGGCCCTCGGCGTCCTGTTGCAGTGCGACCAGCGTGTCGGCAACATTCTGGAAGGCCGTCAGGACCGTGCTGCGATATTGTTCGGCCGCTTCGACATAGGCGGCCTTCGCGGCGCGCTCCTGATGCAGCAGTGTTCCGCCCTGGAAAATGGGGGCGGTGATGGCCGCGCCCAGATCCCAGAAACCTGTGCCGGCCTTGAACACCTGACCAATCGCCAGCGCCGTGCTGCCGGCATCCGCAGTCAACGCAATATTCGGCAGCCGGTTCGCCGTGGCAATGCCGATCTGGGCGCTGGCGGCATGCAGATTGGCCTCGGCCTGAAGCACGTCCGGACGCTGCGCCACCAGCTCCGAAGGAAGGCTCAGCGGCAGTTCCTGCGGCAATTGCAGACTCGCCAGCTCGAATTTTTCAGCCGGCGCCTGACTCGGAAAGCGACCGGCCAGCACGGCCAGCAGATCGTCTTGCTGGGCCAGTTGCTTGAGCAGCGGCGGCAGCGTGGCGGTGACCTGCGCGAGTTGCGATTCCTGTGCGGCCACATCCAGTCGGCCGGCATAACCCTTGGCAAACTGGTAGCGCAGGATCTGCAGCATCTTCGTGTTGATGTCGATCAGCTGACGGGTCGCGTCGACCTGTGCCTGCAGCGCGGCCTGCTGCACCGCCGCGGCCACCACATTGGTGCTCAGCGTGATCTGCGCCGCGATCATCTGGAAACGAACGGCCTGCTCCTGCGCCTTCACTGACTCCAACGTTCGGCGGTTCAGGCCGAACAGGTCGGGTGCATACGAAATGCTGACCTGCGGGGTATAGAGGTTGTACAGCAGTGCATTCGAGCTGGGCGTGGGTGAGATGGTCCCCGGGGTCTTCTGGCGGCTGGCTGAGAAGCTTGCCGAGACACTGGGATAGAAGGCGCCCCGTTGCGCCAGCACATTTTCCCTGGCCACGGACAACGCGGCCTGCGCCGCCTTGAGGTCCGGATTGTTGGCGAGCGAATGTTCGATCAGCTCATTCAGCGGCCTGGAATGAAACAGGGTCCACCAGTCGCCAGGGATGTCGCTGCCCTTGGCAAAGTGCTGCGCTTCCCCGCCGGCAACGTTCGGGCTGACCACGGTGGTCGAGAGCGGGCGGCCGGTGTAATCACTGACCTGGGGGGCAGCAGGTCGCTTGAATTCGGGACCCACGCTGCATGCGGCCACCAGCACACAGGCCAGCGCCACGATCAAGGGCCGTGCGCACGATGACGACGAACGAGCAAGGGACGAGACATCCCCTGTCAGCTCATTTCCGGTCCGTTCGGTTCGGGCAAACACATCGGCCCACGTCTGGTTCATGCGAGCACGTCTTCGAGAGAGGCTGTCCAGACGTAACGATATATTGTTACAAATACAAGCGAAAGCCATATCGGTACTAGAGAATCGAAACGCAGGTTTCCCACGCCATCGCAAGTAACTGCCGCCAGCATGTCGTGACGGAGGGCGCCGCTGGCGCGATAGCCGATCGGCCACCGCGCCAGCGAGGCCGGACTCACATGGTGGTATTGCCGCTATCGGCATGCATGGATGTGCACCGATCCTGCTGGCATTCGATCTTGATCGGCGCAGCGGCGGCGCAGCTCGCCTCGAACAAGGCACGCTGGCCATCCGCCATCAGCACGCGAATGGCTGAATCGCACTGTTCACGCGCTGCCACATTCTGGGCGGCATTGAACATCGGCTTGCCAATCCGCGGGTCCAGGCTGGCCAGACCACCGGACTGGCCGGCTGCCGGCGCGCCCATCGTCGTTGCTCCGGTGTCTGCCTGACCTGCCGTCGACACCATTTGCGACATCACCGTCACCATCTGCGGATAGTGATGTGCCGCACCATCGCTGAAATCGACAATGACGCCGATCAGGCCGCCGAACACGATATTGCCCCATACCATTCCGCGCACATGCGAAGGAACCGATTGCTCGGCGACCTTCGTACCGCCCTTCTCGCAGCTGATGCTCAGCGGAGCGGACGCACGATGCACGATGACCGTGCCTGGTGTCGTGACATGCACCTGGCCGCGGTCATTGGTCAGCGTGCAATCGGCACCGACGATGCTCTGGTCGCCAGCGCGTGCGTCTATCGAGACCGGCTGGTAACGGCCGCCGATGATCGATGCGCATGCCGACAGCCCACACGTCACCGCCACAACGATGATCTGCTTGCTCAACGAATTCATGAGTTCTCCCTGAAGGTGGATACCCGCACGCGCCACGTGTTCGATC
Organism: Rhodanobacter sp. C03; assembly: GCF_002001175.1. Taxonomy (GTDB): domain Bacteria; phylum Pseudomonadota; class Gammaproteobacteria; order Xanthomonadales; family Rhodanobacteraceae; genus Rhodanobacter. Next base: position 932,040 of record NZ_MUNT01000001.1, on the reverse strand, counting down.
GAACACGTGATCGGCAGGAAACTGGAAGCAGTGACTCCGCACCAAGGCCCATCAACCCATGAGCAACATGTCAGACCGACATGACGATGCATTGGCGCGGCCAGCCCCCTGGTCACCGCGCGCGCTTATTCTCACGGGATTCCATGCCCCGAAGCAATTTGTAAGTTCATGACTTTGTTCGCAATATTTTGCGAACACGAACCGCGCCCCAGCAGCTTCCGCCCGGGTTCGGCTTCGCCGGAAGCTAGGCGGTTACCGGTGGCGCGCTGGCCACGCACCGTTGCTGACCGGCCGGGCGTAACGACAACACGGCGATGTCATCGACCAGGTACAGGCGGTAGAACCTCGTGTTGAGCACGGCGGGCATCCGGCAGGTTTCCGCCAGCAGCGCAGCTTCCTGTTGCAAGCCGCCGGCACCGCTCTCGAAACGCAGGTCGGCGACCTCCGGGAGGTAATACATGAGGAACATATGGGTGTGGAACGCATCGTCGACGGAAATGTACGGAATGATCAGCGTGTGGACGAGCGGAATTTGTTCGGCAACATGCGCCGCTACCGGTGCGTATCCGATGCTGCCGTCGAGCAGGAAGGAATGGATGGAATGGCTCACCTTCAACTCGGCAAGATCCTCGGCCAGATGCGCGGCGATCCGGTCCTCGTAGCCCTTCTGCTCACCCAGGGCATTGCCGTAGGCACTGGCGATGACGCACATACCCAGGGCAAGCATGCAGGACACCGACAAGGTCCACACATCCGACCAGCGCCATTGCCGCAGAGCAGCCTGCATGGCGATCAACGCTGCCGCCAGCAGTGCGCCAACTCCCATCAAGACACGCGGCTCGATCTCCGGCCTGAGCAACAGCAGCATGGGACCGAAGACGCAAGCAAGGGCAGCAAGGGGCAGCAGGAGGCTGAGCGCGAACAGGAGCGCACTGACCCAGGCCGGTTGTATCCGGCGGATCCTGAGCGCGTAACGGATGCCGATGGCCACCGGAACCAAGGCGAGCAGGATCAACACGGGCGTGAAGTACCGCCACCATTGCTGGTTGAAACTGTCGCCGATGAACGTATAGAAATCGACGATATTGGTCTTTAGCACCGGAAGATCGCGCAGGCCGTGGATCTTTTCGCTCTGCTGCCCCACCCAGCCGTGGATGTGGATGCCGACGACGAGTTGATAGACCAGCACGGCCAGTCCCGCTTGCCATGCGCGCCACAGGAATGGCAGCATCAACTGGCGCGGTGTGCTGTCGCTCAGTTGGGCCAGCAGCACCTCAAGCAGGATGAAGATCAGGCAGGCATTGATCGCTGGCTGGTAAAAACACAGGCTTGCAAAAAGCGCCAGCACACCCAGCCACCAGCCTCGGCGATCATCCTTGAGCGCGATCATCGGCAGCAGGGCGAGCAACATCGCCGCACTCATGCTGAGCGCATCGAACTTGTAGGACAGATTTTCCAGATAGAACGGCTGCGCGCCGAGCGGAAATGCCACGAGTGCTGCCAGCCATGGCGAGCGAATCGCATATCGGCGGCCAATCAACACGCCGACCCACGCGAGCATGGCGATGGCCCCGATCTGCGTCAGTGGCGAAATGTCCACCAGCGCGGCGTCATAGCACTGCAGCAGCTTCATCAGCAGGGTGGTCAGCGGCCGACCGTTGGAGTCCCAGCCGCTATGGCCGACCAGCGCACGCTTCAGGTCGTCATCGTAATAACGATTCGCGCGCAGGATCGGATACAGGATCAGAAAATAAAGCGCGAGCAGGATGGCGAAAACGCTGTGGTCGCCGCGCGCAGAGCCGGACTGGAGACCGCCGGGGTTTTCGGATGAAATCGACTGACTCACGTATCGAGGTTCCATGAACAAGCAAGATGTCGATGACGAGTACCGTATGCTGCGCGGCAGTAAACCCATGGCTATTTCGCACAATCCGCGAGTACCCCGGATGGCCACGCCGTCACCGGCGCAGAGTATGTTCAGGCTGGCTGAGTTTCTGCTGACTTTGGCCGCTGCATGACGATCCGCCGCGGACCGACCTCACGAATTGCACCCGAGGCGTGGCACAACCATGCCACTCGTTCAACGCAAATTGATTCGGGCCGTCCGGAACCTCGGCTCCCTGCGGGCAACGGAGAGCCGCCAATGGTGGGTAGACCGATCTCCAGTCGCTGACTAGTATCGGGTGTTCCTCCCCCGCGACAGGTACCGCCCGTGAAGCGATTGCTGCTCTCCACCCTTGCCCTGGCCGTATCCTCGGCACTGCTGGCTGCCACCGCGCAGACACCGACGTTCGATCCCCACCGCCTGTCCGCTGAGGTGAAGACGCTGTCCTCGGATGCGTTCGAGGGACGCGGTCCGGCCACGCCGGCCGAGACGAAAACCATCGATTACATGGTGGCGCAGATGAAGGCGGCCGGCTTGCAACCCGGCGGCGACCTCAAGGATGGCCAGCGGACCTGGACCCAGGCGGTACCGTTGCTGCGTACCGAGATCATCGGCACGCCAGAGTTGGCGCTCGCCTTGGGTGGCAAGAACCAGGCGCTGACCCAGGGCAACGAGATTGCCGTGCGCGCACCGATGGACGGCTCGACTTCGGTAACGATCGCCAACGCGCCGCTGGTGTTCGTCGGCTACGGCGTGAAGGCGCCGGAGCGTCAATGGGACGACTTCAAGGGCGTCGACCTGCGCGGCAAGATCGCGGTGGTGCTGATCAACGATCCGGATTTCGAGACTGGCGTGGGTGACTTCGGCGGCAAGGCGATGACCTATTACGGCCGCTGGACCTACAAGTACGAGGAAGCCGCGCGCCAGGGTGCACTGGGCGTGCTGATCGTGCATGAGACCGCACCGGCCTCGTATGGCTGGGCCACGGTGAAGAATTCGAACACCAACACCATGTTCGACATCGTGCGCGACAAGCCGGCTGCTGTGCATCCGCAGCTGGAGGCATGGATCCAGCGTGACCTGGCGGTGGCGATGTTCAAACACGCCGGGCTGGATTTCGACGCGCTGAAGAAGCAGGCGCAGACGCGTGCGTTCAAGCCGGTGACGCTGAAGGGCGAGAGCCTGTCGGCCAGCTTCAAGGTCGACAAGAGCGTGATCACCTCGCACAACATCGTCGGCCGCATCGAGGGCAGCAAGCATCCGGACCAGACCGTGATCTACAGCGCGCACTGGGATCATCTCGGTGTTGGCCAGCCCGACGCCAGGGGCGATCGCATCTACAACGGCGCGGTCGACAACGCCACCGGCACCGCGGCACTGATCGAGCTGGGCCGCGCATTCGCACATGCGCCGCGACCCGAGCGTTCGGTGGTCTTCCTCAATGTCACCGCCGAGGAAAAGGGCCTGCTCGGCTCCGAGTACTACGCGGCGAACCCGCTGTATCCGCTGGCCACCACCGCCGGCGTACTCAACATGGATGCGCTCGACCCGCACGGCCCGACACGCAACTTCACCATCTCCGGCAGCGCCAAGCTCGGTCTGCTGGATGACCTGATCGCCGACGCGAAGCAATATGGCATGGCCTACACCGCGGACTCGCATCCGGAAGCCGGCTATTTCTTCCGCTCCGATCATTTCTCGTTCGCCAAGCGCGGCGTGCCGGCGATCTCGTTCGGCTCGGGCAACGACTGGGTCGATGGTGGCGTTGCCGCCGGCGAGGCGGCGGCGAAGGAATACACTGCCAAGCACTATCACCAGCCGTCCGACGAGTGGCAGGCCGACTGGCCGTTCACCGGCATGGCGCGCGACCTGCAACTGCTCTACACCGTGGGCAGCCAGCTGGCCAATTCCGACCAGTGGCCGGACTGGAGCAAGGACTCGGAGTTCCGCGCCACCCGCGACGCGACCGCGGCCGAGCGTAAATAACCCGGCTCTTGTAGGAGCGGCTTCAGCCGCGATGCTCTGATGTCTTGAAGCAAAGCATCGCGGCTGAAGCCGCTCCTACATTATTCAATGCTGGCCATAGGCCCACAGCAGAAACGGCGGCAGCATCTGCTGCCATGCCGCCTGGTTGTGTTTGCCACCCTGCAGCAGGAACAAGGCGACATCCGTCTGGCGCGACGGGTGTTGCGCGTAGTCCAGGTTGACGGAATAGCCAAGCTGCTGCAGGCCGCGTGCATGAAAGCCGTCGGCACCACGATAACCTTCGATCACATCCTGCACGTCGTTGATCGCATCGATGGTGCCGTTGCCATCGCGATCACTGGTCTCTTCCGCGGTACCCACCGCAAACCACATCTTCAGGCCGGCGCGTTTGCCGCCACGATCGACCATGCCCTGCACCAGCCGCGTGTGCTCGACGGCGGTGGCGTTGCTGCGATCGGCCGCCAGCCAGAACGAGGGCGAGAACGCACCGATCCGGCCGAACACCTCTGGATACTCCCAGCCGAGATTGAACGCATTCAACGCACCCAGCGACCAGCCGAGCATGGCGCGGTCACGAACCGACCGGCGCGTGCGGTAGTGCGCGTCGATATACGGCACCAGCGTGGTGACGACCCACGCGGAGTATTCCTGCGCGCGTGTGCCGATCGGACCGATCGGCGAACCGCCGACGACACTGTGCGCCGTGGTGCGATCGGACAAGCCGTAGCCGCTGGCGCGATCGGCCAGCATGTCGATCGCGACCACGATGACCGGTTCGATCGCATGCTCGCGATACAGCCGCCCCAGTGTCGCCTGCAACCCCACCGCCGGCATGTCCTGGCCATCGTTCGCGTACAGCACCGGGTAACGCCGACCCGTCGCTGCGGCGCTGGCGTAGCCCGGCGGAAGATAGATCGCCAGCTTGATTTTTTCCGGCGCGAACGCCGCTGCATCCAGTTGCAGGTGCACGAGTGCTGTGTCGACAGCAACCGCCGCCGCCGGCACGCTGGCTGACCAGGCATTGCCAGCGCAGCACACCAGCAGCAGGCCAGTGATGAACCAACTGCCACGCCGAGGATTCATCGCGTCAGGCTGGCGAACCACACGCCGTAACCGGGCAGGTGCAACTGGCTGCCGTCGAGATGGGCTTGCAGCAGGCCATGGCCATCTACCGCGACCGGTTTGCTGAGTACGGCCGGCAGCGCCAGTTCGGTGGCCGTGTCCGCGAGGTTGAACACCACCACCATGGCCTGCCCGGCGTGACGGCGGATGAACGCCAGTACCGGTTCGGCGGTGTCGATGAATTCAATGTCACCCCAGCGCAATACCGGCTGCGACTGACGCCAGTGCATGAAGGTGCGGAAACCGTTCAGCACCGAATGCGGATCGCCTTCCTGACGAAGCACTGCCAGCGCGCGGTGTTCCCGCGGCACCGGCAACCAGGGCATGCCGCGACTGAACCCGGCATGCGCATCCTCGTTCCACGGCATCGGCGTACGGCAACCATCACGCCCCTTGAACTGCGGCCAGAACGCGATGCCATAAGGATCCTGCAAAGATTCGTACGGCAGTTCGGCTTCGGTCAGACCGAGTTCTTCGCCCTGGTAAACGCACACCGAACCACGCAGCGAACAGACCATCGCGGTGAGCAGATTGGCCAGTTGTGCCGACGATTGGCCCCTGCCCCAGCGTGTCAGCACCCGTTCGACATCGTGATTCGAGATCGCCCAGCACGGCCAGCCTTCCGTCATCTGCGCTTCCAGCGTCTGCACCGTGTCGCGGATGTGCGCGGCACTGAAATCATCCGTCAGCAACTCGAAGCTGTAGCCCATGTGCAGGCGGCCGTGGCGCGTGTATTCGGCCATCGTCGCCAGCGAATCCTCGGAGGAAATTTCGCCCAGCGCGGCCACATCCGGATAGCCATCCATCAGCGCACGCAGTTCGCCGAGAAAGGCCAGATTTTCCGGCTGGGTGTTGTTGTAGTAGTGGTACTGGAACGCGTAGGGGTTGTCCGGGCTGAAGCCACGACCGACGCGCTTCTCCTTCGGCTTGGGCGGGTTGTCGCGTAACTGACGGTCATGGAAGCAGAAGTTGATCGCATCCAGGCGCACGCCATCCACGCCCTTGTCCAGCCAGAAACGCACGCTGTCGAGGATCGCCGCGCGCACTTCGGCATGATGGAAATTCAGATCGGGCTGCGAGGTCAGGAAGTTGTGCAGGTAGTACTGGCCACGCCGCGGCTCCCACTGCCACGCCGAACCGCCGAACAGTGACAGCCAGTTGTTCGGTGCGCCGCCGTCCTCGCGCGCATCGGCCCACACATACCAGTCAGCCTTCGGGTTGTCGCGGCTCTGCCGGCTTTCGTGGAACCACGCATGCTCGATCGAGGTGTGGCTGAGTACCTGGTCGATCATCACCTTCAGGCCCAGCCCATGCGCCTTCGCCAGCAGGCGATCGAAGTCGGCCAGCGTGCCGAACAGCGGATCGACGTCGCGGTAGTCCGCGATGTCGTAGCCAAAGTCGGCCATCGGCGACTTGAAGAACGGCGCGATCCAGATCGCATCGACGCCGAGGCTGGCCACGTAGTCGAGCCGCTCGATGATGCCCGGCAGATCGCCCACGCCATCGCCGTCGGTATCCAGAAAGCTGCGTGGATAGATCTGGTAGGTGACGGCTCCGCGCCACCAGGGTGCACCACTCATTCGCATGTCCATTGGGTTCCTGCGCGAGTTGTTGCGACGCGCCCGACGGGCGGCCCTTTCGCGGCTTCCCGGGGAGCTTAATGGCTGCATGCGACAGCAGTTGCGACAGTGCATACGTATTCATGGATAGCCGTTATCGCAGCGCAGCATTTATTGCGGATCGATGGTTTGGACGTCCATATGAAAACCATGGACGTCGCTGTGGATGAAGGCTGGCACTGCTTTTTCTGCCTATCCACCGCACACTGACACGCAGAAAAAGGGCCTGCTGCGGCGACCCGCTTTGCAGGATGCGGCGCCCGTTTGCGATGCACAGCAGCAGAATGAATACGTATGCAGGAAACGGCCGGCTTGCAAACGCCGCCCTAACATGACGTCACGTCGACGGGTCATCGGCACATGCATCCGCGCTGCTTACCGAAAACGTTGGGGCAATGACCGCAACCACAACAATATGATGTGCAACCCTGGGAGGGGATAACGATGGTACTGAAACGCAATGTGCTGGCCCTGGCGCTTGCTTCCGCTGGATTCTGCTTCTCGCTTGGTCTCCATGCGGCACCCGCTGACAACAACGCGAATCCGGGCAGCGCATCCGTTACGTCCAATGCGCCGACGCCCAACCCGCAGAGCCAGACCACTACGTCAGACGACAATGCGGCGCCGAAAAAAGCCGACCAGAAAACCCAGCTGGCCAAGAGCCTCGGTGGGATCACGGTGACCGGCTACAACAAGAGCGTCGAGACCGCGGTCGACATCCAGCGCTATGCCGACACCATTCAGAACGTCGTGACCGCCGCGGATATCGGCGGCCTGCCAGACCAGTCGATCGCCGACGCGCTCACCCGTCTGCCCGGCATCACCGCCCAACGCATCGGCGGCGAAGCCTCGCAGATCAACTGCGGCGGTCTTTCGGGCAACTTCATCCAGACCACCCTGAATGGCCGCGCCCAGCCAACGACCAGCGGCACCAACTATGTGCAGTTCGACCAGTACCCGTCCGAGCTGATCAACCAGGCCACCGTGTACAAATCCTCGCAGGCTTCGCTGATCGAGGGTGGCGTGGGCTGCACGATCGCCATGGCCACGGCCAACCCGCTCGATGCCAAGCAGGAACAGACCGTCAACGTCGACTTCCGCGGCAGCTACAACAACCAGGCCAGCGATGTCTACGGCGCCAACTCGATGGGCTATCGTTTCAGTGCTGCCTGGCAGGGCAAGTTCCTCGACGACACCCTGGGCGTGGGCCTGGGTTTTGCGCGCATGGTGCAGCCGCATGTCTCGGAGCAATTCGTTGGCGAGGCGTTTGACGGCCTGCAGACCATCAATGCCGCGGGTCAGCAGGGCTACCCGTCGCAGGGTATCCAGGTGCAGCAGAACGGCGGCAGCGAGCAACGCAACGGCTACGTGGCGACCATCGTATGGAAGCCCACCGACAACCTGCAGGTCGGTGCCGACGGCTTCTTCTCGCGTTACAACGACGGCTCGTTCGGCCGCGGCTTCCGCGGCCAGTTGTTCGATCAGGGCCAGGCGCAGATCACCAACCCGGTGTACCTGCCCAATGGCGCAATCGTCGGCGGCACGGTGAGCAGCGCCGGCAGCAACTTCGGTCTGGAAACCACGGCCGACAACTACACCACGCATTCGAGCGTGTTCTCCGGCGGCCTTAACGCGAAATGGAACAGCGGCCCGTGGACCGTGGTGGCTGACGTATCGGCGTCGCGCGCGGTCAGCTCCCAGATCAATGTCGACACCACGGCCGACCCCTACACCGGCCTGGGCACTGCTAACCCCACGCTGATGAGCCAGTCGCTCACCTACGGGCTGAACGGCCTCAATATCGGCTCGCTCACGGTGCCCAATTCCGGCATCTACACCAACCTCGGCGACATGGCACTGTCACGCTATGGTGTCTATCCCTACGTCTATCACGATAAAAACCAGGGGCTTCGCCTCGAGACCACCTACGAGCTGACCGACAACCCGGTGATCTCCGCGATCGAGGGTGGCGTCTATATCAACAACCATACCTACAACGCCGATCGCAGCGCGTATGTCTACGGCTCGGAATGGGGCGACAATCCGTCGGCCGGTACGCCACTGCCGCTCAACAGCAGCAACGCGGTCACCACCTGCTGGCGCGGCGACTTCGCCAGCTTCCCGTGCTTCCTCGCCATCAACGGCGCAGCCGTCCTCGCCGCTAACGGCGTCACCAACACGACGCCGCTGAAGAGCTGGGCCAACAACTGGACGTACATCCAGAGCGGCCAGGTGGATGTCAAATCGCGCGATGCCTATCTGATGGCCGACATCGACACCAATGTGTTCGATCACAGCATCACCGGCAACGTCGGCGTGCGCGTGGTACGCACTTCGCAATACAGCAGCGGCCTGCAGGAAGTGGACAACAACGCTGGTGTACCGATCACCGACCAGACCGGCGTGACCAGCAGCAACTACATCCCGGTCAACCATGGCGTGACCTATACCGACTGGTTGCCGTCAATCAACCTGGTCTACCACTTCGACGACGCCAACCAGCTGCGCGTCTCCGCCGCCAAGACGATGGCACCGCCGTATATCAGTTCCTTGCTGGCCGGCCATGGCGCATGGGAAGACAGCGGACAGTACAACCTGTGGAGCAACACCAGCCCGTTGCTCAAGCCGATGTACGCGAACACGTTCGATCTCAGCTTCGAGCACTATTTCCCGGAGTCGAGCGGCGCCTTCACCGCGCACGTGTTCACCAAACACGTCGAATCGTTCGTGCAGCAGATCACCTACAACGACTTTGACTTCGCCGGTGCCGGCATCACGGTGCCGATCGACCCGAACACCGGCAAGCCATACCTGAATGGGCAATACCAGACCTCGTTCAACAATACCCAGGGCGGTACGGTCCACGGTCTCGACCTGTTCGTCCAGAAGACCCACTTCCTGCCCGGCATCTGGTCCGGTCTCGGCGTGAGTGCGGGCTTCTCGCTGGCCCAGAGCGCGGTGAAATCGGAGTCGACGATCAGCGGTCCGCCGCAGAACCAGGGCCTGCCGGGCCTGTCCAAGAAGTCCGCCACCGCTGCGCTGTTCTACGACAACGGCACGTTCTCGGCCCAGCTGTCTGGTACCTACCGGTCGTCGTTCGTGTCCGACTCGCAGATTGCCGTGAACAACCAGATCGTCTACTTCGCTCCAGAGACGGTGTTCAACCTCCAAGGCGCGTACAACTTCACCAAGAACTTCAGCTTGCTGGTGCAGTTCCTCAACCTGACCAACCAGCCGACCCGCACTTATTTCGGCAACACGCAGCAGACAGGCACGATCCAGTACTTCGGTCAGACGACCTACCTCGGCTTCAACCTCAAGCTGTAACCGCCATGCCGGACATCGCCCTCACGATGTCCGGCCGCTCTCCCCAAACCCGGCCCCGCGGCATGTTGCGGGGCCGGCTCTTTTCAGCAAGATCCGCATGACATGGCGGAGAGGCGATTGGCCTTCTCTCGTCCGATAGCATCCCTGCCGACAAATCTTCTGCCGGCCTGTTCGCATCAGCTGCCCTGGCTTGCGCCTGCATGACGGATGCGACCCACCCGGAGCAGATCGACATGCCCAGATTCCCATCCCTCGCTTGCGGCATTGCCACCGCCCTCGCCCTGCTTTCGTCCGGGCCGGCCCGTGGTGACATCGGCGTGCAGCAGGCCACTCCCGCAGCAACGACATCGCAGCAGGCGCTGGCCGGCCACGCTCCGTCCAACGTGTGGTACGAGATCTTCGTGCGCTCCTGGGCCGACAGCGACGGTGACGGCACCGGCGATCTCAACGGCATCACTGCACGACTCGATTACCTGAAGTCGCTGGGCGTCAGCGGCATCTGGCTGATGCCGATCAATCCATCGCCGAGTTACCACGGCTACGACGTCACCGACTACTACGGCATCAATCCGCAATACGGCACGATGGCCGATTTCCAGCGCCTGCTGGATGCGGCGCACCAGCGCGGGATCAAGGTGATCATCGACCTGGTGATCAACCACACTAGTGCACTGCATCCATGGTTCATCGCCGCCAGCAAGCCGAACGACCCGCACCACGACTGGTACAGCTGGGCGCAACCAGGCACCGACCTCGCTGCTATCAGTGCCACCGGTACACCAGCCTGGCATGCCACTCCGACGGGCCAGCACTACATCGGCGTATTCACCGGCATGATGCCCGACCTGGACTACGACACGCCGACCGTGCGCGAGGAGATGGTCCGCATCGGCCAGTTCTGGCTGAAGAAGGGCGTCGACGGCTTCCGGCTGGATGCGGCCCAGCACATCTATTACGACTTCAAGTCGCAGGACGGTGACCCGGCGATCCTCAAGAAGAACCTGGCGTGGTGGTCGCAGTTCCGCCACGGCATCGACGCGGTCACCCCCGATGCCTACATGGTCGGCGAAGTCGCGCAGGAAACGCCTGACAGACTGGCACCGTACCTGCGTCCGCTCAGTTCCGTGTTCGATTTTCCACTGGCGAAGCAGCTGATCGACAGTGCGAAGAACGAACGTGCCGGCCAGCTCGGCGCACTGCTCGCGCAAACCGAGGCCGATTATCGCAAGGTCGCCGGCAAGTCGGGCGTGGATGCGCCGTTCCTGTCCAATCACGACCAGGAACGCGTGATGAGCCAGCTCGACGACAACCCGCAGCACATGCGCATGGCTGCCGCGATGCTGCTCACCCTGCCCGGCCAGCCGTTCATCTACTACGGCGAGGAACTCGGCATGCGCGGACGGAAACCCGACGAGAATCTGCGCGAACCGATGCGCTGGAATCGCGCGCCGGACACGCCCGGTGAAACGACCTGGGAAACTCCGACCACGCACGACGATCCAGCGGTATCAGTGGAAGCGGAACAGGCCAATCCCGATTCCCTGCTGCACGACTACACGATGCTGATCCACTGGCGCAGCCAGATCAGCGCACTACGCGATGGTGCGATGGAACCGCTCACGGTAGCGAATCCGCACATTGCCGCATGGAAACTCGATGACGCCACCAGCCACATACTGGTGGTGCACAACCTGTCCGGTACGATGCAGTCGATGCCGCTGGACGTGCTCGGCGAAGCGCACTTCAGCAAGGTGCTGCGCCAGACCGGCGCCGGCGCCGAAATCCACAACGGCAGCGTGAGGCTGCCGCCCTACAGCAGCGTGATCCTGCAATGAGCCTGCGCATCCGCACGCCCCTTCTCTGTGCTTCCGTGGCCCTCGCCGGTTTCCTGGCGCTGCCGGCGGCGCGAGCCGATTTCATTGAGCCGTCGCCGATGACCGTCCACCTCGACGCCAATGGCATCACCATCGACAATGGAACCGGCACCGGCGCGGCAGGCGTGGGTGCGCCGCTCGCCATCCACTTCGACGGTGCCGGTATCTTGCACGTGCAGACTGGTGTGCCTGACGCACCACCTGCGCTGGTACTCGATCCCCATCCGGAACAGATGCAGGCATCGGTGTCGGTAAAGATGAGCGAGGACAAGCGCTCGGTAACGATGACGTCCGAACGACTGGTGGCGACGTGGAACCGCGACACTACCCTGAGCATCGATGACGCCAGCGGCCGACATCTGCTCACCCTGTATCTCCTCGGGTTGGGCGATAACAGGATCGCCTTCATGCATGGCGTGGGCGACGCCATGTATGGCATCCACGGTTTCAATGCCACCGAGCCAGCCACGCCCGGCCTGCTGCGCCAAGGCAACCAGATCGCCAAGGCTGGCGAGCAGGGCTACGCCGGCGCACCGTTCGTGTGGAGCACTGCGGGCTATGGGTTACTGGTGAACAGCGACAGCAACGTGGATTTTCGCGAAACGCTTCCCGGCGGAAAGCCGCATGCGGATCAGCGCCTTGCGAGTCTCGTCATCACTCCGGAGACAAGGGCGACGACCGCGAAACCGGCAAAGTCTGCGATGGATCTCTACATCCTCGTCGGCCAGCCACACCAGCTGTTCGACGCGCTGGCGCAACTCAGCGGCCACACGCCGCTGTTCCCCAAGTGGGCGATGGGCTTCACCAACAGCCAGTGGGGGATCGACCAGAACGAGCTGCTGCAGATCGTCGACACCTATCGCGCCAAACACATCCCGCTCGACAACTTCACGCTCGACTTCGACTGGAAGGCGTGGGGCGAGGACTGGGGCGAGTTCCGCTGGAACACGGCGAAGTTTCCCGATGGCCCCGACGGAAAACTCAAGGCCGAACTGGATCGCCGCGGCATCCACCTCACCGGCATCATGAAACCGCGCGTCCACGTCGATACCGTCGAAGGTCGCTACGCCACTGCGCACGATCTGTGGCGTCCCGGCGAACAGGCCACACCGGACTATTTCTCGCACAAGCCGGTGAAGGACATCGACTTCGACAAGCCGGCAGCGCGCACCTGGTTCTTCAACGACGCGCTGAAAAAGAGCTTCAACACCGGCATCGTGGGCTGGTGGAACGACGAAGCCGACAACACACCGAGCAACACCCAGTTCCTCAACATGCAGCGCACGCTGTACGACGGCCAGCGCGCGATCTCCAACCAGCGTGTGTGGTCGGTCAACCGCAACTTCTGGCTGGGCTCGCAACGTTATGCCTATGGCCTGTGGTCCGGCGACATCCCCACCGGCTTCGCCAGCATGGCCGGCCAGCGCGCGCGCATGCTCAGCGCGATCAATGTCGGCGCGATGCAATGGGGGATGGATGGCGGCGGCTTCAAGGACGGCACGCCGACGCCGGAGAACTACGCGCGCTGGATCGAGTTCGGCGCGTTCACGCCGATCTTCCGCGTGCACGGCGATTTCGGCCAGAAGCGCCAGCCATGGGTATACGGCCCGATCGCCGAGCAGGCCGCCACCGACGCGATCCGACTGCGTTACACGCTGATCCCGTACATCTACAGCTACGAATACCGGCGCCGCGTCACAGGCGTCGGCCTGGTGCGTCCGCTGCTGTTTGACTGGCCGCACGATCCGGCCGTACGCAACGATGTCGACGCGTGGCTGTTCGGCGACTACCTGCTGGTTTCGCCGGTGGTCGAACCGGGCCAGACCGCGAAGGACCTCTATCTGCCGGCCGGCCGCTGGACCGACTGGTTCAACGGCAAGGTCTACCAGGGCGGCCAGACCGTCCATCTGGCGATCGACAGCGAGCACTGGAACGACATCCCGCTGTTCATCCGCCAGGGCGCGATCATCCCGACCCAGGCGGCGATGGATTACGTGGGGCAGGAGCCAGTGACCCAGCTCGAAGTCGAGGTATTCCCGGATACGCAGCGCAGCACATTCGATTATTACGATGACGATGGCAGCACCTACGACTACGAACATGGTGCGTATTTCAGCCAGTCGCTGTCGGTGCAGCAGCAAGGCGATGCGGTGCGATTCGAAACCACCGCATCGGTCGGCAACTTCAAGCCGGCGCTGAAGTTTTACCTGCTGAAGATCCACGGCGCTGCCGCCACCGCCGTCGCCAGCGCAGACGGCGCCATGCCCTCGTTCACGAATCCGGATGTACTTGAGCAAAGCGATGGCGAAGGCTGGGCCAGCGGTCACGACCGCTATGGCTCGGTTACCTATGTACGGGTGAGTGCAGCCGTGGCCCGCCACATCACGCTCACGACAAAGCCATAGAGGGCTCCCATCGCCGTTCCTGGCATCCCGGCAAAAGCCGGAATGCCAGGAAGTCGCGCTTTGAACGAGTGGACGTCCCGCTGAAGCTGTAGGAAACTGTGCCGGCATGTAAACGATTACGTGCCGATGCCAGCTCGCTTCGGCACACCCGTTTCCGCGTCCCCACGCGCCAGAAAGGACCCCGGTGATGACCCTGCTGCGAACGATCCGACACCTCGCCCTCGGCGCTTGCGCCGCCATCTTGCTGGCCGGCAACGCGGCCTACGCCGCCACGGCAGCCAACACCAGCATCCATGTCGATGCAGCGGCCCAGGGCACACCGCTCCCGCATTTCTGGGAACAGATGTTCGGCTCCGGCCGCGCCTCGCTCGCCCTGCGCGACGATTACCGCAAGGACCTCGATGCGGTGCATCAGGCCACCGGCTTCGGCTATATCCGCTTCCACGGCATCTTCGACCACGACGTCGGGCTGGTGCGACGCGGTGCCGACGGCAAGATCAGCTACAACTTCTCCTACGTCGACCAGATCTACGACGGACTGCTCGAACACGGCGTGAAACCTTTCGTCGAACTCAGCTTCATGCCTGAGGAGCTCACTTCGAATCCGAAGGCGATCCAGGAATTCTGGTACCACCCCAACATCGCGCCACCGAAGGACTATGCCGAGTGGGACGCGATGATCGGCGCCTTCGCGCAGCATCTGATCGCGCGCTACGGCATCGATGAGGTGGCCAGTTGGTACTTCGAGGTGTGGAATGAGCCGAACATCGGCTTCTGGGCCGGCTCGCCGCAGCAATCGACCTACTTCACCCTGTACGACCACACCGTGCTTGCGCTCAAGGCGGTCAACCCGCGCCTGCGCGTGGGCGGCCCCAGTACGGCACAGGCCGCGTGGGTGCCGGACTTCCTCAAGCACACGCATGACGCGAAGGTGCCGGTGGATTTCGTCAGCACGCATGTGTACGGCGACGACACCGCTGCCAACGTGTTCAAGACCAAGGAGAACATCCCGCGTGCCGACATGGTCTGCCGCTCGGTGGACAAGGTGCACAAAGAGATCGCCGCGTCGCCATATCCACACATGCCGCTGGTCTTCAGCGAATACAACGCCTCGTACGCGAACCTGCCGAACGTCACCGACACCGTGTTCATGGGTCCATGGATGGCCAACACCATCCGCGAATGCGCGGGCAAGGTCGAGGTCATGAGCTACTGGTCGTTCTCCGACGTGTTCGAAGAACAGGGCGTGGTGCAGAACCCGTTCTACGGCGGCTTCGGCCTGATCGCCGCCGATCGCATTCCCAAGCCGGCATTCAACGCGTTCGCGATGCTGCACCGGCTGGGCGATACGCGACTCGCCATCACCTCCGATTCGGCCCTGGCCACCAAGCGTGCCGACGGCACGATCGTGCTGGCGCTATGGAACTACGCGCCACCGGTGGGCGACACGGCCAGCTATACCCGGGGTGAGCCCAGCGGTACCTCGAAGCACTTCAGTGTCGACGTCGCCCATCTCGCCGTCACGGCCCACGCCACCGTGTGGCGGCTCGATGAGAAACACGGCAACGCTGTCGCCCTGTTCGACCAGATGGGCCGCCCCGACTTCCCCAGCCGCGAGCAGATCACCCAGCTGCGCGAAGCCGGCAAGCCAGCCGCTCCGGAGCAGGTGGACATGCACCACGGCAAGCTCGACATCAGCATTCCGCCGCAGGGACTGGTAGTGATCGAGCTGCATTGAGCCACGCAGCAACTGCCTGAAACACGCAGGCCGCGCTCGACGCGGCCTGCGTACTTCAGGTCAGGTGTGGAAATACTTGCCAATCGTCGAAGCGCTGTCGCGTGTACTGGCTTTCTCGAGAGTGGCATCCAACATTTTGCTCAGCAGAGAGCAAACAACTCAGGCCTTGCCCTGCTCCACCAGCGTCTGCGCCACCTTGTCGCGCAGGTAGACCGGCAAGGCCAGCTCCGGCGCCTGCATGCGGCCAGCGCGGAACTCGCGCAGCGCCAGCTCGGCGACATGCGCGGCCTGCGGATAACGCATGCCATCGGCTGAGTGCAGCGTGCCGGTGAGATGTTGGGACAGTTCCGTGGCATAGGTGGCCCAGCCACTGCCGACCACCTGCCACGCCGCAGCCGCCGGCAAGTGCAAACCCCCGGGTGTGCAGATGCGCTCGTCGTCCAGTACGACCAGGCCGCCGCTGTCGTCGCGGCGATAACAGGCAGCGTAGATCTCGCCCATGCGCGCGTCGATCACGGCGAGGATCGCGGTGCCTTCCTCTTCGGGTGCTTCCAGTGCCAGCGCGGCCAGCGATGAAATGGTAATCACCGGCAGATCCAGCGCCAACGCCATGCCCTGCGCCAACGACACGCCGAGCCGCACGCCGGTGAATGCACCAGGCCCACGACCCACCGCGATCGCATCCAGCGCGTGCCGCCCGATGCCGGCTTCAGCCAGCAGGGCATCGGCCATCGGCAGCACCAGTTCGGTGTGCCGACGTGGCGCTATCTCGCTGCGAGCAATCAGTTCGTCGCCGTGGATCAGGGCGACGGAGCAGGCTTCGGTGGCGGTTTCGATGGCAAGAAGGTTCATGGTTCACCCATGATACCGGCAGTCGACGCCGGCATCATGGGCAAAGCATTCCAGTCCTGGTTCGGCAACACCAGCGCTATGCGTTGCTTACAGGCTGCAACTACTGCTGATCTTGAAATCGAGCACGCCCTTGGCACTACTCTTGAGCGTACCGCCCGGGGTCACCCTCACGCTGCAGGTGCTGCCCGCGGTCGTGCTGACGGTATAGCCGGTATTGGCCGGCAACCCAGTGACGATGTTGCGGGCAGCGCCATTGCTCACGCTGTAGGCGAAACTACCACTGATGGTCGTGTTGGCCGCCCCGCCGTTGTTGATCAGCACGGCATTGCCATCGCTGGCAAACAGCTGCACACCCACCACATTACCCAGCGTGATCAGCGCTGGCTGGACCGTCGCCACCTGGCTGGCGCTCGACGAAAGGTCGAACACCGCCAGCCACTGCTGCGTCACGTTGGTGTTGTTCGGACGAACCTGGGATTCCCAGACCTTGGCCGGGCTCAGATCCGGATAGATCGTCGCTGTGCTTACCTGGGCAGCCGCAGGTAGTACGGTGGTGAGGGCTCCGGCGTACTGACCACCATAGGTGACATCGAGACGATTGAGGCCCGCTGCCGTGGTCGAGGAAACCGGGCTTGCCGGGAAATGCCAGGCCATGTACTGGTCATAGCTGGCACTGCCGGTGGTCGTCCGGTCATAGACCACGAAGCGATTGGGCCGCAGGTAGACGATCTCGCGAGTCCAGCCAGTCACCGCAGGACCGGCGCTGAAGTTGCGGTACATGTCATTGAGCCAGCGAGCTTGAACGAAGACGTAGTCGCTGCCGTCCTCGTAAGCCGTCACCTGGGTACGGACCCCGTTGGACTCGCTGGTATAGGCGCCCTGACCGAACTGCTCCGCCAGCTGCGACCCGTTCATGTGCCGCACGTAGAAGATGTTGTACGGGCGACGATTTCCGGACCCTATATTGCTTGCGCTGAAGTTGCCGTAGTTGTCCGTGTAGACGTCATTCTCGCCCGTGGTGCCCTGCGGGTTGTGCACCGCCCAGCCGGTGGCATTGATCAACAACGGCGTGGCACCACGAACCAGTGCCAGGCTGCCCTGATCAAAATACTCTTCGCCCTGCGCAGGATTGTTGATGTAGGGTCCTGCACGGAACGACATCCAGGTGGCCCCGGTGGTCCAGTCTGAGCGGGCGGCGACGGCGCCCATGCCCTGAGCGAAATACGACGTCGGCAAGGTACTCAGCGGCGCCACCGGCGCACCCGGAGACACTTCAAGAAAGCCAACCCACGGGTCGGCCTGCCCATACTGGGCGTTGGTATTGCTGATGGACATACGGAACTGATTGAATGCGTTGATCTGCGCCGCTGGCGCATTCCAGTAGGTCATCTCGCCGAGGACCTGCTGATAGATCGACAGGTTTGGCGTCCCGGGCGGCTGGGTCGTCGAGCCGGAATGATTGGTATCGCGATCGTCGAAGTAGGTCAGCGACGGCCAGGTGAAGTGCATGGCGTAATTGGCCATATCCACGGGGTAGCTGTAAGGGGCCGAGCCGTTAACGAGGTCCATGCCCGTCGCGGTTTTGACCTCGCGCATGGGCAGGCTCATGTTGAGTACGCCGTAAGGCGCATAGTTGGCGAAGCCTTCTGGCCAGCCACCGCCGGTCAGATGCTTGGCGTAGTAGGGCTGCACGCGTGCGCCGAACTGGTTGGTAAGCCAGTCGTTCCATTGGCTCGCAGCGGTGGAATTTTCGTCGTAGGTAGCCAGCGCGATGGCAACCTGGGCGTGGAAAAATCCTGCGTAATAATTGCTCTGCGGATGTGCGTACTCAAAATCCGCACACCCTCCGGAAGCCTGCCAGGTGGCGATCCACTGGTTGGCGGTGGTGTAGACCTGGGTACGCTGGGCCGGGGTGAGCAACTCGTACAGCCAGTCGTAACCCAGCCCGAAGCCCACTCCGTAGAAGCGGATGACATAACCGTCATCGACGCACGGACTTTCACCCTGGTTGCCGCTCTGGGTGGTGTAAGGGGTGGACATCTTCATCAGGATGTCGACGCCTTTCGCACCATATTGGGCTGCCGCCGTGGGGTTGCTCGTCTTGAGCACCTGGTAACACATGCTTTCGGCCATCAGCGCCGGGAGATAAGACGAACCCTCATAACCCTGACCCACATTGGGGAGATTGGGATAGGTATTGCCGGTGGGGTAATTCACGGTCCCGCCGATGTAAGAGTCGCACGTGGCCTTGAGCGACTGCCATTGCGCGACATTGGCGGCAGCACGCGCACGGAGATTCGTCAGGGTGGCGGAATCCAGAATCAGGCGCGGATGGGGAGCCAGAGTCGGCGCAGCAGCGCTGGCTGCGACCGGCAGTCCAGTCATGCCCATCAAGGCGATGATCAACGGTAAGAGCCTGTCCCTGGCTGAAAAGATGCAAGAAAATGTCATGGGGCGGCCATCCGGTAGATATGTAGAAATGTTGCAGGGCGCACATCCTGAGATCGCTTGGGAGATCCAGGCAAGCACGCGGAGGTGAAATTGAGACCTTCGTCAAGGTTCTCACACCTTTTATGAACAAATCCCACGAAATATGAACAAATCCCCACGAAATTCAGCCATTTGCCGCGATAGCGCGGCTTCGTCTACGGCACAGCAAGATGTCGGTATCGAATATGTTAGTGCTGCATGAAGTGCAGATCCGGCACGCCTTACTGCACCCAACTGTTGTTCGCCGCGACGCAACCGGGCCAATACCGTCGGCATATCGATGCGATCTGGCCGCCATGGAGCGCCCGGGACTTCATCCCGAAGGTCGCGTATCCGGTGTCGCCCCCGACGCGCTGATCTCGGCAAGCCCTGATCGGTAGTTGCCGCGAAGGATTCAGCCGTGCAGAACCTTCGCCTGGCTGGCGTGGTCACTCTTGCTGAGGCATCCGGGATTTGCCGAAGTCGACGGGATGCACCCATCCAATCAGTCAGGGGGTTCCATGCACGCGATCGCGAAGTTTCTGGCACGCAACAAGGGCTTCATCACCTTCATGCTGTGCATGATCATGTTCCGCAGCGCGGTGGCCGACTGGAACGTGGTGCCGAGCGGGTCGATGCAACCCACCATCAAGATCGGCGACCGCATCCTGGTCGACAAGGCGGCCTACGACATCCGCCTGCCGCTGACCCACATTTCGCTGCTGCATCTGGCCGACCCGCAACGCGGCGACATCGTGGTGCTGGATTCACACGCGGCCAACGAGCGGCTGGTGAAGCGGGTGATCGGCCTGCCCGGCGATGAAGTGGCGATGGGCGGCAACGTGCTTTACATCAATGGCCACGCGGCCAGCTATACCGTCGGCAGCTACGACGGTATCCACGACGACCTGCAGAATCCGGCGCATTACGAAATCGAACGCTATGGCGACATGCGCCACGCGATACGCCTGTCGGCGAACTGGCCGAGCCCGGCCAGCACTTTCGGACCGGTAAAGGTGCCGCCCGGCCAGTACCTGCTGCTCGGCGACGATCGCGACAACAGCATGGATTCGCGCTATTTCGGCTTCTTCCCGCGCAACGAGATCGTCGGCCGCTCGCGCTATGTGGCTGCTTCACTGGACCCGCAGCATCACTACCTGCCGCGCGGGGATCGCTTCGGCGCAGCCTTGGACTGACGACTCAGCTGTCTGCCACTTCGGTACCCTGGTGGAACACGATCTTCCAGCCGTCCGGAGCATGCCGCCAGATAGTTGCGCGCCGGGTCAGCCGTAAACCCTGCCGCAACGTGTAGGTGAGCAGGTAGGTATCCGTTGCGAGCTGGCGACAGTGGAAACCCGAGGTCTCCCATACATCCGGCTCGGACGAGTCACGCCGTGCGTCGAGCACGTCGAGGACGCACTGCCGACTGTAGCGCCGGCCGGATGCACCCACTTCCCAGAAATCTGCTTCGGTCATGCGTTCGAAGTCGGCGCGAGTATTGCCGAATTCGGGACGATGAAAGATCGGCTCGCGTTGACGCAGTTCCTCCAGTACACCTAGAAGTTCAGGTGCAGTGGACAGATCGGGCTCGATCTCGACCGTCATCTATCGGACTTTCGCGCCAGCAATCTGAGACAGATACACCGATTTACGCCGGTGGCTGCCACAGCTCGATCCGCGTGCCGTCCGGATCCATGATCCAGCCGAAGCTGCCCAGTTCGTTGGTGTCCGTGCGTTCGTCCACCGCGACACCGTCGGCGTGCAGTTGCGCCAGCAGCGCAGCGAGATCGTCCACGCGAAAATTGATCATGTACGGCTGCGTGCTCGGCGCGAAGTAACCGCTGTCGGCGGCGAACGGCGCCCATAACGTGGAGCCCGGACGCGCCGCATCCTCGTCGAAGCGCACGCCGCCCCAGTCTTCGAGAGGCAGGCCCAGATGTTTCGCGTACCACGCGCTGAGTGCCGCCGGGTCGCGCGACTTGAAGAAGATCCCGCCGAGTCCGATTGCCTTTGCCATCGTCTGCCTCGCTGCACATGCTGTTTTGTGGGAGCGGCTTCAGCCGCGATTTCATTGTGTATCGTATAGCCTGGAAAGCATCGCGGCTGAAGCCGCTCTACGGGTTGCTCACGGACGCGTCGACGGTCATGGCTTGCGCGTCATCGAAGAATGCTCGCACATCGGCCAGTTCGCGCGTGCGCGGCATCGGCGGCAGACTGGCCAGGAACAGCTTGCCATAACCCTTGCTGGTCAGCCGCGGATCGCACAGCACCAGCACGCCGCGATCGTGCACGTCGCGGATGAGTCGACCGGCACCCTGCTTCAGTGCAATCACGGCGCTGGGTACCTGCCAGCCCATGAACGGGTTGATGCCGGATTGTTCCAGCGCCTCCAGCCGCGCCATCAGTACCGGATCGTCGGGTGCAGCGAATGGCAGCTTGTCGATCACCACTACGCTGAGCGCTTCGCCGACCACGTCGACGCCTTCCCAGAAACTCGCCGCACCAAGCAGCACGCCATGGCCACTGGCGCGGAATTCCTCCAGCAGGCGCGGCCGCGGCGCGGTGCCCTGCACGAACAGCGGCCACGGCACCTTGTCCTGCAACAGTTCGGCTGCGCGACGCAGCGCGCGATGCGAGGTGAACAGCAGGAACGCACGGCCATTCGAGGCGTGCAGCACCGGCAATATCGTCTCGATCACCTGCTCGGTGTAATCGCGTGCGTTCGGATCGGTCAAGCCGGACGGCAGATAACACAATGCCTGCTGCGCATAGTCGAATGGGCTCTCCAGACTCAGCGTCTGCGGATCGTCCAGCCCGAGCTGGCGCGCGAAATGATCAAAGTTGCCAGCCACTGACAGCGTGGCCGAGGTATGTATCCACGCCGCATGGGTGCGTTCGCGCAAGCCGCGCATCGGCGCCGCCAGATCCAGCGGCGTGGCGTACAGAGCGAAGCCGCGCGGAAAGCTTTCATACCAACGCACGTCATGATCGCCATGCGATTCGACGATGCGGTCCAGCCGCTCGACGAATAGGTCGGCGCGCTCGTGCAGATTCGTGAAACCACGCGAACGCTCGGCCTGCGAGGCAAGCAGTTCGGCCAGCGTCGCCAGCAGTTCGCGCAGATCGTGCAACCCCTCGCGCACACCGTCGCGATCCTCCAGTTGCTGGAACGCGCCGCGCGACGGCAACGCATCCATCGCCAAGCGCAGCTTGCGCAGTGCGTCCTGCAGCGCTTCAACCGGCTCCAGCAGCAGGCCGATCGCGCCGGTGATGCCGTTGCATTCGGTCAGTGCGTCCTGCGCCAGTTCGGTCAGCTGGCGTGCACTGATGCTCTGCGAGAAAAACTGCCCGGCCAACTCGGGAATCTGGTGCGCTTCATCCAGGATGAACGCTGCAGCGCCCGGCAGAATCTCGCCGAAGCCCTCCTGCTTCAACGCCAGGTCGGCGAACAGCAGATGGTGATTGACCACCACCACGTCCGCCTCCATGGCCTCACGACGCGCCTTCACCACATGGCAGTCGTCGAAGAACGGGCACTCCACGCCGAGGCAGTTTTCCGGCGTTGAAGTAACTCGTGGCCACAGCGGGGACTCTTCCGGCACCTCGGCCAGTTCCATGCGGTCGCCGCGACGCGTGCATGCCGACCACGCGCGTATCGTCGCCAGCTGCGCGGCCTGCGTACGCTCGTAGGTGGCACCCTCACGAACGGCCTGGTCGAGCCGGTACAGGCACAGGTAATTCGCGCGCCCTTTCAGCAACGCCGTCTTCAGCCGCGCACCCAGCACCGAACGCACCTTGGGCAGATCGCGAAAATACAGCTGGTCCTGCAGCGTCTTGGTGCCGGTGGAGATGATCACCCGCTCGCCTGACAGCAGTGCTGGTACCAGGTAGGCGAACGTCTTGCCGGTGCCGGTACCGGCTTCGGCAATCAGCGTGTCGCGACCGGCGATCGCGTGTTGCACCGCGCGCGCCATCGCTTGCTGTGCCAACCGCGGCGCGAAGTTCGGCAGCTCACGGGCGAACGGCCCATCGGCACCGAGCAGGGCGCCAGTATCGTCGGACCCGGTGTCGTCAAGATCAGTCATCCATCAAGTATGGCCGAGTGGACCGGCGCGGCAAACCAGGCCACTCACTGGCATGGGCCATCGCAAAGGTTCACCATGCCAGCACCACAACGGGGAACACATCATGACGACCGAACTGAGCATGCTGGTGTGGAGTGTCGTGCTGGGACTCGTGCAGATCGCGCTCGCCGCGACATGCTCGGTCAGTCAACGCGGACTGGGTTGGGCCGCAGGCGCGCGCGATGGCGTCACGCCAGCGCTGACCGGCGTCGCCGCTCGACTGGATCGCGCCCGCGCCAATTTCCTGGAGACCTTCCCGTTCTTCGTCGCGGTCGTGCTGATCGCCCATCTGCTGCAGCGTCATAGCGGCATGACCGTGCTTGGCGCCCAGCTCTACTTCTGGGCCCGGCTCACCTACGTACCTGTGTATGCCGCCGGCATCGCCTATGTCCGCACTCTGATCTGGGCAGCCAGCATCGTCGGCATCGTATTGTTGCTGGTAGCGCTGTTCTGAAGTGATGTCACCGCTGTTGACCGTGTAATGGGTCGACAGCGGGCCGCACTCAGTACCGCGGAACGCCACCCTTGTGGCACTGCTGCACCCACTTGCGTGCGGTGTCGGCACCGGCTTCGTCGCCAGCCTGCAGGCGCATCTCGACGATGGTCTGCCAGTTGCGCGCACACAGCGGGCCGAGTTTGGGACCGAGCGACCACGACTGGTGGGCGAGCCTTTCCGCGGTGGCGAAGTCCTTCAGGCGTATCGCGATCTCGGCGCGATCCTGCAGCAGGTCGGGCGAGTCCGGGCTGAGCTTGAGTGCCTGATCGAGCTTGGCGGCCGCGTCCGCATAGCGACCAGCCTGCTCGTCGGTGCTGGCAACGTCTTGCAAGGCGGAGACCCCGGGATCGCGCAGCGGGTTGACGTCGATGACGGACTTTTCGCGATCGCCGGCCGCATGGATCGCACCGATCATGTCGTGATCCGGCACCGCCGCCGGCGTGGCCGGAGTCGGCGTACGCTCGAACAGACTGCAGCCGCCGAGCACGCCGGCAGCCAGCAGCAAGGGAAGTACGCACGATCGCTTGAACGGATGCAGCATGGTCAGTTCCGGATGGAGGTATCGGTGGCGGCAGGCGTGGCGCTGCCGGCGGAGGCAGGATGGTCGCCGCCGAACAGGCTCTGTACACCTTGCCAGAAACAGCCTTCGGTATCGCTGGACAAGCTGCCGGCAATCACCGGCACCTGCAGCGCACCTTCGCACTGCGCCTCGGTGCGCTTGCCGTCGGCCGGGTTGATCCAGGCCATTTCCAGTCCCGCCGCCGGCGCGGCGGAAAGCGGCTGGGTCGGCAGCTTGGCAAACAGCTCGCGCCATGCGCGCAGCGCACCGGTAGCGCCGAACAGGCCGGTTGATTTGTTGTCGTCGCGACCCATCCAGAACACCGCCAGATGCTCGCCGGTGAAACCGGCAAACCAGCTGTCGCGGGTGTCGTTGCTGGTGCCGGTCTTGCCGGCGGCATGCAGCCACGCCAGCCCGGAACTGCCAATCGAGCTGGCAGTGCCGCGCAGCGCCACCTGCTGCATTGCCCAGGTGGTCAGATGCACCGCGTCCTGGTATTCGCCGTTGCCGGACTGCACCTGATAGCGCTTGATGGTGCGCCCGTTGCCATCGACCACGCCACGCACAGCCACCAGCGGCAATGCATGGCCGTCGGCGGCGATGTATTGATACAACTGGGTCAGTTGCAGCGGTGCCAGATCCAGCGCACCGATCAGCAGCGACGGGCTGGGATTGACGCCGGTGAGGCCGAACGATTCGAGGAACGATTTGATCCGCGGCAAGCCCACATCCAGGCCCAGCCGAATGCTTGCGATATTCCACGAACGCGCCAGTGCATCGACCATCGGCACCTGGCCGTGGCTCTGGTTGTCGTCATTCTGCGGCGTCCACGTGCTGCCGTCCGGCTGGCGCATGCTGAGCGGACTGTCGTCGAGCAGGCTGGCCAGGTTCCAGCGTTCGGGCTGGGTCAGCGCCACCAGGTAGACGAACGGCTTGATCGTCGAACCGACCGGGCGGCGTGCGTCTAGCGCGCGATTGAAGCCCTGGTCACCCGGAATCTTGCTGCCGACCACGGCCAGCACGCTGCCGGTTTGCGCATCGGTCACCACGGCCGCCGCCTGCAGCGTGTCAGCACGCTTGCCGAGGCTCTTCATCGTGCTGCTGATCGACTGCTCGGTATACAGCTGGGCGGCCGGATCGAGCGTGGTGAATACCGACAGATTGCCCTGGCTCAGGGTCTCGTCATCGAAATCGGCGGTGATCTGCGTGCGCACCAGCTGCATGAATGCAGGGAAACGGTTATGCGGCAGCTGACCGTTGCTGACCACATCCAGCGGCGCGGCCTGCGCGGCATTCACCTGCGCGGCGGTGAGCAGGCCGGTGCTGGCGAACTCCTGCAGCACCAGGTTGCGCCGGGTCAGCGCCCGTGCCGGCGCGCGACGCGGGTCGTAATAGCTCGGCCCCTTCACCATGCCGACCAGCAAGGCAATCTCCTGCGGCCGCAGATCCTCCAGTCGACGGCCGAAGTAGAACTCCGACGCCGCGGCAAAACCATGCACCGCCTGATCACCCTGCTGGCCAAGGAACACGTCGTTGACGTAGGCCTCGAGAATCCGGTCCTTGCTGTAGTGGGCCTCCAGCAACATCGACATCAACGCTTCGTTGATCTTGCGCGTGAAGTTCTGATCGCGGCTCAGGAACAGGTTGCGCACCAGCTGCTGGGTCAGCGTGGAGCCGCCCTGCACGGTATGTCCGGCACGCACGTTGGCGAACGCGGCGCGTGCAATGGCGCTGAAGTCGACGCCGATATGATGCTTGAAATCACGATCCTCGACCGCCTGCAACCCGCTGACCAGCAGCGGCGGCACGTCGGCCAGGCGCACGAAGCGGCGCTCCTCCTGCGTGGCGCCGTACAGCGTGGCGATACGCGCCGGGTCCAGATGAGCCAGCGCGATGTTCTTGTCGTTGGTCAGGTCCTGCACCGACTGCACATCGCCCTTGCCCAGGGTGACACGGATGCGTTTCGGCAGCTCGCCGCCGTCAGGGCCGGCGTAGCCACGCGAGGAAATCGTGTAACGCGTGCCCAGCCTCACCCAGCTGCCGGCCACCTGACCATGGCCATCCTCACTGTAGCCAGCGAAGGTCAGCTCCAGTTCCAGCGCCGCCGGGGTCATCGGCATGCCGGCGGCCAACGGCAATGGGCGCGCGTAGACACGGGTAGGCACTGCGAAGACCAGATCGTTGAAGCGATCCTGCACGCGCTTGTTCAGTACCAGCGTGTACGGCAGCACGAAGCCGAACAACAGGCCCATGCCGATCCAGAACGGAATGCGCAACCACGGCCAGCAGCGGTGCAGGAGCGAACGAGTACGGGTCAAAAAGGCCAACGTGGGGGAATCCGGCAGCAAAGTGTATCGATCATAGGGCCTGCACCCCGGCGCGCATATGAACGCCGGAGCCGGTTTCGGGGCGGAACGGTGGCAATGTGACCAATCACCTGCAGGAGCGGCTTCAGCCGCGATGCTCTGGTGTCGGGATTGGGATCAAGAGCGATCAAAAGCCTCGCGGCTGAAGCCGCTCCTACACAGGCGCCATCCACATCGACGGCTCCGGCCGGAACGGCCGCGGGTTGATGCCGAGCAGCCGCCGCAACTCGTCGTTGTCAGCTACCAGATCGGCGCTCAGCCGGTTCAACGGGCCACGCAACGGTGGCAGCACCTGTTGCCCCAGTCGCAGCAGCCACGCCGGCAGTGGTAGTGGCATGGTGGAACGCGGCAGGCTGCCACGCACGCGAGCAAACATCTCCGCGACCGGCAGCCGTTCGCCACCGCCTATCGGCAGGATCCGTCCGGCCGCCGCCGGGCATTCCAGCGCAGCCAGCACCGCCTGTGCAATATCGTCCGCATGCACCGGCTGACGCAGGCCGTTGCCGGCCGGCAACGGAAACAGTCGCAAGCGCATCGCGCGGCGCGCGATCGGGGTCAGGCTCTTGTCCAGTCCGGCGCCATAGATCAGGGTTGGCCGCAGCACCGTCCAGGCGCAGCCATGACGGGCGCAGGCGGTCGCCAACGCCGCCTCGCTTTCGCGCAACAGGCGCGAGATGTCACGCTCCGCCGGCACGCCGGAATCACGCTTGGTCTCGGCACTCATCGAACTGGTGGCGATCACGCGTGGCGCGTTGTTCAGCGGGACCTGCGACAACCATGCGGCCAGCGCCTCCAGCGGCCCGAAGCTGATGATCGCCGACAACGGCGGCAGCGCTGGCACGCTATCGGACAACGCGCCCTGCAACCATTCCACGCCGGTCTGCGCCGGTCGTGGTTGCCGGCTCAGCGCCAGCACCTGCTCGCCGCTGGCGCGCAGGCGCGGCAGCAGGAAATGACCGATCTGACTGCTGCCGCCAAGGACCAGTACTGTCATCCCACGCTCACGGGCTGGCCTGCAGTCGTGCGCTGAGATCCAGCACACGCGGATGATTCGGCGCAAGCTTGCGGGCGCGATCCAGCGACTGTGTGGCGCCCGCCCGATCACCACTCGCCAGCTGCTGCTCGGCCTGGTCGAGCCACGCTGACGCCAGCCGGTTGCCGAGCGCGCCCTGCGCGGCATTGCCGGGCGCCAGATCGGCGAGATTCGCCAGCATGTCGTTGGCCTGCCCCAGTTTTCCGCCGGCGAGATCCTGATTGAATTGCTGCTCGACCTGACCAGGCAGCGCCTGCAATCCCTGCTGGGCGGCCGCATTGTTGCCGTCGATAGCCAGCGCGCTGCGGTACAGGTCATACGCACTGTCGCCGGGCGGCATCATGATGTTGCCGTTCTGCGTAGCCACCTGGGCGCGTTGCACCAGCTGCGCCACCGCGGCACTTTGCTGCGGCGACAACGATGGCGGTGCGGGAGCGGCGGTTTCGTCATCCGGCGGCGCCGCAGCAGCAGGTGTTTGTGCAGCGCTGGTCAGACGCGCCCGTGCCGCCGCGAGGTCCGCCGATTTCGGCGCCAGCAGTGCAGCCTGATCGAGCAGTTTGCCGGCCTGCGTCGTGTCGCCGGCATCGATCGCCGCGTTCGCCTGCACGGTCAGCGCCTCGGCCACGTCGCCGAGCCCGGCCCTGGCCTGTGCATTATCCGGATCGAGCGCGAGCGCCGCCTTGAAATGGGCCAGCGCGGTATCGTCGCCGGGACCGCCGATGCGGCCAGCGCGCAATGCGTCCTGACCTTGCTTGAGTGCCTCATCCAGCGCACTGCTGTCCTGCTGGTGCACCTGCGCCTGCCGCGCGCGCAGTGCCGGCAACGCACCGTTGTTCGGCTGCAGGGCGGCAAGCTGTTCGATGCTGGCGTTCGCCCCGACACTATCGTTCGCATCGAACGCCTTGCGTGCCCGCGTGGCCAGTGCATCGCCCACCTGATCCAGCCCGTGTGCCGCCACCGCGTTGCCGGGATCGGCCTGCAGCATCTGCCGGTACAACGCACCGGCACCCTGCGGACCATCCAGCTGACCGGCAGCGAGTGCCTGCCGGGCACGTTCGACCAGATCCACGGTCTGCACCTGTGCGCCACGGGCGCTGCTGATCGAGTGATCGAGCCGGTCGATGTCGCTGCCGCCGCCGAGCAATTCACGGGCGACCGCCGCCTGTTGTGCCGCCTGATCGAGTCGGCCCGCCTGCATGGCGGCATCGGCCTGTGACAACTCGGCCTGACCCACCTGGCGCAGACCATCGCGGGCGCGATCATTGTCCGGTGCCAGCGCCAGCGCAGCCTGGAACAGCTCGCGCGCACTGGTGCCGTCCTGGCCATCCAGATGGCCGGCCTGCAAGGCCTGCTGCGCCTGCCCCAGCACGTTGTTGAAATCGGTGCGTGGCAACATCCCGCGCAGGCGGTTCTGGTTGAGCCAGAGCCCGGCCCCCAATCCGACCACCAGCACCAGCAGCAAGGGCAGCAGCCAGCCACGTCGACGGCCGCGACGCGGCGGCGATGGTGCGCGCGTGCGCGAATGGCGCGGCTCGACCGTCACCTGCGGCAGGCCGTCACCGGCTGGCGCGCGCGGCGCATCCAGGTGATCGATATCGCCCAGGGTGGGTTCGGTGCGACCGTGTGAATCCGCTTCGTGCTGGTCTCGGCGTCCGCTCATGATCCATGTCTGTGCAAGCAACGGATGCAGCTTAGCATCGGGCTGTCGACGCGCTTCGCGCCGCCGCAACGCGCGTTCAGCTTGCGGCGCACGCGACCCGGCGAATCCTGCTCGCAATGCTGTCCGGACTTGGACTCTTGCAGGGGCCAGCTAGTTCAGCCGGTACCGACGCGCCGCACGTCGACCACGTTCGGCAGCGCCTGCAGCTTGCCGAGCAGGGTCGACAGCTGGTCGAAGTCGCGCACACGCAGGGTGAAGCGCATCTCCACCTCGCCGCTGTTCGCGATCAGCCGACTGGACGAGGCAATGATGTGGGTGCCGGCATTGCTGATGAGTCCGGTGACGTCTTTCTGCAGACCCTTGCGATCGTAGCCGCGCAGCTCGACATCAACCTCGTAGGCCTGCGCCGCGGCACGTCCCCAGCTGACCTCGATCACCCGATCCGGATCGCGTCGTGCCAGTCGCGCGAGGCTGCCGCAATCCGAGCGATGCACCGATACACCGCGGCCGCGGGTGATGAACCCGCGTACCGGGTCGCCGGGCAGCGGCTGACAGCAGCGCGCCAGCGTGGTCAGCAGGTTGCCGATGCCCTCGATGCTGAGCGCGCCATGTTCGGGCGCCGTCGCGCGCGCGCCGACCGGTGCCATCGATGGTGCCGGCTCCACTGGCTGTGCGGCCTCCTGCAGCACACGGGCGATCTGGCCGGGCGTGATCTCGCCCAGCGCCAGCGCAATCAGCAGCTCGTCATGATTCTTCAGACGGAAATGCGCCGGCAACTTGGCCACGTCCGTCGTCGACAATGCGAGGCGCTTCAGCTCGCGCTCGAACATGCCGCGGCCAACCGCGAGGTTGGTGTCGTGGGCGATCCGATGGAACCATGCGCGCACCTTGTCCTTCGCCCGCGCCGTGTTGAGGTAGCCGTGATGCGGCGATAGCCAGTCACGACTGGGATCGGCCACCTTGGCAGTGAGAATTTCCACGCGATCGCCGCTCTGCGGCTGGAACGTCAGCGGCACGATGCGGCCGTTGACCTTGGCACCGCGGCAACGATGGCCAACCTCGGTGTGCACCAGATAGGCAAAGTCCAATACGGTCGCGCCGCGCGCCAGATCGAACACCTCGCCCTTGGGCGTCAGCAGGTAGACGCGGTCCTCCAGCAATTCGGTATGCAGGTCGGCCGCCAGCGCATTGTCGTCTTCGCCGCGCGGCTCCAGCAGCTTGCGCATCCAGGCGATCTTCGCCTCGAACTCGGCATCGGCGCTGCCGCCCTCCTTGTAGCGCCAGTGCGCGGCCACGCCCAGCTCGTTCGCATGGTGCATGTCGTGGGTGCGGATCTGCACTTCCAGCGTGCGCCCGGCCGGCCCCAGCACGGCGGTATGCAGCGACTGGTAGCCATTGCCCTTGGGCCGCGCGATGTAGTCGTCGAACTCGCCCGGCAGGTGCGGCCAGCGTGCATGCACCACACCGAGTGCGGCGTAGCAGTCGGTGACGTTGTCAACCAGCACGCGCACGGCGCGGATGTCATACAGGTCGGAGAACTCCAGCGCCTTGCGCTGCATCTTCTTCCAGATCGAATAGATGTGCTTCGGCCGTCCGGCCAGATCGGCACGGATACCGGCTGCTTCGAGCGCGCTTCCCAGTTCATCCAGCGATTCGCGGATGAAGGTCTCGCGGTCGGCACGGCGTTCGTCCAGCAGTTGCGCAATGCGCCGATAGGTGTCCGCCTGCAGGTAGCGGAAAGCCAGATCCTCCAGTTCCCACTTCAGCTGCCAGATGCCGAGCCGGTTCGCCAGCGGCGCGTGGATGTCGCGGGTCAGCCGTGCCAGTGCCTCCCGCTCCGGCTCAGGCAACTCGGCCGCCGCACGCATGCGTGCCAACTGCCGTGCCAGCAGCACGAACACCACGCGCAGGTCGCGCACGATCGCCAGCAACAGCCGGCGCAAGCCTTCGGCGGCACCTTCGGGCGACCGCTGTGCATGCAGCGCCCATACCTGCTCGGCCGCCTGTTGCCCGCTGACCAGTCGCTGCAACTCCGCCGGCAGGGTCGCAGCCTGCGCGGCCCACAGTGCCGGATCGACCCGTGCCAGCTCGAACCACAACGCCGCCGCCTGGGTCTGCGCATCGCAGCCGAGCATGCCGAGCAGCTCCAGCACGTCGCCACACTCCGCCTCGGGAACGGAATGTGCGGCACACACCTGCAGCGCCCCGGCCAGCAGCGGCGGCAAGCTGCCGGCACGATCGCGCCACGACAGCAGGCTGGAGGATTTGACGGCTCGGGCCATGAAACAGGATGTCCAGTACGAACCGCTATGGTAGCCGCAGCGATGTGTCGCCAGCCGTCATCCACGTGAACAACTGGGCCAGCGTGAGTGCGATGCTTGGCCTGGAGGTGGTTTACCGCGCAGAATCGCGCATCATTCCGTTCCACGATCCATCGTGCCCAGAGGATTCACCCATGCCGATCCGCCCCCGTCATCTGATCCTTTCCATGCTGCTGGTGCTGCCGTTGTGCGGTCTGTCCGTGCACGCCCAGCAGGCCAGCGGCTTGCAGCAGCGCATGAGCGACACCGAGTTCAAGGCGGCCGGACTGGACAAGCTGTCGCCGCAGGAACTGGCCAATCTCGACAGTTGGCTGAGTACACACGGCAAGGTCACCACGAAAGTGGTCGACGCCAGCGGCAAGCCGATGTTCTATGCCGACAAGGCCACCCGCACCAAGATCAACGCGCATATCGTGGGCCACTTCGGTGGCTGGCATGGCAACGACGAGTTCACCCTGGACAATGGTCAGGTATGGAAGCAGGCCAGCTCGGATGCGCCCTCCTGCATGAGCGCCGACAACCCCGTCGTCAAGGTCAAGCCGTCAATGATGAGCAGCTGGCTGATGTATGTGACCGGCTGCAACGGCGATGTGCACGTCGAGCGGGTGCGCTGACCACGCGACTCAGCCCAGCGCTGCCAGCGCCTTCGCCAGCCGCTTCGCCGAGACCGGTTCGGCGGTCTTCAGTTCCTGCGCGAACAGCGACACGCGCCATTCCTCGATCAGCCAGCGCAGCTCGGCCAGGTTCTCCGCGCCGGTACCGGCGGCGCGGTGCTGCAGGTACGCACGCCAGTACGGCATGACCTGCAGCATGCGCTGCTGGTCCTTCGCCGGATCCTGCCGAAGACGCTCACCGCGCAGGCGCATCGCCTTGAGGTAACGCGGATAATGCACCAGCCGCGACGTCGGCAGCTCACGCAGGAAGCCCGGCGTCAGCAAGGCGTCGAACTGTTCGCGCAGGTCGTCGTAGCTGGCACGCGCGAAGCCCAGCAAGGGTGGCTGCAGCCACGGCTTCAGGTCGGCCTGTGCCTCGATGATCGGCTCGGCCAGCTTCAGCCGCTCGACGCCGGCGCCGAACAGCTCGCGCGAAAATTGCGTGCGCAGCTTTTCGAACGCACCGGCCGTGCGCACGTCCAGATCATGCTGTTCGAGCAAGTCGCTGAAGCCGCCCTCGAGCAGATCCTCGCGCAGCCCTTCGACACCGCCGAGCGGTGCGTACTTCAGCGCCAGTGCGTTGCCGATCGGCAGGCGCCGACGTGCCTGCTTTGCATCGCTGGTCAACGCATTGCGCAGCAGCCGCACCACGCCTTGCCGGTGCGCCGCGCGCGCTTCGTCGCTGCGTTCGAACACGCGCAACGCCACCGTTTCGCCCAGATCGACCAGCGCCGGGAATGCTGTCAGGCCGCCGCCGGAACGCACCTGCGCGGGGATCTCCTCGAAATCCCAGCTGGCCACATCCTCGCGGGTCAATTCGATATCGGTGTTGCGCGAGAACGCTTCCCGAGCCTGACCTTCCCACTGTCCACGCAGCGCGGCGAGGTCGCGGCCGCTGGTCAGCGTTTTCCCGTCCTCATCGTGCAACCGGTAACGCATGCGGAAATGCGGCGGCAGCTCGACGGCGGAAAATTCCGCCGCGGCGATGTCGACACCGGTGGCGCGCTTGAGGAACGTCGCCAGCGTTTTCGCCAGCGGCTCGTCGCGCGGCGACTCGGCTTCGACAAACGCCCGCGCGAAATCCGGCGCCGGCACGAAGTTGCGGCGCAGTGCTTTGGGCAGACCACGGATCAGCTCGGCCACCTTCTCACCCAGCAGGCCAGGCACCAACCATTCGCAACGAGCGGGCGACAGCGCGTTCAACATCGCCAGCGGCAGATGAAGGGTGACGCCGTCGGCTTCGTCGCCGGGTACAAAGCGATATTCCAACTTGTACCTTTGTGGCCGCTCCTGCGCATCCTGCGCCCGATCTTTGGGTGCCTCCTCTTGGGGCGCTCGCGGCAGTCGGCCATCCATGGCCAGCGGCGGGATTTCGAGCGCGGCAGGAAACGCCTTCGCATCCAACCCCGCACCACCGACCATCACGTCATCCAGCGACCAACGCAACGCCGCCTGCTCTGCCGGGCGCGCCTTGCGATACCACGCGTCCAGTGCGCGACTGCTGGCGATCTCCTCGGGCAGCTTGCCTTCGAAGAACGCGACCAGATCGTCCTCGTGACGGATCAGTCCTTCGCGACGCTGCTTCGCCTCGATGCCGAGCGCATCTTCCAGCACACGCTGATTCGCGCGCACGAAATCAGCGCGGCTGTCGATGTCACCACGCACCAGCGCCTCGCGCAGGAAGATCGCGTGCGCCAACGCCGGATCCTGCGGCTGGAACGTCACCGGACGCTTCTCCACCAGCACCAGACCGAACAGGCTGACCTGCTCGTACGCCACCACGCAGCCGCGCTTCTTCGACCAGTGCGCCTCGCGGCAGCTCGTGCGCAGCAGATGCGCCGCCTGCTGCTCGACCCACAACGGCTCGACTCGCGCATTCATCATGCCCCACACGCGACCGCCCACATCGAGAATCTGCGCGGAGAAGATCCAGTTCGGTGGCACCTTGGACAGTGCCGAGCCGGGAAATACGTGGAACTTGCGCTCGCGCGTGCTCTGGTACACGTCTTTCTCGTCCTTGCGGCCGACCTGAGTCGGCAGGCCGGCCAGAAGGCTGCGGTGTACCGATTCGTAGAGACGATCAGCTGAGTCGCTGTCCTGACTCCCTCCTCTGCTTGCAGGGGAGGGTTGGGCAGGGGTTCGCTTTTGACTTTGTGCAACAGAGCGAAAAGCCTCATCCCCTCCCAGCCTCCCCCTGCGCGCAGGGGGAGTAGTCCGGTGTGCATTCCGCGCTTCGTCCTGAGCGGGAGACGAAACATCCTGCTTCCAGCCAAGCTCCTGCACTACCAGCAACAATTGTCGATGCAGCTCACGCCACTCGCGCATGCGCATGAAGCTGAGGAAATGCCGCGAGCACCAGTCGCGCAGTTTCGACTGGGTCAGTTCCTCGTGCGCGTCGTGATAGGCACGCCACAAGTTCAGCACGCCGACGAAATCGGATTTCGGATCGGTGAACAGGGCATGCGCGGCGTCGGCCTGCTGGCGTGCATCGGAGGGGCGTTCGCGCGGGTCCTGGATGCTGAGGAACGACACAATGGTGAGCAGCTCGCGCAGCGAATGCAGCTTCTCACCCTCGACCAGCATGCGCGCCAGCTGCACGTCGATCGGCAGCCGCGCCAGCGTGCGGCCTATCGCAGTGAGTTTGCGCGCGTCGTCGATCGCCGAAATCTCGGCGAGCCGGCGATAGCCGTCCGCCACCACGCGCGGGTCGGGCGCCTCCAGGAACGGGAACGCTTCCACGTCGCCCAGCTGCAGCGCCAGCATGCGCAGGATCACGTTGGCCAGCGATGAGCGCAGCAGCTCCGGATCGGTGAACGCGGCACGGCTGGCGAAGTCCGCCTCGTCGTACAAGCGATAGCAGATGCCCGGCCCGACGCGACCGCAGCGGCCCTTGCGCTGGTCGGCGGCGGCCTGCGAAATCGGCTCCACGTGCAGCCGTTCGAGCTGACTGCGCTGGCTGTAGCGCTTCACCCGTGCTGTGCCGGTATCGATCACGTAGCGGATGCGCGGCACGGTGAGCGAGGTTTCGGCGACGTTGGTCGCCAGTACCACACGGCGCTTGATGCCGGGCTTGAACACGCGATCCTGATCGCCGGCGGAGAGCCGCGCGTACAGCGGCATGATCTCGGTCTCGCGGTATTGCCGCCGCGACAGCAGCTGATGCGCGTCGCGGATCTCGCGTTCGCCGGGCAGGAAGATCAGCACGTCGCCGCGCGGATCGTCGTGGCTGATTTCATCGAGCACCGCGGCGATATGTTCAGCGCTGCCCTGCTGCATGTCCTTGCTGCGGCCCTGCCGCGCGGCGACTTCCTCGAGCGAGCGCCAGCGCAGTTCGACCGGATATGCGCGCCCTTCCACTTCGACTACCGGCGCGCCGTCGAAATGCTCGGCGAAGCGCGCGGTGTCGATCGTCGCCGAGGTGACGATGATCTTCAGCTCCGGCCGCTTCAGTGCCAGCTGTTTCAGATAGCCGAGCAGGAAGTCGATGTTGAGGCTGCGTTCGTGCGCCTCGTCGATGATGATGGTGTCGTACGCGCTCAGCCACGGATCGCCCTGCGTCTCGGCGAGCAGGATGCCGTCGGTCATGAACTTGATCAGGCTGCGCTCGGACACCTGGTCGTTGAAACGCACCTGGAAACCGACGATGTCACCGACCTGCGTACCCAGCTCCTCGGCCACGCGACGGGCGACCGAGCGCGCGGCCAGTCGGCGCGGCTGGGTGCAGCCGATCATGCCCGCCTCACCGCGACCCGCAGCCAGGCAGAGCTTGGGCAGTTGGGTGGTCTTGCCCGAGCCGGTCTCGCCGGCGATCACCACCACCTGATGCTCGCGGATCAGCTTGATGATGTCCTCGCCGCGCGCGCTGATCGGCAGCGATTCGTCCAGGCTGATCGCTGGCTTGGCGGCGACGCGGGCGCGGCGCTTCGCCGCCGAACGCTCGATATCCGCGATCAATGCCGCCAGCTTGTTCGCGTCGGGCCGGCGCGACAGCGCACGCCAACGGCCCAGCAGGCGACCGAAGTCGCGGCTGGAAACCGTGTCCAGTTGCCTGCGCAGGTGGCGCAGGCCGGGATCGGCGGAGGCGTTATGTGGGCGGAGGTCGTTCATCGGACCGCACATGATAGCCGCTGGCGACTCGTCGGCCTGATAGCCACCGGCTATGGATTGCATCGGAAGGATTCATTTCCAGCACGATGGCGTAGTGGCTACTGTTTACCCATCCAACCCGTTAAGGAACAGCACATGGCCATTTCCATCGGTATCGCCAGGAAGGATCGTGAAGCAGTCGCCAAGCATCTGTCCAAGCTACTAGCCGACACCTATTCGCTATACCTGAAGACGCACAGCTTCCACTGGAACGTCACCGGTCCGCAGTTCAACAGCCTGCACACCATGTTCGAGACGCAGTACAACGCACTATGGCTGGCTGCCGACGAAGTCGCCGAGCGCATTCGCACGCTCGACGTGTTCGCGCCGGGTTCCTACAGCCAGTTCGGCAAGCTCACCTCGATCAAGGAGGAAGTCGGCGTACCGGAATGGAAGGAGATGGTGAACCAGCTGGTCGAGGGGCATGAGATGGCCGCCCACACCGCCCGCGGCACCATCAAGGCTGCCGATGCCGCCGGCGACGAAGGCACCGCCGACATGGTCACCGGCCGGCTGAAGGAGCATGAGAAGACGGCGTGGATGTTGCGCTCGTTGCTCAAGTAAACAAATTAGCCACACTGCATGAAGAAACGGCGCTGCTTCGAAAGCAACGCCGTTTCTAAACAGACAATGCCTGATTACCACTCAGAAAGACTCTTACCCCTTCGGCGCCGGCCCCTTGACCGCCGTGACGAACGCATCCGGT
Organism: Rhodanobacter sp. C03; assembly: GCF_002001175.1. Classification (GTDB taxonomy): domain Bacteria; phylum Pseudomonadota; class Gammaproteobacteria; order Xanthomonadales; family Rhodanobacteraceae; genus Rhodanobacter. The sequence continues at coordinate 894,699 of NZ_MUNT01000001.1, read as the reverse complement.
CGGATGTGTTTCGCATACGCCTGCTGCACCTCCGGCGCGGTGAGCTTGAGGTAATGCTCGCCAGCGATGGTCATCGCATCGAGCGGCTTGTCCTCGATCGACAGCGTGAGCAGCTGGTTGCCGATCGCACCGAAGCTCGATTCGCCCAGCGGGATCTGCCGCAGCAGAATGCCCTTGGCGCGCTTGAGATCGCTGTCCGATACCGGCGCCTGCTGCATTTGCTTCAGATCCTGCACCACAATGGCGCTGGCCGCAGCGACCTTGGCCGGATCGGAACCGAACGACACCGTATAGGTGCTGCGGTACCTGTCCAGATCGAACTTGGTGCCGACGTTGTAGACCAGCCCACGGGTATCGCGCAGGTCGTGGTACAGCCGCGACGCGTAGAAGCCGCCGCCGAGCACCTGGTCACCCAGGTTCAGTGCATAACGCGTCGGGTCGTTGCGGGTCACGTCGATGGTCTGCGCCATCTGCACGCTGTCCTGGCTGGCGCTGGTGTCGGGCACGTTGAACTGGCCGGCCTTGTTCGCCGGCACGGCGGCGTAGTCCACGTCCGGCTTCGCGCCTTCTGCCTTCCACGTGCCAAACGCCTGCTCCACCACCTGCTTGGCCTGTGCCGGATCGACCTTGCCGACGATGACGATGGTGGTCATGTCCGGGCGGAAGGTCTGCGCGTAATAGCTCTTCACCTTGTCCAGCGTCAGCCCGCTCACGCTTTCCGGGGTGGGATGGCGCAACTGCAGGTCATTCGCCGGCAGCAGGGCCTTGTCCAGGCCGAGCTCGGTGAGGAACTCCGGTGATTGCAGCTGGCCTGCCACCATGCCGGCTATCTGCTGCTGCACCACTGCGAAGGCCGGTGCCGGCATCGCCGGATGCAGCTCGTTGTCGGCCAGCAGCGCGATGCCGTCGGCGAAATGCGCGGAAGGTACCGACAGCGAGAAGCTGCTGCCGGCCGACTCCTTCGCGCTGATCGCATCCAGCGCCTGCTGCAACTGCAGCCGGTTCAGGCTGGCGGTGCCGAACGGAAACAGGCCATCGAGCACGTCCGCCACGCCCTCGTCATCCTTGCCTGCCTGCAGATCCTGGTTGGTCTTGATTCGGCCGAACAGCTCCACGGTGTCGCTGATCGACTCCGGCTGCATGATCAGCCGGATGCCGTTGGACAACGTATAGGACACCGGCTTGAGGGTGGATGGCGGCACCGCCAGTTTCGAAAACGCCTGCAAGGCCCAGTCCGGCAACGCCACCGGCTTGTCCGGACTGGAGGCGAAGCTCTCGGCGCCGCCGAAGCCCTTGCCTTCCACCGGCTTGCCGGAACTTTCCGGGGTGAGGATCGCGGTCACCGCGTGCGCCGGATCGAACGTGGCCCTGGCCAGCGCATTCACCGCCTCGGGCGTCACTGCCTCGAGTGCCTGCTTCATTGCGTCGGGTGAATCCAGTTCCTGGAAGGCCAGGGCTTGCGACCAGGCGTTGGCCAAGCCTTCCACCGAGTTCTTCTTGAACTCCAGCCCGGCAATCGCCTTGCGCTTGGCCGCCTCGACCAGGGCGGGATCGACGCCCTTGGTCGCCGCTTCGGTGAGGATGGATTGCATCTTCGCCAGCACCGGCTGCGGGTTGCCGCCGCGCGGGAAGATGCCTATCGCCACGGCCCCACCCGCCCGCGGCATCCACTCCCCGGAGAAGCCGCCATACAGCGCGGAGCCATCCATGCCCATGCCGAACAGCGCCGCCCGCTGCGAGCCCATCGCTTCACTCAACACCAGCGCCGTGGCGTAATCCTTGTCCCGCATGCCGGGCATGCGGTAGCCGATATAGACCGAGCCATACGGGCTATCGGTAGGCAGCTGCACGGTCTTCGCCTGCACCGGCTTGAAATCGAACGCTGGCCGCGCCGGCAGCTGCTTGCGCGGAATGTCGCCGAACTGCGTCTTCACCTTGGCCAGGGTTGCAGCCGGATCGACATCGCCGGTGATTACCAGGATCGCGTTGTTCGGCGTGTACCAGTTGTCGCGGAACGTGCGCAGCATCGCCGCGCTGGTCTTGTCGAACGACTCACGCGTGCCCAGCGGGGTATGCGCATACGGCGTGTCGTCGAACAGCTGCGCCAACAGCTGCGTGTAGAACTTGAAGTCGGGACTGGACAGGTCGCGCGAGACCTCCTGCTCGATCGCACCACGCTCCTTCGCCCACTCGGCATCGGCGATATCCAGCCCGCGCATGCGTAATGCCTCGGTGTGCAGCGCCACTTCCAGGTCCTGCGAGGGTGCCACGAAGTAGTACTGGGTCACGCCCTGCGTGGTGTCGGCGTTGAACGCGCCACCCATGTTCGCCGCGATCGCCGCCAGCTGATCCTTGCTCAGCCCCGGACTGCCACGGAACATCATGTGTTCCAGCGCATGCGCGCTGCCTGGGAAGCCATCCGGCACCTCGTCCGACCCGACCAGATAGTTCATCTCGGTGGTCACCACCGGCGCCAGCGCATCGCGCACGATCACCACGCGCAGGCCGTTGTCGAGGGTGGCACGGGTGACCTCCGCATCGTTCGTCTTCGCGGCAGCCGTAGTCACAAGAGCCAGCGCGATCGCGGCGGCCAGATAGCTCACAGGCTTTTTCACAAGATGTCCTCTAGGTTTACCAGCAAGATTTTCAGCATTCACCCGTCAGGCAGCCATGCGAAGTCCCCGACAGTGGTCCGCAGCAGGACGAACAGGTCTTCGACACCGGTTGGCTGACGATCGTTTCAGGGTGTCGAAATGATCGAAGAAGCCAAAGCAGCCAGCTGGACAGCCAGCACGACCGTCGTGACGCTCGATAGTGAATCCCGCCCCACGCCGGGTATCCATGACGCCATGCCCGAACAACCGCGTCCCTGACACCGCTACTCCCCAGTGGCCAGATGTTCCCTTGCCGGGTCAGGATGCCCCGGTGCCAAGTTTTATACGCAGGCCGCGGATGGGCGTCAACGAACCGGAATCCCTATTGCGGCTGACCTTGTGCTGACCACGGCCGACGATGTTTGTTGAGCCTGCAGCCCTGCATTGGTTAAGCTCGTCAGGCTTCATCGCCTGTTGCGCAGGCTTCCCCGGGAACTTTTTTGAGCGCCACCGCAGCAAACCACGACAGCCGACATCCCCTGCTCACAGCCCTGGTGCTTGCCTTGGTCGTGGCCGCGATGAATATCGGACTGTGGTGGTGGGGCAACCTGCCGCACGGTCCGGACGACTGGCATGGCAAGATCGGCGGCTTCTCGCTGTCGGTATTCCAGCGCTACCAGAGCCCGTTCAAGCCGAACGACTTCCCCGGCAACGACGATATCGCCGCCGACCTGAAGCTGCTGCACCGCTACACCGACAACGTGCGCACCTACACGATGCAGCAGAACCCGCAGCTGTACCGGCTGGCACAGAAGGAAGGGTTGAAGGTGATGGCCGGCGCCGAGATCGACAAGCGCCTGGACAACAACGAACGCGAGATAGCGCTGTTGATCGCCAAGGCGCGCGCATACCCCGACACGATCACCCGCGTCATCGTCGGCAACGAGGTGTTGTTCCGCAACGATCTCACGCCCGAACAGATGATGACCTACCTGGATCGCGTGCGTGCCGCCGTGCACCAGCCGGTGTCGATCGCCGAACCTGAATATATCTGGCTGAAGTATCCCGAGCTGGCCGACCATGTCGACTTCATCACCATCCACATCTTTCCGTTCTGGAACGGCATACCTGTCGTAACGAATGCCCTCGATCCGGCACAACGCAGTCCCGCATTGAACGCGGCACTGGGCTCGTACCAGGTCGTGCAGCAGCGTTTTCCGTACAAGTCCGTCGTGGTCGGCGAGATCGGCTGGCCGTCCAACGGCGACCGCCACGAGCATGCCGATCCGTCGGTATCCAACGAAGCGATCTTCATCCGCGACTGGTTGCTCGCGGCGAAGCAACGCAATATCGACTACTACCTGATGGAAGCGTTCGACCAGCCGTGGAAGGAAAACCTCGGCGAAGGTCGCACCGGCGCGTACTGGGGCATCTTCAATGCCGATCGCCAGCCGAAGTTCCCGTTTACCGGCCCGGTGACCGAGGACACCGCGTGGCCGTGGAAGGCGATTGCCGCCAGCCTGCTGGCGCTGCTGCCGATGATCTTCTTCGCGCGCCGCTTCAGCCGTTTCAAGCTGATGGGACGATTGTTCTTCTGCATGCTGATCCAGCTCGCCTGCGGCCTGATCACCTGGTCGGCCACGCTGCCGTTCAACTTCTACCTGAGCTGGATCGACTGGACCATGCTGGTGCTGTTGTTCCCGGCCCAGGTCGCGATCCTGGCGATCCTGCTGATCAATGGCTTCGAGTTCACCGAAGTGCTGTGGCGTCCCAAGTGGATGCGCCACGCCGGCATGCTGACGCCGGATCCGCCGGAGAAACAGCCGTTCGTGTCGATCCATCTGGCCTGCTACAACGAGCCGCCGGAGATGGTGATCGTCACGCTCGATTCGCTGGCCGCGCTCGACTACACCAACTACGAAGTGCTGGTGATCGACAACAACACCAAGGATCCGGCGGTGTGGAAGCCGGTGCAGGACTATTGCGAAAAGCTCGGCAAGCGCTTCCGCTTCTTCCATCTGGAACCGTGGCCCGGTTACAAGGCCGGCGCGCTGAACTTCGGCCTGAAGGAAACCGACCCGCAGGCCGACGTGGTGGCGGTGATCGATGCCGACTATGAGGTGCGCGCCGACTGGCTGGCCACGCTCACCGGGCACTTCCACGACCCGAAGGTCGCCGTGGTGCAGTGTCCGCAGGCGCATCGCGAGTTCGAGCACAACACGTTCCGCCGCATGACCGCCTGGGAATACGACGGCTTCTTCCGCATCGGCATGCACCATCGCAACGAGCGCAACGCGATCATCCAGCACGGCACCATGACGATGGTCCGGCGCAACGCGCTGGAAGGCACCGGCGGCTGGTCCGAGTGGACGATCTGCGAGGACGCCGAACTGGGCCTGCGCCTGATGCACGCCGGCTACGACCTGGTCTACGTCGACGAGCTGATGGGCAAGGGCCTGACCCCGGCCGACTTCAAGGCATACAAGAGCCAGCGCTATCGCTGGGCGTTCGGCGCGATGCAGATCCTCAAGGGTCGCTGGAGCTGGATGACCCAGCGCGGGCCGCTCAGTGCCGGCCAACGCTTCCACTTCCTCACCGGCTGGTTCAGCTGGTTCGCCGATGCGCTGCACCTGATCTTCACCCTGATGGCGCTGTTCTGGACCGCCGGCATGGTGGCGTATCCGCAGTACTTCAGCCTGCCGATGCAGCTGTTCCTGATCCCGGTGATTGGCTTCTTCTTCGCCAAGGCGATCTTCGGCATCGTGCTGTATCGCGCTCGGGTGCCATGCAGCTGGTACGACACACTGATGGCCTCGCTGGCCAGCATGGGCCTGAGCCACGCGATCGCCCGCGGCATCCTGCACGGGCTGACCCGCGAGAAGACCTCGTTCGTGGTCACCGCCAAGAGCCGGCGCCTGGGCGGCAGCAACTTCGCCGCGTTCGCGCCGGTGCGCGAGGAAGGACTGATGGCGATCGCGCTGATGCTGTGCATCGTCGGCATGGCCGAGGGCTACGGCACGCGCTACATCGAAGGCACCTTGTGGATGTTCATCCTCGCCGCGCAGTCGATCCCGTACGTCTCGGCCGTGGTCGGCGCGTGGATCGCGCACAAGGCGGGCGACAAGGCGGGTTGATATCGCCTCGGCGATATCAACAAATCAAGCATGACGCTTTGGCTCTGATGCCAGCGTAATAAGCAAGCCAACAGCGACTTGGGTAAGCTGCCCTCACCCCGTGAAGACGCCATCGAGGACGGAACCCCACGCATGCGCCGCCCCCACCGACGCCTGAGCCTGCTGTTACTGCCGCTGGTGCTGTTGTCGACACAGGCCCGGGCCGGCGTGCAGCTGACGGTGGACGGTGTCGACGATCCACTGAAAAGCGCGGTTACCTCCGGCGTCGAGCTGTCGCAATACGCCACTCGCGAGATCAGCGATGCGCAGGTGCGCCGTCTGTACGAACGGGCGACCGATCAGGTGAGATCTGCGCTGGAACCGTATGGCTATTACGACGCAACGGTCACCGGCGAACTGCAACAGGCCGGCAAGGACTGGCGGGTCACCCTGCATGTGAAGCCGGGTGAACCAGTCAAGGTCACCGCGGTCGATGTGCAACTGGACAAGACGGCTGCCGAGATCGCTCCAATACGCCGCGCGCAGCGTGCGATCGAACGGATGAAGGGCAAGACTCTCGATCACGGCGCCTACGACGCCGCCCGCGATGCACTGAGCGCACAGCTCACCGCGAATGGCTATCTGGATGCAAGGCTACTCACCCGCCGGGTCGAAGTGACCCGCGCCAATCGCAGCGCCAGCATCAAGCTGGCCTGGCAAGTCGGACCGCGCTACCGCTATGGCCAGGTGCACTTCGAGGGTTCGCAGTTCAACGACGGCTTTCTCGACCGCTACGTGCCGTTCAAGTCCGGCGACTACTTTTCGCAGGGTCAGCTGCTGCAACTGCAGCAGGCGCTGAACGGCGCCGACTATTTCGCGGTGGTCAACGTGCTGCCGGACGTGGATGAGGCGAAGGCCGGTGTGGTCGACATCAACGTAGAACTAGCGCCGGCCAAGCGGACGATCTATACCGGCGGCCCGTTCATCGGCACCGATACCGGCTTCGGTCTGCGCGCAGGCATCGAGCGACGCTGGGTGAACCGGCGCGGACACAAGTGGAAGAACGAGCTGGTCGTGGCGCAGCGGCTGAAGACACTGTCCACGCTGTATTCGATTCCGCTGCCCGGCGACAACCAGCGCAGCTACAACTTCGGTGCGAACTACCGCGACGCGGATACCGACACTTCGCAGTCACGCACGCTGGAGCTGGTCGCCAACGAGACCCGGCTGTGGCACGACTGGACGCGTACGCTGGGCGTGCATGCACTGGATGGCACGTTCACCGTCGGCAAGATCGGCAACGAGCCGGACAACACTCCCGGCATCGAACACGGTCGCAGCACGGAAGTGTTTGCCGAGGCGTCGCTGTCACGCAAGCAGGCCGACAACTTCGACTTCGTGCATCAGGGCTGGGCAATCAACCTGGCTGCACGCAGCACGGTGGGCAACCTGCTGTCCGACGCCAGCTTCAGCCAGCTCACTGCCGACGCGAAATGGATCCACGCGTTCGGTGAGCGCCAGCGCAACCGGCTGATCCTGCGCGGCAGCGCCGGCTACACCTGGACCGACGATTTCACCGCACTGCCGCCGCTGCTGCGCTTCTTTGCCGGCGGCGACCGTTCGGTGCGCGGCTACGGCTACCAGTCGATCGGCCCGCTCAACAGCGACGGCCGTGTGATCGGCGGCAAGAGCCTGCTGGTCGCCAGCACCGAGCTCGAGCATTACTTCACCCGCAACTGGGGCATGGCCGCCTTCGTCGATGCCGGCAATGCGTTCAGTGGCGTGGACTATCGACCGAAGATCGGTGCCGGTCTCGGCGTGCGCTGGCGCTCCCCGGTCGGCATGGTCCGTATCGACCTGGGCACGCCGATCAACGACTCGCAGGCGCACGGCATCGAGCTGCACCTGGTGATCGGGCCGGACCTGTGAGATGGACATGATGACCGCACCCGCCACTGCGCCCACCCCACCGCGTCGCCGACCCTGGTTGCGCTGGTTCGGCGTGGCGCTGCTTTTCATGCTGGTGCTGCTGGTCGTCGCGGCCGGCTGGCTGCTTGGCACCGCTTCCGGCCTGCGCTTTGCGTTGGCGCGGGTGCAAGCCGCCACGCATGGCGTTGTCGATGTGCAACAGGCGCAGGGGCGTCTGCTCGGTCCGCTGGATCTGGCTGGTATGCGCTACGACGATGGCAAGGGCACTGTGGTGAAAGTGGCGAAGGCGCATCTGGACTTTCGCGCCTGGCCGCTGCTGACCAAACGTGTGCACGTACTCGCGCTGGATATGGAAGGCGTTGACGTGACGCTGCCACCCTCGACGCCGGACAACAACAGCTCCGAAAGCTTCTCGCTGCAGCCGCCGATCGATCTGCTGCTCGATCGCATGCATGTCGGCACGCTGAAGGTGACCCAAGGCAGCCAACTCCTGTTCGCTTCCGACCGGCTCGACCTGGCCGGCGACTGGACCCGGCAGGGCATCGCGCTCAGGCAACTCGCCCTGCGGGCACCGGATGGCCACGTCGACCTCACCGGCACGCTGGCCATCGGTCAGCGCTACCAAGGCGATGGCCACGCGGGCTTCGCGTGGAAGCTCGGTGGCACCGACTACACCGGAAGTATGGTCACGCATGGTGACGGCAAGCGGGCGCATGTCGATCTCACCTTCACGGCACCGACGACCGCGCAACTACAGCTGACGCTGAGCCAAGACGGTGACTACGCATGGACCGCCACGCTCGACGCGCCGCGTTTCGATCCGCAGCCGCTGCTTGGCGACAGCTCGTTGAAGACACTGGCGGTTGCCGTGCAGGGCCACGGCGATCGCTACGGCGGCACGCTCGAAGGCAAGCTTGACCTCAACGACTACCAGCTGCTGTTGCAGCCGCTGCGCGCGTCTGTCAGCCATGACTTCAACACACTGACCCTGCAGCAACTCACGCTCGGCTCGCCGCAGATCAAGGGCAGCATCGCGGCCAGCGGCAGCGTGCAGCTCGACGCCAAGCCACTCAGCGCCGACCTGGACATCCGCTGGAGCGACCTGCTGCTGCCAGCCGAACTGGCCGGCCAGGTGCTGGCCAGCCATGGCGAACTGAAGGCCAGCGGCAGCACCGCGAAATACCACGCCGCAGGCGATGTCGCGATCGGTCCGCCCGGCAAGCTTGCCGCGCTGACACTCGATCTAGATGGCACGCCACAACAGATCACCATGCATACCCTGACGCTGAAACAGCCGCAGGGCCAGCTGCTGGCGAATGGTTTGCTGACCCTGCAACCGGTGCTGGCGTGGCAGGCCAACATCACTGCCAACCGATTCGATCCGAGCCAGCTGTTCGCCGGCTGGAACGGCGCGCTTGATGCCGATCTCGCCAGCAGCGGCAGCCTGCCCAGGGCTGGCCCCGACGCCGTGCTGGAAATCCGCAAGCTCGGCGGCAAGCTGCGCGATCGCACCGTCAGCGCCCGCGGCAAACTGCACCTGTCGCCGAACGAGGTGGTCGATGGCCAGCTTCAGCTGAGCTCAGGCGGCAGCACGGTGCAGCTGGAAGCACGGTCTGGCTCCAGCAACAACGTGGACCTGCAGCTGGCGATCGCCTCGCTGGGCGACTGGCTTCCGAATGCCGGCGGCCGTCTGGACGGCCATTTCAACATCGGCGGACGCCTTCCGAAACTCAGCATCAACGGCCAGCTGCGGGGTCAGTCGGTGAGCTGGCAGCAGCAGCGGGCCGACGCGCTGCACCTGATTGCCGGTATCCCCGACATCAGTCATCCGGCTGGCAAGCTGGACCTGCAGACGACCGGTGTGCATCTGCAAGGACTGACCTTCCAGTACCTCAACCTGCTCGCCGAAGGCAGTGAAGGCGACCATCGGCTGAGCCTCGACGCCCGCGGCAGCCAGCTCTCCGGCGCGCTGGCCCTGCACGGCGCACGCAAGGGCGACACCTGGAACGGGACGCTGGCGACGCTCAACCTCGAACCGCAGGGCATGCCGGGCTGGCGGCTGCAGCAACCCGCGCAGCTGGGTTACCGCGATGGCGCGATGAATCTGTCCGAGCTGTGCCTGAGTGCCGGCGACCCGTTGCTGTGCATTGCCGCGAAACAGGACAAGAGCGGCAAGCTCGACGCCAGCTACCGGTTGCGCGCCCTGCCACTGGCCCTGCTGCTGAACGCCACCGGCGAAGCCGGCCTGCCGGTCCGTGCCGATGGCGTGCTCGACGGTGCCGGAAAACTCCATTGCAACGCAGCTGGCGCGTTCAGCGGCACCGCCTCGCTCAACTCCACCCGGGGCAGCATCACCTATACCGACCGCCCCGACGCGCCCTTGCTGAGCTACGACCAGCTGAGCGTGGATGCCGAGCTCACGCCCGCCAGCCAGCGCATCAACCTGCGCAGTGGTCTCGATCAGGGTGGCCGTTTGGATGGCCAGATCACGATCAGCGGCGCACAGCAATCGCTGGGCGGCCAACTCAACCTGCGCCTGAACAACCTCGCCTTCCTCGAATTGCTGAGCAACGACATGGCGAACGTGAAAGGCCGCCTCGACGGCGCATTCCACTTCGCCGGCACGCTGCAGCAGCCAGCGATCAGCGGCCAGGCCACAGCCGCCGATTTCGCCACCGAGATACCCGCAGCCGGTCTCAAGCTCAGCCAGGGCCGGCTGCTGGTCAGCACCACGGATGCACAGCAGTTCCGTATCGACGGCAACGTGCAGTCCGGCAAAGGAAGCGTCTCAATCAATGGCATTGCCGGTCTTGGTGCGAACGCACGGACCACGATCACGCTCAAGGGCAGCCAGTTCACTGCCGCCGACATCCCCGCCGCCAAGGTGGTGGTCTCGCCCGATCTGACCGTGCAGCAGGATGCCAACGGCATCGCCATTGGCGGCAACGTCAAGCTCGACAGTGCCGACGTGAATGTGGACAAGCTGCCCGGCGCCGGCGCCACCAAGGCGTCGCCCGACGTGGTGGTGATCGACGAGAAGCAACGCGAACAGGCCAGTGGCCGGCTGCCAATCAGTGCGCAGGTCAAGGTGGACCTCGGCAGCAAGACCCATCTGGTCGGCATGGGCCTGGATGGACGACTCAGCGGCGTGCTCACCGTCATCGAGCGTCCCGGCCGCGCCACCACCGGCCAGGGCCAGATAGCCGTGAGCGGCACTTACCGTGCCTACGGCCAGAGCCTGCAGATCCAGCGCGGCCAGCTGCTGTTCGCCAGCACGCCGATCGACAACCCGGGCCTGAACATCCGCGCCATGCGCACACTCAACCCGAACGCCACCATCGACGAAGGCCAGGAAGTTGGCCTGCTGGTCTCCGGCACGGCACAGCGGCCGATCCTCACCGTGTTCTCCAATCCGGTAATGGAGCAGTCCGACGCACTGTCCTACCTGGTCACCGGCAAGCCGTTGTCGCAGGTGAAGGGTGGCGAAGGCGACATGGTCGGTGCCGCCGCTCAGGCACTGGGCTCGGCCGCCGGCGACCTGCTCGCCAAGAGCGTCGGTTCGAAGATCGGCGTGGACGACATCGGCGTATCCAGCAACGCGGCACTCGGCGGCAGCTCTGCGTTCACCGTGGGCAAGTACCTGTCGCCGCGGTTGTACCTCAGTTACGGCGTCGGCCTGTTCGAACCCGGCGAAGTCATCACCCTGCGCTATCGCCTCAGCCATCGCTGGAACCTCGAGGCGCAGAATGCCACCGACTTCAGCCGCGCCAGCCTGAACTACCGCCTCGAGAAGTAACACCGCGACAGCGGCCGTTCAAACGTCGCCCTGATAATCGATTCAACCTCGCACGTCCCCTTCCCCGGAGGTTGTCTCGTGATCCGCAAGCCCCTTGCACGAAATGCGATGCATGCCCTGCTCTGTGCAGGTTTCGTCACCATGGCCGGCTGCAATCAAGCGCCGGCACCGGCACAGAACCCCGCCAGTGCGGCCACGGCAGCCGCTGCGTCATCGACGGCACCGGCTCCAGCACAGACCTCCGCCGCAACGCAGGCCACGCCGTACACGCCACCTTCCGCCGACCAGCTCTACCAGCTGGTGGCGCCGATCGCTCTGTTCCCGGACAACCTGGTCGCCCAGGTGCTGGCTGGATCGACGTATCCGGAGCAGATCACCGCCGCGGACAATCTGCTGAGCCAAAACCCAGGCTTGAAAGGCGACGCATTGCAGGCGCAGGTCAACCCGCAACCGTGGGATGCCAGCGTGAAGGCATTGACGACCTTCCCTTCCGTGCTCGATCAGATGGCCAGGAACCCCCAGTGGACCAGCGCCCTGGGTGAGGCCTACGTCAACGATCCGGCCGACGTGATGAATGCCATCCAGGTGATGCGCCAGCGTGCGGCGCAAAAAGGCAATCTGCGCAGCAATGCACAGCAGGTCGTGCAGACTCAGCCTGTGACCACTCCCGCAGCTACCGAGTATGCCGACGATGATCAGGGCGGCGCCTACTATGACGGCCCCTCGGTGGTGGAAGCCCCGCCACAGACCATCGAAATCATGCCGGCGCAGCAGGACACGGTATATGTCCCCAGCTACGACCCGCAAACCGTCTATGGTGGCGACGTACCGGCCTATCCCAGCTATAGCTACGAAGAGCCGCGACGTTACAGCACGGGCGAAATCGTCACCGCGGGCGCCATCACCTTTGGTGCGGGCATCCTGATCGGCAGCTTGCTGGACAACCATCACCATGACGGCGGCGGCTACAACAATCCGCCACAACCATCGGGCGGCGGCTGGCACAGCTGGGGCATGAACTGGGGTGGTCGTGGCCAAGGCGGAGCTCAACAGCGACCCGCGGTCATCCACAACAACACGACCTATGTGTCGCGCTCCACCACCGTGGTCAATCGCTACACCACCAACAACATCAACAACAGCCGCACCACGATCAACAACGTCGACAACAGCCGCAACCAGGTCGTGCAGAACCGCGACGTGGGCAATCGAATGGTCAACAACCCGTCGCGCCCGGCAGTGAATGCCGTTCCGGCAGCGACACCGCACGGAGCCATGTCGATGCCGCATTTCGGCAAGGTGCCGCAGCAGGAGACGGTCAGGACGCAGCAAGCCCGACTGCCGGCGCATGAGCCAAACAATCTGGAACGAACGAATACCACAGCCCCGCATCCCGTCATGCCGCCGCACACTGAACCAGTGCATGTAGCGGTGACCGAACCGAACCGCGCCGCGCGACCGATGCCGGTGGCACAGCCGCAGCAGCGCGAAACTGTCAGGCCGATGCCGCAACAACACGCCACCCCGATGGCACGGCCTGCAGAAGCCCCTCACTTCGCACCTCGCCCCGCACCAACGCCTCATGAAGCTCCGCCACCTCATCAGGCTCCGCCACTCCGTGAAGCTTCGCCACCCCGGCAGGCTCCGCCACCTCGTCAACCTGCGGCTCCGGCGCAACGCCCTCATGTCGAGCATCCACCAGCACCTCCAGCGCATCCGAATACCGACAAGCACGACAAGAAGGACGACAAGAACGAGCATTCCTGAGGGAACGCCATGGCGCGCGCGTCACCCGCGGACGGTGCGCGCGCAAGAATCGGGCACGGCGCAGCAGGGCCGTGCCGATCTTGCGTGCCGATCTTGAATGTCGATGGGTACGGATGCCCTCACCTGGCTTCACGGGCCGAGCGACGCCGTTCGCTAGCCCATAAGTCATGCGCACAAACCTGGGGCAGCGGACTATCGTGGGCGTCTGATTCCTGCCGGGATAGATGCCATGCGCCAGCTACGTTGGATCCTGACCACCGCCGTGCTGTGCGGCGCCAGTGCATGGGCCGCCACGCCCATGTCGATGTCGCCACCGGGCGGGAGTTCTGCCACCGGCATCGACCTGGCCGGCATCGACCACGGCGTGAAGCCGGGCGACGACTTCTTTCGCTATGCCAACGGCGACTGGCTGAAAACGGCGCAGATCCCGGCCGACCGCTCCAGTACCGGCACCTTCCTCAAGGTGTTCGAGCAGGCCGAGAAGGATACCGCCGAGCTGATCCGCAACGCCGGCAGCAACCATCCCGCCGCCGGCAGCAGTGCGCGCAAGATCGCCGACTACTACGCCGCCTGGATGGACACGACTGCGATCGAGCAGCATGGTCTGACCCCTCTCAAACCGGAACTGACGCAGATCGACGCGATCGCCTCGCGCCAGGATCTGGCCCGCGTGCTGGGCAGTCGCCTGCGCGCCGACGTCGATCCGGTCAACGCCACCAACTTCCATACCGAGAACCTGTTCGGCTTGTTCGTGGCGCAGGGGCTGGAAGATCCCTCGCGCAACATCGCCTACCTGCTGCAGGGCGGCCTGGGCATGCCCAGCCGCGACTACTACCTGTCGAACGACCCGCACATGGCGGCGTTCCGCACGAAATATCAAAGCTATGTCACCGCGTTGCTGAAGCAGGCCGGCATCGCCGATGCCGAGGCGAAAGCGAAGACAGTGCTCGAGCTGGAAACGAAGATCGCCACCGCGCAGGAAAGCCTGATCGACAGCCAGGACGTGCACAAGGCGAACAACCTGTGGCGCTTGGCTGACTTCGCGCAGAAAGCACCGGGTCTGGACTGGGCGACCTACTTCAAGGCTGCCGGTCTGGACGACCAACCGCAGATCGACGCCTGGCAGCCGACCGCTATCACCGGCCTGTCCGCATTGACGGCCAGTGAGCCGCTGCATGCATGGAAGGACCTGCTCCTCTTCCACACACTCGACCACAACGCCGCCCTGCTGCCGCAGGCGTATGCCGACCTCAGCTTCGATTTCTACGGTCGCACCCTGCAAGGCACACCGGCGCAGCAGCCGCGCTGGAAACGTGCCGTGGGCGCCACCAATGTCGAGCTCGGCGACGCCGTGGGTCAGCTCTACGTGAAGCACTACTTCCCGGCTTCGTCCAAGGCCGCGGTGCAGCAGCTGGTGAAGAACCTGATCGCCGCCTTCAACGACCGCATCGATACCTTGAGCTGGATGACGCCGGCCACTCGCGAGAAAGCGAAGGCCAAGCTGGTCACGTTGCGCGTCGGCGTCGGCTACCCGGAAACCTGGCGCGACTACGCCACGTTGGAGATCAGCGCGGACGATCCGCTCGGCAACCATCTGCGCGCCGAGCACTTCGAGTATGCGCACCAGCTGGCCAAGCTGAGCCAGCCGGTCGACCGCGGCGAGTGGTGGATGACACCGCAGACCGTCAATGCGGTGAACCTGCCGCTGCAGAATGCACTGAACTTCCCCGCCGCAATCCTGCAACCGCCGTTCTTCGATCCGAAGGCTGACGCAGCCGCCAACTACGGTGCGATCGGCGCCATCATCGGCCACGAGATCAGCCACAGTTTCGACAACACCGGCGCCGAGTTCGATGCACAGGGCAAGCTTGAGAACTGGTGGACCCCGGCCGACCTGGACCACTTCAAGGCCGCCGGCCAGCAACTGGTACATCAGTTCAACCAGTACCAGGCGCTACCCGGCCTGCACGTCAACGGTGAGCAGACCTTGGGCGAGAACATCGCCGATGTGTCCGGCCTGACAATTGCGTGGCTCGCCTATCACAAGTCGCTGGACGGCAAGCCGGCACCCGTGATCGGCGGCCTCAGCGGCGACCAGCGCTTCTTCCTCGCCTTCGGCCAGGCCTGGCGCTCGAAGATCCGCGATGACGCCCAGCGCCAGCGCCTCGCCACCGACGTGCACGCCCCCGCCGACTTCCGTGCCCAGACCGTGCGAAACCTCGACGCCTGGTATCCCGCGTTCGAGGTGAAGCCCGGCGAGAAGCTGTACCTCGATCCGAAGGATCGGGTGAAGATCTGGTAAGACTCGTCAGTACGCAGAAACAAAAAGGCCGTGATTCCAGTGGATCACGGCCCTTTTCGTCACGGCATATCAGCCAATACCGAGTCCATCGATCCCGCTGATGGCGGCGGCGTCGAAGCCGCCCAGCGCGGTAAAACACCGACCGCGTTCGGCGTAATCCTTGAACTGGTCGAAGCTGGGTGCACCCGGTGATAGCAGGATCACGCCATCGTTCGGGGTACGCGCTTTCGCCTCGGCCACTGCGCTGGCGAGATTGTCGACGCGCACGATGGGGCAACGCACTTCGACCGCACGCAATGCCGCTTCGATACGCGCGCCGTTATTACCCATGCAGATGATCGCGTTCGGTGGTGTGCCACGCATTGCCTCGACGAACGGCGTCCAGTCCAGCCCGCGGTCATGCCCACCGACCAGCACGCTCACCGCGCGACCGTGCAGGCTTTCCAGTGCTGCCAGGGTCGCCAGCGGGGTGGTACTGATCGAGTCGTTGATCCAGTGCCAGCCATCGTGGTCGCCCAATGACTGCAGGCGATGCGGCAATGGCCGGAAATGCGCCAGTGCCGGTGCGGCAGCCAAGGCATCCATGCCGACCGCAGCCAGCGCCGCCAGCGCGGCGCAGGCGTTGAGTGCATTGTGCAGGCCCGGCGCGGCGAGCTGGTCGATTGGAAAGACGTCCTGTGCGCCGCGGCGGATGAAACCGTCGGCGACGTGCCAGCCGGTCGTCTGACCGAACTGCACGCGGTGTGGATGGTCCTGCGTGCGTTCGAGCAGCGCGGGTTGCAGCGCATTGACCAGCAGCTGTTGCGAGACGTCAGCCAGGCGCAGCTTGTCCGCAACATAACGCTCGCGCGAGCCATGCCAGTCCAGATGTTCCTCATACAGACTGGTGACCACGCCAAGTTCCAGTGGCCCCGCCTCGCCGGTCTGGAAGCTGGACAGCTCGATCACCCACAGATCGGCCGGCTGGCCGAGCAGCCCCAGCAACGGCAGGCCGATGTTGCCGGCCAGGGCCGTGCGCACGCCGAGCGAGCGCGACAGGTGCGCGATCAGCGCGCTGGTGGTGCTCTTGCCCTTGGTGCCGGTGACGGCGATCACACGTGCAGCCCGGCCTTGATCGATGCTGTTCTCGCCGAACCACAAGGCGGTACCGGAAGTGAAATGCGTACCCTGCGCCCGCGCGGCGAGCAGGGCTGGCTTGTAGGCCGAGATGCCGGGCGACTTCACCACCACATCGAATCGGCTCAGCGTGGTGGCATCCGGTTCACCGGCGATGATCTCCAGGGCCGAATCAAATGCATGCGCGGGTCCGACTTCAGCCGGCCCGCAGAACAGTGTCAGTACCTGTTCCGGCAGATGCGTGCGCAACGCCTCGATGACCGCGTGCCCTTCGCGACCGAAGCCCCAGATCGCGACGCGTCGGCCGGCCAGATCGGCGATGCGCATCAGCCGATCGCCGCCAGCGCCGCTTGCAATCGGGCCGACACGCGTTGCTCGGCCGACGGCTCAAGCCACGGTTCCAGCGCCAGCTGCGATGCATCCAGCTGCGGCAGGATCTCACTGCGGAAGCGCTCGATCAGCGCATCCTCCTGCCACTCCGGCCGCTGGCTCAGCGCGTACATCGCGGCGCGCGCCTCGGCGCCCTCGCCCACGCATTCGAACGGCTTGTGGTCCTGGTATTCCAGCAGCGCGTCGAAGCCGGCGGCCTGGTTCTCGTCGTCCAGCAAGTTGCGCCCGAAGATTGACAGCAGCCGCGGCTTGGGCAGGAACGGTGCCAGCGCGAGAAACACGAAATGACACTTCGGGCACTGTCCGCACCAGCGGTCAGCCGGCTTGGGACCGAGCAGCTTGAAGTTGCGGTTACAGCTGGAGAACGCGTCGAAGTACGGCGTGAGCTTCGCGAACGCACGAGTGATCGCCAGTTCCGAATACGGCCGCAGCAGCGAGCAGTAATCGAGGTCACTGGCCACGTGCGTGTGCAGCCAGTTGCCGAGCAACTGTTCGAACGCGTAGCCCTTGCTCCACTGATGGTTCACCTGCTGGCCTTCGTATTCCAGCGTGGCCGCCGAAGCGGAACGCTCGTTGGCGAACGCGATCGAGTCGTAGCCGTACAGGATCGCGGCGACGGCGAGGATCGCCGAATTCACCGCGGTCACCGGGATATGCCCGTTCCACGCGCCGAGCCGGTTCAACTCGAACAAGCCCGGCGCCAGCTCGCGCTGGATGTTCAGCGTGGGCAGTCCGGTGCGTTCGGCGCAGGCGGCGATTAACGCGGAATTGCCAACCCATACGGCGGTCGCCTCGCCGCCGATCGATTTGATCGCCTCCACCGCAACCAGCGAATCCTTGCCGCCGCCGATCGGCACCAGCGTGCGTTTGGGCAGACTCAATGTGCCCACGGTCGGCGCGACACCGCCACGAGGGAACGCGATACGCCCACGCAGATCCAGCCCATTGCGATAGGCGAACTCGGCCAAGCCGTGCAGATACAGCTGATCGAGCAGCTCGGCGGTGGCGTCGTCGAGTGGGCCACTGGCCACCTCGATCTTCGGCGGCACGCCGGCCTTGTAATAGCTGACGCCGGCGATCAGATGCAGCAGCTTCAGCGCGGCGTCGAACGCCGCAGCACGCGCGGCCGGAATCGCAGGCGCATGCGGGAAACGAATCCGCTCGATCAATTCCTCGCCGTCGTCAAACGCGTACACCAGCTCAGCCACGCCATCGGCGTAGCTGCAGCGCACGAAACGGAACAGCTGGGTCAGCCGCGGTTGAATCATCTTGCTCACCAATACTTTCTCCAGCGCCAGGCGCCTATTCGATCACGATCTCGTCGGCTTCGTCGCGCAGGTTGTAGTGCGAGGACATAACCTTGCCGTAAGCACCCGCCTGCGCAATCAGCATCACATCGCCCTCCTGCGCCTCGGGCAGGCGGCGATCGGTGCCGAGCACGTCGCCACTCTCACAGATCGGACCGACCACTTGGTACAGCGCCGTAGCTGGCTCAGCGAGCCGGCTGAGATTGACGATCTCGTGCCAGGCGTCGTACAGCGCGGGGCGGATCAGGCTGTTCATGCCGGTATCGATGCCGAGATAGCGGAACGCGCCCTTGCCCTTCTGCTGGGTTACCCGCGCCAGCAGCACGCCGGCATCGGCGACCAGGTAACGACCCGGCTCCATCCACAGTTGATATTGCGGATAAGCCGCCTTGACCTCACGCAGCACGCGATCGAGTTCGGCGATATCCAGCCGCGCCTCGCCCGGATGCGACGGCACGCCGAGGCCGCCACCGATATTCAGGAACGTCACGCTACCAATGCGCTCCGCCAGGCTGGCCAGCTGCGCATAGACCTCGCCCCAGTGGCCGGCATCGAGCACGCCCGAGCCCAGATGCGCATGCAGGCCGCGTACGATCACGCCATGGGTTTCGGCTTGCTGCAGGAAGATCGCAAGCTGATCCAGCGGCAGACCGAACTTGCTGCCGCTGCCGCCGGTGCGCACCTTTTCGTGATGACCGAGGCCACGACCCAGGTCCACCCGCAGCACGATCTCCCTGCCGCGGAACAACTCGCCCCAGTGCTCGATCGGGTACAACGAATCCAGCGTCACGGTGGCGCGGGTGCCGAGCGCGAAAACGTAATCCTCGCGCGGCGCGAAGTTCGGCGTGAACAGCAGCGGCGTGGCTTCCGGCACGATCGCGCTGACCGCCTTCAATTCGCCCGGCGAGACGCACTCGAACGCGAAGCCTTCGGCGACCAGTGCGCGCAGGATCGCCGGATGGGTGTTCGCCTTCACCGCGTAGTGCAGACGATCGACGGCGCTCAGCGTGTTCAGCTCGCGCGCCTGCTGGCGCACCGTCGGCAGGTGATAGACGTAACGCGGCGTGGCCTCGGCAGCCAGTTCGAGCAGACGCTGTCTTTGCGACTCGCGCCACCATGCCGTCGCTGCGCCGGGCACTTCGCCACTGCCGTACAACGCCTGCCAGCTGGGGCCGAACAGTTCACTGTCGTCAGTGCGCAGTGCACCGGCGCCGATCAGCAGGTCGTGCAAATGCGGCAGCAGCGTATCGACCACTTCCTCGTCCACCACGAAGGTGAGGTTCAAGTTGTTCGACGACTGCGAAATCATGTGCACGCGCAACTGGCCGAACTCGGCCAGCACGCCGGACAGGGTATGCAGCAACGAGCGCATGCCGCGACCGACCAGGGTGATCGCCGCACACGGCGCGATCACCTTGACCCGGCACACCTTGGCCAGATCGCTGGCCAGTGCCGCGATCGCGTCGGAGTCGAGCAGGTTCTCGGTGGGATCGAGCGACACCGTGACATTGGTCTCGGCCGAGCCGATCAGGTCCACCGACAGGCCGTGCTGCTTGAAGTGCGTGAACACGTCGGCGAGGAAACCGACCTGCTGCCACATGCCGACTGATTCCATCGACACCAGGGTGATGCCCTTGCGCGCGCTGATCGCCTTGACGCTGGGCGCATGCGCGCGCACTTCGGGACCGATCACCGTGCCGTCGAGCTCGGGTCGATTGGTGTCCTTGATCAGCAGCGGCACACGCGACTCGCGCAACGGCGACAGGCAACGCGGGTGCAGCACTTTGGCACCGGTGGAGGCGATTTCCTGTGCCTCCTCGTAATCCAGTCGCTGCAGCAGGCGCGCGCCCGACACCTGACGTGGATTGGCGGTGAACATGCCGGCCACGTCAGTCCAGATCTCCACGCGCTGCGCCTTCAGCAACGCGCCGAAGTAGGAGGCGGACGTGTCGGAACCACCACGTCCAAGCAGTACGGTGCGACCTTGTGACTCACGGGCGATGAAGCCCTGGGTGATGAACACCTCGCCCAACGTCGCCAGCCGCGCAGCCAGCACCGGATCGGGTCGCGAATCGACCATCGACGACAACAACCGGGTGCGTTCGTTCTGGTTCGGCAGGGCGATCGCAGCGAGGCAGTCGCGGGCATCCAGCCATTGCGTGGTCAACCCACTGTGGCTGAGGAATGCTGCACCGAGCGCACTGGACATCAGTTCGCCATGCGCCTGCACCTGCGCCTGCCAGGCCAATTCGCCGAGCGTGGCGACACCTTCGTCGGCGAGTCTGGCCAGATCGGCAAGCCGATCGCCGAGCGTGTCCGGCATCGCCAATTGCATATGATCGAGCAGGTCGTAGTGACGCTGCGCAATCGCCTTGGCCGCTTCGCTGCGTTTGCCTGACTCGCCTTGTGCGCACATTTGTTTGAGCGCATCGGTGACGCCGGTAAGCGCAGAAACAACCACCAGCACGCGCGCACCCTCGGCGCGGCGACTGGCGACCAGCTCACGGATGTTCTGCCAGCGTGGCAGCGTGGCGACACTGGTGCCACCGAACTTCATCACGATCCAGGGGGCGTCGGCAGGAAGCGACGCGGGGCTTTGCGGGTTCACAGGTACCTTCAGCGGTGGTTGGGGAAAGACAATCTGGCCAGTGTTGCGCCGCAGCAGGCGGAATGCAACCGCTTGGAGGTTTCAGGCGTTTGGATGGCTAAATGCGAGGGCGTATGGCCCGAAGAACCGTCATCCCGACGCAAGCCGGGATCCAGTGACTTCTTTCCGCCAGACGTGCAGTCGCTGGATCCCAGCGCTCGCTGGGATGACGGGCCAGGTGAAGGCTCTCGCGAGCACCTGCCCCTCACCTCGATCCGCTCCTCCCGAAAAGGGGACTTCCTATGGTCGCCAAAGGGAGAGGAAGACAGTTGGTGTTACGCCACGACCACGGGAATCTTGCCGATCCGCGCCTGCC
Source organism: Rhodanobacter sp. C03 (assembly GCF_002001175.1). Lineage (GTDB taxonomy): Bacteria > Pseudomonadota > Gammaproteobacteria > Xanthomonadales > Rhodanobacteraceae > Rhodanobacter. The sequence continues at coordinate 873,422 of NZ_MUNT01000001.1, read as the reverse complement.
ATTCCTTCGGCCCGGTCTGATGCACCGAGGTACCGGCGGAATCCACCGCCACCGTCACCGGCATGTCCTGCACAGTGAACTCGTAGATCGCCTCCATGCCGAGATCGGCAAAGCCGACCACGCGCGAAGCCTTGATCGCCTTGGACACCAGATACGCCGCGCCACCGACCGCCATCAGATACACCGACTGGTGCTTCTTGATCGCCTCGATCGCTGCCGGACCACGCTCGGCCTTGCCGACCATGCCGAGCAGGCCGGTCTGCGCCAGCACCTGCTCGGTGAACTTGTCCATGCGCGTGGCGGTGGTGGGGCCGGCTGGGCCCACCACTTCGTCGCGCACCGCGTCGACCGGGCCGACGTAATAGATGAAGCGGCCCTTGAAATCCACCGGCAGCGGCTCGCCCTTGTTCAACATCTCGACCATGCGCTTGTGCGCGGCGTCGCGACCGGTCAGCAGCTTGCCGTTGAGCAACAGCACTTCACCCGGCTTCCAGCTCGCCACTTCCTCGCGCGTCACGGTGTCGAGGTTCACCCGGCGCCCCTTCGAGCTGTCGTAGGTCAGCTTCGGCCAGTCTTCCAGCGATGGCGGATCGAGCATCACCGGGCCGGAACCGTCCAGCGTGAAGTGCGCATGGCGGGTCGCGGCGCAATTCGGGATCAGTGCCACTGGCAGGTTCGCCGCGTGGGTCGGGTAATCCTTGATCTTGATGTCGAGCACGGTGGTGAGGCCACCCAGGCCCTGCGCACCGATGCCGAGCGCGTTGACCTTCTCGTACAGCTCGATGCGCAGTTCCTCGGCGCGATTGCTCGGGCCGCGTGCGATCAGTTCCTGGATGTCGATCGGCTCCATCAGCGCCTCCTTCGCCAGCAGCATCGCCTTCTCGGCGGTGCCACCGATGCCGAGGCCGAGCATGCCCGGCGGGCACCAGCCGGCACCCATCGTCGGCACGGTCTTCAGCACCCAGTCGACGATCGAGTCGGACGGGTTGAGCATCACGAATTTCGATTTCGCCTCGGAGCCGCCACCCTTCGCCGCCACGATCACGTCGAGCTTGTCGCCCGGCACGATCGACACGTTGATGATCGCCGGCGTGTTGTCCTTGGTGTTGATGCGCTTGCCGGCCGGGTCGGCCAGGATGCTGGCGCGCAACTTGTTGTCCGGATCGTTGTAGGCGCGACGCACGCCCTCGTTGATCATCTCGTCCAGCGACAACGTGGCGTCCCACTGCACGTTCATGCCGACCTTGAGGAACACGGTGACGATGCCGGTGTCCTGGCATAGCGGGCGATGGCCCTCGGCGGCCATGCGTGAATTGATCAGGATCTGCGCCATCGCATCCCTGGCGGCGGGGCTCTCCTCGCGCTCATAGGCGGCGGCGAGGCCCTTGATGTAGTCGACCGGGTGGTAATAGCTGATGTACTGCAGTGCGTCGGCGACGGACTGGATCAGATCGTCTTGCTTGATGATGGTCATGCGGGAACTTCAATGAGGGCGCCACAAGCGGGAATCCGCAGCGCAACCTGTCTATTGTGCCGCAACCAGGCCCAGCCTCAAAAAAACAACGGCCGCACAGGCGGCCGTTGCTGCTCTCCTGGCAGAAGCGATCGAAGCTCAGAAGCGATATTCGGCAAAACCCGAAACCACACCGATATTGTCGGCGTAGCTCGAACCAGCGTACTTCACCCGGCCACGGTAATTGTCGTAGCTCGCACCCAGGCTGAAGTGTGGCGTGATGTCGTAACCGACGCCGACGCCAGCGTAACCGCCATTGCCACTGTAGCTCTGCGAACCAAATCCACTGATGTTTTCCACCAGTGTGGAGCGGAAATACCCCAGGCGACCGGAGACAAACCACTTGTTCACAAATTTGTACTTGAGGTTGATGCCCAGGAGCGGACCCTTGCCCTGCGCACTGTAATTCGCACTGATGGCTCCGTCAGTCACCGTGCCATGCGCCTTGCCCAGATCGACATAGCCGGTTTCGACGCCGAAATCGACCACATCGCTCTGCCAGCTGTACCCGCCACGCACCGCGACGCTGACATCCGTACGGTCACTGAAACCATTGTCGTTGTAATGCGACTGGCCCAGATTCCCGTTGATGAAAAATGCACCCGGATCAGTGGCAAATGAAGTGGTAGAAACTGCAGCCAGCGCGACGGCAATGGCGGTTAGATGAAATCGCTTATTCATAGCTTCCCTGTCTGGTGTTATTTGCTTATTTGTCCCCCGCAGCCCCATGCACGCGAGAGCGCGCATTCTTGCCAATTCACCAACACATCCGCAAGTAACGTAAAAATATGCGAATCAATCAGCGGAGGATTCACTGGAATCGCAAATACTTTCTAAGGCATGACACTTTCGCAGTGGTAAATGCGCCATGCAGTTTGCGAGATCCACATGCGGCGTGCTTCAGGCGGACCGCGTCGCTGTGGCTGGGGATATCACCACGATTCGATGAAACGCATCATGCCCCGTTCAAGTGATCGGACAACCCCACGCGATGGCAACTTGCGAGGCGCGAGGGAGCCGCATCGCGCCAGAATTTCTGGTAATGCCCGACGGTACACCGGCTTGCCGGACCCATCATCGACCGCCATGCTGTCGGGCCTGTCCTCGCGATCGACCTCATGAGCGAACCGACCACTTCCCGAACCTACCTGCGCAGCCTGCGCCCGTGGGACGCCGCCCTGATCGTGGTTGGCGGGATCATCGGCGGCGGCATCTTTCTCAACCCCGGCATTGCCGCGCAGAGGACCGAGTCGGGGCTGGCGTTGCTGCTGATCTGGGCCGGTGCCGGCGTACTCACCCTGATCGGTGCGCTGTGCTACGCCGAGCTCGGCGCACGACGGCCCCATGCCGGCGGCAGTTATGTCTACCTGCGCGAAGCCTTCGGGCCACTGGCCGGCTTCCTGTTCGGCTGGACCATGCTGCTGGTGATCTATTCCGGTTCCACTGCAGCGGTGGCGACGATCTTCGCCAGCTATGCAGCGGCCGTGTTCGGCCTGCCACCGTCGATGACACTGCCGCTGACGGTCGGCGCACTGGTCTTCGTCAGCGGCATCAACCTGTTCGGCATCCGCCTCGGCGCACAGATCCAGAACCTGTTCGCCCTGCTCAAATTGCTGGCAGTGGCAGTGCTGGTGATATGCGGGCTGTTCCTCGCCGGTGCCGGCCACGGCCAGATACTGGCGGTCGATCCGACTCGCAGCGGCGTCGGCTTCATCGGTGCGGCGTTGCCGGTGCTGTTCGCGTATTCCGGCTTCACCTATCTCAACAACCTGGCCGGTGAGGTGCGCGATCCGCAACGCACGCTGCCACGCGCACTGACGCTCGGCATGCTGCTGGTGATCGTCGCCTACGTGCTGGTGAACGTGGCGTACCTGACCGTGCTTGGCCATGCCGGCCTCGCCGCCAGCCATGCCCCGGCGGCGGACGTGATGCAGCAGGTGTTCGGCCCGCTTGGCGCCAAACTGATCGCGCTCGGCGTGGCGATTTCCACGTTGGGCTTCTGCAACATCACCCTGGTCGCTGGCGCGCGCGTGCTGCAGGTGATGGGCGAGGACGGGCTGTTCTTCCGTGTGGTGGCGCAGCTGCACCCGCGCTATCGCACGCCGAACACCGCGCTGCTGTTGCTGGCCGGCTGGGCGATCGTGCTGGCGCTGTCGGTCGATTACGGTCAATTGCTGGATTACGCCACGTTCGGCGACTGGTTGGCCTGTGCGGTCGCTGTCTCCACCCTGTTCTGGTATCGCCGCCGCGACGACAGCACCGCCAGTTTCAAGGTCCCCGGCTATCCATGGCTGCCGCTGCTGTTCATTGTCACCGTAGCGTGGGTGGTGGTGGTGACAGCACACAACAACCCGCGCAACGCCGGCATCGTTACGCTGATCATGGCCGCCGGCGTGCCGGTGTATCTGGTCTGGCGCCGCCTGTTCAGTCGTGCACGCACCTAAGGCACCGGCAGCAATGCCACAATGTGCGGATAGAACTTGAGGAGAGGATGGATGGCGCCAGTGCAAGCCCAGGCCGTGCCGGTCACTTCGGAGAATGCCATCGTGCCCGAGAAGGCGCGCGATGGCATCGATCTTGAGATCAACGCCGAGCGCTATCGCCACACCGGCGATCCACAGATGCCCTTGCTGTGGTACCTGCGCGACGTGCTGCGGCTGACCGGCACCAAATACGCCGGCATGCGCGGCGAAACCGGCGCCGACCTGGTGCTGCTGAACGGCAAGGCGGTCTCGGCGGTCGCCCAGCCGATGGCCAAGCTGGCCGGCAAGTCGGTCACCACGGTGGAGGGCCTGGCCGCCAACGACGGCAGCCTGCATCCGGTGCAGCAGGCCTTCATCGACGAAGATGCGATCGGTTGCGGCTACTGCACGCCCGGCTGGCTGATCGCCGCTGTCGACCTGCTCAGGCGCAAGCCGAATCCCAGCGATGACGATATCGACCAGTTGCCGAACCTGTGCCGCTGCGGCTGCCAGACCCGTGTGCGCCGCGCGATCAAACGTGTCGCCGCCGGCAAGGCGGGTCAGGCATGAACGACCACATCCCGGCTGACCGCATCCGACTCTCGCGTCGCCGTTTCCTGCAGGTGCTCGCCGGCGGCGCCGGCGTGCTGATGGTCGGCATCCGCACCGCCAGCGCCGCCGATGCGCCGCTGCCGCTGGCCATGCTCGGCGACACGTTCTACGACCTCGGCGCGTACGTGCGCATCGACAGCGACGGCAACGTGCTGATCGGCGCACGCGACCCGGACACCGGCACCGGCGTGGCCACCTCGCTGCCGCGGATCATCGCCGACGAACTCGATGCCGACTGGAACACCGTCAGCGTGGTGGCGCTCGGCCTCGGCGTGAGCGACAACAACGGCCAGCCGCGCTGGACTTACGGACACCAGGTCGGTGGCGTCGGCGGTTCGATCCCGGCTGCCTGGAATGATCTGCGCCAGGTAGGCGCACTGGCGCGCTGGCTGCTGCTGCAGGCTGCCGCACACCGCCTCGGCGTGCCAGCCGACAAGCTGCGCTGCGATGCCGGCACGGTGATCGCGCCGGATGGTCGCCGCTTCAGCTACGCCAGTCTCGCCGAGGACGCCAGCAAGATCGCGCTGCCGAACAATCCGCCCGCGGTGAAGACACCCGACCAATACCGGTTGATCGGCAAACCGGCCGGCGACGTCGACGCACGCGCCATCGTCACCGGGCAGATGCAATATGCGATCGACCAGCACTACGGCGAGGCACTGGTTGCCGTGCTGGCGCATTGCCCGTGGCCCGATGGCACCCTGGCGCATATCGACACCAACGACACCCTGGCGGTCAAGGGCGTGGTGAAGGTGCTGCAGTTGAAACCGGAACCCGGCCAGCTGCTGGGCAACACGGTGATCGCGCCGGCAGTAGCCGTGCTGGCCGAAGATACCTGGTCGGCGCTGCAAGGCCGGCAGAAGCTCAAGCTCGAATGGAAACCCGGCGCCAGCGGCAGCGAAAGCAGCAATTCGCTGGAACAGCAGGCCGGCGCCCTGCTCGCCGGCAAGACCGATCCTACGGCACGCGTGCGCAACGATGGCGATGTCGATGCCGCGAGCAGGAAAGCCGCACGCCGGCTCGACGCCATCTACTACCAGCCGTGGCTGGCGCATGCCACCGCCGAACCGATGAACTGCCTGGTGCGGCTGGACAAGGATCACGCCAGCGTGGTGGTACCCACTCAGGCGCCGCAGAAGGCCTGGGCCGTGGTGCAACGCCTGACCGGACTCGGTCCCGCGCAGATCGAGATCAGCGTGCCGCGTATCGGCGGTGGCTACGGCCGCCGGCTCGACCATGACTATGTGGCCGAGGCGGTGATGCTGGCCAAGGCAGTCGACAAGCCTGTGCGCCTGCTTTGGACGCACGGAGAGGATCTCGATCACGACTACTACCGCTCCGGCAGCGTGCACCAGCTCAGCGCGATCATCGACCACAAGCGCCAGCTGACCGGCTGGAACCAGCGCTTGGCCAGTGCCTCGGCGCTGATCCATCGCGGTGTACCGGACAACCGGCTATGGACGTCCGAACTGCAGGCCGACCAGTTGCCGGCCGCGCTGGTGCCTAACTACCGCAGCGACTGGTACGCCCTCAATGCGTCGATCCCGCGCGGCCCGATGCGCGGCATGCCGCAGCTGAGCAACGCATTCGCGGTGGAAAGCTTCATCGACGAAATCGCGCACAGCATGAAGGAGGATCCGCTCGACACCCATCTGCGCCTGCTCGGTGCGCCGCGCCAATTGTCGTTGAGCGCTGGCGGCGTGCTGGACACTGGCCGGCTGACCAACGTGCTGAAGCTGGTTGCCGACCGCATCGGCTGGAAGAACTGGCTGCACAGCGTGAACGGTCTCGGCATCGCCTGCTGGCACGTCGACGGTGCCTATGTCGCACATGCGATCGAGGTGGCGATGCAGGGCGAGAAGCTGATCATCCATCGTGTCGTCTGCGCGGTCGATGTCGGTCGCGTGATCAACCCGCAGGGTCTGGAAGGCCAGGTTGCCGGCGCCACGCTCGATGCGCTCTCCATCGCGCTCAACCTGGCGATCACGTTCAAGGACGGCCAGATCCAGCAGCACAATTTCAAGGACTACCCGCTGGCCAGCATGGCCCAGCTGCCCAATGCGGTGGAAGTGATCGTCGTCCCCAACGATGACCTGCCGCCCACCGGTGCCAGCCTGCTCGCCATGCCCACCGCCGCTCCTGCGCTGGCCAACGCGGTGTTCCGCGCCACCGCCGTGCGCGTACGCCGACTGCCATTGATGAAGGAGCTGCTGCGGCTGCTGTAACTCGTGATCAGTGACGGCGGAACCGGTGCGCCGCACATGCGCCGTCGTGCCGCTGACAGGAGGGCGTCAGCGCAGGAAGAGCCCTACGTACGTGCTGAAGTACACCTTCGGCGCGTGCTCCATCCGAAACGTCAAGCTGCCGCGGGCCTATACTCGGACGCCAGGCGCGACACACACGAAACCAACGACAAGAAGCGAACATGAAACGATATATGGCCTGCGTCATCAGCATGACCTTGCTGTCAGGGTGCTCAAGCGTGGCGAAGTTGCGCGATTCGACACCGACCGCTGTCTATATCGGAAGCAACAGTGCGGAGGATGTCGCGTCGTGCGTGTCCAGCGCCTGGTCAACCAAGCCGCTGCACATGACCACCGCCCAGATGATTGGCGGCATCAGCATCCAGCTTCAGCAGAATGCGGATGGTCCGATTGTCGCGCTGGTGGATATCAAGCCGGTCGGGGCAAACACGACCGCAAAGTACTACTCGCAGCTGCCCTACGACGACACCTGGTACTTCGAGCAAGTCAAGCACTGCATGATGTAGTCAAGCCAGGTAGCCGATCGCCGCCGCCCGGATCAGGGCCTGCCGCAGCGCAGGCTGTTCCGGCCTCCGAGTTCTCGCGAGCATGATCGGCACCTCGGGACTCATTGCGGCATCCCCTGCTTTCACACCCGCATGAATACGTATGCAACCGCTGGTTGCTGCACTGCGACACTGTCTACCATGCATAGTCCACGCTGATCGATCCTGGCGTCGATGCTGCGCCTGCAACATGCGGGGCATATCGCGCCATGACATAACAGCTGCAGGAGGGGCGTGCCGATGAAGCATCTGATCCATACCGGGATACCTGCGGTGCAAGCATGCTGAACATGCTGCTGGCCGCGGCGATGGCGGCAGGCGCGAACGCGCCGACGTGGCAGGAGGGGCTGGACTGGCACGGCGTGCACGTGAGCATGAGTCGCGATGCACAGGATGCCTACACGCTGGCATGGCCGTACGGGCAGCGCGTGATCCCGGTACAGCCGCTGCACGTGGATACCGCCAGCCCGCTGTTCGACGGCTTGTTCGCGATGGCGCAGGACGATCTGCAGCAGGATTCGGTGACGGCGATCCGCGATGGCGCGTTCGATCACGGCCAGCCGATTCCCTGCGTGTGTTTCGAGACCGGCCTGAAGTGGCCGTATGTGTGGACACGCGATCTGTCGTATTCGGTCGACCTCGGCCTGTGGCGCTTCGATGCTGCACGCTCACGCAATGGCCTGCGCTTCAAGCTGTCCGATGTGCGCGTGCCGTCTGCGCCGGAGGGCCTGTATGTAATGCAGGACACCGGCTCGGGCGGCAGCTGGCCGATCAGCACCGACCGCGTGGTGTGGTTCCTCGGCGCGCAACACCTGCTCGGCGACAAGGCGTTCGCCGAGAACGTCTACCATGCGCTGGGCAACACGCTGACGCAGGATCGGCAGTACGCATTCGACGCCGGGTTCGGCCTGTATCGCGGTGAGACCTCGTTCCTCGACTGGCGCGAGCAGACCTATCCGGCTTGGACAGCGAACGACGTCGTTGCCATCGGGCAATCATTCGCGCTGTCCACCAACGTGCTGCACTACCAGGCACTGCAGCTGGCTGCCACGCTGGCCAATGCGCACCACGATGCGAAGGCTGCCAGCACTTACCGCGCGCAGGCCGCCGCACTGAAGTCCGCGATCAACGCGCACTTCTGGCGCGCTGACCGTGGCCTCTACATGAGCTACCTCGGCGGCGACGGCACGCCTTACGACACTTACGACCTGCTCGGCATCGCGCTGGCGATCACCAGTGGCGTGGCCGATGGCGAGCGTGCGCGGCAGACGCTGGCGAACTATCCGACCTGGCCAGCCGGCAGCCCGGTGATCTGGCCCGAGCGTGCCGACCAGCCGATCTACCACAACCGCGCGATCTGGCCGTTCGTCAGCGCCTATGCGCTGCGCGCCGCACGCGTGGTGAACTCGCCGTCACGCATCGCACATGAGATCGAGTCGGTGATGCGTGGCGCCGCGTTGTACGGCTCCAATATGGAGAACTACGAGCTGTTGACCCAAGGCCAGCACGTCGACGAGGGCAAGCTCAGCGGCCCGGTGGTCAACTCGCCGCGGCAGGTGTGGTCGGTGGCCGCCTACTTCGCGGTGGTGACCGAAGGCGTGTTCGGTCTCACCGAAGACGGTCGCGTCGAACCCAAACTGCCCACCTCGCTGGTGCCAATGCTGTTCGGCCAACGTACGTCGATCACGCTGAACTTGCCGGACCGGGACATCACGTTGCAGCTTCCCGCGCACCACGACGGCAACTTGCTGGTCGCCGACCGCACCGACACGCACGGTAAAAACACGGTCGTGACGCTCAAGGCGATCCAGGTACAGGACACGCCGCTGCGCATCGATGCACCGTTGTATGCACCATCTGCTCCGCCCGCGCCCGTGCTGACCGCCACTGCCGGTGGCTGGCACGTGCAGGTCGACGGCAAGGTGATGCTCTATCTCAACGGCCAGCGCCACGGCAGCATCGACGGCAACGACCAGCTCGCACGTCAGCCGGGAGTGATCTGCGTCAGCGCCACGCGCATCGATGCACAAGGCCTCGAATCGCTGCACAGCCCCGACACCTGCGTGGGCGATGTCATGAAAGTCGCTGGCAACTGGCCGCGCACGTGGACGGCACCGACCACCGGCAACTATCGCGTTTCACTCGACTACGCCAACGAACATGGCCCGATCAACACCGGCGTCACCGCCGCAGTGAAGATGCTGCTGATCCGCTGCGATGGCAGCGACGAGCAGCTCCTGCCGATCGTGATGCCACACAGCATCGGCGTGCAGGGCTCGACCTGGGGCCGCTTCGCCGCGAAAGCCGGCGCCCGCTGCCAGTTCGCCCTCGATGACGGTTTCAACATGAGCTATCTCGCCCACTTCGCGCATTACACCGGCGGTGTCGGCGGTAGCGACGGCCCGTTGAACAGCGCAAGCATCGGCGATCTGCTGATTGCGCCACTGGGCGGCAGGGTCGCCACGCCATGAAAAGCTGATCCTGCCCCAACCCCTCCCTTCAACGCGAGGAGCCCGACAGGGACAATCTGCAGTTCAACCACTGGCGGATGCAGCCATATCCGCATCTGGCCGGATGCGCTGCATATGTTCGCGGCACAGCTGTTCGACCAGCGCACGATGATCCGGCAGATCGTCGAGTGCGCGAGCGGCCGCCTGGCGGATCATCGCGAATTCCCGGCGCGCCGCTTCCATGTGCGGATAGGCACTGCGCATTGACTCGAGGTCGGTCTGGAACTCCATGCCGTACAGCACGTACTGCCAGCTGGCGGTCATGAACATTTCCAGGTCGCCGACGAAATCCAGCCGATGCGGCGGCCGCAGCTTCCACTTAGCGAGCTTTTCCTGCAGGGTTTGCGGGATGCTGGCGGCGTCGCAGTTGTCGATCCAGAACGGCGAGTCGCGCCGCTGGCTCAGGCAGTAGTGCATCTTGATGAAGTCGATGATGCGGTCGTAGCGTGCAACCATCATCTCGTTGAAATGACGTGCGGCGCTTTCCATGTTGTCGGTGTCACCTGGCAACAGATGAGTAAGCAGATACGTAGCCAGTTCGATCAACGCGATTCCGGTCGATTCCAGCGGCTCCACGAAGCCGCCCGCGAGGCCGACCGCAACGCAGTTCTTGCGCCAATGCTCGGGCCGGTAACCGGTTTCGAACTTGATGTGCATGGCCGTCAGCCCTTCGCCGGCCGCACCCAGGTAACGGCGAAACACTTCCTCCGCACGTTCCGCATCCGTGTGGCGCGAGGAATACACGTAGCCGACACCGCGGCGCTTCTGCAAACCGATGTCCCAGATCCAGCCGGCTTCCTGCGCAGTGGAAATGGTGTAAGGCGGGATCGGCGCATCCGGCTTCGCATAAAGTACCTGCATCGCCACGGCGCGATCGGCGAACAGGACGTCCCGGCGGCTGTGAAACGGCGACTGCATGATGCCGCCGATCAAGGCGCTGCGCAGGCCGGTGCAATCCACGTAGAGGTCTGCGGTCAGCTCACCCAGTTCCTTGGTCACCACACATGCGATGGCGCCCTGTTCGTCCAGCACGGCGCGTTCGACTGTCGCGACGTGCCGCTTCACACCCAGCGTTTCCTGACCGTGTTCGGCCAGCACCTTGGCAAAGCAGGCAGCATCGAAATGGAACGCATGATTCATCGGCCCCTGATAATCGGGATCGGTCGGGCGCCTCGGGCCGCGTCCGTGATCGACCAGGGTGCTCTGCATGGTCACTGCATCGGCGAACGACACACCCGCGGGAGCGGCTCCCAGCAGCCAGTACGGCAATAGCTCGGGGCCGCCGGGTCGCTGACTCGGTTGGCTGAAGGGATGAAAGAAATGGTCGCTGCCGGGCGTGCCTGGCGACCTGACCCAATGGCGATAGTGGATACCTTGCTTGTAGGTTGCCGTAGCCTCCACCAGGAAACGTCGCTCATCCAGTCCGATCGCCGCCAACGTGCCGCGGATCGAAGGGAACGTGGCCTCGCCCACCCCGAGCAGGCCGATATGGTCCGACTCGACCAGATGCACCTGGACACTGTCCGGATGAACCGCATTCATGGCTTTCGCCAGGTAACACGCAGCCAGCCAGCCGGCCGTACCGCCACCCACCACAAGCACTTTCTTCAATCGCGGCATGTCTTGTTCCTTGCGCAGGCGGTGCAGACGTCACCGCTGGTTTGACACCCGGTAAAGGCACGGTCGGTTTTCACCGCAACAACCTGCTCTCGTCGCGCCCTCGAAAGAAAGGCCGGACCCCCACGAGGGTCCGGCCAAAGTGCCATTCAGGGGAGGATTGAAGACATCCTCGTCGTGATGCCTTCAGAACGGCAACAGTGTTGCGTCACTAGCCGCGCGGACTCGATCATCAGAACCAGAAACCCAACTGGACACCGTAGGTACGCGGCGGCAGGTATTGGGAGATGTACAGCAGGTTGCCATTGACCATGCTGCTGCCTGCGCTGGTCTTGATGCGGTCGTTGGAGACGTTCTGCACATACAGGTTGACGTACCAGCGATCGCCCGGCTCGCTGTAACGCAGCGACAAGTCCTCACGCACATACGCCTTCTGCTTGTCAGGAGCACCCAGGTTGAACCAGCTGAGCCATTGCGCACTCTGGTACTGGGCACTCAAGCGCGGCGTCAGACGGGCGCCATTTCCCAGATGGAAGTCATGCTCGTAGATGCCGGTCAGCGAGACGTTCGGTGCGTGCGGCAGATCGTTGCCGGTGACATTCAAGCAGTTGCCCACGCCCAGCGGTGCAGTCGGCGGGCAGGCCGGGAAACCGGCGTAATCGTTGCTGCCGGCATAAAGCAGCGTGCCGAGTTTCTTCTTGGGAATGGCCGAGAAAATCAGGTTGGCGCGGTCATCCTGTTGCTGGAAAGCCAGCTCTGACTCGAAGCCGATCACTTCGGTATTGCCCTGCACATTGGAGAAGCCCAGACCATGCGCGCCATTGGCATAGGTGATCGGCGCGGACAGCTGGAAATTCTTGAAGTCTTCGTAGTAGGCGGCGCTGTTCCAGGTCAGATGTCCGTTGAAGAACGCGAACTTCGTGCCGACTTCGTAGTTGGTAAGCGACTCGGGCTTGTACAGCGCACCACCGTCCTGAGTGCCGCCGGACTTGTAGCCGGTGGAGACGCTGGCATAGGCCAGGCCATGCTCGCCGATGTCGGTGTCTACACGAGTCAGCCAGGTGATCTTGCTCTTGCTGTACGTGGCGGTGTTGTACTGACCTGCACTAAAGCCCGTCGCCGGGCCCGGCAGGACACCTGGCGAAATCGGCATCTGTGGCACGGTCGGATCGTAGTCCCAGTCCCAGTTGATGCCGCCGTCGTTGGCCTTGTCGTCATGCGACCAGCGTGCGCCGGCGGTCAGACGCCAATGATCGGACATATGCCAGGTGGCCTGACCAAACACCGCCTTGGACTCCACCGTTTCCTTCGGCTGGATGAACGAACCCTGCCAGCTGACCGTACCTTGCTGGGTACCGTTCATGATCGGAATGTCGAAGCGGATGTTGTTGTCTTCGTACTCGTAGTAGGCGCCGACGATCCAGTCGACTGCCTGCTGCCCCTTCGACTTCAGGTCGATTTCGCTGCTGTAGCCCTCGTAGTTCGAATAGTTGGTGCGGTCTTCCTGGTGCACACCGCCGGTGGTGAAGCTGGTGGGTACGGCCACGCCGACATCCTGGTCGAAATCGCTCTTGCCGGAATAGCGGTTATAGCCGGCGATATAACTGAGCTCCATGCCGTCGTTGATTTCCCAGTCCATCCGGCTACGCACGGTCTTGGAGGTTCGATCCAGGTATGGTGCGGTGTCGATCAACGCCGACCAGAAATCCTGGCCCGGGCGGGGCTGCTGCATCAGGCTCAGGCTGGGTGTGCCTCGATCAATGAAATACTCGTAAGACAGGTTCCACTTGAACGAGTCGCTGGGTTGCCACAGTGCGCTCACGCGGGCGGCGGACTGATCCTGCGAGTTGTACTTCTTGCCGCTCTGGATGAACTGGTTGAGGTTGATCGGCTGGAAATTTGCCGCAGTGCCACCCGACGCGAGGTAGGTCGCCTGCTGCTGCGCCACCGACGGGATCTCGCTGGCCGGGTTCTGGTAGTTGACGTAGCCATCGTGCTGCTCGTGCACCACGGCCACACGCATCGCGAAGGTGCTGCTGACAGGCAGGTTGATCGCGGCACGCGTACCCATCTGGCTGTAGCTGCCCGCCTCTATCTGCCCATTGCCATAGAAGCCGCCGGTGATGTCGGGCTTGGCGGTCTGGAAGCTGATGGCGCCAGCGGTGGAGTTGCGGCCCCACAGTGTGCCCTGCGGGCCGCGCAGCGCTTCGACCCCGTCCATGTCCAGCAGCAGGCCCGAGGCAGCCTCGGCGCGAGGTGCATACACGCCGTCAACGAAGGTCGCGACTTCCGGATCGGCATACTCGGTCTTGGCGCTGTCGTTGCCGATACCACGCATGGTCAGCGTCACCACGTCATGATCACCCTCTGACGTACCCTGCAGACCCGGCACCAGCTTGGTCAGATCCTGCACGGTCATCACGCGCTCCTTGTCCAGCGTGTCCGCGGTGATCGCCGTGACTGCCACTGGCGTTTTCTGCAGCGGCGTTTCGCGCTTGGTCGCGGTAACCGAGATGGCATCCAGATCCTTGACTTTCTTGTCAGCGGCGTTCGGATTCTGGGATGGCGGGTTTGGCGCCGACGCGTCCTGACCTGCCGCAAGCAGCGTGCCCGGAGCGAGCACGAGTGCCATGGCGACATACAACAACTTGTGATGCAGATTCATCTGGCTCTCCCTCTAAATCGTTCGGATGATTGTTGACCGCCACGAACACCGGCCAAGACAAAGATTTCCCCGCTCCCCACGCCACGCCGTTGATCCTGAAATGACAGCGCTGTCATTGTTCGATCATAGAGCGCCTTTGCGATGAATGCTTGTCGCACAGCAACAAGCCATCAAGGCATTTACAAGCTCATGCTTTACGGCTCCTCCCGCCGCTTGCCCGGCCTTCCAACCACTTGTTATTGATGCAACGCAAATGGACGTCTTGGCGTCCAATCCTGCGAAGACGGCGTCCGCCTGTCGAACCGCGCTCGCTGCGGGCGGAGTCGCCCATCCCGAAGTCATGCCAGCACAACGATCCAGCCGACCTCGCGATACCCGCGATGGACACCGGCAGCATCGCCACTGCGAGCGACGGCTCGGCATTCATGGCTTGTCCCCATGGGTCGGGCACGTCAGCGTCCGGTCCGCCACCGTGCCGAGCGATACATCGGTGATGGCGACCTGCTCACCGGAATGACTGGACCATTCGAATGGCCGGTCCAGTCTGCTCATGTCGGCACCGGCATCGCGAAAGCATTTCAGCGGGAGGCCCAGGCGCAACCACTGCCCGTGCGGCAACACGGCGAGCTGTCGGCCGACCGGCACCTGGCCACCGCAGCCGGTGCCGCAACCGACACCGATCGAAGTTTCCTCGGGCGACAGCGCATCGACCCGCAACGTGGTCACCAGCAACACATCGCCATTGGTTTCACGTTCCACGTCCAGCGGCGCAGGTGCCACCAGCGCGACATCTGCCGCACCGGTGCCGGACCAGCTCAGGCTGCGCGCGTCTTCCTGCGCCTTGTAGTCGAGGGCGCCAATGCGCAGGCTGCCGTCGGGCGTGGCCGCAGGGGTGGCAGCGACATTCATGGCTGCGCCGTTCGCGCCGGTCAGGCTCAGCGTGAAACCCTGCGCCGGCTTGCCATGGGTGAAGTAGACGCCAGCCCGGGCAGCACTCAGCTCGATCCCGGCATCCTCGGACAACGGGCCGGTGTTGTCGCGATCGGCATAGGTCAGGCCGAAGCCGTAGGGGAACTGCGGATGCTCGCCTCGCGCAACTGCGGCGACGGGAATCTGTACCGCGCTGCGCGGCCACGCATAGGCCAGCTTGCCGTGGAAGTCGTGCGCGATGCGGCCGTCGCGGGTGCGCAACAGCACGTCGGCAATGCCCTCGCCTTCGCTGCCCGGCAGCCACGCCACCACGAAGGCATCGGCGGCGTTGATCTCGCGATTCATCCACAGCGGTCGCCCGGTCAGAAACACCGCCACCACCGGCACGTCCTGCCCATGCAGGCGACGCAACAGGTCGAGGTCGTGGTCGTTGCCCGGACGGTAGGCCAGGTTCGGCAGATCACCCTGGAATTCGGCGTAGGGGTCCTCGCCGAACACCACGATGGCGACGTCGGGCTTCTGCTTGTAATCGCCATCCACCGACAACTCGGCGCTGCCGCCAGCCGCCTGCACCTGCGCGTGGAGACCAGCCCAGATCGAGGTGGCCCCGGGGAAATTCGCATTGGTCAGGCCGGTGCCCTGCCAGGTCAGCGTCCAGCCGCCGTTCTGCTTGGAGATATTGTCGGCGCCGTCGCCGGCGACCAGGATGTGCTTGCGCGGATCGATCGGCAGCACGCCATGGTTGTTCTTCAGCAGCACCAGCGACTCGCGTACCGCCCGGCGTGCCAGTGCGCGATGCGCGGGACTGCCGATCACCTGCGCCGACCGGGCCACCAGCGGGTTGGCCGATGGCGGACCGGCCTCGAACATGCCCAGGCGCAGCTTCACCCGCAGGATGCGAGTCACCGCATCGTCAACGCGACTCATCGGGATCACCCCAGCCTTCACCTCGGCCAGCGTGTTCTTGTACAGGCCTTTCCAGGAATCAGGCGCCTCCAGCATGTCCAGCCCGGCGTTGTATGCCACCGGGCAATCCTCGTTGGTGCAGCCGGGTACTTGGCCATGCGCATTCCAGTCGCCCAGCACGATGCCGTCGAAGCCCATGCGTCCCTTCAGCACGTCGGTGATCAGCGCCTTGTTGCCGGCCATCTTGACCCCGTTCCAACTGGAGAACGAGACCATCACCACCTGCACGCCGGCCTTGATCGCAGGCGGATAACCGGCCGCGTGCACGTCGCGCAGCACTGCCTCGCTGACCTCGGCGTCGCCCTGGTCCTTGCCGTCGCGGGTGCCGCCATCGCCGACGAAGTGCTTGGCGGTGGCGATCACGTGTTCAGCATCCAGAAACTGCGGCGTGCCCGGCTTGCCTTCCAGCCCTTCGACCACGGCGGATGCGTACTGCGCCACCAGCGCCGGATTCTGAGAATAACCTTCGTAGGAACGGCCCCAACGCACGTCTTGCGGCACCGTGAGCGTGGGCGCGAAAGTCCAGTTGATGCCGCTGGCGCGCAGTTCCTGCGCGGTGGCCTCGCCGATCTCGCGGATCAGCTGCGGATCGCGCGTGGCGCCCAGCGCGGAGTTCTGCGGAAACAGCGTGCTGCCGACCAGGTTGTTGTGGCCATGTACGGCGTCGATGCCGAACAGCACCGGGATCGCCAGGCGGCCGCCCGAGGTGTCCATCGAGGCGTGGTAGAACGCATCGGACAGCTGCTGCCACTGCACCGCCGTTGCGGTCTGTTGCCCGTTCGGCTTGGAGTTGCCACCGGCCAGGATCGAGCCCAGGCGGTATTTGCGCACATCGTCCGGGGTCACGTACTTGATGTCGGCCTGGATCATCTGGCCGACCTTGTCAGCCACCGACATCGTCGCCAGCAGCGCCTGCACTCGCGACTCGAGCACAGGATCAGGCGTTAGCGGCGAGCTGCCTTTCGGCCACAGTTCGGGGTGGACAGTGGCCGCGTCGCCGGCCATGGCGGGAACGGTCATGAGCAGCACGCCAGCGAGTGACAAGACCATGGAGAGGCGTCGCAGCAACGGGCTCGATGGGGGCGACAGTGGCACGGCAAGACTCCAGGCTGGCGCACCGGCGATGCGCGTCTGAGTCGCAGGGTGGCATAAATGACAGCGCTGTCAATTTGCTTTGCAACATGAGCGCCAAACCAGGCGGCGGAGCGCCGGCCTCAGGGTACGGCGGCAGTGGAACCGCGGATCTGCAAGACGAAGGGCACCTGCACCAGCTGGCCAGCGCCGTGACCGCGCAATGCGCCGAGCAATTGCTCGGCCGCGATCTTGCCCATCTCGCGACTCGGTTGCTGGATGGTGGTGAGCGCCGGCCACAGCTGGCGCGACAGCGGCGTATCGTCGAAGCCACAGACCGACAGATCGTGTGGCACCTTCAAGCCGTACTCGCCGGCTGCCCACATCACTCCAGTGGCCATGTCATCGTTGGCGGCGAACACCGCCGTCGGCCGTTTGGCCAGCGCAAACAACTTCCGCGCTGCCTCCACGCCGGAGCCAAAGGTGAAGGCGCCCTGCACCACCAGAGCCGGATCCTCCGGCAGGCCCGCGGCGGCCATCGCCTCGCGATAGCCAGCCAGACGCCAGCGGCTGGCACCGTGGTCGGCGATGCCGATCACGTGGGCAATCCGCCGATGCCCCAGTTCCAGCAGATGTTCCACGATCGCCCGTGCCGCCCGCTGCTCGTCCATCGTCACACCGATGGTTTTGCCACGCCGCTGCGGCGACACGCTGGCATACGGTACGTTGGACTCGCGCAGGCGTTTCAGCAGCGGCGCGTAGTCGGTAATCGGTGGCGTCAGCACGACGCCATCAGGGTGGTGGTCGGAAATCAGCGCATCGAAGCGGCGGATGAAATCATCACCGCGCATGCGTAACGGACGCACCATCATGCTGTAGCGATGCGCGTCGCAGGCCTCGAGTACACCATCCTGGATCTCGGCCAGATAGGTCGAGGCCGGGTTGTCGTTGTTGTCGTACAACATCGCCACCAGGAACGAGCGATTGCCCGCCAGACTGCGCGCCGATGGATGCGGGCGATAGTCCATCGCCTCCATGGCAGCGCGCACGCGCTGACGCGTGGCATCGGTCACGTTGGCCTCGTCATTGAGTACGCGCGATACCGTCTTGGGCGATACGCTCGCTGCGCGCGCCACATCTTCGAGGCGTACCCGCATGGATTCTCCGCTGTCGTCACACTGTCGATCGACTATGCCGCCAGAGCCCTCCGCTTTACAAGGAAGATCGGCGTTGCGGCCGGATTGCCGCTACGCGGCGTGCCGGCATGGCCATGAATACGTATGCAGGCGCTGGTTGCTGCACTGCGAAGCTGCCTACCATGCAGGGCTGTCACCCGGCAGCGAGGTGCGCCGATGCTGCGCCCGCAGCATGCGGGATGCGCCACGCCATGACATAACTGCTGCCTGAGGGGGAGGTGCCAATGATCCAGATCAACCACAGCTCAGCACCCACGGTGCACGCGTGCTGAGCATGCCGCCAGCGAACGCGGGTGTGTCGCGCGACATCACCTGCAACAAGGGTAGCCACCGATGACGCCGAAACCCGCACTGTCGTTCTGGCAGATCTGGAACATGTGCTTCGGCTTTCTCGGCCTCCAGTTCGGCTTTGCGCTGCAGAACGCAAACGTCAGCCGGATCTTCCAGACGCTGGGCGCGAACGTGAACGACATCCCGGCGCTATGGATAGCCGCGCCACTGACCGGGCTGATCGTGCAACCGATCATCGGTCACTACTCCGACCGCACCTGGAACCGCCTGGGCCGGCGCCGGCCGTACTTCCTGGTCGGCGCGGTGTTCGCCTCACTGGCGCTGCTGTGGATGCCGAATGCGCCGATGCTGTGGGTGGCCGCCGGCCTGCTGTGGATCCTGGATGCGTCGATCAACGTGTCGATGGAGCCGTTCCGCGCCTTCGTCGGCGATCAACTGCCCACGCAACAGAGGCCAGCCGGTTATGCGATGCAGAGTTTCTTCATCGGTGCCGGCGCGGTGATCGCCTCCATGTTGCCGTGGATCCTGGCGCAGTTCGGTGTGGCCAACGTAGCACCGGATGGAGGCATTCCCGATACGGTGAAGTACGCGTTCTACGCCGGCGGCGCGGTGCTGCTTGGCGCGGTGCTCTGGACCATCCTGACCACGCGCGAATACCCGCCTGCGCAACTGCAAGCGTTCACCGACAACGTGGCGGATGAGCCGGAGGTGGATGCAACGCGCGCCTGGCGACCGGGCCTGCTGCTATTGCTTATCGGTATCGCAGTGCTGTTCGCGATCAGACATTTCGCACTGGAGAAAGAGGTCTACCTGCTGGCCGGCGGCCTGATCGTGTTCGGCCTGCTGTTCGCATGGCTGAGCCGCACCCGCAGCCACGGCATGCTGCGCGAAGTGATGGGCGACCTCTACGGCATGCCCACCTCGATGCGGCAGCTGGCCTGGGTGCAGCTGTTCTCCTGGTTCGCACTGTTCGCGATGTGGATCTACACCACCTCGGGCGTGACGCAGACGATCTACGCCACCACCGATACCGGCTCGTCCGCCTACAACGAGGGCGCCAACTGGGTCGGCGTGCTGTTCGCCGCGTACAACGGGTTTGCAGCACTTGCCGCGGTGGTTATCCCGCTGATGGTACGCAGATGGGGCCTGCGCATCAGCCACGTGGTGAACCTGTGCCTTGGGGGTGCCGGCCTGCTGTCGTTCCTGGTCATCCGTGATCCGCATTGGCTGCTCGCCTCGATGGTCGGCGTCGGCTTTGCATGGGCCTCAATCCTGTCACTGCCTTATGCGCTGCTGTCGGACAACCTGCCCACGGCGAAGATGGGCGTCTACATGGGCATCTTCAATTTCTTCATCGTGATCCCGCAACTGCTCGCCGCCAGCGTGCTCGGCCTGCTGCTGCGACTGTGCTTCCACAACCAGCCGATCTGGGCACTCGGCCTGGGTGGCGCCAGCCTGCTTATCGCCGGCCTGTGCACGCTGCGCGTGCCCGACCCCGAGGCCTGACCAGAACGCCCGTATCCCGCTCCACGGAAACGAACCATGCCCAAGCTGCGCCTGCTTCCTGCCCTCGTCGTCACCCTCGCCTGCAGCCTCGCGCACGCGGCGACGCCGACCAAGGCACCCGAGTTCGTCGGCACCGATGCACCCTTCGCATCCAACGCGATCTACTTCGTGATGACCGACCGCTTCGTCAACGGCGATCCGTCCAACGACCAGCGTCACCAGGGCGGCGCGCATCCCACCTTCGACATTCCGGTGCCGGGCGCGCCCAAGGGCCAGAGCGCGAACATCGGCTACCTCGGCGGCGACTTCAAGGGCGTGCTGGACAACGCCGGCTACATCCGCGGCATGGGCTTCGGCGCGGTGTGGATCACCCCGATCGTGCAGAACCCGGACGAGGCGTTCACCGGCGGCGACCCGGTGAGCTGGGGCTCGAAGTTCACCGATCGCGGCAAGACCGGTTTCCACGGTTACTGGGGCGTCAACTTCTACAAGCTCGACCCGCACCTGCCGAGCAAGGGACTCGACTTCGCCCAGTTCACCACGGCGATGCATGCGCAAGGCCTGAAGGTGGTGCAGGACATCGTCGCCAATCACGGCTCGCCCGCCTTCAGCATGCCGAAGGCGCAGCCGATGTTCGGCCAGATCTACGACAAGAGCGGCAAGCTGATCGCCGACGAACAGAACCTGCGGCCGGACCAGCTTGACCCCGTGCGCAATCCGCTGCATCGCTTCTATCACGCGTACGAAGATCTGGCCCAGCTGTCCAACAACGACGACGAGAATCCGGAGGTGCTGGACTACTTCGTCGGTGCCTATCTGCAATGGGCGGGCGAAGGCGCCGACGCGTTCCGCATCGACACCATCAGCCACATGCCCACCGCGTTCTGGAAACAGTTCGCCGCGCGCATCCGCGCGAAGCATCCGGGCTTCTTCATGTTCGGCGAGGCGTTCGACTACAGCCCCGACAATATCGGCCAGTACACCTGGGCGAAGAACGGCGGCATCAGCGTGCTCGACTTCCCGCTGCGCGAACGTGTCGCCGACGTATTCGAACACCCCGGCAGCGACTACGCGCACCTGCTCGATCGCCTCTACCTCACCAACGGCCCCTACGCGAACCCGTACGACCTGGTCACGTTCTACGACAACCACGACATGGCGCGACTCAACGCCAGCGACAACGGCTTCATCGACGCCAACAACTGGCTGTTCACCGCGCGCGGCATCCCGGCGATCTACTACGGCTCGGAAACCGGCTTCGAGCGCGGCAAGGCCGAGCATGAAGGCAACCGCAACTACTACGGTCAGCCACGCATCGACGCCGCGTCGAACAGCCCGATCTACCAACACCTCAAGCGCATCGCGCAACTGCGCGAAAAAACCCCGGCACTGCAACGCGGCCTGATGCTGCCGCTGCATTTCGCCGGCGACCAGGCCGCGTTCTATCGCGTGTACCAGAAAGGTGACGTGCATCAGATCGCGCTGGTGCTGCTCAACAAGGGCGACCAACCGGCCGATTTCACCATTAGCGATGACTTGCAGCCGGGCCGCTGGAAAGCCGCCTTTGGCGAAAGCGCGATCGACGTGCCCAACGGTGGCAGTCTGCATGCCAGCGTTGGCGCACATGACGTGCAGGTCTATTTGCTCGATGCAGTCACCACCCGTAGCGATCTTGTTGCCGAGCTGACACGGCTGATGCAGGAACGCGGGCATCCGGCCAACTAAATCACCGGGCTCTTGGCACTTAGACTACGGAATGTTCAAGACATAAGGCGTTAGATAGCCAATGCCGAATTTCGTCCCAAACGGCTACTGCATTTACTGCCCAAATCCTAGCGACTCGGATGAGCATGTCATCCCCTATGGGCTTAACGGCAACTATGTCCTTAAATCCGCCAGCTGCTCTGAGTGCCGCGACATCACCAGCAAATTTGAACTGGCATTGCTTCGCGGATCTCTAGCCCAGTTACGAGTTGGGCACCAGTTCCCAACAAGGCGTCCACAAGAGCGGCCAAAATCATTTCCCTTATTGGTCACAAAGGCAGGGCATGAGTCTAAGGTGGACGCCTCGCCGGATGCCCACCCCCTGGTGCTGAGCCTGCCTCTTTTCCCGAAACCTAAGCTTCTGTTCGGAGACGCAAGTGACCCGCAGCTAAGACCAACCCGGGTTGTGGCTTTTAACTTGAACTCCATAGATGCCGTTGTATCAGCACATAACGCAGATACAGTTGCTATTGTTCAGAAGCTTCAGTACGTCGAACTGGCAAGACTCCTTGCAAAAGCGGCATATGGCTTCTTGGTTGGCGAGCTTGGAAGAGATCGAGTTAGGGGTAGCTATTTGTTGCCCATAATATTCGGAGACATGAGTTCAGCAGGCCTTTACATTGGCTCCTGCGACAAGATGGCTATCGCAGACGAAGACGATCCGGCTCTTAGCTACCAGTCATGGCGTTTGCCACCCAACCTAGGTGGCGGCGAGATCGCGGTAGTCATCATGCGGCTACTGCCGCATATGAAGGAAAATCCGGCGTACATTGTTCTATGTGACTTGCATGAAAAGCACAGTGACACTGCCTAACAGCTCATTCAAGCCGACGCTACGCGCGGTTTAACTCCGGCGCTTTCTCAACCTCTAGCTGAGCCCATCAAACCACCGATCACACCACCCCACCATCCACGCGCACCGCCGCACCGGTAGTCGCCGAGGCCTGCTCCGAGGCGAGATACACCACGAGATTGGCGACTTCCTCGACGGTAGCGAGCCGCTTGATCAGCGACGACGGGCGATGGGTGGCGATGAAGTCACGTTCGACCTGCTCCAGCGGCACACCTTGCTCCGCCGCGATCTTGCCGAAGAAGTCGCCGACGCCTTCCGAGCGCGTCGGCCCCGGCAGGATCGCATTGACAGTGACGCCCGTACCGGCCAGCGACTCGGCGAGGCCACGCGACACGGCGAGCTGGGCGGTCTTGGTGGTGCCGTAGTGAACCATCTCGGCGGGGATCTGCACGCCCGACTCGCTGGAGATGAACTGCACGCGGCCCCAGTCGCGCTGCGCCATGCCCTGCGCGTAATGCCGTGCGAGGCGCACGCCGCTCATCACATTGACCTCGAAGAAGCGCAGCCAGTCCTCGTCGGGAATGTCGAAGAACCCCTTCGCTCGAAGATGCCGAGGCTGTTGACCAGGATGTCGGTCTGCGGCACCTGCGCGATCAAGTGCTCGGCGCCTTCGCGCGTACCGAGGTCGCCGGCCACGCCACTGAGGCGTGCACCGCTGACGCTCCTGACGATGCTGGCGATAGCTTCGTCCACGCGTGCCGGCGTGCGCCCGGTGATGACGACGTGCGCACCTGCCGCCGCGAGGCCGCTGGCGATCGCCAGGCCGATGCCGGCGGTAGAGCCGGTGACGATCGCGTGGCGCTGACTCAGGTCGATATGCATGGGATTCTCCCGATCAAGGCAAGGACGCGGCGCAAGGCCTGATTCGTCAGTTATGCCGCAGCCGTGGAAATAGCGGGCTGGCGAGCACGAAGAACCACACCACCAGCACGAACGGAAACGTCAGGGCCGGCATCCCGATCGGCTCCAGTGCAGCCGACATGGCGGCGAACACCACGGTCGTGGTGATCGCCGCGAGCAGCGCATAGGCGATCGAAACTCTATCCAGCACGAAGAACACCGCGCCCAGCGCGATTGCCGCCAGCACGGCATTGAAGCCGAGCGCACCGGAGCGAATCGCCGGCTCGGCCGCGCCCATACCCCAGGCGACCAGCAGCCCCGTCAGCGAGCCCAGCAGGGCCATGACGCAGGCCACCCGCGAACTGACCAGCAGCGCTAGCGCGAAGATCACGCCGGTGATCACATTGCCCTAGAAGAACACCTGCGCCACACCGTTGAACAGACCCTCCAGCACCGTCGACACGCTCACGACGCCCTCGACGGCCGCCGCCTGCGGCAATCCAGCCGTCGGCAGCACATGTGTCGAATGCAGTCGGCCGAACCGCGCGCACGCCAGCAGGAAACCCAGCGCGGTGAACACGAACGGCGCCGTGAGCACGGGCATCTTCCAGACGCTCAGCAGGTTGAGCATCGCGGCCATCAGTACCGTCGTGCATGCGGCAGCAAGCACCACATAACTCCAGGTCAACCCGTCCGGCTGCAGGAAATACAGCAGTGCAATGGCGACCAATGCACCATTGAAGCCGAACATGCCGGCACGCAGCAGCGAACGGTCGACCGCAAGCAGCATCGCCGTCGCCGTACTCACCACCACACCGACCAGCACCGCCAGCCCGAAGATCATCGAGTTGTAGAAGATCCCCAGCAAGAACAGCAGACCGGCATAGCTGTTGTTCTGCAACATCACCTGGCCGATGCCACGAAGCACTGCATCGATGAATCCCAGCAGCTGCCGGCTCGGGCTGTCGCCGTCGACGACAAGCCCGCTCGCGGTGAGCTTCACCGGGATGACTATTGCTGTGCTGTGGCTATCCACGGGTTCCATGCGGCGCCTTTCCTGTCGGTGTTGCAGTCAGCAAGACGAGTGCAGCAAGCCTGCTGTGCAGACGGCAGGCCACGCATCGTTTCATGCAGCAGCTCGCTGGGCAAACGGCACGCTATGTACCCGCAACCACGCTCAATGGAACTGATCGCTCGCCGGCACCCATGTACTGGACGACGGGGTTGCCGGATGCGCCAGCTTGACCGGCAAGGTGATTGCTTCGCAGCCGGGCGGCGGCGGGCCGCCGGCAACGCGTGCTTCGGCGCATTGCACGCTGTTGTCGAGTTTGATCGGTGTTGCCGCCGCCGTGCTGGCCGATGCTGCAGGGGTGGGTGCTGCAACCGGATTGGCCGGAGCCAGGTGCAGTCGGTCGTAGACCTTCGCCGCCACCGGCTTCGGCGGTGGATCCGGATTGTCGCAACCGAACAAGGCCATCGGCAGCAGCGGCACCACTTTGCATTCGACGCGCACGCCGCGTGGCAGGTGGAAGGTATGCGCCACGGTGGTTTTTTCCACCGCATGACGCAGCACCGTGTCGACCGAGCTCTCGCCTTCGGGCGTCCAGTCACTGTCGAAGCGGGTCGGTTTGTAGCCGATGTTCGGCGTGCCATGACCCATGATTTCGGTGTCGCCGTGCGGTTTCAGCTGCACGTAACCGTTGGGCTCACCCTGCTTCGCTCCCTCGGCGGCGCCAGGCTGGTTGCCGCCGAGCTGACCGGGACCCTGCTGCTTGCCAGCAACACCCTTGCTGCTGCCCTGCCCGGGCTTCGGTTGCAGGCCATTGGCCTGATTGCCTGCACTTTCCGGCGCCGCCGCCACGCCGTTGGGCACACCTGGCGTGGCGGTATCGCTGCCAGATGGGCTGGCGTTCGGCGCGGTGCTGACATCACGCTCCGCACTGGTCTCATCCGGACTAGCGGTAGCCGCTGGCTTTGCGCTCGCGGTGGATGCTGACGCCGCGGCCGACTTGTTCGTCGGCGCTGGTTGGGCAGCTGCCGTGACGACGGGTGCAGGCGGCGCGGTGAGTTGCGGTCGTTCGATGGACGGCTGGATGGCCGACGCGATCGCCTTGTCCGCCGGCTCGATCTTCACCACCGGCACCTGCGGCCGCACTTGCGCCGGTGCCGCTGGCGCCAGCGGCACCGCTTCCAGTTCGGCTTCGGCAACCTCGATCTTCGGCGCCTGCAACTGCGGCTGCTCGTGCGGCGCGCTGGGACTGGGCACGCTCAGGCTGGTTTGCAGGTTCACCGTGGGCGCGGGCTGCGCGGGCAGCGGGATCGGTTGCAGCTCAGGCACCGGTGGGGCCGCGGGAACCTCGGCACGTTCTGGCGTCACGCTGGGCGGCGCGCTGGACTTGGGCACCACTGTGGTCAACGCGATGCTGGATACGGTGATCGGTGGCGACGCCGGCGTGGGCAGCTCCGGCAACGCCAGCGACGCGGGTGGCGGCAGCGGGCGAGTGCCTTCGAGTTGCGGCCGGCGCACGGACTCGGGCTGGAACTTCGGTGGCACCGGCGGTTGCAGCGACGGCGTGGGCAGGTTCACCGCCGGCGGCTCGGCGGCCAGCGGCACCGGTTGCAACTGTGGCGTCGGCGCCGGCTGCGGCAGGCTCACCGGCGGCGTGGGCGCGGCCACGGGTTTCGCTGCCAGCGCGCTGGATTTCACTGCCTGCGCGACCACCGGCGGCGCGGGCGACGGCTTGGGCGGTGGCGCAACCGTCATCTGCATGCTCGCCCCGGGCTGGCTGGTGACTATGGGTCGACTGGCACGACCCTGATGGCGCGGCCCCAGTTCCTTCGGCGGCGTGCCCAGCACCGGTGGCGGTGGCGGCGGTTCGGGTGCCTCGATCAGACGCACCTGCAGGAACTGCTGCTTCGATTCCGGTGGCGGCTTCACCTCATAGGCCGGACCGAGCACGAAGGCGAACAGGCAAATCAGGTGCACCAGCAACGCGCCCAGCGCCGCGACCACGTGCAGGCCGCGTTCGCGCGGACGCTCGCGGGTGCGCGAACTAAATACGAACAATGGAGCAGTCGCCGCCTGCGGCAGGTTCATGACGAACCATTCCGGCTCACTGGATGAACGGTCGCCAGGTCGATCGGAAGGTGTACGGGGCATGCCGCCAGTGTAATGGGCGCAACCACGGTTCCGCATGACACTCAGGGATGACTGGCGGCACCCGCACGCTCACGCAATTCGGCTTCAACCGCACGGTTCGGCGTGTCGATCGGACAACCCCACTCCAGTGGCTTGCCGGCACGATACATCGCGATGCACGCCTCGACGCCGGGTGGTTTGGGCGCATGCGGATCGACGGCGAGCGGTTTGGCCGGCGCCATGCTCAGACGCTCGTCGCCATCCTTCGCCGAGGGCGGTGGCGGCGGATCGCCGCCGCAGCCACCGGCCAGCATTGCGATGGAAATGCCGCAGTGAATACGCACTCCGCCGGGCAGGTTGATGGTTTTCTTGACCGTGGTCTTGTCCACCAGTTTCTGCAACGCGTTGTCGACCGCATTGCCATTGCCGCTCCAGTCGTTTTCGAAGCGCGTTGCCTGGTACTTGACCGGACTATCGTGCTGCATGACCTGCATGTCGCCCTGTGGCCGGTTCTGCACGTAGCCGGGCGTGGGGGCGCTGGCGGCAGGCGCCGGCAACCGCGGCTTGCCGTTCTGGTCATACAGCGACGACGTGTCGACCGGTTTCGGTGTCGGCAGCTGCACCGTCATCGCATCCTTTGACACCGGCTCGCGCGGCTTCGGCAACGCGCGTGGTGGCGCAGCCGGCGGCGCAGGTACCGGCGGCGGCTTGACCGCGACCGGCGGCGCACGCGTGATGAAACGCACCTGCAGCACTTCTTCCGGCCGCACGACCTGCACCGTCGGTGCCGGCGGCCGCATCTCGAACCAGATCACCAGCAGGAACGGCAGGTGCAGCAACGCGGCCACGACCAATGCCAGCCAGCGCGAGCGGCGCTCCGAGCGCGCCTCGCGCCATCGCAGCTGGCGCAACCGCGCCCGGGTCGCCCCGTCCAGCGGCATCAACCCACGGCCCGACGGAGCCTCGTCGGGGGAGTGCGGGTTGTGCTGTTCGGCCTGCAACGGATGAACGATGACGACACCTCGGTGGCGCGGATGGCTGCGGGCAGGATGCCGAATGGCGCTTGAACCCGGCAGGACTGGCCACGCGGGTGCCGGTGGGAGTTCACGTGCCCATGACAGACCGCCGCGGCGTGCCGCCGGTTCCCCGCACTGCAGCTTGACCGTACCGGCGGTTCGCTCAAGTCTAGGCGGGCGGCGTCATGCGCCGCCCCGCCATGACCGCCCTCGGCTTGTATCTAACGAAGGACGACCATGACGGCCCGCCACTTCAGTCGCCAACGCGCGGCTTCGTGCGGCGCCGTTGTCCATGCCGGCACGAACTGCGCCCAGTCATGGGAGGGTCGCATCGTGTCGTACACCACGGAAAACATCCGCAACATCGCGCTCACCGGTCATGCCGGCGTGGGCAAGACCACGTTGTTCGAAGCCCTGCTGCTGGCCGGTGGCGCGATCCAGACAGCCGGTTCGATCGAACGTGGCAGCACGGTCTCGGATACCGACAGCCAGGAAAAGGCGCGCGCCCATTCGATCGACAGCTGCGTCGCGCATATCGACCACAGCGGCTGCCACCTCAACCTGATCGACACCGCCGGCTACGCCGATTACCGCGGCGCCACGCTGTCTGCGATGGCCGCGGTGGAAACCGTGGTGGTGGTGGTCAATGCGATCAACGGCATCGAGCACGGCACCCGTCGCATGATGGCGCATGCACACTCGCGCGGACTGGCGCGCATGCTGGTGATCAACAAGATCGATTTCGATGGCGCCAACCTGGCCAAGCTGGTGGACGCGTTGCGCGAGGAATTCGGCAGCGAATGCCTGCCGGTGAACCTGCCCGCCGGGCGCGGCAAGCGCGTGCTCGACTGCTTCTTCCACAGTGCAGGTGACACCGATTTTTCCTCGCTGGCCGAGGCGCACCAGCGCATCCTGGACCAGGTCGTCGAAATCAACGAGACGATGATGGGGGCCTACCTCGACGCCGGCGAAGGCGCGTTGACACCACAGCAGCTGCACGATGCGTTCGAACAATGCCTGCGTGAAGGCCACCTGGTACCGATCTGCTTCGTCAGTGCGCGCACCGGCGTCGGCGTCAACGAACTGCTGGAAGTCGCCGAACGACTGCTGCCGAATCCGGCCGAGGGCAATCCGCCGCCGTTCGGGCGCGGCGACGGCACGCCACTGGTGATCAGCGCCGATCCGAAGAGTCATGTGATCGCCGACGTGTTCAAGATCGTCAACGATCCGTTCGTCGGCAAGCTCGGTGTGTTCCGCGTATGGCAGGGCACGATCCGTCGCGACAGCCAGCTGCTGATCGACGACGGCCGCAAGCCGTTCAAGGTCGGCCATCTGTTCCGCGTGCAAGGCAAGACGCACGTGGAGATCGAAGCGGCGATTCCTGGCGACATCGCCGCGGTGGCGAAGATCGAGGACATCCACTTCGATGCCGTGCTGCACGACTCGCACGACGAGGACCTGATCACGCTGGCGCCACTGGCATTCCCGGCACCGATGTATGGCCTCGCGCTGGAACCCAAGCACAAGGGCCAGGAGCAGAAGCTGTCCAATGCC
Source organism: Rhodanobacter sp. C03 (assembly GCF_002001175.1). Taxonomy (GTDB): domain Bacteria; phylum Pseudomonadota; class Gammaproteobacteria; order Xanthomonadales; family Rhodanobacteraceae; genus Rhodanobacter. The sequence goes on along the minus strand of NZ_MUNT01000001.1, from coordinate 844,108 downwards.
CTGGGCCGGCTGGCCGAGGAGGATCCGTGCTTTCGCGTCGAGCACCACAAGGAGCTCAACGAGACGGTGGTGCGTGGGCTCTCCGACCTGCATCTGAAAGTGATGCTGGAGCGTATGCGCGAACGTTACGGTGTCGAGGTGGCGACCCATCCGCCTCGCATCGCCTATCGCGAGACCATCGCCGGCCATGCCGAAGGCCATCATCGGCACAAGAAGCAGACCGGTGGCGCCGGCCAGTTCGGTGAGGTGTTCCTGCGCGTGGAACCGCTTGAGCGCGGCACCGGTTTCGAATTTGTCGACGCGGTGAAGGGCGGCGTGATTCCCGGCCAGTTCCTGCCGGCGATCGAGAAAGGTGTACGACAGGCGATGGAACACGGCGCAATCGCCGGCTATCCGCTGCAGGATCTGCGGGTGACCGTGTACGACGGCAAATACCATCCGGTCGATTCGAAGGAGGTCGCCTTCATCAGCGCCGGCAAGAAGGCGTTTCTCGACGCGATTGGCAAGGCGCGGCCGATCGTGCTGGAACCGATCGTCAACGTCGAGGTGGCGATTCCCGAGCACAACGTCGGCGACGTCACCGGCGGCCTCGCCGGCAAGCGTGCGCGCATCATGGGCACCGACACCCAGCGCGGCGGCGAACTGGTGATCAAGGCGCAGGCGCCGCTGGCCGAACTGATCGACTATCCCACTGAACTGAAATCGATGACCGGTGGTCGCGGCCGCTACAGCCTCGACCTCAGTCACTACGAAGCGGTGCCGTCGAATGTGCAGAAGCAACTCAGCGAGGCATGGAAGCCACATGCGGAGGAAGACTGATGTACACCAGTCGCAGCATGATCGTATGTGCGGTGCTGTGGTCTGGCACATGCACGCTGCCTGTCGAAGCCGCACCGGATCAGCCCCTCCGCAACGCCAGCGTCACCCTGCAGCGCAGCAGCTGTTTCGGCAACTGCCCCGCTTACAGCGTGACGGTGACCTCGGACGGTCAGGTCAGCTTCGAGGGCCACGTCCATGTGCAAACCGGCAGCGCCCGCGGTCATGCCACCCCAACGCAGTTCGCGAATATTCTCGCCGTGGTGGAACAAGTCGGGTTCCGCTCGATGCGCGACAGCTACGTCTCCAGCGATGACGGCTGTGTCGTGCTGATGAGCGACCAGGCCGGCGTGAAGATCACCGTCGTCGATACGACCGGCAGCAAGACGGTGAACTTCTACAACGGTTGCACCGGTGCCACCGCCGATGCGGCGCGTACAGGCATCCAGCGGCTGGCCCGCAGCATCGATCAACAACTGGCCACCGCCCGCTGGATCGGCAAACCGGCCGCACCAGGCGATGCTGGAAAAACCGATCGCTGACCTCACTTCGCCTTCATGGCCGCCGCAGCAGCGTCTGGCTGGCGGCGGGATGATCGCCACTTGCCACCCCATCTGCGACCTGATTGCGCATCGCCGCGGGAGAACACGATGAGCCGAGCCTTCACCAAGGAGTCCGATGACGGCGATGCACCGGCGTTGCCGGACCTGCCGCTGAGCACGCACCCGAACTACGTCACTCCGCGCGGTCTGGCGCAGCTGCAGGCACGGCTGCAGGCAGCTACCGCGCGACGCGATGCGTTGAAGGCCTCGACCGACACGATGACCCTGCAGAACGAACTGGCGCCACTGGAACGCGAACTGCGCTGGCTCCACGCGCGGGTGGACAGCGCGATCGAAGTGGACCTGCTATCGCAGCCACAGGATCGCGTCACGTTCGGCGCGAACGTCAGCGTGGACAGCAGCGAAGGGGCACAACGTTACTGCATCGTCGGCGAAGACGAGGCCGACGCCGAACAGCACCGGGTCAGTTATCTGTCGCCGCTGGCACAGGCGCTGCTCGGCGCCCGTGTCGGCGATGAGGTGAACTGGAAACGGCCGGCCGGCGATCTGTCGATCGAGGTCATCGCGATCGACTACGACGGCGAGATCCAGGCGTAAAGACCTGAGCCTTTCACCCACGACAGAACCTGTAGGAGCGGCTTCAGCCGCGATGCTTTCGGATGGCCGAAGCAGAAGATCAACAGCATCGCGGCTGAAGCCGCTCCTACAGGTGAGCGATCCTTGCGTGATCGCTACAGCCGGCCGCCCCGCTTCATGCTGAGGTAGCGCTCGATCAGCGCGCCCGACAGCTCGCTGCAACTGACGTCGAGCGTGTTCACGCCCTCGCGGCGCAGGCCTTCATGCACGCGCTCGCGTTCGCTCAGGTAGTGCATCGCGGCCGCACTGCGGATGCCGGTTTCCAGGCTGTCGCCGGCTTCGGCAGCGACCCGGTCCAGCGCCAGTTCGCGCAGGCTGACCAGCATCACCAGATGACGCTGTGCCAGCATCGTCACCGCCGCGCGCAGCTCCGCATCGTCCTCGTCGCGCACGTTGGTGACCAGCACGATCAGCGCGCGTCGCTGCTGATGTGCCTGCAACGCGCTGGCCGCAGCGAGGTAATCGGTCGCCAGCGGCATCGCCTGCAGGTCGTAACCGGCGGCCAGCAGCATGTCCATGCCGCCACCGCCCTGCTGCGGCGGCAGCCAGCGTTGCTGCTGGCCAGTGCAGGCCAGCATGCCGACCGCATCGCCCTGGCGCAGCGCGATGCTGGCCAGCGCCAGCGATGCATTCAGCACGTGGTCGAAATGCGCCAGATGGTCGTCCTGCGCCAGCATGCGCCGACCGCAGTCAAGCATCAGCACCACCTGCTGGTTGCGCTCGTCGCGGTACTCACGCGAGATCAGCCGGTTGCTTCGCGCAGTGGCCTTCCAGTCGATCTTGCGCAGGCTGTCGCCAACGCGGTAATCGCGCAGCTCCTGGAACTCGGTGCCTTCGCCGCGACGCCGCTGCAGCCGCGCGCCGACGCTGCGCGAAGCCAGCTCCACGCTGAGCCCGGCAAGCTCCGCCAGCGACGCGAAATTCGGATACACCTTAACCGTCGAGGTCGCGCCAATCACCCGGCGCGAGGTCCAGCAATGCCATGGCGAGCGCAGTTGCAGGTGGCAACCCTCGAAGCTGAACTGGCCGCGGGCATCCGGGGTGACCGCGTAATCGAGCAGCAATTCGTTGCCGGGCTGCAGCGACAACGTGCGTGGCATCCCGCGCACTGCCCAGCCACCTGGATGCAGGTCGTGCAGGCGCAAGCGCTGCGCACGCGTCGCGATGGCGCGCAGGCGCAGGCCCACACGCGCCTCGGGACCGAGCGGCATCACCGGCGCCACTTCGCGCTGCAATTGCGGCGAAGGCATCCGGCGCAGACGCCAGCCATCGAGCAACGCCAGCAGCGCGATGACGAGGCCGCAGGCCAGCCATGTCGGCAACGGCAGCCAGCCCAGACTGGCCAGCACACCAAGTGCGGTCCAGCTGGCCAGCAGCCACAACAGGAGCGGTGCGGGCCGCATCATTGGCGAGGTGCAGGCACCTTGTGCAGCAACGCAGCAAGCACGTCATCGGCACGCTGCCGCTCGATCAGCGCCTCCGGTGCCAGCAACAGGCGATGCCGCAACGCCGGCAACGCCACCGCACGCACATCGTCCGGGGTGACGAAATCACGCTCGTCGAGTACGGCCTGTGCGCGCGCCAATCGCGCCAGCGCCAGTCCACCGCGCGGGCCGGCGCCGCCGATCACACCCGGCCATTCGCGCGTTGCGCGCACGATGCGTACGGCGTAGTCGGTCACTGCGGCATCCATGCGGATCGCCGCGACGCCCTGCTGCAAGGCCAGCAGTTCCGGCTGGCCCATCACTGGCTGCACCCGCGAGACATCGAGGTCAGCGGCCACCTTGCCGTTGACCACGCCGGCGACTATGCGGCGCTCATCCTCCAGCGTGGGATAGCCGATCACCACCTTGATCAGGAAGCGGTCGAGCTGCGCCTCGGGCAACGGATAAGTGCCCTCCTGCTCGATCGGGTTTTGCGTGGCCACCACCATGAACGGCGCCGGCAACGGAAAGCGGCGACCCTCGATGGTGACCTGGCCTTCCTGCATCGATTCCAGCAACGCCGCCTGCGTCTTGGCCGGCGCACGGTTGATCTCGTCGGCCAGCAGCAGGTTCGCGAACACCGGGCCACGACGGACCTGGAAGCGCTCGCTCTTGGGATCGTAGATCGCATGACCGGTGACGTCCGCCGGCATCAGGTCCGGAGTGAACTGCACACGACCGAAGGTGCAGCTGACTGACGCGGCCAAGGCACGTACCAGCAAGGTCTTGCCCAGGCCGGGCACGCCCTCGATCAGCACATGGCCAGCCGCCAGCAGCGCCAGCAACACCTGGTCGAATACTTCGGTCTGGCCGATGAAGGCCCGTGCGACCTGCTCGCGCAGAGCGCGCGCATGCGCGCCGAGTTCGGCCAGCGAGAGCGTCACCGGCGGCGTGGCCGGCGCGGCAGTAAGTGTTTCGATCGTCATGGGCGGCTCCTGAGTCGCGCCAGGGTGGTGATGCATGCGCGAAACGCCTGCGCGTTCGCGGGTGACTGGAAGGCCTGCGCGATCTGCTCGGGAGCCAGCTGGCTGCGCTGCGCGAGGCGCGCATACAGGGCATCGCCGTTGAGCATGACGCAGGCCGGATCGCGGCGACGCAGGCGGGTCAGCACGGCCTGGCAGGCCAGGTTGTGCAGGCTGCGTCCGCTGTCGCGGCGGTAGATGAATTCGCCGGCCGCCTGCACATGTTCAAGCAGGGCGCGACGATGCAATGCGGGTGCCGGCATCAGCGGGCCGAACCGCTCGCTGCGCATGGCCATCCAGGCGGCCAGCAGCAGGCTCAGCGCCAGCAGTGCCGGCCAGCCTTTGAGCAGCAGCAGTTTCAGGAACGACATGCCATCCAGTGCGTAGACCAGATAGATCTCGCCCTGCCCGAGATTCGGCGCCAGCAGGCGCCAGGCAAACTGCTGCGCCGCGCTGCTGCGCAATTGCTCGCGCGAGATCACGTCCATGTCGACCAGCAGGCTGATCGAACCGGCGTCCAGCTTCGTGCGGGCAAACAGGTAACCATCCTGCAGGTTGCCGATCGCCGCATCGACGGCCGCGCCGGCAACCGGATTCAGCCGGAAGCGCTGGCCACACAACTGCACTTCGTCATTCGCCTTGTCCCCGGCAGCACCGCTCGCGCGGATCGCACTGCAGGCAAATTCCGCCGGGCGCGCATCGAGCAGGTTCAGCGCCTCGAACAGTGGCGTGTGCACGGCACTCGCGGGCGAGCCCGGCGACAGCAGCAGGTGGCCGCCGTTGCGCACCCACGCCACGATTCGCCGGGCATCGTCGACATCGATGCGACTGATGTCATCGCCCAGCACCAGGGTGTCGCCAGGCCGCAGCGGCATCTGCCGCGGATCCAGCGAGGTCAGCGAGGCCACCGTGAAATCCAGTCGGCGCAGCGACTGATCGAGCGCAAAGAAACGGTTGAAACTTGCCTCGCCATGCGCAGGCACTCGCTGCGTGACGTCCTTGCGTTCGAACGTGGCGAAGAACGCGCCAGCCAGGAGCAACCCCACGCCCAGCGCCAGCAGGCTCACCAGGATCGTGTTCCGGTTCATGCCGGCGCTCCCGCCTGCGCCGGCCAGCCAACCAGCAGGCTCTCGACGACGACGTCATCCGGGTAGCGTCCGGCATAGGCGGCGAATTGCCAGGTGCGCACGATCGCGATAACGCGCTGGGCACGCGCCGGGTCGGCCATCGCCGCGGCCTGGCGCAACCAGTCTGCCTCGGTCGCATCGATCGACGCTGGCAGTTGCAGCAATCGCGCGGTCTGTTCCACGCAACCGCGATACAGCAGGGCGAGTGCCTCGCGCTGCTGCTGTGCGCCCCACAACGTGCGGATCGCGCCGGCCAGATCGCTCGGCAGCGGCGTATCGGCCATTACCTGCGCTCGCCATGTCGGCGCGGGGGTGACAGGCGCCGCATCGACGACGACGCGCGTACGCTGCCAGCGCCAGACGAATCGCAGCAATGCACCGACCACGACCGCCAGCAGCAGCCACAGACCCAGCTTCAGGATCATAGCCACCAGCGCAGCGAACCCCGGAAACAACGGCTGCATCGGCGTGCGTACGGGCTGTGGCGTGGACGCGTACTTGAACACCCACTCGCGCGCCTTGTGCTCGCCGCCGAAACGCGGGTCACGATAGACCTCGGTAGCCGCAGCCGCGAAGCGTTGCTGGTCGGCGCCGTCTACGGGTTGCTTGAATACCTGTTCCAGCGAAGTCGGCGGCGCCACTCGCGAACCGTGCGAGCTACTCGCCGCATGGCTGGACAGCGGCCAGCAACAAGCGCAGGCCAGCAGCACGGCCAGGGTCTTGCCACTCGCCTGCAGCCGCTGGCGCAGGCGACGGAACGCCAGGTCGATATCCCACGCTTCCAGTTGCGTGCGCCGGTTGAGGTACAACGCAAATCCGCACGCCACGTACAGCGGCTCGATCACGCTCATCGCCAGATAGGCCACCAACGAAGTCAGCAGCATCCAGATCGTCGATGCCGCGTGCACGTCGACGCGGAAGAAGTCACGCAACGAATCCGGCAGCCATTCGCGTGGAATCAACAGCATGGCCAGCAGCCATACACTGAGGAACAGCACCAGTTCGAATTGCAGGCAGCCGTAAGTGAGCAGGCTGGCATCCGTCACGATGCGCCTGCGCAACACGCTCCAGCGCGCCGCCCGCTGTCTGCGTGGCAGCCCTTCGAGCAATTCCAGTGGCAGGCGCAGCGAACGGTTGCTGTCGATCCGCAACCAGCTCAACGCCGCCCACGTGCTGCCCCACGGCCACTGACCCTGGCCACGCAGGGTCTCGCGCCAGCCTGGCGCACGATCGAACACCGCGCGCGACAACACGTACAGCGGCAGCCGGTCGAACAGCGGCTTCAGCCACCACATCAATACCAGCCCCAGCCACGGCAGACCCAATGCAACACCGAGTGCATTGCAGGTCACGAATACCGGCAAGGTGAACGCAAACCATGCCGACCACACGGCGCGCGCATTCGCACGCAGCATCGTGGCGCCCAGATCCAGCGCCTCGCGCGGCGCACGCGGCCGCAGCACCACGCTGATCCGCTCAAGCTCCATCGCTGCGCTCCCGGCCACCACGCCACAACCAGCCCAGCACCAGCAACCACAGCAGCGCGCCGCTGCCGAATTTCACGCCGTTCGGCAACGCGGCGATCGACGACCAGTACGCCTCGATGAAGGCCGCGGCCAGCAGCATCGCGAACGCGCCCAGCGCCAGCTGCGCACCGACCCAGCCGGCGGCGACCAGCGCCGGCCCGCGTCGTTGCCGACCCGGCATCAGCAGGGTGAGGCCCAGCTGCAGCCCGGCGCCGCCGGCAATCACCAGCGCGCTCAGCTCGAACGCCGAATGCCCCACCACGAAGCGCCAGAACGGTCCGCCATAGCCGATCGCGTCGAGGTGCCCGGCCACGCCGCCGATCAGCACGCCGTTGGCGGCCAGCACATAGATCGCACCGACGCCGAAGAACAGCCCCGAGGCAAAGGTGCGGAACGCGATGCTGACGTTGTTCATCACGTAGTAGCCGAACATCTGCAGGTCGGTGCCGCTGCTGCGGCCGATGTGGGGATTACCCGGGTCGTACATCTTTTCGAACTGCGCCAGCTGTGCGCTGCTGAATACCGTATGCGCCAGCTCGGGTCGCAGTTGCAGCAGCACCAGCGTCACCAGCGCCGGCAGATAGAACAGCAGTGCCGCCGCGGTCATGCAGCGCCACTGCGACCGCACCAGTCGCGGGAAACCGGCGAGCAGGAACATCGCCACCCGATGCCAGCGTGGCGCCGGCGGCCGGTACAGCACGCGATGTCCCTGCTGCACCAGACGTTGCAGCCTATCGGTGACCTCGCGGCTGTAGCCGCGTCCACGCGCTAGTGCCAGCTGATGGCACAGGCGCCGGTACGACTGCGGAAAATCCAGCGTATGTTCCTGCCGCATGGTGCGCTGCGGCTGCCGATCGAGCGCACTAAACCAGGACTGCAAGTCGTCCCACTCGCAACCGTGCATGGCGACGAAGCGCTCCTGCTTCATGCGCGTCCCAGCAGCCAGTTGGCGTGAGCGATCAGCTGCGACACCGCGGCGGTGTCGCGACGCCCGGTCAGCGGCAGCAGCAGATTGGCCAGTTCCTCCTGCCGCTGCAGAGTGAGTTGGCCAGAGCGTTCGGCAAACTCCACCAGCGCGGCCTGCTCGTCCGCTGCCAGCACCACCGGTGGCGGTATGGCCGCGACAGTCGGCACCTGCGTACCGGCCGGCAGCTCGACCGCGTGCACCACCATCGTGCCGGCCACGATATCGCCGAGCCGGCGCGCATGCGGATCGATCAGCGTACAGACCAGGCCGACGCCGTACACGCCCGGCAACACATCGACCACGCGCAACAGGTTGCGCACCACCGACGGCACCCACGTCACCGGCGTGCCATCGGCATTCACCACGCGCAAACCGAGCGCGCGCTTGCCCAGCGTCTGGCCGTCCAGCCAAACCTCGCACGCCACCGAGTAGGCCCACATCAGGGCGAACAGCAACAGCATGGCCAGCCCGTTGCCACCGACGCCGAGCAGCCCCAACGGAATCATCGCCAGCATGAACACCCCCATGCGCAGCAACGCATCGAGCATCCATGCCTGCGCGCGCGGCAGCGCACCGGCCGCGCGCAGACGCAGGCTGATCCCTTCGGGAGTTTCTATCTCGCGTACCGTGTCGAGCATCAAACGTCGACGACGATGGTGTCGGCGATCAGGTCATGCAGGCAGCGTCGTTCCTTGCCGAAGATCAGCAGCGGATCGACCAGATTGATCAGCCTGCCGACCACGGGAATGATGCCGATCAGGATGATCGGAACGACCCGCAGGAAGATGTAGCGAACCAAGCCGACGCGATTGCCATCGGTACGCACGATGGCGATATCCAGTGCACGCTTGCCGATGGTCTGGCCGCTGCGATGAATCAAGATGCAGTTGACGACGAAGATGCCGATCAGCAGAGCCAGACCCAGCAGCATCACGCCCACCATCGGCGCGGCCGGCTTCAGCCCGTGCTTGACGTCACCTGCCATGGTGGCGCCCCAGATGATCGGGAGTAGCCAGATCAGATTGACCAGGAGATCCAGCAATGCAGCGCCAAGGCGTTTGCCACGCCCGGTCTTGCGGTTTTCCAGATCATACGCATCCCATGCGGCCGCATCGTCGACCACGGCCGCTGGCGCGGCATATGGATTCGCTTCCATCACTCCCCCTGTTGCTGTTCTCGTTGCCCTCCCCCATGTCGGGCAACGAGGACGAGTATAGAAGCGAATTTTGACCGCTGACTAGCGCTTGGACTTGAGCAGGGTACCGGTGCATTTCGGCGAACCGCACAGGCACACCCACAGCTTCTTCAGGCGCGCGGTGTGCGGTACTTCGAGCACGATGCCATAGTCGTATGTGAGTTCGTCGCCGGGCTTGATCGCACGGATCGTCTCGATCACCACCCGGTCCCTGCGCGGATCGCCACTGGCGCTTTCCTCGACCACGGCGCGACAGTTCGGTGCGCAGCTGTGGTTGATCCAGCGCGCGCTGTTGCCGTGCTGGTTGGCGTCGATGATGTAGTCGTCGTTGAGGGTAAACAGGAACGTGTGGCCGGTCTCGCCGCCGTCGCCATACAGATCGTCGGCTTCGGCATGGGTCAGCAGCTTGCCCTTGTACTCGATGATTTCCTCGCCCTTGGCGATCGGGGCGGTGGCGAATACACCGTTGCCGTGGATTGGCGAACGGCGGGCAGTGATACGACGGGTCATGAAGGCTTCTGCTGGCTGGGAACGGACCCACGATGATGCCCGCTGCACCGCGCGATGGGAACCGCCGCTGACTTTGTCATGCCAGCTGGGCTAAGATTCAAACAATCGTTTGAGGAACGGCCATGAAACGACTGTTGTGCGGCTTTCTGCTTGCCATGCTCGCTGCCGGCCTGACCGCTTGCGGGCCACAAAAGAAAAGCGTCTACCCGCCTACGCTGAGTATCCAGCAGCTGGTGGTGCGGCCAGGCGGCCAGTGGCAGCTGACCGTGCGCATCCAGAACAACAGTTACGGCGAGATGGATTTCAAGTCGCTCGATGGCCGGCTGCAGATCGCCGAACTGGTGCCGATCCGCCTGCACACCACCTTCGAGCGCGACATCCCGGCGCTCGCCGGCGATGTGATCCAGCTCGATGTGCTGCCCACGGCGCCGATGAGCGCGGCACTGCAGGCCATCGCGGGCAAGGGCAGCGCCGGTTCGCTCGCCTACCGCATCAGTGGCAGCACCAACGCCAAGCCGGAGCAGGAAAAGCAGCCGCGCGATTTCGACTTCAACGGCAACGACTGGCTCTCGCCGGTGCCGGGCATCCCCAACACTTATCGCTGACATCGCCTTCTACACGACGCCACCTTTCACCAAAGGAATCACCATGACCATCTACAAGGCCCCGCTCGACGATCTGCGCTTCGCCCTGTTCGACGTGCTTGGCGCCGAATCGACCCTGACCTCGCTGCAGGGTGGTGAAGGCCACACCCGTGACCTGCTCGACGCGGTGCTGGAGGAAGCCGGCCGCCTCAGCGAGCAGTTGCTGGCGCCGACCAACGGCCCCGCCGACGAGGAAGGTTGCCACTTCGACAAGGCCACCCAGACGGTGACCACGCCGAAGGGTTTCAAGGAAGCGTTCAAGCAGTTTGCCGAAGGCGGCTGGACCGGCCTGACCAATTCCGAAAAGTACGGCGGCCAGGCGCTGCCCGGCGTACTCGGCATCGCGACCACCGAGATCTTCCAGTCCGGCAACCTGGCGTGGAGCCTGTATCCGCTGCTGTCGGAGGGCGCCACCCACGCCATGAAAATGCATGGCGAGGAATGGCAGCGCGAGCGCTTCATGAAGCCGATCGTCGAAGGTCGCTGGACCGGCACGATGTGCCTGACCGAACCGCAGGCCGGCTCCGACCTCGGCCTGCTGAAGACCCGCGCCGAACCCACTGACAACAACGCCTACAAGATCACCGGCACCAAGATCTTCATCAGCGCCGGCGAACACGACCTCACCGAGAACATCGTGCACCTGGTGCTGGCGCGCCTGCCCGACGCGCCGGAAGGCAGCCGCGGCATCTCGATGTTCATCGTGCCCAAGTTCAAGGTCAACGAGGACGGCTCGCTCGGCGCACGCAACACCGTCGCCGCCGGTGCGATCGAACACAAGATGGGCATCCACGCCTGCTCCACCTGCGTGATCAACCTGGACGGCGCCGAAGGTTATCTGATCGGCAAGCCGCACAAGGGCCTGATGGCGATGTTCACCATGATGAATGCCGCACGCCTGTCGGTTGGTGTGCAGGGCCTGGCGCTGGCCGAACGCGCGCTGCAGAACAGCCTCAACTACGCGCGCGAACGCCTGCAGTCGCGTTCGCTGTCGGGCCCGAAGTTTCCCGACAAGCCGGCCGACAATCTGCTGGTGCAACCGGATGTGCGCCGAATGCTGCTGACCCAGCGTGCCTTCGTCGAAGGCTCACGCGCGTTGCTGCTGTATACCGCGCTGCAAACCGACGTCGAGTCGCGCAGCACGGATGAAGCCGCGCGCAAGGCCGCGGGCGAACTGGTCGCGTTTTTGATTCCGATCGCCAAGGGTGTGGTCACCGAGCTGGCGCAGGAGTGCACCAAGGAAGCACTGCAGATCTACGGCGGCCATGGCTACATCGCCGAGAACGGCGTCGAGCAGTTCGTTCGCGACGCCCGCATCATCACCCTGTACGAAGGCACCACCGGCATTCAGGCGGCCGACCTGCTGGGCCGCAAGATCCTCCAGCTGCAAGGCGTGGGCTTCAAGCACTTCCTGCAGGAGATCAGCGCGTTCTGCCAGAAGCACAGCGCCGATGAAGCGTTGCGCACCCTGATCGGGCCGCTGGCGATCATCACCAAACAGTGGGGTGACCTCACCCTGCAACTCGCCCAACGCGTGCAGGCCAACCCGGAGGAACTCGGCGCCGCCGCCACCGACTATCTGTACTACTCCGGCTATGTCAGCCTCGCCTACCTGTGGGCACGCAGCGTGGCTGCCGCCGAAGCCAGCACGCAATCCGCCGCGTTCAAGCAGGCCAAGCGCGACACCGCCAGCTTCTACTTCACGCGCATCCTGCCGCGCACGCTGGTGCACAAGGCGGCGATCGAGGCCGGCGTGGCGACCTTGCCAGAGATCGCCTGAGACATCGCCCGAACATGGGCAACAAAAAAAGCCCGGGCAAGCCCGGGCTTTTTCTTGACAGCACTGACAGGCAGCGACGTTCGACAGAAAGCTACCGGGTTCGGCCGGCCCCGGAACGATGTGTCGAACTTGGTCATCTTTGGCTCAAGTGCGGCATCACCGACAACCACCGGCATGCCTCACTGTCCGAAGGGGTCCTGCAGGGAGCCACTGCTGAAGCGCAGGTACTGCCGGATCAATTCTTCATGAGCTTCGGCGACCTCGAGGAGTTCGCGCGCCATGGCTTCCTGCGCAGCGGCGAGCGCCGATTGGTATGACACCGGTGGCGGTGCCGGCGGCGCCTTGGCGACCCGCAACTCCGGCACATCGGCCTTCACCAGTTCGGACTCGAGCAGATAGGAGATGTCGTAGGCATGATCGTTCATGCCACAGGCCATGCAACAGTCTTGCCAATGCATGGCCAGTCATCGCATCCGCTGGTTCAACCCGGCGTGCCGTGGAAGCCGGTGCGCCTTACAGGCCGGTTATCCCGCCAGCTCGAAACGCGTGGTGCGCTTGACCGGATCCGCCTCGACCAGCTTCACCTTGACATCGGCACCCAGCGGCAGGCTGGACGTGCTGGAAACACTGGCCTCGATCGCGGGATCGCGCACGATGACCACACCTTTCCTGGGATCATTGGAGGCAACCTCGACGATGGCGCCGGCGAATGTTTCACCTACGCGCGACGCCAGCACCTCGGCTTCGGCGAGGTCGAGTACGGCCTTCTCATACTGGCGCGCTCGGTGGCCCGAAGCCTGCATCGTGGCAGGTAGACCAGGCAATGCGGCCAGTACCCAGGCCGGTACCGGTTGCTTCGCGCACAACGCCACGCAGACTTCACCAGTGTAGCGGTCGACCAGCCGGCGCAGCGGCGCGGTGGCGTGGGTGTATTCCGCCGCCAGCGCCCACTGCTTCGGCTGTGCGGGCAGCTCGCCATTGAATGCCGCGTAGCCGGCACCGCGCAACACCGTGGTGCACGCAGTGAGCATCGCGACATGGGTGTCTTTCGTGGGATCCAGCGAGCGGATGAAGTCGGGATAGCTCTGCGCCGATGGCCAGTCGATACCGAGTGCCTGCGCGGTGATGCGCAAGCGCTGCAGTGACTGCACTTCGGGTTCGGGCAGCGTGCGCAACAGACCGACCTTGGCCTGCACCATCAGCTGTGCCGCTGCCATGCCCGTCAGCAGCGAGATCTGCTCGTTCCAGTCCTCGACCGCCAGACGTGCGCGGAAGGACAGCGTCCACTGCCCGTCGACCACGTCGATCTCCTGTTCGGGCAGCGGCAGGCTGATGCCGCCGCGAGAGAACTCGCGCTGCTGGCGCAGCTCGCCGATCTCGCGCAGCACGGCCCACATCGGATCGGCGGTGCCGGCATCGATCAACTGCTGCACACCGGCGTAATTGAGCTTGGCGCGGCTGCTGACGCGGGCGCGTCGCACGTCGATGCTGCTGATCTCGCCGCTCTTGTCCAGTTCGATCGTCCACAGCAGGGCCGGACGCAACTGACCGGGCAGCAGCGAGGTGGCGCCCTCCGACAGTACTTTCGGATGCAGCGGGATCTTGGCATCCGCGCCGTACAGCGTCTCGCCACGCCGGTTCGCCTCAAGGTCGATCGGATCGCCGGCAGTGACAAACGCCGCGACATCGGCAATCGCGTAGTAGACGCGATAACCACCATCACTGCGTTCGACGTACATCGCCTGATCCAGATCCATCGACTCAGGCGGGTCGATCGTGATCAGCGCAATATCGGTGCGATCGAGCTCCGGCAACCGCGGATTCGCTGCCACCTGCTCGGCGGCAGCCTCGACGTCTGCTGGAAACGCCTGCGGCAGTTTCAGTTCGGTCTGGATTTCGCGCATGCCCTGCGCGAGTACATCATCATCGGCTTGAACGTGGATGCGGCGGGTGGTCGACACGGGCGATCTTCCTGGCGTAATGCCTGTCGGCAGTGCAGGGCCAACACATCGCCCCGGCGAATAGTCATACCGCCCGGAATATACACGCGTCGTTCGGGACTTCCACGGCTGGCGCGCTGGGTGTAGAAACGGCAGGGTCATCCCCCGCATTCTGTCGACACCCCATGACCACCACTTCCCTGCTGATCCGTCTCGCCGAAGACGACGACGACTTCATCCTCTCGCTGGTACCGCGCTTCGTCGATTTCACCCTGCCGCCATGGCGACGCCGGCACGAATGCGTCGAGGGCATCCGCAACGACCTGCTGCGCCATCTGGAAGACCAGCCGGCGAACAGCTACCTGTTCGTGGCCGAGGACGCGGACGGCATACGGGTTGGTTTCATTCATCTGCAACGCACCGCGGACTTCTTTACCGGGCGCAGCAATTGCCACATCTCCGATCTGGCCGTGGCACCGCAGCACGAGGGCAACGGGGTCGGTCAGGCCCTGCTGGCACATGCTGAGGGCTGGGCACGCGAACATCATTGCCAGCTGGTGACGCTGGCGGTGTTTCCCGGCAACGAGCGGGCACGCGCGCTGTACGAGGCGACCGGCTACGCGCCGGACCTGTTGCGGCTGGCCAAGTCGGTGCGCTGAGCGCAAACAGGCACAAAAAAAGATGGTGCTTGCGCACCATCTTTTTCAAGCATCGGATCGCCTGTTTCGGCATCCGTCGCCACAGCAGCTCACCGGCCGACCGATACTCAGTTTCGGGTGGCGCTGCCGGCCGCTTCAGCCAACTCGCGTGCGCTCAGGCGCTGGGTCAGTCGATCGATATTGGCCAGCGACAGCAGGTGCGCGTAGATCCAGCCGAACACACCTTCACGCAAGAACTCATGGGAGGTCTTCTCGTCCAGCGTGCGCAGCTTGTTCTCGCTGATCACGAACAGACCATTGAGGCTGATCGACTGGCCTTCGGCACCATCCTTGCCCTCCTTCTGCAAGCGGACATTGCGCGGCTCCAGCAGGTCATGCTTGTTGAGCTGTTCCACAAACCACCTGGTGCGAGCCACGTTCTGCTGGAACTCGCTGAGGAAGCCGACTGCATTGGTCAGCATCTCGCTATCAGTACCGTCTTCCTTGAACAGGCGCTCGCCCTCGGCCGTGTTGAAGCCTTCGTAACGTTCGTCGAGGAACACGGCGAAATCGTCACCTACCTGATCGGCCGGCTTCTCCGCCAGCACGAATGGATAACGGCGTACGAACGCTGGAACATAAGTATTCGGCGCCCACAGGCCATCGGCATCGACGAACAGGTTCTCGTTCTCACGCAGGCCGAGCAAGGCCACCGGACCGGCGGTAGCCGCGTCATTGCCGGCAAACACGATCAGCAGATCGCGCGCGGCAACAGCGAACTCGATACCGGTGATCGGCACCGAATGCACGTTCATCGCGAACTTCACGTTCGGCACGCCCTTCAGGCGCAGATCCTTGTGTTCCGCGCGGTTGAGCGGTACCGGGTGCTCGTAGAAAAGAACTTCAGCCACGTTTATTACCTCTGCCCCCGCCGTGCCGGGTCACCACTGAAGCGCCCCTACCAAACCCGGCGTCGGGTCTGTGTCGACTGCTGATCATATCAGCGCGGCTGCGCGCCCGCGACTTTGCCACAAATGGCCAGCTGATCGCCTTTGCATGCGTTTTGCAATGAAATTGGTCTATGCTGGCTCCAGACAAGCATCCCGCATCGCTGAAACGCTCTCAAGGCCCAGGCTGAAGGACGATCTACATGCTGATGGAAGTGCCAGGTCAGGCCGATCTCAACGCGACCCGCGTGCTGTCGCTGGACTCGGCCGGCCGCATCCTCGACTGGATCAGCTGGCAGGAGGCGGTCTGCTTGTATGTTCGGGACGCCGTGGCCTGGACCTTGGGCGACCCTTGCCTCACCGTGCATGGCGGCATGAATCGCCTGCATGGCGTGCAGAGCCTGATGCAACTGCATCCGATCATCGCCAGTACCGGCCGCTGCCGCGATCACGCCGTGGATCCTGCCCCAGCACTGACCAATACCGCGTTGTTCGCCCGCGACCGCCATCTGTGCCTGTACTGCGGCGATCATTTCAGCCGCGGCGAACTGACCCGCGACCACGTGCTGCCGATTTCGAAGCACGGCAAGGACAACTGGGAAAACGTGGTCAGCGCCTGCCTCGCCTGCAACCTGAAGAAGAGCAACCGCACTCCGCAGCAGGCCAACATGCCGCTCCTGGCAGTGCCGTACCGGCCAAGCTGGGTCGAGCATCTGATCCTGTCCAACCGCAATATCCTGGCCGATCAGATGGATTTCCTGGTCAGCCATCTGCCGCGCGATCGGCGTCCGCACGCCGCCTGAGAGCGGGTCTTGGCGCCCTTGCGCCCGGATTCCGCCCGGCATCGCCCTTGCCCCGCCTCGCCGCTGGGCCAACAATACGCAGATGAACGATCTTTCCCACTATCCCCATCTCGCTCCGATCGAGACGCCGGCCGACCTGCGCCGGGTGCCCGATGACGAACTGCCCGCGGTTGCTGACGAGTTGCGCCAGTACCTGATCGAGGCCGTAGCCAGCTCCGGCGGCCACTTCGGCGCGGGCCTGGGTGTGGTCGAGTTGACCGTGGCGCTGCACCACGTGTTCGACACGCCGCATGATCGGCTGGTATGGGACGTCGGCCACCAGTGCTACCCGCACAAGATCCTCACCGGTCGGCGTGAACGGATCACCACGATCAAGAAGAAGGACGGCCTGGCGCCGTTCCCGCGCCGCGAGGAGAGCGAGTACGACACCTTCGGCGTCGGCCACTCGTCCACCTCGATCTCGGCCGCACTGGGCATGGCGATCGCCGCACAGCGCAAGGGTGACCATCGCAAGGTCGTGGCAGTGATCGGCGACGGCGCGATGACCGCCGGCATGGCGTTCGAGGCGCTGAACCACGGTGGCGACGTCGAGCCGGACATGCTGGTGGTGTTCAACGACAATGGCATGTCGATCAGCGAGAACGTCGGCGCGCTGACCAAGGTGATGGCGCGCGCGATGGCCAGCCGCCGCCTCAACGAATGGCGCGAACGGGCCAAGCGGGCGATACCGAAACAATCCTTCTTCGGCCGCTTTTTCAAGCGTTGGGAGGAACACGCCAAGGGCATGTTCGTGCCCAGCACACTGTTCGAGGAACTCGGCTTCCACTACACCGGTCCGATCGACGGCCACAACATCCCGCAGCTGCTGCAGGCGCTGCGCACGGTGAAGAACCTTCCCGGCCCGCAACTGCTGCATGTGATCACCACCAAGGGCAAGGGCTACGCCCCGGCCGAACAGGCGCAGATCGAATACCACGCGGTCGGCCCATTCGATCCGCAGGCCGGTCTGGTGAAGAAGAACGCGCCGGCCAAACCCAGCTATACCGAGATCTTCGGCGACTGGCTGTGCGACCAGGCGGCAGCCGACGAGCGCCTGCTCGGGATCACCCCGGCGATGCGCGAGGGCTCCGGCCTGGTGCGCTTCTCGAAGGAATATCCGCAGCGCTATTTCGATGTGGCGATCGCCGAGCAACACGCGGTGACGCTGGCCGCCGGGATGGCCTGCGAAGGCGCCAAACCGGTGGTGGCGATCTACTCGACCTTCCTGCAGCGCGCCTACGACCAGGCGATCCACGACGTGGCGCTGCAGAACCTTGACGTCACCTTTGCGATCGATCGCGCCGGCGTGGTCGGCCCGGATGGCGCCACTCATTCCGGCAGTTTCGATCTCAGCTTCCTGCGCTGCCTGCCGAACATGCTGATCATGGCGCCGGCCGACGAGAACGAGTGCCGCATGATGCTGAGCACCGGCTTCCAGTACCACGGTCCGGCGGCGGTGCGTTACCCACGCGGCAGCGGCCCGGGCGCCGCATTGCGCAAGGAACTCGACACCCTGCCGATCGGCAAGGCCGAGCTGCGCCGTCGCGGGCATGGCCTGGCGATCCTCAGTTTCGGCGTGATGCTGGCGCCGGCGACGGAGATCGCCGCCGAGCTCGACGCCTCCCTGGTCAACATGCGTTTCGTGAAACCGCTGGACGAGGCGCTGCTGCTCGAACTGGCGAAGAGCCACGATACCTTCGTCACGCTGGAAGACAACGCGATCGCCGGTGGTGCCGGTTCGGCCGTGGCCGAGTGCTTCGCCGCACATGGCGTCGTCAAGCCGATCCTGCATCTCGGCCTGCCGGACGTCTATCTGGAACACGGCAGCCGCGAGGAAGTGCTGACGATGGCCGGCCTCGACCTGCCCGGTATCCGTCACGCGATCCGCGCGCGGTTCCCGCAACTGGCCACATCGAACATCGCCAGCATCGGCTGATATCCCAGCCATTCCGACCTGTAGGAGCGGCTTCAGCCGCGATGCTTTTGCTCTGGATTTGCCATTGCAAAGCCAAGTGCTTTCGCTTGGCAGCAATAAAACCTGAAGAGCATCGCGGCTGAAGCCGCTCCCACAAAACCAAGAAGCCCTACGCGCAGCGGCCTACCCAAAGCGCCCGCCACTGACCCGATCACGTGCCTCCAGGTCCTGCGCGGTGAATAGTTCCGCATAGCCCGCCTCGTGCAACAACGCTCGCGCCGCATCGCCCTGGTTCCAGCCATGTTCGAACAGCAGCCAGCCAGCCGGATGCAGGTGCCCACGCGCGTCACGCACGATGCAGCGGATGTCGTCGAGGCCGTCATCGCCCGACGCCAGCGCGCTGGCCGGCTCGAAGCGCAGATCGCCCTGCGCCAAATGCGGATCGGCCGCCTCGATGTACGGCGGGTTGGAGACGATCAGGTCGAAACGCTGGCCGGCCAGTGGCGCCAGCCAGTCACCGTGCAGGAAGGTGAGGTTGCCGATGCCGTGGGCTTGCGCATTGCGCTGCGCCACGGCGAGCGCAGCGGCACTGGCATCGGTGGCGATGACCTGCGCGCGCGGACGCTCATGCGCGATCGCCAGCGCGATCGCGCCGCTGCCGGTACCAAGATCCGCCACGCGGCAAACGATCTCTGGCGGCAATCGTAGCAATGCCTGCTCGACCAGCAGCTCGGTCTCCGGCCGCGGAATCAGCGTCGCCGGCGTGACTTCAAGTTCCAGCGACCAGAAGCCGCGATAACCGGTGATATAAGCCACCGGCTCACCCTGCACCCGGCGATCAACTAGGGCCACGAAGGCCGTCTGGACGTCCGTATCCAGCACGTCGTCGACATGCGCGAACAACCAGCTGCGTGGCTGCTGCAGCACTTGCAGCAGCAGCAGCTCGGCATCGAGGCGTTCGCCGAGCTGCTGCGTGGCTGCGGCCAGCACGCTGCGAATATCAGGCATCGTGGGGGGACTCCGTCGATGACGGCGGCAGTTGCGGCGGCAGCACGCCCGGCTTCGGCTCACGCTTGCGCCAGTAGCCGCCGCGCGTCCACGCATCGAAGGCCCAGCGCAACCAGCCGATCAGCGCGTTGGCCAGCCATAGCGCCCAGGCCAGCATGGCCAGCTTGTAAACCCACAGCGAGACGCTGAACACGCCGCCAACCGGCAACACGCCGTCACTCTGGTCAGCAAACCAGCGCAGGTTCCATGCGCCGGAGTCGTTACCTGCCACATGCATGTCCGGCAGCCCGAGCAGTCCCTTGGGCACCGCGGCGATCAGCACCGTCAACGCCAATAGCGTGAGTGCGGCAAGCCCCAGCTGCAGCAGGTTGAACTTCGTCGTACCCAACGATTCCGAAGGTGTATTGCGCGCGCGGATTCCCAACAGGATCAGCCAGACCACCACCAGTGCGTACGCACTCCACGCAAAGGCGGAGAAACCGAGCCCGAGCAGCAACCAGTGCTGGAAGCGCAGCGGCGTCGGCGCATAGCGTGCCAGCAGCCACGCCACCAGCAACAACACGATCAGCTGCGACCAGTACAACACGGCCGGTCCCACCGTCGGCCCCCACGTCCATAGCACCCAGCGGTCCTGCGGCAGCTGCAGCGAGAGGTCGATGTTCGCCACCGGCGCGTGCAGATCGAATACCGGGGTGCGCATGCGTGCGCCGACACCGTCCGGCTCACGCAGACGCAGTGTGTACGTATGCTCGCCAGGCAACAGCGGCAGGCCGAGCTTGCCGTCGCGCACGGCAAGATTGATCGACTCATCGTCGCGCTTCGCATCCAGCAGTTCGCTGCCGGCAGGTAAGCTGATCGCGTGCTCGCCACCGCGGGTGCTGCGCGCCTGCAGGGTCAGCGTGACTTCGCTGGCACGCTCGCCTGCTGTGCTGGCCAGCTGCACGTTGTCGAAGGCAAGGCTGTCACCTGCCACCGCCACCGGCTGGCTGAGGGCGAGCTGCAGGCTCTCGCCGGGCAAGGGCTGGAAACGCAGGCCGTCGTTGCTGGCACTGGTCGGCATACCCTTGGCATCGACATGCCACATCGGCGCCGCATGTACTTCCCATACTTCGGCACGTTCGCCCAACGCGGGGGCCTGCAGTGAAAGTTGTGCCGTGTGATCGAGGCGACTGGTCCAGCGCACGACATTGCTGTTCGCGTTGAAGGTGACACTGATGCAACCGTCCTTGACCACTGCATCGTCGCCGAGCGGATGTTCGCCGGGCAGCAGCGGCAGGTTGGTACTGAAGCCACCTTCCTGTGGCGCGATGCGTTCGACCTGGTTCTCCACCACCCAATCGACGCCCAAAGCAAGGCTGCGGGTCAGCCGCACATACGGCGGAAAACTCTGCACCGCCGGCAGGCTCTGGCCATCGCTGGCAGTGCGCACACGATGCAACGCGATGCTGTCGCCCAGCGGACGAGCATCGTCGACCCCATCCAGCGACCAGCCCTGGCCGCTGAACACGATACGTTGCGGTCGCACGACGAAGTGCAGGTTCGCACTGTCTGTCGCCTCGATGCGGTAATGCAGGCTGACCCGATGCACGCCGCGATCCAGCCGCAGCAGCAGTTGATCGTACTTGCGCGTAAGCGCTGCATTGGGATGACCATCCACGCTGACGTCGGACAGTTGCAGCGCATCGTCTGCCTGCGGCAACGGCAGCGCGATCGGCGCACCGACATGCGTTTCCAGTTCCAGATCAAGCGCATCGGCGCTGACCTGCAACTGGGCCTGCGCGATGTCGGCACACGCCGGCACACACTTTGGTGCCTCGGTGAGGCGGTCGCGCAGCTGGTTCAGCAGTTCCTGGCTCGGCATGCTCTGCGCCTGCGCACCATGCGGCATGAGCAACAGGGCAAGCAGGGCAGCACCCATCACGCCGCTGCTGCGCCAGTCACGCCAGCGACCATGCAGCGGCAGCAGCAAGCTGCTCACCAGCTTCGCCAGCAGCGCTGCCAGCAAGGCCACCATCAGCACGCGCAGCAGGCGCACCAGCCACGCCGGCGCGATCACCAGGCGCGTGCTCTGCTGGGCGGTCACCGGCCCGGACCAGCCGAGGCGATAGTTGTTGCCTTCATCCCAGTGCGGGGTGCCGGCGCCGGCCTGGATCAGCGCCCGGCTGTCCAGCTGCGAGCTCACCAGTGTGGAAGCCGATACCAAGGTACCCGTCACGACCACACTCTGCAGTCCTCCCGATGTAGCCGTATCCACTGATTCCACTACCGACGATGGAGCGGCATTACTGCTCATTTCTTCGACGGGCGTTGGTGGCGCCGGTGGCGCCGGTGCCATCTGCCGAATGACTTTGGGCGGCGCCTGTTTCATCGCCGCATTGGCATAACCCTCGTCCTGCGTCGCGGGCTCGATGAAATTCGCCGAGACGATGCGGCTCTGATTGGCCTGTTCCAGTTGCGGGTGCAGCGCGTACTGCAGCTGCGCCGCGACGAAGGGCAAGCTCCACAGCAGCGCCAGCGCGTAGATGGACACCGCCGCGATGCGTGCCGTCGAGCGCAGGCGCCCTTCGGGCAATGCACGCAACAACAACGCCAGCGCAAGCACAACCGCCAGCGTCCACAACGGCGCGTCGCTTTCGTGTAGCGCCAGCATCAGGTAGCCGGCCGCCAGCACCGCCCATGGCCAGCCGAGCAGGCGTCCGGCCAGCAATGCAATCAGCGCCACCACGAACAGGTCGAGCAGACTCCACTGCGCCATCCAGGAGTCCGGCGAACGGTCCGCACCACTCGCCCCGAGCAGGCGGTAACCATGCGGCAGGTGCAAGGTCGCGTCGATGCCCTCCAGCGGAACTTGCCATCCCGAACTCGGAATCGTGCCGCCATGTGCGGGCAGGCGCAGGCCGGCGTTGAGGTTGAGCCGCCGATCGCGCAGCTCGATTCCGCTCAGACCATTCGCGCCCTTGGTGACCAGCAATGGATTGCCGTTCTGCGTGGCACGCTGCAACTGCCACGGTGCGGCCACGTCGAGCCGCTGGTGATGGCGAAGCTCGCCGCCGAGATGATCGGCAACGCTGAGACCATCACCGTCGAAATCCAGCCACAGCTGGCGCTGCAGATGCAGCTGATCGCCCTGGCCGCCCTCATCGCCGCGATTGCCCTGCTCGATGACTAGGCCGGAGGCATCGTTCAGCACATAAGCTGGCAGATCGCTCCAGTCGTCCGGCACACCCGCTTGCGAAGCATCGGTGGCATTGCCTTCCACGCGCGTGTTGCGCAGCGTGGTGTCATCGGCATAGCTCCATATTTCCTGCCGTGGCCACGGTGCCGCAGGCAGTTTCAGTGCAACCTTGCTCAGAGGATCGACGCTGCGCGCGGCGAGCGTGACCGTCCACTGCCCCGGTCGCAGCTGCACGCGCAGCTGGCCATCGTTCTCCAGCCGTGCCGGCAGATCACCGGACAGGGCCGTGGCGACAAAACCGCCCGGCAATACTGGCCCGAGCAGCTGCTCGCGTGCACTGCCGGTGATGTTGAAATGCAGCTGAGTCTCCAGCGTGGCGGGCAGGCCATCCTCGAGGTGTCGGTAGACGCGCAGCGACAGCGCATCGGCAGCACGCTGTGCGGTGGCAGCTTCGCCGAGGGTAAGCTGATCGCCATTGCGCTCGATGTGCGCGACCGCTGCACCATCGACACTCAGCGTGACCAGCCCGATTGTAGCGGGCACACGCAACTGCGCCGGTCGCGCCACCCAGGGCAGGCTTCCCTGCAACTGGTAGTCGCCCGGCACCAGCCACAGCATCGGCTGGCCGCTCCGTTGCAAAACGGTGGCCGGCTGGTTGTTCGCACTGACCTGTTGCGGCCAGTTTTTCTGGTCGCCTGGCAACGCCACCCAACTCGGCGCATCCACGTGCACGCCCAGACTGAAACGCCCACTGTCCTTGCCGGCATCGAGCGTCAAGCGACCTGCCCACGCGCACTGGTAACTGTTGCCATTCGGCATCTGGCTCGCGAGAAATGGGCAATCGTGCTGCGGCACGTCGTGCAGCACCCAGGCCTGCCAGTCGCGCAGCGGCGGCGGTACATCCTGCGCCAGTAATGGTGTGACAAGCAGCAACCACAGACCCAGCAATCCAAAACCCAGCAACCGTGGCGATCGACGAAGCATGCGATTCTCCCTGTATGCCCGCGGGCCGGCACAGTGTAGGTGGAACACGGCGGGCATACAGCAGTCACTGCATGCTAATGGACTACTTGCTCGCATCTGCATGCAGGTCAGATCAACTCCTGATGAAACGCAGCCTGCCGTGCAAGGAGGTTGAACGGCAAATAACAGCAGTCAAGCCGATGGAGCATCCACAGGAAAACGCATGCCGAGCAATACACTCGGCTGCACCCGCAGCCCGTTTCGTCGAAACCTGCTCGCCACGGCACTGATGCGGCATGGCGGCATCCATGAAAGAAAGCCGACCGTGTAGATCCGGCCCTCGTGAGCCAGTACTCGTCGTGTCAGCCGGCTTCCGGATGCAGATAACGATGCACCGCCTGGACCACCACCGAACCCTCGCCCACGCTGGAAGCTACACGCTTGACCGAACCGGAACGCACGTCACCCACAGCGAAGATGCCAGGCTTGGTGGTGGCGTACGGCGATTCCAGCAGGTGGCCTTCGGCGCAACGCCCGGTTAGCACGAAGCCATGCATATCGAGTGCGAGGCAGTCGCGCAACCAGTCCGTGCAGGGCTCCGCGCCGATCATCACGAACATGTTGCCCACCGGGCGTGTGGTCACTTCGCCCGTATCGCGATGTCGCCAGCTCACATGCTGCAAGTGTTCCTCGCCATCGAGGTCGACGATCTCGCTGCGTGCATGCAGGGTGATCGCCGAGGAACTGGCAATACGCTGCACGAGGTAGTCGGACATGGTGGCGGCCAGCCCATCGGAGCGCACGAGCACATGCACATGCGCGGCGATGCCCGAGAGAAATACCGCCGCCTGCCCGGCGGAGTTGCCGCCACCGACCACGACCACTTCCTCGCCCCTGCACAGCTGGCCTTCCATCGCCGTGGCCGCATAGTGGATGCCGGCGCCCTCGAAACGCGCATAACCGGGTACATCGAGCTTGCGATAACGCGCACCGGTGGCAACGATCACCACGCGTGCGGTGATCACCTGCCCGTCGTCCAGCTGCACTCGATAAGGCTGCGCAGCGCAGTCGACGCCCGCGGCATGGCGCGAGATGGCCAGCCGCGCGCCGAACTTCTGCGCCTGCGCCTGCGCGCGCCCGGCCAGCGCCTGGCCCGAGATGCCGGTGGGGAAGCCCAGGTAGTTCTCGATCTTCGACGACGTGCCAGCCTGCCCACCTGGCGCGAGACCCTCCACCACGATCGTGGACAATCCTTCCGACGCTGCATAGACAGCGGCAGCCAGACCGGCCGGGCCGGCCCCCACCACCACGACGTCGTAAACGCGTTGCGGATCGATGCTCTCGGCGATACCAAGCTCGTCGGCAAGTTCGGCCGTGCTGGGGTTCTGCAGGAAGCATTGTTCGGAACAGATCACCACCGGCAGCTGGTCGTGGCGCAGCTGGAAGCATTCGATGAAGCCGTCGGCTGCCGGATCGACCTCGGTATCGATCAACCGGTGCGGATAGCCGTTGCGTATCAGGAAGCGCTCCAGCCGCAAGGTGTCGGCGCTACGCGCCGGCCCCACCAGCACCACGCCGCCGTAGCCCATGCGGATCAGGCCCACGCGGCGCAGGATGAAGGCGCGCATGATGATTTCGCTGATGTCGGCCTCGGATGCCACCATGCGGCGGAAGTCGTCCGGCGGCAGGCGAACCACGCGACTGTCCATCGCCGCACGCGCCGAGGCCAGGATGCTGCGCTGGTTGAACAGGTTCATCTCGCCGGTGAACTGCCGTGCCGCATGCATGCTGAACACATGGGGCTGGCCATGCTTGTCCAGCTCGAAGATCTCGATCAAGCCATCCAGCACCAGGAAGAAATCCGCGCCGCGCTGCCCCCGTTCAAACAGCAAGGTACCGACCGGCACATGTTCTTCCCGACCGTAGGCCGCAATGCGCTGCACCATCTCCAGGCTCAACCGCGGGAACATCTGCTCCCTGCGGTGCATGGGATCGGTGGGGTCGTAGACGACCTCGGGCAATAGCGACTGATCCGACATGCAAGACACCTCGTCATGGGTCATGCCGGCGACATCGCCGGGATCTCCTGCGGTCATCGTCCAGCGGCAGACCTGTGTGGCGCCGCGCTGACAGGACATCCTGCGCGCACATCCGTATCGGGGGCAAGTCAGCGTTGCGAAGGCGACATGGCCTCGGCAATCGACTTGACGAGACGTTCACGAAACCAGCGATGCGCCTGATCTCGTTCTTCGATGATTGGCGGCGAACTGCATCCCTGACCCGATCGGTTACGTATCTCCTGCAGTGCCTCCGCATCAACCTCCACTACTTGGCACCACACGATTAAAGGCTGCCCATGAGTCCAGCTCCCCGACGTCCGTCCGCAACCCCACACCGTCGCCTGCTTGCCACCGCCGCGCTGCTGCTCGGCAGCAGCCTGCTCACGGGTTGTCAAGCAGTGCTGTTTGGCAGTCTCAACGCCACCACCGGCAAGACCGATGTGGTCGTGCAACGCGATGTGACGTACGACCCGGCGCACCAGTTGGCACTGGACGTCTATCGCTTGCCTGGCACAGCGCGCGCGCCGGTGGTGGTGTTCTTCTACGGTGGTAGCTGGAAGTCCGGCAAGCGGCAGTGGTATCGCTGGGCGGCCGAGGCATTGGCCAAACGTGGTCTGGTGGTGGTGGTCCCCGACTATCGCAAATGGCCGCAGGTTCGGCTGGATGGTTTCATGCAGGACGCCGCGCGTGCGGTGGCGTGGACCCATGCGCACGCCAGCGACTACGGCGGCGATCCGGCCTCGTTGTTCGTGATGGGTCACTCGGCCGGCGCACATATCGGTGCGCTGCTGGCCACCGACGCGCACTGGTTGAATGCCGTCGGCATGCAGCCACGACAATTGGCCGGCTTCATCGGTCTGGCTGGTCCGTACGATTTTCTGCCGTTGAAGGATCCGGATTTCATCGACATGTTCGGTACCACGCATGATGCACAGCTGCGCTCGCAGCCGATGTACTTCGTCAACGGCGATGAGCCGCCGATGCTGCTGATGCAGGGCAGCACCGACAAGATCGTCTGGCCGCGCAATGCCGAATCACTGGCGCGTGCCTTGCGCAAAGAAAACGAGCCGGTCGAGGTCAAGCTCTACCCGGATATCGGCCACTTCGCGATCCTGTTCTCGATCTCGAAACCGCTGCGCGACAAGGCACCGGTGATCCAGGATGTCGTGCAATTCATCCACGAGCATCCTCGGGCGACATCCGTGGCAGCGCCAGCAGAAGCCAGCGCGCCGTGATCAGCGGCGCACCGGCTCGATTGCCTGGGTGATCGCCTCGAACACCCATTGCCGAAACCAGGTATGCGCGCGGTCGTCGTCTTTCGACGCATGCCAGTAGGCCAGGATGGGAAACGCCTTCAACCGGATCGGCAACGGCTGCACGGCAATCGGCAACAGCGTGGCCAGGTGGTTGGCATACGAACGCGGCACGGTCAGCAGCATCTGCGTGGCCGCCGCGATCTGGCACGCGGAAAAGTAGTGCTGACTGACCAGCTGCACGTGACGGAACATGCCGTTCTGGCCGAGCAGCATATCCAGCGCATTGGCCTCGCCCAGCGCCGACACGGCGATGTGCCGGGCGCTCATGTAATCGCTGCGCCTGAGTTGCGTGGCGCACGGATGATCGGCACGCATCACCACGACCAGTGACTCGTCGAGCAGACGCTTGCTGGAAATGTGTGCGCTGGCCCGCAGCGGTCGATCCACCACCAGATCGACCGTGCCTGCGGCCAGCTCCCGTTCCACGTCGTCAGCGGCAACGCGACGACTGACCACGCGCAACTGCGGTGCATGCTGTTCGATCCGTGCCAGCAGCGAAGGCAACGCGATCGATTCCAGGATGTCGCGAAAACCGACAGTCAACTCGAGATCCAGCTGCGCCGGATCGAAACGCGGCTGTGCATGTGCGCTGGCATGCAGGCCCTT
The DNA here is from genome assembly GCF_002001175.1 of Rhodanobacter sp. C03. Classification (GTDB taxonomy): domain Bacteria; phylum Pseudomonadota; class Gammaproteobacteria; order Xanthomonadales; family Rhodanobacteraceae; genus Rhodanobacter. Next base: position 816,488 of record NZ_MUNT01000001.1, on the reverse strand, counting down.
CAGATGCAGCTGCACGGCCGGCATCATCGTGCGCACCTTTTCGGTCGGCAGCAGGCGGTTGCCCTGACGCACGAACAGCGGATCACCGAGCTGATCGCGCAGGCGCTGCAAGGCATGCGTGACCGCCGGCTGGGTCAGGTGCAGCACGCGTGCAGCAGCGCTGACGCCGCCATGGCTGTAGATCGCGTCGAGTACGCGGAACAGGTTGAGGTCGATGCGATTGTCGGTGCGGTCCATGTCCTGCTCCCTACCGAGTGCGTGCTGATGACAGCAGCGCCAAAGTCATCAGCCATGTTAATGGATAGTCATAAAACATATTCATTTCACTAATCATTGGAGCGAGGCGTAGGCTGGCCGCTGGTCAGGAGAAACGCACGTGGACTTCGCCGCTTCAGAACGTACGCAGGCTCTCGTCGAACGCCTCTCCGCCTTCATGTGCGAGGAGGTGGTGCCGGCCGAACGGATCTACGCCACGCAACTGAGCGGCAGTAGCGACCATCGCCAGTGGCAGCAACCGGCGGTGATGGAAAGCCTGAAAGCGAAGGCACGCGCAGCCGGACTGTGGAACCTGTTTCTACCCGATGCCGAACACGGCGCGGGACTCAGCCACATGGACTACGCGCCACTGGCCGAGATCATGGGGCACTCCTTCATCGCGCCCGAAGTGTTCAACTGCAGCGCGCCCGACAGCGGCAACATGGAAGTGCTGCACCGCTACGGCACGCCGGAACAACGGGAGCGCTGGCTGCAACCCCTGCTTGCCGGGCAGATCCGTTCGGCCTTCGGCATGACCGAGCCGGACGTGGCTTCTTCCGACGCCACCAACATGCAGGCCACCGCCACCATCGAAGGCGATCAGGTCGTGCTTAACGGACGCAAGTGGTGGACCACCGGCGCCGGCCATCCACATTGCCGCTTCGTAATCTTCATGGGGCTGAGCGATCCGCACGCCGAACCGCACCGCCGCCACAGCATGGTGATCTCCCCGCTCGACAGTCCGGGCGTCACCATTGAGCGCATGCTGCCGGTGTTCCATCACTTCGACGAACCGAACGGCCATGGCGAGTTGAGCTTTACCAACGTACGACTGTCGGTGGAGAACGTGATCCTTGGCGCGGGCCGCGGCTTCGAGATAGCACAGGGTCGGCTCGGGCCCGGACGCGTGCATCACTGCATGCGCGCGATCGGCGCGGCGGAGCGCGCGCTGACCCTGCTGTGTGCACGTGCACGTTCACGCGTCGCATTCGGCAAGCCGCTATCCGAACTCGGTGGCAATCCGGACATCATCGCCAACCTGCGCATGGCGATCGAGCAGGCGCGCCTGCTGACGCTGAAGACCGCCTGGACATTGGACACGCACGGCACCAAGGCCGCGCTCAGCCTGATCTCGCAGATCAAGGTGGTGGTGCCGGCGGTGGCCCAGCAGGCGGCCGATGCGGCGATCCAGATCCACGGCGGCGCCGGCCTGTCCGACGATTTTCCGTTGGCGCAGCTGTACGCGTATGCGCGTGTGCTGCGTCTGGCCGACGGCCCGGACGAAGTGCATCGCGGTGTGATCGCGCGGCTGGAAATGAAAGCGCAAGGCGCACAGGAGTCGGCGCGATGACCACACCGCTGGATCAACCGCGTGCAGTACGTGACGAGGATGCGCTCGACCTGCAACGCGTCGATGCGCTCCTGAAGCAGCACATCGCCGGACTCGAAGGTACGCCGACGCTCGCGCAGTTTCCTGGCGGTGCCTCCAACCTCACCTACCTGATCACCTACGGCGACCGCGAGCTGGTGCTGCGTCGTCCACCAGCCGGCGCCAAGGCGAAATCCGCGCATGACATGCTGCGCGAGGCGCAGGTGATGGCGGCGCTGAAGTCGCACTATCCGTATGTCCCAGCGATTCTCGCCACTTGTAACGACAGCTCGGTGATCGGTCATGACTTCTACGTGATGGAGCGGCTGCGCGGCAGCATCCTGCGTCGCGAACTGCCGCCCGAGCTGGGTCTCGATGCGGATGGTGTGCGCCAGCTCTGCCTGGGCTTCATCGACCGCCTGATCGAACTGCATCAGGTGGATGCGTCGCTGCCCGAGCTGCAACACATCGGCAAGGGTGGCGGCTATATCGCGCGGCAGGTGGCCGGCTGGAGCGATCGCTGGCAGAAGTCGTTCACCGAAGACACTGATGCCTGTGCCGATGTTGTGACGTGGCTGGCGGCGAAACAGCCGACACACGACAACGCCAGTTGCGTGATCCACAACGATTACCGCTTCGACAACGTGGTGCTCGATCCCGATCATCCGCTCCACATCATCGGCGTACTGGACTGGGAGATGGCCACCATCGGCGATCCGCTGATGGATCTGGGCGGCTCGCTGGCGTACTGGGTGCAGGCCGACGACGATGCCACGTTCCAGTCGTTCCGCCGCCAGCCGACGCACGTGCCCGGCATGCTGACGCGACGTGAGGTGATCGATTACTACGGACAGCGCAGCGGCCTGCATGTGGACAACTTCGATTTCTACGAAGTGTTCGGACTGTTCCGGCTGATGGTGATCATCCAGCAGATCTACCGTCGTTTCGCGTTGGGCCAGACCAGCAACCCGCAGTTCGCCGGCTTCGGCCAGGCCGCCCGCTACATGGGCGGACGCTGCCGCCGCATCATCGGTCGCTCGACGCTGTGAGCACGCGCAGCCTGCTGCTGATACGTCATGGTCAGGCCAGTTTCAGTGCCGATGACTACGACCGTTTGTCGCCGGTTGGCGAAGAACAATCGCGACAATTGGGTTCGTGGCTGGCGGCGTGCGGATCGACCCCGGACCTGATTGCGATCGGCCCTCGCGAACGACATCGGCACACGGCCGAGCTGTGTCTTGAAGCGGCCGGCATCGACCTGGTACCACTGATGTTGGACGGTCTGGACGAAGTCGATCACCGCGAACTGCTCGCGCGACATCGCCCTGACATGGAAGGACCCGGCGCACTGCGCGCGGAGTTGAAGCAGGTGCCCGATCCACACCGTGCATTCCAGCGCCTGTTCGCAGATGCCGTCACGCGCTGGGTCGACGGTGCGCACGACAGCGAGTACCAACTCACTTGGCCGAGCTTTCGCAGCAATGTGATGGCTGCACTGCAGACACTGACCGAGCATCCGGCGCGCACGATCTGGGCGGTCACTTCGGGCGGCCCGATCGCTGTAATCACCAACGCACTGATCGACGCGCCGCTGGCACAGACCTTCAAACTCAGCTGGCCGCTGGTAAACACCGGCCTCACGCGGCTGCGGCTCGGCCAACGCGGTGCGACGCTGATTACCTACAACGCGTGGCCGCACCTGGAACACGCGAACGAGCATCACCTCGTCACGCTGCGCTGACTCCTCCCACCTTCGCCAAGAGACCTCGCCATGAGTACCACTCCGAACTTCGATCTCAAGGGCAAGATCGCCATCGTCACCGGCGCCAGCCGCGGCATCGGCGCCGAAATCGCGAAACTGTTGGCGGCGCACGGCGCGCACACGATCGTCTCCAGCCGACGCGAGGCCGACTGCCAGTTGGTGGTCGACGAGATCGTCGCAGCCGGCGGCTCGGCCGAAGCCTTCGCCTGCCATATCGGCGAGCTGGCGCAGATCGAGGCGCTGTTTGCGCATGTGACGCAACGCCACGATCGGCTCGACATCCTGGTCAACAACGCAGCCACCAATCCCTACTTCGGCAGCATTCTGGATACCGATCCGGGCATCTTCCAGAAGACCGTCGACGTGAACATCCGCGGCTATTTCTACATGTCCACCCATGGCGCAAAGCTGATGGCGGCCAGCGGCGGCGGCGCGATCGTCAACGTGGCATCGGTCAACGGCGTGGTGCCGGGCTTCCAGCAGGGCATCTACTCGATCACCAAGGCCGCCGTGATCTCGATGACCAAGGCGTTCGCGGTGGAATGCGCCGCCTCAGGCGTGCGCTGCAATGCGCTGCTGCCGGGACTGACCGACACCAAGTTCGCTTCGGTGCTGGTGAACACGCCAGCGATCCTCAAGCAGGCGCTGGCGCATGTGCCGATGCGCCGTGTGGCGCAGCCTTCGGAGATGGCCGGCGCCGTGCTCTATCTCGCTTCCGATGCATCTTCGTACACCACCGGCGCGGTGCTGAACGTCGATGGCGGCTACCTCTGTGTCTGATCCGATCAACACCACTCCCATCGACATCATCCTCATCAACATCGGCAGGAACGCGCCATGACCGAACCTTCCGCACAACGCGTCACCGGCAAGCGCGCCTTCGTCACCGGCGCGGCCGGTGGCCTCGGTGCCGCGATCGCGCGCATGCTCGCGCGACACGGCGCGAATGTCTTTCTTACCGATATCGACGAAGCCGGCGTGCATGCGGTGGCCGACGACATCAATCACGAACGCGGGCGGCAGGTTGCCTGGTCCGCCGCGCAGGACGTGCGTGACGAGGAGCGCTGGCATGCGCTGCTGGCCGAAGCGAACGAGGCCATGGGCGGCCTTTCCGTACTGGTCAACAATGCCGGCATCGGTTCGCTCGGCACGGTGGAACAGATTGAGCTGAAAGAGTGGCGCCGCGTGATGAGCGTCAACGTGGAAAGCATCATGCTCGGCTGCAAGCACGCGCTGCCGCTATTGCGTGCACATCAGCCCGCGTCGATCGTCAACATCTCCTCGCTGGCCGCGTTCAAGGTCGGCCCCGATTACACCGCGTACAACACCTCCAAGGCCGCGGTGGCAATGCTGACGAAATCGGTCGCAATCGACTGCACGCGGCAGAAGATCGACGTGCGCTGCAACTCGATCCATCCGGCCTTCATCCGCACCGGCATCGTGGCGCCGTTCTTCGACGCGCTGGGCGAGGAGGAAGCCACCCGCAAGCTCACACACGGCATTCCCATGCACCGTCTCGGCGAACCGGACGATGTCGCCTATGCCGTGTTGTATCTCGCCTCCGATGAAAGCCGCTACGTCACCGCCGCCGAAATGGTGATCGACGGCGGCGCCTGCGCCGTATAGTCGAACGCACTCCTCTCCCCTTCCCGCATCACGGTGAACCCCATGTCCTACGTCAATCGTCAGCTGCGTCTGAAGACCCGCCCCGAAGGCCTGGTCAAACGCGAGAACTTCGACCTGGTCGAGCAAGCCGTGCCCGAGCTGAAGGATGGCGAGGTGCTACTGCGCGTGCTGTATCTGTCGATGGATCCGACCAACCGCGTGTGGATGCGCGACATCCCGCAATACCTGCCGCCAGTGGCGATCGGCGAAGTGATGCGCGCGCTGGGCCTGGGCCGCGTGGTGCAGTCGCGCTCGGCGCAATACAAGGAAGGCGACCTGCTGCAGGGCCTCACCGGCTGGCAGGACTATCTGGTTCTGCACGAGAGCGCCAAGGGCTACGTGCGCCTGCCCGCCGATCCCGGCATTCCGCTGCCCACCCTGCTCGGCGCCTGCGGCATGAGCGGCGTCACCGCCTATTACGGCCTCACCGACATCGCCCCGGTGCAGCCCGGCGAAACCCTGGTGGTCTCCGCCGCAGCCGGCTCAGTCGGCTCCATCGCCGGCCAGATCGGCAAGATCCACGGCGCCCGCGTGGTCGGCATCGCCGGCGGCGCCGACAAATGCCACTATCTCACCGACGAACTCGGCTTCGACGCCGCCGTCGACTACAAGGCTGAAGACTTCAAACAGCAACTCAAGGCCGCCACCCCCGACGGCGTGCACGTCAACTTCGAAAACGTCGGCGGTGAAGTGATGCGCGCCGTGCTCTCACGCATGGTCATCGGCGGGCGCGTCGCCCTATGCGGGCTGATCTCCGGCTACAACAGCGGCGAACGCCCCAGCGACGACTTCGGCGTATTCGTGATGAAGCGGCTCAGCATGCGGGGGTTTCTGATACTTGATTACACGAAGACGCGTGAGGCGGTGCAGACGCTGGCTGGGTGGATTCGTGAGGGGAAGTTGAAGGCGGAGGAGACGGTAGCGGAGGGGTTGGAGAATGCGCCCGAGGTGCTTAATCGGTTGTTTGATGGGAGTCATCGGGGGAAGTTGGTGTTACGGGTGACCGAATGACCGGACAAACAGACTTACAATTCAGGTTGTGACCCTATCCACAGGCTACACAGATGGCGCAAATACCACCTGGCTCAAAGGACTTGATGGTAAACGGGAAGGTTGTCGGTCAGTACATCAGCACTGGCGACACCGAACTCGATCTACCTATCGCGCGAGCAAGGCTGCAAGAACTCGGCTACGAGCAGCGCGAGTTGCCCCTCTGGATGCACATACGGCAGCAGGCGATCTATTTCCAAGACACTTGCACATTGCTGTGGAACACGGAGTTAGCTCGCCCACCTCCCCGGAGGCCGTTCGCGCTCATTCCCTACGCAGTGAATACCGCCTTTTGTGTTGAGCTCTATTTGAAGGCGTTGGCACTTAAGCACGGGAGGAAGCTCCGAGGACACGAGCTTCTAGAGCTTTACAACGAACTTCCACCCGAAGCGTTGGCTGATATTGAAGCCAGCATTCCTGATGCGCTTAGGGATGTACCACTATCTGGCGAACCAGTAGTTCCAGAATTTATTTCAATGATGAACAACGTGTTTGTTCATTGGAGATATGCCTACGAGCACCAAGAACTGGCTCAACTCCGAATGGACGTCTTAAGCTTCATGCGTATGTTGATGTTCTACGCATGCCGAAACATTGTCCCTAAGCCTGCCTGATAGCGTAGGGCTCTGATCCAGAGCAACCAGCATCCTTCATTTCCGAGTTGGTGCAGGACTTGAACGCCCAGTACTCGCGTTCGGGGTCAGGTTCAGTGCTGGTCGAATGTCTGCTGGGACTGTCGAGTGTTTCGCAGAAGCAGGAGCTTTCGTGCGCCTTCGGCGCCCGAGTTACTTTCTCTTTGCGTGGCCAAAAAGAAAGCTAACCAAAGAGAAAGGCCACCCCGCTTGGTGCTTGCCGGGCATCCTGCCCGGCAAGTCCGTGAGCCGGGGCCGGGCTTTTCGACAGGACTCCTGTCCTGACGAAAAGGCATCGGCATCCATGCCGATGCCCCTGCGGGCCTGTCGTCTCCGACTCACCGCCGCACAGGGGCCCCGGTAGAGCAGCGGGCCATCGTGGCCCGCACTCGGTGAGAAGCTCAGAAGCAACAGCAACGAAGCGTCGCTTCGTTCAAGCTCTTGCACTGCTCTTGATCTGGCTCCTCTAAAAGTAAGCGCAGGATGCGCGTCGCTCTACCCGGGGCCCCTCTGAAGCGGCGGGCGGGTGGAGGAAAAGCCCGCAGGGTGGTTCGCATGGATGCGAACCAGTTTGGCGTTAGGGCAGGATGCCCTACGCCCTTCGGGCCAGCTTCGCTGTTCGCGCACGCTCCTGCGTGCACATGGACAAGCAAAAGAGAAGTACGTCGCCCTCCGAAGGAGGGTGAAAACTCTTGTTCGCTAAGCCGAAGGCAACAACTCCAGCGCCATCACGATTGCTTCCTCGCGCCCATCCCGCGCTGGGTAATAACGCGGCCGCCGCCCGATCTCGACAAACCCCACCGACTCATACAACACCTTCGCCAGCGGATTCGATGGCCGCACCTCAAGGAATACGCGTTCGGCACCATTCCAGCGCGCGATATCCAGCAGCCGGCCGAGCAGATGGCGACCCAACCTGCGCCCGCGAAAGGCAGGATCGATGCAGATATTCAGCAGATGCGCCTCGCCCGCGCCCATCGACAGGATGCCGTAACCGACAATCGTCGCGTCCACACACAATACCCAGCACGGATGCCCAGCTTTCAGGCAATCGTCGAAGATACCGTGCGACCACGGGTAGTCGTAGGAGGCAGCCTCCATCGCACTGACCACCGCCAGATCCTCGCTGTGCATGCCGCGCACCTGGATCACCGGTTTGACGACGGCAACCATCGCGGTTAGCTGCCTGCCGCGGCCAGCACACGGCGCAGACTGCGCAGTGCGCTCCACAGCCGTCGCTTGGCGGCGGCACTGGTCAGTACCAGCGCTGGCTCGTCGGCCAGCACAATCTGTGCACGGTGCACCGCCGCCGCCGGCAGGCTGCGGCCCAGCGCATGCGCCTGTGCCTCGCCGAACACCAGATAGGCATTCGCTTCCGGTACGTCGGCGGCCAACTGCCCACCTTTCACCGTGACCCGCGCGGCACGCGCCAGGCTCGCCCCGCACGCGCTCAGCGCACGCCCGAGCAGGTCGAGCTCACGCGTACTGCAGGCCTCGGGCAACACCACCACGCAGGCAACGCCTGCCGCCACGTCAGCCACTTCGGCCATCGTGGCGTGATCCGCCGGCAAGGCGCGACGCACCCATGGCGTCACGTCCAGCGCACGCAGGACGCGCGCGCGGTGGCTGGCACTGACGGGTTGGCGCATCGGCTGGATCATGCCGGGTTGCGCCTCGCGCGGCGGCGCATGGCCAATCCCCAGATCGTACCTACCGGTCCGGACAGCAGATAAAGCGTGAAGCCGACGAACAGCACCCGTGCGGTGTCGAGGATCAGCAGCGCCAACAGCAGCACCGCACCGACCATCCAGACAAACGGTACGCGCTGACGCTCGCCCATCGGCAACGATTTGAAACTGAAATAACGGAACCGGCTGACCATCAGCAGGCCCACCAGCACGGCGATCGCCGGGGTGACGAAGCACAGGTCGTCGCCGGAAAAACCGGATTTCTCCGCACTCCACACGAACGACATGCACACGCCAGCGGCGGCCGGACTGGCCAACCCCTGGAAATAACGCTTGTCGGCCACGCCGACCTGGGTGTTGAAGCGCGCCAGTCGCAGCGCGGCGCAGGCGGCGTAGACGAACGCGGCGGCCCAGCCCAGCTTGCCCCATAGCGGGCCGAAATCCTGCAGCGACGACAGCGACCACGTATACATCACCAATGCCGGCGCCAGCCCGAAGCTGACCAGGTCGGACAGCGAGTCGTATTGCACACCAAACTCGGTCTGGGTGCCGGTCATCCGCGCCACCCGACCATCCATGCCGTCCAGCACCGCAGCAATGAATACCGCCACCGCGGCCTCGCTGTAACGTCCGCCGATGCTGGCGATAATCGCGTAAAACCCTGCAAACATCGCCCCGGTGGTGAACAGGTTCGGCAGCAGGTAAATACCCCGATGGCGTGGCGGGCGTACGGGCGTGGGCTCGCTCATGAATCAAGACCGTGACAGGATGCGCGCAGTGTAAACCATCGGCTGCTTGAGTCCGGGCAGCCGGAGTGATAACAAGACACCCTTGGAATCGTCCACTGGCACTACCCCTGATATGGAGAACACCATGCACCGTTCGCTGATCGCCGTGGCGCTGCTGTTGTTGGCCCCGCTGGCCTCTGCCCAGGTCTACAAATGGACGGATGCCAGCGGCACCGTGCACTACTCGCAGGATGCGCCACCCCAGGGCACCAAATTCTCCAAGGTGACCACCAACGGCACTGTGCAACCGCTGACCACACCCGCCCCAGCCGCTACCAGCAACGAATCCGCTGCCGCGATGCCGCCAGCACCGATAGCCGACACGCCAGAGAACCGCAACAAGCTGTGTGCCTCGCTGAAAGCTGATCTCGCCACACTGCAGGGCAGCGCTCCCGTGGTCATGCAGCAAGGTGGAAAAACGACCGCGCTCAACAACGATCAGCGCAAGCAACAGACCAGTTCGGCGCAGGCGCAGTACAGCCAGTATTGCCAGAGCCAATAACCGACCACGTCATGGGTGCCGGCGGTTTTCGACTTCCGGCATATTAGTGACCAGCGACCGTGCCGGCAGGCCGCTACAATAGGCGTCTTTACCACGCCGGAACTGCCCGCATGCGCCTCAGCCAATTCCACCTGGCCACCGTCAAGGAAGTCCCTGCCGACGCAGAAATCACCAGCCATCGGCTGATGCTACGCGCCGGCATGATCCGCAAACTCGCTTCGGGCTTGTACACCTGGTCGCCGCTGGGCCTGCGTGTGCTGCGCAAAGTGGAAAACATCGTACGCGAGGAAATGGACCGCGCCGGCGCGATCGAAATGCTGATGCCGACCATCCAGCCCAGGGAGCTGTGGGAGGAAAGCGGCCGCTGGGCGAAGTTCGGCCCCCAGCTGCTGAAGATCAAGGATCGCAAGGAGCAGGAGTTCTGCTACGCCCCCACCGCCGAGGAAGTGGTCACCGATTACGCGCGAAACGAGCTGAAAAGCTACAAGCAGCTGCCGGTCAACTTCTACCAGATCCAGACCAAGTTCCGCGACGAGATCCGCCCGCGTTTCGGCGTGATGCGCGCGCGCGAATTCCTGATGAAGGACGCCTATTCCTTCCATCTCACCCAGGAATCATTGGCTGAAACCTATGCAGCGATGTATCAGGCGTATACGCGCATTTTCACCCGACTCGGCCTGAGCTTCCGCGCCGTGCAGGCCGATACCGGCGCAATCGGCGGCAATGCCAGCCATGAATTCCAGGTGCTGGCTGATTCCGGCGAAGACGCCATCGCCTTTTCCGACGGCTCCGAATACGCCGCGAACCTGGAGAAGGCCGAGGCATTGGCGCCAATCACCAACCGCCCTGCGCCGGGCACAGCACTGCAGCGGGTCGACACACCAACCCAGAAAACCATCGACGAAGTCAGCGCCTTCCTCAAGGTGTCGCCGCAGCAATGCGTGAAAACACTGCTGGTGCGCGGTCGCGATGGTCTGGTGGCGCTGTGCCTGCGCGGCGATCACGAAATCAACGAAGTGAAGGCCGGCAAGCTGGCCGAACTGCCGGACGAATCGGTACTGGCCAGCGAGGAAGAGATCCTCGCCGCCACCGGCACCCGTCCCGGCTTCATCGGACCGGTCGGCCTGCCGGAGTCCATTCCGGTCATCGTCGACCGCGATGCGGCCGTGCTCGCCGACTTTGTCTGCGGTGGCCACGCCGATGGCAGCCATTACACCGGCGCGAACTGGGATCGCGATGCTCGGATCACCCGCATCGCCGACCTGCGCAACGTGGTCGAGGGCGACCTGTCGCCAGATGGCCACGGCGTGCTGCACATCGCGCGCGGGATCGAGGTCGGCCACGTATTCCAGCTCGGCCAGAAATATGCCGAAGCGCTTGCTGCCACCGTGACCGACGACCAGGGCAAGGCGCAAGTGATGAGCATGGGCTGCTACGGCATCGGCGTCAGTCGCATCGTTGCCGCCGCGATCGAACAGCGCCACGACGAGGCCGGCATCCTCTGGCCCGAGGCGATGGCCCCGTGGCGCGTGGTCGTGTGCGTGATCAACCAGCGCAACGTGCCTGAGGTTACCGAGGCGGCCGAAGCGTTGTACCAGCAGCTCAACCAACGCGGCATCGAGACCGCACTGGACGACCGCGGCTTGCGCCCGGGCGGCATGTTTGCCGACATGGAGCTGATCGGTATTCCGCACCGCGTGGTGGTAAGCGAACGCGGCGTCGCTGCTGGCACGCTGGAATACCGCGCGCGCGGTGAAAGCGAAAACCGCTCGGTCAACCAGGATGAGTTGTTTGCCCTGCTCGGCTGAATAGCTGTCACATCCGGTTTATCCCGTGAAACGGCCGCCTTGCGCGGCCGTTTTCGCATTCGGCAATCACCCACGGGGTATTCCGGTGTATCGTTTATTAAAATCGCATGCGTTCGATTAATTATCGTTTAATAGACAAGTCGCCTCGCGACATGCCCCTCGCTTTACAAATATTCCGAAAATCAGCGAGAATTGACACTGCAGCACTGTGTCAGGCTCAACTCCCCAATAATAGCCAGACCATAAGCTGGACATAGCCAGTCCATTTAATTCAATTACCGACACTCAACCCCGGGAGTCCATCATGGCCGTCGATATCAAGAGTCTCAATCACACCCAGCTCAATGACCTGATCAGCAAGGCGCAGGTGCGCCAGAACGAACTGCGCAAGGAAAAGGTCGCCAAGCTGCGCGACAAGGTGCACGCGCTGATCAAGGCCGAGGGTTATACCTTCGAAGACATCTTCGGCAGCGCGCGCGGCAAGGCCAAGCGCACTACCGGTACGGTCGCACCGAAATATCGCAACCCGGCCAATCCAGCGCAGACCTGGTCCGGTCGCGGCAAGCGCCCGCACTGGTTCAGCGACGCACTGAAGGCCGGCAAGAAGGAAAAGGATCTGGCAATCTGATTGCCGCTCCGAAAAGGTCCGTTCCAAATTGGAATCACCTCATCGGTAAATCCATAAAAAAACGCCGGCCTGAAAGCCGGCGTTTTTTGTTTCAGCCTTACAGCGACCGGCGCGGCGAAACCAGCAAGTCGCCGAACATCAATCCGGCCACCAGCGAAACCAGCAGGGTCAGCAGCAGCAACCCGGTATCCATACCCAACGAGGTATTGCGGTCGAGCAGAAACGACATGCTGCGAAAACCGACGCTACCCGGTACCAGCAGCAGAATGCCGGGCTCGCGAATGACGGCGCCCGGCCTGCCCGCGTATCGCGCATAGATATTCGCCATGGCACCCAGCAGCAGTCCACCCAGGAATACGCCAAACGGTGCGGCCGGCAGTGAGCCGGAAATGGCGCCGCCCCAGCGCGTGGCCAGATAACCCACGATCACCGCCACGATCACCACCGGCCAGTCGCGCCGGGCTGCGCGGAACAGGATCGCGAACGCGATCGCCGCCACCAGCAGGGCCGGATAATCGGTCCATGCCGGCAATGGCGGCAACGCGAAATCACGCGGCGTAATACCCAGCGCGGCACACAACTGGGTGGCCGCGATCGTGCCGAAGGTGAGCTTGAGCAGGGTCGACATCGCGCCGCCCATGCGCGCCATGCCGGAGACCAGATGCTGGCTGGAGATCTCTCGCACTGCCGTGGTCAGCGACATGCCCGGGATCAGGATGATCAGGCTGGCCAGCACCACCGACTTGATCGCCAGCGGCACCACCAGCGCGCTCACCACGATCGTCACTGCGGTGGCCACCAGCGCACAGATGGCATCGCTGGCCACCGCCAGCCGTGGCCGATTGGCCGCCAGCAGCGTGATGCCGCCGATGATCACGCCGATCACGCCGGCGACCAGCACATCCACCCATGCGCTGTGCAGGAACAGTGCCGCAATGCTGCCGGCGGACAGGCCGTAACTGGCGATCAGGCCGATCTTCTCGCGGCGCGTATCCGGCCGGCCCAGCGCACGCAACCGATGGAAACCCTCACGCAGATCCAGCTCGCCGGCGATCGCGTGATCGGCGATTTCGTCAGCCTGACACAGTCGCTCCAGATTCACTTCACCCGGCGCCAGTCGCATCACCTGGGTGCTCTGTGCCACGCCCTCCTCGCCCTGGGCCAGGTCGGTGAAGGAAATGATGATCGCGGTGGGACTGGACCACACATCGGCCGCCAGCCCCAGCCGTTGTGCGACCCCGGCCACCGCCATCTCCAGACGCGGTGCGGACGTCCCGTACTGATGCAACCGCCGCGCCAGCTCCAGCAGAAACGCCATGCGGGTATTCAGCGCCGTGGTGGCGAACTGCTGCGGACTGATGGGGTTGCCGGTAGTCATGCCGCCGCACGCACCTTCAACGTACTGCCGTCGACCGCAATCACTTCCACCGTGCTGCCCAGCGGCAGATCAGGCCCACTGACCAGCCACTGGCCGTCGCCAACGCTGGCCTTGCCGCGACCGTTGACGATCGGCTCGATCAGCTCGTAGCGCTGACCGATCATCTGCTCGGCCCGCCGGTTGAGTCGCTCGCTGCCCGGCTCGCGCCGCTCCAGCTGCGGCCGCAACAGGCGCGCATAAGCGACACAGGCTGCCAGCGCCAGCAACGCGAACAGCACCGCCTGGGTCAGCAGCCCCAGCGAGGGCACGGCCCACAGCACCACGCCCATCGCCGCAGCAGCCAGACCGATCCACAGCATGAAATAACCCGGCAGCAACACCTCACCCGCAATCAGCAGCAGTGCCAGGATCCACCACAGGTAGTGCGCGGAAAGCTCCCACATGGCCGCCACCTCAGCGCAGCGGCGGCTGGATCGCCGCCGACTTCTGCTGCTGGCCCAGCGATTCCTTGGCCAGCTCGGCGATGCCGGCCAGTGAACCGAGGATGCCGGTGGCCTCGATCGGCAGCAGCAGCATCTTCTGGTTCGGCGACTTCGCCATTTCCTTCAACGCCTCGACGTAGTTGTTCGCGACGAAGTAGTTCAATGCGTTGACGTTGCCGCCGGAAATCGCGTCGGAGACCATCGTGGTCGCCTTCGCCTCGGCCTCGGCCGAACGCTCGCGCGCCTCGGCGGCGCGGAATGCGGCTTCCTTCTCGCCCTCGGCAGCCAGGATCACCGACTGCTTCTCGCCTTCGGCCTTGAGGATCGCCGCCTGACGGAAACCCTCGGCATCCAGAATGTTCGCGCGCTTCTCGCGCTCGGCCTTCATCTGCCGTGCCATCGCGTCGATCAGGTCGCGCGGTGGCGCGATGTCCTTGATCTCGATGCGGTTGACCTTGACGCCCCACGGATGGGTCGCCTCGTCCACCACACGTAGCAGTTTGGCGTTGATCGCATCGCGCTGGCTCAGCGATTCATCCAGGTCCATCGAGCCGAGCACGGTACGGATATTGGTCATGATCAGCGCCAACGAGGCTTGCTCCAGATTGGATACCTCGTAGGCCGCCTTGGAGGCGTCGAGCACCTGGTAGAACACCACGCCGTCGACGCGCACCACGGCGTTGTCCTTGGTGATCACGTCCTGCGACGGCACGTCGAGCACCTGCTCCATCATGTTGATTTTGCGCCCGACTGCCTGGTAGATCGGGATCAGGAAGTGCAGCCCCGGACTCAAGGTGCGGGTGTACTTTCCGAATGTCTCCACCGTCCACTCGAAGCCTTGCGGCACGATGCGCACCAGCTTGGCCACACCGACCACGACGACGAACACGATGACCAACGCGAGTAGCTGTCCCATGATTTACCCCATTCCCTGAAGAAGACTGGAGTATAGGCGAGCCGGCTGCTATCTCGATGCGACCTGCGGCAGCAACAGGCTCACACGCAAACCGCCACCCTCGCGGTTGGCCAGCAGCACGCGGCCGCCGTGTGCCTCGGTGATCTCGCGCGCCAGCGCCAGACCCAGCCCGGTGCCGGAGCGTTTGGTCGAATAGAACGGCAGCAATGCCTGCGCCAGCACGGTCTCGCTCATGCCGGGGCCGCGGTCACTTACCTCGATGCGCAGCTCGCGACCGACATCCAGAATCGACAGCGTGACCTCGTCATCCGCACCACCCGATTCGTGCGCGTTCTTGATCAGGTTGATCAGTACCTGCTCGATCTGGATCGCATCGAAATGGCCGGGATGGCTGGGTGCCGGCGTGGCCAGCCGATAGTGACAATGCAACGCCAGCCCATCCAGGAACGGTGTCCATGCCACGGCGACCGGTTGTGGCGTGGGCAGTTTGGCGAAGCTGGCGTAGCCGGCGATGAAACCATGCAGGTGCAGCGCGCGTTCGCTGATGGTCGCGAACACACTGGGCAATCGATCGAGCTGCCCGCGCCGCGCCAGTTCCGCGCCGGAATGCGCCAGCGAGGAAATCGGTGCCAGTGAATTGTTGAGCTCATGGCTGATCACCCGGATCACCCGCTTCCAGGTCGCCACTTCCTGCCGCGACAGCTCGCGCGTCATGCGCCGGAACAGCTGCAGTCGATGCGGGCGCCCCTGCAGACGAAAGGCACGCTGCGACAGATGGAAAGTTTCCTCGCTGCCATCCATCTCCACGCTGAGCAAGGCATCTTCACCGCTCTCCACCGCCTTGCGCAGGGCCTCCGGTGCATCGGCGAGCAGCTCGGCAAAATCCAGACCGTTCAGGCTGCGTCCCTCGTTGAACAAATGCCGCGAGGCGATGTTCGAGTAGGCGACACGACCAGCCGCATCGGACAGCACCAGCGCCACCGGCGTGTTCTGCACCACGGTATCCAGCAGCAGCTCGCGTTGGACCAGGTGCTGGCGCTGTTCGCGCAGGGTCTGCCCCAGTGCGTTGTGCATGCGGATCAGTTCACCCAGCTCGTCACGCCGGTTCACCGCGATCGAGAAGCTGAAATCGCCATCGCGATAACTGGTCACCGCGCCTTCCAGCGCACGCAGCAGACGACTGACCGGCGACATCGCGCGACTAGCCAGCCAAAACGCCAGCAGCAACAGCAGCACGGCGGAGACACCGAGGCCACCGTAGATGCCCAGATGTAGCTCGTGCGGCGCATCGATCGCCGCCGCCGTTGCGGTCAGCGGCTTTGCCGTCAGCGCGCTCTGCAGCCACAACAACAGCTGCGGCAGTGGCCACTGCGTGACACCGGCATAGATCAGCGCGCCGGCCAGCGCCGCCACGCCAAGCAGCAGGGTCAGGCGCACCTTGAGAGTCATCAGCGGTCGCATGGCCACAGCATCCCTGAAAAATCGATCAATGCCTATGCCTCAGGCAGGTGTGGCCAGACCGTAGCGTTCCATCCGCCGATACAGCGCCTGGCGCGACAGACCGAGATTCTGGGCAGCGCGACTGACCACGCCGTCGGCCTTGTGCAAGGCGGTTTCCACCGCCTCACGACTGGGCTCGTCGAGATTGCGCGCGGCGACCGCGGCATGCTGCGGCAGGTTGAGCAGTTCTGGGGTGATCGGATTGCTGCCCGTCAGCAGCGCAGCCCGCTCGATCGCGTTCTTCAGTTCGCGCACGTTGCCCGGCCACGGATAGCTCAGCAACGCCTCGCGGGCGGCGTCGCCGAGCTCGGCCCGGCCATCCAGAAAGAATTCGGCGAGCGGCAGGATGTCGTCACTGCGCTCGGCCAGCGACGGCAGGTTCACCTCGATCACGTTGAGCCGGTAATACAGATCCTCGCGGAACGTGCCGGCACGGATCATCGCCTTGAGATCGGCATTGGTCGCGCTCAGTACACGCACCTTGACCTGACGCGTGCGACCGGAGCCGAGCCGTTCGAACTGGCCGGTCTCCAGCACGCGCAGCAGCTTCATCTGGCCGGGCAGCGGCAGATTGCCGATTTCGTCGAGGAACAGGGTGCCGCCGTCGGCCAGTTCGAAGCGGCCCTCGCGCGCCTTGTTCGCGCCGGTGTACGCGCCCGCGTCGGCACCGAACAATTCGGCTTCGATCAGTTCGCCGGGCAATGCGCCGCAGTTCACCGCGACAAACGCACCGCGCTTCACCGCCGAGTTCGCGTGCACGATTGTCGCGATGCGCTCCTTGCCAGTGCCGTTCGGGCCGGTGATCAATACCGGCACATCCGAGCGCGCGATCTGGCAGGCCAGATCCAGCGTGCGTGCCATCGCCTCGGAGGCGAATACCAGGCCGTCCAGATCATATTTCTTCTGCAACTGCTCGCGCCGCTGGCGCCGCTCACGCCGGCTGCGCGTCATCTCGCGGGTGGACTCGGACAACTCCAGCAGGTTCTCCACCGTGGCCAGCAGCTTGTGGTCATCCCACGGCTTGGCCAGGTAATCGGACGCACCGGCCTTGACCAGTTCCACCGCGGTCTCCAGATGCGTCCATGCGGTAAGCAGGATGACTGGCAAGTCCGTGTGGCGCTCACGGATCGCCCGGAACAGCGCCACACCCTCCTCGCCCGAGGTGGTATCAGCGGTGAAGTTCATGTCCTGGATCACCACGTCGACCGCCTCGCGATCCAGCAGCGCCAGTCCTTCATTTTGCGTCAACGCGGTGAGCGGGCGGATCTCATGCAGCGACAACGCCAACGAGAGCGCCTCGCCCACGGCCGGGTTGTCATCGATGATCAGGACGGTTCGCATCTTTCTTCTGCACATGCGGACATGGATGCCGCTCCAGCCATAAAGGTTGCCATGACTATTGGACTATTCAAGCATGTTGGCATCGGCGCTGCGCCTGGTGGCTCACCCTGTGGGAGCGGCTTCAGCCGCGATGCTTCTGGTTTTGCCATCGAGGCACCAGGAGCGTCGCGACTGAAGTCGCTCCTACAAGGAGCAGCGGTCACCTTGCGGGCAACCGATGACTCGACAACTCACTCCGCCACCGGATGTGCCGGTGCCTTGCCTGCCTTCACCGCGGCGATCCAGTCGTTGACGCGCGTCTCCAGCACATCCAGCGGCAGTGCGCCGCCACCGAGGATCTCGTCGTGGAACGCGCGAATGTCGAACTGGTCACCCAGTTCCTTTTTCGCCCGCGCGCGCAATTCGAGGATCTTCAGCTCGCCCATCTTGTAGGCCAGTGCCTGACCCGGCCAGGTGATATAGCGATCGGTCTCGGCCTGCACGTCCGGCTCGTCCTCGCTGGAATGTGCATGGAAGAAATCCACCATCTGCTGGCGCGTCCAGTGCTTGTAGTGCACGCCGGTATCGAGCACCAGGCGATCGGCACGCAGTAACTCGTCGGACAGGCGGCCGTAATCGGATAACGGATCCTTGTAGAAGCCGATGTCCTTGCCCAGCTGCTCCGCATACAGCGCCCAGCCTTCGATGTAGGCGGTGTAACCGGCCTGCTGGCGGAACGGTGGCAACGCCGGCAGCGTCTGCGCGATCGAGATCTGCAGATGGTGGCCAGGCACGCCTTCGTGGTACGAGGTCGACTCGATCGTCAGCACGCTGCGGTTGGCAAAATCACCGGTGTTGACGAAGATCTGCCCGGGCCGCGAACCATCCGGCGTGCCCTGATGGTACTCGGCGGCGGCGGCTTCCTTCTCACGGAACGCTTCCACCGGCACCACCTCGACGCGGGTCTTCGGCAGCATGCCGAACAACTTCGGCAGCTCCGGCTGCATCTGTGCCAGATAGCCGCGATAACGGTTGAGGATGTCCTCGCGCGAGGTCGCGTGCGTCTTCGGATTGCTCTTCAGCGAGGCGCGGAAGCTGGCCAGATCGGCAAAGCCCTGCGACTTGGCGATCTTCGTCATCTCGCCCTCGATCCGCTTGACCTCGGCCAGTCCGAGTTCGTGGATCTGTTGCGGCGGCTTTTCGGTGGTGGTCATCTGCTCCACGTCGAAGCGATAGATCGCGTCGCCATTCGGCAACCCCCACACGCCAGGCTGGGCGCGCCCATGCGGCGCGTAATCTTTCGCCACGAATTCGCCCAGCTTGTGATAGGCCGGGCGCACGTCCTGATCGATCGCGGCGAGGATCTCGTCATGCAGGCGCTTCTGGTCGGCTACCGACACCGACTTCGGGAAATGCTTCAGTGGCTCGGCAAACAGACTGTCCATGCCAGCCGGTTTCTCGATGCTGCCGATCTGCTTGACGACCGCTTCCAGCAGATATTTCGGTGGCATCATCTTGTCGCGCATGCCCTGCTGCGCCACCGCGGTCACCTGGTCGAACAGCTTCGGCACCGCCTTGAGGCGCGCCAGGTAATCCTCGTACTCCTTCGTGTTGTCGAACGGAATCGAACTGACGAAGCCGGCCAGCGCGATGTGCGCGCCGCTCATCTGGTCCAGCGGCATCTCGTACAGCTTCAGGTCGTAACTTTTGAGGTTGTCCTTGAGCTGGCGCACCATCAGTTGCTGGTTCAGCTTGTCGGAGTCGGCGAAGCCGGTGGTATCGATCGCCTCGAAACGCTTCAGGAAATCCGCGGTCACCTGCCGCTCGGTCGCCGCATGTGCCAGCGACGCATCGCTCCAGCGGTCGTTGTAACGCAGGTCGCCGAGAATGGTGGCGAACTCTGGCGAATTCTGCAGCGTGTGCTGCCATTGTTCGGCCAGCAGCGCATTGAGCGCCGCCACCCGGGTCGCCACATCCGTCGATGCGACTTGCGCAGCAGGCGCAGCCTGCACCATTGAAACCATAGTCACCGAGCCCAGCAGGCTCGCACAGATCAGCAACGGCAAGGTCTTCATCAGGCTCAGCTCCGGATTGTATTCATGGGACCATGAAGGTTCATTGTGACTGCCGCGGGAGGCATCTTCCCGTGCCAGATTGCATGGTACTTACACCGATCGCGTCGCCACCACCGGCGGCACAGCCGCCGCTCGCAGCGCCGGACCAAGCACGGCCAGCTGGCCGAGCAGCCACAGGACGATCGCTGCAGCGGGCAGATAGGCCAGTGGCAAGCGTGGCAGCTCGTATTGCTTCATCAACATCAGATTCAGCGCCACTGCGAGCCCCAATCCAAGCGCGATACCAGCACTGACGATCAGGAAATTCTCGGTCTGGAAGTAACGGAGGATGTCGCGCCGGGTGGCGCCGATCGCGCGGCGGATGCCGATCTGATGCATGCGCTGCTGTACCCAGAAGCTGGACAGTCCGATCACACCCAGCGCAGTGAGCGCTAGCAGGCAACCGATCACCACCAGCAACAGCCAGATCAATGCGCGGTCGTCGTGGAAGTAGTCCGAGACGGTATCCGAATAGCTGTGGTTTTCGGTGATGATGCGTTGGTCGTCCACGCGATCGAGCACCTTGGGCAAATTGCGCAACGTGGCGTCACGCACACCCGGCTGCGTGCGAAGCACGTACATGTTGCCTGTTGTCAACGTTACCGGCAGCAACATGTTGAGATCAGCGCCGCTCTGCTTGTTGATGCTCGGGTTGAGTAGATGATCTGTCACGCCCACGACATGGGTGACACCTGAATTCCTGTCGCCCAGAAAAATGGGCTTGCCCAGTGGATCCTCTCCGGGCCACATTTTTTCCGCCAGCGACCGGGTGATGATTACCGATGGAGGGGGCGCCCTGCTGCCCTGGAACGGATCGTAGTCCTGATATTCCTGCGACAGAAAATCACGCCCCTGCGACAGCCTGATCCCGAGCGTATTCACCACACCTGTCGTCCCGGCATACATAATGACGGTGCAAACCGAATCGGCATCCGCCCCGCCTGCCTTGCGCGCTATGCAAGTGCCCCACGAGCCGGTGGAGCTGAGCGGCAGCGAATTGGTGATGACCGCCGACTTCACCCCGGGCATGCCGCGCAGTGCGGCCAGATCGGCGGCGGCCCGACTGGCTTGGCTGGCTGATGCGCTGGCGTCACCGATGCCGCTGCTCTCGGCCCATATCAGCTCGTTGTCCGCCACCCCGGTTTGCATGCGCATGGTCGCCAGGTGGTTGCCGATAATGAAGATGCCATTACTGACGATCGCACAGGTAAGCGCGATCTCCAGAACCACCAGAATCACCACGGTCTTGTGGTGCTTCAGTGCGGAAACAATAGGATGCATGACGTGCGTCTCCTCACTGGATCTTCAGGACACGAGCAGGCTGCACGCGACACGCGCGCCAGGCGGGGAACATCGCCGCGAGTACGGTGGCGCACAGCGCGAGTACCAGCGTCGCACCCAGCATCGCCATATCCAGATGCGCATACGGCGCGTACTCCACCGGCTGATGACGCACGATCCACAAGCCGCCAAACGCCAGCAATAATCCTGCAATACCGCCTGCGATGCCGATCAAGGACGCCTCCGTCAGCAACTGCGCGAAGATCGACTGCTTCGAAGCACCCATGGCACGCCGCACGCCCAGTTCGCTGCTGCGCCGCAGGAACTTCACCAGCAGCAACGCCACCGTGTTGACCAGACAGACCAGCATGAACCCCAGCGCCAGCAAGGCTTGCAGTTGCACGCTGCCGGGTACGACATGGTTGTAGTCCAGCCAGCCCATCAGGTCATGCAGCCGCGTGTTCGGTGGACGCTGGAAGCGCCCCAGCGTCTTCTGCTGCTCGGAGTAGTGCACCAGAAACTCGCGATACGCCTGCACCTGGGTCGGCGTGTCCAGCTGTACCCAGAACTGCATCCATACGCAGTTGGCATTTTTCATGTTGCGCGGATCGGGAAAGCCGCCGTGGCCCCAGCAATTCATGTTACCGGAAGTACCCTGGCCAAGTGCTATCGCCGTTTCAAGCGGCAGAAACACATCCTCGGTCTTGTGGTAGCTACCTTGTGTCAAATCGTAGAAATGCGGCACTGGATCCCAGTGATCGACCACGCCTATGACGCGAAACACATCCTTGCCCAGGCGCAGCGCCTGGCCCACCGCATGGTCGGCACCGTAGAGCTTGTCGGCCAGTGTGCGCGAGATCACCGCCACGCGTGCCTGCCTGTCGTCGTCATCGGCCGTCCAGCCGCTGCCATATAGAAACGGCACGTCGAACATGCTGAAGAAATCGGATGACGTGTAACGCGCATCGGCGAAGAAGGCACGGCTCTTGCCCTGCGGCGGACGTACGGTGACGCGACCACCGGTCGTTGCCACCTGATGACTGCCCTTGCGCGCATGCAGCAGGTTCATTGCATCGATCCATGAAAACTGATCCATCGGCTCCCTGCCCGGTGTGTAGCCTTCCATGTCTTGCGGATCGATCTGCGGGTAGAACAATCGCACGCTCTTGTCCGGCAGCGGATCGGCGGTCATCACATGCAGCACGGTAATCATCGTCATGCTGGCACCAATGCCAAGCCCGATCGCCAGCACCATGAGCGCCGTGAGCACCTTGTTGCGTTTCAGACTTCGCAACGCCAGATCTAAGTAATAACCGAACATTCCATGTACCCCTGAAACAGTTGAAATCACGTGGTGCTTTACCTGTTCCTTCCCATCACACTGACCGCGTCGCCACCACCGGCGGCACCGCTGCAGCACGCAACGCCGGGCCGAACACGGCAAGCTGACCGAGCAGCCATAGCGCGATGGCACTCCCTGGCAGGTAATACCAGGGCATCCGACTCATCTCGTAGTGCTCCATCAAGTACAGGTTGATACCGAACGCCAGCGCCATGCCAGCCAGCACACCCGCCGTACTGAGCAGGAAATTCTCGGTACGGAAGTAGCTGAGGATATGCCCACGCGTGGCACCCACGGCGCGGCGTATGCCGATCTGCCGTCGCCGCTGCTGCACCCAGAAACTGGTCAGGCCAACGATGCCGAACGCCGTCACTGCCAGCATCACCACGCATACCAGCACCAGCATCCACACCATGCTGGTGGTATCGGCGAAATAGTCGGAACGCATGCCGGCGTAGGTCTTCCCTTCCACTACGGCGCCCTGCTGCAGCTTGCCCAGCACCTGCACCGCCTCGCGCTCCACGCGTTCGCGATCCTGCGGTGCGCTGCGCAAGACGTAGTCACCCATCACCCCGTCGGGTTGTAATGGATAGAACACGCTGGAATACATGCCGCCCGGACCGCTGAACTTGGGATCCTGTGCCAGTACATCGGCGACCACACCGACGACCGTCCAGCTCGCGGAGTTGCTATACAAGGTCTTGCCCAGCGCGCTCTGGCGTGGCCACAACCTGTTGGCATCGCTCTGCGTGACCAGCGCGACATGGCCGGTGGAAGCGAAATTCTTGAAACCGCTGCCGGCGTATTCATCCGCATTGAACCATCGGCCTTGCAGCAGGCGCAGTCCCATGGCCCGCTCGCCGTCGCTGCCGATGAAATACACCGAGCTGTTCACCGTGGTATTCGCATCCGGCTTGGTGACGAAGGGTGACAGCGCCGGATTCTGATCCAGCGGCATGCTGGTTGCTGCGGCCACCGCCGTGACACCGGCGATGCCGCGCAAGGCGGCAAGATTGCGCGGAATGTCGCTGGCGGCGAGTTTCGGATCGGCGCCATTCACGGTGACCACCGAGATGCCCTGCTCGTCGATCGCATTCGACCAGTGGATGCTGGCCACGCGCTGGCCGATCATGAACACGGCATTGCAGAGCACCGCGCAGGCCAGCGCGATCTCCAGCACGATCAGAGTGGCCGGGATGCGATGCTTGCGCAGGCTGGCGAGTATCGGACGGATTTCCATGTTGCGGTTCCTTGAAAAGTGCGGCCATGGATGGCTGCTTTCACGCGCAGGGAAAGCGCGTTAACTGGCTTTCAGTTGCGGAGCGGGCGCGACCACGCAGGCGCGCCACGCGGGCAGCAGGCCGGCGATCAGACTGGAAACCAGCGCGACCAGGAAGGTGAACAGGAACATCGACAGATCCAGATGCGCGAGGCTGGCGTATTGCGCCGGCTGGTGGCGGATGCCCCACAAGCCCAGCTCGGCGAAGCCCAGGCCCAGCATACCGCCGGCCACGCCGACGATGCCGGCCTCGACCATGAACTGCGCAAAGATCGCACCGCGCGAAGCGCCCAGCGCGCGGCGCACGCCGATCTCGCGCGAGCGGCGCAGGCATTTGGCCAGCAGCAGGCCCACCGTATTCACCACGCAGATCAGCAGGAAGCCGAGTGCCAGGCCGGCCTGCAGGCGCACATCATCGGGCACCACCTGTTCGTTGCGCAGCCATGACATGAGATCCCAGAAGGCCACTCTGGACAGCTGGAACCGCCCCAGCGCGACCTGCTGCTGCGCGTAGTTGGCCAGGAACAGCTTGTAGGCCGAAGCCTCGTCGGCACTGGACAACTGCACCCACAAGCCCAGCCAGATGCTTTGGGCGGTCTCCAGATGCTGCATGTCGGTATGCTCCGGCCCATACGACATGACCGTATTCGGCGTGATGCCGTCGGCACGCGCACCCTGCAAGGGCATGAACACCGCCTCGCCCTTGCCGTAATCGCGCCCACCCAGATGTACCGCGTAGAAGCGCGGCTGCGGCGCCCAGGGTCGCAGCACGCCGATGATGCGGAAGTCGTGATCTTCGATGCGGATCGTGCGCCCTACGCTGTTCGCCCCGCCGAACAGTTTGTCGTTGAGGAAACCCGCGATCACCACGACCTGCTCACGACTTTCGTCGTCCGCCGAAGCCCAGCCTGCGCCGTACTGGAATGGCGCATCGAACATCGGAAAGAAGTCCGACGTGGTCAGCACCCCGTCGGCATAGAACGCTTTCCCGTCCTGCGCCTGCGGCGTCACCTTGACCTGCGACAGCGCCATCACCGCCTGCCGCTGCGCCTTGCGGGCATGCAGCAGATTCATTGCATCGACGTAGCTCATCAGCCACGGCAACTTCTTTCCGCTGCGCGAGAAAGGCTGATCTTTCGGATAAGGATCCAGCTGCGGATAGAACAACTGCGTACTCTTCTGCGGCAACGGATCGCCCGACAGCAGCTTGAGCACGGTCAGCGTGGTGATCGTGGCACCGATACCCAGCGCCAATGCGAGCACCATCAGCATGGTGAGTACCTTGTTGCGCCTGAGGCTGCGCAGTGCCAGATCGAGGTAGTAGGCGAACATGGTTGATCCTTCGCGTTGCCGTGCAGACTCTTCCCAAGTCATCGGGAGGAGTGACATTTCAAACATTCACACCGATCGCGTTGCCACCACCGGCGGCACCGCTGCCGCGCGCAGCGCCGGACCGAGCACGGCCAGCTGGCCCAGTCCCCACAGAATCAATGCGCCGATCGGCAGGTAATACAGCGGCAGCCGCGGCAATTCGTAGTGCGTCATCAGCAGCAGGTTCAGCGCGGACGCCAGCAGCATGCCCAGCACGGTTCCGCCGCTGACGATCAGGAAATTCTCGGTCTGGAAGTAGCGCAGGATGTCGCCGCGGGTGGCACCGATCGCGCGGCGGATGCCGATCTGACGCGTGCGCTGCTGCACCCAGAAATTGGCAAGGCCGGCGATGCCCAACGCGGTGACAAAAAACAGGCCCAAAGCCGAGGCCAGCAGCAAGCCGATCATGGTGGTGTCACGCTGAAAATAGCTGTCACGCATTTGCGTATAAGTACGAACTCTTTTTGCCGGAATGATCCGTTGCGGGTTCACCTTGTTGAGTACGGCTACGGCGGCCTTGAGCACACGTTCACTGTCCCGCGGCGCACTACGCAAGAGATAGGTGACGCTGTTGTCATTGGGCAACTGTGGCCACAGCATGGTGAACTGGTTGATGCCTGCGTCGCGCAAATACGGACGCAGCAAGGTATCCACAATGCCTACGATACGGACGGGGGTGTCCGAACCGTTGTAGAGGCTCTTGCCCAGTGCTTGCGCACCGGGGTAAAGACGCTCGGCCAGCTCGCGGCTGATGATGGCGGCACTGATGTCACCCGTCTTGTAGTCATCGGGCAGGAAGTCACGCCCGGCGATCAACTTCAAACCGAGTGCAGCGAGTTCACCGGGCGAACCGGCCAACGTCGCGAACTCGGCGCAGGCGGACTGACCATCTATCGAATTCGCCTTGATGGCAGCCTCCATCGCCTCGCTACTGGCACAGGCTCCGGTTGAACTTTCGCTACCGCCCAAAGGCAAGGTGTCCACCGCGACGGCCGCGGTCACGCCCGGTATACCGCGTAGTGCGGTCAGATCTTCCGCGTGGTGGATCCATGGGGTCGCGTCTGCCTTGACGCCCTGACTTTCGAGCATGGACAAGGATGTTTCATCGATGCCACTGTCGATGCGCACCTCGCCCCATCGAGTGACGATCATGAAAGCCACGTTGCAGACGATGGCGCAAGTCAACGCGACCTGCAGCATCAACAGCGCGGTGGTGAGGCGGTGATGGCGCAGGCTGGCAAGTATGGGCTGGAGCGGAAGGTTCATCACGGGTCTCACAGGGTTTTCAATTGAAGTGCAGGCGCGATATGGCAGGCGCGCCATGCGGGCAGCAGCCCAGCCAGCACGCTGGCCACCACGGCCAGCGCAAAGGTACTCAACAGCATGGCCGTATCCATCTGCGCCAGCTGCGCATATTCGTCAGGCCGACGACGAATACCCCACAGCCCCAGTTGCGCCAACAGCAGACCCAGGCCGCCACCCACCAAACCGATCAAGGCCGACTCCACACCGAACTGCACAAAGATGTCCCGTCTTTGCGCACCCAGCGCACGGCGCACACTCACCTCGCCACTACGGCGAAGAAATTTCGCCAGCAGCAAGGCCACGATATTGACCATGCAAACCATCAGAAAACCCAGCGCCAGCCAGCTCTGCAATCGCAGGTCATCGGGTACGAGGTGCAGCGTGACCAAGCGCTCCCTCAAACTGTCGAGTCGCGCACTGTCGGCAGGTCGCTCGTAGACGCCCAACGCCTTTTGTTGGGCCGAATAATCGAACAGAAAACGGCGGTACGCAGCGACTTGGTCCGGCTTGTCCAACTGCACCCAGAACTGCAACCAGGTGACGCTCGATGCCGTCAGATCACCGCTGAATTTCTTCCACGAAGAAACATTGCCACTGGTATCGAGTTTCAAATCCACGGCGGTCGCCAGCGGCAGAAAGAACTGGTCGGACTCGCCAAATTTATGCGCGGCGGCGTCGGCGTAGAACATCGGCTGCGGCGCCCATGGTGCGGTAACGCCGATGACACGGAATGTGTGCTCCCCCAGCTGCACCATGCGACCCGCGCTGTCGTCGGTGCCAAACAAGGTGCGACTCAGCGCTTCACTCAGCACCACCACGCGGGAACGTGCGGTGTCGTCCGTGGCAGTCCACGCATGGCCCGCAACAAAGCGCAGCCGAAACATCGCAAAGAAGTCCGCCGTGGTGTAACGCCCATCGATGGTGAACGGATTCGCACTCACTTTTTCCGGATGCGCGACAAGATTTCCGCCTGACATGGCCGCCTGTCGCGTACCTCGATGTGCCGCCAGCAAGGCCATCGCATCGGGCCAGGTCATATTGTCGGTGGGGTCGGGAGCCAGTGCGTTTTTGCGACGGTCCAGCGGCGTGGGGTCCAGGTGCGGATAGAACAACTGGCCGCTGCGGTCTGGTATTGGATCGGCCGACATCACGTGCAGCACGGTCATCATCGTCATGCTGGCACCTATGCCCAATCCGATGGCCAGCACCATCAACGCGGTGAGGATCTGGTTGCGCCGCAGGCTGCGCAGTGCGAGATCAAGGTAATAGCCAAACATTCCATGTACTCCGTTGAGTTTCAAACTCTTCTCTACTGGCGATGAAATCGTCAGTAGAGAAGAGTTAAACAGATCGTGTCGCCACCACCGGCGGCACCGCCGCCGCGCGCAGCGCCGGGCCGAGTACGGCTAACTGGCCCAGACCCCACAAGATCAATGCGCCGATCGGCAAGTAATACAGCGGCAGCCGCGGCAATTCGTAGTGCGTCATCAGCAGCAGGTTCAGCGCGAACGCCAGCAGCATGCCCAGCACGATGCCGAACGTGACGATCAAGAAGTTCTCGGTCTGGAAGTAACCCAAGATGTCACCGCGGGTGGCGCCGAGTGCACGGCGGATGCCGATCTGCCGGCGTCGCTGCTGCACCCAGAAACTGGCGAGGCCGACGATGCCGAGTGCGGTGACCAGCAGCATGGCTGCGATCACGCCGAGCAGGATGCCGGCCATGGTGCGGTCCTGCTGAAAGAAAGTTTCCCGCAGGCTGGCCACGCTCTGGCTGGTGGCGGTTTCCAGCACAGCGTCGGGTGCGATCTTGGCGATAGCCGCACGCGCGTCACGCAGCACGCGCGAAAGCTCCTCGGGCGACGCGCGCAAGAGGTAGGTGCCGGCAAAATGTGCGCCAGGTTGGGACGGCACGAAAACCGACCATTCGATGGTGGAAGGACCGCCCTCGCCTGGAGACGGTCGCGCCAGATTCGCCACCACTCCCGCCACCCTGAAGTGCGGCCGGCCGACCCAGAACTCCTTGCCGATGGGATCGACACCGGGCCACGCGTGTTCAGCCAGCGACTGCGAGACCCACACCAGCGCATCGTCGGGTACGAAATGAACGACGGGCTGATAGTCGTCATCCTGCGGCGCGCGTCCTGCGATCAAGCGCAGTCCCAACGCCGTGAAGCTGCCCGGTCCGCCCGTGTAGAAATTCACCACGCCGGCGAACTGCTTGCCCGCCGCATCCGTGGTGATGCCGGCGTTGTTCGGCGAGCCGCCGAACGGCACGGCGTTGATCACGCTTACCGACCGCATGCCGGGAATCGTGGCCAGGCCGCTGAGTACGCGGGCGTTGAGGTCGACGCCGTCCTTTTCATCGAAACCGGTGAGCTTGATGGCGGCCAGTGCACGCTCATCGACGCCGCTGTGAATCCGGATCTGCTGCACACGGTTGGCGATCAGGAAGCAGGCATTGCACAGCACTGCACACGCCAGCGCGATTTCCATCGCGATCAGCACGGTGGCGACGCGATGTTTGCGCAGCGCGGAAAGAACCGGGCGAATCTGCATGTCGTCGTCCTCAAGTCATCTTCAGCTGCAGGCCCGGCGCCATCCGGCTGGCGCGTATTGCAGGCAGCAGGCCAGCCAGCAGGCTGGCGGCAATCGCCAAGGCAAACGTAGCCAGGAACATCGCCGTATCCAGATGCACCAGATCGGCATAGGCCACCGGCTGGCGACGCACCAGCCACAACCCCAGCAAGGTCAGTAGCAGACCACCGATGCCGCCCAGCAAACCGATCAATCCGGCCTCGAACAGGCACTGCGCCATGATCGCTGCACGACTGGCACCCAGCGCACGGCGCACCCCGATCTCGCCGGATCGGCGCAGGAACTTCGCCAACAGCAGGCCCACGGTATTGAACAGGCAGATCAGCAGAAACGCGAAAGCCACCCACATCTGCAGGCGCACGTCGCTGGGCACCACGTGATTGAAGTCCAGCCATCCCATCAGGCTGCGCAGCTGCGTGTTGTCGGCGCGCGCGAAACGACCGGCGGACTTCTGCAACGCGGCATAGTCGGCCACGAACTGTCGATAGCTGCGGACCTTGGCCGGGCTGTCCAACTGTACCCACAGCGTCATCCACACGCAGGGCGATGTCTGCAGGGTCGCATCGCTTTGGGGCATGCTCCAGCAGGTGAAGAAATTGAAACCGACAGGATTGATGTCCGACGAACTGTTGAGCGGCAGGAAAACATCCTCGGTGCGACCATAGAAGTCGCCGGTCTGGCCATCGTCGAAGCGCCCGCCCGCCACGTCATAGAATTGCGGCGAGGGGCGCCACGCATCCAGCACGCCGACGATGCGCACATCCGAGTCTTTCAGCCGAAGCGTGCGCCCCACACTGTCGGCGCCGTTGAACAGCTTGTTGTTGAGGTCCGCGGAGATCACTGCCACCCGCGCGCGGCTGGCATCATCCTGCGCCGACCAACCGTGGCCATAGCGGAACGGTACGTCGAACATCGGAAAGAACTCGCTGGTGGTGGACAGCACCTGCGCCATCAGCGGCGGCAGATTCACCTGCGGCGCGGTCAGCTTCAGCTGGCCGTGCGCGATCAGCGCCTGCCGGTCGGCGCGATGCGCGCTCCACAGATCCACCGCCGAACGATAATCCATCATGTCGTAAGGCAGCGACGGCCCATCTGGATAGGGGTTCGGATCGACCTGCGGGAAAAACAACGTGCCGCTGCGCGTGGGCAGCGGATCGCACGACAGCAGATGCATCACGGTCAGCGTGGTCATGCTGGCGCCGATGCCGACCGCGATGGCAAGCACCATCAGCGCGGTGAGCACCTTGTTGCGCTTGAGGCTGCGCGCGGCCAGATCCAGATAATAGGCAAACATGCATCAAGCTCCCTTCCTGGAATGCATCAGACCGACCTTGTCGCGACTACCGGTGGCACCGCCGCCGCGCGCAGTGCTGGGCCGAATACCGCGATCTGACCAATCACCCACAGCAACGCCGCACCCACCGGGAAATAGATGACCGGCAACCGCGGCAGTTCGTAATGCATCATCAGGAACAGGTTGATGCCGTAGGCCAGCACCATGCCCAGCACGATGCCGAGTGTGGCGAGCAGGAAGTTCTCGGTCTGGAAGTAATGCAGGATGTTGGCGCGGGTGGCGCCGAGCGCGCGGCGCACGCCGATGGTGCGTCGACGCTGCGCCACCCAGAAACTGGCGAGGCCGACAATGCCCAGTGCGGTGACGATCAGCAACGCAAGGCACACACCCACCAGGATGCCGGTCATCGCGCGATCGTTCGCGAAAAATGCGTGGCGCGCCTCGTCATAGGTGCGCTTCTGCAGCACCACGCGATTGGGGTCCAGTTGCTTCAGCGCGGCCAGCGCGGATTTCAGCACCCGCTCGCGCTCCTGCGGCGCGCAGCGGATCAGGAAGCTGGCACCCTGCGACACGTTCATGCTGATCGGCCATACCGTGCTGTATTCGACGCCCTTTGACAGCCTGTTCGGCCGAGCCAGGTGTGCCACCACGCCGACCACCCGGAACGCAAGGCCCTGGCCCAGATAGATCTGCTTGCCCAGCGCGCTCTGCCCCGGCCATAGCCTGTCGGCCAGCGCCTGGGTAACCACCAGTACTTGCGGCAAGCCCTTGAGGTCCCCGGTGTGCAGGGCTGCCACGGCAGTATCGAGATTGACGAATTCGTCCGGCCGGAAATCACGCCCGGCCACCAACTTTGTGCCCAGCGTAGACAGCAGGTTTTCACCCATGTACTGGGTGACGTCTGCCGTGTCCTCCCGCTGCTGCGGATCGAGCTTGATACCGCTGTTCGACGAACCGCCATCGGTGAATGGCATCTGGAAGACCAGCGCCACCTGCGTCACACCCGGAATCTGCCGCAGTGCCGCCAGATCGGTTTTGGCGCGCGCCTCGGCATCGGAGCGGTTGCCGATGTTGGCCAGCTGGACCTGCACCAGCTCATGCTCGGCGATGCCGCTGGGCAGATTCATGCGCTCCAGTCGCTGACTGACCAGGAACACCGCGTTGCACACGATCGCGCAGGTCAACGCGATTTCCAGGATAAGCAGCCATGCGGTGATCTTGTGCCGCCGCAGGGTGGAAAGAATCGGCAGGATATCCATGTCAGTTGCTCTTCAGTTGCAGGGCAGGAGTGATCTGGCAGGCGCGCCAGGCCGGTAGCAGGCCGGCCAGCAGGCTCGCACCCAGCGCCAGCAGGAAGGTGGTCAGCAGCATCCCGGGATCCAGATGCGCAAGCGCCGCGTAGCTGGCCGGTTGCTGGCGCACCAGCCACAGGCCCAGAAAAGCCAGCAGCAAACCGCCGATGCCGCCGCTGAGACCAATCACACCGGCCTCCACCAA
Source organism: Rhodanobacter sp. C03 (assembly GCF_002001175.1). Classification (GTDB taxonomy): domain Bacteria; phylum Pseudomonadota; class Gammaproteobacteria; order Xanthomonadales; family Rhodanobacteraceae; genus Rhodanobacter. The sequence continues at coordinate 784,667 of NZ_MUNT01000001.1, read as the reverse complement.
CAGCTGCGCGAACAACGCACGGCGCGAGGCGCCCAACGCACGGCGCACGCCCAGCTCACCCGCCCTGCGCATGAACTTGGCCAGCATCAGCCCCACCGTATTGACCAGACACACCAGCAGGAAGCCGAATGCCAGCCATACCTGCAGGCGCACGTCGCCGGGCACCACCATCTGGTAGTCCAGCCAACCCATCAGATTGCGCAGGCGCACATTCGGCGGTCGCTGGAAACGCCCCAGCGCTTTTTGTTCCTGCGAGTAATGCACCAGGAACTCTTTGTACACCGCAGCCTGCGCCGGGCTGTCCAGTTGCACCCAGAACTGCAGCCACACGCAGGTTGCGCTGTGGTCCGGGCGTGGCCCCGCCCCACCGTTGCCCCAGCAATCGACGGAGCCATCATGCGCAAGCTGCAGATCCTGCGAGGTGGACAGTGGCATATAGACGCCCTCGCTCTCGGCATAGTTGGTCACATTGAGGTCGTAGAAATGCGGGTTCGGGCGCCAGTCGCCGAGCACACCGACGATGCGCAATGCCGTGCCCTCCAGCCGCAGCATCTGGCCTGTACTGTCCTTGCCGCCGAACAACTTGTCGTTCAACTTGCTGCTGATCACCACCAGCCGTGCGCTGCTGTCGTCATCGGCAGCGCTCCAGCCATGGCCGTACTGGAACGGCACACCAAACATCGGAAAGAAATCGGCGGTGGCGAAGCGCGCGTCCTCGTAGAATGGGTCGAGCGCGGACTGCGTCGGCTGGATCGCCACCGTGCCGCCGGTCATCAGCGCCTGGCGATCGGCCCGCTTCGCCTGCAACAGGTTCATGCCGTCAGTCCAACTCACCTGCTCCATCGGCTCCTTGTCGGAGTCGTGACCGGCGCTGTCACGCGGATCGACCTGCGGGTAATACAACGTGCTGCTGCGCTCCGGCAGCGGGTCGCCCGACAGCACATGCAGCACGGTCAGCGTGGTCATGCTGGCGCCGATGCCCAGCGCGATCGCCAGCACCATCAGCGCGGTGAGTGCCTTGTTGCGCCTGAGGCTGCGCAGGGCCAGATCGAGGTAATAACCAAACATTGCTGTCCCCTGTTTCATAGCGATGGTTCAAACCGAGCGCGTAGCTTCCACCGGCGATACGCGCGATGCGCGCAATGCAGGCGTCAGTACCGACGCCTGGCCAAGTAGCAACAAAGCAATGACGCCGATGACCACATAGCCCAACGACAACCGCGCCATCTCGAACTGGGTGACCATCCACAGATTGATGCCGATCGCCAGCAAGGTGCCGAGGACCACGCCGATGCCGCCGATCAGCAGGTTCTCGGTGAGGAAATAGCTGAGGATGTCGTGCCGGGTCGCACCCAGTGCGCGGCGGATGCCGATCTGCTTGCGCCGCTGGCCGACCCAGAAGCTGGTGAGGCCGACGATGCCGGCAGCGGTGATCGCCAGCAGCACCGCGCTGATGATGCCCATCAGGATCGCCATGCCACGATCGCTGTCGTAGGCACGTTCGCGCACCTGGGCAAAGCTCAGCTCGCCGTCCTTGGGATCGATGATGCGCATGCGATTTTGTGCGTTCAGCGCCTTGGGCACCTCGCGCATGGCGGCGGCGAGCTGGCCCGGTTTGGCCCGCACGATGTAGTACAAACCTTGCGGTTCCGCCACGCGCATTGGCCACAACAGCGACTGGTAGGCATACGTCGTGTCCCATGTCGAAACGCCCTGCCGCTGCAACAGGTCGACGATGCCGATGATGGTGCTCGGTGTCGGACTCATCGCGTAGAGCGGTTTGCCCAGTGCCGATCCATCCGGATACAGCCGGTCGGCGAGTGCCCTGGTCACGATCACCACGGGTGGAAAGACATCCTCGCGCAAGCCGATCCGGCCGACCTCGTCGGCGCGGAAATTGCGCCCGGCCAACAGCTTCACGCCCAGCGTGTCGATCGTCTGCTCGTCGCCCAGATAGACCGACCCATCGGTGGTCGGCTGCACCTGCTCGGGTGTCAACGTGATGAAGTTGTCCCAGCCGCCACCACGCAGTGGGTAGGAGTTGCTGGGCGAGGCATCGCGCACGGCGGGCAACTGTCGCATCGTGGCCAGATCGGTCTGAATCTGCGCATCGATCTGCGGCGTCGACGACTGGCCTGCCCATTGGTTATGGATCACGAACAGGCTGGCTTCGTCGATGCCGGTCGGCTCGGAAAGATGGGCCAGACGCTGCTGGATGATGAAAAGTGCGTTGCACACGATCGCCAGGGTCAAGGCGATCTGCAGCGCGATCAGCACCGTGCCAGCCCGGTGATGGCGCATGGCGGCAAGTATCGGTTTGATCTGCATCATGGCTGCGCCCTAGTTCGACTTCAGCTGCCAGGCTGGCTGCACCTGCGCCGCGCGCCAGGCTGGATAGAACGCCGCCGCCACGCTGGCGAGAATGGCAACCACCAGGGTCAGCCCCACCAGCGAAAGATCCAGATGTGCCAGGCGCGCGATCTCCGGTCTGAACAACAGGCCGGTGCCGGAGATGCCTGCGGCGGTAAGCAACAGACCCAGCACGCCGCCGGCCACGCCGACCGTGGCCGCTTCCATCAGATATTGCTTGTAGATTTCGCGGCGCGATGCGCCCAGGGCGCGACGCACGCCGATCTCCGCGGCCCGGCGCATGAACTTGGCCAGCAACAGGCCGATCGTGTTGATCAGGCAGATCACGAAGAAGCCCAGCGAGACCATCAGCGAGATGCGGCTCTCCGGTGGCACCACGTGGTTGAAGTCGAGCCACTGCATCACATTGCGCAGACGCACGTTGGGTGCCCAGGCGAAACGCCCGGCGCGTTGCTGATCCGCGGCATAGCCATCAAGAAACTGGCGGTAGCGTGCCACCTGCACCGCACTGTCCAGCTCCACCCACGGCGTGACCCATACGCAGTTGCTGCGCAGCCAGTCGTCCCAGCCAGTGGCCGTCAATTTTCCGCGGCAGCTGTTGTTGCCGGTGGTATCGATCTGCAGATCCAGCGCACGCGTGAACGCCACATAGAAATCCGCGGGATCTTCGAAACCGCCGCTGCCGAACAGCGCGAAGAAGCGTGGCTTGGGATCCCAATGCCGGGTCACGCCGACGACGCGGTAGTCATGCCCACCCAAGGTGACTTCGCGTCCCACACTGTCGGCACCGCCGAACAGCTTCTGGTTGAACTCCCCGCTCAGCACCACGACCGCGGCGTGTCCCTCGTCATCCGCCGTACTCCAGCCGGAGCCGTACTGGAACGGCACCTCGAACATCGGGAAGAAATCGCCATAGACCGCATAGCCATTCACCGCGACCGGCAGGCTACGGTTGCCGCCGGGCAACACCGACAGTTGCACCGGATACAGCAAGGTCTGCTGCGTGGCCTGGTGCGCGCGCATCAAGGCCATCGCGTCGGTGTAGCTCAAGGCTGAAGGAGGCTCGCCCTTTTCATTCTGCTGCGGACCCCAGTTGTCGACCTGTGGCGTAAAGAGCTGTGCGGATTTGTCCGGTATCGGATTGCCCGACACCGCGCGGAATACCGACCAGGTGGTCATCGAAGCGGCCACACCCAGACCGATCGACATGACCATCAGCACCGTCAGCGCCGGATTGCGGCGCAGACTGCGAAGGCCAAGGGTCAGGTAGTGGACGAACATCGATCAATCGCTCCCGTGCTATGCGTCAGGAATCAGGCGGCGCGCGTCGCTTCTACCGGCGGCACGTTGGAGGCGCGGCGGGCCGGCACGAACACCGCCGCCTGACCGATCGCCAGCATCGCCAGCACACCAGTCGCCACGTAAAGCAGCGGGATGCGCGTCATCTCGTAATGCGTCATCAGCCACATATTGAGGCCCACCGCCAGAAGCACGCCCAGCACCACGCCTACGCCGGCAATCAGCAGGTTCTCGATCTGGAAGTAATGCAGGATGTCGATCTTGCGGGCACCCAGGGCGCGGCGTACGCCGATCTGCCGATGCCGCTGACCGACCCAGAAACTGGTGAGACCGACGATGCCCGCCGCCGTGACGCACAGCAGGATCAGGCACACCACGCCCATCAGGATCGCCATGCCGACATCGGCGCGATAGGCGCTGGCACGTATATCGGCGAATGACTTGACACTTTCATCGTCGTCCAGCACGCGCATCGGATTGACCGCATACAGCGCCGCAGGTACGGCGTGCATCGCCGCATCACGCCGGCCCGGCTTGGCGCGCACCACATAGCGTGCATAGCTCGAATCCAGCCGGGTCGGCACCAGGGTCGAGTACCAGGCGAAGTCGTTGCCCCAGCTGCCCGTGCTTGGGATCTGCAGGCGTGCGACCACGCCGATGATGGTGCTCGGCGAGCTACTGCCATCCGAATAGATCACCTTGCCTACCGCGCTGCCTTGCGGGAACAACTTGTCGGCAAGCGCCTGGGTCACGATGATGACTGGACGGTCGCGCTGATCGCGGGCGCCCTGGTGCTGCACGTCTGCGGCAGTAAACGCGCGTCCGGCGACCAGGTGCAAACCAAGCGTGGCGAGCACCTGTTCGTCGGTGAAGTAATACGCCGTACGCGTGCCGCTCTTGTCACCCAGTTGCTGTCCGGGCTTGATCGACACCGAGCCCGTCCACGAGGAATTGAGCAGCGGCACCGAATTGCTGGGCGTCACCGAGGCCACGTCAGGCAGGTTGCGCAGCGCGGCCAGATCTTCTTTCTGCATGACATCGAGTTTTTCCACGCCAGCCGGATCGTCCGAACTGGGTGCACCCACCCATTGCTGGGAAACCAGGAACAGATCGTTCTCATCCAGACCGGTGGGCCGGTTCACCCGCTCGACACGCTGACCGATGATGAACACCGCATTGCAGACGATCGCCAGGGTCAACGCGATCTGCAGCGAGATCAGCACCACGCCAGCCTTGTGCTTGCGCAATGCCGCAAGAATGGGATGCAGGGTCATGATGCGCTCCTCAGTTCGACTTGAGCTGCCACGCGGGTTGCACGCGTGAAGCACGGAAGGTGGGATAGAGGCCGGCCAGCGTGGTCGCGATGACAGCCACCAGCAGGGTCAGCGTGAGCAACGAGAAGTCGACCCGTGCCAGCGCGGCGATGTCCTTGGGCAGCACCCAGCCCACACTGACCACGCCGACACCGGTCAGCAGCAGGCCCAGCACGCCACCGGCCAGACCGATGATGCCGGCCTCGGTAAGGAACTGCGCATAGATCGCCATGCGTGGTGCACCCAGCGCACGCCGTACACCGATCTCGCTGCTGCGGCGCAGGAATTTCGCCAGCAGCAGACCCGCGGTATTGACCAGGCATGCGAGCAGCAGGCCCAGCGCCACCAGCAGCGACACCTTGGTGTCACTGGGCACGACATGCTGGTTGTCCAGCCACGCCGGCAGATCGCGCAGACGGTTGTTCGGCGCCCAACCGAAGTGGCCGGATTGCTGCAGGTCATGCGCATAGCCATCGAGATACTGCTTGTAAGCCGTTGCCGCTGCAGCGTCGTCCAGCTCGGCCATGTACGCGATCCACACGCAGGCGGAGTGCTGCAGGCCGACAAAGCCCGACTCGGTAGGAACCGCGTTGCAATTGGTATTGCCGTCGTTGGGGATGCCCACGGTGATCGCGCGCTGGAACGGCAGGAAGACATCCTCGACGCCAGTGGAGAACCCACCGCTGTTGACCACATCGAAGAAGCGCGGCTGCGGGTTCCAGTCGTTCAACACGCCCACCACGCGATAGTCCTTGCCCTCGACGTTGACCGTCTTGCCCACGCTGTTGCTGCCGCCGAACAGCTTCTGGTTGAGCTTGCTGCTGATCACCACCACCGCGGCGCGTTGTGTATCGTCGTCGGCACTCCAGCCGCTGCCGTACAGGAACGGCACGTCCAGCATCGGGAAGAACTCGCTGTACACCGCGTGGCCGCTGACGTTGATCGGATGCTTGCTGGCGTCCGCCGGCACGATCGATGGAGAAATCTGATACATCGCCGACTGCAGCTTGGCGCGGTGATCGCGCATCAGGGTGATCGCGTCGTTGTAGTCCATCGCATTCGGCGGCTCGCCGTCGCTGCCGCGTCCGTTCGGTCCCCAGTTGTCGATCTGCGGCACGAACAGCTTCGCCGACTTCCACGGGATCGGATCGCCGGATACCGCACGGAACACCGAATAGGTGGTCATCGACGCGGCCACGCCGAAGGCAATCGTCAGCACCATCAGTGCGGTGAGTCCGGGGCTGCGCTTCAGGCTGCGCAGGGCCAGTTCAAGGTAATAGGCAAACATGGATCAAGCCTCCGCGTGGATACTGATGTTCCGTGCGCAATGCGCGACAGGGACGGTCGGGTTCATTGCAGCAACCGGTTGATGTCTTCCAGGTCGTGGATGTCCACCGTGCCCGCAACCTGTTTGAGCAGCAGCTTGTTGAGGATGAACTGGTGGCGCACGTAGGTGTATTCGGTCTGCACATTGGCCAGCTGCTCGATCGCGAACACCACGTTGGTGAGGCTCTGCGTGCCGATCTCGTAGCCGGCGCGCATCGACGCCAGCGATTTGCGTGCGGCCTCCACCGAGGTTCGCGCCGCGTCGACCTGATCGATGCCATCCACCACCAGGTTGAAGTAGTTGTTGGCATCGCGTGCAGCCTGGCGGCGCTGGCTCTCCAGCGTGCCGGCATCCTCATCGCGCTGGGCAATCGCCTGGCGCACCTGCGACTGGGTAAGTCCACCGCTGAAGATCGGCACCGTCAGGGTCAGCCCGATCGTGGTCACGCCAGGACCGTAGGCTGCCGCACCCGGCACCGCGCTGGACCAGCTGCCGAACTTGCCGTACTGCACCGTGGCGCTGAGCGTCGGCAGATGACCGGCGCGCGCCGCCGACACCCGATGTTCATCGGCCGCTACTGTGTAGTGCGCGGCGAGAATGACCGGATTGCTGTGCATCGCCGCATCCACCCAGGCCTGGGCCTCGGCCGGTACCGGCGCCTGCATCGGCAGATCCTCGCGCAACTTCTTCAACGTACCGGTCGGCTTGCCGGTGATCTGTTCCAGTCCGCGCTGCGCGTCCTTCAGCGTGTCCTGTGCGGTGATCCGCTGGGACTTGATGTACAGGTAATACGCCTGCGACTGGCTCACGTCGGAGGCCATCGCCAGACCATTCTTGAAACGCGTGCTGGACTGGTTGAACTCCTGCTTGTAGGCATCCTCGTAGGAACGGTAGACGTCGAGGTTGTCCTGCGCGACCAGCACATTGAAGTAGGCCGCGGAAACGCGCACGTAGAGGTTCTGCAGGGCCGCCTGGTAAGTCTGATCTCCGGAATCCCTGGTCGCCTGCGCGGCCCGGAGACTGGCGATCGCGGCGAGGTTGATGATCGGCTGGCTGAGCACGCCGCTGAGATCGCGCTCGCGTGTGTAACCGCTCGAACCGGTGTCCACGATATTGCCGTTGGAGCTGGTGATGGAACCGCTGCCGCCACGGATCTGTTCCAGCCCCAGCCCGACCGACAACTGCGGCAGCAGGGCCGAGCGTGCCTGCGGCACGTTCTCGGCCACCACCAGGCGCGCGGCGTCGGCGGTGCTCAGCACCGGGTCATTGGCGACGGCCTGCCGATAGGCATCCATCAGGTCCTCGGCATGGCCCGGCAGCGGCGCCAGGACCATGCAAAGCAGCAGGGGCAACAACTTCACACGCATGGAAGGTTCTCGCAGTCGATGAATGACTCGGCGTACATGGATGGCATCAACCGGAATGGGCTTCGCCGTGCAGATGGGCACCGGCGTGGAAGCGCGGATCCTCCGACAGGTCCACCACCTGGCCATCGATGATGTGTACGTTGCGCTGCGCGCGTGCGGCCAGTTCCGGATCATGCGTGACCATCACGATGGTGGCGCCTTCGCGATGGATATCCTCGAGCAGTTCGAGCACGCTGCGCGCCATCTGCGTATCCAGGTTGCCGGTCGGTTCATCCGCCAGCAGCAGGCGCGGCGAGCCGGCCAGCGCACGGGCGATCGCCACACGCTGCTGCTGACCGCCGGAGAGTTCGGCCGGATAATGCTTGGCACGCGAGGCCAGACCGACGCGTTCGAGCGAATCCATGATCCGCTGCTTGCGCTCGGCCGCCTTCATGCCGCGGTAGCGCAGCGGCACTTCGATGTTGTCGAACACGTTGAGGTCGGGGATCAGGTTGAACGCCTGGAAGATGAAGCCGATCTTCTCGTTGCGGATCTTCGAGCGCGCGTTGTCGTTGAGGTTGCTCACCTCGATACCATCAAGGTGGTACTCACCACCGCTGAAGGTTTCCAGCAGGCCGGCGATGGTCAGGAAGGTGGTCTTGCCCGAACCGGACGGACCGGTGACGGCAACGAACTCGCCCTCTTTCACGTCGATGTTGAAATCGCGCAACGCATAGGTCTCCACCACTTCGGTGCGGTAGACCTTGGACAGGTGGGTCATCTTCAGCATGGTTGTTCCTCGGTGGTGGTAGGGGTGTTTCTGGTCCTTCCCCTGCATCAGGGGAAGGAGTGCATCAATTGCTGATCGCGACGCGGGCCGCGCTCTTGAAGCTGTCGGTGCCGGAGATCACGATGCGGTCGCCTTCCTTCAGGCCATCGAGGATCTCCACCTTGTCGATGCTCGAGGCGCCGACGCGGATCGGGGTCTTGCTGGCAATGCCGTCGCGTACCACGTAGGCGTAGCTGCCACCGGATTCGTCCACGAACGAACCGCGCTGCACGGTCAGCACGTTGTCGCGCTTGTCCAGTAGCACGCGCACCGACAGGCGCTGGTTCTGGCGCAACTGCTTCGGCGTCTCGCCGTCGAAGCGCAACCGGGCGGCCACTTCACCATTCACCACTTCGGGCGAAATCGCACTGACCAGACCCTTCCAGGTATTGCCGTTGCCGCTGATCTCGCCGGACATGCCGATGCCGAGATCACGCGCGAAGCTTTCCGGCACCTGCATCTCCACCTGCAGTGCAGACAGGTCGATCACGCTGAGCAGTTGTGCGTCCTTCGCCACCGTGGCGCGTTCGGCAATGAACAGCTGGCCGACCTGGCCATCGACCGGCGACTTCACGTTGAGGTCGTCGACCTGGCGCTGCAGGTCCTGCACCACCAGCAGCTGGTTGTCATGGGCCAGCTTCTTGGCCTGGATGTTGAATTTCAGGCTGTCGTTGTTCATGCCCAGATCGGACTTGGCATGGGCGAGCGTGATACGCGCCTTTTCCAGCACGTCCTTGGCCTGGTCAACCTCGATGCCCTTGGCAGCACCTGCGGCGAATGCCTTCTGCGTGCGGTCCAGCGTGGTTTCCGCACTCTTGTCGTCGATTTGCGCGTTGTCGTAGGCCTTCTGCAGATCGCTGCGTTTGGTGCGCGCATCCACCTGCGCCTGCAGGTAGTCGACCTGCATGCCGTCGGCCTTGGACTGCTCCTGCGCCAGCTTGTTGCGCAGTTCCGGGCTGTCGACCACGGCAAGCACCTGGCCCTTCTTCACCGTGTCGCCCGCGTGCACCTGCAGCGTCACCGCACCACCGTAGGTGGCGTACATGGTGGGGCTGACCGCGGCGACCACCTTGCCCTCGGCGGCAATGTCGCGCACGAACGGACCACGTTCGACGGTGGCGAACGCCAGCCGCGAACTGCTGACCGAGGCGGAGGCGGAGAACAGTCGGCCTATGCCCGGCGCCAGCCATACCAGCAGCGCCAGCACGGCCACGCCGACGCCGGCCAAAATCAGCCGGCGCTTGCGGTTGGGTTTGACCTCGACTATGCGGTCTTGCGCAGAAGTATCGCGAATCATCATGCCGTTCCTGACCGCGGACAGCGCGGTTGCACTACGATGACTGCAATCCGTGTGCCAGCCGGAATGGCTAAAAATATTTACTTATTTTCAATGACTTGTGATGCAAGCCAGCGCACATTTGAGTGTCCGCGGACACTTCACGGACAGCCGGACGAACGTCCGCCGCGATGGTTCAGCGCCTCGTCGTCGGCTGCCATGCCTGCGCTTCTTCGCGGGCAATCTGCGCAACCAGCTGCCGGCTCAATGCGGACACGCGGGTGGTCGTCTCGGCGCCAAGCACGTCCAGCCCAGCCAGCCGGCGCATATGGAAACACAGCAGTTGCGCAGCGACCGGTCGACATGGATGCGACCTACACGCAGGTGATGGTGCACCGAGTGGTTTCGCACTGCTCAGCAGCGCATCCCATGCGAGGTAATCGGTATCCGGCAACAGATGCAGTTGCGCACTCGGTCGCCCATCGCGATCGATGCACTCGATCCACTCGCGCGGCCCCTCGACCGTGATCGTGCTGGCTGCCATCAATCGATGACCCTGCAGCAACGGCGCCAGTTGCATCGACTCGATCAGCAAGCCGCGCGGCAACTGCCGCGTCGGCCGCCGCGCGGATTGCAGTTGCACGTACAGCACACTGCCCAGTGCCGGCAGATTCCGGACCAGCAGTATCGGCGCCAGTCGCAACCAGCGCCGGCTGATCGTCGTGCTGATGGCGCGCGGCCAGCATTCCTGCAAGCGGTGGATCAACGGACTGAACATCGGAACCTCCGACAGATACAGCCCAGCTGGCGCCCTCACGGACCGCACTGGCGACAGGCTTGGTGGACACGCGGCGCCGAGCAGCAGCCGTGCGATGAAGCAGCTGGCAACTGCTTACTTGGTCAGGATCAGCTTGTCGTTGCGGGTCAGGCGCAGGTGGTATTCACCACCTTGATGCTGGATCACCAGTTCGCGCGCACCGGCCAGCAACGACTGACTGGAGACATGCCGCGTCCCTGCAGTCGCGACGCCAGGCGACGGGCGACGCAACGCGGCCAGCGGTTGCGGCAAGGACAAAGGCAAGGAAAAGGCAGGTGTCGACATGGCAGATTCCACAGGAAGTCAGTGTAGTCGAATGATAATGATTCTCATTTAACTGTCAACCATTCCGTACGCTGCCACGCCGATACACCCGGTCAAGCTGCTTCGACGATCCGCCGGATCCGCTGCGCAATCCCCGCGTCCAGTCGTGGCAGGACCTCCAGCGCATCCAGGTTATGTTCCAGCTGCTCGCGTCGGCTGGCGCCGAGCATCACGGTGGAAACATGTTCGTTGAGCAGGCACCAGGCGATCGCCAGCTGCGCCAGGCTGACATCCAGCTCGTCGGCGATCGGCTGCAGCGCGCGCACCTTGTCGATGCGTTCGTTGCCATGACCAAGCACGCTTTCGCGCAGCCATTCGTAGCCCGGCTGGGTCAACCGCGAATCGGCCGGCACGCCGTCGTTGTACTTGCCGCTGAGCAAACCGGACGCCAGCGGCGACCAAATCGTGGTGCCCATGCCATAGGCGGCATACAGCGGCGCATACTCCACCTCGACCCGCTCGCGATGCAGCAGGTTGTACTGCGGCTGTTCCATCACCGGCGCATACAGATGATTTTCATGCGCGATCCGATGCGCCTCATGGATCGCCTCGGCCGGCCACTCGCTGGTACCCCAGTACAACACCTTGCCCTGACGGATCAGCGTATCCATCGCCGCCACGGTTTCTTCGATCGGCGTATCCGGATCGGGCCGATGGCAGAAATACAGATCCAGATAGTCGACACGCAGGCGCTGCAGCGCCTGCCTGCAGGCCTCCATCACGTGCTTGCGCGACAACCCGCGCTGGGTTGGCAACGGTTTGTCGTGTGCACCGAAGAACACCTTGCTGGAGACGCAGTAACTGTCGCGCGGAAAACGCAGGTCGGCCAGCACGTCGCCCATCACCTGCTCGGCCACGCCGTTGTTGTAGGTCTCGGCGTTGTCGAAAAAATTCACCCCGCGATCGTGGGCCAACGCGAGCAGGTCACGCGCCTGCGTTCGCCCCACCTGTTTGCCAAAAGTGACCCAGGCGCCGAACGACAGCGCGGAAAGTTGCAGGCCGGTGCGACCAAGGCGGCGATAAAGCATGGGGATGCTCCTGTGTCGGGGAAGATCACCAGCATGACAACTCTTCATGCTTGGCGTCCAATCGCGATATCAAATCACTGCATCGATGATTGAGGTTTGCGGATCCATGTATTGAAAAAGGCTAGGATTCGGACCTCATATGCATTACCGCTGTAACGATAAAGATCGACGTGCTTCGCACCGTGAATGACCCACAATTCCTTTGGCGGAGATGCCATCTTGTACATCGCCATCGATTCATCGAGTCGGGTGTGCTGGTCAGCATCACCGACGATGAGAAGTTTGGGTACGTGAATCTGGCCGATTCTATCGATAGGACGCATCTGATCCAGTGTTATGCCGAGGTGTGGCCGGACCGTGCTGAGCAACAAGGGCGCAAACCATCGGCCCAGGGCACCAGCATGAAGTTCCAGGCGATCATTCACTGCCTGAGACAGTGTGGGATAGACCTGCTCCAATACAATCGCATCGACGTCGAGTATTGGCTCGGCAAGCAAGGTCGCCGCACCACCCATCGAGGTACCGATAATGCCCACTCGCTCACCGGGCGCCAGCTCCTTCAAACGAGCCAATGCCGCGGCAGCATCCTTCGCCTCGAGATAGCCGAAGGTGATCGCCTTGCCGCTGCTCTCGCCTGATGCCTGAAAGTCGATCAGCATTACCGAATAGCCAGCCGCATGCAGAAACCTGGCGCGGTCCAGCATACTCAAGCGATTTGCGCGTACCCCGTGCAGCAGGAGTACCGCGCCGCGGCCCTGCCCCGGCGCGAACCAGCCTTGGATAAGCGCACCCGAGGGACTTCTAAAAGCAACCGGCCACGCTGGAAAATCCGGTGGTGGGGTGCCAATTTTTGCAGCCGCAGGATGGATCAATACGTCGCCAGCTATCCAGATGCCTGCCAGCAGCGCGACCGCAATGGTAATTAACCCGAATGCAGCTATGCGCAGGATCCGATACCTTCTCACCGCTGCACCTTTTGGTCATTACCGAACAGCACACACGATGCGGTAACTCACTACAGAACGTACAGCCCAAGCGCCAACACGATGGCGGCAAAAACCCCGGCGACTACGTCATCGACCATCACACCCATGCCACCTTTCAGATGCCGGTCTAGCCAGCTGATCGGCCACGGTTTCCACACGTCGAACAGGCGGAACAGCACGAAGCCGGCCGGCAACATCCACCATGCGAATCCGTTGGCCGGCAGCAGCGCGGGAATCAGCAGCGGGATCAACGCGATCCACTGGCCGATGAATTCGTCCCACACCAGACTGCGGTGATCATCGACACCGACCGCACGCCCAGCCACATTGCAGGCCCATACGCCGACGCCAAAACCGAGCAGCAACACGAGCAGATAAATCGGAAGTGGCAGCTCGCGCAGCAGCAGCCACGGCAGCAGCGCCGCCAATGAGCCGAACGTGCCCTGCGCCACCGGCGTCAGCCCCGAACCGAAACCGCAAGCCAGCCAACCCGCAGGCGTGGCCAGCAAGGCACGACGCTGTTCAGCGCTGAGGGTCTTCTTGGCGCTCAAGCGAAATGCTCCCAGCCAGATCGATCCGTGTTCAACCATGCACCGTCTGCGCCGCGCACACGCACACTCTTTCCTTCCACGATACGGCCAATCCGCGTCACGCCACAGCCGAGCCGCGAGAGATCCGCCTGCACGTCGGCGAGCCGCTGCGCCGGCACGGTGAAGCACAGTTCGTAATCGTCGCCACCGCTGAGTGCGAAATGCAGCGCCGTCGCCTCGTCGTGCAGGCCCAACAACGCCGATGAGCGTGGTAGCAGCGCCGCCTCGATCTCCGCGCCGACTCCACTGGCCGTGCAGATATGGCCGAGGTCGGCGAGCAGGCCGTCGGAAATATCGGCGCAGGCACTCGCCTGCCCGCGCAACGCGGCGCCGGCGGCCAGTCGCGGCACGGGGCGGTTGAGCCGTTCGATCAGGAACTCACGCAGACTGCTGCGCGGGTCGTCGTCGCGCCAGGGATGCTGCAAGGCGTGCAGCCCCGCGGCGGCATCACCCAACGTACCGGTGACCAGCACTGCATCACCCACGCGCGCACCGGCACGCGTTAGCGCCTTGCCCGGCGGCACGAAACCGTGCACCGCCACGCTGATGCAGAGGGGGCCGCGAGTGGTGTCGCCGCCGACCAGGGCGAGCCGGTGCGGCTGCGCCAGCTGAGCGAAGCCTTCGGCAAAGCCCTCGACGAAAGCGGCATCGGCCGCTGGCAGCGTCAGCGCCAGCACCGCCCAGGCCGGGCTCGCGCCCATCGCGGCGAGATCGGACAGGTTCACCGCCAACGCCTTCCAGCCGATATCGGCGGCGGCCGTGCCGCGTGGGAAATGGACGCCATCAACCAGGGTGTCGATCGCCACCGCCAGTTCCTGCCCTGCCGGTACCGCGAGTACGGCGGCATCGTCGCCGATGCCCAGACGCACGTCGTCGCGTGGCTGCGCCGTGTGGCGACGGATCAGTTCAATCAGATCGAATTCCATCAACGGATCGCCCGATGAAGATGCAGCTAGCGAGTAAAAACGAGGGTGGGACTGTCGTGATAGACCGTCTGCTGCCACAGCCGGAACCCGGCTTTCTCGGCCACCCGGATCGAGGGCAGGTTCTCGGGCGCGATGATGCACACCACGCGCAGCTCGGGCCGATGCGCCTGGCCCCACGTCGTGATCGCCGCCACCGCCTCGCTCGCATAGCCGTTGCCATGCGCCTGCGGCGCCAGCACCCAGCCGAATTCCAGCATGCCTTGCAGCGATGGCTGCATGTCGCGCTTGAAATCGGCAAAGCCGATATCGCCGATATAGCGACCGCTATCCTTTTCCTCGACCGCCCAATAGCCGTAGCCGAGCAGACTCCACAGCCCGACGTACTGCAGCAGACGCTTCCACACTTCCTCGGCCGTGAACACGCGGCCACCGATATAGCGGACCACCTCGGGATCGGACCAGATCGCCATGCAGGTAGCGTAGTCATCTGCCCGATGGGCGCGCAGCCGCAGCCGCTCGGTCTCGATCACCGGCACCAGTTCAACGGACGGAAAATCTGCCACGACCGCAGTCATCAGCCCCGCTTCTCGACGGTGCGCAATTCGGCGGCGAGCTTGTCCAGCACACCATTGACGTAGCTGTGGCCATGATCGGCGCCGAAACGCTTGGTGACCTCGATCGCCTCGTTGATTACCACCCGGTACGGCACGTCCGGGCGAAACTTCAGTTCATACGTGGCCAGGCGCAGGGCAGCGCGTTCGATCGGATCGATCTGCGCCACCTCACGGTCGATGTGCGGGCGCAGACACGCATCGAGTGCGTCGACGTTGGTCTCCACACCGTGCAGCAGATCCTCGAAGTACTCGAGGTCGGCCACTTCCATGTCCTGCTCGTGACGGAACTGATCGATCACCGCATTCATGTGACTGCCACTCATCTGCCAGGCGTACAGCGCCTGCAGCGCGCGGCGACGGGCACGCGAGCGAGCGGCGAGATCGATGCCTTCCGGACGCTGGTTCATCACAGCTTCCCGTACAGGTTGACCATTTCCAGCGCGGCGATCGCTGCGTCGGCACCCTTGTTGCCGGCCTTGGTGCCCGAGCGCTCGATCGCCTGCTCGATGCTGTCGGTGGTCAATACGCCGAATGCCACCGGCACGCCGGAAGTGTGCGCGGCCAGCGAAAGACCCTTGGCACACTCACTGGCGACGAAGTCGAAGTGCGGAGTGGAGCCGCGGATCACCGCGCCCAGCGCGATCACCGCCACGTACTTGCCGGAGTTCGCCAGCTTGTGCGCGGCCAGCGCGATCTCGAACGCGCCCGGCACGCGGATCAGATCGATCGCGTCATCCTTCACACCATGACGCACCAGGGCGTCGCGGGCGCCGGCCACCAGCGGCTCGACGACGAAGCCGTTGAAACGGCCGGCAACGATGGCAAAACGGCCTTTCGGCGTGGCGAAATCGCCTTCGATGATCTTCATGGATTGCAGTTCCTGTGGGCGAGCCCATGCGGGCCAGCTATTTTACGGGTTTTCGACCGGACTGGCCGGCACCGGCCGGTCGAAATGGGGATAACCGGAGAAATCCAGCCGTGCCTGGCCACCGGATACCCGCAAACGAGCCGGCGCACCGAACGGCAAGGTGAACTTGTCCGGCTCATGGCCGAACGGCAGGTTGGCGATCACCGGCACGCGCGTCAGCCGGCCGATCTGGGCAAACCCGGCGCTGAGATCGTAACCGTTGTCATAGGTACTGGGCCGGCAAGCGCTGAAGTCGCCGAGCAGCAGTGCGCGCTGCCGATCCAGCACGCCGGACAGGTGCAGCTGGTACAGCAGCCTCTCGATCCGGAACGGCGGTTCGCCGACGTCCTCGACGAACAGGATGCCGCCGTCGATCTTCGGAAAATACGGCGTGCCAAGCAGGCTGCACAGCATCGCGAGGTTTCCGCCCCATAGCGGCCCTTCGACATCCAGCTCGGTCTCGCCATCTGCGTCCCAGCTCGCGTTGGCCTGCGGCGCGGTGACCGTGCCCCAGAAGTGCTGCCAGGTGAAATCGCTGAAGGTCGCGGCGCCGAAGTCCGGTCCCAGCATCGGGCCGCCGAACGTGATCAATCCACTCTTCGCATGCAATGCCATCTGCAGCGCAGTGAAATCGCTGTGGCCGACCAGCACGGTGTTCGCTCCGCTCAGACGCTCGCGCAACGCGGCGTAATCGATGTACTCCAGCAGCCGCGTGGCGCCGTAACCGCCGCGTATCGACAACGCGATATCCGGCAGCTGCTCGCAGGTCGCCAGCGCATTGAGGTCGTCGACACGCTGCGCGTCACCACCGGCATAGCGCAGCTCGGTGCGTTCGAGCACATCGATCCCGTCGACCTGGCAACCCGCGGCCTGCAATCGCCCGACGCCACGCATCATCGCAGCACGGTCGTGCGGATAGCCGGAGGGCGCGATCAGGCGGATATGCGTTTCGGACATGGGCTTCGTCAGTGGAAGAAAACCGGATTATGCGGTGATGCAGCGGCTGCCGCATGGCAAAGATGTGGCATCGTCGGGCAGCGCATGGAACATTGTAGGAGCGGCTTCAGCCGCGATGCTCTTCAGCGCATCAGCCAGAAGCATCGCGGCTGAAGCCGCTCCTACACAGAATAGGCGGGGCTGTCGGCTACACGTACTCGACCACTTCCAGATCGAACCCGGCCAGGCCCACCAGCTTGCGCGGCGTACCCAGCACGCGCAGCTTGTGCACGCCAAGGTCGGCCAGCATCTGCGCGCCGAGACCAAGCTGGCGCCATTCCTGTTGCTGCGCCTCTTCCGGCGCCTGCGTGCTGGGCTGGCGATTCAATCGGGCCAGCAAGGCTTCCGACGTATCCTCGCCGGACAGCACCAGCAGCACGCCGCGATCCTCGTCGGCGATCCGGCGCAGTGCCGAGGTCACAGTGAGGCCGAGATCGTCGCGCTTCAGATGCAGCACGTCTGACAACGTATTGCGCACATGCACGCGCGACAGCACCGGCGCACCATCATTCACCTTGCCGCGCACCAGCGCGTAATGCAGGCCATGACGGATCGCATCGCGGTAGGCGATCAGGCGGAACGGGCCGAACTCGGTTTCCACCTGCTCCTCGTGCACGCGCTGCACGGTCTTCTCGGTTTCCAGCCGATAGCGGATCAGGTCAGCGATCGAGCCGATCTTCAAGCCGTGCTTGGCCGCAAAGATTTCCAGCTCGGGACGGCGCGCCATCGAGCCATCCTCATGCAGCACCTCGATCAGCACAGCCGATGGCTCCAATCCAGCCAGCGCAGCCAGATCGCAACCGGCCTCGGTATGCCCGGCACGGGTCAGCACGCCGCCTGGCTGGGCGGTGAGCGGGAAGATATGGCCGGGCTGGGACAGATCCTGCGGCTTCGCATCGGCTTTCACCGCCACCTGGATCGTGCGTGCGCGATCGTGCGCGGAGATGCCGGTGGTGACACCCTCGGCCGCCTCGATCGAGACGGTGAAATTGGTGTGGTAGGCCGAGGTGTTGTCGCTCACCATCGGGCGCAGGCCGAGCTGGCGCGTGCGCTGCTCGGTCAACGTGAGGCAGACCAGTCCGCGCGCCTCGCGCACCATGAAGTTGATGTCTTCCGGTCGCACCATCTGTGCGGCCATGATCAGATCACCCTCGTTCTCGCGATCCTCGTCGTCGAGGATCACCACCATACGGCCGGCGCGGATGTCTTCGAGGATTTCGGGGATGGTGTTGAAAGCCATGATGTGGGTCTCGTTGTGATGTTCTCCCTCCCCCAGCATGGAGGGGGAGGAGCTAAAGAATCAGGCAAATCCGTGCTGCTTCAGAAACGCCTCATCCAGCCGCGGCGTCTCGCCGCTGGACAGCAGCCGTTCGATATAGCGTGCCACCACGTCCACTTCGATATTCACCGCGTCACCGACGCGACGTACATGGAACGCAGTGTGCTCGACTGTGTGCGGAATCAGGTTGACGCCGAAGCGATGACCGGCGACCTCGTTGACGGTGAGGCTGGTGCCGTCGATGCAGACCGAGCCCTTCGCCGCGATGTAACGCGAGATCCCAGCGGACACCTCGAACGTCCAGCGTTGCGAGCGGCCGTCCGGCGTGATCGACACCACCTTGCCGAGACCATCGACATGACCGGAGACTAGGTGACCGCCGAGTCGGTCGGCGAGGCGCAGCGCCTTCTCCAGGTTCACCGGATCGCCGGGCTTCAGCTTGCCCAGCGAGGTCAGCGACAGCGTCTCGTTGGAGACATCCGCGCTGAAGCCACGCGGCTCCAGCGTGATAGCAGTAAGGCACACGCCGGACACGGCGATCGAATCGCCCAGTTGCACATCGGTGAGATCAAGGTCGGCCGTATCGACGGCCAGACGCACGTCGCCGCCGCGCGGCTCGAGCCGCGCGATGCGGCCAACGGACTGGATGATGCCGGTAAACATCAGCACAGCTCCGGCAGGAGGGCGATGTTTCGCATGAACAGGATCGATTTCATGAAACGTTTCCCGCGTTGGACAACAAGCGAAAAACGCCCCAAGGCATGAGGCCGACGCACAGCTGCAAGGCCACGCATCCGACCGTCTTCTCTTTATCCGGACTGTGAGGAAACTGTCGCCAGCTTCCAACCGTCGGCTCCGGCATCTGACCGGATCTGCTGACCCTTGACCTGCTCCATGACGGATCGTCCATCACGGACCGGACCAAGGCGCTCGCGGGCTTGTTGTCAGGCGTGAACCCTTCAACCTACCGCCGGTGGGGAATTTCGCCCCGCCCTGAAGACGCTATGTGAGTTTTGCCGGCTGGGCCGGCCGATGCAGTCTAACACCGCCGCGGCACCGACTCCTGCGGTAGCCGCGAATGCAGTGTTCGCCACCACGTACAGTCCGCGCTCAGAGCGGACGCAGGCGCAGACGCCAGTCATTGCCGACCTGACCCTGTTCGACCGGACGCAGCTGCCAGCGCTCAGCCATGTCGGTAAGTGTGTGCAGTCGCAGCAGCGGGCGCGCACCGTCGCCCAGTAGCACGGGCGCGACATAGAGCAGCAACTCGTCGACCAGGCCGGCCGTGAACAGCGCACCGCTCAGGGTCGGCCCAGCTTCGACATGCACTTCGTTGCAGCTGCGCCCGGCCAGCAAGGCGAGTACGGCAGCAAGATCGAGCGCTTCGCCCTGCTCCGGCACAACCGCATGCTCAACCAGCTCGAAACGATGATCCGGTGCCGCCGTTGCGGCATGCAGCAGCAGACTCGGCGTCGTGCCGTCCAGCACGTGGCTACCGGCTGGCGTGCGCAGCTGGCGATCCAGCACCACGCGCAGCGGTGGGATGAATTCCTCGCCGGACGGCAAGCGCACCGTCAACCGCGGGTTGTCCGTTAGTACCGTGCCACTGCCGCTGAGAATCGCCGAGCTGCGTGCGCGCCAGCGCTGTACGTCGGCGCGCGCGGCCTCGCCGGTAATCCAGTTTGATTCGCCGTTGGCCAATGCTGTGCGGCCGTCCAGGCTCATCGCCAGTTTCATCCGCACGAACGGACGGCCGCGTTCGATCCGGCTGAAGAAACCGATGTTGAGTTCGCGTGCGGCTTCGCGCATCAGGCCCGACTCGACCGTGATGCCGGCTGCGCGCAGTTTGCCGATGCCACGTCCGTCGACCTGCGGGAACGGATCCTCTGCAGCGATCACCACGCGCGCCACCCCAGCGGCGATCAGCGCATCCGCGCACGGCGGCGTGCGCCCCTGATGCGCGCACGGCTCGAGTGTCACGTAGGCGGTCGCACCGTGCACACGCGTGCCGGCCTCGCGCAGCGCGAACACTTCCGCATGCGGCTCGCCCGCGCGCTGATGCCAGCCGGTGCCGACGACGTCCGCGCCATGCGCCATCACGCAGCCAACGCGCGGATTCGGTTGCGCGGTAAACAAGCCGCGCTCGGCCAGCCGCAGCGCATGCGCCATATGCGCGTGGTCAAGTGCCGAGAAGGCTGGCGCGTTCATGTGTCCAATTCCAGTGCAGCGTGAAGCTTCTTCGGCGCGACACGCCGCCACGCATCCCGCAGCAGCTGGTGTACCCACGCCTCTTCCATCCCGGCAATGCGCACATGCGTCCAGCCATGCTTGCCCCAGCTTGGATCGGCTTCGAACAGATCATCGGCCGACATGCGCAGCACGTCGAGTTCATCAAGGGAAAACTTGAGAATGACGCGATCATCGCGACGGGAAAACTGCGCGAAGATCTTGCCCCGCACACGGAACGATGGCGTGCCGAAGTGATCGACCTCCTCCGCCTGCGGCAGCTGCATGGCAAGTTCGCGGAAGCGATCCAGCGTCACCATGCGCAGTCAGCCCGCGCTCACTTGTCGCGCCTGCCGCCACCCAGCAGCGGCAACTGCATCTCGTCCAGCCCCGGCAGGTCGCGCTCCAGCTTCTCGATCTCCTCGCGGAACGCGTGCACGTCCTCGAATTTGCGGTAGACCGAGGCGAAGCGCACATAGGCGACCTGGTCGAGGTTCTTCAGCTCGCGCATCACCAGCTCGCCGAGCTGGCGCGACGATATTTCGCGTTCGCCGCTGCGACGCAGGTCGTTGATGATGGTGCGCACTGCGCTATCCACATCATGGCTTGGCACCGGCCGCTTCTGCAGTGCACGCTCGAAGCTCACTCGCAGCTTGCGCTCGTCGAATGTCTCGCGGCGCTCGCCACTCTTGACGATCGTCGGCAGCTTCAGCTCGGCCGTCTCGAACGTGTTGAAGCGCTCGCTGCATTGCGGACACTCGCGCCGACGACGCACGGTGCTGCCGTCCTCGGTCAATCGCGAATCGATCACGCGGGTGTCTTCGTGCTGGCAGAAGGGGCAATGCATGCTTAGTAAGTGTCGATCATCGTCTGCACGAAAGCACGCACCAGCGGTGGCAATCGGCCCTGTAGTGAGCCACGCTCAGGCTGGAACAGTGTGGCGACGAAGAATGGATGATCATCTAGTTCGATGCCGCGCACGTCGCCAGCAGCATCCAGGGCACTGATGCGTAGCGCCCCGTTGGCAACAGCCTGACGAAAATCTGGACTCAGTCCATAGCTGCAGTGATAACCCTCGACGATCGAGGTTGTTCCATAGGCCTGCGCAAGCCGCGAGCCTGCGACGAGCTGCACCGCATCGGTGACCTCGACCAGTGAGCACAGCAGCGGCACGATCACCTGGCGTTGCGCCTGCGGCGCCGTTTCAGCGTGCTCGGCATCGGTCCAGCCCAGCACATTGCGTGCGTATTCGATCACCACGTGCTGGAAGCCGCCGCAGGTGCCCAGGAACGGAACGTGGCGCTCGCGTGCCACCTGAATCGCGGTGAGCGCACCGTCCATGCTGCGATACGGGCTGGCCGGTACACACCAGAGGCCATCGAACTCGGCCAGCGCGGCACCATCACTGACCTGCTCAGTTGGCACCCAGACCGGCTCGATCTCCACGCCGCAGGCATCGGCTGCCATTCCCAAGGCCAGCGGAATGGCGCGATGGGCGACCACATCCTCATTGCGGTCGCCGATCAGTCCGATCTGCAAGGCATGCATGCCGATGGGCTCAGCCGTACACCGGGTACTTCTTGCACTGCGCCGTGACGTTCGCGCGCACCTTGGCGATCACCGCTTCGTCGCCTGGCGCATCCAGCACATCGCAGATCCAGTTCGTCAGCTCGATGCAATCCGCTTCCAGATAGCCGCGAGTGGTGACGGCTGGCGTGCCGACGCGCAGGCCGGAGGTGACGAAGGGCTTGCGCGGATCGTTCGGCACGGCGTTCTTGTTGACGGTTATATGCGCGTTGCCCAGCGCTTCTTCGGCCGCCTTGCCGGTGACTTCCTTGCCGATCATGTCGACCAGCATCAGGTGGTTCTCGGTGCCGCCAGAAACGATCTTGTAGCCACGCGCCATGAAGGTCTTGGCCATCGCCTTGGCATTCTTCACCACCTGGGTCTGGTAGGCCTTGAACTCGGGCTCCAGCGCTTCCTTGAACGCCACTGCCTTGGCGGCGATCACGTGCATCAACGGGCCGCCCTGGATACCGGGGAACACGATCGACTGCAGCTTCTTCTCGATCTCCTCGCCCGCGCCCTTGGCAACGATGATGCCGCCGCGCGGGCCACGCAGGGTCTTGTGCGTGGTCGAGGTCACCACGTGCGCGTGCGGCAGCGGGCTCGGGTACACGCCGGCAGCGATCAGGCCGGCGACGTGTGCCATATCGACGAAGAACAGCGCACCGACCGAATCGGCGATCTGGCGCATGCGCGCCCAGTCGACCACCTGCGAGTAGGCACTGAAGCCGCCGACCAGCATCTTCGGCTGATGCTCCGTAGCGAGGCGCTGCACCTCGTCATAGTCGATCAGGCCATCCGCATCGACGCCGTACTGCACCGCGTTGAACAGCTTGCCGGAGATGTTGACCTTGGCACCGTGGGTGAGATGGCCACCATGCGCAAGGCTCATGCCGAGGATGGTGTCGCCCGGCTGCAGCAAGGCGAAGTACACCGCCTGGTTCGCCTGCGACCCGGAATGCGGCTGCACGTTGGCGTAGGTCGCACCAAACAGCTGCTTCAGACGCTCGATCGCCAGCTTCTCGGCGATGTCGACGTACTCGCAGCCACCGTAGTAGCGCTTGCCCGGATAGCCCTCGGCGTACTTGTTGGTGAGCTTGGAGCCCTGCGCTTCCATCACGCGCGGGCTGGCGTAGTTTTCCGAAGCGATCAGTTCGACGTGGTCTTCCTGGCGCTGACCCTCATCGGCGATGGCCTTGGCCAGTTCATCGTCATAACCGGCGATCGTGCAGTTCTTCGGAAACATTCTGGCCTCGGCAGATGGGGAGCGGGGAGTAGCCGGAAAGTGTAGCGCTGCCGGGCGTTTGCGGCCACCGCCCGGGCTCAGCGGTCATTTCCTCCGTGCCGGTGCACCGCCGAGACCAGCACGTAGCTGATGATCATCAGCAGCAGCCACGCTCCCAGCTTGCCGACCGGCACCATGCTCCAGCCATGCCGCTGGGCCGGATAAAGCCACGCCTTGGTATACGTGCCGACGTTCTCCGCCAGCCAGATGAACAGCGCCACCAGCCCAAAGCCCAGCAACAGTGGCATGCGCCGGTGCACGCGACGGATGCGGTAATGCACCCAGCTGCGGCCGAACAGCAGCACGAGTGCTGCAAACAGCACGGGACGGGCATCCGGCAGGAAGTGATGGGTGAAGAAGTTGAGGTAGATCGCCGCCGCCAGCAGTACGGTCGCGCCAAACGGCGGATGCCGGCTGAAACGGAAGTCGAACAGCCGCCACGCCCGGGCAATATAGCTGCCG
The DNA here is from genome assembly GCF_002001175.1 of Rhodanobacter sp. C03. GTDB lineage: Bacteria > Pseudomonadota > Gammaproteobacteria > Xanthomonadales > Rhodanobacteraceae > Rhodanobacter. The sequence goes on along the minus strand of NZ_MUNT01000001.1, from coordinate 760,901 downwards.
ATCGATGCGTACATGAAGCCGCTGAACAGCGGCACGCCGCCCAGGCGCAGCAGCGAGGACTCCGGATAACTCCACGATCCCATTGCGGTCTTGAACAGCTCCATCAGCGTGCCGACCACGTGGAACAGCAGGATCACCTTCGCCTCTTCCAGGCTTTCCAGCCGCAGCGCGAGCAGGCCCAGCTGGATCGCGATGGCGGCCAGGGTGAGGAAGTCGTAGCGGGCCAGCGGCGCCGTAGCCGGGTACCAGCGCCACGTAGCCAGCAGCAAGGCCACCATCAACCCACCGAACAGACAGGCTGAAGCCTGTTTCACGCCGAAACAGACCAGCTCGTGCATGCCCACGGCCCAGCGCCCATGGACCCGCAATTGCCGTGCGATGCGGTGATCCAGCCCGATCAGACGGCGCATCGGAGCTGTCGTCGTCCATGTCACTGGCTTTGCTTTCATCGTCCATCCTTGCCATGCAGAAGATCGCAGGATGGCGGACGGTTCTGGCGCACCACGTGCCGGGAAGTGGAATGGCGCGGGCAATCGCTATGCCATGCGTCCGGAGCCACGCGGAATCTGTCACGACGCGCCGGGCATCGTTTTGCGGCATGGCAAGCGGCTGACGGCCAGCGTCATCGAAGCGGCGCGCCAACCCGCTATAATGCGCGGTTTGACGCACTCCCTTTCCAGTGCCGGCCTCACCGAGGCGGCGCGGTGCACGCCTTCGGAGGTTCCATGCAGTACATCTACACCATGAACGGGGTCAGCAAGATCGTTCCCCCGAAGCGCCAGATCATCAAGGACATCTCGCTCAGCTTCTTCCCGGGCGCGAAGATCGGCCTGCTCGGCCTGAACGGCGCGGGCAAATCCACGGTGCTGAAGATCATGGCCGGCGTGGATACCGACTTCCAGGGTGAGGCGCGTGCTGCCCCAGGTATCAAGGTCGGCTACCTGGCGCAGGAGCCGCATCTGGATCCGGAAAAGACCGTGCGCGAAGCGGTCGAGGAAGGCGTCTCCGTCATCCTCGACGCACAGAAGCGCCTGGACGAGGTCTATGCCGCCTACGCCGAGGAAGGCGCCGATTTCGACAAATTGGCGAAAGAGCAGCAGGAACTCGAAAACCTGCTCGCCGCCAACGACGCGCATGCGCTGGAGCGCCAGCTGGAAGTAGCCGCCGACGCGCTGCGCCTGCCGCCGTGGGACGCCAAGATCGGTCCGTTGTCCGGTGGTGAAAAGCGCCGCGTGGCGCTGTGCCGCCTGCTGCTGTCCAAGCCGGACATGCTGCTGCTCGACGAGCCGACCAACCATCTGGACGCCGAGTCGGTCGACTGGCTGGAGCAGTTCCTGCAGAACTACCCCGGCACCGTGGTGGCGGTGACGCATGACCGCTATTTTCTTGAGCACGCTGCCGAGTGGATTCTGGAACTCGATCGCGGCCGCGGCATTCCGTGGAAGGGCAACTACACTGACTGGCTGGAGCAGAAGAGCGAGCGCCTCGCCCGCGAGGAATCCGCCGAGAAGGGTCGCCAGAAGGCGCTGGCGCGCGAGCTGGAATGGGTGCGTTCGGCCTCCAAGGGCCGTCAGTCCAAGGGCAAGGCGCGTATCAACCGCTTCGAGGAACTGAACTCGGTCGAGTACCAGAAGCGCAACGAGACGAACGAACTCTATATCCCGCCGGGCGAGCGCCTGGGCCAGGAAGTGATCGAGTTCAAGAACGTCAGCAAGTCGTTCGGCGATCGCCTGCTGATCGACGACCTTTCGTTCAAGGTGCCGCCAGGTGCCATCGTCGGCGTGATGGGTGCAAACGGCGCCGGCAAGTCCACCTTGTTCAAGCTGATCACCGGCAAGGAAGCGCCGGACAGCGGCGAGGTGAAGCTCGGCCACACCGTGCAGCTGGCCTATGTGGACCAGTCGCGCGATGCGCTCGATCCGAACAAGAACGTGTGGCAGGAAGTATCCGACGGTGCGGACATCATAACGATCGGCAAATACGAACTGCAGTCACGTGCGTATATCGGCCGCTTCAACTTCAAGGGCGTCGACCAGCAGAAGATGGTCGGCACACTCTCCGGTGGTGAGCGCGGTCGTCTGCATCTGGCCAAGACCCTGATGCAGGGCGGCAACGTATTGCTGCTGGATGAGCCGTCCAACGATCTGGACGTCGAGACGCTGCGCGCGCTGGAAGACGCGATGCTTGAGTTCCCCGGCTGCGCGATGGTGATTTCGCATGACCGCTGGTTCCTCGACCGCATCGCCACCCACATCATCGCGTTCGAAGGCGATTCGCACGTCGAATTCTTCCCCGGCAACTACAACGAGTACGAAGCCGACAAGAAGCGGCGCCTCGGCGATGAAGGCGCGAAGCCGCATCGAGTGAAGTACAAGAAGCTGGCGTAAGCGCAACAAGGCACCGTCATTCCGGCGCGGACCGGAATGACGGCAAAGATTACCGGAGACCACGATGAGTTTCATGCAGTCACTGCAATCAGCCTGGCAGCACAACAACTCGCTGGTCTGTGTGGGTCTCGATCCGGAACCATCGAAGTTCCCTGCCCATTTGCGTGGCAACCCGGATGCGGTCTTCAAGTTCTGCAGTGCCATCGTCGATGCCACCGCCGACCTCGTCTGCAGCTACAAGCCGCAGATCGCCCACTTCGCCGCCTTGCGCGCCGAAGACGCGCTGGAACGGTTGATCGCGCATATCCACCAGAAACATCCGGACGTGCCGGTGATCCTCGACGCCAAGCGCGGCGATATCGGCAGCACCGCACAGCACTACGTCAGCGAGGCGTTCGATCGCTATCGGGCCGATGCAGTCACGTTGAATCCGTATCTTGGCCGCGACTCGGTACAACCCTTCCTCGATCGTGCCGACAAGGGCGTGATCCTGCTCTGCCACACCTCCAATCCGGGCGCCGCCGACCTGCAGGACCTCGACGTAGGCGGCATGCCGCTGTACCAACATGTGGCGCAGATCATCGCGCGCGACTGGAATACTCGCGGCAACTGCGCCCTGGTCACCGGCGCTACCTGGCCGGAACAGCTCGGCGAAGTGCGCGCCCTGGTCGGCGACATGCCGCTACTGGTGCCCGGCATCGGCGCACAAGGCGGCGATGTCGAGGCCGTGGTGCGCAATGGCCGCACCGGCACCGGCAGCGGTCTGCTGATCAGCTCGTCACGCGCGATCCTCTATGCCGGCAATGACGAGGATTACGCGCAGGCCGCACGTATTGCGACGCTGGAACTGCGCGACACGATCAACCGCTATCGCGACTAACGACGGCTTTACTCGTCGTATTGATCGCGACATAGTCGACTCTCGGATCCCCGAGGGCGATGCATGCGCACCCCTGTAAAAAGCGACAGACCGATCGATCACACGCGCCGCCGTTTACTGCAGGCAGCGGGCGTATCACTGGCAGCGATGGCCTGCCCTTTCCCGGTGTTCGCACGCGATGGCGCACCCGCCGCGCGCTCCCGCCTGATCCTGCTCGGCACGGCCGGCGGCCCCACGCCCAAGGCGGATCGCTCCGCACCGGCAAATGCCATCGTGGTCGATGGCGTGATCTATGTGATCGACTGCGGCAATGGCGTGGGGCGGCAGATGGTGAAAGCCGGACTCGACCTCGGCGCAATCCGCAACGTGTTCATCACCCACCAGCATTCCGACCACAACGCCGACTACGGCAATTTGTTGCTGCTGGCTTGGGCGGGGCCGTTGCACAGCCGGGTCGATACATGGGGACCACCGCCGCTCAAGGAGATGACTCGGCTGTTCCTCGAAATGAACGACTACGACATCCGTACACGGATCGCCGACGAGGGACGACCACCGCTGGCGCCGTTGATCGTGCCGCATGAACTGACCGCAGCAGGTGTCGTGATGCAGGACGCACGGGTGAAGGTCACCGCCGCACTGGTACAGCATCCGCCGGTCGCGCCGGCCTTTGCCTACCGCTTCGATTGCCCCGACCGATCCATCGTGTTCTCCGGTGACACGCGGCCATCCGCAAACTTGGTGGCGCTCGCGCGCGGCGCCGACGTGCTGGTACACGAGGTGATGTACCTGCCCGCGCTGAACAAGCTGATCGCCACCGAGCCGAACGCCAGCCGTCTGCGCGAACACCTGCTGGCCAGCCACACCACCACCGAGCAGGTGGGTCGCATCGCCACCGAGGCCGGCGTGAAGACGCTGGTGCTCACGCACTTCGTGCCCGGCGGCTATCCGCCGATTCCGGATGAGGTGTGGCGCGATGCCGTGGCACCCCACTTCAAGGGGCGCTTGATCGTGGGGCATGACCTGCTGGAAATCTGAAGCCCGGCGGCTGCAGCCGCCGGATCACTGCGCGAATGTATTCGCGCCCTGACCGGTCATCCTGTCGCGGTCTTGGCCGCCTGCAACATCTTGGCCTTCAGATCCAACGCATCGGCCGCATCCAGCAAGGCACGTGCAAAACTGCGCACCTCGGCCGGGCGCAAGGCATACCAGTTGCCGCTTTTACCCACTTCGGCCACGTTGCGACCCGCACGCGATATGCAATGCGGCCGGAAAATCACCATGCCGGTGAGCGATTCCGAGCTGATATCCGCAGAGACAATCTGCATGTGCGTTTCATCTTCTTTCTTCACCGTACTTCTCCCGGGCGGATAGCCGCCCTTCTGCAGCTTACGCTACCGGGAGTTCTACGGTTGTTGGATGTGATGCAGCCGGCTCGATGCGTATCGGTTTTGTCAGCGACAAGTCAGGTGCAAGGCTGACTCGGGTCATGCAATCATCCGGCAGCCCGGCATATGCAACGCCATTCCTCTGGCGCCAGGCGATGTTCCGGATGGTGCTTTCTTCACCTCCCCATACAAGGAGTTGTCTCGCATGACTGAATCCATCGACATCCGCCCCGAGGACTGGAACCGAATGCAGCGACAGATCGGCTGGCTGCGTGCCGGTTTGATCGTGGCACTGCTACTGCTCATGGCGTTGACCATCCGCGTCTTTCACCAGCGTTCCGACAAAATCATTCGCACGCAGGGCATCGTCATCGTCGACGCGCAAGGGCATGACCGCATCCTGATCGGCGCGCCCGTGCCGGCCAGTACCGATCGCACACGCAAGGACGATGCCTCCGACGGCATCATCTTTCTCGGCAAGACTGGCGCAGATCGCCTCGCGCTCGGACAAACCCCCACCGTGCATATCGATGGCAAGACCTACAAGCGAAGAGGCGATGACAACAACTACGGCATGACGCTGTACGACACCAAGGGCAGTGAGCGCGGCGGCATGGCTTTCATGGGCACAGGACGCGTCGGACTCGCGCTCGATCGCGCCACGCCTCCGTACGAGGCCATTGGCCTGATGGTCGATGACCAGGAGAATTTTGCCGGGATGTACATCAACTACGGCGATCCCAAGGCACAGGACTCTGCCATCGAATTCGGCACCGATGCCAACAGCGCCCACGTCCAACTCAAAGGCAAGGACGGCCTACCGCGCGCAAAGCTGGATCTCGACGGGACGAACAAGCCGGCGTGGCAGTTCGACGACGCGGAATCGGCAGCGAAGGCCGCGCAGGACCAGAAGCACTGACGACAGCAAGTCGCCTGCACAGCCAGCGGCTGCGCAGGCGACTCAGTCGGCCACGATGCTCACCGGCTGGCGTGGCCCGACAGCAGCCGGTGCATGCAACAGCCTCGCACGCAGCCAGCGCTCGCACGGCGTCGACAGCCAGCGCTCAACTGCTATACCCAGCAACCAACACAGCGGCAGTGTCAGCAGATACCACAGGAAGCCGAGCCGCATGTCGCCGCCAGCGAGTCTGAACAGCCACACCACCGGCGTCACCACAAACATGTGGGTGAGATAGATCTCGTAGCTGAGCCGCCCCCAGGAACGCAGCCAGTCCAGGCCGCGCCAGGGATGCCAATCACCACGGCGCCGGCGTTGCTCGCAGGCCAGCAGCAGGCACAGCGCCGAGAGCGCCAGCAACAGCATGTAGCCATCGCGCAACAAATCCCACATCAGCGCACCGTCGATCGTCGTCGCCAGCAGGCCGATCGCGCCCAGCCATCCCAGCAAGGTAGTCGTGCGTGCCGGAAGCGTGCGCGAGCGTGCTGCCAGCAAGGCACCGAGCACGCCGAGCGCGATCGCCGACATGCCTGGCAGGTAGGCCTTCTCCTGCCAGATCTCGTTGCCGCGCAACGCGGCGTGCGTCCATGGCATCGACAGCGCGAGCACGGCCAGCAGCGGTACTAGCACCCAGCGCCGGCGCGTCAGCAGGCAAGCCAGCGGAAAGCCGATGTAGAACACTTCCTCGATCGACAACGACCACAGCACGTCCCAGTTGCCCGGCAGATAGCCCGTGTGCCCCTCGTACCAGTTCAGATGCAGCCCGATGACAGCCCAGATCGCGCCCGGCAGGGACTGGCCGGGGCGACTGATCGTGTAATCCGGGACCGCCAGCAGGTGCAATACCGCGAGCACGGCAATCAGCACCAGCAGGCAGGGCACGATGCGGGCGAAGCGACGCGCGTAGAACGCGCGCAAGTCGATCCGCTCCAGGCCGCCCCAGCGTTGCAGTGCGTTGCCGGCAATCAGGAAGCCGGAGATGACGAAGAAAACGAACACGGCCTCGTAGCCGTTGTAGTTCAGCCGACTCAGAAACCACGATGGCAGCACATCGGCCAGCGCGGTCTTCTTCAGCGGAATGCGCAGGCCGAGGTGATTGAGAATGACGAACAGGATGGACAGGCCGCGCACGAGGTCGATGCCGGGATTGCGGCGTGCCGGCGCGGACTGCGGATCTTTCCCGTCGAACATCGACGGCTGCATGGATTCCATCGGTGACATCGGCTGCCCCGTCGTCAAAGAGCAGCATCATCCATGCACAGGCGTCGCCGCATCAATGCCGGCGCACAGGAATCATGCCGTGACTTCCACCCCGCGCCAGAACGCCACGCGGCCCTTGATCTCGATGGCGGCCTCTTTCGGTGTCGGGTAATACCACGCGGCATGGGTATTCACCTCGCCATCCACGATCACGTCGTAATAGCTGGCCGTGCCTTTCCACGGACAGACGCTCTGGTGCTCGCTGGCCCGGAAGTACTCGCGCCGCATCGACTCGGCGGGAAAATAGTGATTGCCCTCGACGACAACGGTGTCATCGCTTTCAGCCAGCAAGGTGCCTTTCCAGATCGCTCGCATATCATTCGTCTCCGATGTCCTGGCCTGGAAACAGCACGTCGGTGTAGCCGAACTTGCTGAAGTCGGTGATGCGCGAGGGATACAATCGACCGATCAGGTGATCGCACTCATGCTGCACCACGCGGGCATGGAAGCCCTCGGCGGTGCGCTCGATACGCGTGCCCTGCGGGTCGACGCCTTCGTAGCGGATCAGCGAGTAGCGGCTCACCGCCCCGCGCAGGCCGGGCACCGACAGGCAACCTTCCCAGCCTTCTTCCATATCCTGCGACAGCGGCGTGATCACCGGATTGAGCAGGATCGTGCGCGGCACGGCCGGCGCATCGGGATAACGCTCGTTGCTGTCGAAGCCAAAGATCACCAACTGCAGGTCGACACCGATCTGCGGTGCGGCGAGGCCGACACCATCGGCGGCATGCATGGTGTCGAACATGTCGGCGATCAGCGCGTCGAGTTCCGCACCGCCAAGCATGGCGTCGGGCACCAACGGGGCAATGCGCAACAAGCGCGGATCGCCCATTTTGAGGATGTCGCGGATCATGGGAACCTCACAATCAGATTGCGTCTACCTACTGACTGTGGCTTTCGCAGCGTGAATACAAGCCTCCGCATGCGATTCCCTCATTCCGGCTCATGCCGGAATGAGGGAATCGCAGCATTCCAGCGATCAGCCGCCGAACACCTTCTTCAACAGATCGGTGCTGCGCGCAGCGGGGTTGTGGCGGATCGACTGCTCCTCTTCACCGATCATGGTGAACAGCCCATCCAGCGTCTTGCCGGTCACGTAGTTGTCCAGGTCCAGCGGGCTGCCGCCGCTGCCCGACTTGTGTCCACCGCCGAGCGAGCCGAGTGAACCGAGCGTGCTGCCGAGTCCGCCACCACTGCCGGCGGTGAATTCCTTGTACTTCTCGGTGCAGCCGACGCTGGCGGTGGCCTTGGCCACGATCGGGTGGATGCGCGCAGTCAGCGCGTCGCCAGCCACGCGGCGGAAGAAGTCGGTGGCCGCATGGTCGCCGCCGGTGAGGATGCCGCGTGCGTCGCTCAGCGTCATCTTGCGGATCGCGTCACCGAAGATGTCCGCCACCTTCGGCACGGCCTCCTCGGCGGCACGATTCAGGCTCAGCTCGAATGCGTCGACCCGGGCGCCCTGACCCATCTTGCGCGCGAGATTGCCGGCCTGTTCAAGTTTGCCCGGCAGTGGAATGCGCACCTTGGCATTCTTCCAGAAGCCGTCGCTGCGACCGAGACTGTTGATCGCGTTGGTAGTGCCCTTGGCCAGCGCTTCCTTGAGGCCGGAGGCGATATCGCTGTCCGGCAGGCCACTGCCGAGCTTCGACGAACTGGACATCGGCGACGACTGTTTGGCCTTGTTCAACAGATCCTTGAACTGCCCGGATCCGGCGGCACTGACCGGCAAGGTGGCGGCGACGAGAACGAGGCCGAGCAAGCCGTAGCGAACCGTGATGCGCATAACGAACTCCTTGTGGTCGACACGTAGGCCAGTGTACCCCCGCGCCCAGCCATCCACATGACAGGTCACGCAGGGCCATTCGACCAAAGGCCAATGCCGGTTGCTTCGGTTTGGCATTGACCGTCGCCGTCGACGGGGCGACTCTTGCCTTACCCACGAGAAGAGCCACTCATGCAAGCAGTCATGCCCGCGCCCATTCCAGTCAGGCCGAGTCCCGCAGCCAGGATTCTGTGGGTCGCCATCGCCATCGTCGGTGCGTTCTGTCTGGGTGTGGTCGCGTTGCGCCGCGGTGAACCGATCAATGCAATCTGGCTGGTCGCTGCGTCAATTTCGATCTTCGTGATCGGCTACCGCTACTACGGCAAGTTCATCGAGCACTCGGTGCTGAAGCTGGATCCCACCCGCGCGCCGCCCTCGGTGCTGCGCAACGACGGTCTCGACTACGTGCCCACCGACAAGTGGGTGGTGTTCGGCCACCATTTCGCCGCGATCGCCGGTGCCGGCCCGCTGGTCGGCCCGGTGCTGGCCGCGCAGATGGGTTACCTGCCCGGCACGTTGTGGATCCTGTTCGGCGTGGTGTTCGCAGGCGCGGTGCAGGACTTCATGATCCTTGGACTGTCGCTGCGCCGCGATGCTCGCTCGCTCGGCCACATGCTGCGCGAGGAACTGGGCCCGGTCGCCGGCGTGGTGGCGATGTTCGGCGTGCTGGTGCTGATGATGATCGTGCTGGCGGTACTGGCGCTGGTGGTGGTCAAGGCGCTCACGCACAGCCCGTGGGGCACCTTCACCGTAGCGGCCACGATCCCGATCGCGCTGCTGATGGGCGTGTACTTGCGCTGGTTCCGCCCGGGCAAGATTCTGGAGGTGTCGATCATCGGTCTGGTGCTACTCTTGGCCTCGATCGCATTCGGCAAGACCGTGGCCGATTCGGCCACATTGGCGCCGCTGTTCGACTTCGATGCGAAGGCGCTGGCGTGGCTGCTGATCGCCTACGGCTTCTGCGCCTCGGTGCTGCCGGTGTGGCTGTTGCTGGCACCGCGCGATTACCTGTCCACCTTCCTCAAGATCGGCACCATCGCCCTGCTGGCGCTGGCGATCTTCCTCTCCGCACCGACCCTGCAGATGCCGGCGGTGACCAAGTTCATCGACGGCAGCGGCCCGGTCTTCCAGGGCGGCCTGTTCCCGTTCCTGTTCATCACCATCGCCTGCGGCGCGGTGTCCGGCTGGCACTCGATCATCGCCTCGGGTACCACCCCCAAGCTGCTCGCCAACGAGGGCCAGGCGCGTCTGGTCGGCTACGGCGGCATGCTGATGGAAGCGTTCGTGGCGATCATGGCGCTGATCGCCGCCTCTTCGCTGCACCCAGGCGTGTACTTCGCGATGAATTCGCCGGCCGCGATCATCGGCAGCACGGTGCAGGATGCAGCCACCACGATCAGCCAGTGGGGCTTCGTGGTGACCCCGGACGAGTTGTTGCAGACCGCGAAGAACATCGGCGAGTCCAGCATCCTCGGTCGCGCCGGCGGCGCCCCGACCCTGGCGGTAGGCATGGCGCAGCTGCTGCACAACATCATCCCCGGCGGCAGCATGATGGCGTTCTGGTACCACTACGCGATCCTGTTCGAAGCGCTGTTCATCCTCACCACCGTCGATGCCGGCACCCGCGTCGGCCGCTTCATGATCCAGGAAATCGCCGGCCTGATTCACAAGCCGCTGCAGGAAACCAAATCGTGGGCCGGCAACCTGCTCGCCACCGCGATCTGCGTCGGCCTGTGGGGCTATTTCCTCTATCAGGGCGCGGTCGATCCGCTCGGCGGCATCAACACGCTGTGGCCGCTGTTCGGCATCGCCAACCAGATGCTCGCCGCGATCGCGCTGATGCTGGCCACCGTGGTGGTGGTGAAGCTGAAACGCGAGCGCTATGTGCTGGTGCCGGGCATCCCGGCGATCTGGCTGATCGTGTGCACCATGGTCGCCGGCTGGGAGAAACTCAGCGGCCCGATCAGCTTCACCGCCGCGGCGCAGAAATACGCGCAAGCGATGCAGGACGGCAAACTGCTGGCGCCGGCCAAGACGCCGGCCGCGATGCAGCAGATCGTCACCAACAACTACGTCGACATGGCGCTCACCGGACTGTTCATGCTGCTGATCGTGGCGATGCTCGGCTTCTCGCTGCGTGCCCTGATCCGCGCATGGCAAACCAACCACCCGACCGCGCACGAAGAACCGTACGTGGCATTGAGCAGCGTCGCCAACTGAGGAGGCCGTGATGAACAGGTCGATGCAGGCACTTGAATCAGGCTGGAAGTGTGCGGTACAAACCGCCCGACTCTGCTGCGGCGTGCCCGACTACGATGCCTACGTGAAGCATCTGCGCGAGCATCATCCCGAGCGCGAGGTGCCCGACTACAAGGCGTTCTTCCGCGAGCGGCAGGAGGCGCGTTACAAGGGCACCGGCGGGCGGTGTTGCTGAAGGCAGCACCTGCAACTCCTGTAGGAGCGGCTTCAGCCGCGATGCTCTGCTCTGGAGCTATCGCGGCTGAAGCCGCTCCTACAAGGTAGCCACGATCATGGCAGCGGCATACCTGCGTGCCAGTTCGCCAGCTGCAGGCGATCGAGCAACTCGACCGCCGCCTGTCGCGCCTGCATGCCATGCGTGGGCAGCACCAGCACATCGCCGTCATGCGCCCAGACGAGCAGGCCGCGCACGGCATCAAGCTCGTTAAGACATTCGATCACGGCTTCCGCCGGCACGGCCCGACGCACCAGCTCATCGCGCAGGATGCTGGCGATTTCGCCGGCCACGCGGCCACGCATGAAACCCTCGATATCCTTCAGCACCACGCGCCGCGGATGGAAGCCGGCGGCAACCGCGGCGAGTTCACGGATATCGGCATCCTCACGATTGCCGGCCTGGCCCAGCACCAGACCAAGACGTCCGTGGCTCAGCGATGTCGTCGCAACACCCAGCAGACCGCGCAGGCCCTCCGGGTTGTGCGCGTAGTCGACGAACACCTCCAGCGTGCCGAAGCGCCAGTGCTGCAGGCGGCCGGGATTGTCGGCATGCGCGCTGCCGAAGCGTGCCAGCACGTCGGCGATGGTTCCGGCAGGAATGCCGAGCGCCGCCGCGGCCAATGCAGCTGCCGCAATATTCGCGATGTTGTAGCCGGCGCTGCCGGCGAAGCTCAACGGCATCTGCGCGACAACACCCAGGTCGTGATCGACACCTTGATGGAACAGGTGAAGATGGCCGTCGCGCACGGCGCAGGTGCTGCCCCCATGTTCGCGCTGGGCGCGCAACAACGGATGCGCATCGTCGAGCGCGAACCAGCCCAGCGGCACTAACATCGCAGCAGCCAGCGTGGCCAGCACGGCGTCATCTGCATTCACCACCAGCAGGCCAACGGCGCCGAGCACACGCGCAACGGTGAGTTTCACCGCCGCCAGGCCATCCAGATCGTGGATGCCGTATTCGCCGAAATGATCGTCGCTGACGTTGGTGATCACGGCCACGTTCGCGCGCTGCACGGCGAGACCACGACGCAGGATGCCGCCGCGCGCGGTCTCCAGCACCGCGGCCTCGACCTGCGGCTGACGCAGCACTTCGCGCGCACCGGCGGGGCCGGAGAAGTCGCCGGAGTCGATCGCACGGCCGTCAACGAACACGCCATCGGTGCAGCTATGCCCGGCATGCCAGCCATGCGCCTGCGCCATCGCGGCGAGTAGTCGCACGGTGGTGGTCTTGCCGTTGGAGCCAGTCACCAGCGCCACTGGAATATCGTGCAACGCGGTCCACGGCACGGCGTCGATGGCAGGAAGATTTTTCAGCGGCCAGCTGCGGACACCCGTTCCTTGGCCGATCGAAAACATGTCATCGTCGATCAACACGGTAAGCCCACGCGTTTCGGCGGCCTGCACCAGAACCGGCAGTTCGGGCCGGTGTTCGGCAGCGGCGAACGCGTGCAACGTGTGCAGCGCGGAAGCTTCGTCCCATGCGGCGGGATGCCCCGGCGCATGCAGGCCCGCATCCACGGCACGCTCGGTGGCCAGCGTCGCCAGCCACGCCCATTCGTTCACTTCGGTCGCGCTGAACAACTGGTCGATTGGCGCTTCGAAGGCGAGTGCCGCGCCACTGGCATGCCGGCGCACCACGAGCGACACGTCACCCCAGCCGAGTGCTCGGCAGGCAAGCTCCGTGCGCACGCACCAGCCATCCAGCAACGCGTCGTCGATGACAACACCGATGGTTTCCAGCACCGCGCCGGCGCCGTCGAAGTACAGGTTGGAACCGGTGAGGCGGCGCGAATCGTCGAATGGCAACGCGGTAGGCAGAATGCTCAATCGTCACTCTCGCGGGAGAAACGCACGCCGCGTTCATCGCGCACCACGTCGCCCAGATCGGCAAAGCTCGATTCGTCGAACGACGCTTCAGTTACCGGCGGCGTAATCGGAGCCGCAGCGGATTCCGCCCTCAGCTCGGCCGTACCTTCGGGGCGGAACTTGATGATCTGTTTCCACGAACGCACCAGTGCATCGGCAAACACGAGCAACAGGTCGCCGGCGCGGCCCATGCCCAGTGCAGCATCGATCGCCTTCTGCTCGTCAGGGATGAGCGAGATCGCCGCGTCCGGCACACCGGCCGCGCGCAGCGCGCGCGCCAGGATACCCGGCACCTCGTCGCCATCGCGACCACGCAAGGCATCGTCACGGCGACAGATGTAGTGATCGAAACGGCCGGCCACCGCGTCGGCGATCGCCACCAGATCCTCGTCGCGGCGATCGCCGGGGCCGGCCAGCACCACGATGCGCCGACCGGTGACGTCGAGGCGCCCGGCCAGGTCGGCCATCACCGCCACCGCATGCGCGTTGTGACCGTAATCGAACAGCACCTTGAACGGATGCTCGCTATACACGTTCATGCGCCCCGGCGCCTGGAAGAACGTGGTGTCGAACGTGCGCAGGCCCTGGCGGATCGCGTCCAACTTGATGCCCAGCGAGAACGCCATCGAGGCGGCGACCATCGCGTTCTGCACGTTGTGCAGCGCGCGTCCTTCCAGCGTGGCCGGGATCAGGTGCGTCCACAGCAGCGGGATATGGCTGCCCTTGTCGTACAGCGTGATCATCGCGCCGTTGACGCCCGCTTCCAGCGCACAGGCACGACCGCCCGCGCGCACATGCTCGCGCACCAGCGCGTGCGACGGGTTCATGGTGACGTAGCAGATCACCTTGGCGTCGGTGTAGCCGGACATCTTCAGCACCAGCGGATCGTCGGCATTCAAGACCGCGCAATCGGTGGCCACCTCGATCACGATGCGCTTCACCTCGGCGAGCTGCTCCAGCGTGTCGATGCCCTTCAGACCGAGATGATCGGACTGCACGTTGAGCACCGCGCCAACGTTGACCTTGGTCACGCCCATGCCGGCGCGCAGCAGGCCACCGCGCGCGGTCTCCAGCACCGCGATGTCGATCTGTGGGTCGGACAGCACCATCCGCGCCGACACCGGCCCGGTCATGTCGCCCTCGACCGTGCGCTGGCCGTCGATATAGACGCCATCGGTGGTGGTGAGGCCCGGCGTATAGCCGGCCATCTTGGTGATGTGCGCCAGCATGCGCGCGGTGGTGGTCTTGCCGTTGGTGCCGGTGAGCGCCGCGATCGGCACCCGCGCCGGCGAGCCGGGCGGAAACAGCATGTCGATCACCGGGCCGGCCGCGTCACGCGGCGTGCCCTCACTCGGACTCACATGCATGCGGAAGCCTGGTGCCGCGTTGACCTCGCAAATACCACCACCAATGCTCTTGTAACTCTCAGCGATATTGGTCGACAGAAAATCCACGCCGCCGACATCCAGCCCGATCGCGCGGATCGCGCGCACCGCCATGTCGCGGTTGTCCGGATGGATGATGTCGGTGACGTCGGTGGCAGTACCGCCGGTGGACAGGTTCGCGGTGGAACGCAGGTAGACGATCTCGTCCGCCTTCGGCACCGACGCGACGGTGTAGCCGACGCGCTCCATCATCATCGTCGCCTGCGCGTCCAGCTCGATCCGGGTCAGCACCTTCTCGTGGCCGACGCCGCGGCGCGGATCGGCGTTCACGACTTCGACCAGCTGCGCGATCGTGCTGCTGCCGTCGCCGATTACATGACCCGGCGTGCGTCGTGTCGCCGCGACCAGTTCGCCGTTGACCACCAACAGCCGGTGATCGTCGCCGCTCAGGAAATTCTCCACGATCACCGAGCGCGAATGCTCACGCGCGGCCTTGAAGCCTTCGACAACCTGCTCGTCGGTCATCAGATGGATCGAGATGCCGCGGCCATGGTTGCCATTGAACGGCTTGGTCACCACCGGCACACCGAGCCTGCGTGCGGCGCGCAGTGCACCCTCCTCGCTCTGCACCAGTTCCTGCTTGGGTACCGGCAGGCCAAGCGAGGCGAGGATCTTGTTGGTTTCTTCCTTGTCGCTGGCCAGTTCCACCGCGATATGCGGCGTGCGTCCGGTCACCGTGGCCTGGATGCGTTGCTGGTATTTGCCGTGACCCAGTTGCACCAACGACTGGTCGTTGAGGCGCAGCCACGGGATGTCGCGTTCCTCGGCCGCGCGCACCAGCGACGCGGTGGACGGCCCGAGCGCGCGGCGCTGCGCGTAGCGGATGAACTCGTCGCGCGCGCTCGTCCACTCCCAACCTTCCGGCACGTTGCCGCGCACCTGCAGTTCAGCCGGCAGCAACGAGGACAGCAGGCGCAGGGCCAGCTCACCGGCGGCAATGCCCTCCTCCTTCTGCACGTACTCGTAGACCACCGAATACACGCCTGGCTTGTCGACGCTGCGCGTCTTGCCGAAGGTGACATCCTCGCCCGCCACGTTCTGCAGTTCGATCGCCACGTGTTCGAGCACATGACCAAGCCAGGTACCCTCGCCTTCGCGCATACGGCGGATGAAGCCGCCGGGTTCGCGGTACGAGCAACCGTGTTCGGCCAGCCCCGGCAATGCGGCGATCAGGCCGTCGACAAACGTGGCGCCGAGCTTGCCGGTCGGCCACTTTTCGAGTTCGCCGAGATCGAGTTCGAGCCGGATGACCGGAAAATGCGCATACAACGACGGGCCGACGAAAACGGAACGTTCCAGAATGCGCATGGGCTTGATCCTTGAGCCGGAGGCTCACTACTTATGTGGTTTACGCCGGAAGCAGGCTTGTAAGAATTTTGGCTGCAGGCTCGCTTCAGGCAATTTGTTTCGGTGTCGCCAGCGTACCCGCCGAGGCGTGGCGCGTCTGCATGTTGAACGTGGCCCCGGCGATCAGCACATGGATGGTCATGCCCAGCATGCACACCGTATCGTGCTCGCCAGCCTCGGCCATCGAGGAGAACTGCAGATTACCCGCATCCAGCACGGTAACCGCACCGCTACCCTCGACCTCGACCGTGTTGTCAGGGCGAATGAATGCAGCGGTGTCCTCGTCCAGACCGATGCCGACCGCATATGGGTTGTACGCCAGTGCGGCCATCAACCGGCCGAGCCGGTCGCGCTGGCTGAAATGCTGGTCGATGATGAAACGGTTGGTCAGGCCCAGCCCCGGTGCCAGCCGCACGCTGCCGGCGGTGGGTGACAGGCCTTCCTTGCCGAACGCGATCATGTGCTCGCTGAGGATGCTGGCGCCTGCGCTGGTGCCACCGACGTGCACGCCACGCGCATTCAATGCGCGGATGCGTTGCGCCACCGGCGTGCCGCCAAGCATAGTCGACAGGCGCAACTGGTTGCCCCCGGTGAAGAAGATGCCGGTAGCCTGATCGAGCCGCTCCAACCGATTCTTCTCCACCGCGTCGCGACGCATGTCGAAATCGAGCACGCTGACCTCACCGGCGCCCAGGCCGGTGAACAATTTCTCGTAACGAGACCCCGTATCGGCAAGCTGACTCGCCGTCGGAATCACCACGATATTCGCAACGGTGCCGCCGCACAGGCGAACGAAACGCTCAAGAATGCGCGGGTCGTTCTCTTTCTCCTCCGCGCCGCCGATCGGTACGATCCAGCCGCGCTGCTCCCCTTCTATCACCCTGCTGGGACTCATCTGGCTCTCTACTTCTTTCGATGTCATACGGTTCTCTGAGTCGGTCGGATCATGCGATCCATGCTGACGCATCGAACGTCTAAATGGCGTTCTCGAACGTGCCGCAATGTTCAATGTGGCCGTCGCGCACATGCACGACGCCGCCGGCTATTACATCATGCGCGGCGCCGGTAGCGTCCAGCGCCACCAAGTCCGCATCGGCGCCGACCCGGATCTGGCCCTTGGCGGCCAACCGCAACAACCGCGCCGGATTGCTGGTGAACGCCGGCAGTGCGCGCTCCAGCGGCACGCCACGCGCCAGCACCTCGTTCAAGGTTTCCAGCAGCGCGCCGGATTCGCCCACGCCCATGCGACAGACATGGCCGTCACCGTCGAACACCGGCAGGCAGCCACCAGCATCGGAACTGACCGTGATCCGTTCGGCCGGAGCCGGACTGTCCAGGAAACGGATCAAGCCATCCGCCGCGCTCCAGGCGTCCTCGCCCTCCTCGACCGGAAATGCGGTGAGGTCGATCGTGCAGCCGTGTGCGGCCAACTCCAAGGCCTCGTCGAACAGCGCCTTGCGCCGGTTCACGTGGGTGGGATGGAACACGCGTGGCGGCAATTCGCTCTGCGCCAGCGCGCGGCGCACCAGTTCCAGCCCGCGTGGACCATCGCCCAGATGCAGGTGCAGCACGCCAGCCTTGCCGGTCATCAGTCCGGCGACGTGCGCATCGGCAGCCAGCCGCAGCAATTCATCCAGCGTCGGCTGACTGGAGCGGTGATCGCTGATCGCCACTTCGCCGATGCCGATCAACGCCTCGATCAACACCAGGTCGCCGCGCACGCTGCCTGTCAACGTGCGCGGGGGCACGTGATAGCCGCCGGTGAAGGCCAGTGCACTCAACCCTTCCTCGCGCAACGCGTACACCGTCGCCAGCAGATCGCGCGGGCCGCGCGCCACATCGTCGGTACCGAGCAGGCCGATCACCGTGGTGATGCCGGCGCGAGTGAAGCGCGACACGCCCAGCGGCGGCACGCGTGTACGGAAACCCGCCTCGCCACCGCCACCAGTCACATGCACGTGTGCATCGATCAGCCCGGGAATCAGCCGGCGCCCCTGCAGGTCGATCGTCTCCACTGCCAGCGTGGCTGGCAGCTCGGACAATGCCGCGCCCATCCACAGGATGCGACCGCCACCCAGCAGCAGATGTTGCTGCCCCAGCGGTTCGGGCGCATGGACCTGCGCATTGCGTAACAGCATGAGATTCATCGTTGCAGCGTGCCGATCACCCGCGATGGCGTCAAGGGATGCCGGATGCCACCTCGACCAATCCTTCCACGGCGGCGACAATGGGCCATGAGCTTTCGATCATCCGCGCTGCCCACCACCCCGGCGATCTCCCCATGACGTCCATGCCCCAGCACGAACCCCGGCATGTCGGCCTGCGTGTGATCGCAATCTACGAGGCGGTCAAGACGCTCGGCCTGATCCTGGTGGCGCTCGCCGCATTCCATCTGAACCGCACGCAGAACTTCGATCACCTGGTGCACTGGCTGGAACACCTCTCGCTGGTCGATACCGACGGCCTGCGCTGGAAGCTGGTCAACCTGCTGCAGGAGATGGGGCCGAGCAAGTTCGTCGCGATCGGCATCGTGGCGCTGGCCTATGCGGTGATCTTCGGCATCGAGGGCATCGGCCTGTGGCTGGGCAAGCACTGGGCGGAATGGTTCACGGTGATCGCCACCGGCTCGCTGATCCCGCTGGAACTGTACGAAACGCTGCACCGTTTCGGTTGGCTCAAGCTGGCCACCCTGGTCGGCAACGTGATCATCATCGTCTACCTGGTGCGCATCGCACTGCAGCCGCGCACGAAGAACTGAGCCGTCACACCTCGTGATGCACCGCTTCGGCCGGCATTGCGTCGGCGCGTTCGCCGCGCCGCGGCATCAGCTCGACCAGATACATCGCCGCCAGGATCAGGCCGCCGCCAGCCAGCATGCGCCAACTCAGCACATCGCTGCCCAGCGCCACCGCGAAGGCGGCGGCGAACACCGGTTCGGTGGTCATCACGATCGCCGCACGGGTGGCTGGCAGGTGCGACTGCGCCCAGGTCTGCATCAGCATCGCGCCGGCGCCAGCGATCAGCGCCATGTACAGCACCGCAAACCATGCGCTGGGGTCAGGCGGCTGCAGCGGCCCCCGCGGTACGGTGGCGAGCAGGCAGACCGCGGCGATCGCCACCATCTGCACCGCCGACATGCCGAACGCCTCGCCCTGGCGCGACCACTGGCCCAGCCCGACGATGTGCAGGCCATACAGCGCAGCCGAGGCCAGCGTCAGCCATACGCCCAGATCCACCGAGACGCCATTGAGCGACAACAACGCCAGCCCGGCGGTGGACAGCAGCACCGCCAGCCAGACGACGCCGGCCATACGCTGACGCAGCAACAGCATCGCCAGGATCGGCGTGAACACCACATACATGCCAGTGGCGAAACCGCTGATGCTGGGCGCAATCATGGACAAACCCCAGGTCTGCAGCAGCTGACCAGCACCGTAGACGACACCGAGCAGCAGGCCGCGCTGGACCTGCTTGCGGCCAAGCCGCCATACCGGCTGCGCGAACAGCGCCAGCATCACCAGCGCGGCGATGGAAAAACGCACGGCGAGAAAATCCGCCACCGACATGCGCGCGACCACGTCCTTGATCAGCACGAAGGTCGAGCCCCACACCGCGGTCATCGCCAGCAGACCGATCGTCGCCAGCGCGGTGATCCGTCGCGACGCCGTCATCGACGCAGCAACCGCCGCCACAGCTGCCCGGGAACCTGCAGCAGGAAGTGCGCCCAGATACCCAGCCACACTGCCGCAGCCACCAGCGGCTTGCGCGCCGCCGGGTCGTGCTTGCGGAACCAGCGCCACATGCCGCGGTGCTTGTGGCGGCTGACGAACACGGGCCGGTGCCGGCTGGAACTGCCCTTGCCGTGCAACACGCGGACATCGCCGGCCAGCAGCACCTGATAGCCAATGTCGCGCACGCGACGACACAGATCGAGATCCTCGCAATGCAGGAAATAGCGCTCGTCGAAACCGCCAAGACGCTGGAACATCTCCCGCGTCATCAGCATCAACGCGCCCGACACCGCTTCGGTCTCGATCACTTCGGCGGGTATCTCCTGCTCCACATTGACCGTCTCACCGGGTCGGCCGAGCAGACTGTTGAGCGAACGCTGCAGCAACGGATCGCGCCGCCATGAAGCCGGATCGGGACGACCATCGTCATCGCACACCACCGCACCGATCAGGCCGGCTTTCGGCCGGGCCGCCAGCAGCGTCAGCAGTCGATGCAGGTCCCCGTCCTGCACCAGGCAATCGGGGTTGAGCACCAGCAGGGCCTGTCCTCCGGCCTGCCTGGCGGCCAGGTTCACCGCCGGACCGAAACCTAGATTCTTGTGGTTGTAGACCACCTTGAGCCGCGCGTCGTGTGCGTAGGCGCGTTCGATCGCTGCCGGCACGCCGTCACGCGAGGCGTTGTCGATCAGGATCAGTTCCAGCGACAGACTACTGGCCAGCAGCTGGCGCACGCATGCGCGCAGTGTCGGGCCACTGTCGGCGGATACCACGATGACGCTGAGCGCCAGCGAGAATGGCGAATGATGTGAGGCAGAAATATCCACCCTGCAAGTATGCGCGGAGACACGCGGCGGGAGAACCGCTTGCCGCTAAATAATCAGGATGATCGAGCGCGAACGACGGCCCGCGCTCAGTCCTCGTCGTCCTGGCCCAGTACGGCCGGCAGCGCCAGCGGCATGTCGCCTTCACGTCGACACAACCACGGCTGTTCGTGATGCCAGCCGCACAACCGCCAGCCGCGCAGGCGATGTCTACGATGGTGCTCACGATCCCACAGCACGATGCCATGGTCGTTGGGCATGCGCGCCACGAACCAGCGTCCCACCGGACTGAACGCTGCGTGCGGACCGACGCCGTCGATCCCGCTGCCGTCGGCAAACTGGAAATTGCCGCTGCGGTATTCCACGCGATGGGCGAGCGGATCGGTCAGCCCCTCATCTGTCGACTGCCAGACCGGCAACTGCAGCTCGATGATTTCCGCGACCGGACCGATCGGCGCCAGCGCCAGCTCGGGCCATTCGGCGGATGTCGCGGCGGCCGGATCGTGACGCTGCGCCCGATCCAGCCACGCCTCCATGCCAGCCAGCAAGGTGTAGCCGGCCAGCGCACCGAGCAAGGCCGCACCCCATGCAAACGCATCGCCGCCGAATGCTCGCTGCAGCGCAAGCAATACACCCGCCAGGCCCCAGCGCAGACCACCACGCAGCAAGGGTGCATGTCCGGCCAGACGCTGCGGCCGCAACAGCAGCACCGCCATCAGCGCAAGCAGCAGCGGCAGCCCAATCCACCACGGCAACAGCGCCAGCAAGCCGGCCCAAGCCAGCGCCGGCAGCAGCAGGTTCCATGCGATCGGGCGGCGCGGGGCCATCGCTCAGCGCCGCGACGCGTGATAAACGGTCAGCCGCACCACACGCGGGCGTTGCGGAACATGCGCATCCACGGTGAGTCCTCGCCCCAGCTGTCTGGATGCCAGCTCAGCTGCACGCTGCGGAATACGCGCTCGGGGTGCGGCATCATGATCGTCACGCGGCCGTCGGCAGCGGTGAAGCCAGCCAGACCGCCGGGCGAGCCATTGGTGTTGAGCGGAAAGTTTTCGGTCGGCTTGCCGCGGTTGTCGACGAAGCGCACCGCACCGTTCGACTTCGACGGGCTGCACACCTGCGGAAAGCTGACCCGGCCTTCGCCGTGCGCCACCGCCACCGGAATCCGCGAGCCGACCATGCCCTTGAAGAACAGGCTCGGCGTATCGAGGATCTCCAGCGTGACCAGCCGCGATTCGTATTGCTCCGACGCATTGCGCAGGAACTTCGGCCAGTGCTGTGCGCCCGGAATGATCTCCTTCAGCTGCGCCATCATCTGGCAGCCGTTGCACACGCCGAGCGCGAATTTCGTCGGGTCGGCGAAGAACGCGGCGAACTGCGCGCGCAGCATCTCGTTGTACAGGATCGAGGTAGCCCAGCCGCGACCCGCGCCGAGTACGTCGCCGTAGGAGAACCCGCCGCAGGCAGCGAAACCGCGAAAGTCCGCCAGCTTGATTCGGCCACTGGCCAGATCGGACATGTGCACGTCGACCGCATCGAAGCCGGCGCGGGTGAACGCGGCCGCCATCTCGACCTGGCCGTTGACGCCCTGCTCGCGCAGGATCGCGATGCGCGGACGCGCGCCGCTGTTGATCAGCGCCGCGGCCACGTCATCGACGGGATTGAAGCTGAGTTTCGGCGTGATGCCCGGATCGGCATCGTCGAGCCGCCACGCCTGCTCCGCATCGGCACTCTGCGGGTTGTCGCGCAGGCGCTGCATCGCATGACTGGTCTCGTTCCATGCCTTGAACAGCGTGTTCCAGTTCCACTTGAACATGGTGTCGACACCGTGGAACAGCTTGATGCCGAGCTTTTCCTTCGGGCGACCGATGCGATAGCTGATGCCGGCCAGGCCATATTTCACCAGCAAGGCCTCGAACGCTTCGCGATTCGCTTCGGCCACCTGCATCACCGCGCCGAGTTCCTCGTTGAACAGTGCGCGCAACGTCGCCTCGGCCCAGCCGTCCAGCTGGATCTCCAGGCCGCAGTGGCCGGCAAAGGCCATCTCCAGCAAGGTGGTGATGACACCGCCATCGGAACGATCGTGATAGGCCAGCAGCAGGCCACCGGCATTCGCCTCCTGCACCAGTTCGAACAGCGCCTTCAGCTGCTTGGCGTCATCCAGATCCGGCGGCACGCCGCCTGAGCGGTTGAACACCTGGGTCAGCGCGGAGCCGCCGAGGCGGTCGCGTCCGGCGCCCAGATCGATCAGCCACAGTGCCGAATTGCCGCGATCGAGCTTGAGCTGCGGGGTCAGTGTGCGGCGCACGTCGGTGACGCGGGCGAAGCCGGTGATCACCAGCGATACCGGTGATACCGTGCGCTGCGGCGTATCGCCGTCCTGCCACACGGTCTGCATCGATAGCGAGTCCTTGCCGACCGGGATCGAGATGTCCAGCTGCGGGCACAGCTCCATGCCGACTGCCTTCACCGCATCGAACAGGGCAGCGTCTTCGCCCGGATGATTCACCGCCGCCATCCAGTTTGCCGAGAGGCGGATCTCGCCGAGGCTGGCGATCGGTGCGGCGGCCAGGTTGGTGATCGCCTCACCGACGGCCAGGCGCGCCGCGTCGGGACTGCTGAGCAACGCCACTGGCGCGCGCTCGGCCATCGCCATCGCCTCGCCTGCATAGCCGTTGAAATCGGCGATGGTCACCGCGCAATCGGCCACCGGCACCTGCCACGGACCGACCATCGGATCGCGATGATTCAGGCCACCGACGGTACGGTCGCCGATCGTGATCAGGAAGTTCTTGCTGCCCACGGTGGGCAGGCGCAGCACGCGCAGCAGCGCCTCATCCATGCCGATGCCAGACAGGTCCGGCAGCAGGTCGACGCGCGGCTTGATCCGCTTCGCATCGCGATGCATCCGCGGCGGCTTGCCGAACAGCACGTCCATCGGCAGGTCGATCACGGTCAGTTCGCGGCGCGGATCGGTCAACAGCAGCCGGCGCTCGACCGTGGCGTCGCCGACCACCGCGTACGGGCAGCGTTCGCGCACGCACATCGCCTCGAATTCGGCCAGGTTTTCCGGGCCGATCGCCAGCACGTAGCGCTCCTGCGACTCGTTGCTCCACACCTGCATCGGCGACAGCGACGGGTCGTCGCAGGGGATCTGCGACAGGTCGATCACGCCGCCGACGCCAGCGTCGTTGAGCAGTTCGGGGATCGCGTTGGACAGGCCGCCGGCACCGACGTCATGCACACTGACGATCGGATTGTTCTCGCCGCGCGCGCAGCAGGCGTCGATGACTTCCTGGCAGCGCCGTTCCATCTCGGCGTTGTCGCGCTGCACCGAGGCGAAGTCGAGCTCGGCACTGGATGCACCGCCGGCGACCGAAGAAGCGGCGCCGCCGCCGAGGCCGATCAGCATCGCCGGGCCGCCCAGCACGATCACCTTGTTGCCCGGCTGCACCGGGCGCTTCAGCACATCGCCGGCGCGCAGGTTGGCGAGGCCACCGGCAAGCATGATCGGCTTGTCGTAGCCACGACGCAGGCCCGCTTCACCGGTCTCGTGCTCGTAGCTGCGGAAATACCCGCCCAGACACGGCCGGCCGAATTCGTTGTTGAACGCGGCGGCGCCGAGCGGGCCGTCGCGCATGATCTCGAACGCGCTGGCCATGCGCGGCGGCAGCGGACGATTCACTTCCCACGGCTGCGGATGCCCGGGGATGCGCAGGTCGGACACCGAGAAACCGGTGAGGCCGGCCTTCGGCTTGCCGCCGCGGCCGGTGGCGCCCTCGTCGCGGATCTCACCACCGGCACCAGTGGCCGCGCCAGGCCACGGTGCGATCGCGGTGGGGTGATTGTGCGTCTCCACCTTGATCGCGAAATCGATACGCTCTTCGTGGCCGCGCCACACGCCATCGACCGGATCGGCGAAGAAACGCTTGCCGACGCTGCCCTCGATCACCGCGGCGTTGTCCGAATAGGCGGACAGCGTATGCGCCGGCGAATGCTGGTGGGTGTGCTTGATCATGCCGAACAGGCTCTTGTCCTGCTCCGCACCGTCCACCGTCCAGCTGGCGTTGAATACCTTGTGCCGGCAATGCTCGGAATTCGCCTGCGCGAACATGAAGAGCTCGGCGTCGGTGGGATCGCGACCGAGTTCGGCGTAACGCTCGACCAGGTATTCGATCTCGTCGTCGGCCAGCGCCAGGCCCAGCCGCGTATTCGCCTCGGCCAGTGCCGCCTGCGGATCGGCGCCACGTGCGACATGCACCAGGTCACCGGGCGAGCCGGCCAGGAACAGGCCTTGCGCGTCCTCGATGCGGGTCAGCACCGACTGCGTCATCGCGTCGTGCAGCACCGCCATGATCGCGGCGTGATCCGGCGCTTCGGCTGGTGGCAGGCCGGCAACCTGCCAGGCCAGCCCGCGTTCCACCCGGCGCACTTCGAAACCGGCACCATGCAGGATATCGGTGGCCTTGCTCGACCACGGCGAGATCGTGCCGAGTCGCGGCACTACCCATAGCGTGGCCGGCTCCGGCGCGGCATCCTTCGCTTCCAGCACGCTCAGCAGGCGCTGGCGCAAGGCTCCTTCCGGCGCGGTGTCGGCATCGATGAAGTAGACGAACCACGACGCCTGCACGCGCACGCCACGATGCAGGGCATCCAGACGGGCATTCAGACGTTCGAGGCGGAACGGCGAGAGGGCGCTCTGCCCGTCGAGTGCGATCATGCGGGGAACGGCTGCTAGGCGATGGAAACGCCTATTCTAGCTCATGCTGCAATACGGCATAAGCGCCATCGGCATGCCGCGCCGGAATGGCCTCAGCCGCCCTGTTGCAGCGCCTTCAACAGCTGCTCCGGCGTGACGTAGCCACCGAGCGTGCGGCCGTCGGGGCCGAAGATCGTGGGAGTGCCGCTGACGCCCAGCTTCACGCCCAGATCGAATTCATCCTTGACCGGATTGCCGCAACTGGCCTGCTTCGGTGCATGGCCTTGCTTCGCCGCGGTGAGCGCCGCCTTGGGGTCGGCCGCGCACCATACCGACACCATCTCGGTATAGGTCGGCGTGGGACGCCCGGCGGTGGTGGTTACGCCCTCGCGCGGCCACGCCAGATATTCCACTGCGATGCCTGCCTTGTTGAACGCCGCCACCTCTTCGTGCAACGCCCGGCAGAATCCGCAGGTGACGTCGGTGAACACGGTTACCGTGTACTTCGGGTTCGCCGGCGCATACACGATGCGCGCAGACGCCGGCACCTTGGCCAGCTCGTCCTTGCGGAAACGCGCCCAGGCCGCGTCACTGGCACTCTCATGCCGGCCCAGGTCGACCAGGTCGCCGTTCAGCAGATACTTGCCATCGGCGCTGATGTAGACCAGCTGGCCCGAGGCAATTACCTGGTAGAAGCCTGGCATCGGCGCCGGCTGGATCGAGTCGACCCGGACCTTCGCCGACAGGCTGTGGATCGCCTGCTGCACCATCTTCTCGGCGGCCGGCGTTACCGCTGGACCGACGCTGGCAACACTCTCGGCCGCGCTGACGCCGCATGCGAATCCAGCGACACATGCCGCCAGCAACAGTTTCTTCAACATCATCAACCTCAGGACAGTCCATTCCGCGTGCACGTTGCTGGCGGAACCGGCCCATTCTCGCACAACCGGTCCAGCGCCCTGCCGCGCATCACCCACGCGGATGATGCTGCGCATGCAGCCGTTTCAGGCCCTCCTTCGCCACCAGCGTGTAGATCTGGGTGGTGCTGAGTGAGCTATGACCGAGCAACATCTGCAGTGCACGCAGGTCGGCGCCGTGATTCAACAGGTGGGTGGCGAACGAATGCCGCAGCACATGCGGCGAGATGCGTTTCGGGTTGATCCCGACGGTCAGCGCGTAGCGTTTCACCAGGGTCCAGAACATCTGCCGAGTCATGCCTTCGCCGCGTTTGCTGAGGAACAGCGCCGCCGGTTGCCGGCCTTTGGCCAACTGCGGGCGCACGTCGGCCAGATAGGCCGCAATGCGTTCCAGCGCCAGCTCGCCGACCGGCACCAACCGGTCCTTGCCGCCCTTGCCGGTGACCCGCAGCACACCCTGGCGTGTATTCAGTGCCGTCAGCGGCAACTCGACCAGTTCGGACACGCGCAGGCCGGAGGCGTACATCAGCTCCAGCATCGCGCGATCGCGCAGACCCAGGGCGGCCGCCAGATCCGGCGCATTGAGCAAGCCTTCGATCTCGCGCTCGGCCAAGGCCTTTGGCAGGCTGCGCGGCATCTTCGGGCGCTCGATCAGCAAGGTCGGATCGGCGAAACCCGGCTCGCTGCGGGCGAGAAACGCGTAGTAGCGACGGAACGCCGACTGCCGCCGCGCGATCGAGCGCACCGCGACTGTGCGTGCACCGTGGTACGCGGAAATATCCTCGCGCCGGGCCGTGTGCAGGTTGCGATCGCGACCGGCCAGCCAGGCGGCCAGCGCTTCCAGATCACGCCGGTACGCCTCCAGCGTGCGCTCGGCCAGGCCATCCTCCGACCACACCCGTTCCAGGAAGCTGGCGATGCTCAGCCGATCGGCATCGGCGATACTGGTACGGCTTTCTTCCTTCTTCATGCGCACGATGCTGGGCATTGCGCGCGCACTACGCAAGCGACCCATCACCGATGCCGACCATCCTGCACACCACTGATCTTCCCTGCCCGCTGTGGCGTCGCCTGCTCGCGCTGGTCTACGACCTGCTGATCGTGGTGGCGATCGTGATGGTGGTCGGCCTGCTGTGCCAGCTGGCCACCGGTGGCCAGCTGATCCGTACCGGCGGCAAGGCGATCGTGCCGATCTGGTATCAGGCACTGCAAGCGCTGGTTGTGGCGGCGTACTTCGTCAGCTCGTGGCGCCGTGGTGGACAGACTGTCGGCATGCGGCCGTGGCGCATCCGGGTCACCCGCGACGATGGCGGCACCCCCTCCCTGCAACAGGCGGTGATCCGCGTGCTGGTGGCGGCGGCACCGCTGGTGCTGCTGATGCTGGAGCCGATGATTGGACTGCATATGACGCTATGGACGCTGCTGATCGTGTGGGCCGGCTGGTTTGCGGTGGGGCTGTTCGATCCACGCCGGCGCGCCCTGCATGATCTTGCCGCGCATACGGAAATCCGCTTGCTGCGCTAAGAGCCTGTTCAAAGTTTCACATTCTGCTCAGCACATACCCGATTCAATCCGGCGATGCCCAGCTCACGCCCTGCCGAAAACCGCAGCGATGCCGAACTGATCCGCGTCAACCGCGGCTTCTACGAGTCGTTGTGGGCCGAAGCCACGCTGATCGAACCGGAGCGTTTCAACACCTGGCCATTGGTGCACCAACTAGCCAGCACCGCGAGCCGCCGGCTGGAGGTGGCGCCTGGCCTGCGTCCGCGGTTACCGTTGCAAGGCACCTGCTTCGTCGACCTCAGCCACGCCGCACTGCAACGTCTGCATCAGCGTGGCGCGGATGCTGTGCACGGCATGATCGGCGCGTTGCCCTGCGCGAACGCCAGTTTCGACCTGATCTGTGCGCTCGACATCCTGGAGCACGTCGCCGACGACGATAGCGCGCTGGCCGAGCTGGCGCGGGTGGCGATGCCGGGCGCCACTGTATTGCTGTCAGTGCCCCTGCATCCGGAAGCCTGGACTGCGTTCGATGATTTCGTCGGCCATTGCCGGCGCTACGAGCCGGCGCAGATCGTCGCCCGGCTGGCGCAACACGGCTTCACCATCGAACACAGCGCGGTCTATGGCATGCAACCGAAATCCTCGCGCCTGCTCGATCTCGGCCAGTGGTACCTCACCCACCGGCGCGAGCGCGCGATGTGGTGGTACAACCGGGTGTTCATGCCGCTCGGCCTGCGCTTCCAGAAGGCGCTGCAGTGGCGCGCCGGGCTGGGGGATACGCAAGGGGTCGACGAGTTGCTGCTGCATTGCCGTTACCGCCAAGTCACTGATTGAGCTGGCACAAGGGATTGCGGCGGCGCAACACGGCGAGGGGAAACGGCGCTAAGATGGAAGCGTTTTCGTCTCCGGCCAACCCCTCACGATGCTTTACCAAATCCACGAATGGCAGCGCGCCTTCCTCGGCCCGCTGAGTTACTTCGCGCAGGCCAACGCGAGCATGCTCAACGACAACAGCAGCCCATTCGCGCAATTGCCGGGTTCCCAGCGCATGGCCGCCGGCTACGAACTGATCCACCGGCTCGGCAAGGACTACGAGAAACCGGAATTCGACCTGCATACCGCCGCCGCGCACGATCACGAGATCGCGGTGATCGAACGTGTCGCGCTGGCCAAGCCGTTCTGCCAGCTGAAGCGCTTCAAGCGCTTCAGTGACGATCAGGGCACGATCGAGAAGATGAAGACCGATCCGGTGGTGCTGGTGGTAGCACCGTTGTCGGGTCATCACGCCACGCTGCTGCGCGACACCGTGCGCACGCTATTGCGTGACCACAAGGTCTACATCACCGACTGGGTCGACGCGCGCATGGTGCCGACCGCCGAGGGCAGCTTCGGCCTGGACGACTACATCGCCTATGTCGAGGAATTCATCCGGCACATTGGCGCCAGTTCGCTGCATGTGATCTCGGTGTGCCAGCCGACCGTACCGGTGCTGGCGGCGGTGTCGCTGATGGCCGCACGCGGCGAGCCCACCCCGCGCAGCCTGACCATGATGGGCGGCCCGATCGACCCGCGACGCAGTCCCACCAGCGTCGACAACCTGGCGACCCACCAGCCGCTGTCGTGGTTCAAGGGCAACGTGATCCATACCGTGCCGCCGAACTATCCCGGTCGCGGTCGCGAGGTCTACCCCGGTTTTCTGCAGCACGCCGGGTTCATCGCGATGAATCCCAACCGGCACCTCAACTCGCACTGGGATTTCTACCAGGACCTGGTGCGCGGCGATCTCGACGATGCCGAGTCGCACCGCAAGTTCTACGACGAGTACAACGCCGTGCTGGATATGCCGGCCGAGTTCTATCTCGACACGATCGAGAAGGTATTCCAGCAGTTCCTGCTGCCACGCGGGCTGTGGGACGTGGCCGGCGAGCGGGTGAATCCGGCCGCGATCAAGCGCAGCGCGCTGCTCACCGTCGAGGGCGAGCTGGACGACATCTCGGGCCTCGGCCAGACCCAGGCTGCGCATGACCTGTGCAGCGGCATCCCGGCCACGCGGCGTGCGCACCAGGTCGTCGAGGGCGCCGGCCACTACGGCATCTTCAGTGGCCGTCGCTGGCGCGAGACGGTCTACCCGCAGGTGCGCGACTTCATCCGCAAGTTCGATCGCCCGGCGCGCTGACCCCGCAAATCCGCCATGATTCCCCGTGCCTTGCACGGGAAGTATGCATAGCCATGCCTGACTACCAAGCCATCCTGGACGAAATCCGCGACGAGGTGCGGCCGCTGCTATCGCAGGGCCATGTGGCGGACTACATACCGCGCCTGGCCAGCGTGCCGCGCGAGAAATTCGGCATGGCGGTGGTCACGCTCGATGGCGGCCTCTACCAGACCGGCGATGCCTTCGAGTCGTTTTCGATACAAAGCATCTCCAAGGTATACACGCTGACCCTGGCGCTGCAGTCGATTGGCGACAGCTTGTGGCAACGGGTGGGTCGCGAACCCTCCGGCAACGCGTTCAACTCGCTGGTGCAGCTGGAGCTGGAAAACGGAATCCCGCGCAATCCTTTCATCAATGCGGGCGCGCTCGTCGTTGCCGATGTGGTACTCGCCACGCGGAAAGATCCCCGCGCGCAGTTGCTGGCCACGATCCGCGGCTGCAGCGGCAACCCCGGCATACGCGACGATACGGAAGTCGCGCTGTCGGAGAAGGCCAACGGTTTCCGCAATGCCGCGCTGGCCAATTTCATCCGCAGCTTCGGCAACCTCGAGCATGCGATCGACGACGTCCTCGATTTCTACTTCTACCAGTGTTCGCTGGCGATGAGCTGCGTGGACCTGGCGCGCGGATTCCTTTTCCTGGCCAATCAGGGACGTTGCCCGTGGAGTGGCGAGAACATACTTTCGTCGGATCAAGCCAAGCGCATCAATGCACTGATGCTCACCTGCGGCACCTATGACGCGGCCGGCGATTTCGCCTATCACGTAGGCATCCCCGGCAAGAGCGGCGTCGGTGGCGGCATCGTCGGGGTCATCCCGAACCAGCTGGCGGTGGCGGCGTGGTCGCCGGCGCTCAACGCCAAGGGCAATTCACTGGCCGGCAGCGCCGCGTTGGAGCGCTTCACGGCCAAGACCGGGCTGTCGATCTTCTAGTTGCAGTTGGCGATTGCCTGAATCCACATGGCCGAACACACGGCCACGCTGACTGACCAGCAGCGAACGCCTTTGGCTCCAGGGCGACTTCCACACCAGCCACCCGCAGGCGATGCCCGAGGTTCTCGGTCTCGACAGCATCGAAGCTCATGCAGTCGGGGATGACAGGGGGCTGTCATCCATAACCATAACGAAGCCCTTATGCAGCGTGGATATTCACTCCAACATAGTCTGCAGACAGCACTATTTGCGCCATCGGGCAACCCCAATCATTCCCTAAGGATTCCCGCATGCATCCGCGTGATCGCCGTCGCATGCTGGCGGCGCCGACGCGCTGCTGGTCGGCACCGCCAGCATGAGGATGCCAGCATGAAATTTGCATGTATCGCCTTGTTGATTCTCGCCGTCGCCCTTGCCAGCCAACTGCCGATATCCGGGGTGCAGGCGCAATCCACTCTGATCATTGATTGCACTGCGCACCAGCTACCCAGCCAGCAATTAGTGGCGAATGCGCTTGGCCTGCACAATTTTGATCAAACCTACGCCGCACGCGAGCACGTGGTGGAAACCGCCGAACGCGAGTGCCTGCGTGGCGCAAGCCGCGTGATGTTCAGCGGGAACGACGAAGCGCTACAAACCGCGCGCACGTTACGCGATCAAGGCGCTTTGGCCACGACCAACAGACCGCACTGAAATGCCCGCAAAGCAGTATTTTTCGGCACTCCAGGCCCCTTCTCCGCTGAACAGATGAAGGAAGACCTTTGCGGCGTCATCCAAACGCTGCGGGAGTGACGTCCGCATTGCAGCAAGCCTACGAGACGCGGGCGACAATCATGAATTGCGGTGACTCGAGGCCATGATCACCGACCGCTTGGTGTTGCGGTGGGCCAGCCTGGTTGCGCTGCGCCTTGGATGGGCCGCGAGGTTGCGGCGAGGACAAGTGACGCCGCGATGCCGAGTGCAGATGTTGCGCGCGACAGGGTCGCGCTTGCCACGGCGATGGTGGTGCTGCGGCACCGGCACCGCTTCAGCCTCGGCGCTTCCGATCGGGGACAGCGCGGCCAGGACCCGGTGCGCCATGCTGCTATGAGTACTCCCAGCCTCAGCCACCAGGATCGCCGGGGTCTGGCGATGATCGAAACCATCATCGAGCAATCGAGCCATCAGATTGTCGCGAACTGCTGCGGTACGGCCGCCCATCACCACAGCAAAAAGACGCTGGCCATCCCTGACTGCGGTCGATGCCAGATTGAAGCCGGACGCATCGGTGAAGCCGGTTTTCAGCCCATCCATGCCCGGATAGCGATCCATCAGA
The DNA here is from genome assembly GCF_002001175.1 of Rhodanobacter sp. C03. Classification (GTDB taxonomy): domain Bacteria; phylum Pseudomonadota; class Gammaproteobacteria; order Xanthomonadales; family Rhodanobacteraceae; genus Rhodanobacter. Next base: position 728,940 of record NZ_MUNT01000001.1, on the reverse strand, counting down.
TGATTGTGACCGCGCACAAGCCGCCCGCGGAATACGAATTCCTTGGTCGCAAAATAAGGCGTGTCCTGCGGAAAGTCGTGATACAGCGCGATGGCCAGTTTCGCCATGTCGCGTGTCGTCGTCGCGTCATCCGGGTCAGGCAAGCCGGAGGCATTGCCGAAACGGGTATCCGTCATGCCGATGCGCAGGGCTTGCGCATTCATCATTTCGACGAAGTGGTCCTCGGAGCCACCGAGTCCTTCAGCCATCACGGTCGCCGCATCATTGGCCGATTTCGTGATCATGCCGAGGATGCAATCGCGCACCGAGATCGTCTGCCCTGCGCGTAGTCCAAGCTTGGTCGGCGCCTTCGCCGCCGCCCAGGCCGACACCGGCAACAGCTGATCGATCTGCAGCTTGCCATTCTGCAGCGCCTGGAAGGTAAGGTAGAGCGTCATCATCTTGGTCAGCGAAGCCGGATGATTCTGCTCGTCGGCGTTGACCGCACTGAGAACCTGGCCAGTCGCCGGATTGACCACGATGGCGGCGTAGCCGGCATGGGCCACACCCATGAAGCTGCTGAGGCCAGCCAGTAGCGCTGCTGCAAACATGCCGCGCAGCCGGCGCAGCGACCGCCCTGGCTTTATGAACTTGATAGCCAACCTTGTCACCCCGTTCCTGAACTGCAACATCGCCACACGTGGGCGCGAACATAATGCATAGTCGCCGGAATATCCATAGGTAATGCACGAACTTCCCTTATCAACCATATGTTTTTAAATAGGTTGTTAGATTTGTGTGTTTCACTCGATATCAGGCATGAGTTTATTTGCTGCGATGGCTAGCCCAGGTTCGCGTGGACATTCCGACATTTTCGCGCCCCACTCCGAGCACCTGTCGTCAGTTGAGAGGGCTTTCAACAAGCCAGCCGCTACAATGGGCGGATGTCTCTTATCCAACTGCAACGCGTCGACTTCAGTATCGGCGGCCCTCTCCTGCTCGAACACGTTGATCTGTCGATCGAAACGAACGAGCGTGTATGCATCGTCGGCCGCAACGGCGAAGGCAAATCCACCCTGATGAAGCTGATCGACGGCGAGCTGCGTGCCGACGACGGCGAAGTACGCATACAGAACGGCGTGGTGATCGCGCGGATGGCGCAGGAGGTGCCACAGGACACGGCCGGTAACGTATTCGACGTGGTCTCCGAAGGTCTCGGCGATCTCGGCCACCTGCTGGCTCGTTATCACCATCTGCTGCATGAGTTGCATACCCAGGCCGATTTCGACGCGCTAGGCGAAGTGCAGACGCAGATCGAGGCACAGCATGGCTGGGACCTGGATCGCCGCGTCACCGAAGTGCTGACCAAGCTGGAGCTGCCCGCGGAAACCGACTTCGCCGCCCTGTCCGGCGGCATGAAACGCCGCGTACTGCTGGCACAGGCGCTGGTGCGCAAGCCGGACGTGCTGCTGCTGGACGAGCCGACCAACCACTTGGACATCGAGGCGATCGGCTGGCTGGAGAACTTCCTCAAGCAGTTCGCCGGCAGCATCATCTTCGTCACCCATGACCGCAGCTTCCTGCGCGCGCTGGCTACCCGCATCGTCGAGATCGACCGCGGCTCATTGACCGACTGGCCGGGCGACTACGACAACTATCTGCGTCGGCGCGAGGAACGGCTGCACGCCGAGTCGCAGGCGAACGCGTTGTTCGACAAGAAGCTGGCGCAGGAAGAAGTGTGGATCCGTCAGGGCATCAAGGCCCGGCGCACCCGCAACGAAGGTCGCGTGCGCGCACTGAAGGCGCTGCGCAACGAACGCGCCGAGCGGCGCAATCTCGGCGGCAACGCGAAGATGACGCTGGCTACCGCGCAGGCATCGGGCAAGAAGGTGATCGACCTCAAGCACGTGCACCAGGCCTACGGCGGCCGCGTGCTGATCGACGACCTTTCCACCACCATCATGCGCGGCGACCGCATCGGCATCATCGGCCCGAACGGTGCCGGCAAGAGCACCCTGCTCAAGATCATGCTGGGCGAACTGCAGCCGCAGCGCGGCGTAGCGGAAATGGGCACCAGCATCCAGGTTGCTTATTTCGACCAGCATCGCCTGCAGCTCAACAACGAACTCAACGCGTTGGACAACGTGGCCGAAGGCCGCGAGTTCATCGAGCTCAACGGCCAGCGCAAGCACATCGTGGGTTATCTGCAGGATTTCCTGTTCTCGCCCGAACGCGCCCGTGCACCGATCACTCGCCTCTCCGGCGGCGAGCGCAACCGGCTGCTGCTGGCCAAGCTGTTCGCGCAGCCATCCAACCTGCTGGTGATGGATGAGCCGACCAACGACCTCGACGTCGAAACCCTCGAACTTCTGGAAGAACTGCTGACCGACTACCAGGGCACCCTGCTACTGGTCTCGCACGATCGCGCCTTCCTCGACAACGTGGTGTCCAGCACCCTGGTGCTGGAAGGCAACGGCCAGATCGGCGAATACATCGGCGGCTACACCGACTGGCTGCGCCAGCGACCGAATGCCGCCACAGCGGTTGCGGCCGCGACAGCCAAGCCGGGCCTCACCCGCAACGAGCCAGCACCGGCAACGGCGACACCCAAGCGCAAGCTGAGCTTCAAGGACCAGCGTGAGCTCGAACAGCTGCCCGTACGTATCGAACAACTCGAGACTGCGATCGCCGCACATGGCGAGGCGATGACCGCACCGGAGTTCTTCAAGCAGGACAGCGCAACGATCACCAGGGCGAACGAAGCGGTGGCGAAATTGCAGGCGGAACTGGAAGTCGCCTACGCACGCTGGACCGAACTGGATATTTGAATAGTCGGCAGCGCATGCTGCTCAACCGGTATTCTGCAAACCCTGTGATACGCCGTTGACGCAGGCGACCAGTGCCTGCAGCAGCGGCTCGTCCATGCCACCGCCTTCGCGCCAGCGCCGCAACAGATCGACCTGCAGCAGGCTCATCGGGTCGACGTAGGGGTTGCGCAGGCGGATCGAGGCGGCGAGGCGAGGCTCGCCCTGCAGCAAGGCGTCAATGCCCTTGAGCCGCAGCAGCCCACGCCGGGTGCGTTCAAACTCTGCGCGGATCAGGCCGAAGAACTCTTCGTGCAGCGGACCGGACAGTTTCGAGAACGCCTCGGCGATATCCAGATCGCACTTGGCCAGCACCATCTCCACATCGTCCAGCAGGTTGCTGAAGAACGGCCAGTCGCGCGCCATCTCGGCCAGCTCCGCGTCGCCGAATTCGGCAACACCCTGCTCCAGTGCCGTGCCTAGTCCGTACCACCCGGTGATGATCGAGCGACATTGGGTCCACGCAAATACCCACGGGATCGCGCGCAGATCCTGCACGCCGCGCATGCTGCGCCGGCTGGCCGGGCGCGAGCCCAGCGTCATCCGCTCGATCACGTCGATCGGTGTGGCTTGCCGGAAATAATCGACGAAGTGTTCGCGCTCGACGAAGGTACGATAGGTCTGCCGGCTGCTCGTCGACAGCGCGTTCATCTGCTCGCGCCAGCGCTCCTCGCGCGGCTCGGTCTCGCGTGGGCGCAAGCTGGCGCGCAGCACAGCACCGACGGTCTGCTCCAGGTTGCGCAGCGCCATCGCGCGGATGCCGTACTTACGATGGATCACTTCGCCCTGCTCGGTCACCCGCAATACGCCAGCTACCGCGCCGCGCGGGGACGACATCAGCGCCGGCGTGATGCGCGCGCCGCCACGACTGGCCGAGCCGCCGCGACCATGAAAGAACGCCAGCTTGATGCCGGCGGCATTCGCCACTTCCAGCAACTCTACCTGGGCGCGCTGCAGGCCCCAGCGCGAAGCCAGTGTGCCACCATCCTTGCCGCTGTCGGAGTAACCGAGCATCACCCATTGTTGATCGTTGCGCGCAGCCAGATGCCGGCGATATACCGGATCATCAAGCAACGCGCGCAACGTGGCCGGCGCGTTCTTCAAATCGTCGACGGTCTCGAACAAGGGCGCGATGTTCAGCGGAACGGCGTCGTTCTCGACCAGGCCGCCGTAACGCGCCAATGCCAGTACCGCCAACACGTCGGCGGCCGAACGCGCCATGCTGATGATGTACAGGCCGACAGCCTCTCGGCCGTAACGGCGACGGGCATCGCCCAGGGTGGCGAACACGTCGTAGAGCGAGGTGACTACGTCGGCGTGACTGATCGCGAAGCGCTCCTTGCCACTGGCATAGCCGCGCATCTGCTGCGTGCGTTCGTCGGGCGCAAGCTGCGGCCATGCCGCGTTGTCCAGCAACGCGGCCAGCGCATCGTCATGCACACGCGAATCCTGCCGTACGTCCAGCCGCGCCAGGTGCAGGCCGAACGTGCGCACGCGACGGATCAACCGCTGCACGGCATAGGCACCAGCATGCAGGCCGTGATGGTCGACCAGGCTGGTGACGATCAGCTGCAGATCGTCAAGCAGTTCGGCCACGGACGTATAGCCTTCCGGATGGCTGTCGTCATGAGTGGCTTCGAGGCGTGCACCGATCACCGTCAATAGGGAGCGATACGGCATGTCGGCATGCCGTGGCCGTATCGTTTTGGTTGCAGAAGGGAAGCGCGCACGATAGTCATCCAGCCGCTGCTGCAGCCGTGCGTCGACGGCCACGCGGCTCTCGGTCTGGCTGAGCAGGCGCGCCAGCCCCGCCACATCGGCCACGTAATGCTCGATCACATGCGTACGCTGGGTCGCCAGGCTGGCAGCGATGGTGTCGGCGCCGACGTTCGGATTGCCGTCCATGTCGCCACCGACCCAGGTGGCGAAGCCGAGCAGTTGTGGCAATTTCGCCGCCACGCCGTAGACCGTCTGCAGTGCCTCAGCCAGCGATTCGTAGAGCGCCGGCACGATGCGGTAGATCGGGTTAGCCAGATAAAAGCCGACGTGATGGTGTTCGTCCTGCACGCTTGGCCGCACCGGCGAGGCCTCGGCGGTCTGCCAACCGGAGGACAGCGCCATGTAGATGCGGTCGTCGTCCTCTTTGCGCTCCTGCGGCGTGCGATCCTGATCGAAGCCGTCGATCAGCGAGCGCACTATCGCCTGCTCCTTTTCCAGCAGCGAGCGGCGCACCGCCTCGGTCGGATGCGCGGTGAACACCGGCTCGATCCACAACCGATCCAGCCAGCCGATCAGCTCGTCCGCGCTGACGCCCTGCGCCTTCAGCCGGCCCAGTACGTCGAGCAGCGATTCCGGCTGCGGCGCACTGCCCTCGCGCTGGTAATCGCGACGACGCCGGATGCGGTGCACCCGCTCGGCGGTATTCACCGCCTGGAAATAGGTGGCGAACGCGCGCGCCAGCGCTTCGGCATCTTCGGCGCCCAGCCCGGCCAGCGAAGCGGCCAACTCGTCCATCGAGGCACCTTCATGGCGCCTGCGGATCGCGGCGATACGCACCTGTTCGACCCGCTCGAAGAAAGCCGCGCCCCCCTGCTCGGCCAGCATGCGTCCGACCATCGCACCCAGCCGGCTGACATCCTCGCGCAGCGGGCCGTCGTGCGGCAGAAACTCGGGTTCGCGGCTTGCTTCCACGCGGTGACTCCAGTGCCTGGTGAACGGCCAGCCTACCTAATCCGGGCAAAGGAGGCATCAAACAGCGTCTCCAGCTACAATAGCGGGCTTGTACTGCCCGCCGAGGGGCGCTGCGACCGTTCTCGTGAATGTGGATCCAATCCGCAACAGCCTGCACATCCGTGTGCGGACTCTTCACATAGACGGCCAGGCTCGGTGCGGCACGTTCCACAACGGCGCCCGGTTGTTTTTACGCGAAGCAATTCGCAATAAACCGGAGATACCCATGAACGCCGCTATCAAAGAAACCAGCCACGACTACAAGATCCGCGACCTGTCGCTTGCCGACTGGGGCCGCAAGGAGCTGGACATCGCCGAGCACGAGATGCCGGGCCTGATGTCGATCCGCAAGAAGCACGCCGCCACCCTGCCGCTGAAGGGCGTGCGCGTGACCGGTTCGCTGCACATGACGATCCAGACCGCCGTGCTGATCGAGACGCTGAAGGACATCGGCGCCGACGTGCGCTGGGCCTCGTGCAACATCTTCTCGACCCAGGACCACGCCGCCGCCGCGATCGCCGCGACCGGCACGCCGGTGTTCGCCTGGAAGGGCGAGACGCTGGAGGAATACTGGGACTGTACGATGGATGCGCTGTCCTTCCCCGACGGCAAGGGCGGCTTCCTCGGCCCGCAGCTGGTGGTCGACGACGGCGGCGACGTCACGTTGCTGATCCACAAGGGCTACGAACTGGAAAATGGTTCGAAGTGGGTCGACGAGAAGGCATCCTCGCATGAAGAACAGGTGATCAAGAACCTGCTCAAGCGCGTGCACGCTGAGCGACCGGGTTACTGGCACACCGTGGTCAAGGACTGGAAGGGTGTCTCCGAGGAGACCACCACCGGCGTGCACCGCCTGTACCAGCTGGCCGAGGCGAAGTCGCTGCTGATCCCGGCGATCAACGTCAACGACTCGGTCACCAAGAGCAAGTTCGACAACCTGTACGGCTGCCGCGAGTCGCTGGCCGATGGCCTGAAGCGCGCGATGGACGTGATGCTGGCCGGCAAGGTGTCGGTGGTCTGTGGTTACGGCGACGTCGGCAAGGGTTGCGCGGCCTCGCTGCGCGCCTACGGTTCGCGCGTGGTGGTGACCGAGATCGATCCGATCAACGCGCTGCAGGCGTCGATGGAAGGCTTCGAGGTCAACACCGTCGAGAGCACGCTCGGCCGCGCTGACATCTACGTCACCACCACCGGCAACAAGGACGTGCTGACGCTGGATCACCTGAAGTCGATGAAGGACCAGGCGATCGTCTGCAACATCGGCCACTTCGACAACGAGATCCAGGTCGACGCGCTGAACGCGATGGCCGGCGTCACCAAGATCAACATCAAGCCGCAGGTGGACAAGTATGTGTTCGCCGACGGCCGTGCGATCTTCCTGCTCGCCGAAGGTCGTCTGGTGAACCTCGGCTGCGCCACCGGCCATCCGAGCTTCGTGATGTCCAACTCGTTTGCCAACCAGACCCTGGCGCAGATCGAGCTGTGGGCGAACAAGGACAGCTACGAAAACAAGGTCTACATCCTGCCGAAGAAGCTCGACGAGGAAGTCGCACGCCTGCATCTGGAGAAGATCGGCGTGAAGCTGACCACGCTCACCAAGGAGCAGGCCGGTTACCTCGGCGTGCCGGTGGAAGGCCCGTACAAGCCGGATCATTACCGCTACTGATCGCTTCCGCTGCTCGCGGATACGGCAAGAGGAATAAGCAAACGCGCGGTTGAACCGCGCGTTTCTTTTTGCATTTGTACCGCTATTTCATACGCATCATTCACTAGTTTTTACGATCGCTTCCCAGCGTGTTTCTTGCGCGAATCCTGATGCTAATCTGCAGTTGCCGGCAACGTTTGCAGTTTGCACGGTGCTTGTTCCTGATTTCAGGATGGTGAGTATGGGGGTCGACCACCACACTGTGCCGGCGATTGTGTTGGGCCGCGGCCCAACGGCGCTCGGTATTCTGCGATGCCTGCAACTGGCAGGCATTCCTGCCTATGTGGCCTGCCCGCCGGGCGATCATGTGACGCGCTCCCGCTGGTTCCGGCCTACGCCGGGACCGACGCCATGGGATGGTGCGATCGGCCCGCATGCCTACGACATATTGCGCAACATGCCGCTGGCCGAGGCGGTGTTGATCCCAGGCGCTGACGACGTGGCCTTGTGGCTGGCAGACCTTCCGCACAGTGAACTCGGCGGCCGCTTCAAGGTGAGTACCAGCTCACGTCTGTCACAGGAAATTCTGCAGGACAAGTCGCGCTTCGCGGCTTTTCTGAAAAGCACCGACATCCCGCATCCGCCCACTTTTCGCATCGACTCGATCGCCGACATCGATGCGATTCCGTTCGATACGCTCGACCGTGTGTTCATCAAACCGGTCAACTCGCAAAAGTTCAGTGACGTCACCGGCGTCAAGGGCATCTGGGTCAAGCGCAAGGAAGATATTTATGAAGCCTGGCACAAGCTGCACGAGCAGGGCTTCATGTTGATGGCACAGGAATACGTACCGGGCTCAGCTGCAGATCATTACTTCGTCGATGGCTTCCGTGACGCGAGCGGCAGGTTGACTGGCCTGTTCACGCGCCAGCGCATCCGGATCTCTCCTCCAGACTTCGGCAACAGTTCGTATTGCCGCAGCATTCCGATCGAAAACCTGCAGGCGCCGGTCGACAGCATGACCACGCTGCTGTCCAGACTGGATTACCGCGGCATCTTCAGTGCGGAATTCAAGCGGGACGCGCGGGATGGCAAATTCCGCATCCTCGAAGTCAACACGCGTGCCTGGACCTACGTCGAATTTGCTGCACGCTGTGGCGTGAATGTCTGCGAGATGGCTTACCAGGATGCGCTGGGACTGCCGGTGGCCGTTGCGTCGAAAAAATACGTGGTGGATGCCGGCTGCGTTGATCTGCATCGCGACATCAGTACCGTCTGGACACAGGATGCAGCTACCCGCGGGCCACTGCCCAGGATCCTGCTGCAATGGGTACGCGCTCACTTCCATTCCTTCCGCTTCGACGACCCCAGCCCCGGCCTGTCCGTGGCACGGAGAGTGGTGGCACAACGCCTGAAGCGATATTTCGGTACCTGGCCGATCCTTTCAGCACGCATGCATCGCTTCATCGCGAAATAGAGATATATACTTGTCGGCATTGCGACCAGGAACCCAGCAATGCCGGCCATCAGCTTCGAATTCTTTCCGCCCAAGACCGATGAACAGCGTGCACAACTCGATCGCGCCGCTCAGGTACTAAAGGCATATCAGCCGGAATACGCCTCGGTCACGTTCGGCGCCGGCGGCTCGACGTTGAGCTACACCGGCGAAACCGTGGCGCGCTTGCATGCGCAGCATGGCTTCAACGTAGCGCCGCATTTGTCCTGCGTGGGCGGCACCCGCGCCGAGCTGGCTGCATTGCTGGACGAATACCGCGCGGCTGGCTACCGCCGCATTGTCGCACTGCGCGGTGACATGCCTTCCGGCATGGCCACCGCCGGTGATTTCCGCTATGCCGCCGAGCTGGTGGGCTTCATCCGCGAGCACTGTGGCGACCACTTCCATATCGAGGTGGCGGCATATCCGGAAACCCATCCGCAGGCCGATGACGCGCTGCGTGACCTGCAGCATTTCAAGGCGAAGGTCGATGCCGGCGCGAACGGCGCGATCACCCAGTACTTCTTCAATCCCGACGCGTATTTCCGCTTCGTTGACGACGTGCGCAAGCTCGGCGTGAATGTGCCGATCGTGCCGGGCATCATGCCGATCGCGAACTACAGCCAGCTGAAGCGCTTCTCGGACATGTGCGGTGCCGAGATCCCGCGCTGGATCGCCAAGCGCATGCAGGCGCATGGCGACGATGCCGAATCAGTGCGCGCGCTGGGAGCCGAAGTGGTGGCGCAGTTGTGCCGGCGCCTGCTCGACGGTGGTGCACCGGGGCTGCATTTCTACACGCTCAACCGCGCCAAGGCGACGCAGTCGGTGCTGCAACAACTTGCCTGAGCCAGCGGCGGGTATGCTTGGGCAATGCGCCGGTTAGCCGCCCTGTTGTGCCTCATCCTGCTCGCCTGGGCCACGCCTGCTGCGGCGCAGACCGAGATTCACCGCTGCATCGGCGCGGATGGCAACCCGCTGTTCACCGATCAGCCTTGCGCCGCCTTGCAGGCCACGTCCGTCAGCCCCGCGACAGCACCTGGTAACGGCAGCGCAGTTGCCGAGCCACCGCCAGTCCTGTGCGCTGCCAATCTCGGCGCATTGCGGCAAAGCGTGATCGATGCATTCGCCAACCGCGACGCCAACCGGATGGCCGGTCTGATGCTGTGGGGCGGCTACGGTCGTGGTGCGGCGGTTGCGGACATCCGTTCGCTGGGTAACCTGATGAAGCAGCCTCTGCTCGATATCAGTCCCGCCGACAATCCAGTGCCAGTTGACGGTGATCCGCCCGCGCCAGCCAGCAGCAGCGCCGACCCGCTCGACCCCAATCCAGCCGTAGCCACACCAGCGGCGAGCAATCAACTGGTGTTGCATACGGCCGGCAACGATGGCAGCGGCAGTCCGCACGAACTGCGCTTCGACATCGTGCACCGTGCCGGCTGCCTGTGGCTGCGCAACGCGGATTGAGCCCCCAGCGGGTATCATGGGCAGTCCCCATTGGAGAACCGACATGGCGCAGCAATACCCCGAGTGGATCTGGCAGAACGGAAGCATCAAGCCATGGGCCGAAGCGACCACGCATGTGATGTCGCACGCGCTGCATTACGGTTCGTCGGTATTCGAGGGCATCCGCAGCTACGCCACACCGGACGGCGCCGCGATCTTCCGGCTCACCGATCACCTGAACAGGTTGTACCAGTCGGCCAAGATCTACGACATGGTGCTGCCGTATTCCGCCGATGAGCTGGCCGCCGCCTGTCGCGCAGTGATCAAGAAGAATGGACTCGGCGCAGCCTATCTGCGTCCGGTCGCCTATCGTGGTTTGGGCGGTTTCGGCTTGTCCGCCGAGACGCCGATCGACGTTGCCGTGGCGGCATGGCCGATGGGTCCCTACCTCGGGCCAGAGGCGCTGGAGAACGGCATCACTGCCTGCGTGTCGAGCTGGCAGCGCTTCGCGCCGAACACCATCCCGGCTGGTGCCAAGGCCGGCGGCAACTACCTGTCCGGCCAGCTGATCGCGCGCGAAGCGCGTCGCCTCGGCTTCGGCGAAGGCATCGCACTGGCTTCCAGCGGCCTGCTCAGCGAAGGTGCCGGCGAGAACCTGTTTCTGGTGTTCGACGGCGTGCTGCATACCACTCCGGCCAGCGCCTCGATCCTCACCGGCATCACCCGCGACACGCTGAAGACGCTGGCGCGCGAAGACGGCATCGAAGTGGTCGAGCGCGACCTGCCGCGCGAATACCTGTATCTGGCCGACGAGATCCTGATGTGTGGCACCGCCGCCGAGGTCACCCCGATCCGTGCGGTCGACGGCAAGCAGATTGGCAACGGTACCGCCGGCCGTGTGACGCGTCGCCTGCAGGAGCTGTTCTTCGGCCTGTTCGACGGCCGTACCCACGACAAGTGGGGCTGGCTGGAATCGGTCTGAGACAAGCCGATCGCAAAAGAAAACGCCCCGCATCGCGGGGCGTTTTCTTTTATGGCTACGGGTCTGCATCAACTGAACACGATGCTGGCAATCGCACCGTTCGCATCACTGCGCGGGCGCATCGAGACATCCCAACCATACAGCTCACACAGCCGGCGCACGATCGCCAGGCCAAGGCCGGCGCCGCTGCCGCCGGCCCCCTCACCACGCACGCCACGCTGGAACAGACGTTCGGCATCCTCCGGCTTGATCCCGGGACCGGTATCGATCACCTCGATGCGCCCGTGTCCCACCTCGACCCGCACACTGCCCTCGAGCGTGTACTTGATCGCGTTGCCGATCAGGTTGGTCAGCGCCACCGACAATACCGAAGCCGGCGCGTTGATGCTGACCGATTCGCTGACCGCCAGATCGATGGTCAGCGGCTTGCCGCGCATCTGCGGACGCTGACTTTCGATCACATCGGCGGCGAGCTTGCCGACATCGGTGGTTTCGCCGCGAGTCGGGCCGCGTCGCTCGGCGCGCGACAGCAGCAACAATGCCTCGATCAGCTCGGTCGCCTGACGCGAGGCGCGCTCGATGCGCTTCAACCGCTCACTCAACTTCTCGGTAAGATCGGGCGAACCCTGCAGCAGCTCGGTCGTGCTGGCGATCACCGCCAGCGGCGTGCGCAACTCATGGCTGACGTCGGAATTGAATTCGCGATCTCGCTCGACCATCGCGGTGAGCCGCTCCGAATATTCGTCCAGCGCATGCGCCAGTTCACCCACCTCGTCATCGGCGAAATGATGCGCCAACGGTTCGGCCTTGCCGACCTTGCGAAAACCACGCAGGCGGTTGGCCAGATCGCTGACCGGCTTGAGTACCTTGCGCGACAGCCACAGTCCGATCGCCAGCGAAAGCAGGCTGAACAGCAATACGGCAGCCACCAACGAAACCACCAGTTGCTGCTTGCCCAGATCTTCGCGACTGATGTCGTAACGGGTGAAGCCGATGATGCCGTTCTTGCGCTGCACCGCCAGCTTGTAGTGCCTTTGCTTGCCTGCGCCGTCGGTCTCGTAGATATCGTGAACCCCACTACCGAGGTTCTGCCACGCAAGCGGCATCTTGTAGAGCGTGCGATCGCTCTTGACCCATCCCTCGACCAACTCGGATACGAACGGCCGATCGGGATGTTCGATGGCATTGTCGACGGCCTGATCCACGTCGCTCTGCATACTGGCATTGATCAACTGGTTCTCCACCTTGGCGCGCACGTACAACGCGGCCACGGCAAACAACGCGCTGAGGCCGAAGCCGAACAGCGCGAAGGAGACGATCAATCGAAACCGAAGCTTACGCCTGGACTGCATCCGGCTCGACCATCCGATAGCCAATGCCGTGCCGCGTGTGGATCAGCGGCTTCTCGAACGGTTTGTCGATCGCCGCACGCAGGCCATGAATATGCACGCGCAGCGAATCGCTGTCCGGCAGTTCCTCGCCCCATACGCGCTGTTCCAGATCCTGCCGGGTGACCACCGACGGACTCGCCTCCATCAGCGCCTGCAGCAATTTCAGGCCGATCGGATTCAGCTGGATCGACTTGCCCTCGCGATTCACCGTCAACGTGTCGAGGTTGAACGTGAGATCGGCCACTTTCAGCACGCGGCTCTGCGGACCCTTGCCACGGCGCGCCAGCACTTCCAGTCGCGCAGCCAACTCCTGCAGCGCAAACGGCTTGGTCATGTAGTCGTCGGCCCCGGATTCGAAGCCGGTCAGTTTCTGCTCCAGCGCATCGCGCGCGGTGAGCATCAGGATCGGGGTCTGCTTGTGTGCCTCGTGGCGCAGCTTGCGCGCCACTTCCAGGCCGTCCATGCCAGGCAGTGTGAGATCCAGCACGATCACGTCAAAATCGTGCACCACCGCCAGATGCAGGCCGGTGACGCCGTCACCGGCGAAATCCGTTACGTGACCACGATCTTCCAGATAATCGCCGATGTTGGTCGCGATATCGCTGTTGTCTTCGATTACGAGTACGCGCATGTGTCACTCCTGCGCAGCCGACGCACGGGACGGCTGAGGGTGCCAGCTTAACAAGCTTGCGTGAATGAAGCGCGCCGCCTGTGGCACGAAGCTGAACGCGCTACCCAACTGACAAGAAAAGAGACAAGAAAAAGGCCCAGATGTGCGACTCGTCGTCGCTCCACCTGGGCCCAAACTACTTGCCCCGATACCATCGTCCACCGTCATCCACCCTCAGCGGCTGGAGTGCCATGCAGAAAACAGCACCTGCTTTATAGAAGGTGCCTGGTTATGGTGCAGTTAACCCGCACCCACTTCACTGTTAAACATCGCGCAACCCGTAGCGTTTTCGTGATGATGGTGATGACCTCGATTCAGGGCTGCGCCGGACGATCAGCCACTCGACCGATGCGCGCTATCACCTCATCGGATTCACGACAGATGTGCGTTCCAGTGACTATCTGGCAATCAGCCTGCTGTCGGGCAGCCACGCTTCCAGTACCACTCGCTTTGAGTGTGAACGCTACTGTCTGACGATATTGCCGAGACGTTGCACCCGCTTCGGGCAATGCATATTTCCACGTGCGCAGTGCTTCGATCGCCGACTGATCGAATACGCCCGCTGGCTGGGCGCTGATCACATGAGGATCCTGTACGTCGCCTGCGGCAGACAGGCCAAACTCGACCACCACCTGCCCTTCGATGCCACGCACAAATGCCGCATGCGGATAGGCTGGCTGACGGGTGCGGATCAGCGTCGGCATCAATCCATCCGATGGTGCAGCGGGAACCGCCGACACAGGGGCTGCAGCCACCGACACGCCATGTCGAAACGGCATCAGGTCAGCCACTTGCAGCGGCGCAAACTGCGGCAGCTTCATCGCAGTGGGTGCCAGCGGCATGATCGCACCTGGATCCGCGTCATCCGCTGTCGGCGCCGCACTTTCCACCGGGCGCAGCAATTCGACATGCGTCGGGGTGAGATCGGCTGGATGCCAGCTCACGTCGGCATGCATCAACGGTAGCCCCGAAGGCGTCAACACCGATTGCAACTGGATGATTGCTTGCCTCAGATCCCGCTGCAGATGATTCTGCCTCCACTCCAGGCGCAATGTGAGCGCTACCAGTGCAGCGCCGAGCAACACGGCTACAAAACGCGCAGGCGTACGCATCCCTGCACCGTTACGCTCAGGCAGCACCATGTGCTGCACGCGATCCAGCAGCACGCCGCCATTGGCGGCGAGCAGCAGCGAGGCATGCTGTTGGCGCAACTCTCCAAGCTCGGCCAGCGCTGTCACGAAAGCATGCCGGCTACCGCCGCTGACCGAAAGCGCCAGCTCATCGCAGCAGATCTCGCGCTCATTGCGCACATCACGCGACACCCAGTGCACCACCGGATGATAGAAACACAGGGTCTCGAGAACGACCTGGAACAGGTTGGCAAACGGATCCCAACGCCGCAAATGTGCCAGCTCGTGGGCAAGGATCAATTCGATCTGCGCCGCGGGGAAATTGCACGCGACGGCCATCGGCAACAGGATCACCGGCCGCATCCAGCCGACCACCGCGGGCGTGGCAATGACCTTGCTGCACAACACCGTGATGCGTCGACGCAGACCGAAACGTTCGGCCATCGCGGCGACCTGATCCTGCCATTCCGGCAACAGTGCAGCCATCCGCACGAGCGCCTTCAGTCCGCGCCATTGACGCCATGCCCGCAACGACAACAGCAGCACGCCGAGTGACCATGCCAGCACCAGCCACGGCAGGAGTGCGTCTAGATCGGCATCCCATGCCCAAGTCGTCGTACTGGCGGCTGCGCCGTAACCCGCCACGACCGGGGTCACCAGTTGAGTGGCCGCCGGAATGATCTGCGGCGCCGCTTCCAGCAACCGCCACAGGGTCAGCAACGGACACAGGGCCAGTGCAACCAGGACAGCCATGCCGAATCGGTAGCGCGCCTCGCCACGCGGCAGCACCGCACGCGCCACCGCATACAGCAACCCCAGCAACACCCCCTGCCAGACAAAATGCAGCAACATCCAGCCGACCACCCGAACACTCGCGAGCATCACCGGCAATGCGTCCATCACGATGCATCCTTGTCGAGCTTGTTCAACAGGCTGCGGATCTCGCGCAACTCCTGGCGGCTGGCGTGCTGGCTGCCAAGCGCATGCAATACGAGCTGCGAGGACGATCCCTCGAATACCCGTTGCACCAGATCCAGCAGAAACCGCTTCTGGGTGCGCTCCTTGCTGACCGCTGCACGGTACACATGCGCGCGCTGCGTATCATCGCGCTCAACCAGTCCCTTGGCATGCATCAGTTGCAAAAATTTCAGCGTCGTGGTGTAGCCGGTGCTGACACTGGGACGGAGTACATCGTGCACTTCACGTACGGTGCATCCGTCATGCAGCCAAAGGACGTGGAGAATCTCCAGTTCCGCCCCGGTCGGCTTCGGATCAGTGTCTGGCTGCAACTTCATGTCAACTCCCCACATCGAGGCTGAACCCGCATTCTGCGGTTTCACATGCACCCGGGACTAGTGTCCGCCCTTGGGGCCAGGGAAGGAACTACCCGACGGGTTATTCACCTGCTGCATTTGCTGTTGCAGGTTCTGGGTGTCGCGGTGTTCCTGTTCGACCTCGCGATATGTGCGACAAACCGTCTTGGGTATATGGGAGCCCAGCGGCGCCACCGTCTCGCACACCATCCGCTTGTCGTCACTACGGGTCAAAATCGCGTTGGCTGCTTCCTGGTCGTTGAACAGCTGAACTTTATCGCTCTGATTCATCTGCGCGATGGTGTCACTTTTGTCGAACAGCGATTGCATCTCGGTGAAGATCGTGTCGATCTTTTGGCGATTCTTCTGGTCGATGAATTCGTAACGTCCACCCGGCTGCATCTCTTGATGCACTGCCATCACCACTGTGGCGAAATCGCCCTTGTTCTCAGCCTTTACGATCACTTCCGCCTTGGCGTAAACACCACTTGTCTGCAGCAGCGCTGCACCCACAAACGCCCCCACCAGCCAGAACCTCAGTTTCATGCCTCATTCTCCCCGGATCAGGCCGTGTCCCGATATGGAACACCCAACACCCGACCGTCCCTCGATGAATGGTAGGTCAGCCGCCGGAACGCTGTCAACGAAGGCATTCGTACTAAACGCTTCGTAAAACATTTCTACGTGTCCTCCTGCTCGGTGCCGTGTCACCAGCCTGCGCCTGCAGAAGATCCACAATGGCGCCCGCCACATCGACCCCGGTGGCGGCCTCGATACCTTCCAGGCCGGGTGATGAGTTCACTTCAAGCAGCAGCGGCCCGCGGTTGGAGCGCAGCAGATCGACGCCCGCGATACCCAGCCCCAAAGCGCCGGCGGCGCGTACTGCGATACGCTTTTCCTCCGCGCTCAAGGTCGCTGCCACGGCCGTGCCGCCGCGGTGCAGGTTGGCGCGGAACTCGCCGGGGCTGGCATCGCGCTGCATCGCCGCGACCACCTTCTTGCCGACCACGAAACAGCGCAGGTCGCTGCCCTTCGCCTCGGCGATGAACTCCTGCACCAGGAAGTTCGCATACAGGCCGCGAAACGCCTCGATCACGCTCTGCGACGCACTGCGCTTCTCGGCCAGCACCACGCCGGTGCCCTGGCTGCCTTCGTTGAGCTTGATCACATGCGGTGGATCGCCAAGCAGGGCCAGCACGTCGGCGGTGTCGTCCGGATTGTCGCCGAACACCGTGACCGGCATGTCGATGCCCTGCGCGGCAAGGATCTGCAGGCAGCGCAGCTTGTCGCGCGCGCGCAGCACCGCATCGGAGGGATTCGGCGTGTACACGCCCATCATCTCCAGCTGACGCAACACCGCGGTGCCATAGAACGTGCTGGTCGTACCGATGCGCGGGATCACCGCATCGATATCGCGCACTTCCTTGCCCTTGTAGCGGATCGCCACCGCGCCCGGTGCGATGCGCACATAGCAGCGCAACGGATCGAGCACGCGGACCACGTGGCCGCGTTCGCGCGCGGCTTCGACCAATCGCTTGGTCGAATACAGGCGCGTGTTGCGCGACAGGATTGCAATCTTCATACAGGGGCCGTCATGAAAGGTTGTTGGCCGCCATCAGCGGCCGCGACTGGGTATAGGAACGTGCCGGATCCACCGCAAAGCGCCCGCTCAGGGCACTGCGGCCGAGCAGCAACGGAAACAGCATATGCCGGCGGTCGGTCAGATTGATGTCGACACTGAAATGCAGCCCGGCCAGTTGCACTTCGCTGCGGATGAACCAGCGCTCGGTGCGCCGGCCACCGGTGTCGGTCACCGCGCGCCGATCCAGCGCTTGTGCCTCGCAACACACTTCCTGCGGCTGGCGTCGACCGATATGCATCGTGAAGCGGAGCCAGGTCGCGCCGTCACGCTGGAATTCCTCGAGGGTATCGACATGCAGCGAACTGCTACGCGCACCCGTATCGAGCTTGGCCTTGAGCAGGCCGATGCCGAGCTGCGGCAACGCTAGCCGCTCCCGCCAACCGAGAGTTATCAAATCCGCCATGTGGGTTCGGGATTGCTCGGTGGGGATCGGGGTTGGAGCGGGTGAAGGGAATCGAACCCTCGTCAGTAGCTTGGGAAGCTACAGCTCTACCATTGAGCTACACCCGCCTTGGCCTGCGGATGGTAACCCGGGACTCGGGCGGTTGGAACTGCTTGACCGCTCCATCGCCGCGCTCAAGGACTCGACTTGCTACAAAGACCAGACTGGCGCCGCATGAATTGCAAATGGCAGCGGGCTGAATCAACCCTTCGATCCGGGTGGGCCGAACCATCTACGCGGGCTGCTCCCGGTCGGGCCTGACGCCGCACCTCGGTGCCGTCACGACAGCCGCTACAATGCCCGCATGCACATCATGCGCAATGGACAACTAGGCGACTGCACCTCCACCGCCTTCGCACAGCTGCTGGAACAGGACGGCCGTGTCGTATTTCGGGCCGAGGCGCATTCCACCCGGCGCTGCGCCTCGGTGTCCAACCCCATCGACGGCACAATTGGCTGAGTGGACATGAGTAAACATCACGACCACGACGATAACGCGCCGGAATACATGCGCCGCATCCGCAGCTTCGTGCTGCGCGAGGGCCGCATGACGCCGGCGCAGCAGCGCGCGTTCGACACGCTGTGGTCGCGCTACGGCATCGACTACCGTGGCACACCGCACGACTTCAACACGAACTTCGGCCGTCACGCACCGCTGGTGATGGAGATCGGTTTCGGCAACGGCGAGGCGCTGGCCTGGGCCAGCGAGCACGATTTGGCGCGCGACTTCCTCGGTATCGAAGTGCATGGCCCCGGCGTCGGCCGCCTGATGAATGCGCTGGCCGCACGCGACGCCAGCAACGTGCGGCTTTACAAGCACGATGCGGTGGACGTGCTCGAACACGAGATCGCGCCCGGCACGCTGGCCGAGGCGCGCATCTGGTTCCCCGATCCATGGCACAAGAAGCGCCACAACAAGCGGCGGTTGATCCAGCCGGAGTTCATCGCCCTGCTCGCCTCGCGCATGGCACCGGATAGCCTGCTGCATCTGGCCACCGACTGGCAGCCGTATGCCGAGCACATGCTCGAAGTGATGGAAGCCGCGCCGGACTGGCGCAACGCGATCAGCCCCGGCCAGTACGCCGAGAAACCTGCGTGGCGGATCGAGACGCACTTCGAGCGGCGCGGTCTGAAGCTTGGTCATGGCGTGTGGGATCTGCTTTATCGCCGAACCTGAGCGTGCCTCCCTGAAGTCGGACATGTAATGGAGGTTCACCAGCAGCCGCATCGGCACGCTTATACTGCGGCATCCATCCAGGGACGAATCGACGCAGCGTGAAGCTTCCACTGCCCCGCCGTATCCGCCGTAACCCGCCGCCCTTCCGGGACGTCAGCTAGTGGGACTCTCGCTCACCCCCGAAATGATCCTGGTACTCGGGCTGGTGGGCTTCACCATGCTGATGCTGGTGCTGGAGTGGATCCGCGCCGACATGGTCGCGCTGCTGGTGGTGGTGGTGATCGGCCTCACCGGGCTGATCCCGTCCGAGCGTGTGTTCAACGGTTTCGCCGGCAACGCGGTGATCGCGATCATCGCGATCATGATCATGGGCGAAGGACTGGACCGCGCCGGCGTACTCAACCTCACCGCGCGTTTCGTGATGCGCATGGCGCGCGGCGTGGAATCGCGTCTCGGGGTCGTGATCAATCTGGTCGCCAGCCTGTTCAGCGCAGTGATTCCGAGCCAGGCGCTGGCCGCACTGATGATCCCGGTCAGCAGCCGGCTGTCCGCGCGCACCGGCGTGCCACTGTCGCGCCTGCTGCTGCCGATGGCGTTCTGCATCCTCACCGCCACCAACACCACGCTGATTGCGAACTCGCCGCTGATCGTGCTGAACGACCTGATCGCCAGCGCCAACGTGAACCTGCCGCCGGGCGCACATACGATCCCGAAGTTCGGCCTGTTCAGCGTCACCCCGATCGGCCTGGCGCTGGCCCTCGTCGGCGTGGCGTACTTCTACTTCTTCGGCCGCAAGCTGCTGCCCGGCCATGAGGACGAACGGCTGAAGGTGACCCCTGGTCGCACCGAGAGCTACTTCGCCGAGACCTACGGCATCGGCGGCGAGACCGCCGAACTCACCGTCACCGCGGAAAGTCCGCTGGTCGGCATGAGCATCGGCGAAGTCGAGCAGTTGCACGATGCGCCAATGATCCTGGCGATCAAGAGCGGCAACGATGCGCGCATGGCGCCGCCGGCCGACCTCGTGATCTGGGTCGGCTCGGTGCTCGGCGTTCTCGGCCCGCGCGATCAGCTGACCCAGTTCGCCAACAACCAGCTGTGCCGGCTGTCGACCCGCATGCGCCAGCTCGGCGAGCTGTTCAACCCGAGCCGCGCCGGCATTTCCGAAGTGGTGATTCCGCCGGTCTCGCGCTTCATCAAGCAGACCGTGGGCGAGCTGCGCCTGCGCAAGCGCTTCGGCATCTCGGTGCTGGCGGTGACCCGCGGCGAACAGGTGTTCCGCGACGACGTGCGCGCGGTGACCCTGCGCGCCGGCGACACCGTGGTGCTGCACAGCAACTGGCGTGACCTGTCGCTGGCCGCCGAGGACAAGGACCTGGTCGTCGTCACCGATATCCCGAAGGAAGAGCAGCGCCCCGGCAAGATCTGGCAGGCGGTGGGCTTCTTCGTGATGGCCAAGTGCCTGGCGCTGTTCACCAACCTCGACCTGTCGGTGGCGATGATGACCGGCGCGATCGGCATGCTGCTCACCGGCGTGCTGAACATGGACGAGGCTTACAGGGCCATCAACTGGAAGACGATCTTCGTCACCGCCTGTCTGATTCCGCTGGGCTGGTCGATGGATTCCACCGGCACCGCGGCATGGATCGCACAGATCGTGCTGCAGCATCTGGGTGGCGCATCGCCGTGGGTGCTGCAGGCGTGCCTGGCCATCCTCACCCTGCTGTTCTCGCAGGTGATGTCGAATGTCGGCGCCACCGTGATGATGGTGCCGATCGCGATCAGCGTGGCGGTCGCCACCGGCGGCAATCCGTCCGCCTATGCCTTGATCGTGGCGGTGTCCTCGTCCAACACCTTCCTGCTCAGTTCCGGCCATCCGGCGCTGATGATGGTCACCGGCCCCGGCGGCTACAAGGGCAAGGATTTCCTGCGCGTCGGCGCGCCGCTGACCCTGCTGGTGCTGGTCGTCACCCTGGTCGCGGTCAACCTGTTGTTCCGCTGAGCGCGCTGACCGCGCGCCTCAGTTCCGCTGGAAGAAGGTCGCGAACGCCGCGACCGTGCGTTCCACGCCGTCGTCGTCGATATCCAGATGCGTCACCAGCCGCAGCGTGGGCAGATAACCGACGCTGATGCGGATGCCGGCGGCGCGCAGATGGACGTCCAGCTCACGCAGTCGCGCTGCCGGCACGTCGATGAACACCATGTTGGTGTATTGCCCGAGCAGGTCGATGCCGGCGATCTCGCGCAGGCGACCGGCCAGGTGGGCCGCACGATGGTGATCGTCGGCCAGCCGTGTCACGTGGTGATCCAGTGCGTACTGGCCCGCCGCGGCAAGGATGCCGGCCTGGCGCCAGCCGCCGCCGGTGACCTTGCGCCAGCGTCGCGCCTTGTCGATCAGCGCGTGCGAGCCGACCAGTACCGAGCCGACCGGCGCGCCGAGTCCCTTCGACAGGCAAATGGATACGGTGTCGAAATGCCGTGCAATCTCCCGCGCAGGTACACCGCAAGCCACGGCAGCGTTGTACAGACGCGCGCCATCCAGGTGCAGACCCAGCCCGCGCTCACGCGCGAAATCATGCGCGGCCTGCAGATAGTCCAGCGGCAGTGTTCGGCCGTGCCAGGTGTTTTCCAGTGCCAGCACGCGCGTGCGCGCGAAGTGCGGATCGACCGGCTTGATTGCCACGGCCAGCTTGTCCAGCGGCAGCGAACCGTCGGCGTCATGCGTTATCGGCTGCGGCTGGATCGAGCCCAGCACCGCCGCGCCACCACCCTCGAATTTGTAAGTATGCGCGTCGGCGCCGACCAGGTATTCGTCGCCGCGCTCGCAATGCGACATCAGCGCCAGCAGGTTGGACTGCGTACCGGTCGGCACGAACAGCGCGGCCTCGAAGCCGAGATCGCTGGCCATGCGCTGTTGCAGCGCGTTGACCGTTGGATCCTCGCCATACACATCGTCGCCAACCTCCGCCGCCAGCATCGCCGCGCGCATCGCGTCGGTGGGGCGGGTCACGGTGTCACTACGCAGGTCGATCACGTCCACGGCAACGCCCTCTGGCTCAGGAAACCCCATCAGCTTGATCGGTCACGCAGGCGCAGGCAACCAGCTGCCTTCGACGCGCGCGATGACCGATTCAGCTGAGCTCAAGCAGTAACATGGCGAAATTCGCACTGTGCATTCGCACATCCAGGGGTTTTGCCGTCGTGTCGATCCTGCGCCTCTATCTGCGCGTGCTGCAATTGCTGGCACCCGAACGCAAGCTGGCGATCACGCTGGCGCTGGCGAACCTGGCACTGGCCGGCGTCTACTTTCTCGAACCGATGCTGTTCGGCCGCGTGGTCGACGCGCTGGCAGCACCGGGTCCGAGCCGTGCGCCACGGCTGATCGCGCTGTGGGCCCTGGTCGGCTTCGGCGGCGTGGTGGCCAGCGTATGGGTATCGCTGCACGCCGACCGCCTCGCGCACCGGCGCCGGCTGGCCGCGATCGCCGCGTTCTTCGAGCATGCCGCCGCGCTGCCACTGGCATTCCACGGCGAGCACCATACCGGCCGGCTCGCACGCATCATGAACAACGGCGTCAGCAACTTGTTCAACCTGTGGCTGAGCTTCTTCCGTGAACATCTCGCCACCTTGCTGTCGATCTTCGTGATGATCCCGATCGCACTGGCGATGAACTGGAAACTGGCCCTGCTGATGATCACGCTGATGGTCGTTTTCGCGGTATCCAACGCGGTCGCGGTGCAGCGCACGCACAAGGCGCAGGGTGAAGTGGAGGAACTGCACCACGAGATCGCCACCCGCGCCGGCGACGTGTTCGGCAACGTTACCGTGGTGCAGAGTTTCACCCGGCTCAGCGCCGAAGCCGCCGCACTGAAGGAAATGATGACGCGGGTGCTGGCGGCGCAATATCCGGTGCTGCGCGGCTGGGCGATCCTGTCGGTGCTGAACCGCGCGGCCAGCACGCTGACCATCGTGGCGATCTTCGCGCTCGGCACCACGCTGCATGCGCATGGCGAAGTGACGGTAGGCGGCATCGTCAGCTTCGTGGGTTTCTCGCTGATGCTGATCGGCCGGCTGGAACAGTTCGCCAGCTTCATCTCCGGCCTGTTCTTCCAGACCCAGTCGCTGCATGACTACTTCGCCGTGCTCGACCAGCGCCCGGCGATCGTCGAATCGCCGGATGCCGTCGCGCTGCCGCGCGTGCGCGGCGAGGTGGTGTTCGATCAGGTCAGCTTCGGCTACGACCCGGTGCAGCCGGCGCTGCATGGACTGAGCTTCCGTGCCGACGCCGGCTGCACGATCGCACTGGTCGGCCCGACTGGCGCCGGCAAGACCACCGCGCTCAGCCTGCTCTATCGCGCCTACGATCCGTCCAGCGGCCGGATCACGATCGATGGCCATGACATCCGCGCCGTCACGCTCGATTCGCTGCGCCGGAACATCGGCGTGGTGTTCCAGGATCCGGGCATGTTCTACCGCTCGATCCTCGACAACCTGCGTGTAGGCAAGCCGGACGCCGATCTCGCCGAAATCGAGAAAGCGGTCGCCGCGGCCGAGGCCGCCACCTTCATCGCGAACAAGCCGGAAGGGCTGGAGACCCTGGTCGCCGAACGCGGCCGCTCGCTGTCCGGCGGCGAGCGCCAGCGGCTGGCGATCGCCCGCGCGATGCTGAAGGATGCGCCGATCCTGGTACTCGACGAGGCCACCAGCGCACTGGACAACGCCACCGAGGCACGCATCCAGCGTGCCCTCGACACGCTGACCCAAGGGCGTACCACATTCGTGATCGCGCATCGGCTGTCCACTGTGCGCAACGCTGACCTGATCCTGGTGCTGGATCAGGGACAATTGGTGGAACAAGGCCGTTTCGATGAGCTGATCGAACAGGGAGGCCTGTTCGCGCAACTGGCCGAAGGCGGCAAGTTCGCACCGGATGCGCAGGCGATCACCGGCATCGACGTCGAAACCGCCGAATCACTGGCGATGCTGGACTAGGTTGCCAAGTGAGCCAGCCCGGAACCGTCAGGCGTGCTTGCGAAAATACAGCCACGCCGCCAGCGCCAGGACCATGGCCGGCAGCAGATTGGCAGCCAGCGGCGGAATACCGTAGACCGTGCCGAAACTGACCATCGCCTTCTGCAGGAAATACCAGCCGATTGCCAGCAACATGCCAATGAACATGCGCTTGCCCAGCCCACCCGAACGCAAGGCACCAAACGCGAACGGCATCGCGCACAGCACCAGCACCAGCACGTTCAGCGGGTATAGCGCACGTCCCCAGAACGCTACGGCGTAAACACCCGGGCTTTCGCCATTGGTCTCCAGATAGAGCATGTTGCGCCGCAGGTCGCGCATGGCCAGATACTGCGGCTGGATCAGTGACTGCTCCAGCACATTCGGGTCGAGCCGCGACTCCCAATGCTCGTTGGCTGCCGTGGTGGTGTGCGTGCCATTTTCGTCCAGCGTGGTACTGCGCACCTGATCGAACACCCATTGCTTGCCATTGTGCTCGGCCGTCTTGGCCCAGTCGAAACGGCTCAGCTGCCCGTCTGGCGTCAGGGTGAACACCCGCACGTCTGCCAGTTGTATCGCATCATGCCCGTTCACCTGCCGTAGCAGACTGCTCTTGGCATTGATGAAGCGATCGCCATCGCGCGCCCACAAGCCGCTGCTGGTCGAACCGATACTGCCTGACGATTTCAGGCGAAGGTCCATCGTCTGCGCCTGCTGATCGCCCCATGGCGCGGCTGTTTCACCCAGGACCACCACCCCGACCATCAGCACCGCGACCACGCCCACGGCGGATGTCGCGATACGCAGCTTGGACATGCCGGTCGCACGCAATGCGGTCAGTTCGCCGGTAGCGGCCAGGCCACCCAGTCCCAGCAGGCCGCCGATCAGCGCCGCATTGCCGAACATCTCGTAAAGCCGGCGCGGCGTGGTGACGAGGATATAGACGATGGCGTTGGTCAAGGTGTAGCCGTTCTTGCCGATGTTGCCGAGCTGCTGCAGGAAATGCAGTACCGCGTCGAAACCGGTGAGCACCAGCCAGACCATCAGCAGTGAACTGAGCACCGTGATGCCGACCAGCCAGTCGACGCGCTTGATCCGCATGGCACTCATCGGGCGACTGCCCGGCGCGGTTTGCGCGCGACATACTGGCTGCGGAACATCCAGGCAGCGAACGCGAAGACCAGCAGGCTCACCATCCACATCGGCGTGGCATGGTGCCAGTGTCCCTTGGCAAGCTGTCCGCGACAGAGCGCCAGCAGCAGGTAATACACATAGAAGCTGAGCACCGCCAGCAACAGGCGCCCGAA
The DNA here is from genome assembly GCF_002001175.1 of Rhodanobacter sp. C03. Taxonomy (GTDB): domain Bacteria; phylum Pseudomonadota; class Gammaproteobacteria; order Xanthomonadales; family Rhodanobacteraceae; genus Rhodanobacter. The sequence goes on along the minus strand of NZ_MUNT01000001.1, from coordinate 703,720 downwards.
CCGCGGCTCGCGCGGAGTCTGCCGCGACAACGGCAGCGCCAGCATCAACAACACCAGGCTCATCGCCGGCGCAATGGTGCGCCAGGCGAATTCGGCGCGTGCATCGGCGTTGTCCGTCCCCCATAGCACGGAGGTATCCAGGCTCGCCGCCGGATCCTCGGTCGTGCTGTCGGATTGCACATTGGACAGCGAGGTGTCGTTGCGCTCGTACTGCATCTTGCGCCAGTTGTCGGCACCCAGCGGGATCTCGTACTGCCAACCGTTGTAGAGCGCCAGGAAACGGTCGGTGCCGCTGCTCTCCTGATACATCTGGCCGTGCTTGCCGGTGATCAGCTTGATCTTGCGGGTGCCATCCTTGTCGATACGCTCGGCGGCAATGAAGGTGTTGCCGAGCACGCTGCCATCGCGGCTCAGGGTGTCGACGAAGATGATGCCGCCCTTGCTCGGCAACGGCGTGAAGCGCCCCGCATCCAGGCCGGCGGCAATTACTGAACGGTTCGCCGCCGACACCAGCGCGTCCGACGTGCGGTAAGCCCACGGCCCGAGCCACAGCGACACCACGGCCACCAGCACTGCCACCAGCACCGCCAACAGCGCCATCGGTCGCAACAGGCCACTCGCCCCCATGCCGGAAGAGGCCAGCACGTGCATCTCGCTTTCGCGGTACATGCGGCCGAGGCCATACAACGCGCCAAGGAAAGCCGAGAGTGGCAGCAGGGTGGGCAGCCCCTCGATCATGTTCAGGCCCAGCACCTGGAACATCACGCTGGCCGGGAAGCTGCCGTTGGCCACCTGCTTCAGCACCTGCGCGAAGGTGGTACCGGACATGATGGCCAGCAGCACAATCGCGGTGGCGAGCATGGTCTGCCCCAGCTCGCGCAGGAAATAGCGGTCGAGAATGCTCAGCATGCGATAAACTTGTCCGCTTATTACCCGATTGGCCCGATCGGGCCGACAAACCACAAGTCTAGCCTGTCCGGCCATGCCCGGGCTCATGCAGGAACCATCCCGATGACACTCCAGTTCAGCCTCGGCACCGCCGCTCCCGAAACCGTTGATGCCTCCTGCGTGCTGGTCGGCGTCTACGAACACGGTGTGCTGACCAGCGCCGCCGCCCGGGTCGACAGCGCCACCGACGGTCTGATCAAGCGCCAGGTGGAGAGTGGCGACATCAGTGGCAAGGCCGGCAGTACCACGTTGCTGTTCGCACCGTCCGGCGTCACCGCGAAACGCGTGCTGGTGGTCGGACTGGGTGCACAGAAATCGTTCGACGCAGCACGTTTCCAGAAGGTCACCATCGAAGCGGCACGTGCCGTAGGCAAGCTGCCGATCAGCGACGCGGTGTCGTATCTGACCGAAGTCGACGTTCCCGGGCGCGACAGTGCCTGGCGCGTGCGCATCGCTGCGCTGGCGAGCGATCACGCCGCCTACCGCTACACCGCCACGTTCAAGCCACGCGACAAGAGCAAGCAGGCGGAACTCGGCACGCTCACGTTCGCTGCTGGCGACGACGCGCACGCCGGCCTCGAGCAGGCACGTGCGATCGCCGCAGGCGTGCGCTTCGCCCGCGATCTGGCCAACCTGCCACCGAACATCTGCACCCCGGCCTATATCGCCGGGCAGGCGCAGGCGTTTGCGGAAGGCAAGGACAAGGTCAGCTGCAGCGTGCTCGACGAGGTCGAGATGGACAAGCTCGGCTTCGGCTCGCTGCTGGCGGTAGGCCGCGGCTCGGTCAACAAGCCCCGGCTGATCGTGCTGGAATACAAGGGCGGCAACGACGGCGACAAGCCGTATGCGTTTGTCGGCAAGGGCGTCACGTTCGACTCCGGCGGCATCAGCCTGAAGCCGGGCGCGGGCATGGAGGAGATGAAGTTCGACATGGGCGGCGCGGCCGGTGTGCTCGGCGCGTTTGTCGCCGCCGTGACGATGGGCCTCAAGCTCAACCTGGTATGCGTGGTGCCGAGCGTGGAGAACATGCCCGACGGCGACAGCTACCGTCCCAGCGATGTGCTGACCAGCTTGTCCGGATTGACCATTGAGGTGTTGAACACCGATGCCGAAGGTCGCCTGATCCTGTGCGACGCGCTCACCTACACCGCGCAGACGTTCCAGCCACACACCCTGATCGACGCTGCCACGCTCACCGGTGCCTGCGTGATCGCCCTCGGCAAGCACGCCACCGGCCTGATGAGCAAGCACGACGACCTCGCCGCCGAACTGCTTGCCGCCGGCGAGGAGACGCTCGATCGTGCCTGGCGCCTGCCGCTGTGGGACGACTACCAGACGCAACTCGATTCCGGTTTCGCTGACGTTGCCAACATCGGTGGCAAGAGCGCCGGCGCGATCACCGCCGCCTGCTTCCTGTCGCGCTTCACCGACGGCCAGCGCTGGGCGCATCTGGACATCGCCGGTACCGCCTGGGATGAAGGCCGCAAGGGTCTGGCCACTGGCCGCCCGGTTGCGTTGCTGACGCAGTGGCTGCTGGATCGCGCGGGCTGAGCAACCGGAACCGACCATCGATGCCCCGTGCCGACTTCTACCTGATCGACAAGCCGCGTTTTCGCGAGCAGCCGTTGCTGCTGGTGTGCGAACTGGCGAAGAAGGCGTTTGCGGCACAACAGCCGACGCTGATCCTGACCCGCGATTACGCCCAGGCCGAAGCGCTCGATGAACTGTTGTGGGCGTTCGACGAGGACACCCTGATTCCGCACCAGCTGGCCGGCGACGACGACGACGCACAGACCGCGGTACTGATCGTTCCGCCGGGCATCGACAGCGACGACCGCCCGCTGGTGATCAACCTGCGCGAGACCTGCCCAGGTGGCCAGTGCCGGCGCGTGCTGGAAGTGGTCGCCGCGGATCCGGCCGAGCGCGACGGCTCACGCACCCGCTGGCGCGAATACCAGCAACGCGGTTTCGAACTGCACAAGAACGATATGTAGGCTCAGGCCCGGTTTTTTGTGGGAGCGACTTCAGTCGCGATGGGTCTGTGGTAGAGCATCGCGACTGAAGTCGCTCCCACAGGCCACAGGCGCCGACAGCGCCACCACGACCTGCGCCAGCGCAGCAGCCAGCTGCTCACCGGTGAGCGGCTTGCGCAGAAAACCGTCCATGCCCGCGGCGCGCGCGCGCGTCTCATCCTGACTCCCCGAGCGCGCGGTCACCGCGATGATCGGCATGTGCGCTGTGGCCGGCTCGCGCTGACGGATCAACCGGGCAATCTGGAAGCCGTCCACACCAGGCAAGTCCAGATCCAGCAGCACAGCATCGAAGCGTGCCTGTGCCAATTCGGCCAGGGCGGCCAGTCCATGGATGACATGCACCACCACATGCCCCTGCTGTGCAAGCAGGCCGCCGATGACCGCCGCCACGATCGTGTCGTCCTCCACCAGCAGCAAGCGATAGTGACGACCCGCATGCGTATCCTGCGATGGCGTCGGCAGCAGTTGCGCAGGCTCGGCCAGCGGCAGACGAACATGAAACGTACTGCCGTGCCCCAGTTGCGACTGCAGCTCGATACTGCCGCCCATCATGCTCACCAGTTCGCGGCAGATTGCCAACCCCAGCCCGCTGCCGGCGCGCCGTTGCGGGCCATCCTCCTGCTCGAAGCGCTGGAACAGTCGTGTCTGGCTGGCCTCGGAAATGCCCGGACCGGTATCGCTGATACTGAAGCGCAAGTCACCGGCCAAGCGCTGTGCGCGCAAGGTCACGCTACCGCGTTCGGTGAACTTCAACGCATTGTTCGCCAGGTTCAACAACACCTGCTTGATCCTCACCGCATCGCCGATCACCAGCGCCGGCAGATCGTCGGCGATGTCCAGCTCGAAGCGGACATGCCTGGACTGCGCCAGGCCGCGCTCCAGCTGGGCCACGTCCTTCACCAGCTGACGCGGATCGAACGGTGCCAGCTCCAGCTCCAGCTTGCCGGCCTCGATGCGCGCCAGATCCAACGCATCGTTGAGCAGTTTCAGCAGCATGCTGCCCGAGCGTTGCATGGCCTCGGTGTAGTCGTGCTGCTGCGGATTGAGTGGCGTGCTCTGCAGCAGCTCGGCCATACCAAGCACGCCGGTCATCGGTGTGCGGATCTCGTGGCTGAGTGTGGCAAGGAACTGGGTTTTCGCCGCACTGGCTTGCTCGGCCAGACTGCGGCGCTGTTCGGCCAGCTGGATCTGGTGCCGATGCGCCAGCCGACGACGCCACGCCAGCAGCAGCAGCCATGCCAGCAGTGCCACCAGCACGGCATAAATCAGCCACGCCCACCAGCGCGTCCACGGCGGCGCCTGCACATGCATGCGCAGCTGCGTGGCGCGATGCGTCCACGTACCCCGCGCGCCGGAGGCCATCACGTCCAGTGTGTAGTCGCCGGCACCGAGCCCGCTGAAATCGCGCTCACCGCGATCGCCCGTGTCGACCCAGCCGCTGTCGAAACCGCTCAGCCGAAACCGGTAATGATTCGCCGCTGGATTGACATAGGAGAACACCCGCGCCTCGACCTCGAGCTGGCTGTCCTGCCAGCCGATCTCCAGGGGCTTCTCGCCAATCGGCAAGATCTGCGTCACGCCGTGGTGGCGCACACTGACCCGGGTGATCGACAACTGCGGCTCGTCGGCCTGTGGACTCACCCAATCCGGGTCGAAGGCTGCCACGCCACCCAGGGTAGCGGCATAGATATAGCCGCTAGGCATGTAGGCGTAACCGCGCGAGAACTCGCCATTGGTCAGGCCATCTTGCAGACCGAACGAGCGGAACCGCCCGCTGCGCGGATCGAAATACCACAGGCCATCATGACCGAAGATCCACACGCGACCGATCGTATCCACCCGCAGATCCGTCACGTTGACCGAGGGCCAGCCGTGTGCCGCGTCAATTTGACGATCCAGCACCAAACCCTTCCCACGAAAACGATAGAACGCGAGCTTGTCGGCATTGGCCATCCACACGCCATCCTTGCTGAAATCGAACGCGTCAACGGATTGCCCGGCCGGCGCCCCGGGCACCATCTCGAAGCGATCACGCGCCGCGTTCAGCCGCATCATGCCGCCATCACTGGCATACCAGAAGACGCCATCCCGCAGTGTCATCTGGCTGCCCCACAGCACCTTGTCGCTCGGCCCATCCAGCGGCACCGGGGTCAGCGCCAGCGTTTCCGGATCGATGCGGAACACACCCTGGCCGAATGTGCGCACATACATCTGGCCGTCCGGACCCGGCTCGACCTCCAGCGGACGCTCCATCCGCTTGTTATCCGGATCGACCTGCTCGGCGTTGCCGTCCGCGACGCGATACAACGCCCCGTGCACCGCCACCCACAAGCGCTGCCTGGCGTCCTCGGTCATGCCAACCACATCGCCACGCAGGCCGGACAGCACATGCTCGATCTGGCCCGTCACCGGATCGAGCCGGTCAATCCGGCCATCGCGCTCACCGACCCAGACATGACGGCCATCCTTGCCACGCGCCATCGTGGTGGCAATCGAATCACGCAGGCTGGTCGGGTCGTCGGGAATATGGGTGAACCGACTGAACCGGCTCCAGCCAGGGGCCAGATAGGCCACCCCGCCATCGTACATGGCCGCCCACAAACCGCCCTCGCGATCGACCATCAGTTGCCACACCCAGGTACCCGGCAAGTTGCCGTAGAGCACCGGTCGATCGCTCATCGCGGTCGTCGGACCGCCCGCCTGCGCCTGCAGGAACAACCCTTTCTTGGTGCCGACCCACAGGCGACCGGCGTTGTCGCGCGCACTGCTCATTACGTCGGTGGCAGGAATCACCGATGCGGCGAAACGATGGGCTACGCCGTCCTTGCCGACGATCATCAAGCCATCGGTGGTCGCAATGCGTACCTCGTCACCCTCGCCGTCGATGCGCCACACATCCATAATCCGTTGGGGGTCGTCCGACAGCACCTGCCGGATCTGCCCATCGACATCGCGCACGAACACGCCATGGTCGCTGCCGATCCACAGCCGCTGCTGCGGATCGACATACAGCCCCGCGACCGTACCGAAATCCGCGGGCTGCATACCCAGCAATGGATTGACCACGTGTTCGAAGCCACGCCCGTCAGCTCGCATGCGGTCAAGCCCACCCGCACTGCCAACCCACAGACTGCCATCGGCGGTCTGTGCGACCGCCCATACACGATCGCTGGCAAGGCTGGCCGAGACAGCCGGATCATGGCCCCAGTGCAGAAATTTGCCGGTAGTCGCGTCGTAACGATTCAGTCCCGCATTCAGGCCAGCGGCCCACAGGCGACCCTGTCGGTCGATCTGCAGCGTGGCAATGCCGTTGTTGTACAACGAACCCGGATCGTTCTCGACATGGCGAAACACCTCGAAGTCGACGCCATCGAAACGCGCGAGGCCGCCCTTGGTTCCGAACCAGATCGCACCATCGCGATCCTCCACCACCGCGTACACATTGGTGCTTGGCAGGCCATCAGCTGTGCTGTAACGCCGGAACTGCGGGGTCGGCAACGGACCGGCTGCTGACGCAGGCAGCGAGGCGACGGCTGAAGCCGATGCCGGAAGCACAGGTGTCGACATGGCGGGCGCCAATGCACCCAGCAAGACGAGCATCCCCAGCAGAAAAGCCGCTTTCATGAATCCCCTTGATGCCCCCGATCAGGCGCGGCGGCCTACCGGAATCGAGGCCGATTCCGGCCCGTTCACCCGATGATGCCAAATCCATCTGCCTACGGCGAGCCTGAAGACACAGCCGCTACACTTGCCGGCATGTCTCGTCGCCTGCGCTTGCTGTTCACCGCACTGGCTGTAGCCGCCCTGTTGTGGCTGCTGCTTGCCGCCGCCGAGCGTGCGCTGGCGCTGGCACAACGGTTCCTGGCGCTGCCGACCTTGCTGCAGTGGATCCTGGGCAGCGTGCTGGCACTGTTCGCGGCGGCAGCCCTGATGGTGCTGTGGTGGTTGCTGCGCCCGCGCCGCAGGAGGCGCCTGCTGCCGGTGCCTGATCGCGGCAACCTGGAACAGCGCATCGGCCAGCTGCGCGCACGTGGCGCGGATACCGGCGCGCTCGCCTCGGAGCTCGGTGAACTCGATCGCCGCCGCGCCAGCGCCCGTATCTATATCGCGCTGTTCGGTGAAATCTCCACCGGCAAGTCCAGCCTGATCCATGCGTTGGCGCCCCATGCGAATGTCGCCAGCGACGCGCGCGGCGGTACCACCCGTGAAGTCGGTCACTACGACAGCGCATTGCCGGATGGCCGCGCACTGGTGATCGCGGATGTGCCCGGTAGCCGCGAGACCGGCGGCGAGGCGCACGAAACACTGGCCCGCGACGAAGGCTTGCGCGCGCATGCCGTGATCTACCTGTGCGCCGGCGACCTCAACCGCGGGCAGGCCGACGAACTGCGTTGGCTCGCCAGCTTCGGCAAGCCGCTGCTGCTGGTGCTGAACAAGGCCGACCAGTGGACGTCGGTTGAGCGCGAACAGTTGCTGGGTCACCTGCGCCAGCAGTCGCGCGGTATCGCCAGCAGCGTCGTGGCCATCAGCGCCGGTGGCAGCGAACGTTATCAACGCGAACTTGCCGACGGCGGTACCGAGTGGGTCGAACGCCAGCGCAAGCCTGCGATCGAACCGCTGCTGCAGGCACTCGACCGGCTCACCAGACCCGGTGCTGAAGGACTGGAGGATCTGCGCGAACATGCCGTGCTGGCTGGCCTGCACGAGCGCACCGGCACGCTGGAAGCCCGGGCCCGCGACGACGAGGCGCAACGCATTGTGCGCAAATACACCCGCCGCGCGATCGTCGGCGCACTTGCCGCGATCGCACCAGGCAGCGATCTGGTGATCCAGGGCGTGCTAGCCGCCGGCCTCACCCGCGCCCTCGCCGAGGTGTACGGCGTGAAAGTCAGTGAAGTACAGATCGAAGACTTCGTGCAGCAGGCCAGACTCACCCTGCGCACCGGCAGCTCGATCGTGCTGGCCGTCGCCGGCAATGCGCTGAAGGCATTCCCCGGCCTCGGCACGCTCGGCGGCGGCGTGCTGCACGCGTTCGCCTACGCACTGATCTTCGACTCGATGGGCCGCGCACTGGCCGCCTCGCTGGCCGAGCGCCACACACTGGACCAACACGATGCTGGCGCGCGCCTGAAGGAACTGCTCGCCGATACCGGCAGCACGCGGCTGCGCCAGCTCGCCACGCTGACGATGGAATCGGTGCGCGAGCGTGACCGCACGAATTGACCTGCTTCAAGCCAGCAGGACGGCCACACCTGGCTCGTAGGAGCACCTTCTGCGCGATGCTTTGTGACGTGATGAAGAGCCATCGCGCGCAAGGTACGCTACAAAACCTTACGGCGTACCGGCAAATGCTGCGCGCAGCCAGTCATGCATCAACCGGTAACTGCGTGCAGCAGCACGTTCGTCATAACGACAGCCGGCTGAGTTCTCGCCGACCTCGGTGAAGCAATGCACCGCATGGCCGATCACCACGAACTGCCAATCCGCCGGGCTGGTGCGCATCTCGTCCATGAACTTGTCCGCGTCGGGCATGGTGCCCTTGTCGTCGGCGCCGTTCATCGCCAGCACGCGGGCCTTGATGTGCTTCGCCAGCGCCGGATCATCGGTGGTCAGACCGCCATGGAACGACACCACCGCGGCAATGTCCGCCCCGCTGCGCGCCAGATCCAGCACCGCAGAACCGCCAAAGCAGAAGCCGATCGCACCAAGTTTGCCGGCGTCGATCGGTGCGCTGGCAGCCTGCGCCTTCAACTGGGTCAGCGCCTCGTTGATCCGCTTGCGCATCAGTGCGCGATCGCCGTACAGCGGCTTCACTGCCGCCTGCGCCTGCTCGGCATTGCCCTGCTGCGGTCGCACGCTGGCGCCGTACATATCGGTGAGCAGGATCACGTAATCCTTGCCGGCGATCATCTCGGCCTTCTGCACGGCCGCATCGTTGATGCCGTACCAGTTCGGCACCATCACCAGGCCGGGCCGCTTCGCGCTGGTCGCGTCGTCGTAGACCAGCACGCTGTGGAAACGTGTGCCATCCAGCGTCCATTCGACCGGCCGGTGGATCATCTTCGCCTGTGCGGCGAAGCTGGCACCCGCCAGCAACAGCAGACAGCCAAGTCGGGCAATGCGCATGATGAATCCTCCGGTGGATGAAAGGTTCGCTCACCGGTGCGCAGGTGAGCAGCATAACTAAAGCCCGGCCGCGTGCTCCGAGATGCGCCGTTTCAGCGGCGACAGATGATCGAGCACACGTACGCCGAGTCCACGTGCGGCGACCAGCGCCGGCGACTGCCACGCATAGATCCGCGACAGCGCATCGAAGCCCAGCGCATCGAGCGTGTCGGCGCTGCGCCGGCGTCGTGCGTAACGACGCAGCACATGCGTGGCACCAATATCGCGACCGGCAACGCGTGCGGCAACCAGCGTGTCACGCAGCTCGGCCACGTCGCGCAAGCCCAGGTTGACGCCCTGCCCGGCCAGCGGATGCACCGCATGCGCGGCATCGCCCAGCAACACGAAGCGTTCGGCCTGATAGCGTTCGGCCAGCTGCAGCTTCAACGGAAACGCCGCGCGCTTTGTGCTGTCGACGATCCGGCCCAGCCGAAAATCGCTGGCGATGCCAAGTTCGTCGAGGAAAGCCTGCTCATCCAGCGCCAGTACGCGTTGGGCTTCGGCTTCGGGCAGCGACCACACCAGCGAACTGCGGCCATCGGCCAGCGGCAGCAAGGCCAGTGGCCCGCTCGGCAGGAACCGTTGCCAGGCAGTGTTCTCGTGCGACCGCTCGGTGGCCACATGCGCCACCACCGCACGCTGCGCGTAATCGCGACCGCGCGTGCCGATGCCGGCCAGCTGGCGCAGCGGCGAAGCGGCACCATCGGCAGCCACCAGCAGGCTGGCAGTCAGTGTCTCACCGTCCGCCAGTTCCAGTTGGATGCGATCATCGCGCGCCTCGAAACCCTTCACCTCGGCCGGGCACAGGCGACGCACGCCGGCTGCCTCGAGCGCCCGCCACAACGTCCACTGCACCAGGTTGTTCTCGACGATGTAGCCGAGCAGGTCTCGCCCTTCGCTGGCTGCATCGAAATCGATTGCATCGCCGCTCTCGGCGTCCCATACATGCATGTGTGCATACGGGCCGGCACGGGCAGCGCGAATGGACGTCCAGACGCCCAGATCATCCAGCAAGGCCAGTGATGACGGTGCCAGGCCGACCACCCGCAGATCCACTTCGTCGCTCACGCTCCATGCCGTCGGCGCACGCACCTCCAGCAGGGCGGTGCTGAAGCCGGCACGTGCCAGCGCCAGTGCGGCGGCAGCGCCGACCATGCCGCCACCGACTACGGCGACATCCAGTGTCGGCGCACGGCGGCGGCTCGAAGCCTCGGGTACCGCTGGGCTCATGGCAACCGCTCCAGCACGGCGTGCGGCGGCTCACCGCGAAAACCCATGCCGCGCCGCGCCAGTGCGCGTTGCAACGGCGGCAGGCGATCGCAGGCCAGCAAAGCCAGCGAGCGCAACGGCGCCAGCAACGGCTGCGGCAGGCAGGCCAGCCGCACCAGGCCGTGACTCATCGCCATGGTGCCCTCGCGATCCGGCGCACGGCGTGCGGCATAGCGTTCCAGCAGATCGGCAGCACCCGGATCGGAAGCAGCCGCCATCAGCTCGGCCAGGGTCAATGCATCGCGCAGGCCGAGATTGAAGCCTTGCGCGCCGATCGGATGCACGGTCTGCGCGGCATTGCCGACCAGCACCGCGCGCGGGCCGGTCAACTGCGCGGCGGCCACGCGGTGGATCGTGTACGGATGGCGTTCGCCGGGCCGGCTCAGTCGACCCAGCCGCCAGCCGAAACGCCGCTGCGCCAGTTCGATGAAGCCCGCATCGTCGAGCGCGGCCACCGCGTCCGCTTCATCGGCCGCCACGGTAAGCACCAGCCCGCAGCGGCGTTCGGCCAGCGGCAGCAGCGCGACCGGGCCGTCATCGGCAAAGCGTTCGAAGGCGCGGTTCGCGTGATCGCGTTCCGGGGTGATCGTGCAGACGAACAGCGTCTGCTGGTAATCGTGGCGCTCGGCCTCGATGCCGAGCTGCGTGCGCACGAACGAGCCGGTACCGTCGGCACCGACCAGCAGCGGCGTGTCGAGGCTGCGCATGCCATCGGGTGTGTTGATCTGCGCGCGCCAGCCGTCGGCCAGCGGCTCCAGTGCGGCCAGCATGGCGGGCGCCAGTCGGGTCAGCCGGGTACATTCGTCGAGCCGGCGCAACAGCGCCGCGCCGAGTTCGCGTGCGGGCAGCGTCCAGCCCAGCGCGTCGACACCCTGCTTGTCCGCATCGATGCGCGCGCTGCCGAATTCGCCGGCGCGGCTGACGCGGATATGTCGGATCGGGGTGGCTTGCGCGGCGGCATGCCGCCACACGCCGATCGCATCGAGCCCGTTGACGGTGGCGCGGGCCAGCGCCAGGTTGCGTTCGTCGTAACTGGGCTGGGCATCGGCGCGCGGCGCGGCGGTTTCGACCAGGGTGGCAGCGATGCCGGCCGCATCCAGCGCGATCGCCAGACTGGCGCCGACCAGGCCGCCACCGACGATCAGGACACTGGATTCGTTCAAGGTCGGGGATGCGGGCACATTCATGCGCCGATGATACGCGTAGAGGCTGCCTGCGTTGCAGTGCATTGGGCTAGACTAGCGGTCTGTTCAGACGCCCATATGGAGCCCCTCATGGTCAAGACACTGACCCAACGCCTCGGCATCTTGCTGGCACTCGCCGTGGTGATGGCGGCTACCCGCATCCACCTGTCCCTGCTCCACCACAACATAGAAGATGCGTCGTGGGCGATCTTCTTCCTCGCCGGCTTCTGGCTGCGCGGCGCCGGTCGCTGGGCGTTCCCGTTGCTGATGGCCGAAGCGGTGCTGATCGACTATCTGGTGATCAACAGCCAGGGCATCAATTTCTGGAGCCACTACTGCGTCTCGGTGGCCTACTGGTTCCTGATTCCCTCGTATTTCAGCCTGTGGCTGGGTGGCAGCTGGCTGGCGAAGCACCAGGTCGGCCTGCGCCTGCAGACGCTGGGTATGGCCGTCGTCGCGCTGGCGGCCAGCTGGGCCGCGTGCTACCTGGTTTCCAACGGCAGCTTCTACTGGCTCAGCAACAGCGTGCCGCTGCCGCGCAGCTTTGCCGCATGGTTCGCCAATCTGGGCGACTGGTACCTGCCGTTCCTGCAGACCACGGCCTTGTATGTCGGCCTCGGTGCCGTCGTGCACGTGCTGGTCATCCAGGTCGCGCGCGCCGTGAAGCAGGCTGACCAGCCGACGCTGCCACGCTGAGCCAGCGCGCCGAATCGCCATGGGTAACCGTCTCTCGAAAATTTACACGCGCACCGGCGACGACGGCAGCACCGGCCTCGGCGACGGTTCGCGGGTAGCCAAGGATTCGCTGCGCGTGGCCGCCTACGGCACGGTGGACGAACTCAACAGCACGATCGGCATGGTGCTCGCGGCGGATGGTGTGAGCCCCGCGGTAGCCGACGTGCTTGGCCAGGTGCAACACGCGCTTTTCGATCTCGGTGGCGAGTTGTGCATCCCTGGCATGGCCATGATCGAAGACGCTGACATCGATCGGCTTGAACAAGTGCTGGACGGCTTCAACGACCCGTTGCCGCCGTTGAAGGATTTCATCCTGCCCGGTGGCGGCATGGCCGCTGCCTGTTGCCATCTGGCGCGCACCGTGTGCCGTCGTGCCGAGCGCGAAGTGATTGCGCTGGCACGAGTGGAGGACATCCGCAGCCAGCCGCAGCGCTATCTCAACCGGCTGTCCGACCTGCTGTTCGTGATCGCGCGCGTGCTGGCGCGCGCCAGCGGTCATGGCGAAGTGCTGTGGCAGCATGAGCGCCGCCGCAAGCCCCAAGCTGCCGGATAAGCCGCCGCATGCTGCGGCTGTACACCCATCCCGCCTGTCTGCAGCACGATCCCGGCCCGGATCATGCCGAGCGCCCGGCGCGGCTGCGCGCGGTGCTGCAGGCACTGGATCACGACCGCTATGCCGCGCTCGACCGGATCGAGGCGCCGCGTGCCACGCGTGAGCAGCTGCTACAGGTGCACAGCACCGCCCACGTCGACCACATCTTGGCCAGCGCCCCGCCGGAAGGTGGTACGTATCGACTGGACGAAGACACCGTAATGTCATCCGGCTCGGTCGAGGCCGCCCTGCGCGCCGCCGGCGCCACGGTGGCCGCGGTTGATGCCGTGCTGTCCGGCGCGGCCCTGCGCGCATTCTGTGCGGTGCGCCCGCCTGGTCATCACGCCACCCGCGAACAGGCGATGGGTTTCTGCCTGTTCAACAACATCGCGGTAGCCGCCATGCACGCACTGGGCACGCATGGCCTGAAACGGGTCGCGATCGCCGACTTCGACGTGCACCACGGCAACGGCACGCAGGACATCTTCGAGCGCGAACCGCGTGTGCTGTTCGTTTCCAGCCACCAGTCGCCGTTATATCCGGACAGCGGGCGCGAGGACGAACACGGCGTCGGCAACATTGTCAATGGCACGCTGTCGCCAGGCGCCGGCTCGCACGAGTTCCGCGAACTGTGGGACAGCGTGCTGCTGCCGCGGCTGCACGCGTTCAAGCCGCAGCTGGTGCTGGTCTCGGCTGGCTTCGATGCACACCGCAACGATCCTCTGTCGGATATCCGGCTGGGCCAGGAAGACTACGCCTGGATCACCGAGCGGCTGGTGGCACTGGCCAGCACGCACGCCGGCGGCCGGCTGGTTTCCACCCTGGAGGGCGGCTACGACCTCGTCGCGCTGTCCGCCTGTACCAATGCGCACGTCAGTGCGCTCATGGTCTAAACCACGCGAAGTGCGCTCGCTTCGGGGTCAGCTCGACACCCCATTCGGCGTCGACCCTGCTCAACTTCTGCCCACTCATGCTGAATCCTCGCATGGCCCGGATAAAGGTTTGCCTGCCGTCTGCGGGGTCTTTCTGCTAGCTTAACGAGCCTTCAAAGCCGGCAGACTTCCATCGTGATGTCCAAGTTTCCTCCACGCCGCCTGTTGGCGGTTGCCGCCGCCCTTGCCCTGATCGGTGGCCAAGCCGATGCCAAGGGTAGTCAGAACCGTCCCAAGACCTCGCTGGATGGGTCGGAACAGGTCTGCCCGCTGGGCTCATTCCACTGCACGCCGCGGCCGTACAACTACGCGATGTGCCGGCCCAACGCCATGCTGGAGTTCTACGACCCTACCCTGAGCACGGATTCCGACCTGCGCGATATCAGCCCGGCATATGTCAGGGCAAAGTCGGTGAACAGTTCCAGCCAGACGATCTACCACCTGGTTGGCGATGCCTGGCTGACCCGCGCCGACCAGCGGTTGCAGGCCGATACGATCGACTACAACGACGACACCACCGACTACGACGCCCGCGGCAACGTCCGTTACCAGGAAGCCGGCCAGCTGATGGCGGGCACCCATATGCGTGGCAATAGCGATGCCAGCCGCGGCATCGCGGACGACGTGCGCTATCAGCTGCTGGATACACGCGGCAACGGCGTGGCCAAGCAGGGACAGATGCTGGATGCCCAGCACACCCGCTACTCGATGGCCACCTATTCCACCTGCGACCTCGGCAACCATGTGTGGGAGTTCCGCGGCAAGACGATCACCCTCAACAAGGACACCGGCGTCGGGGTGGCGCGTAATGCCACCATGCGGATCGGCAAGGTGCCGTTCCTGTACCTGCCGTATTTCAGCTTCCCGATCGACCACCGGCGCAAGAGCGGCTTCCTGTACCCGACCTTCAGCCGAAGCAGCCGCTCCGGCTTCGAGATCAGCACGCCGTACTACCTGAATCTGGCACCGAACTACGACGCCACTCTGGACCCACGCATCTATACCTCACGTGGGCCGATGCTGGCTGGCGAGTTCCGTTATCTCTTGCCGGGCAGCAGCGGCCAGCTCAACGCGGAATACGTACCGAACGACCACGGCGAGAGTGACGGCCTGGCCAACACCCAGGGCACCTCCCGCTACCTGGTCAGCTATACAGATCGCACAGCGCTGTGGACGGGCTGGACCTTCGTCGGCTCGTACAACCATGCGTCGGATAGCAGCTATCTCTACGACTATGGCAACGCGCTGTCGCATACCGTGATCTATGCCCTGGCCAGCAATGCCGCGATCATTGGTGGCGGCAAATGGTGGAATGCGTCGTTCGGCGGCACGCTCTACCAGAACACCAACCCGTTCGCGACCGACTCCTCACTGCCCTACCAGCAACTGCCCTACGCAAACTTCAGCATGAATGTGCCGCTGACGCATTGGCTGCAGTTCGGCATGGACGACGGTGCGGTGGCGTTCCGCAAGAACGGCTACGTCGAGGGCCAACGGGCGGATCTCTATCCCTATCTCGCCGCCGATTTCGGCACAGCGGCGTGGTTCGTGCGGCCGAAACTGGCCTACCGCTACACCGCCTATCAACTGACCGGCGGCTACCAGGACTATGGTTACTACGGGCTGCTCGGCAGTGGCACGGCGTCGCCGTTCACGCAGCAGTCGCCCAGCCGTTCGCTGCCGGTCGTCAGCCTCGACAGCGGGCTGGTGTTCGATCGCAGCACCTCGCTGTTCGGCCAGAGTTTCACGCAGACCCTGGAGCCGCGGCTGTACTACCTGTATGTGCCTTACCGCAACCAGAACAATCTGCCGCTGTTCGACACCAGCCTGATGTCGTTCGACTACTGGCAGCTGTTCTCGCCGAATCAGTTCTCCGGTGCGGATCGCCAGATGAACGCCAACAACCTCACTGGCGCGATCACCACCCGTCTGCTGGATGACGATGGCGTCGAGCGCCTGTCGGCAAGTTTCGGACAGATTCGCTATTTCACGCCGCAGCGGGTGCAACTGCCCAGCGGACCGAACACGGTCACTCCCTTCACCGACTGGTCCGGCTCGGATTACGTGGCCCAGCTCAATCTGCAGCTCAGCGATCGTTGGCGCCTCAGCAGCGAATACCAGTGGAGCCCGAACAGTCGGGTCACCGACATGGCATCGCTGGAACTGCAGCACCGGTTGGGCAATGACGGCATCGTCAACTTCTCGTACCACTATCGCCGTGGCCTGATGGAACAATACAGCGCCTCGGCGGTCTATCCCCTGTCCGAACGCTGGCGCCTGCTCGGAGCCTGGACGTATTCGGTCGCCATCAAGAACATGATCGAGGCACCGACCGGCACCATCGATGCCATGGCGGGCGTGGAATACGACAGCTGTTGCGTCACCCTGCGGCTGGTTGACCGCAGCTACGTGAATCAGGGGTATTACGGACTTGCCCCGCTTCCCGCCGGCAGCAATATCAATCTTCGCGACAATGCCATCATGTTCGAGGTGGTCTTCAAGGGGCTCGGCTCATCGGGCGGCCAGATCGACTCCCTGTTACGCCGTGATATTCTCGGCTATCAATAATCGCAGCAGTCACCGGTTTTCACTGATGAAGCAACCCATTGCATTTCTCCTGATCGCACTCGCGATCATATTCCCTGTTCATGCCCAGTTGCTGACCCCAGCCGCACCGGCCGGCCAGCCGCTGGATCGCATCGTAGCCGTCGTCAACGATGACGTGATCCTGCAGAGCGAGCTGGACAGCGCCGTGCGTTCGATCCAGCAGCAATACGCCAGCCAGCCCGGGCAGCTGCCGCCGATGAACGTGCTGCAGCAACAGGTACTCGATCGGCTGGTGCTGATGCGGTTGCAGCTGCAGAAAGCATCCGATCAGGGCGTCCATATCTCCAACGATGACGTCAGCCAGGCGGTTGCCAGCGTGGCCCAGCAGAACAAGCTCACTCCTGAGCAGCTGCGCGCCGAGGTGGAGCGGTCCGGCGACAGTTTTGCGGCATTCCAGGAGCAGCTGGCCGATCAGATCACCGTGCAGCGTCTGCACCAGAGCGTGGTGCACGACTCGGTCTCGGTCACCGACAGCGAGATCGACAACCTGCTGAACAGCCCGACCTACAAGGCCGGTGAGGTGCATCTGGCGCATATCCAGATCAGCATTCCCGGGGGTGCCGACGCCGCGGCGATCCAGGCCAGTCAGGCCAAGGCCGAGCAGGCGCTCGCCGCGATCAAGGGCGGCATGGATTTCAATGCCGCAGCGATCCGCTATTCCGATGCCCCCGATGCACTGGATGGTGGCGACCTCGGCTGGCGGCGGATGGACGAGATTCCGCCGGCGTTCGCCGACACGATCGAGTCGATGAAACCCGGCGATGTCAGCGCGGCCCTGCGCGGCCCGACCGGTTTCCATATCCTCAAGCTGGTCGACCAGCGCCAGCCCAGCAAGCAGATGGTCACCGAGTTCCATGCCCGGCAGATCCTGATCAAGCCGAGCGAACTGGTGACCCCGGCGCAGGCCGAGCAGCAGGCGCAGGATCTGTACAGCCGCATCGTCAACAAGCATGAGGACTTCGCCGCGCTGGCGAAGGAATACTCCAAGGACGACACCACCGCCAACGTCGGCGGTGACATGGGTTGGTTTGCGCAGGACACGTGGGGCTCGATCATCGCCAAGCAGCTGGACGGCCTGAAGGACAACCAGGTCTCGCCGCCGTTCCAGAGCGAGGTGGGCTGGCACATCCTGCAGCGCCTCGGCACGCGCCAGAGTGACCAGACCGTGCAGCTCCAGCGCGACCAGGCACGCGCGGCGATCGGCAACCGCAAGGCCGATCAGGCCTACGACGACTACCTGCGCGACCTGCGCGCGAACGCCTACATCAACATCCTGGTGCCCGAGCTGCGCGAGACCGGCAGCCAGGCCGCCACTGGCACATCGCCGTAAGTCGCTTGGGCACGCATCTCCCCCGGCTCGCGGTCACTGCCGGTGAGCCGGCCGGGATCGGTGCGGAACTGCTGATCCGTCTGGCCGCCAGTCCACTGGCGGCCGACCTCGTGGCGATCACCGATCGCGACCTTCTGGAACGCGCCGCCGCACGCTGCGGCGCCCGCATCGAACTGATCGACGACGATGGCAGCACGCAGTGGCAACGCCGCTCCGGCACGCTGCGCCTGCACCATGTGCCGCTGGCGATTGCCGAGGTTCCCGGTCAACCGGACCCGCGCAACGCCGGACACGTGCTGGCCACGCTGGCTGAGGCGGCCGATGGCTGCATGGCGAATCGCTACGACGCCGTGGTCACCGCACCGCTGCAGAAGTCCTCGATCAACGACGCCGGCATCCGCTTCAGCGGACACACCGAATTTTTTGCCGAGCGCACTCACGCCGACGTGGTGATGATGCTGGCCAGCCCGGAGTTGCGGGTGGCACTGGCGACCACCCACCTGCCGCTGGCGGCGGTATCGGCGGCAATTACCCGCGAATCACTGACCCGCACGCTGCGCATCGTGCATGCAGAGTTGCGTCACAAGTTTGGTATCGCCGAACCACGCATTGCCGTGCTGGGCCTGAATCCGCACGCTGGTGAAAGCGGTCATCTCGGCCACGAGGAAGTCGACACCCTGATCCCTGTGCTGAACGCATTGCGCGACGAAGGCATGCACCTGCTTGGGCCGCTACCGGCCGACACCGCCTTCGTGCCGGCACAGCGCGGTCACTATGACGCGGTGCTGGCGATGTATCACGATCAGGCGCTACCGGTGCTGAAAAGCGAAGCGTTCGACCGCACCGTCAATCTCACCCTCGGCCTGCCGTTCATCCGCACCTCGGTCGATCACGGCACCGCGCTGGACCTGGCCGGCAGCGGCCGGGCCGATCCAGCCAGCCTGATCGCTGCCGTACGGATGGCGATGGACCTGGTCGAACGCAGGAAATCAGCCACATGAATGCCCGCCCCAAGAAAAGCTTCGGCCAGCACTTCCTGCACGACCGGCGTTACATCGAGCGCATCGTCAGCGCGATCGCGCCGAAGGTCGAGGATTTCGTGGTTGAGATCGGCCCCGGCGAAGGTGCACTGACGCTGCCGTTGCTGGCGGCAGCCCACAAGCTCACCGCGATCGAGCTCGATACTGACCTGATCCCCGGCCTGCAGGCGCGCGCCGCGGCCGCCGGCGAACTGCACATCATCCACGCCGACGTACTGAAGGTGAACTTCACCGCCCTGGCACACAGTCACGGCGTGGAACGACTGCGCATCGCTGGCAACCTGCCCTATTACATCTCCAGTCCGATCCTGTTCCACTGCGTCGAACACGCCGCGGCGATCCAGGACATGCACTTCATGCTGCAGAAGGAAGTGGTCGACCGGATGGCAGCCGAACCGGGCAGCAAGGTGTATGGACGGCTGTCCGTGATGCTGCAGCTGGCGTGCCGGGTCGAACCGCTGTTCGACGTGCCGCCGGAGGCGTTCCGGCCGCCGCCGAAAGTCGAGTCCGCGGTGGTGCGGCTGATGCCGCTATCGGCTGACGAGCTGCATGACGCCCGACCCGAACACGTTTATGCGGTGGTCAAGGCAGCGTTCGGGCAACGGCGCAAGACACTCGCCAACGCACTCAGGCAGCTGATGGACGCCGATGCGATCCGCCGTGCCGACGTCGACCCCAAGGCCCGCGCGGAAACGCTCGCCCCGGCCGACTTCGTACGCCTGGCCAAGGTCTACGGCAACTTCTGAGTCCCACGCATGTTCACTATCGATTGCGGCCGCGCCACCCCATTCCAAGCGGCAGGCCTTACAATCGGAGCATGACTGAAAAATCTTCCTACACGATCGACGTGCAGGTCGAAACCCGTTTCGTCCCCGATCAATCGAAGCCCGGTGACAATCGCTACGTTTTCGCCTACACCATCACCCTGCGCAATGCCGGCAACATGCCGGCACGCCTGCTCACCCGCCACTGGCTGATCACCGATGCCAACGGCAAGGTGGAGGAAGTGCGCGGCGACGGCGTGGTCGGCGAGCAACCGTGGATGCGCCCTGGTGACGATTTCAAGTACACCTCGGGCGCCGTGCTGGAGACCTCGGTAGGCACCATGGGCGGCAGCTATCAGATGCTCGCCGATGACGGCACGCAGTTCGATGCGCCGATCCCGACCTTCACCCTGTCCATCCCGCGTACGCTGCACTGATGGCCCTGCTCTGAGATGGCCACGTATGCGATCGGCGACGTGCAAGGCTGTTACCCCGAACTGCAACGTCTGCTGGACAAGCTGCGCTTCGATCCGGCCCAGGACCAGCTGTGGTTCTGCGGCGACCTGGTCAACCGCGGCGGGCAGTCACTGGAGACCCTGCGACTGATCCACGGCCTGCGCGAGCATTGCGTGGTCACGCTCGGCAACCACGACCTGAGCCTGCTGGCGATCGCCGAACGGCGCCCGGATGCGCAGGCGCGGGTGAATCCCGAACTGCGCGAGGTGCTGTTCGCCGATGACGCGCCCGTGCTGTTCGAATGGCTGCGCTCGCAGAAACTGCTGCACCACGACGAACAGCTGAACTGGACGATGGTGCATGCGGGCCTGGCACCGATGTGGACCCTGCGCCAGGCCCAGCGTGCTGCGCAGGACGTCGAGCGCGAGCTGTCCAGTCCGCGCCATCCGCGCCTGCTGCGCAACCTGTTCGGCAACCGGCCAGCGTTGTGGTCCAGCCGCCTGCTGGGGCTGGATCGTCAGCGCGCGACGATCAACACGATGACCCGGATGCGCTACTGCGACGTCAACGGCCGCATCGACTTCGAGGCCAAGGATATTCCCGGCACGCAAAAACCCGGCCTGTATCCGTGGTTCGAGGTCCCCGGCATGCGCCGCCGCGACACCCGCATCGTGTGCGGCCACTGGTCGGCGCTCGGCCGCTTCGCCGGCCTCGGCGTGCATGCGATCGACACGGGCTGCGTCTGGGGCGGTCAGCTCACTGCGCTGCGGCTGGACGGTGAGGAACCGCAGTACATCGCGGTCAACGCCGAGCCGCACCGCAAACGACCGCCGGGCGTCGCGGACTGATTTCGATTGCCCAACCCAACCCATGAAAAACCCCGCCGCAGCGGGGTTTTTCATGGGTTGGGCGCTGATTCAGGCCAACTGGCCATGACAGTGCTTGTACTTCTTGCCCGACCCGCACGGGCACGGGTCGTTGCGGCCGATCTTGGGGCCGTCCTGCTGAGCCGCTCGTGGCTCGCCCGCCTGTCCCTGCAAGGGATCGGCGCCACCGAAGGCATCCAGCGGCGCACCGCCACCGGTCGCCAGCATCTGTTTCTGCAGACGCTCGGCCATGCGCTGCTGCTCGGCTTCCATCGCGGCGACTTCCTCCTCGCTGCGAATGCGGATCCGCGCCAGCATCTGCACGATCTCGGCCTTGATCCGGTCGAGCATCTCGGAGAACAACCGGAACGACTCGCGCTTGAACGCCTGCTTCGGATCCTGCTGCGCATAGCCGACCAGGTAGATGCCCTGGCGCAGGTAGTCCATGTTGGACAGATGGTCCTTCCAAGCGTTGTCGACCACGGTCAGCATGATGTGCTTCTCGAGCTGGCGCATGGTGTCGGCGCCGATCTGCGCTTCCTTCGCCTGGAACAGCTCGTCGATAGCGCCACGCACATGCTCGAGGATTCTCTCGGCATCCACCTCGTGCTGCTGCTCGACCCAGTGCTTCAGGTCGAGCGACAGGCCGAACGCACCTTCCAGCTCGCGGTCGAGGCCGGCCAGATCCCACTGCTCGTCGATACTCTCGGCCGGCACATGCGCGCGCACCATTGACTGCGCCACATCCTCACGGATGTCGGCGACGGTGGCCGATACATCGTCGCCCTCGAGCAACTCGTCGCGCTGGCGATAGATCACCTTGCGCTGGTCGTTGGCGACGTCGTCGAATTCCAGCAGGTGCTTGCGGATGTCGAAGTTGTGCTGCTCGACCTTGCGCTGGGCCTTCTCGATCTGCCGGCTGATCATGCGATCTTCCAGCGCGTCGTCGTCCTTCATGCCGAAGCGCTTCATCCAGCGGACCAGGCCCTCGCCGCCGAAGATGCGCAGCAAGTTGTCTTCCAGCGACAGGTAGAACCGCGAAGAGCCGGGATCGCCCTGGCGGCCGGAACGGCCACGCAGCTGGTTGTCGATACGCCGCGATTCGTGCCGCTCGGTGCCGATGATGTGCAGGCCGCCGGCCGCCAGCACCTGCTCGTGCAGCTTCTTCCATTCGGTCTTGGCGCGCTGGCGATCGATCTCGCTGGCGTCTGCCGGCAACGCCGCGAGGGCGGCGTCCAAGCTGCCGCCAAGCACGATATCGGTACCGCGACCGGCCATGTTGGTGGCAATCGTGACCTGGCCAGGTGCGCCGGCCTGCGCCACGATGTGCGCCTCGCGCTCGTGCTGCTTGGCGTTGAGGACCTCGTGTGCCACACCGGCCTTTTTCAGCATCCCGGACAGCAGTTCGGACACCTCGATCGAGGTGGTACCGACCAGTACCGGCTGACCGCGCTTGTGGCAATCCTTGATGTCCTCGATCACCGAGCGGTACTTCGGATCCTGCGCGAGGAAGATCATGTCCGAGTTGTCCTTGCGGATCATCGGCATGTGGGTGGGGATCACCACCACCTCCAGGCCGTAGATGCTCTGGAACTCGAACGCCTCGGTGTCGGCCGTGCCGGTCATGCCAGCCAGCTTCTTGTACATGCGGAACAGGTTCTGGAACGTCACCGTCGCCAGCGTCTGGTTCTCGCGCTGGATCGACACGCCTTCCTTCGCTTCGACCGCCTGATGCAGACCGTCGGACCAGCGGCGGCCCGGCAGGGTGCGGCCGGTGAATTCGTCGACGATGATCACCTCGCCGTCGCGCACGATGTAATCGACGTCGCGCTGGTAGATGCCGTTGGCGCGCAGCGCGGCATTGAGGTGATGCACCACCGCCAGGTTCTTCGAGTCGTACAGACCGCTGTCCTGCTCGATCACGCCAGCGGCGCGCAGCAGCTCATCGGCATGCTGCATGCCTGCCTCGGACAGGTGCACCTGCTTTTGCTTCTCATCGACCCAGTAGTCGCCGCTACCGTCTTCCTCGGTTTGACGGACCATCTGCGGCACGATCTTGTTCACCGCGAGATACAGCTGCGGGGAATCCTCGGCCGGCCCGGAGATGATCAGCGGCGTGCGCGCCTCGTCGATCAGGATCGAGTCGACTTCGTCGACGATCGCATAGTGCAGGCCGCGCTGGTAGCGCTGCTCCTTGCTCAGCGCCATGTTGTCGCGCAGGTAGTCGAAACCGAATTCGTTGTTGGTGCCGTAGGTGATGTCGGCAGCATACGCCGCGTGTTTGTCGGCATGATCCATGCCGGGATAGACCACGCCTACGTTCATGCCGAGGAAGCTGTACAGCTTGCCCATCTGCGCGGAATCGCGCCGGGCCAGGTAGTCGTTGACAGTGACCACGTGCACGCCGTTGCCGGCGAGCGCATTGAGGTATACCGGCAGCGTGCCGACCAGGGTCTTGCCTTCGCCGGTCCGCATCTCGGCAATCTTGCCGGAGTGCAGCACCATGCCACCAATCATCTGCACGTCGTAATGGCGCATGCCGAGCGTGCGCTTGGCTGCCTCGCGCACCACCGCGAACGCCTCCGGCAACAGCTTGTCCAGCGACTCGCCTTCGGCAATCCGCTGCTTGAACTCGGCCGTCTTGCCACGCAGGGCATCGTCACTGAGTTTCTCGAACTCGGCTTCCAGCGCGTTGATACGGATAACGGTACGGGAAAGCTGGCGCAGTACGCGATCGTTGCGGCTACCGAACAGGCTCGTCAGGGCACGATTGAACATCGATCTTCCGGATAGGGAAACAGGATGCCCGCAACAGACACGGGCCAATCGGGCATATTACTACATGCCGGCTGGAGCAGGCCCGGTAGGACACCCCTCCAGCCGGCCCGTGCAGCAATCAATCGCCGCACCGGACCGAGTCAACGTGAATGGCGCCGAGCCCGACGGGATTCAAGGGTAGCTGACCGCAGCACGCGGACTACCGGTGATTGCGCACGAATGCCAGCGGATTGACCACGCGACCGTCGTACCAGACCTCGAAATGCACATGCGACCCGGTCGAGCGGCCGGTGGATCCGGCCTGGGAGATCACGTCGCCCACCTGCACGTGCTGACCGGGATGCACGTCCAGCGCACTGTTGTGCGCGTAACGCGTCATGTAGCCATTGCCATGGTCGATCTCGACCACATTGCCATAGCCGCTGCGCACGCCGGCATACGTCACCATGCCTTCGGCCACGGCATGCACGGGAGTGCCGAGCGGGGTCGCAATGTCGATGCCGGTATGCCGCGCCGAGCGGCCGTCGAACGGATCGGCACGCACGCCGAAATACGACGAGATATAGCCTGGCACCGGCATCCCGGTGGGTTTCAGGTTCGATTCGATCCTGGCATCCAGCAACAGGCTCTGCAGCGCGGACAACTGCGCCTGCTGGGTGTCCAGTTGACTGGCCAGCTGACTGATGCTGCTGTCGAGCGCCGGCGGCAACGCATAGGCGCTGCCACTGACATCCTCGACGCCACCGATCGCCGGCGACTGGTCGAAATTGAATTCGCCGTCGTCGAGCTTGCCGACCTGAACCAGCCGCTCGCCGAGCGCATTCAACCGGGTCGACTGGGCCTGTAGCTGACCCAGCTTGACCGCCAACGCGTCCAGGCCGCGCTGAGCATCCTGACGCACGCCGCCCAACTGCGTGTTCTGTTGCTTGATCTGCTGCTGCAGATCGTGAATTTCCGTCAAAGCCCGATCGCGCGGACTGGCCAGCGTCAAAGCCAACGCCACGCCGAGCCCGACACAACCGAGCACCGCCACGGCCAGCGCCGAAAACAGCTTCCAGCGCAGGCGCCGGTCAGCCAGATCAAGAGTCTTCGGTAATTTTCTGGCACGTGATACGAGTATGATTTGCATGTTTTTCCAACATCGAATTCGGGCACCATGCAGCGCGTCGCTCCAGCCATTTCCCGCCGCATCGGCAACGGACCGAAGTCCCTGGTCGAATGCGGCTCCTTCGCGACACTGGCCAGAAAGGCCGGCGCGCTGGAAGCGCTGGATCGTGCACTGCGCCAAACGTTGCCATCGCCGCTGCGCGAGCAGGTGAGATTCGCCGACCTGCGCAACGACTGCCTCGTCTTTCTGGCATCTTCACCGGCCTGGGCATCGCGCCTGCGTTTGATGCAGACGCAGATCCTTGCCACCGCACGCGCCATCGGCACCTGCGCCAGTTCAGTCACCGTGAAAGTGGCCCCCCAACCACCGGCCACCATCGAGCCGGATCGGTCAAAACCGCTTTCGCCTGCGGCAGCCAGCCATCTTCGGGCCGCTGCCGCATCACTTACAGACCCCGAATTGCGGGTGCTGTTCCTGGAGTTGGCGTCCCTCGCCGAGACCACTGATTCCGGAGCCGACGGAACGCCTTGAGCGTCCGGCATCGCCTCGAATGTTGCACGCGGTCAGGCCCTAGGCCCGCCGCAAGTGGATTGCGAAGTTTGGGTTTATACCATGCTCTTCCGCTCGCTGACACCCACAACCGTCGTCAGGACTTACCGCGGACTCGTCCGTATGTGATTGATTTCACAAAAGTGAAACGGCCGTGTCTCGCGACACAGCCGTTTCAGTGGGAACTTGCGCAGGGTGGCTGCGGCAGACTCAGATCGCCTGCGCCGGATGCGCGTAGGAGATCGGCGAGGTGGCCGGATCGTCCTGATAGCTGACCTCTTCCCATGCCGTGGCATCTGCCATCAGCGTGCGCAGCAATTTGTTGTTGAGTTCGTGACCGGACTTGTGCGCGTGATAGGCGCCGATCAGGCTGTGCCCGAGCAGGTACAAGTCGCCGATCGCATCGAGAATCTTGTGCTTGACGAACTCGTCCTCGTAGCGGAGGCCGTCCTCGTTCAGCACGCGGTAGTCGTCCAGCACCACGGCATTGTCCATCGAACCGCCCAACGCGAGGTTGTGCTCACGCATCATCTCGATATCGCGCATGAAGCCGAAGGTACGCGCGCGGCTCACTTCCTTGACGAAGGAGGTGGTGGAGAAGTCGATCTCGGCGCGCGAGGTGCGCTTGGAGATGATCGGATGGTTGAACTCGATCGAAAAGCCGACCTTGAAGCCTTCGAATGGCTCGATGCTGGCCCACTTGTCGCCTTCCTGCACCTTGACCGGCTTCTTGATCCGGATGAAGCGCTTGGCCACGTTCTGCTCTTCGATGCCTGCGGATTGCAGCAGGAACACGAAGGGGCCGGCGCTGCCATCCATGATCGGCACTTCCGGCGCCGACAGGTCGACGTAGGCATTGTCGATACCCAGACCAGCCATCGCCGAGAGCAGATGTTCGACCGTGGAAACACGCGCCTCGCCGTTCACCAGCGTAGTCGACCAGCTGGTATCGCCCACATTGTCCTGGCGTGCACGAATGTCCACCGGCGGACTGAGGTCGGTTCGACGAAACACGATGCCGGTGTTCGGCGCTGCCGGTCGCAGCGTCATGTACACCTTGTCACCGGTGTGCAAACCAACGCCGGTGGCCCGGATGATGTTTTTGAGCGTACGCTGCTTGATCATTTTTGTTGGTACCCGTGGAGGCAGCAGCCAATCAGGGACGGATCCTAACACAGTTTTAACCTGTGATAAAGCAAACCGCACCGTACAGTCTGATTAAGTCTTCATGTTTCTTTCATGCTTGGTACACGCGAACTTCAGGGTTGTTTCTTCCGCCATCTGACGATTCGACGCGTCACCCCATGCCAGGGACGGGAGTCCGGCACGGGGTAACGAACCAGCCAGCACGGGGAACCCCGTACGGCGGGTCATGCGTCATCCGGACGCACAGTCTTGCTGCTTTCACAGCGAACATCGATCCGATCACGGTCAACCCTCAGCTGCCGCCACAGCCAAACCGGCCGGAGCAACTCCACCCCGACTGCGAACAGTCGGAACGGACACGCTTGAGAACTGACCCGTGCAACGGGCGTTCGTTCAATTTTTTCGCACCGCCTTAACTTGGCTGTCCAGCCTCAATCAGCCTGACGCCGCAAAAATGCCGGGATATCCAGATAATCGAAGCCCGGATCGTTGCCCTTGGCTGGCATGGCCGCTTCCGTACGACTGCTGTTGCTGACCGTCGTCACCTCCGGATTCGCGTAGTCGACCACTTCGTTGCCGGTGCCGGTACGCAGCACGACCGGACGCGGGCGCATCTGCATCTGCTGTGTCTCGACCATCCGCATCGGCGGCTGCTGACGCGAGGCGACGGCACGGTTGAGGCCGGTGGCCACCACGGTGACGCGCACGTCGTCCTTCATTTCCGGGTCGAGCGAGGTGCCGATCACCACGGTAGCGTCTTCGCTGGCGAAGTCATGAATGATACGACCGATTTCGTCGAATTCGCGCATGGTCAGGTTCGGACCGGCGGTGACGTTGACCAGGATGCCGCAAGCACCATTGAGGTTGACGTCTTCCAGCAGCGGGTTCTTGATCGCCGCCTCGGCTGCCGCCTGTGCACGGTCGTCGCCGCGTGCGGTACCCGAGCCCATCATCGCAAGGCCCATCTCCGACATGACGGTACGCACGTCCGCAAAGTCGACGTTGATCAGGCCCGGAGCGGTGATCAGATCGGCGATGCCCTGCACGGCGCCCTGCAGCACGTCGTTGGCGGCCTTGAACGCATTCAGCAGAGTAACGTCGCGCCCGAGCACGCTGAGCAGCTTCTCGTTCGGTACGGTGATCAGCGAATCGACGTGCTGCGACAGGTCTTCAATACCCTTCAGTGCCACCTGCATGCGCCGGCGACCCTCGAACGGGAACGGCTTGGTGACCACGGCCACGGTGAGGATGCCCTTTTCCTTGGCCAGCTGTGCCACCACCGGTGCTGCGCCGGTACCGGTACCGCCGCCCATGCCGCAGGTGATGAACACCATGTCGGCGCCTTCGAGCATCGCCTCGATCCGTTCACGATCTTCCAGCGCCGCCTGACGGCCGACCTCGGGATTCGCGCCGGCACCGAGACCCTTGGTCACGTTACCACCGAGCTGCAGGTGGGTGCGCGAGCTGCAGCTGGTCATCGCCTGGGCATCGGTATTGGCGACGATGAACTCGACGCCTTCGATGTTGGAGTTGAGCATGTGCGCCACGGCATTGCCGCCGCCACCGCCCACGCCGATCACTTTGATGACTGCATTGGGTGCGAGTTTATCAATCAGTTCAAACATTTCCCGTCCTCCGTAGAGTTGTTGTCGTTGTAACCAGGGATCGCGACTCCTGTCGGTCCATGGTGGTGGGCGGATATCCTTCCGCCCGGAGCGACGCTTCCTGCGTCACCCAAAAATCAAAAAAGAAACATCAGAAATTCTTGGTGATCCAGCCGCGCAGCTTGCCGACCAGACCGCCGACGCTGCCGCCGACCGGCCCGCTCGTCCGCATCCCGCCGGCGCGCGCACCGTGCAGCAGCAAACCCACACCGGTGGCATGCAGCGGACTGGAGACGACTTCGCCGAGACCATCGATCTGTTGCGGCACGCCGATGCGCACCATCTTGTGGAAGATCTCCTCGGCCAGCTCCAGCGCACCTTCCATCTTCGAGGCGCCGCCGGTCAGCACCACACCGGCCGCGACCAGACTCTCGTAGCCGGAGCGGCGCAGCTGGTCCTGCACCATCTCGAAGATTTCCTCGTAACGCGCCTGCACGCTCTGCGCGAGCGACTGCCGCGCAAGCCGGCGCGGCGGACGATCGCCGACGCTGGGTACCTGGATGGTTTCCTCGGCGTGCGCCAGCCCGGTCTGCGCACAGGCGTACTTGATCTTGATTTCCTCGGCATGCGCGGTCGGCGTATGCACGCCGTAAGCGATATCGCTGGTGACCTGGTCGCCACCGACCGGCAGCGAGGCGGTGTAGCGGATCGAGCCCTGGGTGTAGATCGCGATATCGGTGGTACCGGCGCCGATGTCGACTAGGCACACGCCGAGTTCGCGCTCGTCGTCGGTCAACACGGCCTTGGCGCTGGCCAAGGCCGATGGCACCAGCTCGTCCACTGACAGGCCACAACGCTGGATGCATTTGGTGATGTTCTGCACCGCCGCCGCCGCGCCGGTGACCAGATGCACGTTCGCCTCCAACCGCACGCCACTCATGCCCACCGGCGAGCGGATGCCGTCCTGGCCATCGATGCGGTATTCCTGCGACTCCTTATATAGAACCTTGCGATCGGCCGGGATCGCCACCGCGCTGGCTGCCTCCAGTACCTGCTCCAGGTCGCCCGCAGTCACCTCACGGTCGCGGATCGCTGCGTTGCCGTGCGAGTTGCGGGTTTCCAGATGGCTGCCGGAGATCGACGCGTACACCGAGCGGATGTCGCAGCCAGCCATCAGCTCGGCCTCTTCCACCGCACGCTGGATCGAATGCACGGTCGATTCGATGTCAACTACCGAACCGCGCTTCATGCCACGCGATACATGGGTGCCGATGCCGATCACGGTGATCGGCTCGCCCGGCTCGTACTCGCCGACGATCGCCACCACCTTCGAGGTGCCGATATCCAGACCGACCACCAATTGCTTGTCGTTGCGAGGTTTCATAGGGCGGCCTTCAATAGGCAGATCGTCTTCATGTGCGGGGCGAGCCTCCAGCGTTGGTGGCGGCCGCTTGCGGCCAGCGCACGGCAAATCCATTGGTGTAGCGAAGGTCGGCGTAGGCGAAGCCATCGGCGTGGCCGGCGATCAGCTGCGGGTAGACCGTGAGGAAGCGGCGCAGCCGACGGCCGGCCTGCGCACGGTCGCCGATCACGATCTGTGCTCCGCTGGCGGTACTGACGCTCCAGCTGCCGCGTTCGGTCAGGGCGACGCCGGTGATCTGCAGATGGGTGCCGGCAAACGCCTTCTGGGTTTCGGCGTAGAAGCTCACCACCTCGGCCAGCCGTGCATCCGGCCCATGCAGGCTCGGCAATGCGCCGGTGTCATCCATGCCCGGTGCGTCGAACACCAGGCCCTGCCGGCTGATCAGTTGCTTGTCGTTCCAGCGCGCAAACGGCTGGCGCTCGTAGATGCGCAACAGCAAGGTATCCGGCCAGCGCTTGCGCGCCTCCGCCGACTCCACCCACGGCAGCGCGGCGACAGCCTGCTGCACAGCATCGAGATCCAGCGCGAAGAAGCCCTTGCCCAGCCGCGGCAATACCGCAGCACGGATCTCGTCCGGGCTGACGTGCTTGAACTCGGCCTGCACCGTCAATTGGGTCACCGGCCAGCGGTTGGCCGCAAACCATCCGCGCAGCACGCCGACGATCGGCAGCGCGACCAGCGCGATGGCCAGACACCAGGCAACGAGGCGGATGGTTCCCTTCACGCGCCCTCCCGGAAACTGGTTTCGAGCACGCGCCAGCACAGTTCCTGGTAATCAATCCCGGCAACCGCGGCGGCCTTCGGGACCAGCGAGTGCGAGGTCATGCCCGGCGCGGTGTTCACTTCCAGCAGCCAGTTGCGACCGGTTCGGTCGCGCATCACGTCGACGCGGCCCCAGCCGTAGCACCCGAGTGCATCGAACGCCTGCAGCGACAGCGCACGCAGCTCGCTCTCGGCATGGCCTTCCAGGCCGGGACAGAGATAGAGCGTGTCCTCGGCGATGTATTTCGCGTTGTAGTCGTAGAACGCGCCCTTCGGCACGATGTGGATCGTCGGCAACACCTCCCGACCGAGGATGGCGACAGTCAGTTCGTCGCCTTCGATCAGGGTTTCCATCAGCAGGTCGCCCGGATACTTCGCGGCCAGTTGCACCGCCTGATCGAGTTGCGCTTCTTCGAACACGCGGGTGACGCCCACGCTGGAGCCCTCGCAGGCCGGCTTCACGATCAGCGGGAATCCGATCTGCTTCGCCGCGGCATGCACATCGGCCCCGCGTGGCAGCGCGACGAATCCTGGTGTGGTCAGGCCGAGCGATTGCCACACGCGCTTGGAGCGCGTCTTGTCCATCGACAACGCCGAACCGAGCACACCCGAACCGGTGTACGGGACGTTGAGCGATTCCAGCGCGCCCTGCAGCACACCGTCCTCACCACCGCCATGCTGGCCATGCAGGATGTTGAACACGCGCGCGAAATGGCCGGCACGCAGCGCATCCAGCAACGCCGGGATGCCGTCGATCGCGTGCGCGTCGACGCCGCGCGCCTGCAGCGCCGCCAGCACGTTGCGGCCGGAGTCGAGCGACACCTCACGCTCGGCCGAGCTGCCGCCCATCACCACGGCGACGCGGCCGAACTGGGCGGGATCATTGATCTTGTTCACGACGATACTCACTTGCTTGTCCTCAGATGACCGGTTTGCGCCAGCTCCACCGCCGCCGTGCCGATATCGCCTGCACCGAGCAGCAGCAGCAGGTCGCCGTCGCGCAGCAGCGCCGGCAGGGCTTCCTTCAGATCGCGCGGATGCTCGACCAGCACCGGATCGACCTTGCCGCGCGCACGCACCGCACGCGCCAGCGCGCGGCCGTCGGCGCCGGCGATCGGCGCCTCACCGGCCGGATAGACATCGGTCAGCACCAGCACGTCGGCCTCGGCCAGCACATTGGCGAAGTCGTCCAGCAGATCGCGCGTGCGGCTGTAGCGGTGCGGCTGGAAGCCGACCACCAGCCGGCGCTCGGGCCAGCCGCCACGTGCAGCGGCGAACACCGCGGCGAGCTCGCGCGGATGATGGCCGTAGTCGTCGACCAGCAACACGCTGCCCTGATCGAGCGCGATCTCGCCGCGCCGATGGAAACGCCGGCCGACGCCCTGGAAATGTTCGAGTGCATGCGCCAGTGCATCCGCCTCGACGCCGAGCTGCCAACCGATCGTGGCGGCAGCCAGCGCATTCAATACGTTGTGCCGACCCGGCAGATTCAGCTTCACCGGCAGCGCGTCGCCACGGTTCGGCAGCACCAGATCGAAGTGCATCTCGAAACCGTGCTGGATCAGGTTCAATGCGCGCACATCGGCATCTGCGGTGTCGATGCCGTAGGTCATCACACGGCGCGTGGTGGATTTCGCCAGCTCGGCAACTTCCGGATCGTCCACACACAGCACAGCCAGACCGTAGAACGGCAGCCGGTGCAGGAAGTCGGCGAACGCCTTCTTCACCTGGGCGAAATCGCCGCCGTAGTTCTCCAGGTGATCGGCATCGATATTGGTGACTGCGGCAATCACCGGCGAGAGCAGCAGGAACGAGCCGTCCGACTCATCCGCTTCTGCCACCAGGTACTGTCCGGTACCCAGTCGCGCGTTCGCACCGGCCGCATTCAACTGGCCGCCGATCACGAAGGTCGGGTCATAGCCGGCCTCGGCCAGCACGCTGGCGGTGAGGCTGGTGGTAGTGGTCTTGCCGTGGGTGCCGGCGATCGCCACACCACGACGGAAACGCATCAACTCGCCGAGCATCTCGGCGCGCGGGATCACCGGAATGCGGGCTGCGCGCGCGGCGACCAGTTCCGCATTGTCCTGCTTGATCGCACTCGAGGTCACCACCACGTCGGCGTCGCCGATATGTTCGGCGGCATGGCCGACATGCACGGTGATGCCCAACCGCTGCAGGCGCTGCGCCGTTGGCGAATTCGCACGGTCGGAGCCTGATACCGCATAACCGAGGTTATGCAGCACTTCGGCGATGCCGCTCATGCCGACGCCACCGATGCCGATGAAGTGCACGCGGCGAAACGTGCTCATCAGATCCTCATGCGCATGCAGGCGACGCGGCGTCATGCGGCCACCTCCAGGCAGGCGGCAGCGATCACGTCGGCTGCGTCGGGCTTGGCCAGCGTGCGCGCGGCTTCGGCCATTGCCAGCAGCTGCGTGCGGTTGCCCAGCAGCGACTCCAGTCGCTGCGCCAGATTCTGTACGTCCAGATCCATCTCCTGAATCACCGCTGCTGCACCAACAGCCACCAATACTTCGGCATTACGCGTCTGGTGGTCGTCCACCGCGTGCGGGAATGGCACCAGCACAGCGCCGAGTCCAGCCGCGGTCAGCTCGGCCAGAGTCAGCGCGCCCGCGCGGCAGACCGCCAGATCGGCCCAGCCATAGCTGGCGGCCATGTCATCGATGAACGGCACCACCTGTGCCTCGACACCGGCCTTCGCATAGGCCTCGCGCGCCTCGTCGAGACCACGCGTGCCGGACTGGTGCAGCACCTCGGGGCGCTGCTCCGGTGTGAGCTGTGACAGCGCCTGTGGCACGGCCAGATTCAGGGCACGCGCACCAAGGCTGCCGCCAAGCACCAGCAAACGCGACTTGTCGTTGCGCATCGCCATGCGCTGCGCCGGCTCGGGCAACGCGGCAATCGCAGCACGCACCGGATTGCCAACCCACTCGGCCTGCGGTAATGCATCCGCAAAACCGGCCAGCACCCGCTTCGCCAATCCGGCCAGCTTGCGGTTGGTGAAGCCAGCCACGCGATTCTGTTCATGCACCAGTAACGGCCGCCGCAGCAGCCACGCGGCGAGGCCGCCGGGGCCAGCCACATAACCACCCATCGACAGCACGCTGCGCGGCTTCACCTTGCGCAGCACAGCCAGCGACGCGATCAGCGCGCGCAGCAACATCAGCGGTGCCAGCAGCCGGGTCTTCAGGCCCTTGCCGCGCAGGCCGCCGACCGCCACCGTGTGCAGCTCGATCCGGTGCGCGGGCACGACTTTCGTTTCCATGCCGCCAGCCGCACCCAGCCACACCACTGGCACGCCTTGGGCGCGCAGGCAATCGGCCACGGCCAGCCCGGGGAAGATGTGGCCGCCGGTACCACCGGCCATGATCAGCACGGGCGCGGAGGCAGTCATGCGGCCACCGCCTCGCGCGGCTTGACAGCGACATTCGCATCGGCTGCCGCCACGGCGCCCGGCATGCGCTTGGTCACTTCACGCGCATCCAGCGCGCGATTGATTTCGAACGTGGCACGCAACAGCACGCCAGCCATCGCGCAGGTCAGCACCATCGACGAGCCGCCGTAGCTGATCAACGGCAGGGTCAGGCCCTTGGTCGGCAGCGCACCGAGATTCACGCCGACCGACACGATCGCCTGCATCGCCAGCATCAGCGAAATGCCGAACGCGACATAGCCGGCAAAGCGCTGGCCGATCTCGACGCCCTTCAAACCCAGATACAGGCCACGCCCCACCGCCAGCGCAAACAGCCCCATCACCAGCAGCACGCCAGCCAGGCCGAGCTCCTCGCCGATCACCGCAAAGATGAAGTCGGTGTGTGCTTCCGGCAGATAGGACAACTTCAGTACGCTGGAGCCCAGCCCCACGCCATCCCATTCGCCGCGACCGATCGCCATCAGCGACTGGGTCAGCTGGAAGCCGTCGTTGAACGGATCCTTCCACGGATCCATGAACGAGGTCAGCCGCTTCATGCGATAGCTCTCGCCAGTCGCCGCGATGTACAGCAGCGGCATCAGCGGCAAGCCCATGATGAACAGGAAGATCGGCCGCGCGCCGCCGAGCCAGACCATCGCGATGCTCACCGCAATCACCAGCGTGGCCGAGCCGAAATCGGGCTGCGCCAGCAGCAGCAGCACGATCACACCAGCGACCATGATCGGCTTGATCAGGCCGAGGAAGCGCGTCTCGACACTCTCGCGATGACGTACCAGATAACTGGCGATGTAGATCACGAGGATCAGCTTCACCGCCTCGACCGGCTGGAAGCTGGTCACCAGCAGGTTCAGCCAGCGTCGCGCGCCGTTGATGCGCATGCCGAAATGCGGCACGAATACCGCCAACAGCAATACGAACGCCACTGCCAGCAGCGGGAACGCATGCCTTTCCAGCAACTTCAGCTCGGTGCGCATCGCCATGCCGGCAGCGACCATGCCCAAGCTGAGAAAGAGCAAGTGCTTCTTGAGGAAGTAGAACGCGCCCACGTGCTGGCTGTCGGCCACGGCGATCGAGCTGGAGGTGACCATCACCACGCCGACGCTGGCCAGCCCGATCAGCGCAACCAGCAGCCACAGGTCGAAGCTGCCGCGCGGCCCCAGCCGGCGTTTTGCCTGAGTGGTGTCGAAGTCGAACATCAGCGCACCTTCAACGTGGCAAGACCGACCAGCACCAGCACCACGCTGATGATCCAGAAGCGCACGATCACCCGCGGCTCCGGCCAGCCCTTCAATTCGAAGTGGTGGTGGATCGGCGCCATCCGGAACACGCGTTTGCCGGTGAGCTTGAAGCTGGCGACCTGGATCATCACCGAGGCGGTTTCCATCACGAACACGCCGCCCATCACCAGCAGCACGATTTCCTGGCGCACGATCACCGCGACACAGCCGAGCGCGGCCCCCATCGCCAGCGCGCCGACATCACCCATGAACACCTGTGCCGGATACGTGTTGAACCACAGAAAGCCGAGGCCCGCGCCAGCCAGTGCGCCGCAGAAGATCGCCAACTCGCCCGCACCGGGAATCGAGGGAATCCCGAGGTACTCGGAAAACAGCTTGTTGCCAGCCAGGTACGCGAACACGCCCAGCGCGCCGGAAACCAGCACGGTCGGCATGATTGCCAGCCCGTCCAGTCCGTCGGTGAGGTTCACCGCGTTGGAGAAGCCGACGATCATGAAATAGGTCACCACCACGAAGAACAGTCCCAGCGGCAGCACCACGTGCTTGAACAGCGGCACGTACAACGCGGTCTCCGCCACCGGCAGGGCGGCGACCGCCGCTGGCGCGCTGTAGTACAGGAACAGCGCCGCGCCGAGGCCGAACACCGATTGCCAGAAATACTTCCAGCGGCTGGCTAGCCCGCGACTGTCCTTCAGCACCAGCTTGCGGTAGTCGTCGTAGAAACCGATCGCGCCGTACGCCAGCATCACGGCCAGCACCACCCACACGTAGCGGTTGTGCAGATCGGCCCACAGCAGCGTGGCGACGCTGACCGAGAGCAGGATCATCACACCGCCCATGGTCGGTGTGCCGGCCTTGACCAGATGTGTCTGCGGACCGTCACTGCGCACCACCTGGCCAGCCTTCAGTGCAGCCAGCCGGTTGATCAGCCACGGCCCGCACAGCAGCGACATTGCCAACGCGGTGAGCGCGGCCATGATCGTGCGGAAGGTGATGTACTGGAACAGATGCAGCGAGGTGAAATGCCGCGCCATCCAGTCCGCCAGTTCAAGCAGCATCGGAGGCACCTCCCTGATTCTTGTCCGCATGGCCCGGATGACCGCCGAGCGCCAGCACCACCTGCTCCATGGCGGCCGAACGCGAGCCCTTTACGAGACAGGTGACGCCGCCATGCAGTTGCGCCTGCAGCGCAGCGATCAGTGCCGGCTTGTCGCTGAAATGTTCGCCCTGTGCACCGAATGCCTCGACGGTGGCCGCGCCGAGCGGCCCGACCGCAAACAGCCGCTCGATGCCATGCTCACGGGCGCGTGCACCGATACCTGCATGCAGCGTGCGTGCGTCCGTACCCAGTTCGGCCATGTCGCCCAGTACCAGCCAGCGTTCGCCAGCGGCCAGCTGCAGTGTGTCGATCGCTGCCGCCATCGAGCTGGGATTCGCGTTGTAGCTGTCGTCGATCAGCGTCCAGCCAGCTGCCATCACCTCACGGCGCAGCCGGCCGGCCACGCCCGCGACCTGCTCCAGTCCGGTGACGATGGTGTCCAGCGGCACCTCGAGGGCCAGCGCGACCGCCGCCGCCGCCAACGCATTGGCGATGTTGTGGCGACCGGGCAGCGGCAACGCCACCTCGGCATCGCCACGCGACGTGCTCAGCAGGAAACGCGAACCGTCGACGCGCTGTTCCACGATATCCGCACCCACATCCGCCGGATGATCGAGGCCGAAACGCAGCTGTTTGCGCGTACCGGCCAGTCCGCCGAAGAAACTGGCGAAGCTGTCGTCGGCATTGATGATCGCGATGCCGTCGACCGGCAACGCCTGATACAGCGCACCCTTGGTCTCGGCCACGCCTTCGATGCTGCCCATCCGCGCAAGATGCGCCGGCGCAATGAGGGTGACGAGGCCGATATCGGGCCGTGCGATGGCAGCCAGATAGGCGATATCGCCCGGCTTGCCGGCGCCCATCTCGAACACGGCGTATTCCGTATCCTGTGGCATCGCCAGCAGGCTCAGCGGTAGGCCCAGCTCGTTGTTGTAGTTGCCGCTGCTGACGTGGGTGCGGCCATGTCGCGACAGGATCGACGCGACCAGCGTCTTCACGGTGGTCTTGCCATTGGAACCGGTGATGCCCACCACGCGCACGTCGCGCTGCGCCCGCACCGCACTGGCCAGGTCGCCCAGTGCCAACGCGCTGTCATCGACCAGTACCTGCGGCAACGCGTTGTCGACCTTGCGTGTCACCAGCGCAGCCACCGCGCCGCGTGCAGCCGCCTCGGCCAGATAGTCGTGACCGTCTACGCGTTCGCCCTTGATCGCGACGAACAGGTCGCCTTGTTTCAGTTTTCGGGTATCGATCGCGACGCCGGTGACAACGACATCGGCACCGAACAGCTGCCCGTGGGTCCACACGGCAATCGCGCTCAGCGGCATCATGCGCGCGGCTCCCGGCTGATCCGTTCCAGCGCCGCATGCGCCACCGCCAGATCGTCGAACGGGCGCTTGCCGGCGGCGCCTTCCTGATAGGTCTCGTGGCCCTTGCCGGCGATCAGCACCACGTCGCCGGATTGCGCCATCCGCAGCGCATGGCCGATCGCCGATGCCCGATCGCGCTCCACCATCATCGCGCGCGCCGCCTGCATGCCGGCCACGATCTGCGCCACGATCACGTCGCCATCCTCGCCTCGCGGATTGTCGTCGGTGACGATCGCGATATCCGCCAATCGCGCGGCGATCGCGCCCATCAGCGGACGTTTGCCGGCATCGCGCTCGCCGCCGCAACCGAACACGCAGATCAGCCGACCGGCGCAATGCGCACGCACCGCGCTCAGCGCCTGTTCCAGCGCGTCCGGCGTATGCGCGTAATCGACCACCACCAGCGGCAAGCCCTGCAGGCCACCGAGTCGGCTCATGCGGCCATTCACCGGCTGCAGCTGTTCGACCGCGGCCACGATGCGCTCGAACGACTCGCCCAGCGCGCCAAGGCACGCCACCACCACGAGCAGGTTCGCCACATTGAAGCGGCCGAGCAGATGGCTGTTCAGTGCACGCGATCCCCACGGCGTGCGCAGCCGGAACGCCAGCCCCTCGGCCGTGGTGACGATGGCACTCGCGGCAATCTCGGCTTCGGCATCATCGGCCATGCTGAAACGCAACGGCTTCACGCCGGGCGGCAGTTGTGCTGCCAGCTCATGACCGAACGCATCGTCGATGTTGATGACCGCACTCTGCAGCCCCGGCCACGCGAACAGTTTCGCCTTGGCCGCACCGTACGCTTCCATGCTGCCGTGATAATCCAGATGATCGCGGGTGAGATTGGTGAACGCCGCCACCTCGAAGTCCACCGCAGCGACGCGACCCTGTTCCAGAGCATGCGATGACACTTCCATCGCCACGTGACTGACTTCGGCATCGCGGAAATCCGCCAGAAACGCCTGCACACTGATCGCATCGGGCGTGGTGCGCTCGCCTTCGCGCAACTGGCCATGCACGCCGGCGCCGAGCGTGCCGATGGTGGCCGCGCGATGGCCCAGCAAGGTCAGTGCCTGCGCCAGCAATTGCACG
Organism: Rhodanobacter sp. C03; assembly: GCF_002001175.1. Taxonomy (GTDB): domain Bacteria; phylum Pseudomonadota; class Gammaproteobacteria; order Xanthomonadales; family Rhodanobacteraceae; genus Rhodanobacter. The sequence goes on along the minus strand of NZ_MUNT01000001.1, from coordinate 665,179 downwards.
CAGGAGGTCTTGCCGTTGGTGCCGGTGATGCCGATCACGCGCATCGCTTCGGCCGGACGGTCGTGGAAGCGCGCGGCGATTTCACCGACCTGATCGTGCAGGCCGTCGATCCACAGCAGCGGCACGTCGAGCGCCGCCACGTCAACGGCCGGCGCTTCGGCGAGCACCACCTGGGCACCGCGCTGCACGGCGCCAGCGGCGAATTCGATGCCATGACCCTGGCTGCCGCGCAACGCGAAAAACGCGTCGCCGCGGCGCACCTTGCGCGAGTCCAGCGCCAGCCCGGACACCACGATGCGGCCAGCACCCGGGGTCGCGGCCACCTGCACATCGGCAATCCCCAGCAGCAACTGATCGAGATGACCGGTGCTCATGGCGTCGCCTCTTCGGCCGGCGCTTCTTCGATGTTCGGCGCGACAGGCGGCTGATTACCCGTCAGCCCGTTCTGAACCTGCAAGGGGCCGCCGACGTACCAGCGGCCGATATTGTCGGGTGGGATATCAAGCAGGCGCAGCGCGCCCGCCATGACCGTTGCAAACACCGGCGCCGAAACCAGGCCACCGTAGTAGCTGCCCTTCCTTGGATTGTCGACCACCACGGCTGCCACCAGCCGCGGGTTGGTCGCCGGCACCATGCCGGCGAATGCAGCGCCGTAGTTGTCCTTCGAATAGCCGCCTGCCATGGCCTTGTGCGCCGTGCCCGTCTTGCCGGCCACCGTGTAATTGGCAATCCAGGCATACGGTGCCGCCGTGCCACCTGGCTGGGTAGTGGTTTCCAGCATGTCCACCAGCTGCTGGGCTACCTGCGGCTCGATGATCACCTTGGCATCGTTGTCGTTGCCCTTGATGAAGGTCGGCGAGTGCATGACACCGCCATCGGCAATCGTCGCGTAGGCATTGGCCAATTGCAGCACGGTCACGTTGAGGCCATAGCCATAGCCCAGGATGGCTTTTTCCAGCGGCCGCCATTTACCTCCGACCTGGAGATAGCCGGATGCTTCACCCGGGAATCCGCTGTTGGTGCTGTTGCCAAAGCCGAACGCACGATAAGTGTCGTACATCAGCCCGGTATCGAGCTGCATGGCGATGTGCGCGGCACCGACGTTGCTCGACTTGGTGATCACGCCGGTTGGACTCAGCAGCCCGTAGTTGTGCGTGTCGTGGATGTCGTGGCCCTGGAAAAACCAGTGGCCGCCGGTGGTGTCGATCAGCGGACTGGTCGGCGTGTACTTGCCGCTGGACAACGCCGCCGCCATCAACACCGGCTTGATCGTGGAGCCCGGCTCGAGCACATCAGTCATCGCGCGATTGCGCCGATTCGACGCCGACGTGCTGCCTACCGAATTCGGGTTGTAGGTCGGCAGGTTGACCATCGCCAGCACTTCACCGGTTTTCACGTCGAGTATCACCATCGAACCGGAATCGGCCTGGGATTTTTCCAGCGTGCTTTTCAATTCGCTGTAGGCCAGAAACTGGATGCGCCGGTCGATGCTCAGGGTGAGATCACGCCCGGGCTGCGGTGCGCGCACCTGTTCCAGATCCTCGACGATATGGCCCTTGCCGTCCCTGATCACCCGCTTGACGCCCGGCTTGCCGGACAACCAGTCGTCGTAGGCCAGTTCCAGGCCTTCCTGGCCGTGGTCGTCGATATTGGTGAAGCCGAGCACGTGCGCGGTCACTTCACCGGACGGGTAATAGCGCTTGAATTCGCGCTGGCCGTTGATGCCGGGAATGTCCAGATCGAGCACGGCTTGCGCCGCCTCTGGTGACATCTGTCGGCGCAGATAGACGAACTCGCGACCCGCGCGCTGCTCGAGATACTGCTGGATGTTGGCCGGGTCGTCGTTCAGCACCTTGGCCAGCGCCGGAATGCGGTCGGCGTTGTCCAGCACCTCGGACGGATTCGCCCAGATCGACATCACTGGCGTCGACACCGCCAGCGGCTCGCCGTTGCGGTCGAAGATGGTGCCGCGCGACACCGGGATCTTCATCTCGCGCAGGAAACGCGCGTCGCCCTGGCTCTGGTAGAACTGCTTGCGCACCACCTGCAGGTCGAACGCGCGCGCGACCAGCCCGAGCGAGGCCAGCCCGAGCAGACCGACCACGATCGTCATGCGCCGGCGTGCGCTGGGACCCGTGCCGTGACGGCGGCCTTGCCGGGCGGGTGTGCTGTGATCGCGCCAGCCCATCAGTGCAGCAACCGGATGTCTTGCGGGCGCGGATCGACCATGCCCAGTCGCTGGCGCGCTTCGTCGTTGATGCGCCGCGGCTCGGCATAGGTGGCCTGCTCCAGTTCGAGCTTGCCGTATTCGATGTTCAACTCGTCACGCTGGTTCTGCAGCCCGGTCAGGTTGACGAACAGCACGCGGCTTTCGTGGCGCGTCCACACCACGCCGATCGCACTGGCGAGCACCGCCGCCAGCAGCATCAGCATGAACAGGCCGCCGATCACCTTCATGCGTGGCCCTCGTGCGACAGCGTCTGCTCAACCAGTTTCTCCGCCACGCGCAGCACGGCCGAGCGCGAACGCGGATTGGCCGCCATCTCGGCATCAGACGGGAATTGTGCCTTGCCGACTGCAACCAAGCGCGCCGGCGCAGCCTGCACCGGCGGTCCGCGGCGGCTGTTCTGCACGCGACCGGAGTGATCGCGGATGAACAACTTCACCGCACGATCTTCCAGCGAATGAAAGCTGATCACCGACAGCCGACCGCCCGGCTTGAGCCGTTCCAGCGCCGCATTCAGACCCTGCTGCAGCGCGTCCAGCTCGCCGTTCACGCGGATGCGCAACGCCTGAAAACTGCGCGTGGCCGGATGCTTGCCCGGCTCGCGACGACCGACCACGCGCTCGATCAGCGCAGCCAGCTGACCGGTGCGGGTGAACGGCGTGACCGTACGATCAGCGACGATCGCGCGAGCGATGCGGCGGCCGTGACGCTCTTCGCCGAAATTCCACAACACTTCGGTGATCTCGCGCTCGTCGGCCTGCGCCAGGAAATCCGCAGCGCTTTCGCCCTGGGTGGTGTCCATGCGCATGTCCAGCGGCGCATCGGCCATGAAACTGAAGCCGCGCGCGGCTTCGTCCAGCTGCGGCGAGGACACGCCCAGATCGAGCAGCACGCCGTCCAGACCAGGGGCGGTTTCATCCCACTCGGCCAGACTGGAGAAATTGGCATGCCGGATCGCCACACGCGGGTCGCCGGCAAACTCGGCCTGCGCGGTGGCGATCGCGGCGGGGTCACGATCCATCAGCAGCAGCCGACCGGCGGGGCCGAGACGCGACAGTACGGCGCGAGCATGACCACCGCGTCCGAACGTCCCATCGAGATAGCGCCCGTCAGACTGCACGGACAGACCCTCCACCGCTTCACCCAGCATCACCGGGATGTGCTGCAACTGCTCGGAGCCTGAATTTGTATTCCGGCTCTTGGCCATGCCGCGCTCCCGCCCCCTTCATGTGTTTGTCGCCGCGTCCGTCACAGACGCAGTTCGGCCATTTCGTCTGTGATGTCGTCTTCGCCGATCGTCTGGCGGATCGTCCTGAGGTGCTCTTGCTCGCTCCACAACTCGAACTTGTCGCCCATGCCAAGCAGCACTGCTTTCTTGTCGATACCGGTGGTGGCGCGCTGACTGGCGGGCAGCAAGATCCGCCCGGCGCTGTCCGGCTCGACCACGGCCGCCGCGCCGACCAACTTGCGCTGCAACTCCCGGTGCTTGGACCGGACGTTGGACAGCGCATTTACCGCATCGCGCACGCGCTCCCACTCGGCATACGGAAACAGCCACAAACAGCCCTCATCGAACGGGTTGTAAGTAATCACCAGACGATTGGCGCACTCGCCCGCCACCTGCTCCCGATACGCGGTCGGAATGGCCAGGCGGCCCTTGTCGTCTACGGTGATGGCGGTTTCGCCTTGGAACACAGTGCCTAGACTCCACTAAAACCCACAATTTCACACTGGAACCCACGATAATCTCGCCCCATGAGACTGTCAAGGGAAATCGCTCGGAAAATCGCTTGTGAATCAAGGAGAAAGGCGAAGTTGTGACGGTAATTCCAGCGCTTTCTCACAAACATCTTCAAGGTGTTTGAAAGCAAGGGATTTTTTATTTCGACAATCGCGCTACCAAGGCGCCAAAGCGGCGGCGATTCGAGGTTTCAGGCACTCCAGGGATGAATCGGCGTTCATCCCGCGCGCCCCCACGCAAGATTCCCGACGCGGATGACGCCGCGTCGGGAATGCCTTGCTCGGGAATAGGTGGAGTCGGCCTGTAAGCCGGGTTCTGTACGTCTTGCGACGCGACAGTCATTCCTCTCGGCCAGACGTCGCCGTCTGGCTCCAGCAACCTACCCGGGAACAACGCGGGCCGCGTTATCGTTCCCCTATTTGGTCTTGCTCCGAGTGGGGTTTACCGTGCCGTACGACGTTAGCCCCGTACGCGGTGCGCTCTTACCGCACCCTTTCACCCTTACCACGCACATCCGAAGATGCCGTTCGGCGGTCTGCTCTCTGTTGCACTGGCCGTCAGCTCACGCTGCCCAGGAGTTACCTGGCACTCTGCCCTGTGGAGCCCGGACTTTCCTCGATGCACTTGCGTGCGACGCGACTGCCCGGCCGACTCCACTGACGATTGTACTCCACGCGAGACCTCAGCCCTCGTAGAGCAGCTTGCGCGGCGCGCCGGTGATCGCCGCGGCCATCTTCGCCGCCTTCGCCGGCGGCAGTTCCTCGCGCAGGATCGCGAAGATGCGTTGGCCCTCGACCAGCTTCGCATCGGCTTCCTCGCCACGCCCAGCCACCAGGATCACGCATTCACCACGCTGCTGGTCGGGATCGGATACGACCCGCGCGGCCAGTTCCGCCAACGGCTCACCCAGCACCGTCTCGAACATCTTGGTCAGTTCGCGCGCCAGCACGGCCTCGCGCTCGGCACCGAAGACATCGCGCATGTCGGCCAGACTCTCGGCCACGCGATGCGACGACTCGTAGAAGATGAGCGTGCGCGCATCGCCGGTGAGTTCCTGCAGGCGACTGCGGCGTGCCGCCGCCTTCGGTGGCAGGAAGCCCTCGAACACGAATCGATCGCTGGGCAAGCCCGCCACCGACAGCGCAGCAATCGCCGCGCAGGCACCCGGTACCGGAATGCAGCGAATGCCGGCAGCGCGCGCGGCGCGCACCAGACGGAAACCCGGATCGCTGATCAGCGGCGTGCCGGCGTCGGAAATCAGCGCCACCGAATCGCCTGCCTCCATTCTGCGCACGATCGCATCCACCGCATCGCGCTCGTTGTGATCGTGCAGGGCGATCAATGGGGTGTCGATATTGTGATGCACCAGCAACGGCCGACTGTGACGGGTATCTTCGGCGGCGATGACCGCAACTTCGCGCAAGGTCACGATGGCGCGGGCAGACAGGTCGTCGCGATGGCCGATCGGAGTGGCGACCACCCACAGGCTGCCGGGCTGAACTGATGACATTTTGAGAACTCCTGCGCCGCGAGCCGGCAATCCGATCGGCTATGATCGCGCATTGATGACCATGACGAACAAGGGATTTCCCATGCGCTTCATGCGCCTCTCGCGCACCGCCGCGATCGGACTGGTGTTTTCGCTCGCCCTGTGCGCCTGTGTGCCGACCAATGTCCAGCGCTCGCCGGCGGAAATCGCTGCCGCGCAGAGCGCCGACGCACTGGCGCAGCAGGGCCAGTACGAACAGGCCGCGCAGGCGTACCTGACGCTGGCCGCCCAATCCTCGGGTCACGCCGACAGCTACCGTCTGCAGGCCGCCGAAGCGTGGCGCCAGGAAGGTCAGATCGAACGCGCCGCGCCCACCCTGGACAGCATCAAGCGCCAGCGCCTGAGCGGCGACGAGCCATTGCAATTTGACCTGCTGCGCGCCGAACTGGCACTCAGCCGGCACGATGCACAGACCGCCCTGCAACTCACCACCCAAACCGGCGTCAGCGTGCCGGCCGCGATGCAGCTGCGCCTGCTGGAACTGCGCACGCGCGCGATGCAGGCCAGTGGCGACAACTGGGGCGCGGCGCGCACCCGCGTGCAGATGGACGACCAGCTGAGCGGCTTCGATCACACCCAGAACCGCCGGCAGATCCTCGACCTGCTCAGCAAGGTCGACGTCGACTCGCTCAAGCAGCGCGCCGCCGCCATGAAGCCCGGCGACCGCATGCTGCCATGGATCAACGAGGCGCTGAGCCGGCAAGGTATCGCGGTGGCAAGTCCGCAGCCGGAACTGCAGCAGCCGGTCGGCACCTTGCTGCCCGGTGCGGATGCAAATGTGCGTGAGGGTTACAAGGCACCGGCCAAGTTGGCCTTGCTGTTGCCCAGCGACGGCAATTACGCGGCCGCCAGCACGCCGATACGTGAAGGTTTCTTCGCCGCCTATCTCGATGCCGGACGCAACCATGCGCCACGCCCCGTCGTGCGCGTGTATGACAGCCACGGCACCGCCGAGGGCGCCATCAAGGCGTACCAGCAGGCGGTCAGCGACGGCGCCAATCTGGTGGTCGGCCCACTCACCCGCGGCGAGGTCTCCGCCGTGTTCGGCCAGGCGCAACTGCCGGTGCCTCTGCTCGCGCTCAATCATCCGGACGACCGCGAGCTGCCGTCCGGCGACACCAGCGAATTCGGCCTGCTGCCGGAAACCGAGGGCGCCCAGGCCGCCGACCACATGATCGAACGCGGTCTGCATCATGCCTATGTGCTGGTCTCCAACGACGATTTTGCCCAGCGCGCAGCCGGTGCATTCAAGGCCGAACTGGATGCCCGCGGCGGTCAGCTCGACGGCACGCAGACCCTGACCAACTTCAACAACGTGGCCAGTGGGTTGAACATTCCGCATGCCGGCTCCGCCGTTGCCGCCAATGCCAGCAACACCGACGCCACACCTAAACCTTCCGATACCAGCGCCGGCGACGACACCGGCATTTTCATCAGCATGCGCCCGAACCAGGCCCGGATGCTGATACCGCAACTGCAGATCGCCAACATCCACTTGCCGGTGTTCGCCACCTCGCACGTCTATGACGGCAGCGACGACGCCACCGCAAACCGCGATCTCGATGGCGTGGAGTTCTGCGACGCACCGTGGCTGTTCGATGCCCAGCCCGGCCTGCCAAGTCATGACGCCATCGCCACCCAGCTACCGTCTGCCCACGGTGCTGCCGCCCGACTGTTCGCGTTCGGCATGGATGCGTGGAATCTGGTGCCGTATCTCGACTGGCTGCGCAAGCACCCGGGCAGTTACATGCCAGGTGCCACTGGCCAGCTCACTGCCGATCAGTTCGGCCGCATCCGCCGCGTGATGATCTGGGCGAAGTTCCAGGACGGACTGGCGCACCCCTTGAGTGGCAGCCTGCAAATGGATGACGTGCCATCCAGCGCACCACCCACTGGTACCGAACCGGCGCCAGCAAGCTCCGCACCAGCGAGTGCCGCGTCGACCGGCGCCGCGCTGCCCATGCCGGGCTGATGCGCGCCGCTGGCGACGCCTACGAGCAACGCGCCTGCGCCGAGCTCGAACGCGCCGGACTGAAACTGCTGGCGCGCAACTACAGCACCCGCCATGGCGAGCTGGACTTGGTGATGCGTGAAGGCGACACCGTGGTGTTCGTCGAGGTGCGCTACCGCAAGAGCGCCAGTCACGGCGATGCCGCTGCTTCGGTCACCACCAGCAAGCAGGCCCGACTGATACTCGCCGCCCAGCACTGGCTGGCCGCGCATCCGCAACACGCGCGACGCGCCTGCCGCTTCGACGTGGTCAGTTACGACGGGGCGGCCGACGCCATTCACCGCGACTGGTTGCGCGGCGCGTTCGAGGCTGGTTGAAGCGCTTCTTGTAGGAGCGGCTCAGCCGCGATGCTCTGACTTGATGGTTGTACAAAGGCATCGCGGCTGAAGCCGCTCCTACAGACATTTCGGCAAATCCTTCCTGCAGGTGAGATAGGCTCTGAGGATGCCGCTTCCCACCGAACTGCTCGCCCGCCTGCGCGAGATTTTCCCCGCCGACGCATTCGCCAGCGGCGAAGCCGAGCGAATTGCTTATTCGTACGACAACTCGCGCCAGCACGCGTTGCCTGATGCGGTGGCGTTCCCCACCGAGCATGCCCAGGTCGAAGCGCTGGTGCGGACATGTCGTACATACAAGGTGCCGGTGATCGCCCGCGGACGCGGCAGCAACACCACCGGCGCCACGGTGCCGGTGGATGGTGGTGTGGTGGTGAGCTTCGAGCGGATGAACCGGATCCTGCGCATCGATCCGGACAACCGCCTTGTAGTGGTCGAGCCCGGCGTGTTGAATGGCGACCTGCAGCAGGCACTGCTGCCGCACGGTTTCTTCTGGCCACCCGATCCCTCCTCCGCGCCCTGGTGCAGCATCGGCGGCAATCTTGCCTGCAACTCGGCCGGCCCACGCACGGTGAAATACGGCAGCCCGCGCGAGAACACGCTGGGCCTGCGCGCCGTTGCCGGCAACGGCGAAGGTTTCCGTTGTGGCACCTATACCAGCAAGGGCGCCACCGGCTACGACCTGACCCGCCTGCTGATCGGATCGGAAGGCACCCTGGCGCTGATCACCGAAGCCACCCTGAAACTCACCCCAAAACCTTCGGCCGTGCGTACGCTGCGCGCGACCTATCGCGATGTCGGCAGTGCCGCGCGAGCGGTGGCGCGGATCATGGCGCAACCGGTGACGCCGTGCGCGCTGGAGTTCATCGACGATGTGGCGCTGAAGCTGGCCCACGCGCATGGCGGCGACAGCGTGCCGCTGGCCGGCGCGATGCTGATGATCGAAGTGGATGGCGAGCCGCAGGCGCTGCCTTCCGCCGTGGAAGCCGTCTCACATGCCGCACGCGGCGATGGGCTGGAAGAACTGCGCCTCGCCGAAACCGCCGAGGAAACCAGTGCGCTGTGGTCGGCGCGCAAGGCGCTGTCGCCGGCACAACGCACGATCTCGCCGAACAAGATCAACGAAGACGTGGTCGTGCCGGTCAGCCACCTGCCTGCGCTGGTCGATGGCATCAAGCAGATCTCGGCGAAGCACGATGTGTTGATCGTCACCTTCGGCCACGCCGGCAACGGCAACCTCCACGTCAACCTGCTGCCACGCGACGACGCCGAGCGCGAACGCGCACATGCGTGTCTGGCCGAGGTATTCGCGCTGGTGATTTCACTCAATGGCACGCTGTCCGGTGAACATGGCATCGGCATGGTCAAGCGGGAATTCATGCCGCTGGCGCTGTCGTCGAGCACGCTGGACCTGATGCGCAATATCAAGACCGCGTTCGATCCTGACGGCATCCTCAATCCGGGCAAGCTGTTGCCTTGAGTCGAGCATCGGGAATCGGCATGCCTGACCAGCTGGACAAACTGCTCACCAAGATCCGTGCCTGCCGACTGTGCGCGGCACACCTGCCACTGGGTCCGCGGCCGGTGCTGCAGGCTTCGACCACATCGCGCTTGCTGATCGTCAGTCAGGCGCCGGGACGCAAGGTGCACGACAGCGGCATCCCGTTCAACGACGTCAGCGGCGATCGCCTGCGCGACTGGTTGGGCATCGGGCGCGACTCCTTCTACGACGCCAGCCGCATCGCGATCGTGCCGATGGGTTTCTGCTTTCCCGGCACCGGTCGTGGTGGCGATCTGCCGCCGCGACCGGAATGCGCACCGACCTGGCATCCGCGCCTGCTGCCGTTGCTGAAGCAGGTCCGACTGACCTTGGTGATCGGCCAGTATGCGCAGGCCGGCATCCTCGGCGTGCCGCGCGGCACGCGCCTCACCGACACCGTGCAGGCCTGGCGTGAACATCTCGCGCAGGGCTGCCTGCCGCTGCCGCATCCCAGTCCACGCAACCGGTTGTGGCTGGTGCGCAATCCGTGGTTCGAAACGGAGTTGCTGCCGGTGTTACGCAAGTGCGTGAACACCGCACTGCACAGCTCCGACTGAGCACGTCGGACTGGGCAAGCGCTGCAGCGCGCCTTGCCGGTCCCCTGCGGCATCCTCTAAGGTGCTTGGGCTGGTGGCCACGGGGCAGTTCCCTCGGCTATGTCAGGGGACACACTGTTGGATATCTGCTTGTGAATCTGAAGCTCCGCCTTGTTGCGATGAATTTTTTGCAGTTCTTTGTCTGGGGCTCCTGGCTGATCACCATCGGTGCCTACTGGTTCCAGAACCGGCATTGGTCGGGCGCGCAGTTCGGCGCGATCTTCTCGACCATGGGCATCGCCTCGCTGTTCATGCCCTCGATCATGGGCATGATCGCCGACAAGTGGATCAATGCGGAAAAGCTCTATGGCGGCCTGCACATCGCCGGCGCCATCGTGCTGTTCGCGATACCGCTGGTCGACAATCCCACCACTCTGTTCTGGGTGATGTTGCTCAACATGATGTGCTACATGCCGACCATTTCGCTGTCGATCGCGGTGGCCTACTCGGCGTTGAAGGGCAGCGGCAAGGATGTCGTGATCGATTACCCGCCGATCCGCGTGTGGGGCACGATCGGTTTCATCGTGGCACTGTGGGTGGTCAGCCTGCTGCATCTGGAAACCTCCACCGGCCAGTTCTACGTGGCCTCCGGCGCAGCGTTGCTGCTTGGCGTGTACGCCTTCACCTTGCCGCCGTGCAAACCCAAGCTCGGACACGGTCCGAATCGCTCGCTGCTCGACACGCTCGGCCTGAATTCATTCGCCCTGTTCAAGAACAGCAAGATGGCGGTCTTCTTCATCTTCGCCATGTTGCTGGGCGCCGCCCTGCAGCTGACCAATGCGTATGGCGACACCTTCCTGCATGACTTCGCCAACGTCGATGCGTACAAGGACACGCTGACGGTGCGCTATCCCGCCATCATCATGTCGATTTCGCAGGTCTCCGAAACGCTGTTCATCCTGGCGATCCCGTTCTTCCTGAAACGCTTCGGCATCAAGATGGTGATGCTGATCAGCATGCTGGCATGGACGCTGCGCTTCGGCCTGTTCGCCTACGGCAACCCGGGCCCCGGCCTGTGGATGATCGTGATGTCGTGCATCGTGTATGGCATGGCGTTCGACTTCTTCAACATCTCCGGCTCGCTGTTCGTCGAGGGACAGAGCGACCCGGCGATCCGCGCCAGCGCGCAGGGCCTGTTCATGCTGATGACCAACGGTGTGGGCGCGGTGCTGGGCAGTTCGCTGAGCGGCCTGATCATCCAGTTCTATTTCACCGATGCCAATGGCAGCAAGGACTGGCACGGGATCTGGCTGGCCTTTGCCTCGTATTCGCTGGTGGTGGCGGTGCTGTTCTTCTTCCTGTTCAGGCACAAACACGAGCCGCAGCACCTTCGGGTTCTGCCGACGCACTGACGGCGCCGCGCCGGGCCAGCAGCGGCCGGGCCGGCTACAATGCGCGGATGCGCATCGGCCCCTACCTCATCGACCCGCCCGTGGTGCTCGCGCCGATGGCGGGCGTCACCGACAAGCCGTTCCGCCTGCTGTGCAAGCGGCTGGGCGCGGGTCTTGCCGTATCGGAAATGACCAATGCCGATCCGCGCCTGTGGCACACGCGCAAGTCGCTGCAGCGGATGGATCACATCGGCGAACCCGAGCCGGTCAGCGTGCAGATCGCCGGCTACGACCCGGCGATGCTGGCCGAGGCGGCACGCTTCAACGTCGCCAATGGCGCGCAGCTGATCGATATCAACATGGGTTGCCCGGCCAAGAAAGTCTGCAACGTGTGGTCGGGCTCGGCGCTGCTGCAGGACGAGCCACTGGTGGCGCGCATCGTCAAGGCCGTCGTCGATGCGGTCGAGGTACCGGTGACCTTGAAGATCCGCACCGGCTGGGACCGACAGAACAAGAACGCCCTGAACATCGCACACATCGCCCAGGACAACGGCATCGCTGCGCTGGCCGTGCATGGCCGTACCCGTGCCGACAAATACGAAGGCGACGCCGAGTACGACACCATCACCGCGGTGAAGGCGGCCGTGCGCATTCCGGTACTGGCGAACGGTGATGTCAGCACGCCGCAGCAGGCGCGTCACGTGCTCGACGTCACCGGCGCCGATGCATTGATGATCGGCCGCGGCGCGCAGGGCCGACCGTGGATCTTCCGCGAGATCGCGCACTATCTCGCCACCGGCGAGCTGCTGCCCGAGCCGGAGCCGACCGAAGTCGCCACGATCCTGCTCGGCCACCTCGAACAGCTCTATGCGTTCTATGGCGAGCTGGCGGGTGTGCGCATCGCGCGCAAACACCTTGGCTGGTACGCCAAGGACCGGCCGGAGAACGCCGCATTTCGGCAAGTGGTCAACCGTGCTGAATCGGCCGACGCCCAGCTGCGCCTGACCCGCGACTATTTCGCCGCCCTCGCCGCCGGCGAGCGGCTCGCCGCCTGAACGAATCCCTGTACGGCCGTCCATACGGCTGAACATCCGCCTAACCCTTTCGACCCCAGAATCGCCCGGGGCTGCAAAACCGGGAGCGTCGATGTATCATGTCGGGCTTCTTGTATCTCTCTATCCGCACGAAAGGATATATACCGCGATGTCCAACTACCTGTTCACCTCCGAATCGGTCTCCGAAGGCCATCCGGACAAAGTCGCCGACCAGATCTCCGATGCCGTGCTCGACGCGATCATCGCGCAGGACCCGCGCGCCCGCGTCGCCTGCGAAACCATGGTCAAGACCGGCGTGGCGATCGTCGCCGGCGAAGTCACCACCAGCGCGTGGATCGACCTGGAAGCGCTGACCCGCAAGGTCATCATCGACATCGGCTACAACTCCAGCGAAGTCGGCTTCGACGGCGAGACCTGCGGCGTGCTGAACCTGATCGGCAAGCAGTCGCCGGACATCAACCAGGGCGTGGACCGCAAGAACCCGGAAGACCAGGGCGCCGGCGACCAGGGCCTGATGTTCGGCTATGCGACGAACGAGACCAAGGACATGATGCCGGCGGCGATCTACTACTCGCACCGCCTGGTCGAACAGCAGGCCAAGGTCCGCAAGAAGAAGAACTCGCCGCTGCCGTGGCTGCGCCCGGACGCCAAGAGCCAGGTCACCCTGCGCTACGAGAACGGCGTGGCTACCGCCATCGACGCCGTGGTGCTGTCGACCCAGCACGATCCGAGCGTGAAGCAGAAGGATCTGATCGAAGGCGTGCGCGAGCTGATCCTCAAGCCGGTGCTGCCGGCCAAGCTGCTGCACAAGGGCACCAAGTTCCACATCAACCCGACCGGCAAGTTCGTGATCGGTGGCCCGGTGGGCGACTGCGGCCTGACCGGCCGCAAGATCATCGTCGACACCTACGGCGGCTGGGCCCGTCACGGTGGCGGTGCGTTCTCGGGCAAGGATCCGTCCAAGGTCGACCGTTCGGCTGCCTATGCCGCGCGTTATGTGGCGAAGAACATCGTCGCCGCCGGCATTGCCGACCGCTGCGAAGTGCAGGTCAGCTACGCGATCGGCGTGGCACATCCGACCTCGATCTCGGTGACCACGTTCGGCACCGGCAAGATCAGCGACGACAAGATCGAGAAGCTGATCCGCAAGCATTTCGACCTGCGCCCGTACGGCATCCTGCAGATGCTGGATCTCATCCACCCGATGTACCAGCAGACCGCCAGCTACGGCCACTTCGGCCGTACCCCGCAGAAGGTCAAGGACGCCAACGGCAAGAGCTACACCACGTTCTCGTGGGAGCAGACCGACCGCGCCGATGCGCTGCGCGCCGATGCGAAACTGAAGTAAGTCAGCAGCTGCCCGTTGTTGAACAGAAACCCCGCGGCATGCCGCGGGGTTTCTGTTGTGGGGCCTCGGCAACGGAAGCAGTGGCTGAACTACGTCAGGGGTTCAACCTGGCGAGTCAGTACGCTGGTCACTCAGCGATGCCCGATAAGCACCGCGGTCACCTGTTCGGCCAATGCCTCCACCGTGTGGTTGACCGTCTCCAGATGCACTTCGGGCTGCTCGGGTCGCTCGTACGGTGAATCAATGCCGGTGAAGTTCCTGATCTCGCCGGCACGCGCCTTCGCGTAAAGCCCCTTGACGTCGCGCTGCTCGCAGATCGCCAGCGGCGTGTCCACGAAGACTTCCCGGAACTCGCCTTCGGCGAACAGTTCGCGCGCCATGCGCCGCTCGCTGCGGAACGGGCTGATGAAGGAAACCAGCACGATCAGGCCGGCCTCCACCATCAGCTTGGCCACCTCGGCCACGCGGCGGATGTTCTCGACGCGATCCTCGTCGGTGAAACCCAGATCGCGGTTGAGCCCATGCCGCACGTTGTCGCCGTCCAGCATGCAGGTGTGATAACCCAATGCGTGCAGGCGCTTTTCCACCAGGTTGGCCACGGTCGACTTGCCGGAGCCGGACAGGCCGGTGAACCACAGGCAGGCCGGCGCCTGACCCTTGATCCGTGCACGCGCGGTGCGATCGACATCCATATGTTGCCAATGGATGTTGTCGGCGCGACGCAGGGCGAAGTTCAACGTGCCCGCTGCCACCGTGTTGTTGCTCTGCCGATCGATCAGGATGAACGCACCCATCTCGCGGCAGTGCTCATACGACTCGAACGCAATGGCGTGATCGAGACTGAGGTTGCAGTAACCGACTTCGTTCAACTCCAGCCGTTTGGCGGCCAGCGGCTCCTGCGTGTTGACGTCGACCTTGTGCTTGATCTCGGTGACCTGCGCACTCACGGTGCGTGTGCCGATCTTCAGCCAGTAGGATCGCCCCGGCAGCAGCGGCGCCTCGCCCATCCACAGCAGGTGCGCGGCGAACTGGTCGGCTACCTGCGGTGGTTGCGCGGCCGCGACGATGACATCGCCACGACTGATGTCGCGCTCGTCGGTCAGCGTCAGCGTGATCGCAGCGCCAAGGCTGGCACGCGGCAGATCGCCATCGGCCGTGACGATGCGCGCCACCCGCGAACGGACGCCACTCGGCAGCACCACCACTTCATCGCCCGGCGCAATGCAACCGGCGACAACGTGGCCTGCATAGCCGCGGAAGTTCTGATCGGGCCGGCATACCCATTGTACCGGCAGGCGGAAGCCGACATCGTCGACCACATGCGCGACCTGCACCGTCTCCAGACGCTCCAGCAGGCTGGGTCCGTCGTACCAGCCGATGCGATCCGAACGGCTGCTGACATTCTCGCCGCGCAACGCCGACAGCGGCACCGCGCTGACCTGCGCGATGCCCATCGAGTCGGCCAGCTCGCGATAATCCGTCTCGATCGAACGGAACACGTCCTCGGAGTAATCGATCAGGTCCATCTTGTTCACCGCCAGCAGCACATGGCGGATGCCGAGCAGCGCGCAGATATAGGTATGCCGGCGCGTCTGCGTCAGCAGGCCCTTGCGCGCGTCGACCAGCACCACCGCGAGGTCGGCGGTGGAAGCACCGGTAGCCATGTTGCGCGTGTACTGCTCATGCCCGGGACAATCCGCCACGATGAATTTGCGCCGCTCGGTGCTGAAGAAGCGGTAGGCAACATCGATGGTGATGCCCTGCTCGCGCTCGGCGGAGAGGCCGTCGACCAGCAAGGCGAAATCCAGCTCACCGTTCTGCGTGCCGTGGCGCAGGCTGTCGCCTTTCAGCGCCGCCAGCTGGTCGTCGAACAGCAGCTTGCTGTCGTACAGCAGGCGCCCGAGCAGGGTGCTCTTGCCGTCGTCCACGCTGCCGCAGGTGATGAAGCGCAGCAGGCTCTTGGTTTCGTGCTGCTGCAGGTAGGCGTCGATCGCCGTGCCCGCGTCATGCTCCGTGCGCATCAGAAATAACCCTCCTGCTTCTTCTTCTCCATCGACGCGGACGGATCTTGGTCGATCACCCGGCCCTGACGCTCGGAGGTGCGCGCCACCAGCATTTCCTGGATGACTGCCGGCAGCGTATCGGCCTCGGACTCGATCGCGCCGGTGAGCGGATAGCAACCCAGCGTGCGGAAACGCACCTTGCGCATTTGCGGGACCTCGCCCGGGCGCAGCGGCATGCGCTCGTCGTCGACCATGATCAGCGTGCCATCGCGCTCGACCACCGGCCGCTCGGCGGCGAGGTACAGCGACGGCACCTCGATCTTTTCGCGGTAGATGTACAGCCAGATATCCAGCTCGGTCCAGTTCGACAGCGGGAATACACGCACGCTCTCGCCCTTGGCGATGCGTGCGTTGTAGAGGTTCCACAGTTCCGGCCGCTGGCTCTTCGGATCCCAGCGATGCTGCGCGTTGCGGAACGAGAACACGCGTTCCTTCGCACGCGACTTCTCCTCGTCGCGGCGTGCGCCGCCGATCGCGGCATCGAACTGGTACTTGTCCAGTGCCTGCTTCAGCGCCTGGGTCTTCATCACGTCGGTATGCACGGTCGCGCCGTGGGTGAACGGGCCGATGCCCTGCGCCACGCCATCCTGATTGATATGCACGATCAGCCGGCAGCCGGTTTCCTGCGCACGGCGATCGCGGAACGCGATCATCTCGCGGAATTTCCACGTCGTGTCCACATGCAGCAGCGGGATCGGCGGCGGCGCCGGATAGAACGCCTTCTGCAGCAGGTGCAGCAGCACCGAGGAGTCCTTGCCGATCGAGTACATCATCACCGGGTTGCGGAATTCCGCCGCCACCTCGCGCAGGATGTGGATGCTTTCCGATTCCAGCTGATTCAGGTGCGATGTGTGCGCAAGCGTATCGAAGTTGGTCATGTTGCTGCCGTTGATATCCGTCCGGATTCTAGTCGGGGCCGTGCGATTTGCGTAATGGCCTGCTCGACAGCTACATGCCAACAGACAGGTGAACGACATCGTCCACCACCTGCACGGCAACCTCCCGCAGATGTTCGCCGCGGCAAGGCCCGGCGATGCACAGCCCATCGCCTTGATTGAAGGTGGCGCCATGCACGGCGCAGATCAGCGTGTCGTTCTTCAGCAGAAACTTGCCCGGCGCATAGTCCAGCCGGCGTCCCGTATGCGGGCAGACGTTGAGATAACCATGCACCTGTTCGCCGTGCCGCAACAGGATCAGGCTCTCCTCGCCATCGGCCAGCATGGCGTCGACGGCGGTAGCGCCGCCATCGGGAATTGCATCCAGCCGGCATAACGGCTGGGCGGGGGTAACTATATCCATCGGCACTTGCCTCGGGGGCTGGATGGCCCCATCGTTACACGCGTAAGTCGTTGATTTTACCACACGGATTTTTAACACATGCACGTCTCCATGCCCTCCATGCGCCGTTCCCGTCATCCGCTGGTCCGCGCGCTGTCGCTGCTGATCGGTGTGGCACTGATCGGCGTGCTGCTGGTGTTCGGCCTCGTTGTGGCGGGCGTGTTGCTGGTCGGCGGCAGCTTGCTGCTGGCCTGGCGCCAGTGGAAGCATGCGCGCAACCCGGCCAGGCCCGCCGCAGCACGTGCCGCGCATCAGCCTGATGTGCTGGAAGGCGAGTTCGTGGTGATCCAACGGCAGGGCCGTCCCGTCGCGCATTGAGCGCATGATCCTCCTGTAGGAGCGCATCCCCGGATCGAGTCCGGGGCAGGTTCTGTGCGCGATGCTCTTTGTGGGGGCGACCTCAGTCGCGATAGCTTTTTTGGAAGACCAGCAAGAGCATCGCGACTGAAGTCGCTTCCACGCGTCGTTCGCGCACGACCGAAGGAGGATATGCTGCGCTTCTTCCAAGACACGACTGGCCCTTGCGGACAACGGGCGTGCGCTCACGGATAATGCGCCGTCCCCACACGATCCGCCCTCATGTCCAACCACCCTGCGGCCAACACGCCGCATCGCCTGAGTGATCCCCACGTACTTATTCCCGTGGCGCTGTTCGCGCTATACGTGATCTGGGGCTCGACTTATCTGGGCATCCGTTACGCCCTGGAAAGCTACCCGCCGTTCCTGCTCGCCGGCGTGCGCTTCCTGTGTGCGGGCGTGGCGTTGTATGGCTTTTTGCGGCTGCGCGGGATGGCGCCGCCGACGTGGCTGCAATGGCGCAATGCGGCGTTTACCGGCTTGCTGCTGCTCGGCTTCGGCAACGGTCTGGTCTGTTTTGCGGAAGAGCGGGTGAGCTCCGGCATCGCCGCGGTGGCGGTGGCCAGCATGCCGCTGTTCGCCGCGCTGTTTTCCGGCATGTATGGCGAGTGGCCGAACCGGCGCGAGAGCATCGGCCTGGCGATCGGCTTCGCCGGCGTGATCGTGTTGAATCTGGGTAGCAGCCTGTCCGGCTCACGGCTTGGCGCGATGGCACTGCTGGTCGCCGCGATGTGCTGGGCGTTCGGCTCGGCCTGGAGCCGTCGCCGGGAAATGCCACCAGGGCCGATGAACACCGCCGCGCAGATGCTCTGCGCCAGCATCGCCCTGCTGATCTTCGGCTTTGCCAGTGGCGAGCAATTGCCGGCACATCCGACCATGCGCGCCACCCTGGCCGTGGTCTATCTGGCCGTGTTCGGCTCACTCATCGCGTTCAGTGCGTACCTGTATGTACTGAAGCGTGCGCGACCGGCGCTGGCCACCAGCTACGCCTACGTCAACCCGCCGGTGGCCGTGCTGTTCGGCGTGCTGCTGGCAGGTGAGCACGTCGGCCCGTACGATCTCGCCGGGATGGCGATCATCCTGCTCGGTGTGCTGGTGATCACCTTGGCGAAACAGAAACGGGCGCACTGACTGCCGGGGAAGCGGAGGCTCGGGTCGCTCTCGTAGGAGCGGCTTCAGCCGCGATGCCTCTAGCCGGTGTGCCGCGGTGTGTCGCGAAGAGCATCGCGACTGAAGTCGCTCCTACAGAGGGAACGGCGTTCAGCGCCAGCCGGACGTGATCGGATAACGCCGCTCGCGACCGAATGCCCGCGTGGTCACGCGCGGTCCTGGTGCCGACTGTCGGCGTTTGAACTCGTTCAGCAGCACCAGCCGCACCACCCGCCGCACGGTGTCGACGTGAAAGCCCTGCGCGGCGATTTCCGCCTGTGACTGCTCGCCTTCGATGAATCGCTCGAGGATCGCATCCAGCTCGTCGTACGGTGGCAGCGAATCCTGATCGGTCTGGTTGTCACGCAACTCGGCGGAGGGCGGGCGCTCGATCACCGCAGCGGGAATCATGTCGACTTCGCCGGTCCGCGCCGCCTGCGCATTGCGCCAGCGCGACAGCTTGTACACCACGGTCTTGTAGACGTCCTTCAACGGCGCGTAGGCACCGCACATGTCGCCATACAGCGTGGCGTAACCCACCGCCATCTCGCTCTTGTTGCCGGTCGCCAGCAACAGGCGGCCGTGCTTGTTGCTGAGCGCCATCAGCATCACGCCGCGGGTGCGCGACTGCAGATTTTCTTCGGTGGTATCGGCTGGCTTTCCGGAAAATGCGGGGGTCAGCGCATTGACGAACGACTCATAAGTCGCCTCGATCGAGATCACGTGATAGTCCACGCCGAGCCTTATCGCCTGCGCGCGCGCGCCATCCAGCGACAGCTGCGAGGTATAGCGCGTCGGCATCATCACCGCGGTGACACGTTCGGCGCCCAATGCATCAACTGCCAGCGCGAGCGTCAGCGCCGAATCAATGCCACCGGACAAGCCGAGCAGTACACCGCCGAAACTGTTCTTGTCGATGTAGTCGCGGGTGCCGCGCACCAGGGCCGCGTACAGCGTGGCTTCGATGCAGGCATCTGCAGGCACCGGCCAGTCTTCGGCGTGCAAGGTGCGAGTTATCGGATCGAACTCGGCCCACAGCAGCACATCGACGAAAGCCGGTGCGCGTGCCGCGATCGAACCGTCACCGTTGACCAGCAGCGAAGCGCCGTCGTAGACCACCTCGTCCTGGCCACCGACCAGGTTGAGATAGACGATCGCACAGCCAGTTTCGCGCGCGCGCGCGACCAGCACGGCTTCACGTTCAGCCTGCTTGGCGTCGTCCCATGGCGACGCGTTGATCACCACGATCAGCTCGGCGCCGGCCGTCGCGGCCTGCTCTGCCGGTTCGGGGCGCCACACGTCCTCGCAGATCAATAGCCCGATGCAGACGCCATCGATCACCGCGGTAACCGTCGCATGACCCGGGCGGAAATAGCGCTTGTCGTCAAACACGCCGTAATTGGGCAAGGCCTGCTTGTGCGCGGTGACCTCGACCCGGCCACCGCGCAGCAGGCTGGCGGCGTTGTACACCTCGCCCTCGCTGTGCGGATGACCGACCAGCGCAGCGACGCCATTGGTGGCAGCGGCCAGTGCGGTCAATTCGCTGTCGCAGGCAGCCAGGAAACTCGGGCGCAGCAGCAGATCCTCCGGCGGATAACCGCTCAAAGTCAGCTCCGGAAACACCACGAGCGCGGCACCACCGCTGCACGCCTGCGCGATCAGGTCGCCCACCTTTGCGGCATTCGCCGCTACCGCACCCACCGGAAAATCGTGTTGGGCCAGCGCCAGCCGCAGCCTTGCCATGGTCCTGCTCCAGAAATGACGAAGGCCGCAACCCTGAGGGGTCGCGGCCTTCGCATTTTAGCGCGCCAGCGCCGACTTACTTCATCAGCTTCGCGAGTGCCTTGCCCAGATCAGCCGGCGATTTCACCGTGGTGACGCCAGCCTTCTCCAGTGCGGCGAACTTGGCTTCCGCCGTGCCCTTGCCGCCGGAGATGATCGCACCGGCATGGCCCATGCGCTTGCCCGGAGGCGCCGAAGCACCGGCGATGAACGACACTACTGGCTTGGTCACGTACTCGGCAATGAACTCAGCCGCGTCTTCCTCGGCCGAGCCGCCGATCTCGCCGACCATGATGATGCCCTGGGTCTGTGCATCGTCCTGGAACAGCTTCAGGCAGTCGATGAAGTTCAGGCCGTTGATCGGGTCGCCGCCGATGCCGATGACCGTGCTCTGGCCCAGGCCTTCGTTGGTGGTCTGGAACACCGCTTCATAGGTCAGCGTGCCGGAGCGCGAGACGATGCCGACCTTGCCCGGCATGTGGATGTGACCCGGCATGATGCCGATCTTGCACTCGCCCGGGGTGATGATGCCGGGGCAGTTCGGCCCGATCAGCACGATCTCCGGATGCTGCTGCAGCACGTTCTTCACGCGCAGCATGTCGAGTACCGGGATGCCTTCGGTGATCGCCACGATCACCTTGATACCGGCATCGATCGCTTCCAGGATCGAGTCAGCCGCGAACGGCGGCGGCACGAAGATCACCGACGCGTCGGCGCCAGTCTCGAGGACTGCTTCATCGACCGAATTGAAGACCGGCAGGCCGATATGCTCGGAACCGCCCTTGCCCGGGGTCACGCCGCCGACGACCTTGGTGCCGTAGTCGAGGCACTGCTGTGCATGGAAGGTGCCCTGCTGGCCGGTGAAGCCCTGCACCAGCACCTTGGTGTTTTTATTGACGAGAACGCTCATTCGATTGCTCCTTAAACCTTGGCCGCAGCCACGGCTTTCTGCGCCGCGTCGTTGAGATCGTCGGCCGGCGTGATCGCCAGGCCGGAATTGGCCAGCAGTTCGCGGCCCTGATCGACATTGGTGCCCTGCAGGCGCACCACCACGGGGATCTTCAGGCCCACTTCCTTGACCGCGGCGATGATGCCCTCGGCGATCAGGTCGCAGCGCACGATGCCACCGAAGATGTTGACCAGGATGCAGCGCACCTTGTCCGAGGACAGGATCAGCTTGAACGCCTCGGTGACGCGTTCCTTGGTGGCGCCACCGCCGACGTCGAGGAAGTTGGCCGGCTCGCCGCCTGCCAGCTTGATCACGTCCATCGTGGCCATCGCCAGACCGGCGCCGTTGACCATGCAGCCGATCGAGCCGTCCATCGTCACGTAGTTGAGGTTGTACTGCACCGCCGCGGCTTCGGCGGCATCTTCCTGGCTCAGGTCGCGCATCGCAGCCAGATCCGGATGACGGAACTCGGCGTTGTCGTCGGAGTTGACCTTGCCGTCGAGCGCGGCGAGGTTGCCGTCTTCCAGCACGGCGAGCGGGTTCAGCTCGACCAGGGCCAGATCCTTCTCGTTGAACAGCTTGTACAGGCCCAGCATGATCTTGGTCAGCTGGTTGACCTGCTTGCCGTTCAGATCCATCGCGAAACCGAGCTGGCGGCACTGGTACGGCTGCAGGCCCTCGACGAAGTCGATCACGATGGTGTGGATGTCTTCCGGCGTCTCTTTCGCGACCTGCTCGATGTCCACGCCGCCGTGCTTGGAGGCGATGAACGAGACGGACTTGCTGTCGCGGTCGACCAGGATCGACAGGTACAGTTCCTTGGCGATATTGGTGGCGTCGGTGACCAGCACCAGGTTCACCGGCAACGCACGGCCGGCGGACTGGTAGGTCTCCATGTGGGTGCCGAGCATGCCCTTGGCAGCAGCGCGCACTTCATCAAAGCTGCGGCAGAACTTCACGCCGCCGGACTTGCCGCGGCCTCCGGCATGGATCTGCGCCTTGACCATCCACTGCGAGCCACCAAGGTGCTTGGCGGCGTCGACGGCGGCGTCGGGAGAGTTGGCGATCTTGCCCGGCGGTACGGCGATGCCGTACTGCGCGAACAGTTCTTTGGCCTGGTATTCGTGGAAATTCATTCGATACCTCGAGCGAACGGGAAAACATGGCGGCCGCACGCTTGGACACGACGTGGGTCAGGAAGGTCGGACGGCGGAGTGACGCGCTGCCGAATGCAGTGCGCATGCCGGTGAACCGGCAAAACCGCGCAACACGGCCGCCTATTTTCGCGGAAGCGGGCGGTAATGAAAAGGGCAACGTGCCAAGCCGCCCCGGCAACCAGGCCTGATGCGCCCCGGCGCGCCGTTCCAACGCCAATCAGCCCGTCTATACTCGTCCGGAACCGCCATGGAGTGCCCGCCACGTGTCCAGTGCGCCACCCTTCTCCGCTACCCCCACGGGTACCGCGACGATCCGCCACGAGCTGACCTTCCTCAACACGTTCCGGCTGGTGCAGGCGCTGGTCTACATTGGCCTGGCCTTCAGTCCGACCGGATTGGGCTGGCCCAAGCTGGCTTCGCCCGGTCTCGCCCACAGCGTAGCCGCCGGCTACCTGCTGTTTGCCTTGGTTGCGCTGCTGTTCAACCGGCGCAGCATGGCCTACGTCAACATGGCCGTGTCGGTGACGCTGGCGGTGGACATCCTCGCCGCCGTGCTGGCGATTACCGCCATGCACGATGCGCGCATCGGCATTGCGATGATGCTGGCGGTGAACCTGAGCGCCGGCGCGCTGATCCTGCCGTTGCGGCTGTCCAGCTTCTTCGCGGCACTGGCCACGCTGGGCGTCCTTGGCCATACCGCCTTCGGCACGTCGGACAATCCCGGCGATCGCGATCTGCTGGAGGCGGCGCTGTTCGGCCTGGCCTATTTCGCCAGCACCACGCTGTGCCATGTGCTGGGTCGGCAACTGCGCGCCACCGAGGCGCTGGTCGAGCAGCGCAGCAGCGACCTGGCCAACCTGTCGCAGATCAACGAGCTGATCATCCGCCGCATGAAGACCGGCGTGCTGCTGGTCGACGACGCCAACCGCATCCACCAGATCAACGAATCGGCCTGGATGTTGCTGGGCAACCCCGGCGCCGACCAGCGCGACCTGGGCCAGCTGGCGCCGGAACTGTCGCGCCGGCTGTATCACTGGATGACCTCCGGAAAACTGGACGAGACCGCCACCCAGCTCGCCGATGGCGTGCCCGAGGTGGTGCCGCGCTTTACCCGGCTGGCACCGAACGACGATTCGCACGTGCTGATATTTCTCGATGACACCTCGCTGCTGTCGCGCCGGGCGGAAGAACTCACCCTGAGCTCGCTCGGTCGGCTATCCGCCTCGATCGCGCACGAGATCCGCAATCCGCTGGCGGCGATCCGCTACTCGGCACAACTGCTGGCCGAATCGCAAAGCATGGATGCCACTGACCAGCGCATGGTCGAGATCATCAACAACCATTGCATCCGGCTCAACGAGATCATCGAAAACATCCTGCAACTGTCCCGGCGCGAACGCTCGCGGCCGGAAACACTGGATCTCGGTCGCTGGACCCAGGCCTTCGTCGAGGAATACAGCCAGGGCAACGACCTCGGCATCGATTCGCTGCGCGCGATCGCCAGCAACGGCGCACCGGTCGCGGCCGTGGCCGATCCACAGCAATTGCAGCAAGTGTTGTGGAACCTGGTGCAGAACGCGCTGCGCTACGGCCGCCTGCCCGGTGAACCGGCGCGGGTGATGGTGGTGACCCGGCAGGGCGAGCACGGCGTGCCGATCCTCGAAGTGATCGACCGCGGCCCCGGCATCGCGCCGAAGGTGGCCGCGCAGATTTTCGAGCCGTTCTACACCACCCACGAATACGGCACCGGCCTGGGCCTGTACCTGGCCCGGCAGATGAGCGAGGCCAACCAGGCGGCGTTGGAGTATGTCCGTGTGGCCGGCGGCGGCAGCTGCTTCCGGCTGGTGCTGACGCCACCGGCGCGCAGCCCGGCCGCGTCGGACCCGCTGGAGGCCATTCACACCTCCACGCGTTGACCTTTTGGCCTGCCCTAGTAACCTGCAGAGTATTCCCTGTCCTACCAAAGAAGCCCATGACTGCACAGACCGTTCTGGTCATCGACGATGAACGCGACATCCGCGAACTGCTGACCATCACGCTGGGTCGGATGGATCTGCAGGTCGACGCCGTAGGCACCGTGGGCGAAGCGCGCCGCGCACTGGCCGAGCGCAGCTACGACCTGTGCTTCACCGACATGCGGCTACCCGACGGCAACGGCCAGGAAGTCATCGAGCTGATCGCCGCGAACCACCCGGACATGCCGGTGGCGATGATCACCGCCTACGGCAACGTCGATGCCGCGGTGAACGCGCTGAAGGCGGGCGCATTCGACTTCGTCTCCAAGCCGGTCGACATCCAGATGCTGCGCGGCCTGGTACGCACTGCCCTGCGGCTGGCCGAGGAGAAACGCACCGGCGGCGGCGCGGCGAAGATCGGCGATTCCAGCGAACGCCTGATTGGCACCTCGCCGGCGATGCAGCAGGTGCGCGCCACCATCGGCAAGCTCGCACGCAACCAGGCACCGGTCTACATCGCTGGCGAATCCGGCGTGGGCAAGGAACTGGTGGCCCGGCTGATCCACGAACAGGGTCCGCGCGCAAGCGGTCCATTCGTGCCTGTCAACTGCGGCGCGATTCCGTCCGAGCTGATGGAAAGCGAATTCTTCGGTCATCGCAAGGGCAGTTTCACCGGCGCCGGCGCCGACAAGGCAGGCCTGTTCCAGGCCGCCCAGGGTGGCACGCTGTTTCTCGACGAAGTCGCCGAACTGCCGCTGCACATGCAGGTAAAGCTGCTGCGCGCGATCCAGGAAAAAGCGGTGCGCCCGATCGGTGGTCGCGACGAAATTCCGGTGGATGTGCGCATCCTGTCCGCCACCCACAAGAACCTCGGCCAACTGGTCGAGCAGGGCCAGTTCCGCCAGGACCTGTTCTACCGCATCAACGTGATCGAGCTGCGCGTGCCTCCGCTGCGCGAGCGCCGCGGCGACGTGCCGCAATTGTCCGCGTTCATCCTGCAGGCACTGTCCGGCAAGAGCGGCGACAGCGTCGGCCAGTTGTCGCCGGCGGCACGCGAGGCGCTGGACGCATATGACTTCCCCGGCAACGTGCGCGAGCTGGAAAACATCCTCGAGCGCGCGATGGCGATGTGCGATGGCAGCAGCATCGACGCTCCCGATCTGATGCTGCCGCAGCGCAGTGCGCGCGCAGTCAGTGCGGAGGTGCCGGCATCCAGCCACGAGGCCCAACCGGCGCCATCAGCCGCCGCCGGCGCCGACGGCGGCCTCGACGACTACATCAGCAATATCGAGCGCACCGCCATCGTCAAGGCGCTGGAAGAATCGCGTTACAACAAGACCGCCGCCGCACGAAAACTCGGCATCACCTTCCGCGCGCTGCGCTACAAGCTGAAGAAACTCGGCATCGACTGAGGCGCAACCGGCTGTACCCGGCCCCATGTGGGCCGGCTTTCCTCGCAGCGACGGTGTCGCCTACCGGAGCACGTCGACGGCACCGACTCAGCCCCCGCCACTGGCAGCCGCCAGCGCCTTGCGCAGCGTGCGCAACAGCACCTGGGTAGTGACCGGTTTGTCGATCACGTACAGATGCGCCAGCGCAGGCAATTCGTGCAGATCCGGTGGTGCACCGGGACGCGCCAGGAGGATCACGGCGCCGGTGTAGCCCTGTTCGATCAGCGCGGCCAGCGTGCGCACGCCGGTGAACAGGTTCATGTCCGCATCCAGCACCACCAGATCAGGCAAACCGCCGGCCTCGATCCATTGCAACGCCGCGGTACCGCTCTGGCTGGCATGCGCCTGATAGCCGTAGGCATCCAGCGTGTCGGCCAGCAGCGACAGCTGGCCGGCCTCTTCCACCACGATCAGCACGCGTTCGGCGGCGCCTTCCAGGCTGTCCTGCTCATCCAGTGAGTCACCGTCAGCAACCAGCTCCTCCAGCGGGATATACAGATCGAAACGGGTGCCGCGACCCGGCGCGCTGTCCACCCGCATCACGCCGCCGTGACTGCCGACGATGCGCTTGCACGACAACAAGCCCAGTCCGGTGCCGGCTTCCTTGGTGGTGAAGAACGGCTCGAACAGATGTTCCAGTACCACCTGATCCATGCCGGGGCCGCTGTCGATCACGCTGATGCGCAGGTAGTGGCCCAGTCGCCGCTGTTCTTCCGGCAGGAAGAAGTCCGCCGCCAGCTGGATCTGCGAGGTTTCGATGCGCAGGTTGCCGCCATCGGGCATTGCCTGGATCGCATTCAGGCACAGGTTGAGCAGGCACTGCTGCAGTTCGGTGTGATTGCCTTCGAACGACAACTCCGGGTCGTCGATCGCCAGCTCCATCGTCACCGAGCGCGGCACGCTGCCCTGCATCAGCAGGTCGAACGCGCTGAACAACGAACCCAGCCGCACCTGCTCCGCGCGGCGCGCACCACGCGCGAACGACAGCATCGAGTGCACCATGTCCAGACCGCGCTTGCCGCAATCGCGCACCAGTTTTCCCAGCCGTGCCAGGCGTGGGTCGTCCTGGTAATCCTGCAGGCTGTCGCCGGCCAGCAGCAACGGCTGCAACAGGTTGCGCAGATCGTGGCTGAGGCCACCGGCGAGCATCGCCAGGCTCTCGAAGCGCTGCGCGCGGATCAGTTCCGCCTCGGCGCGACGATTGGCCTTGCGCGCCTCGACTTCGGTGAGCGCACGACGTACCGCGCTGGCCAGCCGGGCTGGATTCTGCTTGAGAATGTAATCGGTGGCGCCATTGCGTAACGCCTCGATCGCCGCGTCTTCACCCTGCGTGGCGGAGATGAAGATGAACGGCAATTCCTCGTCACGTTGACGCAACAGCTTGAGCGCATGGTCACCGGAAAAGCCGGGCATGCTCAGATCGGACAACACGATGTGCGGCTTGAACTCGTCCAGTGCCGCGACGAAACGCGCCTCATCGTCGACCAGTTGCACTTCGTAGACGATGCCATCGCTGTCGAGTTCGGCCAGCACCAGCTCGGCATCGAGCTGACTATCCTCGACTTGCAGCACACGAATGGTCGACATGATACGAAGCTGCCGGTTTGGCATGGTAATTCTCACGACTTCACTGGCCTGCACTGGCGGTGTGCACCTGTCGCGAGCCGCACCTGCGCTGCTCGCCCCCTGCCTCGCAACCTTTTCAATCCTTCTCGGGCGCCTGATTCAGCACCGCCCAGAACTGCCCCAAGGTGCGTACCGCCTCGAAGAACTGATCTACGTCAACCGGCTTGATCACATACGCATTGGCGCCCAGATCCCAGCTACGCGCCAGATCGCTTTCCTCGCGTGAGGACGACAGGATCACTACCGGAATCCGTCGCATCCGTTCGTCTTCACGCATGTGGGTCAATACGTCGAGCCCGTTCATGCGCGGCATCTTGATATCCAGCAGTACCACCGCCGGATCGCCGGGCTCGCGCGTGGCCCACGCCCCACGCGAATAAAGATAGTCCAGACAGTCCACACCGTCTTCCACATGTACGACCGGATTGACCAGGTGCGCTTCGTTCAGCGCGTCGATCGCCATTTCTGCATCGGCCCGGCTGTCTTCAACCAGCAAGATGGTACGCAGCTCTTTCTTGATCATATCGGTCTCAGTTATGTGCCCCGGCCAGATCGGTGGCCGGCAGCGAAAAATGGAAACGGGCACCCTTCCCGAGCTCGGCATCGGCCCAGACGCGCCCACCATGACGGACTACGATGCGCCTCACATTGGCCAGACCGATGCCGTTGCCGGGAAACTCCGAGGCACGATGCAGCCGCTGGAATACACCGAACAACTTGTCGGCATATTGCATGTCGAAGCCCGCACCATTGTCGGCCACGGTGAATTCGTAATCGCCATTGCGGCCCTGCTGCGTGCTCACCTCGATGCGAGCCACTTCGCAGTGACCGGTGTACTTGACCGCGTTGCCGAGCAGGTTTTGCCACACTGTGCGCAGCATGTTCTCGTCGCCGATCACCATCGGCAACGGCGCTACAGTCCATATGATGCGTCGCTCCTGCACCCCCGATTCGGCCAAGCCACGTGCTTCATCGACCAGCGACTGCATGTCCACCGCCTGCAGGCGCAGCGCGCCACGGCCGAGCCGCGAGAACACCAGCAGATCATCAATCAGCACGGCCATGCGCTGCGCCGAACCCGAGATCACCTCAAGATAGTGAGCCGCCTTGACGTCGACATGCTCGGCCAGATGATGCTCGAGCTTGCGTGAAAATCCCGCGATATGGCGCAGCGGCGCGCGCAGATCGTGAGAGACCGAATAGCTGAATGCCTCCAGCTCACGGTTGACGTCGGAAATCTGCGTCACCTTGCCCTCGAGCTGGCGGTTGAGCTCGTTGACTTTCTGCTCGGCCAGCGCACGCACAGTGACATCGCTCACGGTCAGCAGCAACGCGGGCGCATCGGTTTCCCTTTGCTGCAGGCGGCGCGCATTGATCACCACGTGCCGATCGACTCCATCGACCGTGCGCTGGATCATGTCGTAGTCCCACAACTCGCGATCGCGCAGCAATACATCGGTGAGCCGTTGCAGCAGGGCGCTATCGCTCCAGGCGCCCTCACCCATCTGTGCCAGCGGTTGCGCACGCTGCTGCGGATCCAGCCCGTACAGCTCGCTGAAGGCCGTATTCACCAGCAGGCTGTGAAGATTCCCGTCGAACAACGCGATCGGTTCGCGCACCGCCTGCAGGATCAACTGCGAACGTTGCACCGCCCGGTTTTCGCGAGTCTCGGCCACCTCGCGCCGGCCGATCTGCCGCTCGGACGCGATCACGATGATGGCCAGCAGCAGCAGCTGCGCCAGCGCCGTCACGCTCAACACGATACGGCCGTTCATGGCCTTTTGCCCGGCAGCCTTCTGACGAACCTGCAGCAGGTTGTCCTCGTTCTGCACGATGGCGCTGACCTGCGTGTTCATCTTGAACAAGTCGCCGGCATCCCGCAGTGACTGCCGGGCGCCGGGCGCATCGGCTTGCTGCAGCCGTGACAACGCCTGATTCATCAGGGCCATGCGGCCATTGATATCGGTCTCCAGCGCACCGATCTGGATCTGCTGATCGGGATTGTCACGCGTCATCACGCGCAACTGGCGCAGCATGGATGGCACTTCGCCGCTGGCTTGATTCGCGCGCTTGCGGGTCAGTTCATTGCCGTCACCGACCAGCAACCGGTAGCTTGCGGCCTCGCTGCTGCGCATCTCGTAGGCGATCTGAAAGGTCAGCGCTTTTATCGCGTTTGAATGAGCCACCCATCCCGTGGCCGTCTGGCTATCACGCGTATTGGCCAGGGTGACCACATACGGCAAGCCGACGATGATCAGCATCGCAAACAGCAAGCCGCCCACACGCCAGTTCGTGATATCCGTGATTTTCATGTGAAATGACGCATTGAAAACTTTGATGGATGAAACATCGCCGCATTCTGGCATGTTTTGACGGCTCGCCAATCAGCGTCGCGAAGGCTGCAAACGAGTCATCGGATCCATCGCAGCGACCCGGCTTGCTGCGCCCGGGTCACCGCGGCAACGGCTCACTGGCCGTAGCGACTCATCGCTGTCGGCCTCGCCGCATCATCCGTTCCCCACCGCATGTTCGGGGCGGCTTGCATGCTGAAATGCAGCTCGCCACCGGCGAGGATTTCGGCGTGATGCAGATAGACGCGATCCAGCGGCTTGCCGTTGAGCGTCACCGCACCGACATACGGATGCGCATCATCCAGCGGCGCGGCACTCACGCTGAACGTGCGCCCATTGCTCAGGTGGAGCGCCGCCTTCGGCACGAACGGCCGACCGATCGCATACTCGTCGCTGGCCGGCGTCACCGGATAGAAGCCCAGCGCCGTGAACACATACCACGCCGACATCTGGCCAAGGTCATCGTTGCCGGCGAGGCCGTCGGGCCGCGTGGCGTACTGGCTGTCCATGATCTGCTTCAGCCGCTGCTGCGTCTTCCACGGCGCACCGGCGTAATCGTACAGATAGGCGATGTGATGGCTCGGCTCGTTGCCGTGCGCATACCAGCCGATCAGTCCGGTGATGTCCTCGACGTTCTTGAACTGCGCCGGATCGACCTTGGCATCGAACACCTGGTCGAGTTTGGCGGTGAACTTCGCATCGCCGCCCATCGCGCCGATCAGTCCGGCTGCGTCCTGCGGCACGTACCAGGAATACTGCCAGGCGTTGCCCTCGGTGTAGTCGCTGCCGTAGCCGGCGAAAGCCGGATCGAACGGCTCACGGAACTGGCCGTTGCTCAGTTTCGCGCGCATGAAGCCGGTTTTCGGATCCCAGGCATTGCGCCAGTTGCCGGCACGCTGCTCGAACGTGGCCGCGATATCGGTCTTGCCCATCGCCTTGGCCATCTGCGCCAGCGACCAGTCGTCGTAAGCGTATTCCAGCGTTTTCGAGGCAGCCTCCACTTCCTTGTCGATCGGCACGTAGCCGAGCTTCATGTAGTCGCCAAGATCGCCGTACGGCGCATAGGTCGCGCTCGCCACCATCGCCTGCATCGCTGCATCCGCATCGAAACCACGCACGCCCTTGATATAGGCATCGGCGATCACCGGCACCGCGTGATAGCCGATCATGCACCACGTCTCCAGCCCCTGATACGCCCATACCGGCAGGATGCCGAACGGGCTGGCCTCGCGTGCAGCGATGAGCGAGCGGATGAACTGCGTGCTGAGATCGGGCCGCAACAACACCATCAGCGGCTCCTCGGCGCGATAGACATCCCACATCGACCAGCTGGAATAGAACTCGAACCCGTCGGCGTGGTGCACCTGATGATCCGGCCCACGGTAGTCGCCGTTGACGTCCATGCTCAGCGTCGGCGCCAGCATCGCGTGATACAGCGAAGTGTAGAAGCCGGTGCGCTGCGCCGGCGACCCTGCCACGTCGATCACCGACAACGCCTTGTTCCAGGCCGCCGTGGCTTCCACGCGACGGCCGTCAAAATCCCAACCCGCACCATCCTGATCGAGGTTGGCGATCGCGTTTGCCTGGCTCACCGACGAAATCGCCACCTTCACTTCGAGCGGCTGCTTCAGCTTGCCGAAATCGAATACGCCGACCAGTGCACGACCGTTCTGCGCGCTCTGATCTTCCGGCTGATTCCCAGGCCCCGCGAAGCCCTTGTAGACCATGTCCGTCTCGCGGTCATACAGCTCGCGCGACGCCATCGGCTGCGAGAAACGCATCGCAAAACAGAGTTCACGTCCCGGCGCCCAGCCACGGGTGGTACGACATCCAGTGACCGTGCCATCCGGATGTACACGCAGATCGGCCCACAGCACTTTGCCCGGGTAGTCGTAGATGCTCGGACGCAGGTCGAGCAGCACATGCGCCGGCTTGCCGGTCGGGAAGGTGTAGCGATGCCAGCCGACCCGACGCCCGGCGGTCAGTTCCGCGCGTACGCCGTAATCGCTCAACGTCACCGCGTAATAGCCGGCCTGCTCCACTTCGCTGGCGTGGCTGAAACGCGAACGGTAGCCGCTGCCGGGTTTGGCCGGATCGCCCGGGTCCAGTTTCACTTCACCCGCGATCGGCATCACCAGCACATCACCCAGATCCGAATGGCCTGAGCCGGAGAAGTGCGTATGCGAGAAACCCATGATCGTGGGATCGCCGTACTGGTAGCCGGCTGCCCACTTGTAGGCGTGCTTGAAGTCCGGCATCGCCGTATCCGGCGACAACTGGATCATCCCGAACGGCACCGTGGCACCAGGAAAAGTATGACCATCGCCGCCGGTGCCGATGCGCGGATCGACCTCGGCGGCATGACCGTTTGCGGGGCTCGCCGCCTGGGCGATTCCAGGCGTGACAACCACGATGCCAAACGCGGCAGCAACCAGCCAGGGGAGTAAGTGACGCGAACGGACGGTCATCATGAGCCTCGGATTTGGATCGATCTAGATCGGCAAGCTAACACCCGCGACGGGCTAACGCATGCTGCGCCGCGACGTGCGCATCTGCATCGATAAGCTACATTTGGATCGTTCTAATTCGGCATAACTCGATGTCCAGCCATACCCCGATCGGCCGCAAGGTAACCTTGAATGACATCGCTGCCGGCTGCGCGCTATCAAGGGCCACCGTGTCACTGGTATTGCGTGGCAGTCCGCTGGTCAACAAGCACACCCGTGCAAGGGTCGAGCAGGAGCTGCGTCGGCAAGGTTACGTCTACAACCGTGCCGCCGCGAATCTGCGTCGGCGCACCTCATCCAGCATTGCCTTGGTCCTGAACGATTTGACCAATCCGTTCTTCGCCGAGTTCGCCGCGGGAGTGGATCAGACCTTGGGCGAAGCCGGCTTCGTCACCCTGCTCGGCTGTACCGGCGAATCGGCGACGCGCGAGCAGGCCGTGCTGAGTTCGCTGCTGGAACACGGCCCCGGCGGCATCATCCTGTCGCCGGCCGAGCACAGCAACGCGCATGAGGTGCTGGCGGCGATCGGCACGCAGGCGCCGTTGCTGCTGTTCAATCGCGAACTGGGCGGTGCCATGCCCGAGTTCGCCCACTGGGACCAATTGATGCTGGACAACCAGCACGGCACCCGTCTGGCCACCGAGCACCTGATCGCACGCGGGCATCGGCGCATCGCCTTCTTCGGCGGTCACCTGGATTCCAGCTCGTGCCGCCAGCGCCATGCCGGCTATGCGCAGGCGATGCAGGCGGCCGGACTGACGATCGAGCCGCACTGGCGAATCGAGTGTGCGCCGACCCGACTTGATGCCGCCCATCAGACCCATGCCTTGTTCACCGGCACGCCCACGCCAACCGCCGCAGTCTGCTACAACGATGCGGTGGCGCTGGGATTGATGCTTGGGCTGAACCAACGCGGGCTGCGCCCAGGCAAGGATTTCGCGCTGACCGGTTTCGACGATATCGCCGAAGCCGCACTGGGCATGCCGCCGCTGACCACCTTGTCGACCGCACCGCGCGAGCGTGGACAGCAGGCGGCACAATTGATCCTGCAGCGGCTGCACGAACCTCAAGCGGACAGCCGCAAGACCATCGCAGCGGTGCAACTGATCGTGCGCGAAAGCAGCTGTCCACCTTCTACCACCTGATCAACCGGGGAACTCGCATGGCTTTCGCTACTCCGCCGCAATCACCCATCGCACCCGGCGCCCGCAACGAGCGCTACACCGATTACCCGATGGCGATGGGTGTGCTCACCACGATCTTCTTCATGTGGGGCTTCCTCACCTGCCTCAACGACATCCTGATCCCGCATCTGAAGTCGATCTTCCAGCTCGGCTACGCGCAGGCGATCCTGGTGCAATTCACCTTCTTCGGTGCGTACTTCCTGATGGCGCTGCCGGCCGGCTGGCTAGTCGCCGCGCTGGGCTACAAGAAAGGCATCGTCGCCGGACTGACGATCGCCGGACTGGGCGCGCTCGGTTTCTGGCCCGCAGCAGAAATGCATCTGTATCCGGCATTCCTCGGCGCATTGTTCGTGCTGGCCACCGGCATCACCGTGCTGCAGGTGGCCGCCAATCCGTACGTGGCGTTGCTGGGTCCGGAAAAAACCAGCTCCAGTCGACTGACCCTGGCGCAGGCGCTGAACTCGCTCGGCACCACGTTGGCTCCCTTGTTCGGTGGCCTGCTGATCCTGTCCAACGTGGTGAAGGATCCGCCAGCGCTGGCCGCGCTGGCGCCGGCCCAACGACTGCTTTACGACACCCAGCAGGCACAGGCCGTGCAGTTCCCGTATATCGGGCTGGCCGTGGTGCTGTTCCTGCTGGCGGTGTTCGTGTGGCTGTTCCGCTTGCCGGCGCTGACCGAGGCCACCGACCAGGGTGACCATGCCCGACACGGCTTCGCCGAGGTGCTGCGCCATCCGCACGTGCGGTTCGGCGTGCTCGGCATCTTCTTCTATGTCGGTGCGGAAGTGTCGATCGGCAGTTTCATGGTCAATTACCTCTCGATGCCGGACATCGGCCACATGAGCGAACAGCAGGCCGCGCACTACGTATCCTGGTACTGGGGCGGCGCGATGGTCGGCCGCTTCCTCGGCTCCGCACTGATGGCAAAATTCTCGCCGCGCAAGCTGTTGGCCACCTTCGCCGCAATCAATGCACTGCTGGTGCTGACCACCATGCTAAGCAGTGGCGATGTGGCGATGTACAGCATCATCGCGATCGGCCTGTTCAACTCGATCATGTTCCCGACCATCTTCGCACTCGGTATCGAGCGGCTGGGACCGATGACCAGCAAGGCCTCCAGCCTGCTGATCATGGCAATCGTGGGCGGCGCGATCGTCCCTTACGTGCAGGGCGTGCTCGCCGATCACATCGGCTTGCAGCACGCGTTCTTCCTGCCGCTGCTTTGCTATCTGTACATCCTGTTCTACGGCATCCGCGGCTCCCGCATCGAGGCGTTGCCGCAAACCAGCTGAAGGTGGCGCCGCGAGCACCGAGTTTTCCATTCCGGGACATCAAACTGCATGACCACACGACCCATCCTGTGCTTCGGCGAGGCACTCATCGACTTTCATGCCGAGGGCGGCGACGGGTCCGGCTTCGCGCGGCATTTCGTGCCGTTCGCCGGCGGCGCCCCGGCGAACGTCGCCGTGGCGGTGGCCCGGCTCGGCGGTGCCGCACGTTTTGCCGGCATGCTGGCGCGCGACCGCTTCGGCGATTTCCTGCTGCACAGCCTTCAGCAGGCCGGCGTCGGCACCGATGATGTGAAGCGCACCGACACAGCGAACACCGCACTCGCCTTCGTCACGCTGGACGCCCACGGCGAGCGCAGTTTCAGTTTCTACCGCGAGCGTACGGCCGACCTGCTGTTCCGTCCCGAGCACTTTCGCGCGGATACCTTCCGCGATATCGCGGTGCTCCACGTCTGCTCCAACAGCATGACCGACCCGGCGCTGGCCGCGACCACCCGCGAGGGCATGCAGCGTGCATACGGCGCCGGCGCACTGGTCAGCTTCGATCTCAACCTGCGTCCCGCCCTGTGGCCGGCCGACGTCGATCCGCATCCGCTGCTGTGG
The DNA here is from genome assembly GCF_002001175.1 of Rhodanobacter sp. C03. GTDB lineage: Bacteria > Pseudomonadota > Gammaproteobacteria > Xanthomonadales > Rhodanobacteraceae > Rhodanobacter. Next base: position 629,685 of record NZ_MUNT01000001.1, on the reverse strand, counting down.
CCGGCACTGCATCTGGCTGACGTGGTGAAACTGTCTGCGGAGGAATTCACGTGGCTCGCACGGGATGGCGAACAGGCGGCACTCGACCGCCTGTGGCAGGGCCGCACGCGGCTAGTGGTGGTGACCGATGGCGCGAAACCGCTGCGCTGGTTCCATCCCGATGTCGAAGGCGAGCTGCCGTGCTATCCGGTCGAGGCGGTCGATGCCACCGCTGCCGGCGACGCCTTCGTCGGTGGCCTGCTGTGCTGCCTCGCCGAGCTGGCCGTCGCACCCGAGCGGATCGACCAGCTGGTGACCGAACTGCCACGTCTGCACGCCATGTTGCGCTTTGCCGCGGCCGGCGGTGCGCTGACCGCCACCCGCCAGGGTTCGTTCGCCGCGATGCCGCGCGGCGACGAAGTGCTGGCCTTCATGGAGGGACAGGCATGAACACGTCGCCGAGCATGCCTGACTTCCACTCCGCCGTATTCCTGCGCAGCCATATCGCGCAGACGATGGCGTTCTATCACCCGCGTGCGATCGATCTGGCCGGCGGCTTCTTCCACTACTTCAAGGACGACGGCACGATCTACGATCGCCAGCATCGTCACCTGGTCAGCAGCACACGCTTCGTCTTCAACTACGCGATGGCTGCGATCGAACTCGACACGTCGGATTCCCTCAATCGCGAGTATCTCGACGCCGTGCGGCATGGCCTGCATTACCTGCGCGAGGTTCATCGCGACCCGCACAGCAGCGGCTATGCCTGGACGATCCGCGACGGCCAGCCGGAAGACCGTACCAACCATGCCTATGGCGTGGCCTTTGTGCTGCTCGCCTACGCCACCGCCTACAAGGCCGGCATCGCCGAAGCCGCCGCGTGGATGGACGAGACCTGGCAATTGCTGGAACAGCGCTACTGGGATGCGCCCGCCGGGCTGTACCGCGATGAAGCCGATGCCAACTGGCAGTTCAGCGACTACCGTGGGCAGAACGCAAACATGCACATGTGCGAGGCGATGCTGGCGGCTTACCAGGCCAGCGACGAACCGCGTTATCTGGAACGCGCGCTCACGCTTGCCGATCACATGACCCGCGGTCAAACCGCCCAGACTGGTGGACTGGTGTGGGAGCATTACGACCGCGACTGGAACATCGACTGGGACTACCACCGCGATGATCCGAAGCACCTGTTCCGCCCGTGGGGTTTCCAGCCCGGCCACCAGACCGAATGGGCCAAGCTGCTGCTGATCCTGGAACCGCTGCTGCTCGAACGCGGTCGCGAGGAAAACTGGCTGTTACCGACCGCGAAGCAATTGTTCGACACCGCGCTGGCACGTGCCTGGGACAACCAGCACGGTGGCATCTGCTACGGCTTCGCACCGGACGGCAGCGTGTGCGACGACGACAAGTATTTCTGGGTACAAGCCGAATCACTGGTCGCCGCCGCCCTGCTGCATGCTCGTACCGGCCTGGCCGCCTATGACGACTGGTACGGGAAACTGTGGGCGTACGCGTGGCAGCATTTCGTCGATCACCGCTACGGCGCGTGGTACCGCATCCTCACCCGCACCAACCGCAAGATCGACGACGAGAAAAGCCCCGCCGGCAAGACCGACTACCACACCATGGGCGCGTGCTACGAATTGCTGCATGTGTTGCCGCCGCACTGATCCAGCGGAACGCGCCGCCACTCTTTTCTCCACCGCATACCTGATGCCGCAAGCACCTCCATCCCCTGGAACTGATGCATGAAAAACCTCACGCTCCCATGCTTCGCTGCCTGCCTGTCGCTGCTTTCCACAGCGGCATTGCCCGTACATGCCGCGGATGCCGGCACCGCCTCACGCTTCGATCCACTGCAGACCTTTGCGCCCTACGTCTACCCGCAGTCGGCGAACGCCTATCGCTCGGCCAGCGGCAGGCCCGGCCCGCTGTTCTGGCAGAACCATGCCGATTACCAGATCAAGGCCACACTCGACCCGGCCAGTCGCAAGCTCAGTGGCAGCGAAGTGATCAGTTACACCAACCACAGCCCGGACTCACTCGACGTGTTGTGGCTTCAGCTGGATCAGAATCGCTATCGCAAGGATGCGCGCGGCGCATTCACTGGACGTTTCCCGAAGGAATTCACCGACGGCTACACCATCGCCTCGGTCGAAGTGGAAGACACACACGGCCATCAGCAGGCCGTGAAATGGGCGGCTTCCGACACCCGCATGCAGGTACAACTGCCTGAGGCGCTGAAAGGCAACGGCGGCAGCCTGCGCGTGCATATCGCATGGAGCTACACGGTGCCTGGCGAGTTCGGCGGCCGCACCGACGTCAACTCCAGCAAGAACGGCGAGATCTTCGAGATCGCGCAGTGGTATCCGCGGCTCTGCGTTTACGACGATCTGCGCGGATGGGATACCGCGCCCTATCTCAACAGCGAGTTCTATCTGGAATACGGTGATTTCGATTATTCGGTCACCGTGCCCTCGGACATGATCGTGGTCGGCTCCGGTGAACTGCTGAATCCGGCCGAGGTGCTGACGAAGACCGAGCAGCAGCGGCTGGAACAGGCGCGGCACAGCGACAGCACCGTGATGATCCGCAGCGCGGAGGAAGTCACCCAGCCGTCCAGCCGTCCGCAGCAGGGTGGCACGCTGACTTGGCACTACCGCATGCACAACACGCGCGACGTCGCATTCGGGGCCTCGAAGGCGTACGTGTGGGATGCCGCGCGGATCAACCTGCCCGAAGGCAGGACGGCGCTGGCGATGTCGGCGTATCCGGTCGAGAGCGCCGGCGCTGCCGCCTGGGGTCGCGCCACCGAATACCTCAAGGCCTCGACCGAGTACTTCTCGAAACAGTGGTATTCGTATCCGTGGCCGGTGGCGATCAACGAGGCCGGCACCGCCGGCGGCATGGAATACCCCGGCATCACCTTCGACTCCAAACACTCCAGGGGCAGCGACCTGCATGGCCTGATCGCACACGAGATCGGGCACAGCTGGTTCCCGATGATCGTGGGCAGCAACGAGCGTCGCGATGCGTGGATGGACGAAGGCTTCAACACCTTCATCGATGTCTACGAGGCGGACGCCTTCAACCACGGCGAATACGCGCCCAAGCGAGACAGCGAGTACGCCCCCGGCAGCGGCAGCCCGGCCGACCAGATGGCAAAGGTGATGCTGGATCGGCAAGCCCCGCCGTTGCTGATCGGCGCCGACATGGTGGCGGAGAAATATCGCCACCCGATCACCTACTTCAAGGGCGCGTTCGGCATGGTGCTGCTGCGCGAGCAGATCATCGGGCCGGAACGCTTCGACCCGGCGTTTCGCAAGTACATCGCCACCTGGGCGTACAAGCATCCCAGCCCCTCGGATTTCTTCCGCTTCATGGAAAGCGAAACCGGCGAGGATCTGGGCTGGTTCTGGCGCGGCTGGTACGAGCACGACTGGACACTGGACCTGGCCGTGCAGCAGGCCACGTATACCGATGGCGACTACCGCAAGGGCATCGACGTCACCGTAGCCAATCTCGACCAGCTGGTGCTGCCCGCCACGCTCGAAGTGCTCTACGACGACGGCAGCAAGCAAGACGTCCGCGTGCCGTGGGAAACCTGGCAGCAGCACCGCAGCTACGTGATCCATGTGGACGGCACGCACAAGGTGAAATCGATCAGCATCGATCCCATGCATGTACTGCCGGACATCGATCGCAGCAACAACACGATCAGCATGCCGTGAGCGACTGATCGCGCGCCGCTACTTGTCGGCACACGAGAAGGCGGCAGTCCTGCGACTGCCGCCTTTCGTTTGACTACCCATCAAATCCGTACCAGAGCGGCTCCGGGGCGACGCTGGCGAACAAGCGCGATCACCGCGCGTGGTGGTCATCCGTCCGCTTCTGCAGCAGCAATAGATAGCTGGCGGCGGACCAGCTGAAATTGGCTGATTGATAGCCCTGGCCGGTCAACGGGTCGTAGTTCTCATACACGGGGGCCTGCTGCGTCAGGCCCTTGGCGTTGAGTACCAGACGGCGTGCCATGGCGTCGGCCTGCCGGTCGTAGCCATAGCGCCGGAGAGCCTCGACCCCGAAATAGGCTTGATCGAGCCATACCGGACCACGCCAATAACCCTTGATCGGTGAAAAGTGCGGGTCGTCGGCGGCGAGTGTTGGGAACGGCATGAAGGTGGCGAACTTGTTCGGGTCCAGCATGATCCGGATCACCGACTTGGCCTGATCGGGAGTCGCCACGCCAGCCCACAGCGCCGTCCAGCCTTCCGAACCATAAACGCGCACGGGATCGCCGCTGCCCAGTTTGATATCGAAGAAGTAACCGCGCGTCTTGTCGAACATGCGTGTCTGAACAACGGTCTTCATCGTCGCGGCCTCTTTCAGCCACTGTGCGTGATCCTGGGTCTTGCCGAGGATGGCCGCGACCTGCGCCAGATCCAGTTTTTCCTTGTACAGGTAGGCATTGAGATCGGCCGACGCCTGATCCATCGACCAGGCGCCCTCACCATTCTTCAGCATGCTGATGGCATCGAAGCGGACGCCGTTGTCCATGCCGCTTTCCCACTTCGCGGCGACCTTGCTGCCGTCGGTCGAACCATATTCGGCCAGACCGTCGTGATCGTGATCGCGCGCCGTGAACCACCAGCGGTGATAGCGCACCAGCTTGTCGTACATCTCGGCCAGAAAGGCCTTGTCGCCGGTAGCACGATAGATTTCCAGCGTCGCCCACACCGCCAGCGGCGGCTTGGTGTCGCGCCAGTTGTTGCCTGCCCTGTCGAGGTAGATGCAGTCCGGAACCATGCCGTCGGCGGCCTGGTAGTCGAACATCGCGCGCATCTGATCGCGCGCGAGTTGGGGCGCGAATTGCGCCAGTGCCGCCGCGTGCTTCCACGAATCCCAGGACCAGAATCCGTTGAAATCGGGATTGGAATACGAAGGGACGACACCGTCGTGATGCAGGTCGCCACGCGGCGCTCGCCAGTTCCCCAGAAGGGTCAGCATGGCCTTGACGGAAACCCGTCGTGCGACCTCGTCGGGAATACCGGCAAGGTGGCTTGATGTCACGGACTTCAGATAGTTGTCCCAGCGCGCGCGATTTTGCGTCCAGGCCGAAGCGACATCGACCGGCGTTGGCTGGTCGGCATGGACGTCGTAAACCAGGGTCTGCTCGACAAAGACCGTTGCCGTCTGATTCGGCTTCAGATGCAGGGGCTGGTCCAACGCGATGCGGTAGTCGGCTCCCGACAGCGTGACCCGGTAAGTGGGAGTGCCGTCAGCATGAAGCCGCGTGGTCAGCTTCGAGTTCGAGTTGGCGAAGGTTTGCGCCACCGTATCGCCGTCCTTGACCAGCCCGGCCTGCTGCTGGGGCATCACGCGCCCGGCAACGGAAAGATCCACGTCCTGCGCTGTTGTCGCGGTCAGCTCGATCCGCACCAGGGCATGCCAGGAATCGGCAAAGAAAAAGGTCTCACGCACCGTCAAGTCCGGGCCGGAAAACTGGCGTACCAGATAGCCCGGTGCAGCGTGGCTATCGACCGGGTTCAGGGCGATGTTCTGGTTATTGGTGGCATCCCGTAATGCCACCTGGGCGAAGCGCGCACCGATCCATTGGCCATTGCCAAGACTGTGCACGAAGGGGCCGGAAAATCCGGTTGCCAGATCACCGGCAACAGGCAGGCTGTAGCCATGCCACGAACCGGCGTCAAAAAAGATGTTGAAGCTTCGATCCGTTGGCGTCTGCGGTGCACCATGCAGGTCGAGCACATCGAGATAGCTTGTAGCGGCATCGGCCTGATTGACGACTGGCTCAGCCCGCGCGCCCCCGCCGCCAAGATTAAAGACCGCGATAGTCGCAGCAACGATCAGGAGTTTGATGGGTGGACGCATGACGTATCGTTCCTTCGCGCGGACCGCTGGTGAGGAGGCCGCGTCGGCCACGGAAGCAGCCGACGCGACGCAGGTTCCCGGATGGCAACGGTTTCGTTCCCTAGGATTTTAGAACTTGTACTTGACCTGGAAGTTGACTTCACGCCCCTCGATCGAGCGGGCGAGAATCACCCCGCCGCTGCTGGCAAAGCCGAACAGGCGGGCATTGCCCTCGGTGATGCCAATCTGGTTGGTGACGTTGGTGCCGCGCAGACTCAGCATCCAGTTCTGGCCGATGTTGGCGTTGGCACCGAAGCTCACATCGTAATAGCTGCCCATCGGCTGCTGCATCAGCTGGTCGCTGAAGCGGTTGCCGATGTGCTCGTAGGTGGCCCAGAACTTCAGGCTGCCCCAGCTGGTTGGCACTTCGTAGGCTGGCGTCACGCGGTACTGGATCTCGGGCTGGCGATCTACCGTCATGCCGGCGATGCTGCTGCACAGGAAACTGCCGTCCTGCGCCTGATACGTCACGCAGCCCGCGTAACGGTTGTAATGGCCGTGCATGTAGTTGCCGCTGAGCGCAACGGAGAAGCGCTCGAACGGCTTGAGCATCACCTGTGCGTTGACGCCATTGGTCATCGAACCGTAGACGAGGCTGACCAGCCCCGTACTCAGCTGGATGGAGTACGGCACGCCGATGAACTGGCGATGGTACGCACTGATATCCGCGTAGATCCACGGTGCCTGGTACTTGAAGCCCATCTCGTAGTTGTGGATGTGCTCGGTCGGCGGATTGCCGAGGTTCACGATGTCGTCGAAGCTGGGCAGGAACGCGCCGTTGTTGACGCGGGCGTACATGCTCATGTTGTCGGCCAGCTTGTAGTTGGCGCCCAGTGTCCACGACGCCGCGCCACGGTTCTGGCCGTAATGGGTCCAGCTGTCGATCAGGTATTCGGCGTTGTTGTTGTAGACGGTGTTCGGGTTGGCGTCGAGGTCGCCCGACGCGGTGTTCTGGAAGTTGCCGCCGATGTTGTCATGCTGCCAGCGCACGCCGCCGTCGAAGCGCCACTTGCCCACCGTCCACTCGTCGGCGAGGTAGAACGCCGTGGTGGTGGCGTGCCAATCCTCGTTGAACGCCATCCACGACGCCGGGCCGGTGGCCCAGAACAGGCCCTGCTTGTCGGTGAGCTGGTAGACGTTGCCGCCCTCGGTGTAGTCCACCGCGATCGGGGTCGGATTGTTCTTCGCCTGCAACAGCATGTTGAGGCCGTCGGCTTCGGAGTGGTCCATGCCGTACACCGCGGTGTAGTTGCCGAAGGTCAGCGTGTTGCCGTCGAAAATTTCCTTGCTCAGCCGGAACTCGTTGCTGAGCGAGTGGATGCGCTTGTGGATGTACTCCGGGTTCTGCACCGAGACGTTCTGGTTCAAGTCCGCCGGCTGGCCGTTGTTGGTGTAGACCGCCGTGGCGGTGCCGCCGGACGGCAGGCCGAAGTCGGCGACGGAACCGGTGATGAACTCGCCCAGCGAGGTCGGGTTGGCGCCGGTGCTGTAGAACGCCGTGGTGTCCATGCTGCCGCCGACGAGGATGGCCTTGTCGGAGAGCGACCAGCCATTGTCGAACTCCAGATCGAGGTTGGCGCCGACCACGTGCATGTCACCGCCCTGGCCGTTGGCCATGTCGATGTTTTGCCCGCCAGGCGTACAGCCGCTGGTGAAGCAGGGCGTGGTCTGCAGGAACTGGTAGCGATCGGCGTTGCTGCCGAAGGTGCCGGTGAGCGGGCTGAAACCCGGATAGGGCGAGAACTTGCCCGCGGACGGGTTGTAGATCGGCGTGTCGGTAACCCACTGGTTCTTGTCCTTCAGGTCACGCGCGTAGAACATCAGCGAACCGTGTTCCAGATCGTGGCTGAGCGTGGCGGTGAGCTGACCGCCCTTGTCCGAGGCGAACTGCGGATCGCGCACACCGTCCGACTTGCGCCAGAAGCCACCCACGCTGCCGTACCAGCCGCTGTCCTTGCCGCCGATCGGGAAGCCGTAGAAGCCGTCCAGCCGCTCCATGCCTTCCGAGCCGTAGGTCACGCCGATGTCGCCACCAGGCGTCGAGGAACCTTCCTTCAGAATGAAATTGGCGATCAGGCCGGGCTGGCCGTTGCCGTACAGCACCGAGGTGCCGCCCTGCACGGCTTCGACGCGATCGATGGTGTCGTCGAGGCGGAACATCGCGTCGGTGAAATAGTCCCACTTGGGGAACAGCGGCGAGCCGTTCATCTGCAGCGTCACGAAAGGGGCGCCACTGTCGGATGGGAAGCCGGCGACCTCGATGTTCGCGCCGGTCTCGCCGCCGGACGATTCCGGATACACGCCGGGCGACATCTTCAAAAGGTCGGCCGTGCTGACCGGGTTGAGCTCCCTGATCTGCTCGCTGGTCGCCGTGGTGACCGAGTAGCTGGCATCGATCTTCTTGATGCCACCAAAGGCGGAGTTGCCGGTGACCACGACGGTGTTGAGCGTCTGCGCCGATGTCGCTTCAGCGGGTTTCTGCTTGCCGTGCTCGGTCGATGGCGCGACCTGCGATGGCGTAGCCTGGGACGCCGTGGACTGGGACTCTTGGGCCTGGGCAGCACCGGTCGCCAGCATGACGCCGATGGCAACGCTTAGAGCCCGTCGATTGATCTGCGTGCAATTTCTCATGATGAATCTCCTCCCCGAAACATATGGATCAATAGTTATTTGGCTGGACTCGATGCCGTTGCGCCTGCGCGTGGCCAGGTCCATTCGGTGTTTGAAGCTGTTTCGTTCCTTCGCCGCGGTCCCTGCCACAAGCCGGGCAGCGTCGAGAACGCATCCTAGCCCAGAAAACTCAATTTGTACTACCATAGTATAAAAGACGGATAGACGTGACGAAGACGCGCCTAACCGCACGCCATGGGACGCGGCCCGCCGGATGGCGATTCGACAGGTAGGCAGGGACGGGCGCAGCAGCGATGTCACCACCGGCCGGCAAGCGCCGGGCATGGTCGATGGCTGGCTCAAAGCAAGGCGCGGACGTGGCCAGCAACAAGGTGCCGGCGGTTAGAGAAGCGCGCTGCTGCGGTTGAATTTCAACCCGAGGCCGCCGGATATATATGCGTGCCGCGCAGACTTCCCACGGTATATTTGTATGATCAGTTCCAGGCGCTACCGCACTGCAACATGCCGTGCTTGCCTGACAACGCTGAAAGCGCCCTTACCGCGGAGAGAAGCTGAAAAATGAAAGCGACGGATGCACGCAATCTGCACGGCCATGTGATCCGTGAGTTGGGCAAGCGGATTGTTATCGGTGACTTGCGTCCGGGCGATATCTTGCCGCGCGAGGAGGCTCTGGCCGAAAGCATGGATGTCAGCCGCACGGCCCTGCGCGAAGCCTTGAAAGTCCTGTCTGCCAAGGGCTTGATCGAGTCGCGCCCGCGCGTGGGTACCCGCGTACGTGCGACGCACTTCTGGAATCAGCTGGATGCGGACGTCCTTTCCTGGCGTTGCGCCTCGATGCCGACCGACGACTTCATCGAAAAACTGGTGGAGATGCGCGAAATCATCGAGCCGGCGGCAGCGGCCGCGGCAGCACGCCGCCGTACCGCGACTCAACTGTCCAACGTGGAGCTTGCCTACCGAAAAATGGAGGCGGCCCGTGACCCTGAAGAGTGGGCCGTGGCAGATCTCAGCTTTCACGATGCCGTGCTTCAGGCGACCGGCAACGAATTGATGATCTCGCTGTTCTCGGTGGTCGAAAGCGCGCTCGGGATGTTCTTCGTGTTGTCGGCGAAAACGGCCGGCAACTTCAGCTATTCCCTGCCACACCATCTGAAAGTGCTTGAAGCGATCCGCCGCAAACAGCCGGAGGTCGCACGCAAGGCGATGCAAAGCATGATTGAGGATTCGCTGGCCAACCTGCACAAGAAGCGCAAGGGTAGCTCCAGGAAAGCTTCCTGATGCTTATCCTGCTGAAACCCGCCACCAGTTGCGTTTGCAAATCCGTCGACACCCATGCTGTCGTTCGCTCCGCCATCATTGCTTGAAGCTGCAGTAACTTCTTCACCGTCTCGCGCTATTGAGCCACTTCGGAAGAAAAACCGTGGCGAGTGATGTGGAGGGTATGCGTAGTCTGTTCGAAATTGCTTTTGACCCGCCGCCCAGAGGAAGCCGCCGATCTGCGGAATCCGTCTACGCGCAGTTGCGCGCCGCAGTTCTTGATGGTCGGTTGGTTCCCGGGTCCAAACTCCCGGGGGAGCGTCAGTCGGCTGTCTTTTTCGGTGTATCGAGAAACACGGTTGCTCGGGTTTATGCGAGGCTGGCGATCGAGGGCCTGGTACAGCCCCGGCAAGGCTCGGGAACGTATGTGGCGGCGAAGCAAAGTCGCCCGCCGCGCGAACCCTTCCTGGCACAACAAACGCCCGATCCACGTCTGAATTCGCTGTGGTCGCAGCCCGAGCTGGCCCGGACACTCAACTTCTGGCAAGACAATCAGCGTACAAGGGCGCCGAGCGCGGCCGCATTCCTGGATTTCCGGCCCGCGCTGGTCGATCCGCGATTATTCCCCTTCGAAGCATTTCGTCGGGTGAGTGCCAAGCAGCTCCGACGAATGGAATTGAAGCCGCCTGCCTTCAAGAGTCCGCAAGGCAACCAGGGTCACTACCCGCTGAGGGCAGCCATCGCGACGCACATTGGCATCTCGCGCGCGCTCGTGTGCGAGCCCGACGATGTGCTGGTTACCGCCGGCGCGCAGCAGGCTTTCGATATTCTTGCCCGTGTACTGGTAACCCCTGGGGTTACGACGGTCGCCATTGAAGATCCAGGTTACCCGCCGATGCGCGCTGCATTTCTCGCTGCCGGCGCCAAGCTTGTACCCGTACCGGTCGACGCGGAAGGGCTGGTGGTCGACGCCCTGCCGATCCCGGTACAGATTGTCTGCGTATGCCCTTCACACCAATTTCCGTCCGGCGTATCCATGTCAGCGCCGCGGCGGGTGGCACTGCTCGAATTTGCACGCAGGCATGGGGCCGTCATCGTCGAGGACGATTACGACGGAGAATTCCGCTACGACGGCACGCCACTGCAGGTGCTGCGATCCACGGCGACCGCGGCTGATGTGTTCCACGTCGGCACCTTCTCGAAGTGCATGCTCCCTGCACTGCGACTGGGATTCACCGTGGCACCGCAGTGGGCCATGCCGGCGCTGATTACCGCGAAGAACTGTCTCGATTGGCATTGTCCGACGTTGACGCAAATGGCGGTTGCCCGTTTCATCGCGGATGGGCATCTGGCGCAGCACGTGCGAAAGCTTCGTGACGTATACAAGAAGCGACGGGATCTCATAGAAGAAATACTCCGATCGGACTTCTCGGGAGAACTGTCACCGATGCAGTCGCACTACGGCATGCATGTGGCGGCGTTCTCGACCCCGTCCAAGCGCCTCGAACGCGTCACCGCACGATTGCTGGAGTCAAACGTGCATCTGCATTCGTTTGAACGCTATTTTTTCGGCGCACCCACATCGGAAGGCCTGGTTTTCGGTTACGGAGCCGTCGATCTCAAGGCTATCGAGCAGGGTATGCAGACATTGCGGCGCGTGCTCTAGCCGGCGGTTGAGAAACCTCCCGACGCCGCGTCAGCAAAGTGGACCACCCCAAATTTCTCCGACTGGCCCTTCTGACGCTGCGGGTTTTCCCTAAAGTTTCATCTTGGGATTGGTTACGCGGAGAGCGCAATGATGTGGCGACTACTGTTACGTGGAGTCATGATTGCCGGTGTTCTTGCATGCGCGTCCTTGAATGCAAGAGCCGCGTCGCCTCGGGACGGCGCTCATGATTTCGACTTCGCTCGCGGGGTTTGGCATACCCATGCCACGCAAGTGCTCGACCCGTTCGATGGCGGGACCCACACGGTGACCATGGACGGTACAAAGACCGCGCGGCCGGTTTGGAATGGTCGCGCGTGGCTTGAGGAAATCGAGGCCGACGGCCCCAACGGACATTGGGAAGGCGCGACGCTCTTCGTCTATAACGCCAAGGCCGGGCAATGGAGCCAGACTTACATCGACAGCGACTCGGGAGAGATCGAGGCCCCGACCATCGGAAGCTTCAAGGACGGTCGGGGCGAATTTTTCGGTACGAGCGTCTATAAGGGCCGTACGGTTCTGGTACGCGGGGTCTGGTCTGACATCACGACCAACTCTCATCGCTTTGAGATTTCCTACTCCCGGGACGGCGGCCGAACATGGGCAACCGCGTTCAAGGCTTACTTGACGCGGCTGAAGTGATCGCGCTCGGGCTTCCGCTCGTCATGCCGGACTACAACCCGCGCAATACCTGATCGAGCTTGTCCAGAAATTCTTCGGCGTTGGCCTGGCTGAACACGATCGGCGGCTTGATCTTCAGCACGTTGTCGTCGGGGCCTTCGGTGGAAAGCAGCACGTGACGTGCCTTCATCGCTTCCACCACGGCCTTGGCCTTCGGCTGGTCGGGCGTTCTCGCGGCGCGATCACGCACCAGCTCGGCACCGACAAACAGGCCGCGACCGCGTACGTCGCCGATGCAATCGTGCCGTTGCTGCAATTCGCGCAGTCCGTCCATCAGGAACTGACCGACGCGACGTGCGTTCTCCTGCAGCTGTTCGTCGGCAATCACATCCAGCACGGCCAGCGCGATCGCGCATGACACCGGATTGCCGCCAAAGGTATTGAAGTACTCCATGCCACTGACAAAGCTGGCGGCGATCTCCGGCGTGGTCACCACCGCGCCCATCGGATGGCCGTTGCCGATCGGCTTGCCGATGGTGACGATATCCGGCACGACGCCTTGGGATTCAAACGCCCAGAAATGTTCGCCGACCCGGCCAAAGCCGACCTGCACTTCATCGGCCACGCAGACGCCGCCGGCCGCGCGCACGGCCGCGTAGGCTTCAGGCAAGTAACCTTCCGGCAGCACGATCTGGCCGCCGCAGCCCAGCAGCGATTCGCAATAGAACGCCGCCGGCGCGATATCACGCTGACGCAGACCGTTGATGGCTGCTGGCAGCAGTTGGCCATACTGCCGACCCGCCGCGGCCGTTTCGCGGAAAGGCCCACGATAAGTGTCGGGCATCGCCACCACACCCACATGCGAACTCTGCCCTGCCCCACCCTTGCCGTTGAACTTGTACGGGCTCAACTCGACCATCGACGGTGAATGGCCGTGGTAGGCGTGATCCACCACCACCACACCCTGTGCCTTGGTGTGTGCCCGCGCCAGGCGCAGCGCCAGGTCGTTCGCTTCGGTGCCCGAGTTGGTCAGGAACACGACCGACAACGGTTCGGGCAAGGTGGCGGTCAGGCGCAGCGCATATTCGACGATATTGTCATGCAGATAACGGGTATTGGTGTTGAGCTGCGCCATTTGCGCCTGCCCTGCCGCGACCACGCGCGGATGGCAATGCCCGACATGGCAGACGTTGTTGACCATGTCCAGATAGGACTGACCGTGCTGGTCATACAACCAGATACCCTCACCACGAACGATCTTGAGCGGCTCGTTGTACGACACGCTGAGGGTCGGATTCAGCAGCCGTTTGCGCAAGCGCAGGATGTCGGCATTGCTACGCTGCGGCACGTTGCTGGCGGTGGCGCCGACGGTCGGGCCGGAGGCGGTGGGATCAGTCATGGCTTGGTTCCAGAAAGGGGCCGACGATGGCATCGTGGTCGACTTCAGCGAGTTCGCGCAACAACGCGCGCACGCCTTGCTGCGACACGAGGATGAATGGGTTGTCAGGCTCTTCCCGATGCGCGCGCGTCGCCATAAGCACGCTGTGGCAAAGGCGCGCGAGGATGAAGGCATGCAGTTGTTCGAGCTCGACGCGCTGCAACGGACACTGCGCCTGATAGCCGCGAACGATCGTGCGCGCACACGCCACCGGATCGGCCTCATGCTGCATCGCATAGGTACAGGCGATCGCCAGATCGGCCAGCCGGAAACTGGTGCACATATCGCCAAAATCAATCACCGCGCGAACGCGCAGTCCATCGCCGTCATTCGCCACGATCACATTCAGGTCGTTGGCATCGTTGTGCAGCACCGTGATCGGCAGCTGCGTTCGCCATGACGGCAGGCGGGCACAGAACGCCTCGGCGTGCGTTTGCACGATGGCGCGCAGCCCGGCATCTTCGATATGCGCGATTTCGCCGCGCAGTGTTGGCAAGCGCAGCAGATTCCAGTCGTGCTGGCGGTCGGCCGCCGGATGATGAAAGTCCTGCAACCCGCGCGTCAGCCGGCCGACCGCGCCGCCGAGGCTCTCATGCAACGCCGCGCGCTGCGTCTGCGGGACTGCTCCGATGGCATCCGCATACGTCGTGCCGGGCACGAAGCTTAACACACGCACCTGGCACGGCTGCCCCGCGATCGGCAAGGTCAACAGGTGCTCGCCGTCCACGGCGAGCTGCACCCGCGGCCACTGCAACGTGGGCTCGCACTCAGCCAGCGTCATCATGGCCTGATTCTCGAGGTCCAGATCCAGCCGCGACCATGACGGGTGCGCCACCTTCAGCACATACTCGCCATGGCCGGTGCGGATGCGGAAGTTCTGATCGGCATACGATGGCAGGGCGCAAATATCGCCATGGATGCGCCAGTGCCGGCCAGCCAGCGCCAGTGCCGCGTCAGGAGTCAGGATGTCCATAGGATCGCGCACGAATATTGCGGGAGTCTTAATTGTAGTATAAGTTGACATTTTAAACTCACCACAGGCGCATCCCATGTTTCGGCCCTTGCTGGCGGCGGTATTGGCCACTGCCATGATGATCACCGCTGCCAACGCGAACCCGGTCGATGCCGGCGGCCCGCATCCGGCGCCGCTGCAAGGCGCGGCGTTGCTGCACCAGCGCGAGCCGATGAGCTTTGGCGTGTTCTATTACCCGACGCAATGGCCGCGGAACCAGTGGCAGCGTGACTTCGACGGCATGGCCAAGCTCGGCTTCGACTTCACGCACATGGCCGAATTCGACTGGACCTACCTGGAGCCCGAAGAAGGCCAGTTCGATTTCACATGGCTCGATCACGCCATCGACCTGGCCAGCAAGGCTGGATTGCGCGTCGTCCTCGGCACGCCGTCGGCGGCGCCGCCGAGCTGGATGGACGAGCGCTACCCGGAGGTCTACCGGGTGGACGAACACGGCCAGCGCCATGAACACGGCATCCGCGCGGAAGTATCCCTGGCCAATCCGAAGTACGAAGCCTTCGTGGCACGCCTGGTCACCGCCATGGCCGAGCATTACGGCCACGATCCGCGCGTCTGGGGTTGGCAGGTCGACAACGAGCCCGGCAGCTTCCTCGACTACAGCGACAGCGCGCGGGCGGCGTTCCAGGCTTGGCTGCAGAAGAAGTACGGCAGCATCGAGGCGATGAATACCGCATGGGCCGGTTCGTTCTGGAGCACTCGCTACGGCAGCTTCAAGCAGGTGCACCTCCCGAATGCCACGCTCGCGGCCGAAGACAAGCTGAGCCCGCATGCGCAGCTCGACTTCGCCCGCTTCCAGGCCGACACCACCGCGCACTTTCTCGATGTCCAGGCGCTGATCATCAAGAAGTACGCCCGCCCCGGGCAGTGGGTGACGACCAACTACACCAACGTCTCCACCGGCACCGATCCGCGGCGGACACATGACCTGGATTTCCCGACCTTCACGCTCTATCCGGTCGCCGGCGCCAACGTGCTGGGCGGCGATAGTTTCGAAATCGGCAAGCCCGCCAACCTGATGGAAGCCGCGGCATATTTCCGCTCCATCAACGGCACCTTTGGCGTGATGGAATTGCAGCCGGGTCAGGTGAACTGGGGCGAGATCAATCCGCAGCCGATGCCCGGCGCGGTCAGCATGTGGATATGGCATGCCTTTGCTTCCGGCGCGTCCTTGCTGAGCACCTACCGTTATCGTCACCCGCTGCGCGGCAGCGAGATGTATCACGAGGGCATCGTCGGCACCGACGGCGTGACGCTCTCGCGCACCGGGCGTGAATTCGTCGACACCCTGCATCAGATCAAGGCGCTCGAATCGCAGCTCGACAGCAAGGCACCGCTGCCGCAAAAACTGGCGGCGCGCTACACCGCCTATCTGTGGAGTCAGGATGTTTTCTGGGACCTGGAGATCCAGCCGCAAACCACGTTGTGGAACAGCTGGGCCTACCGCAACGGCTACACGCTGGCCGTAAAAAGCACCGGCGCGCCGATGGATTTCATTGCGGAAGACGATGATTTCAGCCGCTATCCGTTCCTGATCGCGCCGGCTTACCAGATGGTCAGCAAGCAGCTGGCGGACAAATGGCGGCGCTATGTGGAACAAGGTGGCCATCTGATCCTGACCAGCCGCACCGGGCAGAAAAACGAGCTCGGCCAGTTCCATGAAGGACCGTGGTATGCACCAATCCTCGATCTGATCGGCGACGATGTCGATGGCTTCGACATGCTGCCGCCGAGCGCCAGCGGACACGTCACCGCGGACGGCAAGACGCATGACTGGCACCGCTGGGCTGACATTCTCACGCCGCGCCCAGGCACCCAGGTGCTCGCCACCTATGCCGATCATTACTATGCCGGCAAGGCCGCGGCAACCACCCGCAAGCTGGGCAAGGGCAGCGTCACCATGATCGGCGTGTCGACCGATGACGGCGAGCTGGAGCGTGAAATCGTGCGCAGCGTCTATCAACGTGCGGGCGTGGCGATCGAGGATCTGCCGAAGGGCGTGTTCCTCGACTGGCGCGGCGGCTTTGATTTCATGGTGAACTACAACCCGCAGCCGTTTGCCCCTGTGCTGCCGGCAAGCGCGAAGATCGTACACGGCCAGGTGCCGCTGGCCCCGGCGCAGACGCTGATCTGGAAGGACACCACGCCGTGATGCACCTAACATCCGTATTGCTGTGCCATGGGGGAAACTTGAATCCATGAGCGGTTTGATCGGACTCGACTGGGGCACCTCCGGCCTGCGTGCCTACTGGCTCGATGAGGTTGGCGAAATTCGCGAGACGCGAGCGCGCGCTTGGGGCATTCGTCATCTGCCGGATGGTGGCTTCGATGCCGCGTTGACCGATATCACCGCGGGCTGGCCCCAACTACCGCGACTGGCCTGCGGCATGATCGGCAGCCGCCAGGGCTGGCTTGAGGTGCCGTACTTGGACCTTCCCGCCGACACGGCGCAGCTCGGCAGCGCCGTCCGCAGTCTTCGCGCCAACGATGGTTCGGACGTCCATATCGTTCCCGGCCTGCGCAATCCACAAGGCCCCGACGTGATGCGCGGCGAGGAAACCCAGCTGTTGGGCGCGCTTGCCTTGCGCCCGGCACTGATCCCCGATTCCACCTGGATCCTGCCGGGCACGCACAGCAAGTGGGCTCGTGTGCGCGATGGCACCGTGGTCGATTTTTGTACCCTGATGACGGGCGAACTGTTTGCGCTGCTGCGGCAGCATTCGATCCTTTGTGCCGGCTCGGGCGATGCTGCGGTGAATCCTGCCGCGTTTGCGCGTGGCGTCATCGCGGCGCGCGACAGCGGCAGCGCCGGAGCATTCAGCCGGCTGTTCTCGGCCCGCGCCTTGATGCTCGACGGTGCGCTGGCGCCGGACGCCGTGCCCGAGTATCTCTCCGGCCTGCTGATCGGTGAGGAGCTGCGTTCCAGCCTTGCCTCGAATCGTTTCCCCCACGACGCACCGCTCCAGCTGATTGGCGATGCCGCGCTGTGCGCGCGTTATCGGCTGGCCGCATCCCAATTCCACCTCGATCTCGCCGAACCCATCGTGGACGCCGCCGCGCACGGGCTGTGGCAGATTGCCTGCGATATCGGTCTGGTCAGCACCGGTTCGCCCACGGCGCCCAAGGAAACTTCTTCATGCTGAGCTCCTGGCTCAATCCCCTGCCCCTAGTCGCGATCCTGCGCGGCATCCGTCCCGACGAGGCAGTTGCGATCGGCCACGTGCTCGCCGACGCCGGCTTTCGCGTGCTGGAAGTGCCGCTCAATTCGCCACAGCCGATGGAAAGCATCCGTCGGCTCAGCCAGTCTCTGGGCGACAGCTTTCTTGTCGGTGCCGGTACCGTGATGACTCCAGCCCAGGTGCAAGAAGTCGCCGACGCCGGTGGCCGTCTGATCGTGATGCCGCACGCCGACACTGTCGTGATCCGCGCGGCCAAGGAAGCGGGCATGGTCTGCGTACCCGGTGTCGCCACGCCCACCGAAGCCTTCGCCGCACTCGCGGCCGGCGCCGACGGGCTGAAGCTGTTTCCTGCCGACCAGCTGTCGCCCGAGGCACTCAAGGCCTGGCGTGCTGTGCTGCCCAAGGAACTGCCGGTGCTGCCGGTCGGTGGCATCACGCCCGACAACATGGCGGCATGGGTCGCCGCCGGCGCGCAGGGGTTCGGCATTGGTTCCGCGCTGTATGCGCCCGGCCTCGATGCCGATGAAGTCGCCAGCCGCGCTCACGCCTTCGCGCAGGCGTGGGCGACGGTCTCTCCAAAATCTCAGGAACACCGTGCATGAAGATCACCAAACTCACCACCTTCCTGGTGCCACCGCGCTGGTGTTTCCTGCGCATCGACACCGATGCCGGCATCAGCGGCTGGGGCGAGCCGGTGGTGGAAGGCCGCGCACATACCGTGGCCACCGCCGTCGATGAACTGTCCGACTACCTGATCGGCAAGGATCCGCGCCACATCGAGGATCTGTGGAACGTGATGTACCGCGGCAGCTTCTACCGCGGCGGCCCGATCCTGATGAGTGCCATCGCCGGCGTTGACCAGGCGCTATGGGACATCAAGGGCAAGCATCTCGGTGTCCCGGTGCATGAGCTGCTTGGTGGCCCGGTGCGCGAGCGCATTCGCGTGTATTCGTGGATCGGCGGCGACCGTCCGGCGGATACCGCGAAGGCCGCCAAGGCCGCGGTCGAACGCGGCTTCACCGCCGTCAAGATGAATGGCACCGAAGAAATGCACTTCGTCGACAGTCACGCCAAGGTCGAGCGCGTGCTAGAGAACGTGCAGGCGGTGCGCGAGGCGGTCGGCCCGCACATCGGCTTGGCCATCGATTTCCACGGCCGCGTGCACAAGCCGATGGCCAAGGTGCTGATGCGCGAGCTGGCGCCGTACAAGCTGATGTTCATCGAGGAACCCGTGCTGTCCGAGCATCTAGATGCGATTCCGGAACTCGCCAGCATCGCGCCGGCACCGATTGCGCTGGGCGAACGTCTGTATACGCGCTATGACTTCAAGCGCGTGCTGCAAATGGGCGGCGTCGACATCATCCAGCCCGACCCCTCGCATGCCGGCGGTATCACCGAAACGCGCAAGATCGCGGCGATGGCGGAAGCCTACGACGTGGCGCTGGCGCTGCACTGCCCGCTCGGCCCGATCGCGCTGGCAGCGAATCTGCAGCTCGATGCGGTATGCCACAACGCCTTCATCCAGGAACAAAGCCTGGGCATCCATTACAACGCGGCCAACGACCTGCTCGACTATGTGGTCGACCGCAATGTTTTCGCCTACGCGGATGGCTACGTCACGATTCCCGGCGGCCCCGGCCTCGGCATCGAGGTCAACGAAGCCTACGTCGCCGAGCGTGCCGAGGTTGGCCACCGCTGGCGCAATCCGCTGTGGCGCCACGACGATGGCAGTGTCGCCGAATGGTGAGCATCGTGGCTATGCCATCACCCGATTCCGGAGCCTGCTGATGCCTTCGTTCGCCAGCTATCCCAGCCTGATCGACCGCAGTGTGCTGATCACCGGCGGTGCCAGCGGCATCGGTGCGGCCTTCGTCGAAGGCTTCGCGCGCCAGGGTGCGCGGGTGGCGTTTCTCGATGTGGACGATGCCAGCGCGGCGTCGCTGTGTGCGTCGCTCGCCGACGTGCCGCATGCACCGCACTATCTGCACTGTGATCTCACCGATCTGGATGCACTTCAAAAAGCGATCGTCGAAGCCCGCGCGCAGATCGGACCGATCGCCGTGCTGGTCAACAACGCGGCCAACGACGCGCGCCACACACTGGCCGAGATCGACTCAGTCGATTTCGAGCGCAACGTGGCGGTGAATCTGCGTCACCAGATCTTCGCCACCCAGGCGGTGATTCCCGACATGCGCCAGCTCGGCGGCGGCTCGATCATCTGCCTGGGCTCCACCGGCTGGATGAAAAAGAATGGCGGCTATCCGCTCTACGCGATGGCCAAGGCGGCGATACACGGTTTCGTCAACGGCATGGCGCGCGAACTCGGCCAGCAGTACATCCGCATCAACAGCCTGGTGCCGGGCTGGGCCATCACCGACAAGCAGGCGCGCCTGTGGCTGGACGACGCCGGTCGCGAGGAAATTGCACGCACGCAATGCATGCCCGGTTTCCTGATGGCGGATGACCTGGCACGTGTCGCCCTGTTCCTCGCCGCCGACGACAGCCGCATGTGTACGGGACAGGATTTCATCGTGGACGGCGGCTGGGTATGACCACACCGACCGTACTGGCGCCGATGGACCTCGCGCTGGACGCTGGCAACACCTTGGGTGAAGGCGTCGTCTGGTGCGAGCGCGCGCAGGTGCTGTACTGGACCGACATCCAGCGCGCCACGCTGTACCGCCTGCACATTGAAAGCGGCACGCTGGAACACTGGCCGATGCCGGAACGACTCGCCTCGTTCGCACTATGCGAAACCGATGGCTGGCTGCTTCTGGCGCTGGCATCACGATTGGCGTTCTTCCGTCTCGCCGATGGCCAGCTGCAGACACTGCACGAGATCGAGCCCGGGCTGCCCACGCGCTGCAACGATGGTGCCTGCGATCGCCAGGGCCGCTTCGTGTTCGGCACGATGCACGAGCCCGCCGAGGGCAACAAGCAAGCGCTCGGCAGTTTCTGGCGACTCAATGCCGACCTCAGCCTGGAACAGCTGGCACTGCCGAAGGTAGCCATCAGCAACAGCATCGCCTTCAGTCCCGACGGCACCACGATGTATTACTGCGACTCGCTGTCACGCAGCATCCAGCGCTGCGCATACGGCGACACGCTGGGCACACCGCAACTGTTCACGAACCTGGGCGAGCTTGCTGGCGAACCGGATGGCTCGTGTGTCGATGCCGATGGTTCGCTGTGGAACGCGCAATGGGGCCTGGCTCGCGTGGCCTGCTACGCCGCTGACGGCTCGGTGCGCCAGCTGTTGCCGGTACCTGCGCGCCAGCCGACCCGGCCTGCCTTTGGCGGTCCCGATCTCGATACGCTCTATGTCACCAGCGCGCGCGATGGATTGTCTGCGGCGCAGCTGGATGCCGACACCCACGCCGGCGCACTGTTCCGTTCGCGGATCGGCGTGCGCGGTCTGCCCGAACCACGCTTCGCAGGCATGCCGCCAGTGAGCAAAACTCCATGAGTACGGGCCACGGCAAGGTTGTCCCGGTCCTATTTGTCATTCCCGCTTGTGCGGGAATGACGGTAAAAACAAAGCCGCACGCACGCCATCCCACGTGGAGAGATTGATGAGCATCACCAGCGCAGCACCCGCCGCCAGGCACAGCAAGACCGCTGTCATCTTCGTCTGCATCCTCGCCGCTCTGGCGGGCCTGATGTTCGGCCTCGACATCGGCGTGATCGCCGGTGCGCAGCAGTTCATCCAGAAGGACTTCGGCATCAACGACGATACCCTCAGCTGGATCGTCAGCGTGATGATGCTCGGCGCCGCGCTGGGTGCGCTGGTGGCTGGCTGGCTATCCAGCCAGCTTGGCCGCAAGCGCACGATGATCCTCGGCGCAGTCCTGTTCGTCGGTGGCTCCGTGCTGTGTGGCGTGGCACCGACACCCGAAGTTCTGATCGTGGGCCGCCTCGTGCTGGGTGTCGCCATCGGGCTGGCCAGCTTTACCGCGCCACTGTATCTCGCCGAGGTTGCGCCGGAGTCGATCCGCGGCGCGATGATCTCGATGTACCAGTTGATGATCACCATCGGCATCCTGGCCGCCTTCCTCTCCGACACCGCCCTCAGCTACTCGGGCAACTGGCGCTTGATGCTGGGTATCATCGCCATCCCCGGCGCGCTGTTCCTGCTCGGCGTGGCCTTCCTGCCGGAAAGCCCACGCTGGCTGCTGATGAAAGGCCGCCAGCCGGAGGCCGAGCAGGTGTTACACAAGCTGCTCGGCAACCGCGACGCCATCGCCAGGGAAATCAGCGAAATCAAGGAGCAGCTGAAGACGCCGCAGAACGGCGTGCAGATGTTCCTGCAGAACGCCAACTTCCGCCGCTCAGTGTGGTTGGGCGTGCTGCTGCAGGTGATGCAGCAGCTCACCGGCATGAACGTGGTGATGTACTACGCGCCGCGCATCTTCCAGGGCATGGGCTACAACACCGAATCGCAGATGTGGTTTACCGCCATCGTCGGCCTGGTGAACGTACTGGCCACCTTCATCGCCATCGGTCTGGTGGACAAGCTGGGCCGCAAGCCCATCCTGTACATCGGCTTCGTGGTGATGGCGATTGGCCTCGGCGTGGTCGGCACCATGATGCATCTGGGCGTCCACACGCACGGCCAGCAGTTCTTCACCGTGGGCATGCTGCTGGTATTCATCGTGGGCTTCGCGATGTCGGCCGGCCCGCTGATCTGGACGTTGTGCTCGGAAATCCAGCCGCTCAAGGGCCGAGACTTCGGCATCGGCTGCTCCACCTTCACTAACTGGGTGGCCAACTGGCTGGTCGGCCTCTCGTTCCTGCCGCTGCTCAACAACATCGGCCAGGCTGAGACGTTGTGGCTCTACGCCGCCTTCAACGCGGTCTTCATCGTACTCACCTTCTGGCTGGTACCGGAAACCAAGGGCGTCACGCTGGAGCAGATCGAGCGCAATCTGATGGCCGGTCATCCCTTGCGCGAGATCGGCAGCAAGCCTGCGCCCACATCATCAGGCTTTCGCAAGCAAGCAGCGGAAGACGCCGCATCCTGATTTGAGGAGATGTGATCCCAGTACAGATGTGCTGCGGCAGTCAGGAGACCTGACGGGCAATCGCGCCGTTGCAGGGATCTACCGCAGCCTCTGTCTGATCGAACTTGGGCGCGTCCGCTTTTTCAAGCGCCGCGCCTTGACGTTGAGTCCACAACACATCAGGGGAAGCGCACGATGACTACAACGCCGGCAGCAACGAATGAACCTGGCCTGCATCGTGTGCTCGGCACCCGTGATCTGGTGCTGTTCAACATCGCAGCGATCGTCGCATTGCGCTGGCTTTCGATGGCGGCGCAGGTGGGGCCTTCGAGCCTGGTGCTGTGGCTGCTGGGACTCGTGGGCTTCTTCATTCCCCTGGCGCTGGCAGTACTCGAACTGAGCTCGCGCGTGCCCGGACAAGGTGGCCTGTACCTGTGGTCGAAGACCGCGTTCGGCGACATGCATGGCTTCATCGCCGGCTGGACGTACTGGGTCTCCAACCTGGTCTATTTCCCGTTCGCGCTGCTGTTCAGCGCCGGCATCTTTCTGCATGTCGGCGGCGACCGCTGGCTGACGCATGCCGGCGACGGCAGCTACAACCTCGTCTACTGCCTGACGGTACTGTGGGCCGCGACCGGACTCGGCATCCTTGGCCTCGAACGCGCCAAGTGGCTGCAGAACATCGGCGGCATCGCGACCTGGTCGGCGGCGGCACTCATCCTCGTTGCCGGTGCGCTGGCCGCGTACCACTTCGGTGCGGCCACCGCGATCACCACGACGAACGTGCTCCCCGACTTCAGCAAGCTCGCGACCTTCTCCACCTTCGCGACGATGGCCCTCGCCTTCCAGGGTCTCGAACTCGGACTGATCCTCGGCGGAGAAATCAAGGATCCGCGCCGGCAGGTTCCGCGCGCCACGCTGATTTCCTGCGTCGTCATTGCAGCCATCTATATCGCCGGCACGGCATCCCTGTTGATCGCGCTACCCGCCTCGACGATCGACATCATCGCCGGCATCCCCCAGGCGCTGTCCGCGATTGGCGAACGGATCGGCCTGCCGATGTTCGGCGCGCTGACCGCAGCACTGGTCACGGTCGGCACGATCGGCTCCGTTTCTGCGTGGGTCACGGGCACGGCGCGGCTGCCCTTCGTGGTGGGCGTCGATCGCTACCTGCCCGCCGCACTGGGACGCCTGCATCCCCGGTATGGCACGCCGCACGTGGCCTTGATCACCCAGGGCATCCTGACCTCGCTGGTGCTGGCGGCGGCGCTGTCCGGCTCCAGCATCCATGAGGCCTACATCATCCTGGTCGACATGACCGCGATCATGTCGCTGCTGCCCCTGCTGTACATCCTGCTGGCCTTTCCGCTATTGCGCCGCCGCGCCGCCGGTCGCAACGAAGGCGTCAACCTGTCGCCCGGTGGCACCTTCGGTTGCTGGTTGGCCGCACTGACCGGTTTCGCGGTGACCTTGCTGGCAATCATCACCTCGATGATTCCACCCACCGACAGCAGCAACCCCGGCCTGTTTCTGCTCAAGGTGGTGGGCGGCTCGGCACTGCTGATCGGCATCGGGCTGCTGTTTTACCGGCATGGCCAGCGGCAGGTCAGGCATTCCTCGTCCTGATTCTGCGCCGACACTTCAAGGCCAGTGCGTACTGCCACTGAGCCGACCATAGCCGCTTTGCCCCTCACAGGTCCCGCTTGCCACATTGACAACGTCCGTCGCCGCAGGCGCGGCTACACTCGATCACCATGAACGCGTTATCTCGCCCACTGCCGGCAAGCGTCGACACCGACTACGGCGCGACGCTTCCTTCGAAGACCTTGGCCACGTTTTGGACGCTGTGGGCAGCATTCTGGCTGCTCATGATCAGCGTTTCGATCGAGAATGAGCTGCATGATCCGCTCACCCTGTGGTGGGAGCCAGTCCTGTGGGAGGGGAGTTCGGCACTGATCTCAACGGGATGGATGTGGCTTGCCGTCCGGGTTCGCGGGCACCATGCGTCGTATCTGGACAAGCCCTTGATCTGGTTCGGCAGCTACCTGCGGTGGTTGCCGTTGGTCTTCATCACGTGGATCACGGCGGTTTACACGATACGACATGGCGTCTACGCCGCCGTGGGCCGCACATACGAGCACCCAGGCTGGGGCTTCGTCTTTGTATACGAGAGCATCAAACTCACGATTTTTGCGGGACTGTGGCTCGGGATCCTGTTTGGTATCGATTCCTATGCACAGTGGCAACTCCAGCGGCACCATCTGTTGCAAACACAGAAAGCGCTGACCGAGGCGCAGCTTGCACAGCTTCAAGGCCAGCTGCGGCCGCATTTCCTGTTCAACGCACTCAACACCGTCTCGGCCCTGATGCATACGGACGTGGCGCGGGCCGACCGTTTGGTGGCCGCGCTCGGAGATCTGCTGCGTATCAGTCTTCGGTCCAATGAGCATGAGATGACGCCGCTCGCTGAAGAACTGCGCACGCTTGAGCTGTATGCGGACATCATGCTTGAACGGTTCCGGGATCGCGTGACGCTGGACTGGCTGATCGACCGGGCTCTGCTTGACACTCCCGTTCCGGCACTGGTATTGCAGCCCTTGCTTGAGAATGCGTTCAAGCACGGCGTCGAACCTACGGTGGCGCACGTGCGCATCGTTGTCAGTGTCCGGCGCGAAAACGGCTCACTGGAAATCGTCATCCGCAACTCAGGGTCCATGCTGGCGCCGGAGCACAGTGACGGAGTGGGATTCCGCAACTGCCGGGAGCGGCTCGGCATCATCTATGGCAATGCATCGTCTCTGCTGGTCCACAGCGAGGACGACGGCGTTGCCGCGCGCGTCTTGATACCGCTGATGGACACCATTCAATGATCCGCGCCGTGATCGCCGATGACGAGGCGCCAGCCCGCGAGAAGCTCGAACGCTGGGTGGCCGAACAACCGGATATGACCGTGGTCGGATCGGCCGAGGACGGATTGTCCGCGGCGCAGTGCATCGAACAACTCCGCCCGGACTTGGCCTTTCTTGATGTCCAGATGCCGACA
This sequence comes from Rhodanobacter sp. C03, assembly GCF_002001175.1. Classification (GTDB taxonomy): domain Bacteria; phylum Pseudomonadota; class Gammaproteobacteria; order Xanthomonadales; family Rhodanobacteraceae; genus Rhodanobacter. The sequence continues at coordinate 603,871 of NZ_MUNT01000001.1, read as the reverse complement.
TTGTCGGGACTCCAGGTCGCGGCGCAGCTCGAGCCGTCGAACGCGCCGCTGATCGTGTTCGTGACCGCCTTTGACGAGCATGCGGTGAAGGCGTTCGATCTCAATGCGGTCGACTATCTGCTCAAGCCATACGACCTGGATCGCTTCACACGCACCGTGCAGCGTGTCCGCGAACGGCTGCATGCCCATGAGTCCGGCGCTACGGCGGTAGCGATTGGACGAGCACGGACCCCTGCTTGCGAGCGCTTGCTCGTACCGGATGGCGAGCGGCTACAACTTATCGATGCGGCATCCGTCGAATGGCTCGAAGCCGACGGCAACTACGTCCACGTGCATACCGCTACGCGCACGTACTTGCTACGCAGGACACTGCAGGACCTGCTGTCCCAACTGGGAGAACAACGCTTCGTGCGGATCCACAAGTCGACAGCGGTGAACCTCGGCTCCATCGGATCGCTCACCCCTCTCTTCAAGGGCGACTACGAAATCCACCTGCACAACGGGCGCATTCTCCGGCTCAGCCGACGGTATCGCGACGCGTTATTCGCCCGCATGGGGCAGTAGTTCCCTCTCGCCACACCGACGTCTCCATTCACCCCAAATCTGCTGTCGGCTGGTTGCCGGCGGATCAAGCTCCTGCTTGCAGAAGCAGAAGCGAATGAAGGGGAAAAGGAATGTTCGGCTACTACGTTGACCTTGCCTTGCGCAGCCTCCGGCGCAACAAGGCGCTCACCGCGCTGATGGTGCTGGCTATTGCGCTGGGTATCGGCGCCAGCATGACCACGCTGACCGTACTGCACGTGCTGTCCGGCGATCCGTTGCCAGGGCGCAGCAGCACGTTGTACGCGCCGCAGCTCGATCCACGCGACATGGGCGACTATCAACCGCAAGGCGAACCGCCGGATCGAGTCAGCTGGGTCGACGGCATGAACCTGTTGCAGGCGAAACGGGCGGGTCGCCAGGCGCTGATGACAGGCGGTTCGGTAGCCATCCAGCCAGCGCAATCCGCGCTCGATCCGTTTTACCAGACCGCGCGCTACACCACGGCGGATTTCTTTCCCATGTTCGGCGTGCCGTTCCAGTATGGCCATGCCTGGGGTGCGCCCGAGGATGCGGCCAGCGCAGCCGTGGTCGTGATCAGCAGCACGCTCAATGACAAGCTGTTCGGCGGTCGCGACAGCAGCGGACGCATGCTGCGTGTGGAGGGTCATGCCCTGCGCATCATCGGTGTACTGGGTGACTGGCGGCCAAATCCGCATTTCTATGATCTCAACCTGAAGAGCTACGGTGGGGACGAAGGTGTCTACCTGCCGTTGTCCACCTCGCAGGATCTGCATCTGGCGCATCTGGGCGGCGCTGATTGCTGGGGCAATGGTGGTGACGGCGCCACTCCCGCGCATACGGCACCTTGTGTGTGGCTGCAGGTCTGGGTGCAGTTGGATACGCCGACCCAGGCCGCCGCGTACCAGCAGTTTCTGATCCATTACTCGCTGGAGCAAAAGTCGCTGGGCCGCTTTCTGCGCCCGCCCAACGTACGCCTGCGCAATCTGATGCAGTGGCTGGACTACGAGCAGGTCGTGCCCGGTGATGTGCGGTTGCAGAACTGGCTGGCGCTGGGTTTCCTGCTCGTGTGTCTGGTCAATACGGTAGGCCTGATGCTGGCCAAGTTCCTGCGCCGCTCCGCCGAACTGGGTGTGCGCCGTGCGCTGGGCGCATCGCGGCGTGCGCTGTTCATGCAGTTGCTGGTGGAGTCCGCTGTGATCGGGCTTGCGGGTGGGCTTGGCGGTCTGCTCCTGGCGTACCTCGGGCTGTGGCTGGTGCGACGACGGCCGGCGGATTACGCGCCGCTGGCGCATCTGGATGGCGCGATGCTGGGGATGACGCTCGTGCTGGCGGTGGTTGCCAGTCTGCTGGCAGGCGCGCTGCCCGCCTGGCGCGCCTGCCAGATCACTCCCGCCCTGCAACTGAAGAGCGATTGACATGGATATCCGACCGATTCTGTCCACCCTGCGCCGGCACAAGATCACCGCATCGCTATTGATCCTGCAGATTGCGCTGACCTGCGCCATCGTGTGCAACGCGGTGTTCCTGATCCACCAACGCCTGCAGCAGATGGACATTGCCAGCGGCATTGCCGAGCACGAACTGCTGCAGATCAAGTTTGCGTACATCGGCGATCGACCGGATGCCTATGCGCAGGCGCAAACCGATCTGGCGACACTGCAGCAGATCGCCGGGGTGCAGGCGGTAGCCCTGGCAAACCAGCTGCCGTTGAGTGGTTATTCCATGTCCAACAGCGGCATCAAGCTGCGCCCTCAACAGCAGCAGACCTCGCTCGAGGTGGCGAGCTACTACGGCCAGAATCTGCTGGCCACGCTGGGTGTACGGCTGATTTCGGGGCGCGATTTTCAACCCGATGAACTGGTCGACCTGAAAACCGCGCTGCCCGCGTTGCACAGCGGCGACATGAAAAATCTGCCGCACACCGTGATCGTCGACCAGGCCGTCGCCGCGCGTCTGTGGCCAGGCCAGAACGCGCTGGGCAAGACGATCTACTTTGGCAACGACATACCGATGCAGGTGGTCGGTGTGAGCGCGCCACTGGCACGACCGGATTCGCTGCAGATGGGCGCGCAGAACAGCATCGTGTTTCCGATACGCCTGACCGCGACCGAGGGCGGAAGCTATGTGATTCGCACCACCTCGGGGGATCGCGAGCAGGTGCTGAAATCCGCGCTGGCGGCGCTCAAGCGCCTCGATCCCAATCGCATCGTGCTGGAGCAGCGCACCTATGACGAACTACGCGATGGGTACTTTCAGGACGACCGGGCCATGGCTGGCATGCTGGCTGGGGTGATCGCGGCGCTGCTGCTCGTGACCGCGCTGGGTATTGCCGGCCTGGCCAGCTTCTGGGTTGGACAGCGCCGCCGCACCATCGGCGTGCGCCGCGCACTCGGTGCCACTCGCGGCAACATCCTGCATTACTTCCAGACCGAGAACTTCCTGCTGGCGACGATCGGCATCGCGCTCGGCATGGTGCTGGCCTACGGCATCAACCTGCTCCTGATGCTGCATTATGAATTGCCGCGACTGCCGGCGATCTATTTCCCGATCGGCGCGATCGCGCTGTGGTTGATCGGCCAGCTCGCCGTGCTGGGGCCGGCGCTGCGCGCCGCCGCCGTGCCGCCGGTCGTGGCGACGAGGAGCGTTTGATCTCCTATGGGTAAGATCTTTCAACGTCCGCTATCTGGTGAGCAGATAGCGATGACGGCTGACCGGTCCTGGCCGATAACAGCCAGCTTGACTGCCGGCCGCGGTCAGTTTCACTGGCGAAGCTGGTTAGGTGGCTGGCGTTTGGCGCCAGCGCAACCAATCTGCTGGATCAATCCAGCCGAACCATCACCACGCCATGCGACGGCACCTCCGCGGAGAAGCTGCCTTTCGCTTCAGGCAAGTCTTTGTGAGTCCACAAGTCGCGCACCTTCAGGCTCAACGATGAAGGAAGGTGCAAGTCATCCCACGTCACCGTGATCGGATGGCTGGCCTTGCTGCGATTCAGCAGGACGACGGCGCGACCGCCACCTTTCAGCGGCCGGACCCAGACTTCGTAGTCACCGTGTTTGGCCACGCGACTCGCCTGCACACCGAGCGGATCCTGATCGATGGCGATCACTTCCTTGTTGGTCAGGATGGCCTTGGTCTCCGGCGTCATCGTGGCGAGATCGTTGCCGGCCATCAAGGGTGCCGCCAGCACCGCCCACAGGCTGAAATGCGATTTGTATTCCTCGAACGTCATCTTGCCGTTGCCGACTTCCAGCATGTCCGGGTCGTTCCAGTGACCGGGGCCGGCATAGCCTGCCAGACCGACCTGCAGGTCGAGGATGTCCATCACGCTGTGTTCGAAGCCGTGCCGGCCTTCCCAGTGGTCGTAGATGTCGTCGGTGGTGCGCCACATATTGCCGACGCCCTTGCCCCACAGCCACGGTTTGCTCAGGCCCCATTCGCAGATGCTGAAGACGATCGGCCGCCCGGAGGCGCGCAAGGCGTCGCTCATCGTCTCGTAGGTGGATTTGGCGTCCTGGCTATAGGTCGAGCACCAGTCGTATTTCAGATAGTCGACACCCCAGGACGCGTAGGTGCGTGCATCCTGATACTCATGCCCCAGGCTGCCCGGACGCTTGCCGCAGGTCAGCTTGCCGGCATCCGAATAGATGCCGAACTTCAGGCCGCGCGAGTGGATGTAGTCGCCCAGCGCTTTCATGCCGGAGGGGAAGCGTTGCGGATCGGCGACGATTTGTCCCTTGGCATCGCGCCCGCTCTGCCAGCAATCGTCGATGACGATGTACTCGTAACCGGCGTCCTTCATGCCGGAGCTGACCATGGTGTCGGCCGCCTGACGAATCACCGTCTCGTTGATCGCGCAGCCAAACTTGTTCCAGGTGTTCCAGCCCATCGGCGGCGTCAGGGCGAGGCCGTTGGACTCCCGCGGCGGCGGCGCGCGCTCGGCCTTGACCGTAGCGACATGCATGAATCCGACAGCCAGCAGGCCGCTCAGAAAACCAGAGATCCGCTTCATGGAGAATCTTTCCAATAAGTAAGATGGATGAGGTCGCCGGCGGCATGTCGCCGGCGACTTCTAGAGATCAGGTCTCGACGCGGATCATCACCACGCCGTGCGGCTGCACATCGGCGGCGAAGCTTCCCTGCGTCTTGGGCAGATCCTTGTGGCTCCACAGGTCGCGCACGCGCAACTCCAGCGTTGCCGGGTAGCCCAGCGCCTCCCAGCTCACGCCGATCTTGTGGGTTTGCTTGCTGCGATTGAACAGCACGATCGCGCGACCACCGCCTTTCAGCGGCTTGACCCAGACTTCATCGTCGCCGTTCTTGGCAAGGCGACTGGCCTGGATACCCAACGCATCCTGGTCGACAGCGATCACTTCCTTGTTCAAGAGGATCGACTGGGTTTCCTTGCTCATGTGCGCCAGGTCGTTGCCGGCGATCAGCGGCGCGGCCAGTACGGCCCACAGACTGAAGTGCGATTTGTATTCCTCGAAAGTCATGCCGCCGTTGCCGACTTCCAGCATGTCCGGATCGTTCCAGTGGCCGGGGCCGGCGTAGCTCTCGAGTCCCACCTGCATGTCCAGGATGTTGGTCATGCCGTTGTAGTGACCGTCGCGGCTCTCCCAACCGTCGTAGATGTCACCCGACATGCGCCACAGATTGCCGATCGTCTCGCCCCACAACCACGGCTGGTTCTTGCCCCATTCGCAGATGCTGAAGACGATCGGCCGACCCGAGGCGCGCAAGGCGTCGCTCATGGTCTCGTAGCTTGACTTGGCGTCCTGGCTACCGGTCGAACACCAGTCGTACTTCAGATAGTCGACACCCCAGGCGGCGTATTGGCGAGCGTCCTGGTACTCAAAGCCGCGGCTGCCGGGACGGTCCGCGCAGGTCTTCTTGCCAGCGTCGGAATAGATGCCGAACTTCAAGCCCTTGCCGTGGATGTAATCCGCCAGCGCCTTGATGCCCGAAGGAAAGCGCTTGGGATCCGCCTGGATGTCACCGTTGCTGTCGCGCTCACCGTGCCAGCAGTCGTCGATGACCACATACTGATAGCCGGCGTCCTTCATCCCCGAGCTGACCAGCGCGTCCGCCGCTGCATGGATGACGCTCTCGTTGATGTTGCAAGCGAATTTGTTCCACGAGTTCCAGCCCATCGGCGGCGTCAGCGCCAGTCCGTTGGACTGGCGGGGCGACTGTGGCGGCGCTACTTGCGCGATCGTGAACGAGGACATGAAGGACACGCCGAACACCAACATCAACAAAGCCAGGGTGAACCGTTTCATCTTGTTTCCTCAATCGATATCGTCGGGCCTGTACTGGCCCGAGCAAAGGACCGCCTGGCGTTGCCATGGCTTTCCTGCAGCCCGTGTCATTTGTATGATAATACGATCATATATCGTCGGTCGCCGCAAGGCCGGGAAGTAGCAGAGGGGTCGAACGCGTGCGAATTATCGGAAACTGCGGAGGGCACCCCGTCCAGGAGATCGTACTCGGCAAGCCGGGAGGGCTGAGCGCCACTGTCATCAGCTGGGGCGCAACGCTCAAAGGCCTGCGCCTGCCCTTGCAGGACGACCGAGATCAGGAGGTGGTCCTCGGACTGGACAGTCTCGACGACTATCTCGCCCATGGCGCGCACATGGGCGCGATCGCCTGACGCGTTGCCAATCGCATCGGCGGTGGCTCGTTCACACTGGACGGCAAGGTTTATCACCTGCCGCGAAACGATCGCGGTCGATCCACCTTGCACGGCGGCGATGGCGGTTTCGGCCAGCGGTCGTGGCGATTGCTGAGCCATGACGAAAACCAGGTCACGCTCGGCTTGACCTCTTCCGACGGCGACCTGGGATTTCCCGGAGCCGTAGCGGTCGTCTGCACCTATCGCCTGCTCGCGCCGTCCATTCTTCGCATCGAAATCTGCGCGGAAGCCGATGCGCCCACGCCGCTGAACCTGGCCACACACAGTTACTTCAATCTCGATGGCAGCCCGACGATCGACGGCCACCGCTTGGCCATCCACGCTGCATCCTACACACCGGTCGACGCGGACCTCGTTGCGACAGGAGAAATCCGGTCCCTCGACCGAACGCCTTACGATTTCCGCCAGCCGCGCGCCGTGGGCGCCGACGTTTTCGACATCAACTATGTACTCGAACTGCGGACGCGAGAACGCCCATCGCTTGCTCATGCCGCCAGCCTGGTGAGCCCCACCAACGGCGTGGCCCTCGAAATCTGGACGACCGAATTCGCGCTGCAGTTCTACGACGGACAAGGCTTGAATGCAGAACGCCTCGGTCCAAGCGCCGGGCTGTGCCTGGAACCGCAGGGTTTTCCCGACGCCCCCAATCAACCGGGTTTCCCAAGCGTCACCCTGAGACCGGGAATGCCCTATCGTCAGGTGACCGAGTATCGACTGAGCCTGGGCGAGCCTTCCGCTTCAACTTAGACGAATGATCTCAGTCTAGAAAAAATACCGATTTCTCGGGCATTTATAGACCAAAAGGCAACATCCTCTATCAAAGGTACGCTTTAAAAGGGCTTTTGCGATGGGGCCGCTATCCACAAAAACTCATGGGCTCCCCGGGCACCATCGCGCCTCAAAAAGACTGTTATTCTGATCAGATGGGTGCCCATATATCGAGTGCTGAGCGAGAAGGCCTGTGTGGGGCTGATGAGTCCGCTCGCGCCACGAACGACGTTGACTCCGACGAGCAATTCTTAAGAAGCGTGCTGGCTTCGTCGGCCGATTGCATCAAGGTGATCGACCTCGACGGCAACCTCTTATATATGACCGATGAAGGCCAACGGCTCATGGAAGTCAGTGACTTCAACGCCATTCGGGGTTGCCCATGGCCCGAATTTTGGCAAGACGGTTTGGACCAACATGCGATTGCTGCAATTCAGGCTGCCCGGCATGGAGGAGAGGGCCGCTTCGAAGGCATGGCGCACACATGCCTCGGCACGCCCAAATGGTGGGACGTGCGCGTAACGCCCATTCGAGACGCCCATGGTGAACCTAGAAGCCTCCTAGTCGTATCGCGCGATATCTCGGTATTGAAAGAAGCGCAGAGTCAGCAACGCTTGCTGATGGAGGAGCTAGCCCACCGCGTCAAAAATATTATTGCGGTGGTGCAAGCTATTTCGATGATGTCGCTGCGCGACGGCACCGATATTGCTGAAGGCCGGGAGGCGCTCAATTCGCGATTGCTGGCTTTGTCGCATGCGCAAGACATCCTGCTTAGTAACACGGGAGAAGTGAATGCAACGCTGGCCGGCTTACTATCGAGGATAATTTCCATCCACGGCGACGCGAATCAGTTCGAGATCGCTGGACCAGAGATGATCGTTGGTTCGACATTCGCGCTGGGGTTTTCCCTTGTCATGCACGAGTTGCTCACCAACGCGCTCAAATACGGTGCGCTCAGTCGCGAGGGTGGTAAGGTCGTCGTCTCTTGGGAGTCGGCAGGCGACCCCGAAAACAAACGTTTGGAGTTTTGCTGGGCGGAAAGAGGAGGTCCGCTGGTGGTCACGCCTAGCCGTAAAGGGTTCGGTTCTCGCCTCATCGAACGCAGTCTGGTCAAACGCCCAACGTCCTCGGCGCAAGTTATCTACGAACCGACCGGCGTAATCTTTCGCCTGAACGTCCTTGAGCAGGACTTGATCGTCGATTGATAACGCGGTTCCCGCGTAGAGAGAAAAAATCATTCCTTTCAAGCGTTCAAACTTTGCCGACAAGCTTTTCCAGCGCGAGCTTGATTGCCTGCATGTCATACGGCTTCTGCAGGACGTCCGCTCGATCGAAGCGCTCAGGAATGCTTTCTCTTCCATGGCCAGATGCAAACAGGAATGGAATGTTGCGACTAAGAAGCGCATCCGCGATCGGAAAGCTATCTGTCTTGCCCAACGAAACGTCGAGGATGGCAACGTCGATGGCTTCACTCTTGGCCAATAAGAGACCATCGTCGAGGCGTTCGGCAATCAGGACGCGATAGCCGGCAGCATCAAGCAAATCTTCCAGGAGCATCGCCACCATAGGCTCGTCCTCGACTACGAGAACGCAAGGTTTTGAAAGGGTATTCATGGTCAATTCTCATTCTTACCACCCGCGTCGACGTGCGGCGGCTTAGTGAAATAGGGAACGAGCTAGGCAACTCATTCTCGTGCAGTAGGCCCAGAGGTCGGTGAATTCCGCGCGACAATTAGGTGGGATCGTTCATCACCGTCTGCACAGCAAGCGAGAGGTCAACTTGAGTGTAGGGTTTCCGCAAAAGTTGCAGGCCTTGCGCCAACTCACCCATCGCGATTCTCTGGGCTGTGTAACCGGAAGTAAGCAACACGGGAATCGCTGCGTGCTTGACCTTCATTTCGTTCACGAGATCGATGCCATTCATCTCGCCGGGCATGATGACGTCGGTGAAAACCAGGTCTACACGTTCGCCGCCATCAATCAGCTTCAGTGCGTCACTTCCATTCTCGGCTTCCAGAACCGAGTACCCCAGATTTTCCAAGAGGCTACGTGCCACCGCGCGCACGTCATTATCGTCTTCGACAACAAGGACAATCCCCTTTCCCTTGACCTCAACCACAGGGGCTACGGTCGCTTTGATCGTTTCGGGCCTCGTTGCGCGTGGAAGATAGATGAGGACAGTCGTGCCGACTCCAGGATGACTTTCAATAGCGACGAAACCACCGGACTGGCGAGCAAAGCCATAAACTTGACTGAGCCCTAGCCCGGTGCCTTTCCCGACCTCCTTGGTCGTAAAGAAAGGCTCGAACACCCGGTTGATAACATCGGCCGTCATACCCATTCCAGTGTCGGTGAGCGAGACGACGACATAATCTCCCGCGCTGGCGCCATTGGCGGCGGCGGCCCTCGCGTCCAGCTTTCGGATCGCGGTTTTCAGCGTGAGCTTGCCACCCTGTGGCATCGCATCGCGCGCGTTGATGGCAAGATTCAGGATCGCGGTTTCCAGCTGGTGTGGATCGGTGCGGCAATACCATTGATCAGGCGCTTTCTCGATGTGCACAGTCACCGCTTCGCCCACAGCGCGGTCAAGGAGGTTCTCGAACGTGTCGAGAAGATCCTCCACGCAGATTGCCTCGGCGCGAAGATCCTGGCGCCGCGAGAACGCGAGAAGTTGCTGATTGAGCTTTGCGCCGCGCATCACGCCGTGCCGCGCGGCAGCGAGATAACGCACGCTCTTCTCATCCTTGTCGATGCGCTGATCAAGCATGTCTATGCTGCCACCGATGACCATCAGCAGATTGTTGAAGTCATGCGCAATGCCTCCCGTAAGCTGGCCGATGGCCTCCATTTTCTGTGATTGGCGTAGTTGTTCCTCAACGAGGCGGCGCTCGGTGACGTCGGAGATGACGCCACCAATACGAATCGCTCTGTCATTCAGGTAGAAAGTTCGGCCCTTGATCTGTACCCAGCGGACAGCGCCGTCGCTCAGGCGATGGATGCGCTTCTCGATTTCAACCGAGCCTGTGCTTTCGGCGCACAGAAATGCCTCGCTTACTGCCCCGCGGTCTTCAGGAATGAACTGGGAGAGCATCATCGGCAGCCCCCAGGCTTTGACCGTATCTGTGTAACCGAAAATCTGGTCGTAACGCGTCGACCGTGTCACGGTGTCGCTTACAAGGTCCAGGTCCCAGTGACCCATGTCAGCAGCAGAAAGCGCGAGCTGCAGGCTGTCTTCGACACGACGACGCTCATCAATTTCGCTGGCCAGTTGCATATTTGCCGCAGCCAGCTCATGGCTGCGCTCGCGACTGTGAGTCAGGTCGGTGACGACACCGCACAACACATTGGGCATCTGCTCGTCGACCTTAAGATCGGCGATGGACACGTTGACCGGAACCAACCCATTCGCTCCCAACAACGTGAACTCGGCGGAGCGACCCACACCACGACCGCTTGCCATCAGATGACGGAATGCAAAGATGTCCGTGCTCAACAAAAAACGCTCGATGGACTCGCCGATCAGTGTCTCACGACCAACGCCAACGAGCGTGGCAAAGCGATGATTGCAATAAAGCATGACCCCTTCATCGCTCAGCGTTACGGCCCCTTCCTGCATCTGCTCGATCAGCACGCGATAGGGACGATCGGCGTTCTCTAGCGTATAGACCTGTTGACCGCTCGGGCCGCCCACCACCACCGCATCGACGTCGCCATTGCGTATGGCTGCCAGTGTTTCCTCTGCTTCGCGCAATCGATCCTGCAGCTCGACAAGCTGGGATTGATCGATACCGGCGAATTCGGGATGCCGGTTCATGAATGAGCTTGGTCGTCCTCGCCAAGCGGAGCAAGATCAAGGCCAGCGAGCACGCGCTCGCGATCGGAGAGATCACCAATAATTCGTCGCAATGGTTCTGGAAGAATCTTGACCAGCGTCGGCGTTGCAATGATCTGCAACTCTTTGGTGGCCTCGGGATTCTGATAGATATCCACTACTTCAAGGTCGAAGCGGCCTTCGAGATTTTCCGCACAGATGCGGCGCATATTTTCGATCGCCCGTGTTGAGCGTGGCGTCGACCCGGTGATGAACAGACGCAGCTTGTATGGACCTTGCGGCAGATCCGCATCGTCGTGTTGGGTCATGTTGGGCTCGCAGTCTTGGGGCGAATGTCGAGACCCACCAACACTCGTTCGGTGTTCGAGAGATCACCGATGACACGTTTGAGGGGTGGCGGAAGATGTCTAACAAGGGTTGGCAATGCCACGATCTGATCGCCTGCAGCAAGCTGTGGCGTGACAAGGAGATCAACCACGTCGATCGTGTAACGACCGGCGAGATTGCTTTCGCAGAGTTTCTTGAGATTCGCGATTGCAGCCAGCGATTTCGGTGTCTGGCCCGCCACGTAAAGGCGCAGGTTGTACTCTCCTGATTCAGGTTCCGAAAGACCATTCGGGGTGTCAGCGACGGGCCCATCGTCCTGCTTAGTGACGATCATGAGCGCACCCCACGGATTGCCGCCATTTCGGAGCGCTCGGATCCGTGAGCGAGCTCACGGGCCTCTTCCTGCTCGATCAAGGTCGCCATCTCCGCCTCTTCGGTTTCAAGTGCAGCACGCAACTCGGCGATCTGCCGATCGAGCGCGGCGCGCTTCCGCGCCACCTCGCGCCGCCTCCGCTCGGTGGCCTGCTTGCGCGATAGACCTGCTTCACGTTCGCGCGCTTCCTGTGCAATACGAGCGGTTCCGGTTAGCACGCCATCCGGACCGACGTAGGCATCGACCATGTGAATTCCATGATTGGTCAACTGGTATTCCCGCAGCTGTTTCGAGTGGTTCATGCCACGTGACTTCAGCAGGTAGAGCACCCGATTGCGCTCGCCGTTCGCCTCCGTGTCCTTGAGCGAGATCCAGGTATCCATCAGCGACGACACGCTGCGTTCGCTCTCGCTCATCTGCTCGCCTGATGAGGAAAGGCTGGTGAAAAGTGCAGTGATGCCCTTGCTCTTGCAGATGTCGGCCAGCCGAATCAGCGTCGAATGGATCTCAGAGGATGGACCGCGAAATGCGGAGATTGGATCAACCACGATAACTTGTGGCGCAAACTCCTCGATGTCGCGGTTCATCCGCGCCAAGTGCATCTCGAAACCATAGAGACTGGGGCGCGCCGCCTGGAAGTCCAGTAGCCCGCTGTCGATGTGCTGATCGAGTTTGAGACCCACCGACGCCATGTTGCGCACGATCTGGTCCGGTGACTCCTCGAAAGCGAAAAAGAGGCACCGCTCGCCACGTTCGCATGCTGCGTTGACGAATGCTGAGGCAAAAGTTGATTTCCCGGTGCCGGCTAGTCCCGATATCAGAATGCTGGAACCACGAAAGTAACCACGAATGCCGAGCATGTCGTCCAAACCTGGTACGCCTGTAGGCACCGATTCGTGCGAAATTCGGTGTCCCAGTTCCGCCGAAGTGATCGGCAGCACGCTGATGCCATGTTCGTCGATAAGGAAAGGGTATTCATTGGTTCCATGGGAGGAGCCGCGGTATTTCACAACACGCAGGCGTCGCGTGGTGACCTGATCTTCTACGCGGTTGTCCAGCAGAATCACGCAATCGGATACGTACTCCTCGATGCCGTAACGGGTCAGCTGACCATCGCCGCGCTCACCGGTGATGATCGCAGTGACGCCTTTGTCCTTGAGCCATGCGAACAACCGGCGCAGTTCGGAACGCAGGATGGCCGTGTCGTCCAGCCCCGAGAACAAGGCCTCGATGGTGTCGAGCACCACGCGTTTCGCGCCGATGGAATCGATAGCGTGGCCGAGCCGCACGAAGAGACCTTCAAGATCGTATTCACCGCTTTCTTCAATCTCGGCCCGCTCGATGTAGACGTGATCGATGACCAACTGCTTTCGCTCGACAAGCTCGGCAACGTCATAGCCCAGCGATGCCACGTTGGTTTCCAGATCACGCGCGCGCTCCTCAAAACTCATGAGCACGCCGGGCTCGCCGAATTTGTTGATGCCATTGACCAGGAAGGTCATCGCGAACAGAGTCTTGCCGCAGCCTGCAGCACCGCATAGCAAGGTGGGCCGACCTGTTGGAAGTCCGCCAAGCGTCAGCGCATCGAGCCCCTTGATTCCAGTCGGTGTCTTGCTCAATGGCGCGAGGCGGGTGGAGCTAGCCGCTGCATCGACTTTTGTACGTTTTGCGGCCACGAGGTGCTCCGGTTGGTTGCTATTTCGAGCCGCGCTGTATCTACCAGAACCCCAGCGTTCCCATAGCCGAATCGCTGGACCGGGCTGAAGGCAAAGCACGTACTTATACGGATTCAAAGCTACGGTCTGTTAGCTCGGCGTGATGCTGCATGGCGCCGAACGCTCGCTATCCACTTTTGCCGCATACATAGCCTCTCAAAGGACCTCGACCTAACATCCGGACAGGTCGGGGTGTCAAGATCATCTGAGGAAGCGACGCCGCTTCTTTCGCGACGCTGGTTACGCAAATACCCCGCGCGCCCGACAAGCGGTAGAGCTGAGGGAATTCAGGAAGAGAAAAAGGCCGGTCAGACTTCGACCGGCCTTTTTGCGGCGCGAATGACTCAGCGCTTTTTTGCTTCGTCGCGAGCGCGATCAGCAGCCTTGCCGACGGCATTCTGGACTTTGCCAGCGTTCTTCTCGACGGTGCCCGCTACTTCTTTCGCCTTGTTGCCAGTCACTTTGCCGACCACTTCCTTGATGGCGCCTTTGACTTCGTGCTTGGTGCCTTCGGTTCTGTTCTTGTCCATGACTCTCGACCTCTCAAACCGCGAGCGTGCGGTGGCCGAAAATATAAAAGGTGATTCGTCTCGGACCCGTGAAGCTGACGATGTGCAGCATGTGCGCGTTCATGCGGTCGCTGTCAAGAAACCCGACACGCATCGGTGGACGTCGGCCGTCAAAGATTCCAAGTCGATCGTCAGGTGGAAGCAGTCACCTGAGCACGTGCCTGCTTGATGGCGTGCAGCAGTTTTTCTGATCCGAACGGCTTCTGCAGAAATATCGCCCTTGCCGGAAAGTTGGCCATTTCGTTTCTTGCATCGGCTGACACGATCAGGATTGCAGCATTGGGCTGCATCTGCTCCGCGATATGAGCCAAGTCAATGCCCGATTTCAGGCCGGCCAACAGAACGTCCGCGATGAGGACATCGATGTGGTGAGCAGCCAGAAAGTCACACGCTTGAGTGAACCCATCCGCAGAAAGCACCTGGGCACTTGCTTGGCTTGACAGCAGCAGTTGAATGGATTCGCGCACGCAAAAATCGTCGTCAACGATCAGAACGACCCATCCCGCGCCCGTATCCATATCCCCGAACCTAATCCAAGCCGGCATCCGGCTGTCGTTTCACACTACTCGCTTATCCCGGCGTCCACTCACAAACTTGCACACTTCATCTTGATTGTGCCGACAGCCCAGGCGCAGCACCGTTGCGCACCAGAAGATTTCGGTGCCGACTGGCCCTGAAGGGCTCCCAAAAGTTCGCGAAGGCTTCACGAACTCGGAAGCATCGTGCGCGCGACACGAGGAGAGATTGCGATGCTTCAGCTTGATCCGCCCATTCCCATGAACACGCCAAAAGGTGAAGGGTTCGCTCATTTCGTCATTGACTATGGCCCCGAATCCGATCTGTATTGGACCGTTCTGATCACGGAGACGGGCGAAATCTGGACCTATGCGAACCGCCATGTCCGCGCCTCCAAAAACATAACGCTGGGTCGCACGAATCCGTCGGTGCCCACCACTTTTGGTTCGGAGCCTGTGCCGATAAGACCCCGTGGCCTGGATACACCAGATCGGTCGTGAGCCTGCGGGAATGCTGCAACCAGTGATCCCCTCCAGAGAACACTAGACGTTCACTACTGGTGAATGTGCGGGACTTAAGAGATCACCCTGCTTTGATACGAATTCCGTCATCGTCGCTCATCCTCAGCATGCGATCGACAGAGAGGCGCACATGAACGAGCGAAACGCCCGCGCAGAACACAACACGCAGTATTCGGTGCCACCCATATTTGATGGCGATTTTGGGTGGGATACAGAGCGCAATGAAATTCGAGATCCCGGCAATGGTTCAGCCGCGTCGAAACGCTCGGCATTGAACTCCAAAGACGGAATCAAGAATGGCAGCGAAGAAGGAGGCGAACAGCCCCAGCCAAACGAAAAACCGCACGAGTCAAGTTGACTCGCTCCAGACCGCAATTGCAGGGCACCGGCAATCGAGGTCCTCAATCTGAGTAGCGCACGTGGCTTTAAACCCCGGACGTTATAAGCAGCGCTATTGCTTGGGCGACATGCCGCGTGGGCTTTTTGATGGAGGCTGTAGCTTAGAGGAGCTCTCGATGCCAGAAATGATGTGAAAACGTCCAGTTCCGACAAGAAAAACCCCCGATTTCTCGGGGGCTTATAGGTCAAAAAGCAACAGTTTCGTTCTCAGGTGTCACCTAGAACGGAATCTCGTCATCCGCGAAGCCGCTGTCGGCCGGTGCCGGCGACTGCCGCGACGGAGCGCCGTGGTCATCGCTGCCGCGCGACTGGTTGCCATAGTTGCTGCCGCCCTGACGCTGCTGGCCACCGCCGGTGCTCTGCGGACGCTCACGCTGGCCGCCACCGCCGCCTTCGTTGCTGCCCAGCATCTGCATTTCGCTGGCAATGATGTCAGTAAAATATTTTTCCACGCCATCCTTGCCGGTGAACTTGTCGGTGCGGATCGAACCCTCGATATAGACCTGACGACCCTTCTTCAGGTACTCGGCGGCGATCTCGCCGAGGCGGCCGAAGATCTTGATCCGGTGCCACTCGGTACGCTCCTGCTTCTCACCGGACTGCTTGTCGGTCCAGGATTCGGAGGTGGCCAGACTGAAGCTGCAAATGCTGACGCCGCCGCCGGTGCTGCGCAGTTCCGGGTCCGAGCCCAGGTTGCCGACCAGGATGACTTTGTTGATGCCACGTGCCATGGGATGTCCTCTGTTGAGCCGGCCGTACATAAGCGGTAGTTACGGCCGGAGTGGTGAATCTGATTGGCTATGATAACCGCGCGAGCCGCCGATGCCACGTGCGCAAACCCCGCTCGGGCGTGGGCCGGCTCCGATGCAGACCGCCTGCGGTCAGCTCGGGTAGACCGAGTCTTCGCCCGATTCTGAGGGCCTCGAATAACTTCAAATGTCCGTCATTCCAGCGAAAGCTGGAATCCAGTGCCTTGGCCGATCAAGGACTTGGAGTCGCTGGATCCCAGCTTTCGCCGGGATGACGAGCAATAGCCGGGTTATTCGAGGTTCCTTTCTGGCACAGCCGGCCTGTCGCCCGTGCATCCACCGGTCGGATCCAGCCGTATCTCCTGCTGCAACGGGTACTTACGCCCGGATGCAGCAAACCCCATGGCTGCCGGAGTAATCCCTTGACGATGAAACCCCATCGGCGCGTCTGTGCGCTGGGACTGACACTGGCGCTAGCCGCTTCCGCCAGCGCACTGGCCGGCACCGACGCCAACGCCGTTCACCACGTCGAAGGCAAAGCCTTCGCCGGCGCGGACGACCACCTGATGTATCGCGAATCGCACTGGCTGTACGACGACGGCGGCAACTCGTCACGGCTGGTGCTTTACCGCTGCCCGGACGGCAAGCCGTTCGCACGCAAGCTGATGCACGACGACGGCAACGCGCAGGCACCGGATTTCGTGCTGGACGATGCGCGCACCGGCTACCAAGAAGGCGTGCGCAGCGTAGGCGGAAAACGCGTGGTGTTCGCCCGCGTCGACAAGGGCGCGCAGGAGCGCACCGCCGCACTCGATACCTCGCCGATGCCGGTCATCGACGCCGGTTTCGATGCCTACATCCGCAACCACTGGGACAAGCTGGGCGAGGACGGCAGCGACAAGATCCCGTTCCTGGTACCCAGCCGGCTCGGCACGCTCGGCTTCAGCGTGAAGCGCATGGCCGACGCACCGGTGAATGGCCGCGATGCCCGGCACTACCGCCTCAGCCTGGACAACCTGATCGGCTTCGCCCTGCCGCATATCGACGTGGCCTACGACGCGAAGACACGCGAGCTGCTCAGCTTCAACGGCCTCGCCAACATCCAAGGCAGCAACGGCGAGAACGTCAAGGCCAGAATCGTGTTCGACCCGGCGCAGGACAAGGACGTGAGCCGTGCCGATCTTGATGCCGCCGCCAAGGCGCCGCTGGATGGGCAGTGCCGGATTCCGTGAGCACATGCCGCGATGTTGTACGGGTGATCGGCCGTCATCGCGGCTCTTGATGACATTCAGTCTGCGCGCGAACGGGTCGCGTGCCAGATCCACGCGATCAGCAGAACTTGCAACGGCAAGCGCACCCACAGCAGCGTCAGCCACAAGGTCGATGCATGCGCAGCCTGCGCATTCAGCAGCATCTGCACATTGGCCGGCAATACGGACAGACACAACGCGATCAACCCATATCCCGCCCAGCGACGTGTCACGTGCCACAGCACGCCAAGGCCACCGGCCATCTCGCACAAGCCACTGATGACGACGAGCGCCCGATGCCAGGGCAGCCATGCCGGCATGATTCCCATGTAGTTCGCAATGAACAGGAAATGGAACGTGCCCGCGGTGATGAAGAACAGCGCGAGCAGCCAGCGGGACAGGTTTCGTTTCATGGGTGGCTGCTGTGAGCGAGTCATCGTTGCATTGGAACAGATCGCGACCCTGTCCTTTTCAGCCGGAGCCTCAGCATCCGGCACCATCATTTGCAGGACGCAAACGACGACCGCTGCCTACGACCAACGCTGCAAGCAACAACATCACCGCCCCACCGATCCAGGTTGCGGTCAGCGACAGGTGATCCAGCAGCAACCCGCCGAACGCTGCGCCCAGCATGATGGCAAGCTGGATGGCTGCCACCAGCAGGCCACCGCCGGCATCGGGTTCGTCGGCGATGCCCAGCGATAGCCACGTGGACCATGCCACGGGAATCGCCGCGTTGAGCGTGCCCCACACGATCAGGATGAGGGCCACCGGCCACAGCAAGTATCCAAAGCCAAGAAACGCCAGCGTGGTTACCGCCAGTGCCAGCGGCAGCAGGGCAAGCAGGCGGTAGAGATGCCGACCCAGCAATGCGCTGGCGCCATAGGTGCCCGCGAATCCGGCCAATCCCAATCCCAGCAGCAGTAACGACAACTGGCTTACATCGACGCCTGTACGCGTTTCAAGAAACGGCCGCAGGTAAGTAAAGGTGGAGAACGCCCCGGCAAACGACAACATCACTCCCACCATCGCGAAGGCGACGTTGCGGCGCTTCAGCAGCGCGAACACGTTCGTCCTGCGTGCCGTGGCGTCAGCATCCGGCGGCATGGCCGGCAGGCTGCGCCACTGCCACAACAGGTTCACGACGACGAGCGGCACCAACGCCCCGAACACACCGCGCCAGCCGATCAATCCGCCCACATAGCTGCCGATGGGCGCGGCAAACGCTACGGCCATGGCGTTGCCTGTGTAGAGCACGCCGAGCGCCTTGGGCACGGATGGCGCCGGAACCAGACGCATGATCGTCGCGGTGGCCAGCGCCCAGAACCCGCCGATGGCGATGCCCAGCAGTGCCCGCGCCGCCATCAGCATGAGGAAGTTGGGCGCTGTCGCGATCAGCACCAGCGAGGCCAGCATGGCGACCGTCAGCGCCATCAGCACGCGACGGCGATCACGGCGCGCCACCACGCTGGCGATCATCAGGCTGGAGAACACGGCGAACAGCCCCGAGATGGAAATGGCTTGTCCGGCCAGGCCATCGCTGGCATGCAGGTCGGCGGCAATCGGTGTCAGCAGGCTGACTGGCATGAACTCCGAGGCGATCAGCAGCGCCACGCACATGGACAGGGAGCCGACGGCGCTCCATGCCGCCCGTTGACTGGCATGGCCGCGGCTCCCGGATGACGCGATGAGGGTGGTCGAAGGAGTGGACATGGCGGGATTCATTGGTTGATGACTTGAAGGACAACGGCGCGTCCGTTTTACGGGACGCTCCACGTGCGGGTTGGTGTTCGCCGCAATTACGGTTTCGGGAACGAGCTTGAGTTACTTCAGATTGGCTTGGAAGAATGCAGTCAATTTGTCAAACGGAATGAGGTTGACGCGATCGTAAAGATCCACGTGGCCAGCACCAGGCGCAATGACAAGCTCCTTGGGTTGACCTGCAAGCCGGAACGCCTCTTCGCTGAACTCTCTGGAGTGCGCGTTCTCGCCCGCGATGAAAAGCATCGGACGCGGGGAAATCGTCTCAATGTCATCGAACGGATAGAAGTTCATGAACTTGACGACACCGGTCAGTGTCGGATGCGTTGTGAGTTGCGGCGATGAACCTTCGGGGGTGTATTCGCCTCGCGGGGTGCGGTAGAAGTCGTAGAACTCGCGTTGCATCGGGTCCGTGTTTTCGTCCAGTTGGTGCACCGTGCCGCCGGTATATTTAGTTTCGCCACCGATGAATTCCACGTAGCGCTGCTATGCCGCCGCTTCAAGGATCTTCTTTCGCTGCTCGAGCATCTGTGAGTGCTTGAGGCCGTTACGGCTGGCGGCTCCCATGTCATACATGCTGATCGTGGCAATGGCTTTCATGCGCGGATCGATCTTGGCCGCACTGATGACGAAGCTGCCACTGCCGCAAATGCCAAGAACGCCGATGCGATCTCTATCCACGAACGACTGCGTGCCCAGATAGTCCACGGCTGCGCTGAAGGCCTCGGAGTAGATCTCCGGTGCAACGGCGTTGCGCGGCTGGCCCTCACTTTCGCCCCAGAACGACTGGTCGATTGCGAGGGTGACGAAGCCCCGCTCGGCCAGCTTCTGCGCATACAGATTCGAGCTTTGCTCCTTCACCGCGCCCATCGGATGACCGACGATGATCGCTGGATGCCTGGCATTGCGATCGAGACCCTTGGGAGTGAACAGATTGCCGACGACCTTCATCTTGTATTGGTTGTCGAAAGTGACCTTCTGCAAGATCACCTTGTCGCTCTTGTAGAAGTTGTCTGCACCATTGGACATGTCTTGACCCGTCGCAGTGAATGAAAATGAGCTGGCCAGTAGTGCCAGCAATAGAAAGAGCTTTTTCAAAGGCACTCCTCATATCGAAGCGACCAGGGTCGCGTTGTCGATCACGAATCAATGCTTCACATCGGCCCGTGACGACCGCTGCTGGATGGCATGTTCATGCTCGATGTCTTCTCTGAAGACGTGATGGATGGAATGAAGAGAGCGCCCCGCGTTTTCGCACAGGTCCATCAATCCGTGATGCGTTCGATCCTGACTTTCAGCGACCCGAGTCGCTGCAACGCGGGCAAGCCCGTATCCACATGGCCCAATCGCACAAGCCCACGTGAGGTGCCGTTGCCGCCTTTGACAAAAATCGCCAGGTTGCCCCAGGGGGCGTAGTAAGTGATGTCGCCCGTCTTCGCCTGCATGCCGGCGGGTGCGCCAGCCGTGGAAAGCTTGCGCGGCAGATCGGCGATGCGCTCGATATCGGCGTACTCCTTCAGCGTCAAGGACAGCGGCAGCAGCGCGGCGAAATCGCGGGAAGCGGCGGTGTCGTCCAGCGTGGCGGTGACGACGTCGCCATCGACGTCCATGCGGATCTTCATGGAATGCTCCTGTGATGATCTGGACGCAGCCTCAGCCGATGGCGATGCCACGGACGTGCCGGGGCTGCATGCCGACACGCCCAGCGCCGTACCCATGAGCAACGCCAGCGTCACGCGCTGGGCTCGCGACGAAAACTTGTGGATGAGCTTTTGCATCGGCGCATTCTTCCGCACGCACGAGAGCCTGACTAGCTAATGGATGCTTAAAGAGCATATAAGCATCACTAATCAATCTTTCGTGGAGAATGCATCCATGGCCAGACGCAACCTCAACGATCTCCTGTCCTTCGTCACAGTGGCGCGGGAGGGCAGTTTCACTCGCGCGGCTGCGCTGCTGGGCGTGACCCAATCGGCGCTCAGCCAGGCCATACGCGGCCTCGAAGCGCGTCTCGACATCCGGCTGCTTACGCGTACCACGCGCAGCGTTTCACCCACGGTCGCCGGTGAACGCCTGATGCAGGCGATCGGCCACCGCTTCGACGAGATCGAAACAGAACTGGATCTGCTGACGGAGCTGCGCGACAAGCCAGCCGGCACGGTGCGCATCACCTGCGGCGATCACGTCTTGCGTACCACGCTGTTGCCGAAGATCACGCCGCTGCTGCACGAGTATCCCGACATCAAGGTGGAGTTCGACGTCGACTACGGACTCAGGGACATCGTGGCGGATCGTTTCGATGCGGGCGTGCGCATGGGCGACACCATCGACAAGGACATGATCGCGATACCGATCGGCCCCAAGTTGCGCATGGCCGCTGTCGCCGCGCCGGCCTACTTCGCCACGAATCCCAAACCCAAGACACCGCACGACCTGGTGGCGCACCGCTGCATCAACCTGCGCTTTCCGACGAGCGGCGGCTTGTCGGTCTGGGAGTTCGAACGCCGGCGGCATCCATTGAACGTTCGCGTCGATGGCCAGATCGTTTTCAACACCACGCCGCCTGTCGTGACGGCCGCGCTGGCAGGCCTGGGCGTAGCCTTCCTGCCGGAAGACGAGTTCGCACCGCACATCGAGGAAGGGCGACTCGTGCGCGTGCTGGAGGACTGGTGCACGCCGTTTCCGGGCTACTACCTGTATTACCCCAGCCGCCGCCAACCACCGCCCGCCTTTTCCCTCATCGTCGACGCATTGCGCCTGCCCGCGTGATGCCGCCCCGCGCCTTTACCGCGCATACCCAGGCAGCCATTGAATCACTGCACCCAACTTCCCCCCAGAAACCGATACCCCACTCCCGGCTCCGTCTTCAACCAACGCGGCGACACCGGATCGTCGCCGAGTTTTTGGCGTAGCTTGCCGAGCACGATGCGCAGATAGTGGGTGTCCTGCACATGGGTGGCGCCCCATACTTCGCGCAGCACTTGCTGCTGGGTCACTACGCGACCGCTGTGGCGCAGCAACAGGGCCAGTACGGCGTATTCCTTGCGGGTGAGCGATAGCGGTACACCGTCCAGATGCACTTCGCGGCGCGCCAGGTCGACCGCGAGATGGCCGTCGTCGTAACGCGGCGGCAGCTCCGGTTCGCCGGGGCGGTTGCGCAGCAGTGCGCGCAGGCGCGCCATCAGTTCCTGGATGCCAAACGGCTTGGTCATGTAGTCGTTGGCGCCGTGATCGAGCGCGCGCACCTTTTCACTCTCGGCATCGCGCACCGACAGCATCAGCACTGGCAGCTGGCTCCACTGGCGCAGTTCGGCCAGCACCGCGTGACCTTCCATGTCGGGCAGGCCGATATCGAGGATCACCAGGTCGGGCGATTGCGTGACGGCCAGCGCCAGTCCCTCGGCCGCATTGGCGGCGAGCAGCACCTCGTAGCCTTCCGCGCGCAGGCCGATATCGAGGAAACGGCGGATCTGCGCCTCGTCGTCGATCACCAGGATGCGCGGAGCGGCTGAAGTCATAGGAGTGGCGTCATGGGAATGGCGTCATGCGTCAGTGTCGGG
The DNA here is from genome assembly GCF_002001175.1 of Rhodanobacter sp. C03. GTDB lineage: Bacteria > Pseudomonadota > Gammaproteobacteria > Xanthomonadales > Rhodanobacteraceae > Rhodanobacter. Next base: position 581,272 of record NZ_MUNT01000001.1, on the reverse strand, counting down.
CGGTGGCGGCAACGGCAGGCTGATACGGATGGTGGTGCCGATGCCGTCGCCGGGCAAGGCCTCCACGCTGCCGCCGTGCGCGCCGATCATGCCACGGCAGATCGCCAGGCCCAGTCCGGTGCCCTGCGGCGCACGGTCGCCGCGCGATACCGAGTAGAACATGTCGAAGATCAGCGCCCGCTCTTCTTCCGGAATGCCGGGGCCGCGATCGCTGATGTCGATCAGCAGGCGTTCGCCGGTGCTGTGCACGCTTACCCGCACCGGCTCGTCCGGCGGCGAGAAGCGCGCGGCGTTCTCCAGGATGTTGAACAGCGCCTGCTCGATCAGCGCGGGATGCACGTAGAGCAGCACCGTCTCCGGCGGCGCCATCGTCTCCACGCGCAACTCCGGGAACAACTTGCGCAGGCGCGTCACCGCGGCGGCCACGATTTCGGCGCTGTCGGTCCAGTCGCGGTTGAGTTTCAAGGTGCCGTGGCCGAGCCGGGTCATGTCGAGCAGGTTCTGGATGTAGCGGTCCAGCCGCTGACCCTCGCCTAGGATGGCCTGCAGCAATTCGCGGCGTTCCTCCTGCGGCAATTTTTCTTCGTAGCTGATCAGTGTGCCGGCGGCACCGATCATCGAGGCCAGCGGCGAGCGCAGGTCGTGCGACACCGACGACAGCAGCGCGTTGCGCAGGCGCTCGGTCTCGCCCTGCACGCGCGCGCCTTCGAGTTCGTCGGAAAGTCGGGCGCGCTCCAGCGCCTGCCCGATGTCCTGCGTCATCGCCAGCGCGAGACTGCGCTGGTCCGGATCGGGCTCGCGCAATGCCGGGTCGAAGCGCAACGCCACCGCGCCCAGTGGCCGGCTCTCGCTGCCCAGCGGCAACACCCAGCACGGCGCGCCATTCAAGGTATCCGTGTAACGCCCGGCTTGTTCGCCATGGCGGTCGCTCCAGTCGGCCGCAGCCAGATCCTGCGGCAACAACGCACGTTCCGGCGGCACGCTCGCCACCACGCGCAACACCTGCTCCGCATCGCGGGCGAGGATGGCGGCGTCGCAGCGAAGCGCATGCGCCAACGCCTTGCTGCCGACGTCGCGGATGCCGCCGGCATCGGTGCTGGCGGTCAGTTGCTGGCCCAGCGTGAGCAGTGCGCGCGCCTGCACGTGCGCGCCACGCAAGGACTCCACCTGGCTGGCCAGCCGCGTGGCGAGACGGCTGCAGACCAGCGCCGCCACCAGGAACAGCGTCACCGCCAGCACGTCGTCGAAGTTGGAGATCGCCAGGGTGTAGCGCGGCGGTGCGAAGAAGAAGTTGTAGCCGAGGAAACACAGGATCGCCGTATAGACGGCCACCGCCATGCGCGTGCGCACCGCCACCACCAGCACCGCGGTGAGGAAGATCAGCGACAGGTTCGCCACCGACAGGTAACGGTCGGCCACGAACGCCAGCCCGAACGCGACCAGGGTGGTCAGCGTGGCGTAGATGTATTCGCTGCGCGAACCGCGCGCGGACGGCTGCGGCAGACGCAAGCGTCGGCGCGCCTTCGCCCGCTCGCTCGGCGTGGCGATGATGGTCAGCTCAAGGTGTGCACCACGGCGCAGCAGCAGCTGGGTCAGCGAGCGGCCCAGCATGCGTGCCACCACCCGTTCGCGGGTGCGGCCGAGGATGATCTGGCCGACGCCCTCACGATCGGCGTGCGCCAGCAGTTCATCGGCGATCGCATGGCCGCGCAGGATGATCGCCTCGCCGCCGAGCCGGCGCGCCAATCGCATCGCCGCATCGCGCCGCTCTCGGCGGGCGGGATCCAGCCGCGCACCGGTATCGACGAAGGCGACGCTCCACGGCGCACCGCGACGCTCGGCGATGCGCCTTGCCACTCGCACCAGATACTCGCTCTGGCCGTGGCCATCGATCGCCGCCAGTACGCGCCGGCGTACCGTCATCGCGCTGCCGCGCGCCAGCATGTGCTCGCGAAGGTCGCTGTCGACGTGGCCGGCGATGGTGTCCAGCGCCAGCTCGCGCAAGGCGGCCAGATTGGTCGGCGAGAAGAATGCGTCGAGCGCGGCGGCGGCCGTTTCCGGCACATACACCTTGCCCTGCTTGAGCCGACCGATCAGTTCACGCGGCGGCAGGTCGACCAGCACGATGTCGCGCGCGTGATCGAGGAAGGCATCCGGCACCGTCTCGCGCACGGTGATGCCGGTGATGCGTCGCACCTGGTCGTTGAGGCTTTCCAGATGCTGCACGTTGAGCGCGCTGTACACCTCGATGCCGGCATCGAGCAGCTCGGCGATGTCCTGCCAGCGCCGTTCGTGCCGGCCACCCGGCAGGTTGCGATGCGCCAGTTCGTCAACCAGCAGCACAGCCGGCTTGCGCGCCAGCGCGGCATCCAGATCGAACTCGGTGAAGTCGCGTTCGCTGCCGTCAGACGACTTGTAACGCACCTGGCGGCGCGGCAACACTTCCATGCCTTCCAGCAGCGCCGCGGTTTCGGCACGACCATGCGTCTCGACCACGCCGACCACCACGTCCACACCCTGTCGCTTCAGTTCCCGCGCGGCGGACAGCATCGCGTAAGTCTTGCCGACGCCGGGGGCGGCGCCTAGAAAGATCTTCAGCCGATGCGTGCGCTCGTCGTGTTCGGTGCTCAACAGAGCATCGGCACGTGCTTCGCGGGAGGGTTCGGTCATGCCCAAGGTTCGTTCATGTGTGAAGCAGTCCGGTGAATGGCGCCTACGTTAGCGCGATCAGCTGCCGTGCGTCTGCGGTGCGTCCAGCGCCAGGTTGAGCTGCAGCACATTGACCCGCGGCTCGCCGAACACGCCGAGCTGGCGCCCGCTGGTGTATTCGTTCACCAAGGCCTGTACCTGCGAGGTACTGAGCCCGCGCGCCTTCGCCACCCGCTCCAGCTGGTACTGCGCCGCCGCCGGGCTGATCTCAGGATCGAGACCACTGCCCGAGGCGGTGACCAGATCCACCGGCACCGGTGCGGTGTTGCCCGGATCGACGGCACGCAGCGCGGCGATGCGCTGCTTCACCGCGTCGGTCAGCGCCGGATTGGTCGGGCCCAAGTTGGAGCCGCCGGAGTTGGTGCCGTTGTTCGCCTGCGGCGTGGTCGCCGACGGACGGCCCCAGAAGTACTTCGGGTCGGTGAACGACTGGCCGATCAGCACGGAACCGATCGGCTTGCCGTTCTTCACGATCAGGCTGCCGTTGGCCTGCCGCGGAAAGACCAGCTGGGCCAGTCCGGTGGCCACCAGTGGATAAAGCACGCCGGTAATCACCGTCATCAACAACAGCAGCATCACCGCATTGCGCAAGAGCTTGGTCATGATCATTGCCTCAGTAGTGCAGGATCGCGTCGAGCAGCGCGGTCGCCTGGTAGTTCTTCCTTCCGCCGTCATACGCCGGGAAGTCGTAGGCACGCTCGTAACGCAGCTCCGGCCGGATCTCCAGATCCGGCGACACCCAGTGCGTCATGCCGATCGTGTGACTGGAATAGCGCGTGGCGAAGCCGGTGCGCTGGCCCTGCACGTCGTTGTAGAACTCGTTGCGGATCGAGACCATGTTGGTCGGGTTCAATTCAATGTTCAGATAGTTGACGATGCCGTAGGCCGGGTTGTTGCCGAGCGGGAAATTCGGCGCTTCACCGAGTGGATAACCCGGTTCGCCGACCGGCGCATGCGACTGCGACGGATCGGTGGCCAGCGACTGGTTGCGCACGTAGATGTGGTACGCCTCGGTCAGCATGTGCACGTTCGGGCTGAAGCGATGCCCCCAGGTCAGCACGAATTCCTGCAGGTTGTTATAGGTCTGGTTGGAGCGGTTGTACGACTCCACGCAGGGATACAGCATGTCGTTGTTGGACTTGGACACCCAGCGCACGCAGGCCTGCGCGCTCAACCGGCTGGTGCTGTCCCAGATCGCCGAATCGTCACCGCCATGTACACCCAGCTGCAGCGTCCACTGGTCGCTGAGCTTGGTCGTAGTGATCACACCCATGTTGGTATACGCATCGACCGTGTACAGAATCGAATGCGTCAGCAAGTAATTGTTCGGCGAGAACTGCGCCTCGATGTCGGGCAGCGAGAGGTAGCGACCGGCGGTGATCACCATGCCCTGCGCGACCCACGGGATGTACAGGTCGACATACGCGATCATCGGATCGTTGCCGTAGATCTTGCCGTTGAGCGGTTGGCTCGGCGCGGGGTTGTTGAGCAGTTGGTCGCTGGTGACACCCTTCATCGTGGTGTAGTGATAGTCGTAACCGTACAAATCGTCGAAATGGAAGCCCCAGTCGATGTGATCGGTCTGCACCGTGTCGGGAACGCGCTGGATGCGAAACAGCGCCTGGTCGAATTCCACCCGGTTCGGCCGCGTCGCATAGGACAGCGGGTAGTTGGTGAAACTCGAGCTACTGAGATTCATCGACGGATTGATCCAGCCGTACATCTCGATGCGATTCTTCTGCATCCAGCTACCCACGGCCGTGCACGACAGCGCCTTCTCCAGCGGGTATTGCGAGTTCTCGTCAGGCACACCGATCGGGAAATCCACGCCACCCAGCTGCCACTCGGCCGACGGGAACGGCGGCGAGCTGAACGGCGAATCCATGCCGCGGCGCTTGGCCGCGGGCGCGTTCGGATCGGCCGGCTGCGCGTCCTCGCGATAGGCCGCGGCCAGGCGGCTGAGGAATCCGGCCGAACAGTCATTGCTCGCGACATGCGCCACCGGTGCCGAGATGACCGATTGCGGATCGGACGTGCTGCTGCCTGACTCGGCAGTGGTGGCCATCAACTGACCGATCGGCAACATCGCGAACAGAACCGCACTGGAAATTACTTTTTTGCACAACATGGGAATCCCCTGCAAAAACGGCTCGTATCGAGCCGCGACTTTGGTGATGAAAGAATCGTGTTTCGTGTGGTCTCAGATACCGGCGTAGCCGCCGAGCACGTAGTCGTTCTCGGCACTATTCGCTGCGTTCTGGGGGCTCGTACCGGCGACGATGGCGGCGACCGGCTCGCTGCGCGGTCGCAGCGGCAGCGCGATCACCACGTCGCAGTCGGAGTCGTTGGCCGACAGGCGCAGCTCCATATCAGGATGGGTTTCGTCGGGCAGCGATACCGAAAGTTTCAGTGTTTGCATGACATAACTCCATGGAGAGAAACCGTCATCTCAGCGAAGGCCTGGACCCACATTCCGCGATACGCGAGGCTGCCGAGAAGCGATTCCGGCCTGCGCCGGAATGACGGGAAAAAGAAATCAGGCCAGTCCGCACAGGACCAGCAACATGTCGATGAGCTTGATGCCGAGGAACGGCACCACGATGCCGCCCAAGCCGTAAACCAGCAGGTTGCGGCGCAGCAGCGCACCGGCGCCGAGCGCGCGGTACTTCACGCCCTTCAGCGCCAGCGGAATCAGGAAGATGATGATCAGCGCGTTGAAGATCACCGCCGAAAGAATCGCGCTCTGCGGCGTCGCCAGATGCATCACGTTGAGTGTATTGAGCGCCGGATAGGTGGTGGCGAACGCGGCGGGAATGATCGCGAAGTATTTGGCGATGTCGTTGGAGATCGAGAACGTGGTCAGCGAGCCGCGGGTGATCAGCATCTGCTTGCCGATCTCCACCACCTCGATCAACTTGGTCGGGTTGGAATCGAGGTCGACCATGTTGCCGGCCTCTTTCGCGGCCTGCGTGCCGGTGTTCATCGCCACCGCCACGTCGGCCTGGGCCAGCGCCGGCGCATCGTTGGTACCGTCGCCACACATCGCCACCAGCCGGTTCTGCGCCTGGATGTCGCGGATCAGCTTGAGCTTGGCTTCCGGCGTGGCCTCGGCAAGGAAATCGTCGACACCAGCTTCGGCCGCGATCGCCGCAGCCGTGAGCGGGTTGTCGCCGGTGATCATGATGGTCTTGATGCCCATCCGGCGCATCTCGGCGAAGCGCTCCTTGATGCCGCCCTTGACGATGTCCTTCAGCTCGATCACGCCCAGTGCGCGTGCACCCTCGGTGACGATCAGCGGCGTGGCGCCGCGCCGCGCGATGTCCTCGGCCATGCGCTTGACCAGCGGCGGCAGGTGACTGTTCTGTGCCTCCAGGTGTTTCTCCACGGCATCCAATGCGCCCTTGCGGATCTGCCGCGTATCGAAATCGACACCGCTCATGCGCGTCTGCGCGGTGAACGGCACGAACTGCGCGTGCATCGCTTCGAGCTGCTGTTCGCGCAAGCCGAAGTTCTCCTTCGCCAACACCACGATGCTGCGACCTTCCGGCGTTTCATCGGCCAGCGAGGCCAGCTGCGCAGACTCGGCCATGACTTTTTCGTCAATGCCCGGCGCCGGATAAAACGCCACTGCCTGGCGATTGCCCAGGGTGATGGTGCCGGTCTTGTCGAGCAGCAGCACATCGACGTCGCCAGCTGCCTCGACCGCACGGCCGGAGGTGGCGATCACGTTGGCGCGGATCATCCGGTCCATGCCGGCGATACCGATCGCCGACAGCAGCGCGCCGATCGTGGTCGGGATCAGGCATACCAGCAGCGCGATCAGCACCGTGAGCGTGATCGGATGACCGATGCCCGCCGCCTGCACGCTGTAGATCGAATACGGCAGCAGCGTGGCGCAGGCCAGCAGGAAGATCAGGGTGAACTTCGCCAGCAGGATGGTCAGCGCGATCTCGTTCGGCGTCTTGCGCCGTTTGGAGCCTTCGACCATCGCGATCATGCGATCGAGGAAGCTCTCGCCCGGATTGCTGGTGATGCGCACCACCAACCAGTCCGACAGCACCTTGGTGCCACCGGTGACCGCGCTGCGGTCGCCGCCGGATTCGCGGATCACCGGTGCGGATTCACCGGTGATCGCGCTCTCGTCCACGCTGGCTGCACCGACCACCACTTCGCCGTCGCCGGGCGCCTGCTCGCCGGCCTCGACCAGCACGTGGTGACCGGTACGCAGATCACTGGAGGGAATGAAGGTAATCGCTGCATGGCGATCGGCCGACGCCAGTTTCTTCGCGATCACATCCTTGCGCGAACTGCGCAATGCATTGGCCTGCGCCTTGCCGCGGCCCTCCGCCAGCGCCTCGGCGAAGTTCGCGAACAACAGGGTGAACCACAGCCACAGGCTGACCCAGAAGATGAAGCCGGTCGGCGCCTCGCCGTGACCGGCGAGCGCCTGCGCCCACAACAACGTGGTCAGCACGCTGCAGACGAACACCACGAACATCACCGGGTTGCGGAACTGCAACCGTGGCGACAGCTTGCGGAACGAATCGGCCATCGCCGTGAGCACCAGCTCGCGGCTGAAGCCGCTAGCTGCTTGAGTTTGTGCGGTCATGATTCAGTGTCCCGACATCAGGGATTCGGCGATTGGCCCCAGGGCCAGTGCCGGAAGGAAGGTCAGCGCGCCGACCACGACCACCACGCAGGCCAACAGCGTGATGAACAGCGGCGTATGCGTAGGCAAGGTGCCAGCCGATTCGGGTACGTGGCGCTTGGCGGCGAGCGAGCCGGCCATCGCCAGCATCGCGATGGCGAGCGGGAAACGTGCAAGGAACATGCAGATGCCGAGCAGCACGTTCCAGAATGGCGTGTTCGCCGAGAGCCCGCCGAATGCACTGCCGTTGTTGTTGGAGGCCGAGCTGACCGCGTAGAGGATCTCGCTGAAGCCATGCGCGCCGGGATTGGCCACGCCTGCCACACCCGCCGGCGTCATCACCGCGATAGCCGTACCAATCACCACCAGTGCACACGGCAGCAGCACCGCAAGGCTGGCCATCTTCATCTCGTAGGCTTCGATCTTCTTGCCGAGGTATTCCGGCGTGCGACCCACCATCAGCCCGGCGATGAACACCGCCACCACGGCGAAGGCGAGCATGCCGTACAGACCCGAGCCGACACCGCCGAAGATCACCTCGCCCAGTTGCATCAGCCACATCGGCACCAGGCCGCCGAGCGGAGTCAGCGAGTCGTGCATCGCATTCACCGCGCCGCAGGAGGCGGCCGTGGTGATCGCCGCGAACAGGCCGGACGCGGCGATGCCGAAGCGGGTCTCCTTGCCTTCCATGTTGCCGCCGGCCTGCAGCGCCGAGGCATGCGCATCCACCGCCAGCCCATGCAGCGCCGGATTACCGGCCTGCTCAGCCGCCACCAGGGCGATCGTCAACGGGATGAAGATCACCAGCATGGTGGCGAGGATCGCCCAACCCTGGCGCCGGTCGCCCACCTGCTTCCCGAACATGTAGCAGAGCCCGCCGGGGATCAGCAGGATTGCCAGCATTTCGATGAAGTTGGAGAACGGCGTGGGGTTCTCGTACGGGTGTGCCGAGTTCGCGTTGAAGAAACCGCCGCCATTGGTGCCAAGCATCTTGATCGCGATCTGCGACGCGGCCGGGCCCATCGGCAAGGTCTGCGTCGCGAGCTGCGCAGGTTTGGTTTCCGGGTTGCCGGAGGCATCCTTGACAGGGTTGCCGGCAGCGTCGGTCACCGGTTGGGCATAGGTGCTGGTTTGCGCCACCGGTACATCGACATAGGACTTGAAGTTCTGCACCACGCCCTGCGACACCAGCAGCAAGGTCATCAGCAGCGACAGCGGCAGCAACACGTACAGCGTGCTGCGCGTGAGATCGACCCAGAAGTTGCCGATGCTGAGCGAACTGCGCCGGCTGAAGCCACGCACCACCGCCACCAGCACCGCGATGCCGGTCGCCGCGGAAAGGAAGTTCTGTACCGCCAGACCCAGCATCTGGGTCAGGTAGCTCATCGTCGACTCGCCGGCGTAGCCTTGCCAGTTGGTGTTCGTGGCAAAGCTGATCGCCGTGTTCATCGCCGAATCGGGCGACACCGCAGCAAAGTGTTGAGGATTCAGCGGCAACCACTGCTGCACACGCTGCAACAGGTAGACGACCAGCACGCCGAGAACGTTGAACAGCAGCATGGCCAGCGCGTAACGCTTCCAGCCCATGGCTTCGTCACCGCGGATACCGCACAGGCGATAGATCACGCGCTCCACGCCACCACCAAAACGGGTAACCCGGTTCGGCGCATCGGCAAACACCAGCGCCATATAGCTGCCGACCGGCTTCACCAGCAGCAGCAACACCACCAGGTACAGGCCGACCTGCAGGAAATCATTGGTGGTCATTCGAACCACTCCGGCTTGAGCAGGGCCACACACAGGTAGCCGGCCAGCGCCATGGCGATCAGGCCGGCGACGACATAAAGGACATTCATGACGGGAAACTCATGCAGTAGGGAAAGGCAGACACGGCGCACCGCGTTACTTGCGTGGACTCAGCCGATCGCAGATCAGCGCAAAGCCCAGCGTGGCCGCGCACAGCACGAGCAGGAACAACAGGTAGACGAAATCCATCGGCGTCGACTCCATGAAAGGACGACGCGCACTGTAGGAAGTGCCGTATAAGAACGGGGTATCGGGACAGCGGCTACGCGTATAGAACGCGTAAATTTTCCGGCTCAGGCCATCATATGCAGCGAATCATCAGCGGGATCAGCCGCCAGCCGCTCGACCATGTAGCCGGCCGCATCCCATGCATCGAGCCCACCCAGCAGCGGACGCACGTTGCGATAACCTATCCCCATCAGCAGCTTGGCCGCCTTGGCCGCGGAGACCTCGTTCGGGCAACTGCAATAGATCACCAACTCGCGCTCCGGCGAGATGTCCTGCAGCGCCCCGGCAACGCCATCCAGATCGGCCAGCAGCGCGCCGGGAATGATCCGTGTGTCGAGCAGACGTGCAGCTTGCGAGCGTACATCGACCACCACCGGAGTCTGCCCGTCGGCGATGGACTGATTCAATTCCTCCACCGTGATGCGCGCCATGCGCAGGGCAATCAGCAGGCGCCGACGCTGCCACCACTTGGCGGCGATGTAGAACGCGAGCAGAACGAGCAGCAACTCGAACGCGACGGTGCCGGCGCTGGCCATCGCCGCCAGCAGATCGTCGATCTGCGCGGCGAACACGTAACCGAGCCCGACCGCCACGCCCACCCACAGCAGCGAGCCGAGGCCATCCAGCAACACGAAGGTGCCGGCGCGCAAACCCATCGCGCCGACCAGCGGCGGCGCCACCGTCGACAGCCCCGGCACGAACTTGGCGATCAGCAACACGCGCCCGCGCCAGCGCTGAAAGCGCAATTCGGACTGCTTCACGCAGGAATCCGGCGACAGCGAGATGCGGCAGATCGTGCGCATCACGCCGGAACCGAAGCGCCGGCCCGCCCAGTACCAGAGCAGATCGCTGAGCAGGCAGGCGAGCACCGCGGCCAGTACCACGCCCGTCAGCGGCAACTTGCCATTCGCGCTCAGCGCACCGGCCACGATCATGGTCGGCACCGCCGGCACCGGCACGCCGGCCTGTTCCACCAGCACATTGAAGAACACCAGCAGCAGGCCGTACTGGGCGATCAACTCGATGATTTGATGGGCCATCGGATCGGTACTCGAGGCACGGTTCCGCATAAACCGCAGGCGCTCATGATTGGGCCGGCCAGCATCGATTGCAAACCGTTTCGGTTGCCCAGCGTGACATCCAGCCGCGCCGCCCCGACCCGCGCAAACAAGGTCTTTCGCCTGGAACATCGCCCTATGGATGCTGTCCAGGGCTGAAACCGCGGCGCAAGTCGCTGTGCGCCTCTATAATCAGGGCATACGCCGCCTTGAAGCCTCCATGAACTCGATGCCCGCCGACGCCAGCCGCCCCGCCGACTTCGCCCATGTGCGTGACCTTGCCGCTGCCGACATGCAGCGCGTCGATGCCCTGATCCGCCAGCGCTTGTCCTCGGACGTGGTGCTGATCAACCAGATCGCCGACCACATCATCGCCAGCGGCGGCAAGCGGCTGCGCCCGATGCTGCACGTGCTGGCCGCCGGCGCCGCCGGCTATCGCGGCGATCACCACACCAAGCTCGCCGCGATCATCGAGTTCATCCACACCTCGACCCTGCTGCACGACGACGTGGTCGACGAATCCGACCTGCGCCGCGGCCGCAAGACCGCCAACGCGCTGTGGGGCAACGCCGCCAGCGTGCTGGTCGGCGACTTCCTGTATTCGCGCTCGTTCCAGCTGATGGTGGAACTGGACGACATGCGCATCATGCGCATCCTCGCCGACACCACCAACACCATCGCCGAGGGCGAGGTGCTGCAACTGCTCAACATCGGCAACGCCGACGTCAGCGAAGCGGCCTATCTGGCGGTGATCGAACGCAAGACCGCGGTCTTGTTCGCCGCCGCCACCGAACTCGGCGGCATCCTCGGCGGCCTGCCGGAAGCGCAAGTAACCGCGCTGCGCCGCTACGGCATGGAACTCGGCTACGCGTTCCAGATCGCCGACGACCTGCTCGACTACACCAGTGACGCCGGCACCCTGGGCAAGAACATCGGCGACGACCTCGCCGAGGGCAAGCCGACCTTGCCGCTGATCTATGCGCTGGAACATGCTCAATCAGATCCGGCGAATCCAGAGCAGGTACAGTCCTTGCGCCACGCGATCGAACACGGTGGCCTCGACTCGCTCGACCGCATCATCGCCTCGATCCGCGACTCCGGCGCGCTGGAGCGCACTCGCGAACGGGCCGTGATTCACGCGCAGGCTGCGCGCGCGGCACTCGCCACGCTGCCTGCGTCCGCCTACCGAGATGCGCTGGCCACGCTAGCCGACTACTCGGTGCAACGCACGTTCTGACCGCGTTCGCGGAGTTCCTGTAGGAGCGACTTCAGTCGCGACGCTTCGGATTTGTTGTTGCTTCAGGGCAAAGAGCTTTCATACTCCTGCAGCGATCGAAAGCGTCGCGGCTGAAGCCGCTCCTACAAGAACCATGTGGCGGCGAGGGCAGCTGCACCCATCCGCAATTGGGTTGCCCAAGGAAACCAACCGTTCCGCCCCCGACGCTGGCACCGTCGCCGCCAATCGGCCAGACTTCGCCTCATGCCCCGTTTCCGCTCAATTCTTTGGCTGTTGTGGCTTGCAGCAGCGCTGCTGCCGCTGGGATCGGCGCATGCCGCCAGCGCCAGCTACCGCTACGACACGGTGCACAGCCAGATCGTCTTCAGCATAAGCCACGACGGCTATTCGCGGCCGTTTGGGCGGCTGCACATCGCCAAGGGCTGGCTGCGTTTCGATCAGGACGACTGGAGTACCGCGGCCACCGAGCTGGACATCGACCTGGGCAGTCTGGACATGGGCGATGCGGACTGGAACAAAGCTGTTTGCAAGCCAAACCTGCTCGACTGTACGCATGATCGCTATGCACACTTCGTCAGCGCCAGCGTCGAACGCAAGGATGCCCAGCACGGCGTGCTGCATGGCCAGTTGAGTTTGCGCGGTACAACCCAGCCACTGAGCATTCCGTTCACCTTCAACCGCGCCGGAAGCACAATCTACGGCATGCACGACGTGGCGGGCTTCTCTGCCAACCTCACGCTGGATCGCAATGCCTTCGGCATGACCAGCTTCTCCGGCTCGATCGGCCATCAGGTGAGCATCTGGCTGGAACTTGAGGCAATCCGCGACGACGCCACGCCCACTTCGAAGGAACAACCATGAGTCTGCGCAGCAATGACCGCCAATGGGGTTCGGTGGCCAAGTTCTTCCACTGGATCATCGCGCTGGCCATCATCGGCAACGGCATCTTCGGCCTGCTTATGGACCAGGCGCATTCGCCGATGCAGAAGATCAACTGGCTGGCCCTGCACAAGTCGATCGGCCTGACCGTGCTCGCGCTGTTCCTGCTGCGCGTACTGTGGCGCTGGAGTGATGGCCGCCCGCCGGAAGAACCGGGCCCGCGCTGGCAGCAACTGGCTGCGCGCCTCATCCACGCTGTGCTGTATGCGCTGATCGCAGCGATCCCGCTCAGCGGCTGGTGGTACAACTCCGTCACCGGCAAGCCGCTGCAATGGTTCAAGCTGTTCAACCTCCCGGCGCTGGGTGCGAAGAACGACGCCCTGCGCCACTTCTCGCATGGCGTACACGAGTACCTGTTCTGGCTGCTGGTGCTGGTGCTGGTGGCGCACGTCGGTGCGGCGCTGAAGCATCATGTGTTCGATCGTGACAACGTGCTGCGTCGGATGCTGCCGTTCGGCCGCCCGCGCAACGATTCCACTCCCCGAGGAGAATCCTGATGAAACGCGTTGCTGTCCTTTTGCTCGCACTCGCGCTGCCCTGTGCCGCTGCCGCAGCCGATTACAACGTGCAGCCTGCGGCTAGTACGCTCGGCTTCAGCGGGACGTTTCAGGGCGCTTCCTTCGATGGCAAGTTCGGCCAGTGGAACGCGGCGATCAGCTACGACGCGGCGAAGCTCGCCAGCTCGAAATTCGACGTGACGGTGACCCTGGCCAGCGTGAAGACCGGCGACAAGGATCGCGACGGTGCCCTGCCCGGCTCCGATTTCTTCAATGTGGCGAAATTCCCGCAAGCACACTTCGTGACAACCGGCTTCCATCAGAACGGTGCGCAAGTGATTGCCGACGGCAACCTGACCCTGCGCGGCGTGACCAAGCCAGTCAGCCTCAACGTGACGTTCAAGCCGCAGAGCAATGGCGCCACGCTGGACGTGGTCGGCACGGTGAAGCGCCTCGACTTCGGCGTAGGCACCGGCGATTACGCCGATACCTCGGTGATCGGTGCAGATGTGAAGATCAACGCACACCTGCAACTCGCGCCGAAATAAGCGGGCATCACGATGGCAGGCGACAAGCTGTGGCAACGCCTGCGCGGCTGGCTTGCACCCGAGCATGCCGGCACCATCGCGACACCCCCGCCGCGCAGCACCACGAACGGCTCGACGCGGGTAGCCGACAGCCTGCGCAACCTGCTCGATGATCCGACCATTCCAGCCTCGGTGCGCAGCGAGCTGGCCACCGATTTCGGTCGCATCGAGCACATGCTGGACAAGCTCGAACGCGGCGAGCTGCACGTCGCCGTGTTCGGCCGTGTCTCCACCGGCAAGTCGGCACTGGGCAACGCGCTGCTCGGCCGCGCGGCATTCACCGTCGGCGTCCTGCACGGCACCACCACCGACGCCGCGCACGCGATGCTCGACGAGGCACAGCACGACGGGCTGGTACTGATCGACACGCCCGGCATCAACGAACTGGATGGCGAAGCGCGCGAGCAGCTCGCGTTCGAAGTCGCCGAGGTCAGCGATCTGGTGATCTTCGTCTGCGACGGCGACCTCACCCGCGAGGAACTCGACGCGCTGAAGACGCTCGCCGCCACGCAGCGACCGCTGCTGCTGGCTTTGAACAAGGCCGACCGCTACGGCCGTGATGAATTGGGTAGCCTGCTCGAACATCTGCGCCTGCGCGTCAGTGGCCTGGTTCGCGCGGAAGACGTGCTGGCGGTGGCGGCACATCCCGCCGCGCAGCGGGTAATCGAAGTCGACGTGCACGGCCGTGAACAGGCGCATGAGCAAGCGCGCTCGCCCGACGTCGCCGCCTTGCGCGAGCGCCTGCTGGCGATTGCGGCACGCGAAGGCAAGACGCTGTCCGCGATCAATGCCGGGCTGTACGCCGGGCGGCTCACCGACCAGGTCAGTGCGCGCATCGCACAGACGCGGCAGGCGGTCGCCGCGAAACTGATCCGGCATTACTGCATCGCCAAGGGCGTGGCGGTCGCGCTGAATCCGATTCCGGTCGCCGATCTGCTCGCCGCTGCCGGACTCGATGCGGCGATGGTGGTGCAACTGTCACGCGTGTACGGACTGCCGCTGACCCGCGCCGAATCCGGCCGGCTGGTGGCAGTGATCTCGGCCCAGCTCGCCGCGCTGATGGGCGCGATCTGGGGGATGCAGCTGGTTGCCTCGGCGCTGAAGGGCGTCAGCGCCGGCCTGTCGGTGGTGGTCACCGCCGCCGCGCAGGGCGCGCTCGGCTGGTACGCCACCGTGCTGATCGGCCGCGCCGCCGAGCGCTATCTGATCGCTGGCAAATCCTGGGGCGAAGCCGGCGCCAAACGCGCCGTCGCCGAGATCGTCGCCAGCCTCGACCGCGATTCGATCCTGCGCGAGGCGCGCGAAGAAATTCTGAAGCGGCTGAAATCTCGCCGCGTGTAACCGCACCTTGCGCGCCATCACCTACCCTGTAGGAGCGGCTTCAGCCGCGATGCTCCTGCGTTCCAACCATGGAAACATGTCGCGGCTGAAGCCGCTCCTACAAAAAATTCGCGCTCCTGCAATTGCCCTGTCTTGCAGCGCCGGGCATCATGCGCCGATGAACCTGATCACGCCGCCAGCACCAGCACCGTCGACCACCGAGCAACCGATGGTGGTCAACTGCATCGCCTACAAGAACGACGGCAGCCGGATCGGCGACATCAGCCTCGACGCCATCAGCGACGTGCTGAAGGAACCGGACACCTTCGTCTGGGTCGGTCTGCACGAGCCGGACGAGACCCTGTTGCTGAAACTGCAGCAGGAATTCGGTTTGCACGACCTCGCGATCGAGGACGCACACGCCGCGCACCAGCGCACCAAGCTGGAGACCTACGGCGACTCGCTGTTCCTGGTGGTACAGACTGCCCAGCTGATCGAGGGTCATCTGGCCTTCGGCGAGACGCATTTGTTCCTCGGCCCGCGCTACCTGGTCAGCATCCGCCACGGCGCCTCGCTGTCGTATGCGCCGGCGCGGCGCACCTGCGAGCACACGCCGGCGCTGCTGGCGCTTGGCCCCAGCTACGCGTTGTACGGCGTGCTCGATTTCATCGTCGACAACCTGCTGCCGATCGTGCGCGACTTCCGCGAGGAACTGCAGCAGCTGGAACAGGACATCTTTGCCGAGACGTTCAAGCGCAGCACGGTGCGGCGGCTGTACGACATGCAGCGCGACCTGATGACGCTGCGTCTCGCGGTGGCACCGTTGCAGGACATCATCAGCCAGCTGGTGCGGCTGCATCCGAACCTGATCCCGGACGAACTGCGCGCGTATTTCCGCGACGTCTACGACCATGTGTTCCGCGTCAACGAATCGATCAACGCGATGCGCGAAATGCTCACCGCCGCGATCAACGTCAACCTCTCGCTGGTCACCTTCGGCCAGAACGAGGTGATGAAGAAACTCGCCGGCTGGGCCGCCATGCTCGCCGCGCCCACCCTGCTCACCAGCTGGTACGGCATGAACTTCACCCACATGCCCGAACTCAGCCAGCCGTGGGCCTATCCCGCCGTCGTGGTGGCGATGTTTTGCGTGGTCGGCGGTATCTATATCGGGCTCAAGCGGGCGAAGTGGCTGTGAGCCGAGACCGATTCGCCCTCTTGTAGGAGCGACTTCAGCCGCGACCGTGACGCATGTGCGTGGCGGGTCGCGGCTGAAGTCGCTCCTACAAGAGGCGTCAGTACTTACAGCCATCTCATCCGGTAACCACGGAGAAAATCGCGCGATATCCATTCCCGTATCATCGATACGCGGGCAACTTGGCCGCATGCGCACACTCTCATCTCACGGCCACCATCGCTTGCGAATCGGGCGCTGTTCGCTACCGGGCCAACTTTATCTGCTGACCTCGGCAACATACGAGCGCAGGCCGTACTTTCTAGACACCGATCTGGCCCGGCTTGCAGCCCGCTCGCTGTCACTCGCCAGCCATTGGCATCCCAGCCACTGCCTCTGCTGGGTATTGATGCCGGACCACTGGCATGGCCTGGTCGAACTCGGCGAAGGTGAAACGCTAACCACCGTCGTGCAACGCATCAAAGGCACCACGGCGAGAGCCGTGGGATTGCATGACCCAAATGTCAGGCCGCTCTGGGCCAAAGGCTTCCACGATCGCGCGCTGCGATACGACGAGTCCAGCCGGCAAGTGGCGCGTTACATCATCGCCAATCCATTGCGGGCAGGACTGGTCAAGGACGTGATGGATTATCCGTATTGGAGCGCCTGTTTCATGGAAACGGGTTCGGATCTTGGAAGCCTTGGCTGCACGGGTCGCGGCTGAAGCCGCTCCTACAAAAAGCTCACAGCAATCCGGTTCCTGTAGGAGCGACTTCAGTCGCGACCGGCCCGATGCAACCTGCTGCCCCGCGGTCGCGGCTGAAGCCGCTCCTACAAAAAGCGCACAGCAATCCGGTTCCCTGTAGGAGCGACTTCAGTCGCGACCAGCCCGATGCAACCTGTTGCCCCGCGGTCGCGGCTGAAGCCGCTCCTACAAAAAGCGCACAGCAATCCGGTTCCCTGTAGGAGCGACTTCAGTCGCGACCAGCCCGATGCAACCTGCTGCCCCGCGGTCGCGGCTGAAGCCGCTCCTACAAAAAGCTCACAGCAATCCGGTTCCTTGTAGGAGCGACTTCAGTCGCGACCAGCCCGATGCAACCTGTTGCCCCGCGGTCGCGGCTGAAGCCGCTCCTACAAACGCAGGTGGCTACATATGCAAACGGCGGCCCGAGGGCCGCCGTTTGCATCACATGGAACGCGCTCAGTTCGTGGCGGCTTTCGGCGCATCCACGGCGGTCCACTGCTTCAGCCACGCGTTGACCGCGTCGTGCCACTGCACGCTGTTGTGCGGCTTCAGCACCCAGTGGTTCTCGTCCGGGAAGGTCAGGAATTCGCTGGGGATGCCGCGGCGCTGCAGCGCGGTGAAGGCGCCCAGGCCCTGGGTGATCGGGATGCGGAAATCGTCGCCGCTGTGCACCACCAGCATCGGCACGCGCCAATCCTTGACGTGGTTGAGCGGGTTGAACTTCTCGTAGTTCTCCGGGTGCTCGTACTGAGTGCCGCCGTTCTCCTTCTCCTCGAACCACAGCTCCTCGGTGTCGTAGTACATCGCGCGCGTATCGAACACACCGTCGTGGTCGACCAGGCACTTCCACGGCTGGTTCCACACGCCGGCGATCCAGTAAGTCATGTAGCCGCCGTAGCTGGCGCCGAGCGCACAGGCGCGGTTGCCGTCGAGGAAGCTGTACTTGTCCAGCGCCGCCTTCCAGCCCAGCTTCAGATCCTCCAGCGGCTTGCCGCCCCAGTCGCCGGAGATCGCATCGGTGAAGGCCTGGCCGTAGCCGGTGGAGCCGTGGAAGTTCACCGTCACCACGGCGAAGCCCTGACCGGCATAGGTCTGCGGATTCCAGCGGTAGCTCCAGCCGTTCGTCATCGCACCCTGCGGGCCGCCGTGGATGATGAAGGCGACCGGATAGGTCTTGCCCGGCTGGTAGTCGACCGGCTTGACCACGTAGCCCTGCACGGTGGCGTTGTTCGCGCCCTTGAAGTTGAAGAACTCGAAGTCGCCGACCTGCGCGTTCTTCAGATCCTCGGCGTTGTAATGAGTGACCTGCTTCAGGTCGCTGCCGTTGGCCTTGGCAACGTATAGATCGGCCGGGCGCTTCAGGTCGTCGCGAGCCAGCAGCAACTTGTCGCCGACCAGCGAATAGTCGTCCACGGTGCCGTCGCCGGACAGCCGGGTGACTTCGCCATTGGCCGGATCGATCGCGAACAGCGGATGCTGTCCCTCGTCATCGGCGGTCGCATACAGCGTCTTGCCGTCGGCGGAAATCGACAGGCCGCCGGGCGAACGATCCCACTTCGGGTCGACCTCGCGCTTCGCACCGGTGGCCAGGTCCAGCGCCATGATCGCGAAGCGGTCGGCCTCGAAGCCCGGCGTCTTCATCGCCAGGTAGTACAACGTCTTGCCGTCCGGCGACGGCACCGGGTACGCATCCCAGGCCTTGTTGTCGGCGGTGAGGTTGCGCGGTGCGGCCGAGCCATCCACCGGCACGCTGTAGACATCGAAGTTGGTCGACCACGGCTCGCTGCTGCCGGCGATGCGCGCGTCGAAATACACGCTCTTGCCATCCGGCGCGAAGTTGAACTCGCTGGCGTCGCCAAACGGCTTGCTCGGCACATCGCCGTCGATGCCGCGGCTGAGCAGGGTCGGCTCCGCCGCCAGCTGGCCCTTGCCGTCGAAGCGGGCGACATACAACTGATTACGTCGACCGTTCGCCCAGGTATCCCAGTGCCGCACGAACAGCTTGCTGTACAGCGTGCCGCTGGCCTTGTCCTTGTCACGCGCCGCGACACGCTGCTGTGTGCAGGCCAGCGTGGCGCAATCGGTGAACACCTCGTACGACAGCAACACGCGCTTGCCATCCGGCGACAGCTTGTAATCGTTGATGTCCAGCGGCGCATGGCTCACCTGCACCGGCGCCGCATGCTTGGTCAAATCGAGACCGCCCTTGCCCCCCAGATCCACCCGCCACAACTGCGCCACGCCCTTGGCCGGCGCCACGAAATACAGGCTGCGCCCATCCGCCGACCACAGCGCCGAGCCGCCCTTGTCGACCACCTTCACCGGCTCGCCTCCCTTGCCCGAAAGGTCCAGCACGTACACCGCGTTGACGCCCTTGTTCGCGGCGTAGTCGGTGCTGCGCACGCCAAACGCGGCATAGCGCCCGTCCGGCGACAGCTGCGGACCGCTGACCCGCTGCATCATCACCAGGTCACGCACATTGAACGGATGCGGACCTTGCGTCTTGGCGAAGCTGGTATCCACGGCGTCGGCCGCCATCGCAGGTGCAGCCACCAGCGCCAGCAGCAGCGCGGCAATCAGAGGTTTCATGGTCGGTGTCCCCGGTCGAGTGAAACCGTGACGGTAAGCGCCAAATCCGCTGCAGGCAAGTTTTGCCTGGATCGGCACATCTGGATCGGCACCTGTAGGAGCGACTTCAGTCGCGATGCCTTTCAAGCTGCAGCGAAGCCAGAGCCCGCGGCTGAAGCCGCTCCTACAAAAGCAACCCACTCCCAGACGCGTGCCATGCTGCACCGATAAACACGACGTCGTATATTTCGCCACGATCTGTTTTGCCTATCACCCTCAGAGCCACGCCATGTCACGCTGGAAAGCCGCTGCCATCCATCTGTCGATCAGCCTGGTCCTGGCTGCGATCGTCGCCACCCTTCTGTACACCTTGTGGTTTCCCCCACCATATTTCCGCGCCGCCGGCGCCGGCACCCTGATACCGCTGCTGATGGGTGTCGACATCGCCATCGGTCCGCTGCTGACCTTGCTGGTCATGACTCCAAGCAAGCCCAAGCGACTACGCCGACTGGATCTATCGATCATCGTGATCCTGCAGGCCGTGGCGTTCGGCTATGGCTTCCATGTCATCTACCAGGCGCGTCCGGTGTTTATCGTTGGCGAGGTCGATCGGTTGGTGGTGGTGGCGGCCGATCAACTGAGCGACACCGACTTGGCCAAAGGCAGCCGGCCGGAATACCGCACTCGCTCCTGGAGTGGACCTCGATTGGTGGGGGCGTTGCCGCCGAAAGCGGACCGCACTTACGACGTTGTCGCGCAAGCCATGTCCAGCGGCAAGGATATCGATCGACTACCCGAGTTCTACGTGCCTTACGAACAAGTAGTCGACGGCCTGATGAAACATGCCCTCCCGCTTGAGCAGCTGAAACCCGCGAATGATGAGCAACACCGAGAGTTGACACAGCTGGAACAGACAGCCGCATCGCATGGACACACCCTGCATTTTCTGCCATTGGAGCGCCAGGACGCGGATTACACGGCCATCCTCTCGCCTGATCAACAACAACCGATCGCCGTGCTTCCCATCGATCCGTGGATCAAGCCGTCCAAAAAGTGACGCTTCGCGTCACTTGATGACGTTTATTTGCAGATCGAGGTCGCATCACGCGACGTGCTCGACAAATCCTTACATTCCCCCAATTTTCCCAGTTGCTGCGTTGTGCGCACACGCGCACAATCCCGCAACCTGCCAGGCACCGATGCTGGTTTGGTATGGGGATGGCACGTCACGTGCTAGATCAGCCATGAGCTTCCTGGTCGTTACTGACCACGAGTATGGGGTCCGATCCTGCCTAGGGGGATATGGGACCGGGGCTCAGGGGGCATCACTACGGTTAGCTAACCAATACAGAGGAACCACCATGAAGAACCTGCAGAAAGGCTTTACCCTGATCGAACTGATGATCGTGGTTGCGATCATCGCCATCCTGACCGCCATTGCGTTGCCGGCGTACCAGGATTACACCGTCCGCAGCAAGGTCACGGAGACCATGGTGCAGATGGATGCAGCCAAGCTGGCTGTGACCGAAACGGCTGCCAGCCTCGGTGGTCTGGCCAATGTCACGGTTTCGAACTCCGGCTATGCGTTCCCCGCCAACGGCACCACGTATGTCGCATCGGTCACGATTGGGGCCGGCACTGGCGTGGTCACCGGCCTCAGCAAAAATACGGGCGCTGCTGGCGCTGCTCCTTCGATGTCGCTGAGCCCGTCCTCCAAGGCCGCCGGCGGCCCGCTGATCTGGACCTGTGCGCCAGTTGCAGGCGCCGTCAAGTACCTGCCGGCCAGCTGCCGCGGCTGATAGGTCTTGGCGTTTCGCCAACAAAACCGTTCCATCATGCCCCGGCCTGCGCCTAGCGGCCGGGGCATTTTTTTGACGCATGCGTGGCCATGGTTGCTGGGCATACTGGCGCTGACCGTACTGGTCTATCTGCCTGGCTTGCATGGCCCGTTCCTGTTTGACGATCCGCCGAACATCGTGCAGCCCATCAGTGCATGGCTGGGCGGCCAAACCGGCTGGCAGGAAATCGTCTTTGGCAATAATTCCGGCCCGCTGCATCGCCCGCTGTCGATGCTCACGTTTCTCGCGAACGCCGCAGCCAGTGGGGTGATGCCGTGGCCATTCAAGGCCACCAACCTCGCGATCCACCTCGCCTGCGGTGGATTGATCTACGCATTGCTGTCCCGGCTGCTTTCACGCGATCCACAGCTCAAAACACGTGCCCGGTTCGCCGCATTGATTGTCAGCGCCATCTGGCTGCTGCATCCGATGCAGGTGAGTACCGTGCTGTACGTGGTACAGCGCATGGAACAACTCAGCGCACTATTCACGCTGACGGCATTGCTGATTTATGTTCATGCGCGCAAGTGTTTCGATCAGGGGCGTACACGAGCCACCCTGATCGACCTTTTCCTGCTGTTGCCGCTGGCCACACTGGCCGCGATATTCAGCAAGGAGAATGGCGCGCTGGTGCCGCTTTTCTGCCTGATACTCGAACTTGGCTATTTCCCTGACAGCAAGGAAACGGCGCGGCCGAACGCCGTGAAACTGTTCTTCTGTCTGACGTTGCTTATTCCGGGCCTGTTTGCGCTGGGTTGGTGTGCATTGCATCCGCAATGGCCGGTTGCGGGCTATTCCGGGCGCCTTTTTACGCTGGGTGAGCGCCTGTTGAGCGAGCCACGGGTATTGATGGATTACATGGGCGCCCTGCTGCTGCCGCGTGGTCCGGCACTGGGCTTGTACACCGACGATTTCGCCGTCTCACACAATCTGTTCAACCCAGTGACCACGTTGCCGGCGATCCTCGGCCTCATCGCCCTGATCGCTGCAGCTTGCTGGTCACGCAGGCGTATTCCAGCGTTTTTCACCGGCATCGGCTTCTATCTGGCTGGGCACGTGATGGAATCGACAGTGTTTCCGCTGGAGCTGTATTTCGAACACCGAAACTATCTGCCTTCCGCAGGATTTTTCCTGGCCATCGTCGGACTGGCACATTGGGCTGGTTTGCGTCTGCTGCCGCACATGACGAACCCGGCTCGTTCCCGACGCTTGCTGGGCACAGGGGTCGTTACACTGTTACTCGTACTGGGCGTCGCCACACTGGCGCGCGCTTCGGTATGGGATTCCTGGTCCGTCATGGCGGCACAAGGCGCACACCAGCACCCCGATTCGATACGGGCGCAAATGGATCACGCTACCAACCTGATGGCGGAGGGGCGAGTTGATGAGGCACAACAAGTCCTTGATCATGTAGCCACCATCCAGGATCCAGCCGCGCAGCATATCGCCGTGATCGACACGGTGCTCCTTCAGTGCATGGTGCATCACGAGGCGAGTCCGGTCTCGGTCGCCCGGATCAGCGCCATAAAAGGCGCCAAGCTGCAACTGCCAGAAATGCTCGCCTTCGAGATGCTCGGTGGCGCACTGAATACCCACGACTGCCAGGGCCTGGGCACGGCGCAACTGGCCACCATGATTACGGACATCGTCGACGCTGCGCCACAACCAGGCGCCTTGATTCAACTCTGGCGCAGTCGCTACATCGCATCAAATCTGTATCTGAATGCGGGGCAATACATCAAGGCTGAGCAGCAAGCGTCACTGGCGTGGGAGACAGGACATGCTGACCCGGCCATCGGACTGCTTTTAGCCAATCTTGAATACGTCAACGGCAATGTTGCAGGCGCAAAGATCGTGCTGGCCGATGCGAACAGGCACATCGCATGGTGGGATCGACGCAATCAGGAACTGAGCGTCAAACTCAAGCAACTCTTTGAGAGTCCGCCACCGGCAAATGTTATTGGTGAGCCACGGCCGCAATAGCCGCCAGACATGTAGCCCCGATCAATAGCGTGGTCTTGCCATGCATGGCGCATGGACAAGCAAAACCTCAAGCTGATCGACAAGCTGCAGCAGCAATTCAACGGCATGCCAACCAAGACCGCGACCGCGACCGTAGCCAGCGTGCCATCAACTTATTCATCCTGAGCACGATCGCCACGAAGGCGGCCGACGAAATTTCCTGCACCGTGATGCCGCCCCACCCCTGATGCAGCCACCGATGAATGGCGCCATACGCCGTATCCGTGGCCCGAAATACCCGACTCCGCGATGGGTTGCACCCGTTGGAAGGATTGAACGTTGGCGGCAAGCTGGACCAGACGCTGCAAGAATTGCGTGCGTTGCCCGGCATGTGCTGATAACGGGCTGCCCTGTCCGCACGGTATCCTGCTTGACCGACACAGTACCGCTTGAACTACAGTTGAGAGTGGCAGCGCTTTCGCCCTGCTCCAGCCCGCACCAGGGAGTCCTGCTGATGAATGCACCGCAAGGCAAGTCCACTATCACCATCGTCGTGTCGCTCCTCGTGCTGATCGTGGTGGCCGCCGTCGCGATTCCTGCATGGCGCAATCACCAGACCAGCAGTCACGTCGCGGACGCACTCAAAGTCACCGACGCGGCCAAGCTGGTGGTGATGGAGTCGGCCACCGTGCATGGCGGGCTGGCGCACATCCAGGCCGGCGAGCTGAACTACAGCCCGGCAGCGACGGCCAGCCCGTACGTGGCGAACATCGCGATTGCCGCAGATGGGCGCATCACCCTGGCCACCCGCGACACTGGCGCCACGCCGGATCCGGTACTGGTGTTGAGCCCCTCGGAAAACTCCGCCGACCATAGCGCCGCGCCGATCAGCTGGAGCTGCAGCGTGGTCGCTGGCGATCCCGACCTGATCCCGCCCAACTGTCGCGCGACCACGCCTGCGGCAGCTTCGAGCGCCCCGGTCGACGCGGCGACGGCAGCCGGTGTATCGCCCGCCCATTCGTCCTGAGCATGAGCGCCGCGCAGCGGAGCCCTCAGGATCGTTTGTCATATGAGCGTGCCTCGTACGCAGCCTGCGCGACGGGGGCTGCTCTCGCGTTTGGTATCCATGGCCCGCTCATGCCCCACCGCGCGACGGGTTGCACTGGATGATCCCTGCATATCTACGTCGCCATGCAGGCGCCGGGCTGCTTGTTGTCGCGCTGCTACTGGTGACTGCGATCTACTGGCCCGGCCTCTCCGGCAGCTGGCTGTTCGATGATTACCCCAACATCGTCGACAACCACGGTGTGCAACCGAATGAAGTGAGCATTCCGGCCTTGGTGCGCGCCACGCTCTCGTCGCCTGCCAGCGAGTACAAGCGTCCCCTGGCTTCGCTCAGTTTCGCCGCCAACTACATTGCCACCGGCCTCGATCCCTACTGGATGAAGCTGACCAACCTGGTCATTCATCTGTTGAATGGGTTGCTGGTGTTTGTGCTGGCGCGGCTGTTGCTGCGCTCTGCGAATAGCCGCAAAGCCCCTGCTCGTGTGGGAGCGGCTTCAGCCGCGACAGCACCGTCCCTTGTGAACGACGGCGCCCCCACCAAGAGCATCGCGACTGAAGTCGCTCCCACATCCATGCATGTGGACATCATCGCCGCGCTGATCGCGGCCGGCTGGATGCTGTTGCCGATCAATCTCACCGCGGTGCTGTACGTGGTACAGCGCATGGAGAGCATGGCGAACCTGTTCGTGCTGCTTGGCCTTATCGGCTATGTGGCCGGGCGACGGCGGATGCTGGCGGCATCCACGTTGCTGCCTGCCCATCGTGCAGGATGGCGCTGGGGTCGCCTTTCTCCGGACACCCGCGGCTTCACCCTATGCCTGCTTGGCATCATCGTGCCCACGGCGCTTGGCCTGCTGGCCAAGGAAACCGCGGTGCTGCTGCCGCTGTATGCACTGCTGGTGGAGTGGATGCTGTTCCACTTCCACACATCGTCAGGCAAACGCGACTGGCGGATCATCGGCAGCTTCGGGGTCGTGCTGGTGCTGCCGATGCTGATCGGCTTTGGCTGGTTGCTGCCCGGCCTGCTAAAGCCGGAAGCCTGGGCCACCCGCGATTTCACGCTGAGCACGCGTCTGCTCAGCGAGGCACGCATTATTGTCGATTACATCCGCTGGACCTTGCTGCCGACACTGGATGCGCTGTCGTTCTATCACGATGATTTCCGCATCTCGACCGGACTGCTGGCACCGTGGAGCACACTGGCCAGCCTGGTTTTGCTGGCTACACTAGTGGCGCTGATGCTGTGGCTACGCACGCGCCAACCACTGGCCGCGCTGGGCATCGCGTTGTTCCTTGGTTGCCAGTTGCTGACCGGTACCGTCCTGCCGCTGGAATTGATCTACGAGCACCGCAATTACTTCGCCAGCTTCGGCTTGCTGCTGGCGGTCGTACCATTGCTGGCCGTACCACGATCGTTTCGCTTTGCCCGGCTTCGATACGTACTGCTGGCAGGGCTGATGCTGGGTTGGACGACGCTGACCGCGATGACGGCATATGCCTGGGGCAGCCCGTTGCGGCTGGCGCAGGAGCTGGCCTTGCGCGCACAGGGGTCGCCACGTGCGCAGTACGAACTGGGCCGTACCTACATCATCTATTCGCACTACGATCCCACGTCGCCCTTCACCCGGCTGGCCTACGCGCCGCTGGAAAAAGCCGCGGCGCTGCCAAACTTCTCGATCCTGCCGGAGCAGGCGCTGATCTTCATGAATGCGCGTATGCAGCTTCCTTTGAAAGATGCATGGTGGGACAGCATTGACGCCAAGCTGAAGGCACATCCGCCGGGCGTGCAGGACGAGAGTGCGCTGGCCTCCTTGACCCAGTGCGCGCGCGATGGTCAATGCGAGCTGCCACCCGAGCGCATGAAACAGGCTTTTGCGGCAGCACTGTCACGTCCGGCCCCTACGGCGCGTCTGCTTGCCACCTATGGCGACTACGCATGGAACGTGCTGGGCGATCACGCCCTCGGTGCCAGGATGACCGAGCAAGCCGTCAAGGCCAAGCCCGACGAACCCGCCTATCAGATCACCCTGATCCGCATGCTTGCCGCACAGGGGCATACGCAAGGCGCACAGGAGGTACTTCGTCAATTGCGGCTGCTGAACTTCGGCGGCCGTTTGAATGCCCAGTTGGCCGAACTGAGCGCACTGCCTGGCATGAAATGAAAGTGCATGTTGCCGAAGTACCCACTCATAGAGCCGCCCCGTATCATTGGTCAGTCGATACCTGTCAGCAAACTGATCACGAACTACCCGCACTGCCTTCCCATGTTGAAGGTGGCACGAAGGAACCGTAATGCAAGAAGTGAAACCCGATTCCGTGTATCCCCTGATGACCATCGGCATCCCCGTTTTCAACGAAGAGCGCTTCATTGACTCTGCCTTGAGCTCCTTGCGCAGCCAGGATTACCCGAACCTGGAAATTATCATTTCCGACAATGCCTCGACGGATCGCACACTGGAAATCTGCCAGCGCCATGCCTCGGAGGATCCACGCATACGGATCGAAAGTGCCGTCGAAAATCGCGGAGTCATTGCGAATTTCCAGCACGCAGTGGACCTCGCATCCGGCGCTTATTTCATGTGGGGCTCCGGCCATGATCTGTGGACGTCGCACCTGGTGTCGGAATGCGTTGCACTACTGGAAGCAAACGATGGAGCCTGCCTCGCATTTGCTAGCTCACGCTGGATCGGCGCGAACAATGAGCCACTTGCAAGGGCTTCGGGTTGGAGCGACACCCGTGACCTCGCTGCGGCTGCGCGGTTTTTCACCGTCTTCTGGGGCAACATGCATCCCGTCATGGGTGTGATGAGAGTGGAGCGATTGCGTTCCTGCTTGCCCATGCCAAGCATGGTTGGTGGCGATTTGGTTTTACTTGCCAATCTGGCCTTGCGTGGTGGGTTCCTGCATGCGCCGCATTCGTGCTGGTCGCGACGGGAATTTCGCGCGGAAAAACACCACAATGACAAGTTGAAACGCTATGCATCGCCTTCGATCGGCATTGCCAGATCACGCTTTGCACGCATGTTCCCGCTGCTCCAACTTCCGTTCGCGCTGATCAAAGTCTTGCTGCGCTCCAGACTCCCAGTCGTCGACAAGCTGGCCATCGTCGCTGCACTGATACCGTCCTTGCCATTACGTTATCTCGTTGGCCGGCGCAGCCATGCTGGATAACATCAGAACTGCCTTGCGCAACAGTCACACGCTCCGGCGCGTATTCGCTGCATCGCGCTGGATCTTTGGTCCAGCCGCGGTGATTTTCCTGATCATTGCCGGGGTACGTGCGCGTGGAGCTTTCGAGGCAGTCTCGTTGCATACGCAGCTGATTCCGCTGGCCATCACCGTCTTGCTCTGGGCGTCACTCAATCTGCTTGGTCCGGTTTTCACCTGGATTGTGTTGCGCGAAACCGGCGCGCGTATTCCATACGGGACGGCGCTGAAGATCTATGTGGGCAGACTGCCTGCCAAGTATCTTCCGGGTGGCATCTGGCAAACCGTTTCGCGGATGATGGACCTGCATCGGCTGGGCGTTGAGCGCTCGCAACTCACCGTACTCGTCATGCTGGAGAACCTGATGCCACTTACCGTTGCGATGGCCATCGGCGGGACGTTCATGCTGATCGCCGGCGAAGCCACGCATCTCGCAATCGCGGCGATGGTGATTGGCGTGGTCGTGCTGGCATGCCTCCCGCTTGTCTTGCGCCATCGTCTGTTGCTGCATAAAAGCCGATTCGCGCTGCGCACCTATTTCCTCGCAACCCTGGTCGATGTGGCTTTCTGGCTCGTCGCTGCCACCGCTTTTGCCTGCTACTGGTATTCGTTTCCAACCATCCATACAGACATCCCCCGACTGCAAGTGTATGGCGCATACCTGCTCGCCTGGTCTGCCGGATTCATGAGCGTGTTTTCACCCCAGGGCATTGGCGTGTTCGAGTCGGTGATCAGTCTCTTCCTGAAGGGTGCTCTCCCCTTTGGCGAGGTAGCCGTGCTGGCTGCGGGATTTCGTGCCGTGATGCTGGCCGCAGATTTCATCACTTATGGTGTGTTGCTCCTGGGTCGGCATGGCCGCAGGGCTCTTCGTCCGGGCAAGCATTGAGGGTATCCTGCTCAAGTAATTTGCCTGAAATAACAGCACCGCCGACGAGCGCATGACGCCAACCTGCTTTTTTGGAAACCACTGGACATGAAAGCTGTAATTCTTGCGGGTGGACTCGGCACTCGCCTGAGCGAAGAAACCACGATTCGACCCAAGCCCATGATCGAGATCGGGGGCATGCCGGTGCTTTGGCACATCCTCAAGATCTATTCCCATCATGGCATCAATGATTTCATTATCTGCCTGGGCTACAAGGGCTATGTGATCAAGGAATACTTCGCCAACTATTTCCTGCACATGTCGGACGTAACCATCGACCTGTCCACCAACCGGCTGGATGTCCACCACAAGCATGCCGAGCCCTGGCGCATCACCCTTGTTGATACGGGGGAGCACACCCAGACCGGCGGACGATTGAAGCGGGTGGAAAACTATCTGGACGGCGAGACATTCTGCTTCACCTATGGCGACGGTCTTGCCGATATCGACATCACCGCTCAACTTGCATTCCATAAAACCAGAAATGGTCTGGCCACCATGTGCGCCGTACAACCGCCAGGGCGGTTCGGCGCCATCGACATCCAGGACAACCGGATCATTCGCTTCGAGGAAAAGCCCTCTGGCGATGGCTCGTGGATCAACGGCGGCTTCTTCGTGCTGGAGCGCGGCGTACTCGATTACATCGATGGCGACGCCACCATGTGGGAGCGCACGCCGCTCGAAGCATTGGCCCGCGACGGCCAGATTTCTGCCTATACCCATGAGGGTTTCTGGCAGCCCATGGACACGCTGCGGGACAAGCTCAAGCTTGAGGAGCTCTGGCAGAGCGGCAATGCACCGTGGAAAGTCTGGCCTTGAAAGATCTGTTTGGTGGCAGCTATGCCGGACGCCAAGTCCTGGTTACCGGGCATACCGGTTTCAAGGGCTCATGGCTGTGCCTGTGGCTGACTGCACTTGGCGCTCGGGTCACAGGCCTGGCACTCGCGCCTGAAACCGATCCAGCGCACTGGTCCCTGCTCGGCTTGAACCATGTGCGCGATCTGCGCATGGATTTGCGCGACGGTCACGCAGTGCGGCAGGCAATTGAACAAGTCCAGCCCGAGATCATCTTTCACCTGGCTGCACAGCCGCTGGTGCGGCGCAGCTATCGCGAACCTTTGACCACCTTCGATACCAACGTGCTTGGACTGGTGCATCTGCTGGAAGCCATCCGTGGTGTGCCGTCAGTACGAGCGCTGGTCAATGTCACCACCGACAAGGTCTATCTGGAACAACCGGTCGATGCCGGTTATCACGAAGACCACCCCTTGGGTGGCCATGACCCTTACAGCACCTCCAAGGCCTGTGCCGAACTTGTGACGGAGTGCTATCGCAAGAGTTTCTTCCATGAACAGGGACCACGGGTAGCTACCGCACGCGCAGGCAATGTCATCGGCGGGGGCGACTGGTCGGAGGATCGACTGGTGCCGGACCTGATACGTGCCGCGTCGACCGGCGCCATGTTGCAAATTCGCAATCCGGATGCCATTCGCCCCTGGCAGCATGTGCTGGAACCTTTGTCGGGCTATCTCCGACTCGGACAAGGCCTGCTCGCCGGAGATCCGGTTGAAGGTCCATGGAATTTCGGACCGGCAGCCGACGCCACGTTGCCCGTGCAGGCGCTCGTGGCGCAGATGCAAACCCAGTGGCCCGGTTTGCGCAGCGAGCGCCAGCCAGGCGACCACCCACATGAGGCAAAGACGTTGCGACTGGATTGTTCGAAAGCCGCGCAGATGCTTGCATGGCGCGCCGTGTGGAATGCCGAGGACACGCTTCGGTACACCACTGCGTGGTACCGCGCCTATTACGAACGTGGCCAAGTACACAGCAGCGATGATTTGCAAAATTATGTGGCTGCTGCGCGCTCTGCAGGCCTGGGTTGGGCAGCATGAAGATTCATCGCACCCCACTGGACGGCTTGATGCTGATCGAGACCGTGCCGATCCGGGACGAACGTGGCCAATTCGTCCGGGTGTTCTGCGAAACCGCCTGCGCCGAGTTGCGGCCCAACCTGCACTGGACGCAGATCAATATTTCCTGCACTTCGCACGTGGGTAGCGTTCGCGGCATGCATTTTCAATATCCGCCGGCGGCCGAAGCCAAGCTGATTCGCTGTCTCCAAGGCCGCGTATTTGACGTTGCGGTCGATCTGCGCGCCGGCTCGCCGACTTTTCTGCATTGGCACGGCGTCGAACTGGGCGAAGACGGGCCGATGGAATTCTTCATACCCGAAGGGTTTGCCCACGGCTTTCAAACTCTCACTGACGACGCGCAATTGCTGTATCTGCATACCGCTGCGTGGGATCGCCAGCATGAAGGCGCGCTTCGTCATGATGACCCGGCCTTGTCGATCGCATGGCCGCTACCCGTAACCCAGGTTTCGGAAAAGGATCGCAACACACCGTTGCTGGACGACAAATTCACCGGTGTCTACTTTAGCGAGGTTGAATCATGAAGTGCCGGTTTTGCGCAACGCCGTTGCAGGACGTATTCCTCGACCTCGGTAGCGCGCCACCCTCGAATGCCTTCCTGGCGGCGAGCTCACTCAACGCACCGGAAACCTGGTTTCCGTTGAAGTTGTTTACTTGTGGAACGTGTCGACTGGTACAGGTCGACGAAGTGCAATCGCACGCAGCGTTGTTCGCTCCGGACTACGTCTACTACTCCTCATTCTCACGCTCGTGGCTGGCTCATGCCGAACGCTACGTCGGAGAAGCCGTGACCAAGCTGGGACTGGACCACAGCAGTCTGGTGATGGAGATAGCCTCCAACGATGGCTATCTCCTGCAATACGTCGCCGCTCGTGGCATCCCCTGTATCGGCATCGAGCCCACCAATGGCACGGCGAACGCCGCGCGACAGAAAGGCATTGAAACCCTGGAGCGTTTCTTTGGTCGAGAATTTGCCGACGAGTTCGTGCGCGAACGGCGAACGGCCGATCTGATCGTAGCGAACAACGTGTTGGCACATGTGCCTGACATCAACGACTTTGTCGCCGGGATGGCGGGGGCTCTGGCTCGTGAAGGCACGATAACAGTGGAATTTCCGCACCTGATGGAACTGGTCGCACAACGGCAGTTCGATACGGTTTACCACGAACATTTCTCGTATTTTTCACTGCACACCGTACGTAACATCTTCGCTGCCCATGGCCTGTGCGTGTGGGACGTCGAACAGCTGCCCACGCACGGCGGATCGCTACGCATCTGGGCCACGCATGAACACAGCCAGCGCACCGAGACTCCTGCTGTCGCGGAATTGCTGGCCAAGGAGGCTGACGCGGGCATGCGGGATGCGGCCTACTACAGGGATTTCCAGATCCAAGCCGACGAGGTCAAGAACGGCTGCCTTACCTTCCTGCTGGAGCAGCGTCGGGCCGGGCGCAAGATTGCCGGTTACGGAGCTGCCGCCAAAGGCAATACGCTGCTGAACTATGCCGGAGTGAAACCCGACCTGCTGCCATACGTGGTCGACGCATCTCCACACAAGCAAGGGCACTGGCTTCCCGGGTCACGGATTCCTGTCGTCGACGAATCGCGGCTGCGCGAGGATCGACCCGATTTCGTGCTGATCCTGCCGTGGAATCTGCGCGACGAAATCACTGCTCAGCTCAGTTACATTCGCGAATGGGGTGGCCGCTTCGTTACTTTTGTTCCCGGCCTGAGCGTGGAGTAGACGGATGCGCGTTGCCATCACTGGCGCAAGCGGGTTTGTCGGTCGGCATGTGTTGCGCGAGCTGCAGGCGCGTGATGTGGACATAGTGGTCGCAAGCCGAACATCGGAGCGATCATTTCTCGAAAACAGCAGGACGGAAATTTTGCCGATGGACATCGCCAAGGTGTCCTCGGATCCCTACCAATTGATGGGCGCCCCCGACGTGCTTGTTCATCTGGCGTGGGATGGGCTGCCCAATTATCAATCCCGCGCACACATCGAAACCGAGCTCCCCACACAGCTACGATTTCTCGAGGCATGCCTGACATCAGGCTTGAAGAGACTGGTTGTGACTGGCACCTGCTTTGAATACGGCATGACTTCAGGTGAAATTTCCGAGAGCAGCGAGACACAACCATGCACGCAATATGGTGCTGCCAAAGACACGTTGCGAAAGCATCTCGAAGAGTTGAATTCCACTTGTCCCTACCAACTGGCATGGTTGCGACTTTTCTATCTTTATGGCCCAGGCCAATCGAAAAATTCGCTGTATTCCTTGCTGACAACCGCGATACAGCGCGGTGATACCGAGTTCGACATGTCTGGCGGTGAGCAAGTACGGGATTTCCTTCCTATTCAAGAAGCTGCTCGAATCGTCTGTGACATAGCGTTGTCTCCGATTGATGTAGGCGTCGTCAACGTCTGCAGCGGCACACCCACTACGGTGCGCGAACTCGTCGAAGCGTGGATCGTCGAGAGACATTCAAGCATTACGATGAATCTGGGACGCATTCCTTATTCCGAGATCGAGCCGATGTCGTTCTGGGGAACCCGGGGGAAACTGGACGCAATTTTGGAGGCATTGTGAGCAAACAAGAACTTTTTCGGCTGCATGGTGTTCCTGCCTACCAGAACAAGATGTTCAATAGTCCTGAGGCTGCGAAAAGCTGCCCCTCTGGTGATGTCGTTCTGGTGCAGGACATGAAGACTGGGCTTGTATTCAACGATGCCTATGACCAAGAAATACTCAATTACGACGAGAGCTATCAAAACGAGCAAGGGCACTCGCACATCTTTCAGTCTCATCTGAATGAAGTGCTTGGAAAAATTGACTTACACTTTTCGGGTGGACGAATCCTTGAGGTCGGTTGCGGAAAAGGAGGCTTTCTGGATCTCATTCGGCAGCGGGGACACGACGCCATCGGTGTTGATCCCGCCTATGAAGGCGATGCACCCTATATTCACAAGCAGCACTTTGATGCCAGTCTGAAGATCAAAGCGGATGCAGTTGTATTGCGCCACGTACTCGAGCACATACCTCAGCCTTTGGAGTTTTTGCGTGCCATTGCTTCAGCCAATGGTGGTCAAGGGAAAATCTATATTGAAGTCCCATGCCTGGATTGGATAATTCAGCAACGTGCCTGGTTTGATGTTTTCTATGAACATGTCAATTACTTTCGCCTGTCCGATTTCAATCGCATGTTCGGTGTCACTTACGAAATGGGCCATTTGTTCGGCGGTCAATATATCTACGTGATCGCGGAATTAGCGTCATTAAGGGAGCCCGAATTGGTCGGGTTGGTTGATGTCGTCCACTTTCCACAAAATTTTTTGGGCGAGCTCGAAGGCTGCTTGAATACACCATTGAAGGCGAGTAACAGGATAGTGTGGGGCGCCGCTGCCAAAGGTGTCATGTTTTCACATCACATGGCAACACGCGGGGCACCGCTGGACTTTGCCATCGACATCAATCCCGCTAAGCAAGGAAAATTCTTGGGTGGATCAGCGCTGCCGGTCCTTTCACCAGCAGATGGACTGACAAAACTTTCAACTGGTGGCGACGTGTTCGTGATGAACTCAAATTATATGGAAGAAATATCCAGTCTTGGCGGCAATCATTTGAACTACATCTCGGTAGATCGCACATGAATAATTTCACAAACGAAGTTGATGGTCGCGTCAGAAAAAACATGAACGACGAGGCTTTGAAAGCGTGTACGCAATCCTTCATGCAAGCATCTATTGCCGCGATGTACTCTTATAACTTCTCGACCTTGGGTCGCCCGATCATCCAGTATCCCCAAGACATGGTGGCAATGCAGGAATTGATCTGGCAGGTCAGGCCCGATCTCATCATCGAAGCAGGCATCGCCCACGGCGGCTCGTTGATCCTCAGCGCATCGATGCTCGCACTGCTCGACTACTGCGATGCAGTGAACAGCGGACAAAAGCTCGACCCGCAGGCTACCCGCCGCCGGGTACTCGGCATCGACATCGATATCCGCGCCCACAACCGCACAGCGATTGAGGCACATCCGATGGCGCATCGGATCGACATGATCCAGGGCTCCTCGATCGCTCCGGAAATAATCGCCAAAGTTCACCAGGCCGCAGCTGGCTACGAACGGATCCTGGTCATCCTCGATTCCAACCACACGCATGAGCATGTTTTGGCTGAACTCGAAGCCTACGCGCCACTGACCAGCCAAGGCAGCTATTGCGTGGTGTTTGACACCGTGGTGGAAGACCTTCCTGATGCCATGTTCCCTGACCGTCCGTGGGGTAAGGGCAATAACCCGAAAACGGCGGTGTGGGAGTATCAGCGTCGCCTGAAAGATGAAGGCCGGCTCGCCGCAGATGGCGCGCCCTTAGCATTCGAAGTGGACAAAGCGCTGGAGAGCAAGCTGCTTATTACCGTGGCGCCCGATGGGTATCTTAAGCGTCTTTAAGCGGAATGCTTCAAAGTGTCCCGGCTACAGCATCTCGCAACTCGCTTGCGAGATGCTGCAGGAATTGCCGATACCGCGGACCTGCGGGGTCACAACTGATCTCATCTAGCTGTCACGTCGATACATGAGCGCTGTGACCTGCTCGGATATCAAGCCGATCAGGAATACGATCACGGCTGCACTCCACATCAAGGTGCTGCCGTTGGTGAGCCGCCCATCGTGCATGAAGGTCCATGCGTAATTGAAGCAACCCAGCAGAAAGAACACTGCACTGGCCGGCACGAACAGCTTCAATGGCGAGTACAGCGTGGCGATCTTGAAGATGATCAGCAGGAAGCGCAGACCGTCGCGTACTGGCTTGATGTGGCTCTTGCCAACCCTCTGGGCAGCCTTGATCGGCACATAGGCAACCGGATAGGCGCTGCGGAAGAACGCCATAGTGCTGGTGGTGGGATAGCTGAAACCGTTCGGTAGCAGGTGGATGAACTCGCGGAACTTGTCCGCGCGCACGGCGCGGAAGCCGGAGGTGAGATCCAGCACGGGATGACCGGTCATGCGCGTGGCCAGCCAGTTGTACAAGGTGTTGGCGAGGCCGCGGCCGACACCGGCTTGGCTGCTCCAGTCGCGCGCGCCAACCACCATGTCGTAGCCGCGGCTCAATTCCTGCAGCAGGCGCGCGATATCGGCCGGATCGTGCTGGCCGTCACCATCCATGAACACAAGGATGTCACCGGTCGCTGCACGTGCGCCGCGCTTGATCGCCGCGCCGTTGCCCATCGAGTACGGCGAGGACAGGCATGCGACGCCATTGTCCTTGCAGATACTGCGGGTGTCGTCGGTGGAACCGTCGTCGACCACGATGATTTCGGCCTCGGGATGCGTGGCACGCAGGCGAGGCAGCAGCGCGGCCAGCGCAGGCGCCTCGTTCTTGGCGGGCAGAATGATGCTCAGACGGTTCAACAGATGGCTCCCCTCGGGTGAACAGGAATCATAGCGTGAAGGCTGGACGGCGGTTTGGTCAGGATGCCGGGGGCATCGGTGCGCTCGATTGAGTCCTGCTTCGTCGGACGTGGACTGCCCGCTTGAACCAGCGGACGGTCTTAGGTGCTCATCCGACAGATGCACGAGTGACAGGTGCACGAGCTCACCTGTGCATGCGGGCTTGGTTTGGCATGCGCGATTGGGCTTGATCGTGGTTGCCAAGGGCAAGCATCACGCACAAGGTGCGCTTCTACACGACGGGAAGACAATCGGTGTCTTGTGCGCCGCATCACGTGACCGCTCCGGCTTGCAGGCAAAGGATGACCTGCGGGCCGGACTGCGGTAGATTCAACCACATACAGGGGCAAGGTCGAGTAGGTTATGTCATCTCAATTGCAACCGTCGCTCGCGGGTCTGTCCGGCATGGCGCGCCGGCTGGTGTCCGAAGGGGTGCTGCCGGAGGCCGACGTACGCAAGGCCATGGCCGACAGCAGCCAGAACAAGACCACCTTGGCGGCGTGGTTGCTGGACCGAAGCCTGGTCGATAGCACCCAGCTGACCCAGATCGCCTCGGCCGAGTTCGGTATGCCGATGATGGATGTGACCACGCTGAATCCCACCACCATGCCGATGGATCTGATCAGCGAAGCGCTGATCACCAAGCACCAGGCGCTGCCGCTGTTCCGGCGCGGCAAGCGGCTGTTTGTCGGCATCGCCGATCCGATGCAGTCACATGCACTGGACGAGATCAAGTTCCACTCCAATTGCATGGTGGAGCCGATTCTGGTCGAACGCGGCTCGTTGCTGCGGACGATCGAAACCCTGCTCAACAGCATCCGCAACAGCATGCCCGACATGGGTGGCGGCGACCTGGACGACCTGGATATCGAAGGCGGCGACGAGGAGTCAGAGTCGAGCGGCATTGATGCCAACGCTCTGGACGATGCACCGGTGGTGAAGTTCGTCAACAAGATCCTGGTCGACGCAATCCGTCGCGGTGCTTCGGACATCCATTTCGAGCCGTTCGAGACCCAGTACCGGGTGCGTCTGCGCATGGATGGCATGTTGCGTGCGGTGGCCAGCCCGCCGATGAAGATGGCGAACCGCATCTCCTCGCGCATCAAGGTGATGGCGCAACTGGACATCGCCGAGAAGCGCGTGCCGCAGGACGGCCGCATCAAACTCAACCTGTCCAAGACCCGCGCCATCGATTTCCGCGTGAGTTCGCTGCCGACCCTGTTCGGCGAGAAGATCGTGCTGCGCATCCTGGACGGCTCCTCCGCCAAGATCGGCATCGAGAAGCTCGGCTATGAGCCGGAACAGCAGAAACTCTTCATCGACGCGATCCACAAGCCGTACGGCATGGTGCTGGTCACCGGCCCAACCGGTTCCGGCAAGACCGTGTCGCTGTATACCGGCCTGAACATGCTCAACACCGACGAGCGCAACATCTCGACGGTGGAGGACCCGGTGGAAATCCGCGTCGAGGGCATCAACCAGGTGCAGCAGAACGTGAAGCGCGGCATGACGTTTGCCAGCGCGCTGCGCTCGTTCCTGCGCCAGGATCCGGACGTGATCATGGTCGGCGAGATCCGCGACCTGGAAACCGCCGAGATCGCGATCAAGGCGGCGCAGACCGGCCACATGGTGCTGTCCACCCTGCATACCAACGACGCCGCGCAGACCATCGCGCGCCTGATGAACATGGGTATCGCGCCGTACAACATCATCTCCTCGGTGACCCTGATCATCGCCCAGCGCCTGGCGCGCCGCCTGCACGAATGCAAAAAGCCGATGGAACTGCCGCCGGCCGTGCTGTTGGCCGCGGGCTTCAGCCAGGCTGACATCGACGCCGGTCTGACGGTCTATGAAGCCGTCGGCTGCGACAGTTGCAACGAGGGCTACAAGGGCCGCGTGGGCATCTATCAGGTGATGCCGATGCTGGAGGACATCCAGAAAATCATCCTGCAGGGCGGCAATGCAATGCAAATCTCCGAGGTGGCCCGTGCCGCCGGGGTGAACGATCTGCGCGCGTCGGCCCTGCTCAAGGTAAAGAATGGGTTGACCAGCCTGACCGAGATCGATCGGGTAACCAAGGAGTGACCGTCTGTTCCGCGACGCCCGTAGCATCGAACATGCGGGCGGCGCCACGGTTTGGGGCGGCCGGGTGACATAAGCTGTATAAACAACTTGTCCACTGCCGACTTCGGCAGGTCTGGACTGAACTTCCGGGGGAAGATGCGTATGGCCACGGCTACCGCAAACGCAAACAAGACGCGCGCGCTCGGCGCCCAACGGGCCGAAGTCAGCCGGCTGACCACCTACGAGTGGGTGGCGCTGGACAAGCGCGGCAAGCGCATGAAAGGCGACATGCCGGCGAAGAACGCCTCGCTGGTCAAGGCCGAGCTGCGCCGCCAAGGCATGAATCCGCAGACGGTGAAGGAACGCGCCAAGCCGCTGTTCGGCGCTTCAGGCAGCACGGTCAAGCCGGGCGATGTCGCGATTTTCAGCCGCCAGATCGCCACCATGATGGCGTCCGGCGTGCCGATGGTCCAGGCCTTCGACATCATCGCCGATGGCCAGAAGAACGTCCGCTTCAAGAACATCCTGCTGGATGTGAAACAGAACATCGAAGGTGGCGCGGCCCTGCATGAGGCGCTTGGTCGCTACCCGGTGCAGTTCGATGAGCTGTACTGCAACCTGGTGCACGCCGGCGAGACCTCCGGCGTGCTGGATACCGTACTGGCTACCGTCGCCACCTACAAGGAGCGCACGGAGTCGATCAAGAAGAAGATCAAGAAGGCGCTGTTCTACCCGATGATGGTGTTGGTCGTGGTGTTCCTGGTCTGCCTGATCATGCTGCTGTTCGTGGTGCCGGTGTTCGCGAAGACCTTCAAGGATGCCGGCGCCGACCTGCCGGCACCGACCCAGATCCTGGTCAGCGCCTCGCAGTTCATGCAGAGCTACTGGTGGTTGGTGATCGGCATTGTCGTCGGCGGTGTCGTTGCGCTGATCGTTGCGAAGAAACGCTCGGTGAAATTTGCCCACTTCCTCGACCGCATGGCGCTGAAGATGCCGGTGATGGGCAATATCGTGCGCAATTCCGCTATCGCCCGCTTCGCCCGCACGCTTGGCGTCACCTTCCGCGCCGGCGTGCCGCTGGTCGAGGCGCTGGATGCGGTATCGGGTGCCACCGGCAGCGTGGTCTATGGCGACGCGGTCAAGCAGATGCGCGACGACATCGCGGTGGGCCACCAGCTGCAACTGGCGATGAAACAGACCGGCCTGTTCCCCAACATGGTGGTGCAGATGACCGCGATCGGCGAGGAGTCCGGTTCGCTGGACAACATGCTGTTCAAGGTGGCCGAGTTCTACGAGGAAGAAGTCAGCAACGCCGTCGACACTCTGTCCACCCTGCTTGAACCGATCATCATGGTGGTGCTTGGTACCCTGGTCGGCGGCATGGTAATCGCGTTGTACCTGCCGATCTTCAAGCTCGCCGGCACGTTCTGACACGACCCCAACAAACCAAATCAAAGCCGGCGGGCAATGCCCACCCTACAATGGCATCACGCTTCGTAGGGCGGGCATTGCCCGCCGCTTTTATTTGCAAAAACACAAGGCCGATGCATGCCCGACCTCCCCTTTGCCCTGTGGATCGCCCTCGCCGCCGTACTGGGGCTGCTGGTCGGCAGTTTTCTCAATGTGGTGATCCTGCGCCTGCCGGAACGCATGGCGGCAGGTTGGCGGCAGGAGGCACGCGAAGTACTGGAACTTGAAGCCGACGCCGCGCCGCTGCCGCCGGGCATCGTGCGCGAGCCTTCGCACTGCCCGCAGTGCAAGCATCCGTTGTCGGCGCTGGACAATATTCCGCTGTTCGGCTGGCTGCTGTTGCGCGGGCGCTGCCGCTACTGCCAGGCGCGCATCTCGATCCAGTACCCGCTGGTGGAGCTGCTCAGCAGCGTGCTGAGCGCGGTGATCGTGTGGAAGTTCGGACCGACATGGCCTGCGCTGGCGGGACTGCTGCTGACCTGGACCCTGATCGCGCTGTCCGGCATCGACTTTCGCACCCAGTTGCTGCCAGACCAGCTGACGTTTCCGCTGCTGTGGCTGGGCCTGCTGCTGGCATTGCTGCCGATGTTCGTCGCCGCACCCGCGGCGATCATCGGCGCGGCCATCGGCTACCTGAGCCTGTGGAGTGTGTATTGGGTATTCAAGCTGCTGACTGGCAAGGAGGGCATGGGCTACGGTGATTTCAAGCTGCTTGCTGCGCTGGGCGCATGGATGGGACCGGTGGCGCTGCTGCCGATCATCCTGCTGTCGTCGCTGATCGGCGCACTGGTCGGCGGCAGCCTGATCGCGTTGCGGCGGCACCAGCGCGAGGTGCCGATGCCGTTCGGCCCGTTCATCGCTGCCGCCGGCTGGGCCTGGTTCGTGGCCGGACCGGAGCTGCTGCAAGGCTACATGCACCTGACCGGGCTGCGATGAGCGAACCGCGCGCCATGATCGTCGCGCTGACCGGTGGCGTCGCTGCCGGCAAGAGCGCGGTGGCGCGGCGCTTCGAAACACTCGGTGTGCATGTGCACGATGCGGACATCGCTGCTCGGGAAGTGATCGAGCCCGGCACCCCGGGGCTGGCTGCGGTCATCGATACCTTCGGCGCTGGTGTGCTGGATGCATCGGGTCGGCTGGACCGTCGGGCGATGCGCCAGCGCGTGTTTGCCGATCCAGCGGCGCGGCAGATGCTGGAAGCGATCATCCATCCACTGGTGCGCGAGTGGTTGCATGAGCATGCACTGGCCGAACGCGGACCGTATGGACTGCTGGCGATTCCGCTGCTGGCGGAAAACATCGCGCACTATCGCTGGGTCGATCGCGTGCTGCTGGTCGACGCCCCCGAAACCATGCAGCTCGCACGGCTTATGAGTCGCGATGGCATCGACGAGACGCTGGCCCGGCGCATGCTGGTCCAGCAGGCCAGCCGCGCCGAGCGACTGGCGCTCGCCGACGACGTGATCACGAATGATGGCGACGAAGCTGCCCTCGACGCAGCCGTCGCCGAACTGCATCAACGCTATCTGGCGCTGGCGGCCACCGCGTAATCCTGCGTAGGAGCGCACCCCCGGATCGAGTTCGGTGGAGGCTCTGTGCGCGATGGCCTTTGCCGAAAAGCTATCGCGTACGACCGAAGGAAGTCCCTTGCGGGCAGGGTTCACTCTTACAGCCCCGATTGGCGGACGTCTTTACGGCCAGAATTCGCGCATGCCGGCAACGCCCTGCCCGCTGTGCTGGCGGGCCTGGGCGATCTGCAGGGGAGCCGCGCCGCCCAGCGCATACACCGGCAACGACGCGGCCTCGGCCAGCGACTGGAATCTCGGCCAGCCCAACGGAGATGTCTGCGGGTGGCTGGGAGTGGCGGCTACCGGCGACAGCGTGGCGAAGTCCGCCTCGACCCGTGACGCCTGCGCCAGATGCGCCGCATCGTGGCAACTGGCGCCGACCAGCTGCTGCAGTGGCAACGGACGCTCGGACAACGCGGACAGTTGCGTGCTCCTGAGGTGCACACCGATGCCCAGGCTGCGCGCACCCTCGACATCGCCATGCAGCAACAACTGCGTGTCATGTCGTCGCGCCAGCGGCAACAGGGCGGCTGCCAGTTCGCGCACCAGTTCACGCGGCCATAGCGGCAGGCGCAGTTGCAGCATCCGCTCACCGCGCACGATCGCGTGGCCGATCCGCTCGAACCACAGGCCGCGTTGATCCGGCGATACATCCGACGGCGTGATCGGGTAGCGCGGCGGCAGCCGCAGCGCCTGCAGGATCGCGCGATCGGCCAGCGTGAGGATGGCCGGATCGACCTGGGCCGGCAGCAGCCACTGCAACGCCTGGCCTTCCCGCGATTGCGGCACGCCTTCCCATTGATCGACCTGCCATGTATCCAGCAGCAGCTCGCGATCGACGTAATGACGCGGCACCCGGATCAGCGGCGCGGCGCGTTGCAGGTTGATGCCCAGCTCCTCATGCAGCTCACGCGCCAGCGCGGCCAGGGGCACCTCGCCTGGCTCGAGCTTGCCACCGGGAAACTCCCACATGCCAGCCAGATGTTTGCCGGGCGGACGCTGCGCCAGCAGCACACGCCCCTCGGCATCGAGCAGGACGCCGGCCATCACATGCATGACCACCGGCTTGGGCGCGGCGGGTGCAGGCATCAGCTGTTGCGCAGGTATTCAACCATGTCGAAATCGTGGGCGTGCTCGGCATCGGCCTTGTGGTGCACACGCGAGACCTCGACCCAGTCGCTGAAATGCACGCCCGGGAAGAACGTGTCGGCACCATCGACCGCGGCGGCGACCCAGGTCAGGTACATGCGCCTGGCGCGCGGCAACGCCTCGGTAAACACCTCGCCGCCACCGATCACCATCAGTCCGGTGTTGTCGGTGCGGGCCTGTGCTTCCTCCACCGAACGCACCGTGATCTGCCCGGGGAACGGCGCCTCGTGCCGGCGCGACAGCACCAGGTTGACCCGATCCGGCAGCGCGCGGCCGATCGAGACCGCCGTGTTGTAGCCCATCAGAACGTTCTTGCCGGTGGTCAGCTGCTTGAACCAGCGCAGGTCATCCGGCAGGTGCCACGGCAGCTGTCCCTTGCGGCCGATAGCGAAGTTTTCGTCAAGTGCGGCAATCAGCGAAATGGCCATTTTTAATCCTTGGAAGGCATGTTCGATGGAGTGGCCCACGCCTGCGGATGGCGCTGCCGAATGCCTCGAATCTTAGCAGGATGCGTTGCATCCCAGAGGTGAGGGTGTGACCGCCTGGCATGGGGTTGTGGATGGGCTGGCGAGCGGCAACTATTGCAGCGCATGAGCGTGTTTGCAGGGCGGGCAATGCCCGCCCTACGAAGCCGGATACCGGCTACACGGCGACGGCGGCCTTGATCGCCGGGAGCGGCGCATAGCCTTCGATGGCGATGTCCTCGTAGCGGAAATCGAAGATCGAACGCACGTCGGGATTGAGCTGCAGTCGCGGCAGCGGCTGGGGTTCGCGGGTCAGCTGCAGCCGCGCCTGCTCGATGTGATTGTTGTACAGGTGCGCATCGCCCAGCGTGTGCACGAAATCGCCCACGCCGAGCCCGCACACCTGCGCCACCATGTGGGTGAGCAGCGCATAGCTGGCGATGTTGAACGGCACGCCGAGAAAGATGTCGCCCGAACGCTGGTACAACTGGCAGCTCAGCTTGCCGTCCGCCACGTAGAACTGGAACAGGCTGTGGCACGGCAGCAGCGCCATCTTCGGCAACTCGCCAACGTTCCATGCGCTGACGATCAGCCGGCGCGAATCGGGGTTGCGCCGGATCTCGTCGACTACCCAACGGATCTGGTCGACCACGCCACCGTCGGCGGTCGGCCACGCGCGCCATTGCTGGCCATAGACCGGTCCAAGGTCGCCGTTCGCATCGGCCCATTCGTCCCAGATCCGCACGCCGTGTTCCTTCAGGTAGGCGATATTGGTATCGCCGCGCAGGAACCAGATCAGCTCATGCACGATGGACTTCAGGTGCAGCTTCTTGGTGGTGACCAGCGGAAAACCTTCCGTCAGATCGAAGCGCATCTGCCAGCCGAACACGCTGCGCGTGCCGGTGCCGGTGCGGTCGGTCTTTTCGGTGCCGTGGTCGAGCACGTGGCGGAGCAGGTCGAGGTAGGCGCGCACGATCAGCCCTTCGCCGCCACAGGGGCGAGCGGCAACGTGGGTGCACGGCGCGACAAGGCGATCAGCCACAGACCGATCAGCACCAGCGGCAACGACTGCAGCTGCCCCATCGTCACCCAGCCGAAGGCCAGATAACCCAGCTGCGGATCCGGCAGCCGCACGAATTCCACCGCGATGCGGAAGCAGCCGTACATCAGCGCGAACAGACCCGACACCAGGTAACGCGGCCGCGGCTTCATCGACACCAGCCAGATCACCACAAACATCACGGCGCCTTCGAGGACCATTTCGTACAGCTGGGAAGGATGCCGCACCAGGCCACCAAACTGCTGCAGTTGCGGCAACCATGCCGGATGACTGTCGACATAGGCCACGTCATCGGCACGCGCATTCGGAAACAGCATGCCCCACGCCAGCGCAGTGGGTTTGCCCCACAGTTCGCCATTGATGAAATTGCCCAGCCGGCCCAGACCCAACCCGATCGGCACCAGCGGCGCGACGAAATCCACGGTGTCGAAAAAATGCAGGCGCTGCCGGCGCGACCACCACCAGCCGGCCGCCAGTACGCCGAGCAGGCCGCCATGGAAACTCATGCCGCCGTCCCACACCTTGAACAGGGCCAGCGGCTCGTTCCAGATCCAGTGGATGCCGCCGGCGTAGTAGAACAGCATGTACCAGACGCGGCCGCCGACGATCACACCCATCATGCCGTAGAAAAACAGGTCGCCCAGCGCATCGCGGCTGACC
Organism: Rhodanobacter sp. C03; assembly: GCF_002001175.1. Classification (GTDB taxonomy): domain Bacteria; phylum Pseudomonadota; class Gammaproteobacteria; order Xanthomonadales; family Rhodanobacteraceae; genus Rhodanobacter. The sequence continues at coordinate 536,942 of NZ_MUNT01000001.1, read as the reverse complement.
GGCAAGCGCCCGTGACGCCGGCGATATTCACCCAGCACGGCAACGCTCAGGAAGCCGAGCAGATACATCAGTCCATACCAGTGCACCTGGATCGGGCCGAGGTGAAAAGCCACCGGATTGAAATGAACGACGAAAGGCTGGGGCATGGTGGCAACAGTGGCTGGCAAAGACCAAGTGTATCCGGGCCGGCCCATGGGGAGGTCAGCCATTCGATCGTCGACTCCGAGTGGTCAGCGGATGGCGCCATCGTGTCACCAACGCCTTGTGCACCATCGGGACATGCCATCGACGCAGGGGTGGCCGAATCAAATCGCCTGACGCCGGCAGCTTCGATGCCGGCTCACGGGGCAACGCGCCACTCCAGGCACTGAAGCGTGCCACATGACGTCCGCTGGCAACCCGCCAGCACCTCAAGGATGCCGGAGCCAGTCGCCGTACCGTCGCACGCCATCACGATCCCGCAGGCTTCGAAAAAGTGAACCTCATCACTATTTCTCGTTTAATTAAGTACTTGAAACGCTGCTTTCGAACAATGGTCGACCGGCCATAACGTAATTACACGACGTTTTTTCTTGCGAATCGACTGCGTTTTGGCTTACCGTCGGCCCCACTTCGTCTTTCCCCCAAGCTCGACGATGCCGTGGTGCGTGATCCCAACCCCGGGTAAGACGCGCCGTCCCAGATGCCTGAATGACTGGCTTTCCAAGCCGGTCCACGGCTGCTTTTGTTCGGAGTTTTTCCAGATCATGAAACAAAATACTTTGCTCGCTGCCGCCATCGCGGCAGCGCTGATGCTGCAGACGTGGACAGTTTCTGCGCAGGATGCGACCGCCGCCACGGCCCAGGACAGCGCCACCAGCAAGACCAAGCAGCTCGATACCGTGACGGTAACCGGCAGCCGCATCTCGAACCCGAACGTGATTTCGCCGACCCCGGTGAGCGTGCTCACCTCCGCTGACATCAAGGCGACCGGCGCGATCAACATCGGTGACGTGATGACCACGATCCCGCAGTTGGCCACCACGTTCACCATGGGCAACTCGACCCGCTTCATCGGCACCGCCGGCGTGCAGTCGCAGGATCTGCGCAACCTCGGCACCGACCGTACGCTGGTGCTGGTCAATGGCCGCCGCTTTGTCGGCGCCAGCGCCGGCAGCACGGCAGTCGACGTGAACATGATCCCCGCCGACTGGATCGAACGCGTGGAAATCATCACCGGCGGCGCCTCGGCGGTGTACGGCGCCGACGCCGTCACCGGCGTGGTCAACTTCATCCTGAAGAAGAACTACCAGGGCGCCAACCTGCATGCACAGTTCGGCAGCTCCGAGCACGGCGGCTTCAACAAGGAGCTGCTCTCGCTGACCGGCGGCATGAACTTCGCCCAGGACCGCGGCAACATCGCGGTGTCGGTGGAGCATAGCGACCAGGCTGCGCTGGAGTTCCACGACCGCTTCGGCCAGAAGTCCTACGCCGCGATCAAGACGCCGAACGGCCCGACCGATACCGCACTGTTCGACAATGCAGGCGGTTACACCAATCTTGACAGCGGTACGTTCTACCTCGGCAAGAGCTCGACCGACATCACCAACCGCTACGTGTTCAATCCGGACGGCAGCGTGCGCAAGCAGCGGTTCGATGGCACCTACGACAACGCCGGCCGTTGCCAGGATTGCGACTACCTGGATCTCAACTCGGTCTCCCAGCTGCAGCCGCGATACGGTCGCACCACGCTGAGCGCAGTCGCCTCGTTCGACATCACGCCGGAACACCGCCTGTACGCCGAAGGCACCTACAACCACGCCGACGTCAAGAAGTTCAGCCAGCCGGCGTTCTCCAGCACCAGCCACACGCCCTACAAGATCGCGCGTGACAATGCCTACATCACGCCCAGCCTCGCTGCGCTGATGGATGCCAACAACCTCAAGTCGATCACCCTGTCGCGCTTCGACACGGATGCGGGCCGCCGCGGCGAAGACACCAAACGCGACACCGTGCGTACCGTGTTCGGCGCCAACGGCATCATCGCCGGCGACTGGGACTACGACGCCTCGGTGAATTATGGCGAAACCAGCGAGACCCGCCATAATCTCAACAACCGCATCGTCGATCGCTTCAACGCCTCGATCGACGCGGTGCGCGACGGCAACGGCAACATCGTCTGCCGCTCGACGCTGAATCCGAACTCGGTCAACACGGGCACCGGCACGGTACTGAATCCGCTCGACGTGGCGGGCTGCGTGCCCACCAGCCTGTTCGGCGCCGGCGCGATCAACCCGGCTGCGGCGCAGTGGTTCAATACCACCACGACCACCAAGTCCAAGCTGACCCAGTTTGTCGGTGGCGGCACGATCACCAACAACAACCTGTTCGAGATGCCGGGCGATGCCGGTGCGGCCAGCGTCGTCGGTGGCGTCGAGTTCCGTCGCGAAACCAGCCATCAGAACACCGATCCGCTGGACGTCGCCGGTCTCACCTTCCTCAACGCAATCCCGAGCTCGGGTGGCGCGTATGACGTGAAGGAAGGCTATATCGAAACCGCGATGCCGCTGCTGTCCAATCGCAGCCTCGCCAAGAACCTGACCTTCGATGCCGCCGTGCGTTTCTCCGACTACAGCACCATCGGCCACACCAAGGCCTGGCGCTGGGGCCTGGACTGGGCCATCGACGACAACATCCGCCTGCGCGGCACGGTGTCCAGCGCCGTGCGTGCACCGAACATCGACGAACTGTTCAGCGGCCAGTCGCAGAACTTCTTCACGATCACCGATCCCTGCTCGGTCAACCAGCTCAAGAACGGCGCGGATCCGGCGGTGCGTGCCGCCAACTGCGCCGCGCTCGGCGTGCCGGCCAACTTCCAGTCCACCCGTACCAGCTCGGTACAAGGCATCTCGGGCAGCAACCCGAACCTGAAGCCGGAACAGGGCCGTACCTGGACCGCCGGCCTGGTGTTCACCCCGCAGTTCCTGGACGGTTTCGGCCTGACCGCGGACTACTGGAACATCAAGCTGACCGACGCGATCAGCGCCATCAGCGGCCAGGAAACTGCCAATCGTTGCGTGGATACGCCCAGCGGCATCGGCAACATCTACTGCGGCAACGTGACCCGCGACAGCGAGCATGAGATCAACTACGTCCAGTCGATCGTGCAGAACATCTCGGCACTGAAGACCTCGGGTGTCGACATTGGCACGTACTACACCCATGCCCTGGGTGCCGGCACCATGCGCTGGAACCTGGACGCTACCAAGGTGATCGCGTTCACCGAATATCCGTTCCAGGACGACCCGGAAGAGTCGATCCAGGACAACGGCACGTTCGGCTTCCCGAAGTGGAAGGCTTCGCTGCGCGCCACCTATACGCTGAACAACTGGATGCTCAACTGGAACACCCGTTACTTCTCGTCGATGCTGCGCGTGAGCAACGAGAGCTATAAGTCGAACCCGACCTCCACCACGCCGATCCGTTACGGCGCCGGCTTCTTCAACGATGCCAAGGTCAGCTACACCTTCGACAAGACGGGCCTGCAGGTGTACGCGGGTATCACCAACGTGTTCGATCGCAATCCGCCGGTCAACGTCTTCGGTGTCGGTAGCGAAGGTGCCGGCATGTACGACGCCCTCGGCCGTAGCTACTACGTCGGCGTCAACTACAACTACTGATCAGCCTATCGATCTACCGTCGTAGCCTTGGGGCCGGCTCTTGCCGGCCCCATTTTTTTGCGTTGTTGCAGCGTGCGGGAAGAGAGAGGTCGGTGCGATGGCGGTTGCTGCCGCCCCCTACAGCAGCACCGGCCGATCCGGCAGTTCGTCCGGGTTGGCCTTGTCGTTGCCGGGGAAATGCCGCAGCAGCAAGGCATGCGCCGCGGCGATGCCTTCGAGGCTGCCGCCGCGCCATTGGCCGCGCGCATAGCATTCACGCATGCGTGTGCAGACCGCATCCCATTCGGCCGTGGTCACGTGCGCGGCAATGCCACGGTCGGCGACGATCTCGATGCGGTGTTCGGCCATCAGCACGTAAAACAACACGCCGCTGTTGTGCTCGGTATCCCATACCCGCAACTGGCCGAACACCTGCCGGGCGCGGGTGGGCGCATCGAGGCCCTCCAGTACCGCCAGCGGGGCCAGTCGCGACTCGATCGCAAAACGGACTTCACCGCGATGGTTGCGCTCACCCGCGGCAATCGCTGCGGTCATTTCATCGAGCAGCGCCTCCGGGAATCGACGATGCAACTGGAGCCAGCTACCGAACAGATTGGTCAGCATTCGCTGCATGCGTGCCATCACCAACTCCCCGAAGCGCCACCACCACCGAAACCGCCGCCACCACCGCTGAAACCACCACCACCACCGCCAAAGCCGCCACCGCCAAATCCGCCGCCACCGAAACCACCGCCCCCAAATCCGCCGAAACCACCCCAGCCACCACCACCAATGGAACGACCGGCACTGACCGGCGGCAGCATGAACAGGCCACCGAGCAGCGCACCGAACAATCCGGCCCCAAGCGAAGCCAGCAGCCACAACACGCCACCGGTAATGATGATGCCCAACGGCACGCGCACAAATACGTTCTTTACCCCCAATGCACCACGCACGAAGATCGCCACGAATACCGCGATCATGAGAATGCCTTGCAGTCCCGGGCCGGCATGTTCCTCGCTGGGTGCGCCCTGCACCGGCGGTGGCAACGGCTCGCCATTGATCAGCTGGGTCAGCGCACCCACCGCGTCGCTGATGCCGCCAAAATAGTCGTTGTTGCGGAATTTCGGCGCGATGTATTCGCGGATGATGCGTGCGCAGGCCGCGTCGGGAATCGCACCCTCCAGACCGTAACCCACTTCGATGCGCACGTTGCGGTCATTCTTGACGATCAGCAGGAACACACCATCGTCGATGCCCTTGCGGCCGATCTTGTTCGCCTCGGCCACCGCCAGTGAATAGTCATCGATCGCCTGCCCCGCTGTGCTGCCGGTCATCAACACCACCAGCTGCGCACCCTTGGCTTTCTCCAGCGCGACCAGTTGCGCATCCAGCTGGTCGACCTGTGCCGCGGTCAGCGTACCGGTGAGGTCGGTGACGTGACGTACCAGCTTCGGCACGGCGGTGTCCGCATGCAGCAGCACCGGCGACAGCAACGCCATCGCCAGCAACAGCAGCAGGCGCGAAAAGCGCCGAGGCATCATCAGTGCGCCGAGGCGGCAGGTGCCGGTGTGCTGTTGCCGAAGTCCACGGTCGGCGCGGTGGAGATCGCCTTCTCGTTGTCCACGCTGAAGTTCGGCTTCACCGTGTAGCCGAACATCTTCGCGGTAAGGTTGTTCGGGAAGGTACGGATCATCGTGTTGTAATCCTGCACCGCCTGCACATAGCGGTTACGCGCCACGGTGACCCGGTTCTCGGTACCTTCCAGTTGCGCCTGCAGGTTCTGGAACAGGCCATCGGCCTTGAGGGTCGGATAGTTCTCGCTGACCACCATCAGCCGCGACAACGCACTGCCCAGCTCGCCCTGCGCGGCCTGGAACTTCGCCAGCGCCTGCGGATCGTTGGCCATCTCCGGCGTCATCTGGATGCTGCCGACCTTGGCGCGGGCGTTGGTGACTTCGGTGAACACCTTTTCCTCGTGCTGGGCATAACCCTTGACCGTATTGACCAGGTTCGGCACCAGGTCGGCACGCCGCTGGTACTGGTTGATCACTTCCGACCAGGCTCCCTTGACCGCCTCGTCCTGTTTCTGCATGGCGTTGTAGCCGCAACCAGTGAGCATGACGGAAAGCAGCAACAGTACGCACAGACGCAGGGTATTCATGGCATCACTCCAGCCCGATGGGTATGACCATTGCAGCATCCATATCGCGGCAGCGCAATCAATCCCAGCCGCACGGAGCGGGATTCGACGGCCAGGGACTACTTTATTGTGGCACGCATGGATACTAAGCTTTGACTGGCATGTGTCCGACGGAACGGCCTGCATGGCCGAATCCGCTTCTCAGGGAACCAAGAGGAGGCAATCATGAAGCATGTACATCAGCGTATTACCCGAGCGGTCATCGGCACCCTGCTCGCCTGCACGGTCATCGCGGTGACCGCCCAGCCGGCTGCTGCAGACGGCCCGCTGCAAGACAAGACCTCGCAGGAGGTGCTGGACGCGATGAGCCGCAGTTCCACCTGGGGCCATCCCGACCAGTACGGCGAGTTCACCGGCATGCAGCGCTACGCCGCCGGCAATTATCAGGCTGCGATGAAATACTTCCTGATTGGCGCGCGTTACGCCGACAAGCTGTCGCAACTCAGCATCGGCCTGATGTACCTCAACGGCCAGGGCGTGCAGAAGGATCCGGTCACCGCGTTTGCCTGGATCGCGATCGCCGCCGAACGCCAGTATCCGCAGTTCCTCGCCACCCGCGATTCGGTGTGGGCGCAGCTCGACGCGCAACAGCGCGAGCAGGCCAAGGCAATGCTGGAAAAACTGTACCCGGAATACGGTGACCCCACCGCCAAGCAACGCATGGCAATGGAGCTGCGCTGGACCCGTAGCGAGTTGACCGGTTCGTATCTTGGTTTCGGAAGCGACTCGGTGACCAGTCTCACACCCGAACAGTTCAACGGCACCGGCCCCATGCCGGCGTGCGGCGCGAAGACGATCGGTGGCGCGGCCATCACCGGCTGCGGCAACCTCTACGCATCCTGGCGCTGGGATCCCAAGCAGTACTTTGCGGCGCGTGACGGCGAATGGACCGGCACCGTCCATGTCGGCGCGCTGAAGAAGGTCGACGCGTCCCAGCTGCCGGTCAAGCAAACAGACCAGCAGAAGGACATCCAGTAAAACTGGTTGCCGCGCTCGCTCAGAGCCAGCGCGGCAGCAGGATCAGTCCCCAGCTCAGCGCCACCAGCACCAGCAGCACGAACACCGCCGCCGAACCCATGTCCTTGGCGCGCCCGGCCAGTTCATGGAACTCCGGGCTGACCTTGTCGACCACGGCCTCGATCGCCGAGTTGAGCAGTTCGGCCGACAGCACCAGCAGCGGCGCCAGGATCAGCGCGAATTTCTCCAGCCCGCCGTCTCCCAGCCACAGACCAAGCGGCACCAGCACGGTGACCATACAGGCCTCCAGCCGGAACGATGCCTCGTGACGCCAGCCGGCGCGGAAACCTTTCATCGACCACTGGAACGCATTCCAGAGCTGCTTGGGACCACGAAAACCTTCGGCTGCCATATCGACGCGACCGTTCAGCAGGACGCCGGCGACAGCCGGTCAGAAGCAGCAGAACTGGTCACAACCAGCGGACAGGCGGCCCGCAAAAGTTCAAGAATCGGCATGGCGAACGGAGTTCCCGGAAGGCGTATAAGCCATTGATGATGCCACAGGCGGCCCGCATAGCCGATGTCGCGTTGAGAGGCCAGCACAGCCAGCCATCATCCGCAAGCTTTTGTCATGCGGCAGTGCAGCTACACCAGGATGGCGAATAGGTTACGCTTCTGCGGTTGTGATCCGTTCAGAATCACATGCCTTACGACGATGCCATGGCATCGTCACGTTTTGAATCACGCACGGAAAAGATATGGCAATCCAGAACCCGCCCGTCTCGCAGACGCGCTCTTTCAGCACCGTCTTCCTGATCGAAATGTGGGAGCGCTTCGGCTTCTACGGCATGCAGGTGTTGATGGTCACCTACATGATCAAGAAGCTGGGCTTTGTCGACAGCAAGTCCAACCTGGTCTGGGGCGCCGCGGCGGCACTGATCTATGCCACGCCGGCCATCGGCGGCTGGGTCGGCGACAAGCTGATCGGCACCCGTCGCACGATGCTGATCGGCGCGGTGGTACTGGCGCTGGGCTACGCGATGCTGTGGATTCCCACCGACAACGCCTACTTCCTGTATATCGCGCTGGGCGTGATCATCGTTGGCAACGGCTTCTTCAAGCCGAACGCCGGCAACCTCGTGCGCAAGATCTACGAGGGCGACGACACCAAGATCGACAGCGCCTTCACCATCTACTACATGGCGGTCAACATCGGCTCGACCATTTCGATGCTGCTGACCCCGTGGATCCGCGACTACGTCGGCGCCCGCTACGGCGACGACTGGGGCTGGCATACCGCGTTCGGCGTCTGCGCGATCGGCCTCATCCTCGGCCTGATCAACTATTCGCTGATGCATCGCACCCTGGCCCATGTCGGTTCACCAGCGGACGAGGAGCGTGTCAACTTCAAGCGCCTCGGCCTGGTCTTCCTCGCCGCGATCGGCATGGTGTTCGTCGCGGCCTTCATCCTGCAGAACCAGGAAGTGGCGCGCATCTGCGTGTACGCTGCCGGCGTGGTCATCCTGGGCATCTTCGTGCACCTGATCCGCAGCAGCGAACAGCATGAACGCGCCGGCCTGATCGCCGCGCTGGTGCTGGTGGCGCAGACGATCTTCTTCTTCATCTTCTATCAGCAGATGTCGACTTCGCTGAACCTGTTTGCACAGAAGAACGTCGACCTGTCGTTCAACCTGTTCGGTATCCATCTGTTCGACTGGATCCCCGAGCAGTTCCAGTCGCTCAACGCGATCTGGATCGTGCTGCTGAGCCCAGTGCTGGTACTCATCTACAACACGATGGGCAAGGTCGGCAAGAATCCGTCGGTGGCCGCCAAGTTCGCCTGGGGCTTCGCCGCCGTGGCGATCGGCTTCTTCATCTACGGCGTCGGCGCCCGCTTCGCGGTGAACGGCCAAGTCTCGTCGTGGATCATGGTGTGGGGCTACGGCCTGTATTCACTGGGCGAACTGCTGGTCAGCGGCCTCGGCTTGGCGATGATCGCCCGCTACGTGCCGGCGCGCATGGGCGGCTTCATGATGGGCGCCTACTTCGTCGCCTCCGGCATCTCGCAGTATCTCGGCAGCGTGGTGGCGAACTTCGCCAGCATCCCCGAGCACATCGACAATCCGCTCGACTCGCTGACGATCTACACCGCGCTGTTCAACAAGCTCGGCTTCGCCGGCATCGGCTGCACCGTGATCGCGATCGCAATGCTGCCGCTGATGAACAAGTTGTCGGCCAGCCACTCCGATGCGGCGACCAACCATAACCCGCTGCCGGCCGTGCGCAGTGAGGAATTCAACACGCCGTCCTGACCTGGCGAGCCCGCCGCGCGCTGCGCGGCGGGCTCCACGGGTTGCCCGCAAGCCCGGATGATCACCATGCCGCATCGGCCCGCCCAACGCATCGGCCCGCTCGCGCTGACGCGCACGCTGGCGTGGCTGCGGCTCTGCGCGATCGCCGGGCAAAGCGTGGCCGTGCTGGTCTGCGCCTGGTGGATGCAACTCGATATTCCGCTGCTGCCGCTGCTGCTCGGCATCGGCCTGCTTGCGGTGTTCTCGGTATTCGCCGCGTGGCGGTTGCGCCAGCCGTGGCCGCTGCGCGAATGGGAAACCATCGGGCACATCGCCGCCGACACGCTGGTGCTCGGCTATCTGCTGTACTTCACCGGCGGTGCCAGCAATCCCTTCATCACCTTGCTGCTGGTGCCAATCGCGCTAAGCGCCGCGGCACTGTCGGTACGCGCGATCCTGGCGGTTTCCGCACTGGCCGGCGTCGCGTACCTGATCCTGCTGTACTGGCATGTGCCGCTACCGATGCCGATGCATGGCGAAGTGCACGGCGGCTTCTCGCTGCACGTGGCCGGCATGGGCGTGAACTTCGTGATCAGCGCGCTGCTGCTGGGCTTCTTCATCAACCGGCTGGCGCACGCGCTGCGCATGCAGCAGCTGGAAGTGCAGCGGGTCCGCGAGCGAGCGCTGCGCGACGAGGGCATTCTCGCCATCGCCACCCAGGCCGCCGGTGCCGCGCATGAGCTCAATACGCCGTTGTCGACGATGCGCACCCTGCTGCCCGAACTGCGCCGCGAGCATGCCGGCGATGCCTTGCTGACCGAGGATCTGGCGCTGCTGGAAGGCCAGGTCGATCGCTGCCGCACGATCCTTCGCGAGATGGTCGCTTTCGGCAAGGCGCAGCTGTCGCAGGAACCGGAACGGCTCAGCGTGAAGCAATTCATCCACGGCTGCCTGGAACGCTTCCAGCTGCTGCGGCCGGAAGCCGAGCTGACTCTGGTGCTTGACGAGGCCACCGCGCAAACCGTGTTGCGCACGCCGCCGGGCCTGCGCCACGCGCTGCTCAACCTGCTCAACAACGCCGCTGATGCCTCGGCCAGCCGCGACTCGCACGTGGTGCTGCTGCAAGTCGCGCGCGATGCCGGCTGGCTGCAGTTGCGCATACGCGATCACGGACCCGGTTTTGGTGCCGGCGGTGAACCGCTTTCGCTCGGCCACTCGCAGAAGCAGACCGGCCTTGGCATTGGCCTGGCGCTGGCCGAGGCCACCGCCGAACGCCTGAACGGCACGCTGACCGCTGGCAATACCGAGCAAGGCGCCGAGGTGTGCCTGCGTCTGCCACTGGCCGTGATCGCCGAATAGTTGAGCACTGCGACACGACGCCACGTGCATGGATTGTCGCATCCGGCAAGAATGGGCACTGCGCCACTTCGAGGAGCCGCTGCAATGACCGAGTTGCCCCACGCCGCCACGACACGCCCGCTGTTGCTGGTCGACGACGATGCCACCTTCGTCCGCGTGCTGGCACGCGCACTGGTCTCGCGCGGCTTCGAGGTCATCACCGCGACCAACTTCGACGAAGCGCGCGCACTGACGCGCCGACAGCACCCGCGCTACTGCGTACTCGATCTCAAGCTGGGCGAGGAGAACGGCCTGCGGCTGATTCCCGAGCTGCATGCCCTGGTGCCCGACCTGCGCGTGTTGCTGCTGACCGGCTACGCCTCGATCGCCACCGCGGTGGAGGCGATCAAGCGCGGCGCGCACGATTACCTGGCCAAGCCGGTCGACGCCGACGCGGTGGTGCGCGCCCTGCTCGACGGCGACAGCAGCGAGCTCGACGAGCATGAACTGCCGGACACGCCCGAGGCCCCGCTCGCGCTGCGCCGGCTGGAGTGGGAGCACATCCAGCGCGTGCTGACCGAATGCGACGGCAACATCTCCGAAACCGCACGCCGGCTCGGCATGCATCGGCGCACCCTGCAACGCAAGTTGAGCAAGCATCCGGTGCGCGAGCGGCCCGAACGCGAGTAGCACCCTGGCCGTCGGACCTTCGACCTTCGTCGCGTTGCCCTTGCGGCGGCCGCTGCGCGACCATCGTGGGATAACTCAAGGGAGAGCCGCATGAATGCGACACGCGATGGATTCATGGCACGCGCAGCCCTGCGTAGCGCCGCCTGGGCAGAACACTGGTTTCCCGATGCATGGGTGTTTGCCGCGCTTGGCGTGATCGTGGTGGCGCTGGCGGCCTTCGCTTTTGGCGCCACACCCACCGCGGCGGTCAGCGCATTTGGCGACGGCTTCTGGAGCCTGATCCCGTTCACCATGCAGATGGCGTTCGTGGTGATCGGCGGCTACGTGCTGGCCACCGCGCCGATCGTGGCACGCTTCATCGATCTGCTGGCCCGCGCTCCGCGCACGGGGCGCGGCGCGATCGTCTATGTGGCGCTGGTCAGCATGCTGGCATCGCTGCTGAGCTGGGGTTTCTCGCTGGTGTTCGGCGGCCTGCTGGTACGTGCGCTCGCGCGGCGCACCGACCTGCGCATGGATTACCGCGCCGCCGGCGCAGCGGCCTACCTCGGTCTTGGCGCGATCTGGGCGATGGGGCTGTCGTCATCGGCGGCACAGCTGCAGGCGAATCCGGCCAGCATGCCGCCCGGCTTGCTGGCGATCACCGGCGTGCTGCCCTTCAGCGAGACGATCTTCCTGTGGCAATCGTTCGTGCTGACCGGCGTGTTGATCGTGGTGTCGCTGCTGATCTGCTGGACCACCGCGCCATCGGAAGCGAACGCACGCACCGCGCAGGATTTCGACATCAGCGAAACTTCGACACCAGCGCTACCGCCGCGCACGCGTCCCGGCGAGTGGCTGGAATACAGCCCGCTGCTGTCGCTGGCGATCGGCCTGCTCGGCCTGGGCTGGCTCGGCCATGAGTTCGCCAGCAAGCCGGCGATCAGCGCGATCGCCAACCTCAATACCTACAACTTCCTGTTCCTCACCCTCGGCATCCTGTTGCACTGGCGCCCGCGCAGTTTCCTCAATGCGGTGAGCCGCGCGGTACCCAGCACCTCCGGCGTGCTGATCCAGTTTCCGCTGTACGGCGGCATCGCCGCTCTGCTCACGCAGACACCGGGCTTCGGCGGCGAGACGCTGGCGCATCGGCTGTCGAATCTGTTCGTGCATATCGCGGGTACCGAGAGTTTCCCGGCGGTGATGGGCGCTTACTCCGCCGTGCTCGGCTTCTTCGTGCCGTCCGGCGGCGGCAAGTGGCTGGTCGAAGCGCCGTATGTGATGCAGGCGGCGAACGACCTGCATGTGCATCTGGGTTGGGCGGTGCAGGTGTACAACGCCGCCGAAGCGCTGCCGAACCTGATCAACCCGTTCTGGATGCTGCCGCTACTCGGCGTGCTGGGACTGAAGGCGCGCGACGTGGTCGGCTACACCTTCATGCAATTGGTGGTGCACGTGCCACTGGTGCTGGGCCTGCTGTGGCTGCTCGGCTTGACGCTCACGTATGTGCCGCCGGTGATGCCGTAAGCGATGGTGCGAACGGAAGCGGCACGAAGCTGGGGCACACGGCATGGTTGTCTACCGGTAACGCCTGCATCCAGCCAAGCAGTGGCGGCAACAGACGGTCGGTACGCACCGGCAGAATCAAATGCCCTTCCTGCGACACATCCACATAGCTCGCACGTGGCGAGCGTCGGGCCAGCTCGCGCAAGGCATCGTCCGCAATCAGGTTGTCCTCGGCACCACGCAGGATCAGCACGCACGACGGCGTGTGCGCCAATGCCTCGCCCGGATCGACATGGGTCAGATCGACACCCAACTGCCGGCTCGCGCGCTGGATCGCCTGATCCACTTCGCGCTGGCGTATCCATGACGCCAGCCAGCGATGACCAAACAGGTCACTGGCCGGTGCACGACGGATAACCGCCGCGGCATTGGCATAGGGCTCCAATGCGATCACCCCATGCACGTCCGCCAGCTTCGGCGCGGTGAACAACGCCACCGTGCCGCCATAGGAAACCCCGAACAGATACAGTGGGCCTGGCAGCCGGTTCGCCGCACGCAAATCGTGCACCAGGTCGACGATGTCATCCGCCTCGCGCGGGCCATAGCCCACCGGCGCATCAGCCGACTCGCCATGGCTGCGCAGGTCGGGCATCACCACCACATAGCCGGCGCTGGCCAACTGCAGTGCCCAGCTTGTCAGCGTCGACCCCTCCATGCCCCAGGGATGCAGCAGGATCACGCTGCCGCGTGCGGGAAGCACAGGCGCCTCGGCTGGCTGGCCACCGAGATCGAGCGTGAAGTTGAGCGCGGGATTCCGACCCTCGCGCCACTCCTCGATCTTGATCTTGATGTCGTAGGCACGCGGTTGACCATACCAGTAGGCCATACGTACACCTTGCTGTGTATGCATGGTGTCGAACTGGAAATCGCCTCGTTTCAGCAACTGCCGGAACCACGCGAGCTGCTCACGGTTGTCGTGACCCGGTCGCTCGATCTGACGTGCCACAAAGCTCGTGCAGCCGCCTAACGCAAACAGCAGCAACATGATCAGCCATCGTCCCTGACGCATCCCTGCCTCCTTCAGAAATCAACCCGCTTTGATCATAGCTCGCGCAATGCCGTAGTCACCGGCAGCCGCGCCGCGCGCACCGCCGGAAACAGGCCGCCGATGAAGCCGATCGTGAGTGCCCACAGCAGGCCGACCCACAACAGCTCCGCGGAGACCTTGAGTTCGAAGCTGAGCTTGCCGACCGTGCCGGCCGCCAGCGTGGAGGCGCTGTAGCCGTTGAAGACCAACCATGCCAGCACACCGCCTATCAAGCCACCGAGCAGGGCCAGCAGCATGGTTTCCAGCATCACCGCCACCACCACAGGCAGGCCGCGGAAGCCGATCGCGCGCAGCGTGGCAATCTCGCGCGCACGTGCCGCGACCGCGGCGAACATGCAGTTGAGTGCGCCGAAGATCGCGCCGATCGCCATGATCGAACCCACCACGATACCGATCACGGTGAGGAAGGTGCTCATGCCTTCGGACTGCTTGCTGAAGTAGTCCAGCGTGGTGCTGACATCGACCTTGAGTTGCGGGTTCGCTTCCAGCTCGGTCTTGAAGGCATCGAACGCCTTGGGGTCGGCCAGCTTCACGGTAACCGACGCGCGGCTGCTGCCGCGGCGATAGGTGTCGGCCACCACGCCCGCGTCGCCCCATATCTCGGAATCCATCGCATCGCCGGAGGCGAACACGCCGACCACGGTCCACAGCTGGCTGCCAAGACGGATCTCGTGACCCGGCTCCAGTCCGGCGAACTGCTTCGCTGCACCCTTGCCGACAATCAGCTCACGCATGCCGGGATTGAACTTGCGGCCCTCGATGATCTTCAGGTTCGGTCGCACCGCCCAGGCCTGTTCACCGACACCGCGCAACTGCACGCTGCCCTCGTCGTCCGCTTTGCCGCCTTTCAGCGGCAGGTTCGCCGCGACCACCAGCTCGGGCGAGGCGATCGGCTGCCCCTTCGCATCCTTGGCGATGCCGACGGCCTGCGGGATCAGGGTGACGCTGTCGTGATCGAGCACCGACATCACTTCGGAGGCGGAGGCGCCACGCATCACGATGGCGGTATCGGCACTGCCGGTCTTGTTCAATGTCTCGCGGTAACCGTCGCTCATCGCCAGCAACGCGACCAGAACGGCGACCACGCCGGCGATACCCACCACGATCACCGACGACATGCCGAGCCGCTGCCTGAGCGTGCTGAGGCCGACCGACGTGATCGAAACCGCCTGCCGGCCCTGTCGGGTCAGCAGCATCCAGATCGCCAGGAAAACCGCAGACACCAGCGCGAGGGTGGAAAACAACAACATCAGAAAGTGCAGGAACATGCTCGTTCTCCTCAGCGCCCGGCCAGTGCATCGACGATATTCAGACGCATCGCGCGGATCGCCGGCAGCGCGCCGACCAGCAGGCCGACCGCGATCATCAGCAGCAACCCGTGCGTCCAGATGCCCGCATCCACCGGGGCCATCGGTATCGCGCCCCCCATCTTCGACTGGATACCGCCCACCATCAGCATCGCCAGGCCAAGGCCCAGCACGCCGCCGAGCAACAACAGCAGCACCGACTCGGCCAGCACCATCGCCAGCACGCTATGGCTGGAGAAACCGATCGTCTTCAACACCGCCAGTTCGGAAGTGCGCTCGCGCACCGCCTGCATCATGGTGTTGCCCGACAGCAGCAGCAGGGTGAAGAACACCGCGCCCATGATCGAGCTGACGATCAGGCCGATGTCGGCCAACTGCTTCATCCACGATGCGGTAGCCGCGGCCTCGGTCTGCGTGCGCGTCTCATGATCGGAATTCGCCGAAATCGCATCGATCGCCTTGGCCACGCGATCAGCCTGATTCACGTCGGTGACGCGCGTGACATACCAGCCCACCGTACCGCGGTTGTATGGCGTGGTCTCGTCGAAGTACTTCCAGTTCAGCAGGAACATCTGGTCGTAGAAGCCGCCGGCCTTCTTGTCCTTCGAATGCAGGATGCCGACGATGTCGAACGTCCAGTTCTTGCTGCCTTCGTGGTTCGGAAAGATCGTCGACTGCATCGGGATCTTGTCGCCCACCTTCCAGTGGAATCGCTCAGCCAGCTTCTCGCCGACCAGCGCGCCGGTGCGGGTGGTGTCGAATGCCTTGCGCTCGGCCGGGCTCACTTGCATCTCCGGATAGAGATCGAGATAGTTCGGCTCCACCGCGAAGCTGAAGACCTGGTTGTGCGGATCCTGGTAGGCGCCGCCGAACCAGTTCGCGTAGGTCACCATCTTCACGCCCGGCACCTTGGCAATCTGTGCTTCCAGCGACTGCGGCAAGGTCTGGATAAAGGAAAGCCGGGAGCCGGTCTGCAGGCGCTCGGCACCATTGGCGCTGTTGCCGGCCTGGTCGAATCCCGTGCGCACCGCATCGAGCATGCCGAACAGCAGGAACGCGGCGATGATCGACACCAGGGTGAGTATCGTGCGGGTCTTGCGCCGGAACAGCGCAGCCCAGATCAGATGAAGGTATTTCATCGTCGTCTCCTCACGCCGTTGCCTGTTCGACCAGGGTGCCCTTGTCCAGATGCAGCGTATGGCTGGCGTATTCGGCTGCCTTCGGATCATGGGTGACCATCACGATGGTCTTGCCGTGTTGGCGGTTGAGCTGCTGCAGCAAGCCGAGTACATCCTCGGCGGACTGGCGGTCCAGGTCACCGGTCGGCTCATCGCAGACCAGCAAGGTGGGATCGGAGACGATGGCGCGGGCAATCGCCACACGCTGCTGCTGGCCGCCGGATAGCTCGCCCGGCTTGTGCGTAGCGCGATCGGCCAGACCCACCAGCTGCAGCGCGATCGCCGCGTTCTTTCGGCGCTGGGCGCCAGAGAGTTTGGTGAGCAGCAAAGGCAGCTCGACATTGCGCTGCGCCGACAGCATCGGCATCAGGTTGTAGAACTGGAACACGAAGCCGACGTTGGATGCGCGCCATTTCGCCAGCGCACCGCCACCAAGCTGGTCGATGCGCTGGCCACCCACGGTGATGCTGCCGGCGCTTGGCGTGTCGAGGCCACCCATCAAATTCAGCAAGGTGGTCTTGCCGGATCCGGACGGCCCCATCAAAGCCAGGAAGTCGCCTTCGGCGATCTTCAGATTGACGTGGTGCAGCACCTCGACCTTCTGCTTGCCGCGCTCGTAGGTCTTGGCGAGATTCTGGATATCGATCAGTGTGCCCATGCTGGATCTCCGATGAACATGAAATTATTTGTAGGAGCGGCTTCAGCCGCGATGCTTTTCGGTTGTCGCGGCTGAAGCCGCTCCTACAGGAAAGTGGAGCTACGGGTTTTTCATCTGGACGTCTGAACCATCATGCAGCGCGGCCGGCGGCGCAACCACGACGCTGTCACCTGACTTCACTGCTGTCGGCAGCAGACGCAGTTCGCCATAAGCCTGTGCAGCCGGATTCACCGTGCGCTGGTGCACCTGGGCGCCCTCGACCACGAACACCACGTCATGCCCGGCGCGCTGCACGATCGCCGTGGCCGGCACCAGCACGCCTTGCGGCGCCTGTGCGCTGGCCTGCGGCTTCACCTCCAGGAACGACACGCGTACGCCCATGTCGGGCACGATGCGCGTGTCCTTCTGCTCCAGCGCCACGCGCACCTTGATGGTGGCCTTGCCGCGATCGGCCGCCGGCACGATCGCGATCACGTGGGCGGCAATCTTCCAGTCCGGATACGCATCCAGTACCGCTTCGGCCGGCATGCCCGGCTTGACCCGACCGATATAGGCCTCGTTGACGTCGACATCGACTTCCAGCGAATCCATGTCGACGATGGTGCCCACGCCGGTGCGGGTGAAGCCGCCGCCGGCGGAGAACGGCGAGATGATCTCGCCGACCTGGGCGTCCTTGGTGGTGATCACGCCGGTGAATGGTGCGCGCACCACGCAGTAATCGAAATTGACCTGTGCACCGATGACCTGGGCATCGGCGGAGGCTGCTTGTTTCTGCTGCGAGACGAGGATGGCGCGCGCGCTGTCGGCCAGCGTCACTGCCTGCTCGGCCGCCTGCTTCGACACCAGCCCTTGCGCAGCCAGCGACTGCTGGCGTGCCGCGTCACGCAGGTTCTGCGCCAACTGGGCCTGGTACTGCGCCACCAGCGCGTGTGCGGCAGCGGCCTGCGCCTTGGCCGTGTCGAGAGCGGCCTTGTACGCGCTGTCATCCAGCCGTGCCAGCACCTGATCCTTGCTGACGTGATCACCTTCCTCGATCAGCACCGCGGTGAGCGTGCCGGTGATCTGCGCCGACACCGTGGCCTGCCGCCGCGCCGTGACATAACCGGTGGCCTGCAGCACCGCGCCGGCCTCGCTGCCTGACGAGGGTGTTACTGCAACAGCGGTCTGCACCGCCACTGCACGATGACCCAGCAGCATCCAGCCGGCGCCGCCCAGCAGCAACAGAACCACGACGATCGCACCGACGATCCACGGCCAGCGACCGCCGCCACCATCGTGATCGTCACGCTGATGGCGCTCGATGCGCAGTTCCTTCAACAGATCGGCGTTGTCCACTCGTATTCCCCGCCCGGCATGCCGGTTGCTCGATAGGTGCAAGATTGGCCGATCGGCCGCAGTGCGATCAGGGTGCAGCATCAACCATCGTCAATGACAGCTGTCACCCGCGCAAGCCCCGACTGCCACCCGATCAGTTTGCTACGCTTGCCGACATGACCTACACGATTGCCCCACCCGTCCTTCCCAGCCTGCCGGTCAGCGGCAGCGACCAGCGTTTCCCGATCCGCCGGGTATTCTGCATCGGTCGCAACTACGCCGAACATGCCCGCGAGATGGGCGCCAGCGTGGACAGGTCCGCGCCGATGTTCTTTTGCAAGCCGGCCGACGCCGTGGTCAGCGACGGCGACGACGTGCCCTATCCCTCGGCCACCACCGACCTGCATCACGAAGTGGAGATGGTGGTTGCGCTCGGCAGCGGTGGCCGCGACCTTACGCCGGAACAAGCTGTCACGCTGGTGTGGGGCTATGGCGTGGGGCTGGATCTGACCCGCCGCGACCTGCAGGCGCAGGCCAAGGCCAATGGGCATCCGTGGGACGTGGCCAAGGCGTTCGATCATTCCGCACCGGTTTCCGCGCTGCGTCCGGCCACCGAAGTCGTGCTGGATGCCAACAGCGTGCTGCGGTTGAGTGTCAACGGCGAGCTGCGTCAGCAGACCACGCTAAGTGAAATGGTGCACAGCGTGCCGCAAATTATTGCGTCGCTGTCCGCGTTGTTCGAGCTGAAACCCGGCGATTTGATCTTCACTGGCACACCCGCCGGAGTTGCTGCGTTGCAGCGTGGTGATCGCTTCCATGCCGAGCTGGTCGGCGTGGCCGAGCTGAAAGGCCGCGTCGTCTGAATTCATACGCCAACCCCTGTGCCTAACGATATCCGTGCGCTAAAGTCCATAGGCCATTCGGCCCAAACCACGGAGAATAAAGCATGAGCATGCTGCAGGAATTCAAGGCTTTCGCCATGCGCGGCAGCGTCGTTGATCTGGCAGTTGGTGTAGTCATCGGCGGCGCGTTCGGCAAGATCGTCAGTTCGTTGGTCGACAAGATCATCATGCCGCCGATCGGCATGCTCACCGGCGGTATCGATTTCAGCCAGCTGAAATGGGTGCTCAAACCGGGCGATGACAGCGATCCGAAGCACAAGATCGCCGAAGTGGCGGTTGGTTATGGCGATTTCATCAACACCATCATCACCTTCCTCATCATCGCAGCCGCCATCTTCGTGGTGGTCAAGATGATCAACAGCATGCAGAAGAAACAGGAAGCGGCTCCGGCTCCACCGCCGGCCGACGTGGCCCTGCTCACCGAGATCCGCGATTTGCTGAAGAGCAAACCGTAAGCCGATACCGTATCCCCAGGGGCCGGGCCATTCTTGTGGCCCGGCCCTTGTCGTTTCCACGGCAGGCATGACTTCTGGCCTAAGCGATACCTGACATCGGCGCCATAATCGGGGTTTCCCCTGCGGAGTTCTCCGATGCGCCGTCTTCCTCTCACCCTGTTGTCCGCCAGCCTGCTGCTGGCCACCGGCATCGCCAGCGCCGCCAGCCCCACCAGCATTCCCGCTGCAGCCGTAAAGACGGCCGAACAGCTGCGTGACCGGGCCATGCATGACGATACCGGCTACCGGATCGTCGCATCGCTGACCACCGAGGTCGGTCCGCGCATGGCCGGCAGTGATGCCGACCAGCGTGCCCGCGACTGGGCGATCGCGAAGTTCAAGGCGCTCGGCTACGACAAGGTCTATACCGAAGCGGTCACGTTCCCGTTGTGGGAGCGCCGCAGCGAACATGGCGCGATCGTGGCGCCGTTCCCGCAGCCGCTGGTGCTGACCGCGCTGGGCTATTCGCCCGGCACGCCGAAGGGTGGCCTCACTGCGCAGGTAGTGAAGTTCGACAGTCTGGATGCCTTGAAAGCGGCTGATCCGGCCAGCGTGAAGGGCAAGATCGTCTATATCGGCTACCGCATGCAGCGCCACAAGGACGGCCACGACTACGGCATGGGCTCGGCTGTGCGCACCGCCGGGCCGGTGATCGCTGCCGCCAAGGGTGCTGCCGGCTACCTGTTGCGTTCGGCCGGCACCGATGCGAACCAGCGCATTGCACATACCGGGGTTACCGGCTTCACCGATCCGGCCAAGGCGATTCCCGCCGCCGCACTGTCCAACCCCGACGCCGACCAGCTCGAACGCGTGCTGGCCTATGGCAAGCCAGTGAGCGTAAAGCTGGACCTGGACTGCGGCATCGTCGGCGAATACACCGGCGCGAACGTCATCGGCGAGATCACCGGCAAGAAGTACCCGGATCAGGTGGTCGCGATCGGCGGTCATCTGGATTCCTGGGATCCGGGCACCGGCGCGATCGACGATGGCGCCGGCGTGGCGATCGCGATGGCCGCCGGCAAGCTGATCCACGACCTGCCGCAGCGCCCCGACCGCACGATCCGCGTGATCGCGTTCACGAACGAGGAAATGGGTCTGTGGGGCGGCAAGGCGTATGCCGAGAAACATGCTGCCGACGTCGGCAAGTTCCAGCTCGGCACCGAGTCCGATTTCGGTTCGGGCCCGGTCTGGCGCATGAGCGCCAGCGTGAAACCCGCGGCACGCGATGCGATCGGCCAGATCGCCAGGGTGCTGGCACCGATCGGCGTGGCTTACGATGCCGAACATCCCGGCGGCGGCGGTTCGGATCTGTCGCAGATGCACGGCAAGGGCATGGCCGCGCTGTCGCTGACCCAGGACGGCACCGATTATTTCGACTGGCATCACACGTCCAACGACACGCTGGACAAGATCGACCCGAAGCAGCTGGCACAGAACGTGGCGGTTTACGCCACCTTCTCGTACATGGCCGCGCAGGCCGACGGCAACTTCGGCTCTGCACCTGGCGCTTTTGCCGGAGACGGTGCCGGCGAATAACTGCACCTGCTTTGAGTCAATGAAGAAGGTGGCCATATGGCCACCTTCTTCATTTCAGGCTGCGCTTCACTTCGCGTAATACTGCACCGACGTCACCAACGGTTGTGGGATGCAGAACGTTTGCGGCATCACGGCGATCGCCACCGGCACCAGCACCTGCTTCTCGACACCACCCACGCTCGCGCACGAGACATCCGATGGCAGGCGGTAATGGATGATGCGCACGGTGTACTGCGGACACACATCCGAGCAGGGAAATTCGGCGACCACCGGCACGTTCTTGTAACGGCCTAATTCGACCGTCGTGTTCATCAGCGCGGCCTTGTCCCATGGTTTACCGGCGTAGGCTTGCAGCGCGGCGGCGTCCATCTGTGCAGGCCCGGTCGCGCAGGCGGTGGCGCCGATGGTCACGCCAGCGATGGTGATGAGTACGGTCATGATCGATGCCAGTCTGCGCATGTTCGTATCCTCGCTGAGGAAGAAACCAGCCTGGCCATCACCGACTGAAGCCCGCCAATTACTGCGCCGGCAGCGCTCTGGTCTTGCCGGCTCGCTGAAAACGTTGTTGCAACCGATCCATGTACAGATAGATCACCGGTGTCAGATAAAGCGTGAGGATCTGCGACACCACCAGGCCGCCCACCACCGCCAAGCCCAGCGGGCGGCGCGACGAAGCACCGGCGCCCATGCCGAGCGCGATCGGCAGCGTACCGGCGAAGGCCGACATGGTGGTCATCATGATCGGACGGAAGCGCACATGGCAGGCCTCGACGATCGCCTGCGCCGGCGTCATGCCTTCCTCGCGTTGCCGTTCCAGCGCGAAGTCGATCAGCATGATCGCGTTCTTCTTGACGATGCCGATCAGCATCACGATGCCGACGAAGGAGAACAGGTCCAGCGGCGCACGGAAGATCATCAGCGTCAGCAGCGCACCGACACCAGCCGCCGGCAGGCCGGAAAGGATCGTCAGCGGGTGGATGAAGCTCTCGTACAGGATGCCGAGCACCAGATAGATCACGAACAACGCCAGCACCAGCAGCAGACCCATGCCCTGCATCGATTCCTGGAATGCCTGCGCGGTGCCCTGCACGCTGCCGGTGATCGACGCCGGCAGGTTGATCTGCTGCATGGTGCGGTTGATGCTCGCCACGGCCTGGCTCAGGCTCACGCCAGGTGCCAGGTTGAACGAGATCGTCACCGCCGGCAGCTGGCCCTGATGATTGACCGTCAGCGGCTGCGCCGCGCGCGTGAAGCTGGCCACCGCGCTGAGCGGCACCAGCTTGCCGCTGCTGGAGGTGACGTACAGTTGCGAGAGGATCGCCGGGTCGTCCTGCTGCGCGTAGTTGACCTGCATGATCACGTAGTACTGCGTGGTCGAGCCGAAGATCGTCGATATCTGCGTCTCGCCGAACGCGTCGCCGAGCGCGGTCTGCACCTGTTGCATGGTCAGCCCCAGCGGCCCCAGCTGATCGCGGTCGACCTTGACCACGATCGACGGCCCGTTGAGATCCAGATCGGTGGTGACGTCCTGGAAACCGGGGAGCTTGCCGAAGGCATCGAGCACCTTGCCCGACCACGCATACAGCGTATCCAGATCGACCGATTGCAGGGTGTACTGGTATTCCGCGTTGGACTGCCGCCCGCCGATCTGGATCGCTGGCGGATTCTGGATGAAGGCACGCACACCGGGAACCACGGCGAACTTCTTGCGCAACTCCTGGATGATCTGGTCTGGATCCAGCGTGCGCTCGCCGGACGGTTTCAGCGAAAGGAACAGCGAACCGTTGTTGGTGGTGGTGCGCGAGCCGCCGCTGCCAACCGATGACATGAAGGAATCGACGTTCGGGTCCTTCGCCACGATCGCCGCCAGCTGCTGCTGGCGCTGCGCCATGCCCTGGATGGAAATATCGTCGGGGCCTTGCGTGTTGACGCTCAACCGACCGGTATCGCCGGCCGGAATGAAATCCTTGTCGACCACCACGAACAGCAGCGCGGTAGCCAGCAGGCTGACGAAGAATACCCCCAGGATCACCCGCGGATGCACGACCGACCAATCCAGCGTGCGTACATAGCCGCGCCGCACACCCTCAAAGCCACGGTCGAACCACAGCACCACGCGCGCCTTTTTTTCATGCTCGGCATGCTTCACGAAACGGCTGCACAGCATCGGCGTCAGCGTAATCGAGACGAAGCCGGAAATCAGGATCGCCACACTCAGCGTCACCGCAAACTCATGGAACAAACGCCCCACGATGCCGCCCATGAACATCACCGGCAGGAACACCGCCACCAGCGACAGCGTCATCGAGAAGATCGTGAAGCCGATTTCGGTGGCACCCTTGAGCGAGGCCTCATAGGGATCCATGCCGGCTTCGACGTGGCGCACGATGTTCTCCAGCATCACGATCGCATCGTCCACCACGAAGCCGACCACCAGGGTCAGCGCCAGCAGCGAGAGGTTGTCCAGGCTGTAACCCAGCGCGAACATCACGCCGAACGTGCCGATGATCGACACCGGCAACGCCAGCGCGGGAATCAGCGTGGCCGAGACGTTGCCGAGGAACAGGTAGATCACCAGCACCACCAGCACACCGGCCAGCAGCAGGGTGAACTGCACGTCGTCGACCGAGGCGCGGATCGAATCCGAGCGGTCGTACAGTACGGCCAGCTTGATCGATGGCGGCAGGGTCGCCTCGAACTGCGGCAGCACCGCGCGGATGCGGTTGATCGTGTCGACCGTGTTGGAACCCGGCTGACGCTGGATCGCCAGCACGATCGCGCGGTCGTTGTTGAACCAGCTGGCGACCTGGTCGTTCTGCACGCTGTCGTCCGCATGCCCCAGTTGCGACAACCGGATCGGTGCGCCGTTGCGATAGGCGATGATTACATCGTTGTACTGCGCCGCGCGCTGCAACTGGCCATCCGAGGTGACCTGCAGCAGCTGGCGGCTGCCATTCAACGAGCCAGTGGCGAGGTTGACGTTGGCGGCGGACACCGCCTGCTGGAAGGTGTCGATGCCGACGCCGTTGGCCGCCAGCTTGCTGGGATCGACACTGATGCGCACTGCGTACTTCTGCGAGCCGTAGACATTCACCTGCGCCACGCCGTCGATCATCGACAGGCGCTGCGCCAGCTGCGTCTCGGCATAGTCGTCCACCGTCGACAACGGCAGCGTGGCCGAACGCAGGGTGAGATAGAGGATCGCCGCGTCGGCCGGATTGACCTTGCGGAAGGTCGGCGGCGTCGGCATGTTGGTCGGCAATTGCCGCAACGCGCCGGAGATCGCCGCCTGCACGTCCTGCGCGGCGCCGTCGATCTCGCGATCGAGCTCGAAGGTCAACGTGATCGAGGTCGAACCCAACGCACTCGTCGAGGTCATCGACGAGATGCCGGCGATCGTCGAGAACTGTCCTTCCAGCGGCGTGGCCACCGCCGAGGCCATGGTCTCCGGCGACGCACCCGGCAGGCTCGCGCTCACCGTGATGGTGGGGAAATCGACATTCGGCAGTTCGTTCACCGGCAGCTTCGGGTAGGCCGCCACGCCAAACACCACCAGCGCGATCATCAGCAGCGCCGTCATCACCGGTCGGCGGATACACAGGGCGGGCAGATTCATCGTCGTCACTCAGCCGTTGTCGCTGACGACGTGCACATGCGTGCCATTCACCAGCAGCAACTGCCCGTCGGTGACCACCTGCTCGCCGCCGTCCAGACCCTTGTCGATCACGATCTGGTTGCCGCTGCTTTCACCCGCCGTGACCATGCGCTGCTGCACCGTGCCATCCGCGGCGACCACGAACACGAAGCTGCCGTTCGGCGAGTTCTGCAGCGCCACCACCGGCACGGTCACCACCTTGGTCAGTCGCGTGGTCGGCAGGGTCACCTCGACGAACTGCCCCGGCGTCAGCTCATCGTCAGTGTTCGCATAGCTGGCTTTGAGCTGGATGGTGCCGGTGCTGGTGTCCACCGCGTTGTTGATGAAATCCAGCGAAGCCTGCAGCGCGCTCTGGCTGCCCGGAATCTTTGCCGTCACCGGCAATGCACCACGCGCATACGACGCCTTGAGTCCGGCCAGCGCGGATTGCGGAATGGAGAACGTGATGTAGATCGGACGCACCTGGTTGAGCACCACCAGGTTCGTGCTGTTCGCACTGACCTGCGCGCCGGGATACACCAGCGGCGCACCGGCGATGCTGTCGACCGGCGCATGGATCTGTGCATAGCTCAGCTGCGTGCGCGCCAGCTCCACGGCGGCGTTGTCGGCCTTCACCGAGGCTGCATACAGACCCTCGTTGGCCTTGTAGGTATCGACATCGGACTGGGCCACATAGCCCTTGGCCAGCAACGGGGTGTAGCGCTTCAACAGGGACTGCGCATTCACCAACTGCGCCTGGTCCTTGGCCAGATTGCCCAGCGCCTGATCCAGCTGCGATTGCAGCAGGCTGGGATCGATCCGGATGATCGTCTCGCCCTGCCTGACCCGGCCACCCGGCTTGAACGACAGCGACAGCAACTGTCCGTCCACCCGCGACTGCACGTTGACCGTGGAATAGGCTTCCGCGCTGCCGATCACCTTCAACGAAAGATCCAGGTTCCCGCGCTGCGCCCTGGCTATCTTGACCGGCACCGTCTGGGCCGTCGTGGCATGGTCTTTTGCAGCTGACTTGCCGGCACTTCCCAGCAGGTAGTGGGCGCCGATGCCAATGACAGCCAGCATCACGACAACCAGCACGAATTTCTTCCAGGTATTGCGCTGCATGATTTCTCCGGCCACGGGGGCCGCTGGCGCGGCAACTGCATCGCGATGCAGCGCTGCCTGAACTCAGGGGGCGTCAGGGGGATGACCAGGATGTAACGCGTGCCCGGCCGACCCGTTGACTGTCATGACACATGATGCGCCTTCCATCCATGCAACCGACCTGTACCGATGGCACATGACAGATCGATGGAACGATAGCGACCGCTGATTCATTCGTCGCGACCCGGCACCGTATCGATGGCATCCAGCGCCTGCAGGTTTTCCTTGATCCGGTTGAGCACCGTCATCGCCTGTGTCAACTCCGCATGCGTGATGCCGGCGGTGGCATCGCGGCGCAGATCGCGGGCAATCAGCTCCATGCCGTCGATGATCCCGCGTGCCTGCTCCGTGGTGTACAGCCGCCATGCACGACGATCCTTCGGATCGGCACGGCGTTCGACGAAACCCGCGGCCTGCAGCCGGTCGATCACCCGGCCCACCGCGATCGGTTCCATTTCCAGGGATTCGGCCAGCTCGGTTTGCCGCAAGCCTTCGCGGTGATACAACATCTTGGTCGCGCGCCATTGCGCCCGGGTCAGGCCGAACCTCACCGCACGCCGATCGAAGTGCTTGCGGAACAGCAAGGTCACGTCGTTGAGCAGATAGCCGAAAGAAATGTCTTCCGTATTCGCCATGATCCGTTGCAACCTCCGCGTACCGGGATACCTGCCGGAAGCATAAGCCGCCACCCGCGCCGAAACCATGCCCATCAAGGTCATCACCGCCGACATCACCGGACTGCACCTTGACGCCATCGTCAACGCCGCCAATCCTGGCCTGCTCGGCGGCGGCGGCGTGGATGGCGCGATTCATCGCGCCGCCGGGCCGGCCTTGCTGCAGGCCTGTCACGCGCTGCCCGAGTGCGCGCCCGGCGTGCGTTGCCCGACTGGCGAGGCGCGCATCACGCTGGGCTTTGCGCTGCCCGCGCGCCACGTGATCCATACAGTCGGGCCGATCTGGCATGGTGGCGATCACGGTGAAGCGCTACTGCTCAAGCACTGTTACCGCAACACGATGCGCCTGCTGCGCGAACACGGCGGACACACGATCGCGTTCCCCGCGATCAGCTGCGGTGTCTACGGCTACCCCGCCGCGCTGGCGGCGGCAGTGGCAGTAGCCACGCTGCGTGACGAGTTGGTCGCCACGGACGACATCGACGTGACGCTGTGCTGCTTCAGCGAAGGCATGCAGACGGTGTTCCAACGGGCGCTGGCGCCGTAGGGCGCGAGCCATTCAGTGCAGCTTGAACGGATACAGCGGCGGCAGTTCGGGATTTTCGTCTGCCGCAGCGGCAACACGCCACACAAAGCCGCGCTTGAACACTTCAGCCAGCGCCGGATTGCCTTCGGCTACTGGCGCACCGGCGTAGTGACGTTGCTGCAGGGCCGCGATCGCCGTGCACTGCGATGCGTCGCCCAGCGCGGAGGCCAGGTCACCCAGATGCTGGATCGCCGGCCGTTCGGCGCGGGCCCACGCCAGCAGGGTGCGCACCTGCGCCGCGGTATCGCTGCCACGGGCTGCCGCGATGAAAGCCCGCTGGCATTCGCGCGCCGATGTCAGCGCAGCCACCGGAGTGGCGGGCGCCACTGCCGCGCGGCGACGGCGCCACAGCCACCATGCCAGCACACTGAGCAACCACAGGCCGAGGCTGGCCAGGGCGATCCAGCGCCATGGCGTGACCGGCACAACGGCGTTCGCCGCCTCGGTCGTTGACGGCGTGACCGCCAGGCTCGCCGCTGACGCAGCTGCCGGCGGGGTCGGAGCGGCAGCCGACGCGCCCAGCGCGGGCAGGATCGTGATGCTGCGCGACGGAATCTGCGCCACTTCCATGCGGTCGCTCAGCACGTTCCACCATTTCAGCGTGGTGGCGGGAATGGTCAACGTGCCGGCGCGTTCCGGCACGACCGCAAACGCCTGCTGCCGCCAGCCGACGATCCACTGCTCGTCGTGGTGGTTGCCGCTGGCCGGCTTGTCCGGATACACGGTGGCGCCATCCAGCGACGGCAGGCTCAGCGCCGGCAGCACCTCGTATGACAGACCCGTCGCCTGCAGGTTCATCGTGAGGTTCAGCGGCTGGCCCACCCGCGGCGAATCCTGCGCGGTCGGCAAGCCATCCAGGCTCAAGCTGAGCTGCCGCGCCGGCAGCCACGCGAGCTTGCCCCAGTCGGCGGGCGCCGTCTGCACCTCGATCGCCAACGCCGGCGCACTCGCCGAAACCGGGATGCTGGCACCGAAGAAACTGTTGGGATCGTTCGGGTCGATCGCCTCGCCCTGGAAATTCGCCGCGGGAATCTCGATCTGCCCGGCACGTTGCGGAATCAGCGCATAACGTTGCTCCAGCACATGATAGGTACGGCCGCCGCGCTCAGTGTCGTAGTTCAGGCCATTGCCGAGCGGGCTGATCTGCGCGCCATCGACCTGCGGTGGCGCCGGGGCATCGCCATTGATGCGGTTCGCGTAATACAGCCGCACCACATAACTCAGCTGCTGGCCGACATAGCCGTGCGCCGGCTCGACCTGCGACTCCATGAAGACATCCTTGTGCGTGGCTGCGGCCGTCGCCGGGTCGGGCGCGTCTACCTGCAGCTGCAGCGGCGTGGTCTGGCTGCCGGCCACGCTCAGCGCGGGAATCTGCAAGTCGCCCACATGCTTCGGCCGCAGCGCGATGCCGAACGTCATGCTGGAGCTCGCCCGGCCATTGACGACACTGAGGCTGCTGTTCTGCGAGCTGCTGAGTATGTCGAAGTCATTGCTCAGTGCACTGAGATCGGGCGCAGTGACATTGCCGGCGTTGCCGTTGACGCGCAGGTTCAGCGTCACTGTCTCGCCGAGCTGCACGCTATTGCGATCCAGGCTGGCGGTCACGTCGGCGGCATGGCCGAGCGAAGGGATCAACAGCAGCGCCAGCAGCCACACTGCGATGAGTCGTCGAAACATCACGGCTGATCATCCTCGTCTGCTGCGCCGCCGTGGCGCTGTCGATATTCCAGTTCGAACTTGCGCCGCAGCAGCGCGCCGGGATCGTCCGGCACCCGCTGCAATGCCTGGCGCAAATCCGCTGGCAGCTTCGATTGCGGATCGTCCTGAGCCATCGCACCGAGCTGATGGGTTGGCGTGCCCGACTGATTCTTCGGTTGTCCGGCCAGCGCCTTATCCATCTGCTGCTGCAGGGCCTTCTGCGCCTGCTCGGCCTGCGCCTTCTGTTCGGCTTGCTGCTGCGCAGTCAGCGGTTTGGGCTGATCGCCGGATTGATCCTTGCCGGAACGATTGTCGTCCTGCTGATCCTGCGCTTTCGGCTGCCCGTCCTGGGCCGCTTTGTCGGATGGTTTGCCGCTGCCCTGCTCCGACTTGTCGTCCTGCGACTGTGCCGATTTCGACGGGTTGTCCTTGCCCTGCTCGCCCGACGAGGACTGTCCCTTGTCGCCGTTCTGACCCTGCTGCTGTTGCTTGTCCTGCTGCGGCTTTTCCTGCGGTTGCTTGCGCAGCCAGTCCTCGACCGCTTGGCGATTCGCCCTGGCATCGGCATTCGCCGGATCGAGTTTCAACGCATGATCGTAGGCAGCGATAGCTGGTTGATATTGGCCCTGACGGGCCAGTGCATTGCCAAGGTTGTAAGCCGGATCGCTGCCGGGTGAATGCTGCAGGTCTTGAGCCGCACTGGCGTAATCGCCGGCGCGATATGCGGCCGCGCCACGCCAGGCCGGATCGCGCGCCAGCTGCTGCGCCTGTTTTGCGTCACCGCGGCGCAGCGCCTGCGCCGCCTGCTGGTCGGGACGCTGCCACAGATCGTGCCAGCTCATCGCCTCCGCGCGGGTCGGCAACAGCGGCAACAGCACCAGTGGCAACACCAGCAGCCAGCCACGCCGGAAAGCCAGCGCCACGATCGGCAGCAACGGCAGCAGCAGCCACGGGCCACGGTCCTGCCATTCGTCACCGACCTGTCCGCGGGCCACGGTTGCCGGGCCGGTGCGCAACTGTGCATGCAGTGTATCGATGTCGCCGCGATCGGCGCTCATCGGCACATAGCGGCCACCGCCCGCGGCGGCCAGCGCACCGAGCGCTGCGTCATCGCGCCGGGCCAGCGTCATCCGGGCTTGCGCGTCATGCAGAAAACCGCCGTCGGCCAGCGGTACCGGGCCGCCCTGCGACGTGCCCACGCCGAGTACCGATACCCGCACCCCGGCAGCCTTCGCCTTGCGTGCCGCAGTATCCGCCGCCGCATCCGCCTGATCGGTGATCAGCACCAGCGAACCACCGCTGGCATTGGCGTCATGGATCAGGGCTATACCACGCTCGATCGCCAGTGCCGCGTCGTTGCCGTCCACCGGCATGGTGTCCGGCGCCATCGCGTCGAGCAGGTCGTCGAGGCTGTTCGCATCGGAGGTCAACGGTGCCACCACGAAGGCTTCCCCGGCATAGCCGATCAACGCATTCAACCCATCGCGATTGCTGGCCAGCAGGTCATGCGCCTTGTAGCGCGCGCGGTCGAGCCGGCTCGGCGCCATGTCGCGCGCCAGCATGTGCTGCGACAGCGAGATCGCCACCACTTGCGCCGCCCGACTGGCATACAGCGGCTGCGTGACGCGGCTCCAGCTCGGACCGGCCAGTGCCAACGCGCACAGCGTCCAGCCCAGCGCGAACAACCACAGCGGCAGACTGCGATTGCCCGCACGGCCGCGCAACAGATGCGGCAGCAGGTCGGCATCGACCAGTCGCGACAGCTCCAGCTGCGCCACATCGCGCCGTGCGCCGAGCCACCCCAATAGCGGCAGCACGACCAACGCGAGCAGCCACCACGGCCGCAGGAAATGGAATTGCTGCAGCGCTTCGCTCATGCCGGCTGCTCCGGCGCGCGGCCAAACCGGCGCGGCACGATCACCAGCAGCAACAGCACGACCGCGGCCAGCAACGGCCAGCGGAACAGTTCATGCCGCGGCCGCAGGGTCGGTCCATGCTGCGGCATCGGTTCCAGCGCATCGATCGCGCGATAGGCATCGGCCAATTGATGGCTGTCGGTGGCGCGGAAAAACTGACCGCCGGTTTCCGTCGCGATCGTGGTGAGCATGTCCGCATCCAGATCCGCCGAAGGATTGATCAGCTGGCTGCCGAAGAATCCCGGTACGCGCATCTGCGTGGCACCGATGCCGATGGTGTAGATGCGCACACCAGCCGCCTTGGCCGCTTGCGCCGCCTCGCGCGGCGATATGCTGCCGGCATTGTTGACGCCGTCGGTGAGCAGCACCAGCACGCGCGCCTGTTCGGGCAGCGCCGACAGCCGCTTCACGGCCACCGCGATCGCATCGCCGATCGCCGTCTCCGTTCCGGCCAGTCCCACCGCCGCACCCTGCAATTGCGCGCGTACCGCCGACAGATCGTAGGTCAGCGGCGTCACCAGAAATGCCTGGCTGCCGAACAGGATCAGGCCCATCTCGTCACCGCTGCGGCGATTGATGAAGTCGCCGGCAATCGCCTCGACCGCACCGAAGCGGCTGACCGGCTGGCCAGCCAGCTCCATGTCCGGCGTGTGCATGCTGCCGGACAGATCCACCGCCAGCATCACGGCGCGGCCGCTGCGCTGCTGAGCTTGCGGTGGCCCGACCCATTGCGGGCGCGCCGCGGCGGCCAGCAGGCACAACCAGGCCAGCGCCAGCAGCCAGGGCGCGATGCCATGCGCGACGTTGCCACTCACCGTGATCAGCTGCAGTCCCGGCTGTGGCAGATGCAGCGCCTGCCCCGGCGCGGCTGGCCGCAGCCAGTGGCGCAGCAGCCAGGGCAGCGGCAGCAACACGATCAGCCAGGGCCATGCGAACTCAGGCATGTGCTTGCTCCGTCACGACCGGTTTCCAGTTCGACGGCTTCAATGCCAGATCCAACCACTGCCGCACGGCTGCCACCGCCGCAACATGATCGAACTTCGACTGCGGGCGATAGATCACGTGTTCCAGCGCGAGCAATCGATCCAGTGTGGTCGTATCGATCGACACCCTTGTCAACGTCTGCCGCCATGCTTCGCCGCGCTGCTGCGTGGCCATCGCATCGTGCCGGCGCGCCACACGCCGCAGCAGCTGATGCAAACCATTCGCCAGCGCTGCCTGATCAGCGTCGTGCTGATGCCGACGCGCTAGCGTATCGAGTTCGAGCAGGACCTGCTCATGTTGCCGGGTCACGCCTCGATGCCGTCGCCACAGCCAGACACCCAGCAGCAGCGCCGTCAGCACCAGCGCGCCCAGCATCCACCAGCCCGGTGCCGGCGGCCACCACGAGGGCTCGGGCGGCAGATGGATATCGCGCAGCGTGGGGCCCG
Source organism: Rhodanobacter sp. C03 (assembly GCF_002001175.1). Lineage (GTDB taxonomy): Bacteria > Pseudomonadota > Gammaproteobacteria > Xanthomonadales > Rhodanobacteraceae > Rhodanobacter. The sequence continues at coordinate 504,744 of NZ_MUNT01000001.1, read as the reverse complement.
CTGGCGCTGTCGTCGCGCCGGGCTGGGTCGGCAACGCGCTCATCGTGCGGTCCTCGCGACGCCGAACAGGCCCGTGATCGACGTCAGCGGATCGGCCACGGTATCGATACGGCTCCAGCGCAAGTTCAGGGATTGCGCCAATTCGGCGAGCCGGGCCGGACCGGCACCGAGCGCACGTTGAAATTCGCGACGCTGGCGTTCGGACTGCAACAACACTTCGCTGCGTTCGCCCGCATGCTCCAGCGGATAACGCCCCGGCGGCGCCAGCGCGAGTTCCAACGCATCGGCGACCACCAGCACGCTGACGGCCGCGTGGCGGGTGAGATCGAGCAGGCGCTGCCGTACCGACGCATCGCCGCTGAAGCCGTCACTGATCAGCAGCACACGGCTGGCGCCGTGCAGCACGCGGCCAGCACGGGTCAGAGCATCGGTCAACGATTCGGCCTTGTCCGGGTCCGGCGTCGGCAGCGCATCCCATTCGGCCAGTGCGCCGCACACCGCCAACGCACCGCGCGGACCGCCCTGCGGGCGCAGCAACTGCTCGGCATGACCGAACGCCATCACCCCGACCCGTTCACCGGCTCGCACCGCATACCAGGCGGCACACGCCGCGGCACGCGCCGCCTGCACCGACTTGAAGCGCACCTGCGTGCCGAAGCGCATGCTGGCGTGGGTATCCAGCAGGATCAACAGGCAGCCTTCGCGATCTTCCTGGAACAATTTGGTGTGCAGCTTGCCGCTGCGCGCGGTAAGCCGCCAGTCGAGCCGGCGCACATCGTCGCCGGCCTGATATACACGCGACTCGGCGTAGTCCATGCCGCGGCCGTATAGACGGCTGGACTGCTGACCGCTGCGCACCGCGCGACTGAGCAACGGCGCCATGCGCACACGACCGACCCGCGCGCGCAACGCGATCAGTTCGGCCAGCGATACCTGGCTGCGGCCATCACCATCCATCCGGGCTTGCACGACGGCGCTCACGGCAGCGGCACGAGATCCAGCAGGCGGTCGATCACCTGATCCGGCCGCACACCCTCGGCTTCAGCCTCGTAACTGAGCAGCACGCGATGACGCAGCACCTCATGCGCGATCGCATGCACGTCCTCGGGCAACACGTAGTCGCGTTCGCTCAGCCACGCCTTTGCCCGCGCACAGCGGTCCAGTGCGATGGTCGCGCGCGGACTACCGCCCCAGGCGATCCAGCGCTTCAATTCGGGCCCGTAGCGGCCGGCATCGCGTGTGGCCAGAACCAGTTGGGTCAGGTATTCCTCCAGTGCCGGCGCCATGTGGATCGCCATCGCCGCATCACGCGCGGCAAACACCTCGGCCTGACTCAGCAGGGCCGCCGGCGCGGCCACCGGGTGCGCCCGGTGGCTGGCCTGCTCGCGTGCCAGTTTGAGTATCGCCAGTTCGGCGATCGCATCCGGATATCCGATCGTCACATGCATCAGGAAACGATCGAGCTGAGCCTCCGGCAGCGTGAACGTGCCTTCCTGCTCGATCGGATTCTGCGTCGCCATCACCATGAACAAATCGGGCAGCTGCCAGGTGCTGCGCCCCACGGTGATCTGCTGCTCGGCCATCGCCTCCAGCAACGCCGACTGCACTTTTGCCGGCGCGCGGTTGATCTCGTCGGCCAACACGATGTTGTGGAACAGCGGGCCACGCTCGAACTCGAAGCTGCCCGATTGCGGACGGAACACATCGGTGCCGGTGAGATCGGCCGGCAACAGGTCGGGCGTGAACTGCACCCGATGGAAATCCGCCTTGATCCGCGCCGCCAGCGCCTTCACCGCCGTGGTCTTGGCCAGACCGGGCGCACCCTCGACCAGCAAGTGGCCATCAGCCAACAGGGCAATCAGGAGGCAATCGATCAGATGCGGCTGGCCAATGACGCAGCCTTGCAGCTCCTCGCGCAATCGCGCAAAGACCAGTTGCAGATGGCTCTGGGATGGGGTTTCGGGCATATCCATGATCAGTTTCCGTGGTCGATGCAGCGCAGCCTGGATCCAGTCTGCCGCAACGGGAAGCAGAATCCGACCGCGTGCTACAGACCATAACCGGCGCAGGAAGTTTAACCAGCCCTGCCGCGTCGTCGGGACGACTCAAACAAAGAGGCGGCCGAAGCCGCCTCTTTGTGCTGCAGTACCTGATGAACTTACTGCAACGTGTCGCTGAGGATGCGCGGCGTCACGAAGATCAGCAGCTCAGCCTTGGTATCAGAGCGGCTGGAGTTGCGAAACAGGACGCCGATGCCGGGGATATCGCCCAGACCTGGCACCTTGGTGACCGTATTCGTCTTGTTGACCTCATAGATGCCGCCAAGTACCACCGTCTGTCCATTGTCCACCAGCGCCGAGGTATTGACCGAACGGGTGTCGATGGTCGGCACCTGGCCACTGCCCGGCACCGTGATATAGCCAGCCAGTGCATCCTTGGTCACGTTGATCAACAGGTAGACGCGGTTGTCGGCAGTGATCGTCGGGGTCACCTTCAACTCCAGCACGGCATCCTTGAAGGCCACCGTGGCGGTGCCACTGCCGGCTGCGCCACCGCTGCTGTTCTGGAACGTGACGTAGCCGATTTCCTGGCCTTGGCGGATCACGGCTTCCTGCTGATTCGCGGTGATCACGCGCGGACTGGAAATCACTTCGCTGCGACCTTCGGTCTGCGCCGCGTCAAGTTCCAGATCCAGGGCGTAATTGGCACCCAGGATGGCCAAGCCAAAACTTCCAGCCGCATTAGCTGCAGAAACAGGCAGGTTGACGTTGAGCCCACTGGCCGTCCCGTTGCCGTTGTCCGAACCTCCAATCGAGACCACATTGCCACCACCGGTACCCGCCTGCAGAGCTGGAGTAGCGGTGGCCGAATTCTGGAACTGGGTGTTGTTCTTGCGGCCGCTGACGCCGAACTTCGCACCCAGGTCACGGGTAAAGTCGTCGGTGGCGATCACGATGCGCGACTCGATCAGCACTTGCTGCACCGGCTTGTCCAGCACGGCGATCAGGTCGCGCAGCTGCTTGATCTTGTCCGGCGTATCGTTGAGCAGCAGCATGTTGGTGCGCTTGTCAAAGGAGGCACTGCCCCGCTGTGACAGGAAACCCTTTTGGGTATTTGCGCTGGTGCTACCACCGCCACCACCCGTAGCCTGCAGGCTGCCCGTGGTCAGCAGCTTGGCGATATCCGACGCGCTGCCGTAGCTGATCGGGATATATACGGAGACCAGGTCAGCCGAGTCCTCCGCCTTTTGTTTGGCGTCGGCAATATCCTGTTCGTACTTGGCTAGCTCGGCCTGCGGCGCGATCCAGATCACGTTGCCATTGCGACGTTTGTCGAGGCTCTTGGCGCGAAGGATCACATCCAGCGCCTGATCCCACGGTACATTGACGAGGCGCAGGGTGACACTGCCGCCGACGCTGTCCGAGGCGACCAGATTGAGCTTGGAGACATCGGCGATCAGCTGCAGCGCCGAGCGCACCGGGATGTCCTGGAAGTTGAAGGTGACGCGCGAGCCGTTGTAATTCGCCTCCTGTCCGGCCTTGGCCAGCCTGGCGTCCTTGGCATCGACTTTCTTGGGCGCCACTTCGACCACGTACTGATCAGCGGTCTGGTAGGCCGAAGTATCAACATTGCCCTTGACCGCGATTTCCATGCGCACACCACCACCCATGCCGGCACGGGTGACGATCGACTGCACAGGCGTGGCAAAGTCAAGCGTATCCAGGCGCTGCGCCAGGTTGGCCGGCAGGTTCGCGTGATCGATCGTGACCAGCAGCTTGTCGCCCGTGCGGGTCATCTCGGCGTTCGCACCGCTGCCGCTGAAGCTGATCAGCACGCGGCCTTCGCCATTCGGACCACGCCGGAAATCGATATTGGAGATCGCCGGACCATTCGCGGCCGACGGCAAGGCCTTGCTCGGATCGATGGTGGCCGCGGTGGTCACGGCCTGGTCCGCCGTGCCGTTGTTGATGGTCAGCACCAGACTGTTGCCTTCGACCTGTGAGCGGTAACTCGACTCGCGCATCAGCTCGACCACCACCCGGGTGCGCCCGCCGGCCGCGACCGCGGATACGCCGGAGGTCGAGCCCTTGCCGATGTCCAGATGGCGTGCGGCTGCATTGTCGGTATCGGCAAAATCGATCGCGATGCGTGGCGGATTGCCGGTGCTGAAGATCTTTGGCTGCGGCACCGGGCCGTTACCGAAGTCCATATGCAGCTGGACTGCTCCGCCTGGCAGCGCGTCGTAGCTGACGTTCTTCAGCGTCGCACTGGCTGCCATCGCGGCACTGGCCCAGGTAGCAGCGGCGAGCACCAGGCCCATCAGCATGTAACGGCTTGCATGGCGCATGACACGGCCCCGGACGGATTGGATTTGGTTGGTCATTGCATCAGCCCCTGTATTCCTTATTTCGCGTCGAGCGCGATGCTGGCCGGACGTTCCATCCAGCCACCATTACCGTTGGATACCAGCTCGACCAGATCGATATGATCATCGCTGATGGCCGTGATGTGCCCGTAGTTCGAACCTATGTATTCGCCGGCGTGAACACGATGAATCACGCCCTGGGGATCCTTGACCAGCACTTCCATGCCGGAACCGGAGCCCAGCGTGCCGACCATCTTCAATGTATCCAGCGAGAACATCTCCAGCGGCTGCTTGGCGCGGTTCGCATCCGGCCGTGGACCGTTGGCCGCGTTGTTGGTCTGCAGCTCGGCCGTGCTCGGACTGAACGGATCACGCTGACCCTGATCGTCGTACTTGAATGTCTCGAACGTCTTGATCACGGGCAGCGGCGGAATCGGCGCTCCCTTCCTGGCTTTTTCCTGTGCGACCCAATCGCGCAGATCCGACATGCCGCGGGTACAGCCACTCAGCACCAGGGCGGTGCCCAGCATCAGCAGCAGGCGCGCGGCATGGGCCGGCTTGATGGCAGCAAACTTGTTCATTTCTGCCCCCCCGCCTTGGCGTTCTTCTTGTTTTCCTTGTTCGCAGCGGCGCTCTCTTCATCATCCAGATAGCGGTAAGTCTTCACGGTGCCCTGCAGGACCAGCTGCCCGTCCGAAACCGCTTCGCCCTTGGTCGGTGTCTTCGGCGTCAGCGAGACGTCGTGCAGGGTCAGGATCACGACCCGCGGCAATGAGGCTACGCCGCTGATGAAGGTGCCGAACTGGTGATACGTGCCCGTCATGCGCAAGGTGATCGGCTTTTCCGCATAGAAGTCCTTGGGCACTTCCGGACCGGGCTGGAACAAATCGCTCTGCAGACCCGCCGACAGCGCGGTCTGCGAGATGTCGATCAGCAGCTCGGGCATCTCGGTCTTGCTGGGCAACTGCCGCAGCAACTGGCGCAGCATGTCCTGCATCTCGTCAAGCTGCTGTTGCAGGGCCTCGAGGTTGACCGCCTTGGCCTGTTTGGTCGAGAACTCCTGCTTGAGGCCCTCTTCCTTGCTGGCCAGTGAGGTCAGCGTGTCCTGCTGGCTGCTGACGAAGAAATACCAACCCACCAGCAGCACCACCGCAAACACCAGCACGGTGAAGAAAATCTTGACCGATTGCGGCCAGCCACCGACGTTGTTGCGGTCCAGACTGCGAATTTCGTCGAGGAACTTCATGGCTTGGTCCCTCCCGTGGCAGCTGCACTCACCGGTGGCGTCCCGGATGTAGCCGCTGCGGTGGGCGCACTGGCCGAATGTGCCGATGCAGCAGCGACGGGAGCCGCCGTGGTGACGTTGACGGATGTGCCGGTTGCCGCCGGTGCAGGGGGAGTGGATATGCTGCCGGCAGCGGCGGGAGCCGAGCCGTCTCCACCTGCTGCATCGTCTGCCTTTGGCCGGCTCAGAGCCACGTCCAGACCGAATGCATAAGGCATGCGCGAGGAGTCATGGATGTTTTCGGTCTTGCGCAGGTCGGCATGACCCATCCAGGGCGAAACCTCGATGTTGCGCATGTACTCGGCGACGCTGGAATTGGACTGTGCCACACCGTCAAGCGACATCGACTGGCCGTTCTGCTTGACGCCGGTCAGGCGCGCACTGGAGGGGATCGTCTTCACCAGTTCGTCGAACAGGTGCACCATCTGCGAGCGATCCGCCTGCAGTTGTTCGATGATCTGCTTGCGTGCCAGCAAGCTCGCGCGCACCGTTTCCAGATCCTTGATCTTGGCGATGCGCACGTCGAGCTGCTTGATTTCGGTCTGCAGGTAGCCATTGCGTTCGTTCTGGTTGTCGATGCGCTGATCCATCCAGAACACCCACAGCAGCATCACACCCAGTGCCACCACGAAGGCGGCGAGCAGCTGCATGTAGAACTCGCGTTCACGCAGTTTGCGCCGCGCCGCGCGCCACGGAAGTAGGTTGACGTGTGCCATCAGTCGAAGCTCCTCATGGCGAGGCCGACCGCGATCATCAGCGCCGGCGCATCCTGGGCCAGCGACTGTGCCTGCACCCGTGGCGAAAGCGACATGCGCGCCAACGGGTTGGCGACGACGCAGGGGACGCCGAGCTGTTCTTCCAGCATCGGACCCAGCCCCTCGATCGAGGCGCAACCGCCGGCCAGCACGACCTGGTCGACCTTGCTGTATTCGCTACCCGCAAAGAAGAACTGCAGCAGGCGGCTGATCTGCTGGATCAGCGATTCCTTGAACGGCTCCAGTGCCTCGGTTTCGTACGATTCGGGCAGGCCGCCCTTGCGCTTGGCGCGACCGGCTTCCTCGTAGGAGAGACCGAAGCGGCGCATGATTTCGTCGGTGAGCTGCTTGCCGCCGAATACCTGCTCACGCGAGTAGATCGTGCGCTGGTTGCGCAGTACCGACAGCGTCGTCATGGTGGCGCCGATGTCGACCACCGCCACCAGCGCGTCACGACCGACGTTCAGCTGGTCGGCGACCATGGCGAACGCGTTTTCCATCGCGAACGCCTCGACGTCGATCACGCTGGCGGTGAGCCCACCCAGATCCAGCGCTGCCACGCGCATGTCGACGTTCTCGGTGCGCGAGGCCGCCAGCAGCACGTTGTTCATGTCGGGGTTGTCGCGTACCGGCCCGATCACCTCGTAGTCGAGGCTGACTTCATCGATCGGATACGGGATGTACTGGTTCGCCTCGACCTGGATCTGGCCCTCCAGATCGTCGTCGGAAAGCTCGCTGGCCATCGGGATGACGCGGGTGATGACCGCCGACCCGGCCACCGCGGCTGATGCATGCTTGAGCTTGGAGCCCGAGCGCGCCAGGGCGCGGCGGATCGCGTCACCTACCGCCTCGACCTCGACGATGTTCTTTTCGACCACGGCGTTGGGTGGCAATGGCTCGACCGCGTAATGCTCCACGCGATAGCGACCGCCCGCTTGACTTAGCTGCAGCAGCTTGACGGCAGTCGAACTGATGTCGACACCAATCAGCGCCGGCTTCTTGGGTGTAAAGAGCCCCACGGTGTATCCCCCTTACCGCTGACGCCCGAACCAGAATCCTGGCGGGATGCGCAGTGGCATTAAATCGAAAAATTAACGCAATGGCAACGGTCTACAGAAACTTTCTCAAGTAATTGGCGTGATGTCCACCACATTTGTGGAATCGTCCCCGCTGGCGCAACCCTTGCTTTGGCGAGCCCCACCTGTCGGCCATACTGCTACATCTATACTCTGCCATGTTTTGACTCAGGTCTCGCTATCCCCACACCATGCGAATTCTCAAGCGTCTGTTGCGCTGGGCACTGATCCTGGCCTTTTCCGGTTTGCTCCTGATTGTTATCGCGGCAGGTGTGGCGTATTGGCTGGTCGCTCCAAGACTCCCGTCGGTGGCACTACTCAAGGACTACCACATGCAGGTGCCGCTGCGCGTCATGAGCGCCGATGGCAAGTTGATTGCCAGCTTCGGCGAGACGCGGCGCATCCCGGTGGTCATGGCCGATGTACCGGATCTGCTCAAGCACGCCGTGCTGTCTGCCGAGGATGCGGATTTCTACCATCACCCAGGCGTGGACTGGCGCGGCATCGTGCGCGCCGGCTGGCATGTCGTGGTGACTGGCGGCGACAAGGGACCCGGCGGCTCGACGATCACCCAGCAGGTGGCGCGCAACATCTTCCTGAGTCCCGAAAAACTCTATTCGCGCAAGCTCACCGAGATCTTCATCGCGCTGCGCATCGAGCATGAACTCAGCAAGGACCAGATCCTCGAGCTGTATCTCAACAAGATGTTTCTCGGTCATCGCTCCTACGGCGTGGCCGCAGCGGCGGAGTATTACTACGGCAAGACGCTGGACCAGCTGACCGTCGCCGAGTGCGCGCTGATCGCCTCAAGCTTCCAGCTGCCCTCGGTGGTCAATCCGATCAACAGCCCCAAGCGCGGAATCGCCCGACGCAACTGGGTGCTGGGCGAGATGCTCAGGCACGGCTACATCACCAAGCCCGTCTACGAGCAGGCAATCGTCGAACCGAACCACGCCTTTCCGCACGAGCAGCCAATCGAGGTGGATGCACCGTATATGGCGGAAATGGTGCGCCGGCAGGTGCTCGACCGACTGGGCAACGAGGCGCTTACCGAGGGCTACGTGGTCAAGACCACGCTGCAGAGCAGCCGCCAGCAGGTTGCGGTGGAAGCGTTGCGCAATGGCCTGATCACCTACGATCACCGGCATGGCTGGCGTGGACCGGAAGCGCACCAGGATCTGCCCGCGCAAGCCAGCGACCAGGATTATGACGATCTGCTTTCCGGCTACACCGCCATCTCGGGCCTGCAGCCGGGCGTGGTCACCACCAGCAGTGCGAAGGAAGCCACGGTTTATCTGGCCAGCCACGAAAGCGTGAAGCTCGATCTGGCCGCACTCAGCTGGGCCCGCCCGCATATAGACGAGAACCGTGTCGGCGCAACTCCACGCAGCGTCGATGGCGTGCTGAAGCGTGGCGATATCGTGCGACTGTCGCGCAACGACAAGGGCGACTGGCAGCTCGACCAGATTCCGGCCGCCCAGGCGGCGCTGGCCTCGATCAATCCGGAGGACGGTTCGATCCAGGCGCTGGTCGGCGGTTTCAATTTCGGCCGCAGCAAGTTCAATCGCGCGGTGATGGCGGCGCGCCAGCCTGGATCCAGCTTCAAGCCGTACCTGTATTCGGCGGCCTTCGAGCGTGGCTTCACGCCGTCCTCGATCATCAATGATGCGCCGCTGGCGCTGCCCGATCCGTCGAGCCCCGGCGGCCTGTGGACGCCGTCCAACGACGACGGCAAGTTCGCCGGGCCCATGCGCCTGCGCGAAGCCCTGCTGCAATCGAAGAACCTCGTCTCGGTGCGTCTGCTCGATGCCATGGGCCTGCGTTTCGCGCGCCAGTACGTCACCCGGTTCGGCCTGCCGCTGGATGCGCTGCCGCCCAACCTTTCGCTGGCCCTCGGCACGGCCTCGGTGTCGCCGATGGGGATGGCGCGCGGCTACGCGGTGTTCGCCAACGGCGGCTATCTGGTCACCCCGTATTTCATCAGCGAGATCGACGACCGAAATGGCAAGCCGGTGTACCTGGCCAACCCCGCCCGCGCCTGCAGCGACTGCCAGGAACGCCTGCTCGACACGAGCCCTCCAGGGCCGCCGCCAGCCGACATGTTGAAGACCCCGGCCAACGACGTCGCCGTCGCCGGCACCGCCCAGGCGCCAGCGGAAGCCAGCAGCATCGATGGCGTGGGCGTTGCGGCGCTGCCTGCGGATATCCATGGCGAGAACAGCCACCCGCCCGTGCTCGCCCCACGCGTGATCGACCCGCGCAACGACTACCTGGTCACCTCGCTGATGAAGGATGTGATTGCCAGTCCCCGTGGCACCGGCTACGCCGCCAAGGCGCTGAATCGTGCCGACCTGGCCGGCAAGACCGGTTCCACCAACGATCATCGCGATGCCTGGTTCGTCGGCTTCAATGGCGACCTGGCGACCGCGGTATGGGTCGGCTTCGACGATTTCAGCGCACTGGGCAAATCCAACGGCGTCGGCGAATTCGGCGCCCAAGCCGCGTTGCCGATCTGGATGGATTACATGGGCGCCGTGCTGAAGGGCTTGCCGGAGAACACCTTGCCGATGCCGCCCGGCATCAGCACGGTCCTGATCAATCGGCAGAGCGGCCTGCCCACCGCGGAGGGCGATCCGGACGCCATGAACGAGATCTTCAAGGTGGAGGACGTCGATCGCCTGCGTACCCAGGCCAGCCAGCAAAAAGAGCAGGATCAGCAGCACGCGTACGATATCTTCTGACCCGCGATCTTCTGAACTTTTGGCCGGCCGCTTCGGGTAAGGTGGGGGCGCCGGTTACCGAACGACGAGGAGCACACCATGTCGCGAGGCGAACATCACCGCATCCATGCGCATGATCGAGTGCAGCGCAATCGACTGCGCGTAGCCCAGGAAGCCGCCCGCCTGATGAGCGAGCACGGTATCCGCGATTTTCACCACGCCAAGCTGAAGGCGGCCGAACGACTCGGCATCCTCGACACGCAGGCGTTGCCACGCAATCTGGAGATCGAACAGGCGCTGCGCGAACACCAGCGCCTGTTTCTCGCCGACAGCCAGCCGCAATTGCTGCGCCAGCGACGGGAGGCGGCCGCCGAGGCGATGCGATTCCTCGCCGCATTCGAGCCGCGCCTGGTCGGCGCCGTGCTCGAGGGCACCGCGGATGCGCATTCGGCAGTCTGCCTGCATCTATTCAGCGACGATCCCGATGCAGTCGACCTGTATCTGCGCGAGCATGGCGTCCCGGTCGAGACGCAGACCCGGCGCCTGCGTTACAGCCGCGACGAGCAACCGGAATATCCGGTATTGCTGTTTGCCGCCGACGAGCTGCCGTTCGACCTGACCGTGCTGCCGCGCGATGCCTTGCGCCAGGCGCCACTGGATCGCGCCGACGACCGCCCGATGCGCCGCGCCGCGCTGACCCAGGTGGAAATCCTGCTGGCGGAAGACGATGACGACGCGTTCGAACAGCGCCTTTCCGCCGCACTACGCTGAACCCGCACCGTTGCTCCAAACAAAAAAAACGCCCCGGTTGAAGCCGGGGCGTTTTTTGTTTGCCTCAATGCAAGCCGTCAATCAGCGCTTGGCGGTCGGCGTGTAATCGCGCACGTCGGCGCCGGTGTAGATCTGGCGCGGACGGCCGATACGCGATCCCGGGGTCTCGTGCTGCTCGATCCAGTGCGCGATCCAGCCCGAGGTGCGCGCGATCGCAAACATCACGGTGAACATCTCGGTCGGGATGCCCAGCGCCTTGTAGATGATGCCTGAGTAGAAATCGACGTTCGGATACAGCTTGCGCTCGACGAAGTAGTCGTCCTTCAGCGCCGCCTCTTCCAGCTTCATCGCCACCTCGAGCAGCGGGTCGTTGACGCCCAGCTCGGCCAGCACCTTGTGGCACATCTCGCGGATGATCTTCGCGCGCGGATCGAAGTTCTTGTACACGCGATGGCCGAAGCCCATCAGGCGGAAGCTGTCGTTCTTGTCCTTCGCGCGCAACACGGCTTTCTCGACATTGTCCGGCGTGCCGATTTCCTCGAGCTGCTTGAGCACCGCCTCGTTGGCGCCGCCATGCGCCGGACCCCACAACGCGGTGATGCCGGCGGCGATCGACGCGTACGGATTGGCCCCCGTGGAGCCGACCAGACGCACGGTCGAGGTGGACGCGTTCTGCTCGTGGTCGGCGTGCAGGATGAACAGCAGGTCCAGCGCCTTGGCGGCCACCGGATTCAACGTCAGCGGCTCGCTCGGCACCTCGAACATCATGTGCAGGAAACGGGTGACGTATTCGAGGTTGTTGCGCGGATAGCGCACGGGCCAGCCGATCGAATAGCGGAAACAGGCCGCCGCAATCGTCGGCATCTTCGCGATCAGACGGATCGCGGCCATCTTGCGGTCGGCCGGATTCTCCACATCGAGATCATCGTGATAGAACGCGGACAGCGAGGCGACCGCCGCGGCAAGCATCGCCATCGGATGCGCATCGTGGTGGAAACCCTGGAAAAAGTTCTTCTGCGCCTCATGCATCATCGTGTGATGCGTGATTTCGTGCTCGAAGCCCTCGAACTGCGTCTTGTTAGGCAGCTCGCCGTTGAGCAGCAGGTAGGACACTTCGAGGAAGTTGGACTTCTCGGCCAGCTGCTCGATCGGATAGCCGCGATACAGCAACACACCCTGGTCGCCATCGATATAGGTGATCGCACTCTTGGTGCTGGCGGTGCTGCCGTAGCCGGGGTCGTAGGTGAAGTGGCCGGTGTCCTTGTACAGCGTGCCGATGTCGATGCACGCCGGACCCAGCGTGCCGCTGATCAGCGGCAGCTCACTGCTGCGGTTGCTCGACTCATCCAGCAGCTTGACGATCTTGGAATCGGACACGGAAACCTCCTTCATGTGGGTCACCACCGACGGCAACCGCAATGACGGCGCCGTCCGGCGAGGGAATGTCTGGCATCGCACATTGGGGAAAGATGCGATGCGATGGACGCCATGGCGTCAGCTCACCGACTATTATCGCATAAGCCCTCACCCACATTCGATGGCGAATGGTCGAATGGCGGCCACGAAAAAACACGGGGCAAGCCTGCGCTCGCCCCGTGTTTCGAATCGAATCTCGTGGTCGGCCAGCGCAGACGCTGGCCGCTACCGTCGATTACTCTTTGACGGTGCCCGCATAGCGGCGACGGAACTTGTCGACGCGGCCGCCAACGTCCAGCGACTTCTGCTTGCCGGTGTAGAACGGGTGCGAATGGCTGGAGATATCCACCTTGATCAGCGGGTACTCATTGCCGTCTTCCCACTTGATGGTTTCCTTGCTGGACATGGTCGACTTGGTCAGGAACGAGAAGTCGGACGACAGGTCCTGGAACACCACCGGGTTGTAGTTCGGATGGATATCAGGCTTCATGACAGGCTCTAAAGCGGTGGTGAAAAGAGCGGCATTGTAACGAGAAATCGACCTCCGCCGCAAGCCGGCGCTCATGCAAGCGCCGCAGCGTCCTCAGAACGCCATATCAGCCTGGTGCACCCAGCGCGCGCCGCACCATCGCGGCAAAGCGCGCGTGATCCACCTCCAACACGATATTCGCCTGCGCCGGCCGGCCCAGCCGCGCGGCCCAGTCGACCACGGTGGCGCCACGGGTCAGGCGCCCATCCAGCTCCACCGCCACCGCGCGCGTCTCGCTGCGGGTGACGATCGTGGGGTCGATCGCCACCGCCATCGCCAGCGCATCGGCCGCGATCACGCCGCTGCGGTCATGCTTGGCGTTGTAACGGCGCGCCGTGGCGACGATCTGTCCGAAAAAGTCCGCACGCTGGTCGCCGGCCGCCAGCCAGCCATCGAATTCGGCATCGTCGAAGGCATGCCGCAAGGTGGCCTCCCAGTCGACCAGGTCGAACGACGGGAACGCCTCGAACACCACGTGCGCCGCCTCCGGATCGAAGCCGACATTGAACTCCGCCGGCACCTTGCCGGTGTTGCCGTGGCCGGTCACCGCGCCGCCCATCACCACCAGCCGGGCGACCCGCTCGGGCAACGTGGGATCAATCCGCAGCGCCAGCGCCAGATTGGTCAGCGGCGCCAGTGCCACCAGGGTCAGCTCGCCCGGGCGCTCGCGGGTCAGGCGCAACAGCGCCAGCGCGGCGGACTCGTCTGTCAGCGGGGCCCTCGGTACCGGAAAACCGACATCGCCGAAACCGTCCGCACCATGCACGAACGCAGCATCCTCGTCCGGCGCGCGCACCAGCGGGGTGGCACAGCCGGCAAATACCGGCGCGGCGCTGCCCATCAGATCGAGCAAGGTGCGTGCATTGCGCACGGTATGCTCGAGTCCCACGTTGCCGGCGGCGATGCTCAGGCCGGCGATGTCGGCATGCGCGTGCGCCATCAGGATCGCCAGCGCGTCGTCCACGCCGGGGTCGGTATCAATCAGGAGTTGCGGTCGAGTCATGGCGTATCGTCGTTGTGCAATCGCTCAGTGTATGGGACAGGAACGCGGAATCGCAAAGGCTGGAACACCGCGTGATGGCGTTCCACTATTCCCAACACCAACTCCCTGCACTCAGGCATTCACGTAGCGCGCGGCGCCACCGATCCAGCGTTCGATCAGCCGTTCGGTCTGCTGCGGATGCTTCGCCAACATGCGCGCGCCCACCTGCTGCACGGCCGGCAACAGATGCGCGTCGCGGGTCAGATCGGCGATGCGGAACGCGAGCTGGCCGGTCTGGCGGGTGCCCAGCACCTCGCCCGGGCCGCGCAGTTCCAGATCCTTCTCGGCGATGCGAAAGCCGTCGCTGGTTTCGCGCATCACCTGCAATCGCTCGCGCGCCAGCTGGCCCAGCGGCGGCTGGTACAGCAGCACGCAATTGGAGGCTAGCGCACCGCGGCCGACCCGGCCACGCAACTGGTGCAGTTGGGCCAGCCCGAGTCGCTCGCTGTTCTCGATCACCATCAGGCTGGCTCTGGGCACGTCCACGCCGACCTCGATCACCGTGGTCGCGACCAGCACCGACAGCTCGCCGGCCTTGAACGCATCCATCACTGCCTGCTTTTCCTTCGGCTTCATGCGACCGTGAATCAGGCCGATCTGGAAACCGTTCAACGCGGCAGACAGTTCGGCGTGCGCCACTTCGGCCGCCTGCGCGCGCAGTTGCTCGGACTCTTCGATCAGTGTGCACACCCAGTACACTTGGCGCCCTTCGCTGCAGGCCACATGAATACGCTCGATCACCTCGGGCCGCCGTGCATTCGAAATCGCAATGGTCTGCACCGGCGTACGTCCGGGCGGCAATTCATCGATGGAAGACACGTCCAGATCGGCATACGCGCTCATCGCCAAGGTGCGCGGGATCGGCGTGGCGGTGAGTACCAGCTGGTGTGGCACCAGTTCGCCGTCCCGGCCCTTGTCACGCAAGGCGAGTCGCTGCTGCACTCCGAAGCGGTGTTGCTCATCGACGATTACCAGCCCGAGCTGTGCAAACGTCACGCCCTCCTGCATCAGTGCATGCGTGCCGATCACGACCGCTGCACCCGCAGCGGTCCGCTCCAGTGCCAGCTTCCGTGCCTTGCCGCTCAGCTTGCCGGCCAACCATTCCACCTCGATGCCGAGCGGTTGCAGCCAGTGCCGGAAATTGTGCAGATGCTGCTCGGCGAGCAACTCGGTCGGTGCCATCAAGGCCACCTGGTAGCCCGCTTCCACCGTAGCCAATGCGGCCAGCGCGGCCACCACCGTCTTGCCGCTGCCGACATCGCCCTGCACCAACCGCAGCATCGGCTTGGTCTGCGCCAGATCCTGTTCGACTTCCGCGCTGACGCGCTGCTGTGCCGCCGTCAACTTGAATGACAATCCGGCAAGCAGTTGCCGGCGCAAGCCACCGCTGCCACCCAGTGCTGGCGCGTGTCGGAGGCGCACCGCCGCGCGCATGCGCTTCAGGCTCAGATGCTGGGTCAGCAATTCCTCGAACGCCAGTCGCTGCTGCGCCGGATGATGGCCGAGCATGAGCTGGCCCAGATGCGCGTCCGGCGGCGGCCGATGTACATACAGCAACGCATCGCGCAACGAGGTCAGACCGTGTTCGGCGCACAGCCCGGGCGGAATCAATTCCAGTTGTTCTGCGGTTGGCAGCAGCGCCAGCGCCTTGCCGATCACGCCAGCCAGACGTTTCTGGCCAAGGCCTTCGGTGGTCGGATAGATCGGACTGAGCAGATCATCGACAGCAACGGCAGCGTCGCCGCTCAGCCGCTGATACTGGGGATGCACCATCTCCAGCCCTTGTGTGCCATGGCGTACTTCGCCAAAGCAGAGCATACGCGTCCCGGGCAGCAACTGCTCGGCCTGGGCGCGATTGAAATGGAAAAAACGCAGCAGCAGCGTCTGCTGACTGGCGTCGCCGATTGCCACCTTCAATTGCGGGCGATAGCGGAAACCCCGCTCGACCGCCTCGACCACGCCTGCGACCTGTGCCCGTTCGCCGACGCACAGATCCGCGATGGCCGTTACCCGGGTCTTGTCCTCGTAGCGCAGCGGCAGGTGGAACCACAGGTCCTGCACCCGCTCCAGCCCGAGCCGCGCCAGCGCGGCGACCAGTGCCGGGCCGATACCGGGCAGCGCACTGACCGGGGCGATGCCTGGATCGGTGTCGACAGCGGGAGCGGAACGAGGGGTACGAACGACCATGACGTGCAAGCCTAACCGAGCACGTCCGATTGTCGTAATCCGTGCAGCGCCGTCGACTGTCGGCGCCGAACGCAGAACCCGATCAGGCCATCCCCCTACGGCAGCACCATCACCGCGTCGACTTCGACCTGTGCCGCCTTCGGCAACCCCGACACCTCGATGGTGGAGCGCGCCGGATACGGCGGCTGGAAGTATTCCGCCATCACCGCGTTGACCGCGGCGAAGTTCGCCAGGTCGGTGACATAGATGCCCACGCGCACGATCTGCGCCAGCGAACCGCCGGCGGCCTGCGCCACCGCAGTGAGGTTGTCGAACACCCGTCTTGTCTGCATCGTGATGTCACCGTCGACCAGCGCCGCGGTGGCCGGATCGAGAGGTATCTGACCGGAAAAGTACACGGTATTGCCGGCACGCACGGCCTGCGAATACGGGCCGATCGCGGCCGGTGCCAGCTCGGTGGTGATGATGATGCGGGACATGGGGCTTCCTCGAGTGGAAAGTGGAGAGGAGTGAGAAACGAGAGGAGGATGTTACCAGCCCTCGTTTCTCACTCCTCTCCACGCACTTCTACAACGGATAGCGATACGCCCCGCTGACCACGCCAGTACGGCGCACACGACGGATCACGTCGGCCAGGTGCTTGCGGTTCTTCACTTCCATCGTGAACAGCAAGGTGGCGGCGGCAGCATCGCGCTCGACATATTCCACATTCTCGATGTTCGAGTCGGCCGCGGCGATCGCGGCAGCCACGGTGGCCAGCACACCGGGGCGATTGATCACCTCGATGCGCAGCTCGGCGCGGTAGTCGCCTTCGACGTCGCGATCCCATTCGATCGCCACGCAGCGCTCCGGCAACTTGCGCAGCTCGACCACGTTCGGGCATTCCTCGCGGTGCACCACGATGCCCTTGCCCGAGGACAGGTAACCGATGATGTCGTCGCCAGGCAGCGGGTGACAGCAGTTGGCGAAGCTGAGCACACCGCGTTCGGCGCCGGTGATGCGAATTTTCTCGCGCGCATGCGGCGGCATCTTCGCCTTGCTGCCGCCGACCCGCTTGCCGCGCGACGCCAGTAGCTGGCTGGCGACCACGTCGGGCATGCGATTGCCCAGCGCGATATCGGACAACAATTCCTCCAGCCGCTTGAGCTTGGAGGCCTCCAGGAAACGATCCAGCACCGCCGCCGGAATGCCATCCAGGCTGCTGCCTTGCGCGTCCAGTGCGCGATCGAGCATGCGGTGACCGAAATCCACCGCGTCCTCGTGCTGCAGATGTTTCAGATACTGCCGAATCGCGGTGCGCGCCTTGCCGGTGACCACCACTTCCAGCCACGCCGGATTCGGCACCGCCGACGGGGCGGTGATGATTTCCACCAGCTGGCCCGATTCCAGTCGCGCGCGTAGCGGCAACAGCTTCTTGTCGACGCGCGCCGCCACCGCATGATCACCGACATCGGTGTGCACGGCGTAGGCGAAATCGAGTGCGGTGGCGTTGCGCGGCAAGGAGAGAATGTCCCCGCGCGGAGTGAACAGATAGACCTCGTCGGGAAACAGATCGATCTTGACGTTCTCGATGAACTCCGATGACGAGGCCGTGTTCGCCGAGCTGTCGGCCAGCGAGGACAGCCATTCGCGCGCACGCGCCTGCGCACTGTTGGCCGGTCCGCTTTCGGTCTTGTACGCCCAGTGCGCGGCAACGCCGCTCTCGGCCACCGAATCCATCTCGGCGGTACGGATCTGCACCTCGATCGGCGCGCCGAACGGCCCGAGCAGCACGGTATGCAGCGACTGGTAACCGTTCGCCTTGGGTATCGCGATGAAGTCCTTGAAACGCTTGTCGACCGGCTTGTACAGCCCATGCACCGCGCCGAGCGCCATGTAGCAGCTCATCGCATTGTCGACGACCACACGGAAGCCGTAGACGTCCATCAGCTGGGTGAAGCTCTTGTGCTCGCCGCGCATCTTCGAATAGATGCTCCACGGCGACTTGATCCGGCCGACCACGCTCGAGGTCAGATGATCGGCCGCCAGCCGCGTGGTCAGCGCCGTCTCGATCTTGCCCATCGCCTCACGCCGGTTGCCGATCGCCGCACGGATGCGCTCGCTGATCACCCGGTAGCGATCCGGGTACAGCGCGCGAAAGCCCAGATCCTGCAACTCCGCCTTGAACTTGTTCATGCCCAGCCGCTGCGCGATCGGGGCATAGATCTCCAGCGTCTCGCGCGCGATGCGGCGGCGTGAGGATCCGTCCTTGGCGCCGAGCGTGCGCATGTTGTGCAGCCGATCGGCCAGCTTGATCAGGATCACGCGCAGATCGCGCGCCATCGCCAACAGCATCTTGCGGAAGCTCTCCGCATCGGCTTCCTGGCGACTGCCGAAGCGCATCTTGTCGAGCTTGGTGACGCCATCGACCAGCTCGGCCACCACCTCGCCGAATTCGGCGGCGAGCGCCTCGCGGGTGAGTTCGGTGTCTTCCAGGGTGTCGTGCAGGATCGCCGCAATGATCGTTTCGGCATCCAGCCTCAGTTCGGCCAAGATCCCGGCCACCGCGACCGGATGGGTAATGTACGGCTCACCACTCTTGCGTTCCTGCCCCGCGTGCGCATCGGCACCGATCAGGAAGGCACGCAACACACGCTCTACCTGCGCTTCGGGCAGATAGGCAACGCGCTCTTTCAATGCCAGCACATATGGCGGCAAGGCGGACAGGTCGACCGAAGCGGGATGGATGGCCGCCGTCATCGGTACTGGCGCCAGCTCAGGCGCCCACCTCGGCGCAGGTACCACGGACGACTGCCAGACGCGCGCAAACCATCACACCGGACCCGCCGGTGTGGCAGCCGCGCGTTCTACAGCAGCCGTCATCCATCAGTCGTCGCCGCCCTTGGACAGATCGTCGTCTACTTCAGCCGCGGCCCATTCCAGCGCTTCGCGCTCGGCGCGCTCGCGCTCGGCCTTGTCGATCTGGTCGATCGTGGCCTGATCGATGCGGCGCGCCGCGATCTCGCGCAGCGCCAGCACGGTCGGCTTGTCATGGTCGGGATTGACGGCCGGTTCGGCACCTTTTTCCAGCTGACGTGCGCGCTTGGTCGCCATCAGTACCAGCTCGAAACGGTTGTCGACTACCTCGAGGCAGTCTTCCACGGTAATGCGTGCCATGCGAAATCCTTAGGGAATAAATAACTTATATGGTCTGACAGTGTAGCCAGCGGGTGCTTGGCTGGCAATGCGAGCGGCGCGTATGATGGCCGGCTGGAATGGCCAGGAACGCCGGCGAGCGAAAGCGCACCGAAAGCCGTGCAAGATATAAAACCAGACAGTACAATTATATTGTCCCCGCCCTCGCTGCGATCCCCTTGTACCCATGCCCCCACAGCCGCGCTTTCCCGCCCTGAGCCGCTGCCTGCCCCTGCTCGCGATTGCGTTGCTGGCCGGCTGCACGATCGCCAAACCGCGCACCGACGACCCGCTGCAGAAGTACAACCGCGAGGCCTACAAGTTCAACGACAGCATGGACAAGGCGGTGATCCGCCCGGTCGCGGTGGGTTATCGCAAGGTGACCAATGCGCCGGTGCGCCGCTCGTTCAGCGATTTCTTCACCAATATCCGCATGCCGATCACGGTCGCCAACGACCTGCTGCAGGCGCGCCCGAAACAGGCGTTGCAGAGCAGTGGCCGCTTCATCGTCAACCTGACCCTGGGCATCGGCGGCTTCTTCGATCCGGCCAGCCAGCTCGGCCTGCCGCTGGAAGACAACGACTTTGGCGTCACCCTGGCACGCTGGGGTGTTCCAGAGGGCGACTATCTGGTGCTGCCTCTTGTCGGCCCGAGTACGGTGCGCGATGTATGGCGTCTGCCGGTCGACAGTTACTTCTTCGATCCGTTGAGCATTTTCGCCAGTAACCACCATTACAACGGCCTGGAGTACCTGCCGCAGGCGATGTATCTGGTGACCTTGCGCTCACGTGGCATCGACGCCGAGGGTTTCCTGCAGTCCGCCTATGACCCCTACGTGTTCATCCGCGACGCGTATCGGCAACAGCGCCTGTACGCGATCTACGACGGCAACCCGCCGGCCGAAATCATCCAGCAGATGCAGGGCCTGGACGACAAGAACTTCGACCCCGACCAGTTGCTGGATCAGCAGCACGAATGGGAGAAGGAACATCCCGGCCAGACCAACCCGAAGCAGTGAGGGCAATGGCGGGATCACGGTAATAAAAAGAAGGGCCCCGATGGGCCCCTTCTTTTTTACCAGACTGTCGCAACGAGTCGGGTCAGGACAGCAGTTGCTCCACCTCGCAAACCGTGGCCAGCGCCTGCATGCCGACCGGCATGTGAACCACCTGCAGGCGGCGACCTTGTCGAGCAGCCTCGGCGACGACAGCGAGCACACACGCCAGCCCGGCGCTGTCGCTGCGACTGACGTCGGCCAGGTCGAGCCAGGCCAGCTGGCCAGTTGCCAGTGCGGACTGGATCGCCTGCAATGCCGGCGCCGCGGTGTCGAAATCCAGCACACCGTCCACGCCGAGCGTACCCGGCGTGGCGGTCTGCAGCCGAAACCCGCTTTCAGCGCCGGTCGTCATTGCGCGCCCTTGCTGTCCTTGTCCAGCGTCTCCAGTGCCTTCTCGCCCTGGTTTTCTAGGTTCTTGATCAGCTGCTCGATGCCGACCTTGCGGATCTCCGCATCCACCTGGTTGCGGTAATTGGTGACGTAGGAAATGCCTTCGATGATCACGTCGTAGGCTTTCCAGTCGCCGCTGCGGCTCTTGCGGAATGCGTAGTCGATCGACACCAGCTTGCCATCGTCCAGCACCACCTGGGTGCGCACCACGGTGCGCTTGTCGTTGAGGTCGCCGTTGAACGGCAGCACCTTGACCCGGCCGCGGGTGTAGTTCAACAGCCCCTCGGCGTAACGGTGGGTGATCGAGTTGTAGAACGCCTTGGCGAAGCGCTCGCGCTGCGCCGGCGTCGCTTCACGGGCATGCTGGCCGAGCACCAGGATCGAGGCGTAATCGATATCGAAGTGCGGCAAAAACACTTCGTCGATGATGCTGATCAGCTTGTCCTGATTGCGCTTCAGCTCGTCCCGGTGACCCTCGATCGCAGTGGCCAGTTGATCGGCAATGCCCTGCACGATCTGTACCGGGGCCTGCTCGGTGGTGGCCGGAGCGGCCGCCGGCGCAGCCGTCTGAGCAAAAGTCGGGGCGGCAACAACAGTGCCGAACGCAAGGGCGGTAGCAAGAGCCAGTCTGCGCAACATGGAAAACTCCTTCAGCAGAACCGGCTCAGTGCTTGCCGGTGGGGGCGGGGGTATCTGACGATTTGCCGTCGCCGGCATCTTTCTTGTCGCTGGGCGAACCGTTGACCAGGAACTTGCCGATCAGGTCCTCCAGTTGCATCGCGGACTGGGTCAGCACCATCTCGTCACCGTTCTTGAGCGCATCGGGCGAACCGCCGGGCTGGATCGCAACATACTGGCTGCCGATCAAACCGCTGGTGAACACCGCGGCGGATGAGTCGTCGGGGATCGCGTTGTAGCGCTTGTCGATCGCCAGCGTGACTTCGGCATCCAGCTTCACCGGATCGGCCACCACCGACTGCACGCTGCCGATCGGCACACCGGCCATCTTCACCGGGGCACCGACCGAAAGCGTGCCGACATTGGTGAAGTTCGCCTTCACCGCATAGGTGCCGCCGAGATTGTCGGCCGTGCCGCCGGCGCCGAAGAATTTGCCGATCATCTCCTCCAGTTGCTGCGCCGGCTTGGTCAAGGCCAGCGTGCCGCCGTCGGCCACGGCCTTCTTCGAGCTGCCGTACTGGATGCCGATGTACTGATCGCCAAGCAGCCCGCTGGTGAAGATGGTCGCCACCGAATCGAGCGGGATCTTGTCGTAGCTCTTGTCGATCGCCAGCTTCACGTCGGCCACTTCCTGGCCCGGCTGCAACGTGATCGATTGCACCTGGCCGACCCGCACACCGGCAATCTTCACCGGCGCACGCTCCTTCAGCTGGCCGATGTTCGCGAAATGCGCATCGACGGTGTAACTGGCACCTTGGTGCACGTTTGCCACCGAACTGGTCTGGGTGGCCAGGTAAGCCAGCGCGGCGAACCCGAGCACGATGAACAGGCCGGTGCCGACGGCATAGGAACTTCTCGGTTGGCTCACGGCACGATCCTCAATGAAGAATGACTCGTTGAACAATGGGAAATAACGGTAGTGGTCATGGCGGCAGTCACCTCAGCGCACTCACATGAGAAACGCGGTCAACACGAAGTCCAGCGCCAGGATCGCGATCGACGAGGCAACCACCGTGCGGGTGGTGGCATAGGCCACACCCTCGCTGGTCGGCGGTGTGGTGAACCCCTGGAATACCGCGATCAGCGACACCACCGCGCCGAACACCAGGCTCTTGAACAGCACGCCGTTGACGATATCGGTGTGCACGACCACCACCGCAGTCATGTTCGACCAGAACGTGCCGTTGTCGATGCCGAGCCACGTCACGCCGACCAGGTGACCACCGAAGATCGCCATCGCGCAGAACACGCAGCACAGCAGCGGCATCGCGATCAGTCCCGCCAGGAAACGCGGCGTGGCTACATAGGCAATCGGGTCGACCGCCATCATCTCCATCGCGTCGATCTGGTCGGTGGCGCGCATCAAGCCGATTTCGGCGGTAATCGAGGTGCCCGCGCGTCCGGCGAACAGCAGCGCGGTCACCACCGGCCCCAGCTCGCGGTACACCGCCAGCGCCACCACCATGCCGCTGGCCGAAGTGCTGCCGAAAATCGACAGCACGTTGTACAGCTGCAGCATCAGCACCATGCCGATGAACAAGCCGCAGACCATGATGATGGCCAGGCTCATCGCACCGACGAACCACAATTGGCGGAGCGTTTCGCACGCATAACGGAAGCTGCGCGGGACCGACGCCAGCAGGGTGAGCAGGAACAGGCCGCACAGACCGATCTGGGTCAGCGACTGGACCACCACGTTGTTGCTGTGTGGTGCACGCACGTTCATTTCGCCGCTCCAGTAAAGCCCAGTGCCTGCGCCAGATTGCCGGCCGGATACTGGAATGGCACCGGGCCATCCGCCTCACCGCCGAAGAACTGCCGCGTCCACGGCGAACCGTCATTCGCGATGGTCTTCGGATCGCCCTGCGCCACCACCTTGCCATTGGCGATCAGGAAGACATGATCGGCGACCTGCTTGATCGCCTCGAGCTCGTGTGCCACCAGCACGCTGGTGATGCCGAGCGTCTGGTTGAGCGTGCGGATCAGTTTCAGCACCTGGTTCAGCGCCACCGGGTCGAGCCCCACGAACGGCTCGTCATACAGGATCAGCATCGGATCGAACACGATCGCCCGCGCCAGCGCCACGCGACGCGCCATGCCACCGGACAGCTCGTTCGGCATCAGCCGCGCCGCACCGCGCAAGCCCACCGCCTGCAGCTTCAGCAGCACCAGGTTGCGGATCAGCACTTCCGGCAGCTTCGTATGCTGGCGCAACGGAAACGCCACGTTCTCGAACACGTCGAAATCGGTCAGCAGGGCCGAGTTCTGGAACAGGTAGCCGATCCCTTCGCGCAGCTTGTACAGCTCATCGCGCGACAGGTTGGCCACGTTCTGGCCATTGACGCGGATCTCACCCGCATCGGCGCGCATCTGGCCGGTGATGTGCTTGAGCAAGGTAGTCTTGCCGGTGCCGCTGGGGCCCATGATCGCGGTGACCTTGCCGCGCGGGATATCCAGATCCAGCGCGTCGAAGATGGTCTTGCCGTTGAGCACCGTGGTCAGCCCACGGATCCGCACCAGCGTGCTGTCATCGGGCGTGGCGCGAACGGGGTCGGTCATGGGCAGCAATAGCTCTGGGGGAGCGGACAAGGTAGCCGAAGCGCCGGGCGAAGGCCATGCAGGCCGCGCCGGGCCGCTTAGCCATCGCTCAGGCCTCGGCGGCCAGCAGTTCGGCGATCAGCGTCTCGTGCCGCCGCCACTGCAGGGCGCTGCGCAGGCGCACCGCCCGCACGATCGCCTGCAGGTCGGCCAGCGCATTTTCGAACACGTCGTTGACCAGGATGTAGTCGAATTCATGCGCATGGGCGATCTCGCCACGCGAATTGCGCAGGCGCCGCTCGATCACCTCGGCGCTGTCCGAACCTCGACCGCGCAACCGGCGTTCAAGTTCCGCCCGCGACGGTGGCAGGATGAACACGCTGACGCAATCGGGCTTGCTACGGCGGATCTGTTCGGCACCTTGCCAGTCGATCTCCAGCAGAACGTCGCGCCCCTGCGCCAGGAGATCCTGCACCGACGTGCGCGAGGTGCCGTAAAGGTTGCCGTGCACTTCGGCATGTTCGAGGAAGATGCCTTCGGCGATCTCGCGTTCGAACTCGCCGCGCTCGACGAAGTAGTAATGCCGACCGTACAACTCGCCGCTACGCGGCGGCCGCGTGGTATGCGACACCGACAGCGAGATCGCACTCTCGCGCTCGAGCAGCGCATTGACCAGGGTGGACTTGCCGGCACCCGAGGGGGCGGCAACCACGAACAGCGTGCCTTCGAGCGGCGCGTTCATTCGATGTTCTGCACCTGTTCGCGCATCTGCTCGATCAACACCTTCAGCTCGACCGCGGCATTGGTGCTGCGCGCATCGACCGACTTGGAGCCCAACGTGTTCGCTTCGCGGTTGAATTCCTGCATCAGGAAATCCAGCCGGCGGCCGACCGGTTCCTTCAGGCCGAGTACGCGGCGCGTTTCGCCGATATGCGTGGCGAGGCGATCCAGTTCCTCATCGACATCGGTGCGGGTGATCTGCAGTACCAACTCCTGCTCCAGCCGGCCCGGCTCCACCGGTTGCTTGAGATCGGCCAGCCGTGTTTCCAGCCGGGCGCGCAACGCGGCACGGATTTCCGGCATCCAGCCACGTACGTCGGCGACTACGCGTTCGATGCTGTCCAGCTTGTCGCGCAGGATCTCGCCCAGCTTCTCGCCTTCGCGTTCACGGGTGGCGGTCAGCGCATCCAGCGCGCGATCGAGCACATCGAACAGGGCAGCCTGCTGCGCTTCCGGATCCATTTCGGCCTGCTGCATCACGCCGGGAAAGCGCAGCAATTCGGTGAATTGCACCTGCATGCCGGGAAAGCGCGCGACCATATCCAGATTCAGTTCCGACAAGCGAGACAAAAGCGCGTTGTTGATCTGCAGCGATTCGCTACGCGAATCGCTGGCGCGGCGCACCGTAACGTCCAGCTTGCCGCGCGACAGCTTCGCCGCGATCCGTTCGCGCAACTGCGACTCGAAACTGCGCAGATCGTCCGGCAACCGCGGACTGAGTTCCAGATAACGGTGGTTGACCGTGCGCAGCTCGCAGCTGAGCGTGCCGGCGGGACCGGTGGTTTCGGCACTGGCGTAAGCCGTCATGCTGCGGATCATCTGGTGCTGTCCGGACGTGGGGAAAGGGTGCAATGGTAAACTCTCCCGTCCCGCCTTGCCCAATCCGGCCAAGCGACGTCAGGAACCACCCCATGAATTCCGTCACCCGCCCCAGTGGTCGCGCCAGCGACCAGCTGCGCAGCGTCAGCATCGAACGCCATTACACCCGCCACGCCGAGGGCTCCGTACTGGTGAGCTTCGGCGACACCCGCGTGCTGTGCACCGCCAGCATCGAGGATCGCGCGCCGGCATGGCTGCGTGGCAAGGGCGAGGGCTGGGTCACCGCCGAATACGGCATGCTGCCGCGCGCCACCAACACCCGCATGCAGCGCGAAGCCGCGCGCGGCGGTCAGGGCGGTCGCACGATGGAGATCCAGCGGTTGATCGGCCGCAGCCTGCGTGCCTGCGTCAACCGCCAGGCGCTGGGCGAACGCGTGATCACCCTTGACTGCGACGTGCTGCAGGCCGATGGGGGCACCCGCACCGCGGCGATCACCGGCGCCTATGTAGCCTTGGTCGATGCAGTGAACCTGCTGATGAAGCGCGAGAACCTCAAGCGCAACCCGATCGTCGGCGCGGTCGCCGCGGTGTCGGTCGGCATCTATCAGGGCCTGCCGGTGCTCGACCTGGATTACGTCGAGGACTCCGGTTGCGACACCGACATGAATGTCGTCATGAACGATGGCGGCGGTTTCATCGAGGTGCAGGGCACCGCCGAAGGCCATGCGTTCCGTCGCGACGAGATGGACGCCCTGCTGGCGCTGGCCGAGAAAGGCATCGGTGAATTGGTGGTCGCACAGCGTGCGGCGCTGGCGCAGGGCTGAGTACGATGTCGCGCATCGTCTTGGCCAGCAGCAATCCGGGCAAGCTGAAGGAGTTCGGCGCACTGCTTGCCGACAGCGGCCTCGAAGTCATCCCGCAGGGCAGCCTGGGCATCGAGGATGCCGAGGAAACCGGCCTGACCTTCATCGAGAACGCGTTGCTCAAGGCGCGCCACGCCGCTCAGGCCAGTGGCCTGCCGGCGCTGGCGGACGACTCGGGCTTGTGCGTGGACCATCTGCACGGCGCGCCGGGGCTGTACTCCGCGCGCTACAGCGGCAGCCACGGCGATGCCGCCGCGAACAACGCCAAGCTGCTGCGCGAACTCGATGGCGTGCCGACAAAGCAACGCAGCGCGTTCTTCATCTGTGTGCTGGTGCTGCTGCAGCATGCCGACGATCCGTCCCCGTTGGTTGCCGAAGCACGCTGGCACGGTCGCATCCTCACCGAAGGTCGCGGCACAGGTGGTTTCGGCTACAACCCGGTGTTCCTGCCCACCGGCTACAACCAGAGCGTCGCCGAGATGGATGACGCACTGAAGAACCAGCTCAGCCATCGCGGCCAGGCACTCGTGCTGCTGCACGAGCGGTTGAGCGAACTGCGCCACGCATGAGCCTGATCGCACCGCCGCTGGCGTTGTATATCCACATGCCGTGGTGCGTGAAGAAATGCCCGTACTGCGATTTCAATTCGCATGGCCTGCGCAGTGAACCGCCGCCATACGCTGACTACATCAACCATCTGCTGGCCGACCTGGATGCCGATCGCGCTGACTTTGCTGCGGCGCTCGAAGGTCGACCCGTCATCAGCATCTTTTTCGGCGGCGGCACACCGAGCCTCTTTTCACCCGAACTGATCGACCGCCTGCTTGATGGCGTGCGCGAACGCCTGCCGCTGGTCGACAACGCCGAAATCACCCTGGAAACCAATCCCGGCACGGTCGAACACGGCCGCTTCGACGGTTATCTGGCAGCCGGGGTCAACCGCATCTCGTTCGGCGTGCAGAGCTTCGACGACGACAAGTTGAGGCGACTCGGCCGCATTCATTCGTCTGACGAAGCCGAGGCCGCGGTGAAGTCGGCGCAGGACGCCGGCTACGCCAACATCAACCTCGACCTGATGTACGCCCTGCCGCAGCAAACCCTGGCTGGCGCACTGACCGACGTGGCCCGTGCCGTCGCCCTGCAGCCCACGCATATCTCGCACTACCAGCTGACGCTGGAACCAAACACCGCGTTCGCCGCCAATCCGCCACCGCTGCCCGACGACGATCACGCCTGGGCGATGCAGGAAGCCTGCGAAGCCCACCTCGCCGACGCCGGCTACGGCCAGTACGAAATCTCCGCGTATGCCCTGCCCGACCGGCGCTGCACGCACAACCTCAATTACTGGCGCTTCGGCGACTACCTCGGCATCGGTGCCGGCGCGCACGGCAAGCTGAGCGATACCGGCACCGGCCAGGTGCACCGGCGCTGGAAAACCCGCCATCCGCGCGCCTACCTGGAGGCGGCCGGTGGCGCGACGCGCATCGGTGGCGACAGCGTGGTCAGCCCGGCCGAGCTGCCATTCGAGTACATGCTGAATGCGCTGCGCCTGATCGACGGCGTGCCGATGGCGGACTTTGCCGAGCGCACCGGCCTGCCAGCGGAACGCATCGCCGCAGTCCTGACCGCAGACTGCCAGCGCGGCTGGCTGCACGACGATCCGCAACGCCTGCGCACCACCACGCTGGGCCAGCGTTTTCTCAACGACGTGATCGCCAGTTTTCTGGACTGAAACCACCCTTCCGGGAGCGATGGCATACCCGCAGGAACCAGCATAAACTAGCCCCCACCAGGGGAATAGACAGGTTTCATTCATGGATGTCGGGCAGGATCGGCGTCGCGTACTTGCGTCCCATCAACCAGGTCGCCTCAAAGACGGTCGCTGGCCTGCACGCGCGCAACAATTGCTCGAGGCCAGCCACACCTTATGTGTGGAAGGGTTGCATGCGCCGTTGCGGCGATCCCTGGGCGAATTCGAGTTGCAGTTGTTCGCGAAGGCTGAGCGTGCGCGCGGGCACAACGAACAGCAGGATTTCTTCGCCAGCCGGCAGCGCGTGCTGCAGGACCAGGCCCAGTTCGAACAGCGCTTCATGGAACTGCTCGGCACAGCCTTCAATGATCTCGATTCCGATGCTGCCAAGGCGGCGTCGGCGCAAACCGACGCAAAACCCTGGCATTCGCTGGAACTGCTCGATCCCGCCGAGCAGGAATTGACGATGACGGTGGAGCAGCTCGGTGCGCGTGGCGAAGTGCGCCACAGCAGCGTGCTGCACGAACTGAGTTACCGCATGGCCGTGCTGATCGGCGCACCGCCGCTGGAGGGTGAGGCACTGCCGCTGGGGCCGCATGCCCTGGCGCGGGCATGCCACCAGGCCAGCATCGCGCTGGACTTGCCGCTGGCACATGAGCTGCTGCTGCTGCAGAACTTCGACCTGTGGCTGATCCAGGCTCTGGCACCGCTGTACACCACCATCAACGCACACCTGCAGGCAGAAGGCATCCTGTCGCAATTGCGCAGCAGCATTCCGATCCCGCGCCAGATCAGCAAACGCCCCCACGGTGCCTCGCCCACGGAAGCTGCTGCCGAACCTGTTGCTGCGCCGGCTGCCGAACCAGCGCATCATGCCAGCGCAAGCGGTGCCCCCATCGAAGTACTCGAATCGCTGCGCGACCTGCTGGCGCAGCGCCGCTCCGAACAGGGCATGGCGAGCGGCCAGCCGGCTGGCCGCGCCGCCAGTACCGATGAACTGCAGACTGCGCTGGGCGCGCTGCAACAGCATCTGGCCCAGGTCACCGATCAGGCCAGCCGCGAACTGCGCAGCGCGCAGCGACTGCGCGAGGAATTGCTGATCCAGCTCAATATCGACAACCCCAGCGGCGCACCGCCCACCCAGCTGAGTGGCGTGCAGGGCGACACCGTGGAACTGGTCGCGATGCTGTTCGAGCAGCTCGGCCAGCAACTGCAGCACGGTGGCAATGCGCGCGCCCTGCTCGGCGACCTGCAACTGCCGGTGTTGCGCATGGCGGTGGCCGATCAGGAGTTTTTCGAGAAGCCCGAGCATCCGGCGCGCAAGCTGCTGGATACCGTGACCGGGGCGGCCAACGACTGGCTCGATGGCAGCGACGACGAGAGCAACCGCCCGCTGGCGACCAAGCTCGAACAACTGGTCGCACGCGCCAACAAGGAAGCACCAAGTGCCGGGCTGTATACCAGTCTGCTGGCCGATATCGAACATCATCTGGCCCTGCTCACCCGCAAGGCGCAGGCCGCCGAACGCCGCCATGTGGAAGCCGCACAAGGTCGCGAGCGGCTGGATCAGGCGCGCCACCGTGCCGGCGAACTGATGGCCGAGCGTTTTGCGCTATCGCCACCACGTGGCCTGTTGCGCGCCCTGCTGGAGCGGGCCTGGTCGGACGTGCTGGCACTCACCCTACTGCGTCACGGCGAGGACAGCGAGGCGTTCGAGGCACAACTTGCGATCACCGACCAGTTGCTTGGCCGCTTGCCGGTGACCGACCTGGCGCAATTGAAGCAGGACGTGGAAAGCGGCCTGCAGCAGATCGGCATGCACACCGAAGAAGCCGAGCAGGTGGCGCAGCGCCTGCTCGGCACGGACAAGGCCGATCCCGCCGTCGAACTGCCCAGTGCCACCGATCTCGCGTTGCGTCTGAAACAGCATCACCGCCTTGGCGAGCAGCAGTCCACCCAGCCGGTCACTCCGGCCCATACCGTTCAACCCGCCAAGCAATCCACCCAGCCCGAGCCAGTCGTTGCGGCCCGTCCGGCGGCACCACAGGCGCCGGAGCCAAGCCCGCGTGAGCGGCGCATCGAGCAGCATCTGCGCCAGCTGCCGTTCGGCAGCTGGTTCGAATTCATCGACCCGAGCAACGGGCATATCGCACGACGCAAACTGGCCTGGTATTCGCCGATGTCCGGCCGCTGCCTGCTGGTCAGCCGGCGCGGCCAGCGCGGCGAGGAAATGAGCATCACCCAGCTGGCCCATGAAATTGCCGCCGGCCGCGTATGCGAAGTGGTGGAGCAACGCGAAAGCATGCTCGATCGCGCCTGGCGCAGCCTGACCGGCACTCTGCGTCAGGGCGCCGGCCCACGCCATTCCGTTCCGCAGGAGTCCGACCGCCGATGAGCCCGCACGACCATGCCAGCAACCAGCGTCGCGCCGAGCGCAAGCGCGCCACGTTCACGGCCATCGTGACCGACGTGATCAGCGGCCTGCCGATCGGGCATCTGGGCAATCTTTCCAGCACCGGCATGTTGCTGATCAGCGCGCAGGCACCACGCAGCGAAGCGCTCTATCAGGTCAGCATCCCGATGCCGGGATCGGGGCGACTGCTGACCCAGTCGCAGCCGATCGAGGTCGGTATCCAGGAACAATGGCATGAGCCCGCCGCCAGTTCCGGACAGATCTGGGCCGGCTACCGGATCGTGGCGATCACGGACGCCGATGCCGCCCGGCTCGACGGCTGGCTGGCACAAGCCTGACGCTCATCGGCCTGACCCGCTGGAAGTGACGACGATGGCGCGCGATCATGGGCGCCCTCCCTTCCCTATCCCACGTCATACCATCCCACGCCATCGCGGGCAGCTTGAGTCCGGCACGCGAGTGTCCCTGCCGCGGACGGCGTAGCTTGCCTGCAGGAATCCCCATGCACGATCAACTCGCCTCGCTCTATCCGCAGCATCTGGCCACCCTGCGCGAACGCGCTGACCGGGCGCTTGCGCTCGGCGATTTCGATCACCTCGTGATCACCGCCGGCACGCCGCTGCGCAAATTTCTGGATGACCAGGACTATCCGTTCGTGGTCAGCCCGCACTTCAAGCATTGGCTGCCGCTGACCGACGCGCCGGGCAGCTGGATCGTCTACACGTCGGGCAACAAGCCGCGGCTGATCTTCCTGCAACCGCGCGACTACTGGCACGTGGTGCCTCAGGCGCCGCACGGCTACTGGGTGGAACATTTCGACATCGTGATCGTGCGCAACGCCGCCGAAGCGGTGGCACAACTGCCCGCGGGCCAGCGCGCGGTGATCGCCGCCGATTGCCCCGCCACCGAGGGCGTCGAGGCGAACAATCCGCAGGCCGTGCTCGACTACCTGCACTGGCATCGCAGCTACAAGACGCCATACGAACTCGCCCTGATGCGCGAAGCCAGCCGCATCGGCGCGCGCGCACACCGCGCCGCCGAGGCCGCCTTCCGTTCCGGCCGCAGCGAGTTCGGCATCCACCTGACCTACCTCGCCGCTGCGCGGCAGACCGATGCCGAACTGCCGTATTCCAGCATCGTCGGTCTGAACGAGCATGGTGCGGTCCTGCACTACACGAATTTCGATCGCGTACCGCCGGTGCACAGCCGCTCGTTCCTGATCGACGCCGGCGCCAACGCTGCCGGTTACGCCAGCGACATCACGCGCACGTACGCGTCGCCGCAGGCGGCCGAGTTCCAGGCATTGATCGACAGCGTCGATGCCGCGCAGCAGGGCTTCGTCGCGAAAGTGCGCGCAGGACAGAGCTATCCGGAACTGCATATCCATGCCCATCACGTGCTGGCCGGCGTACTGCGCGAACACGGTTTTATCCGCATGAGTGCGGAGAGCGCCGTCGAATCCGGCGTGAGCAGCGCGTTCTTCCCGCACGGTCTGGGCCATCCGATCGGCCTGCAAGTGCACGACGTCGCCGGCTTCCAGCAGAACGAGCACGGCGGCAGCATCGCGCGCCCGGTCGGGCACCCCTATCTACGCATGACCCGTGTGCTGGAAGCAGGCATGGTGGTGACCATCGAACCGGGCCTGTACTTCATCGACATGCTGCTGGCCGAATTGCGCGACAAACCGTTCGCCAGCGACATCGACTGGGCCAGGGTGGACAGCTTCCGCCAGTACGGCGGCATCCGCATCGAGGACGACGTGGTGTGCACCGACGGTGCTCCGGAAAACCTCACCCGTGATGCCTTCGCACAGCACGGCTGACCTGCAGCGGGAAACCTCCGTATCGTGAAATCCCGATGAGCGCCAGCGCCGTATACTGTCCCGGCTGGGCGTCGACCGACCTCCAGTCAGGTGTCGGGACAGCGGGGGCTGGCGCAACGAATGGAATCAGCAGAGAACGGCATTGATCTGAGTCCGACCCTGATCGTGGAGGACCATCCGGCGATGCGGCAACGACTGCTGCAACTCGTGGTGGGTCTGACCGGTTCGGACGCACAAATCACCACTGCCAACAGCATCGCCAGCGCCAAGGCCCTGCTGGACGAAGATGCGAGCGGCGTGGCGCTGATCGATATCGGCCTACCCGACGGCAATGGCATCGAACTGATCGCGTGGCTGCACATCCATCGCCCGCAGGTGACCTCGGTGGTGATCTCCGCATGGGGACACGAAGATACCGTGCTGGCCGCTCTGCGCGCCGGCGCGATCGGTTACCTGCTGAAGGAACGCGACGACGTCGAGTTGAGCCTGGCCTTGCAGAGCATCCGGCGCGGTGGTGCGCCGATCGACCCGAACATCGCCCGCGGCATTCTTGCCTTGCTGCAGCTTTCTGCCGAGCCGGTGACCACCGGCGCACGCGTAGCGGAAGTGGCCGAGCGTTCGGAGCACGCCCTGTCCGAGCGCGAGTCGGAAATCCTGCGACTGGTCGCGCGCGGCTACAGCAACCGTGAGATCGCCGAGCTGATCACGCTGTCGCGCTTCACCATCGAGGGTTACACCAAGAGCATCTATCGCAAGCTGGCGGTGCGCTCGCGCACCGCGGCGGTATTCGAGGCGAAGGCCCTGGGTCTGCTGTATTGAACTATTCGCGGCTCGCGTGGCTGTGCCTCGCATGGCTGCTGGCGGCATGCACGATCAGCACGCTGCAGGCGCAATCGGTGGCGTCCACCGTCGTGACGCTCGATCGCGCCGAAGCCGTGCAGGCGGGGTGGGATTCCAGCATGCCACCCGCGACCGGCTGGGTGCCGATCAAGTTGATGGATTACTGGAACACCCGTTGGCCACATCACGATGGCGTGGTCTGGTATCGGGTGCACTGGAACCAGGCCAGCACGGATGCACCGATAGGCCTGCTGCTCGATTACGTCTGCATGGCCGATGCGGTCTACGTCAACGGCAGCGTGGTCTATCGCGACCCGCAGCTGGTCGAGCCGTTGTCACGCAGCTGGGTCGCGCCGCAGTTTTTCCTGATCGACAAGCCGTTGCTGCACATCGGCGATAACACGTTGCTGGTGCGCGTTTCCGGCCTCGCGGCCTACCAGCCCGGCCTCGGCAAGGTACAGATCGGCAGCAACTCCGCGGTACAGGCGTTGTATCGCAGCGGCATGCGCTGGCGCTACGACGTGCGCCTGTTCAACTTCGCCATCAGCGCCGTGCTCGGCGTGCTGTTCGGCATGCTCTGGCTGTTGCGGCGCCGGGACACCGTCTACGGCTGGTACGCACTGAGCACCTTGTTCGGCGCCGGTTATGCCTGGAACTACGTCACCGCAAGCACCTGGCCGTTCGCCAGCACCGATGCGTGGCAGGCCTTCGTGGTCGCCTTGCTCGTGACGTCGACATGCAGCTTCACCGTGTTCCTGCTGCGCTTCTGCGAACGCCGCTGGCCGCGCACCGAAGCCGCCATGGGGCTCGCCAGCCTCGCCGCCTTCGCGTTCGCCCTGCTCGACCCGCACCGCATGGGCCCGTGGCGCAACGTATGGGTGCTGCCCACCATCCTGTTCTACTACGCGACGATCGCCACCTTCCTGTGGCATGCCGCACGCAGCCGCCGGATCGAAGTGCGCGTGCTCGGCATTTCCATGTTGCTGCCGATCCTGCTCTCGTTCCACGACCTCGCGCTGTACCTGGAGCTGATCCACGGCAACAACTATATTGGTGCGCTGACCTCGCCGCTGACTCTGGTCGGCATGGCGTTCGCTGTGGCCTGGCGTTTTTCCGCGGCGATGCGCCGGGCCGAAGGCTTCAACGTCGAACTCAGGCACAAGGTCGACATCGCCACCACGCAACTCGGCGATACGTTGGCACGCGAGCACGCGCTGGCGCTGGACAACACCCGCATCGGCGAACGCCTGAACCTGGTGCGCGACCTGCACGACGGCTTCGGCGGCAGCCTGCTCGGCGCCATCGCCGCGCTGGAAAACCCGCAGCGACCACCGGAACCTGCGCACGTGGTCAGCACCTTGAAGGAACTGCGTGACGACCTGCGCCTGGTCATCGATACCACCACTCACGAGCAGGACTCCGACCTGGCCGGCCTGCTCGCGCCGCTGCGCCATCGGTGGAGCCAGCGTCTGGACGTGGCCGGCATCGACAGCCGCTGGCGGCTGGACGGCCTCGACGGGCTGCATCTCGGCCCCGCACGCAGCCTCGATCTGCTGCGCCTGTTGCAGGAAGCGCTGACCAACGTGCTCAAGCACAGCCACGCCAGCCGCGTGGACGTCGCCGTGGGCCGCGCTGACACGCAGCTGTCCATCGAAGTGCGTGACGACGGCGACGGTTTCGAACCAGGCGTGGCACACGACGGTCGGCCCAGCGGCGCGGGGCTGGCCAGCCTGCGCGCCCGCGCCACGCGCCTGGGCAGCGTGCTGGTGCTTGATGCGTTGCCCGGCCGTGGCGTCACTTTGCGTCTGGACGTCCTCCTGCAAGCATCATCGCGGTAATCCGGCCACCTGTTCGTGTTTGAGCTGATGACCGGCAACATGACGTGTGTTGCCAGCCACCTTGGTCAGCCCGATGGGACATACGCAGATTGCCGCAGGCTGCGGCATTACTCCGCACGACAGTTGCACGGGCGAAGCGTATTCTCGGTGAATATGTGATGCACTGGATCGCCGCATGTCCATATCGTCTGTCGAACTGGATCGCCACGTTCTGCCAGCTCGCCCGCTGCGTCGACTGACATTCGAGTTGTTCGGCGTGATCGCCCTCAAGATCGCAGTGCTGATGCTGATTTGGTGGGTGGCGTTCGCGCCGCAACCGAAACCCGATGCCAGTCCGGATGCGATTGCGCATCGATTGGCGCCCACCTCGCAAACTCCATCCGCAGGTCACCCATGATCATCGATACCGATGTCGTCACCTTGTCACGCCTGCAGTTTGCGCTGACCGCGCTGTACCACTTCCTGTTCGTGCCGCTGACACTGGGCCTGGTGTGGATGCTCGCGATCATGGAGAGCGTCTACGTGATGACCGGGCGCGAGGTGTGGAAGCGCATGGTGCAGTTCTGGGGCGTGCTGTTCGGCATCAACTTCGCGATGGGCGTGGCCACCGGCGTGACGATGGAGTTCCAGTTCGGCATGAACTGGGCGTACTACTCGCATTACGTCGGCGACGTGTTCGGCGCACCGCTGGCGATCGAGGGGATGATGGCGTTCTTCCTCGAAGCCACCCTGGTCGGTGTGTTCTTCATGGGCTGGGATCGCATCTCGCGGATCAAGCATCTGCTGGTGACCTGGTTCCTCGCGCTGGGCACCAGCCTGTCGGCATTGTGGATCCTGATCGCGAATGCGTGGATGCAGCATCCGGTCGGTGCCGCATTCAATCCGCAGACGATGCGGATGGAAGTGACCTCGTTCTCCGAGGTGTTCTTCAATCCGGTGGCGCAGGACAAGTTCGTGCACACGGTAAGCGCCGGCTACGTGATGGGTGCGATGTTCGTGCTATCGATCAGCGCATGGTATCTGCTGCGCGGACGCAACGTCGATTTCGCCAAGCGCTCGATGACGGTGGCGGCAAGTTTCGGGCTGGCGGCGGCGCTGTCGGTAGTGGTGCTGGGTGATGCATCGGGCTACACCGTGTCGCTGAACCAGAAGATGAAGATGGCGTCGATCGAGGCGATGTGGCACACCGAACCCGCGCCGGCGTCGTTCACCCTGTTCGGCATACCCGACGTGCAGCAGCGCACCACCCACTTTGCGGTGAAGATTCCCTGGGTGATGGGCCTGATCGGCACCCACTCGATCGACGAGACGATGCCCGGCATCGCCGAACTGGTGGATGCCGCCAAGGGCCGCATCGGCAACGGCATCCAGGCCTACGACGCGATGCTGATGCTGCGTCAGGACAAGGACAATGCGCAGGCCAAGGCCACCCTTGCTGCGCACGACCAGGATCTGGGTTACGCGCTGCTGTTGAAGAAGTACGTCGATGATCCGCGCCAAGCCACGCCGGCGGATATCCAGCAGGCTGCCGATAGCACCATCCCGAATGTATCAGTGCTGTTCTGGGCGTTCCGCATCATGGTCGGCTGCGGTTTCTATTTCATCGCGCTGTTCGCGTTCTCGTTCTGGAAGGCCAGCACGCGCCAGCTGGACAGCCAGCGCTGGTATCTACGCCTCGCGCTGTGGAGCCTGCCGCTGCCCTGGGTCGCGATCGAGCTGGGCTGGATCGTCGCCGAATACGGGCGCCAGCCGTGGGCGATCGAAGGCGTACTGCCGACGGCACTCGGCGTGTCGTCGGTCAGTGCCGGTCAGGTACTCACCTCGCTGGGTGGCTTCGTGCTGTTCTACACCGCGCTGGCGATTGTCGACGTGATGCTGATGCGCAAGTTCATCCGCAAGGGGCCGGACGGTTTGGGCATCTGGCCGTCCATCGATCCATCCACCGCGACCGGTCACTGAGGACATCACCATGCTCGACTACGCCACGCTGCGGGTGATCTGGTGGGCCCTGCTCGGCACCCTGCTGATCGGCTTCGCGATCATGGACGGCTTCGATTTCGGCGTCGCCGGCCTGCTCAAGGTGCTGGGCCGCGACAACGAGGAACGACTGGTGCTGCTGGAAGGCATCGAACCAACCTGGGAAGGCAACCAGGTGTGGTTCATCCTCGCAGGTGGCGCCACGTTCGCGGCGTGGCCGATGCTCTACGCGGTGTCGTTCTCCGGAATGTATCTGGCGATTGCACTGGTGCTGCTGGCCTTCATCCTGCGCCCGGTCGGGTTCAATTTCCGCGGCAAGATCCATGACCCGCGCTGGGCTTCGTTGTGGGACTGGATCCTCACCGGCTCCGGCTTCGTGGTGATGCTGGTCGCCGGTGTCGCGTTCGGCAACTTGTTCCTCGGTGTGCCGTTCCAGTTCGACGGCGACCTGCGTATGAGCTGGCATGGCGGCTTCTTCGAACTGCTGCATCCATTTGCGCTGCTGTGCGGGCTGGTGTCGTTGAGCATGCTGCTGGCACACGGTGCCTGCTGGGCCGGGCTGAAGGCCGACCACGTGATCGCAGCACGCGCGGTGCGGATCGCGCGCTGGATGACGCTGCTCTATGCGGTGCTGTATGTGCTGGCCGGTGTGTGGGTGGCCTACGGCCTTCCCGGCTACGCGATCGCCGGGCCCGTCGTGACCGATGGCGCTTCCAACCCGCTGTACAAGCAGGTCGCCGTCGGCGGCAGCTGGTTTGCCAGCTACATGCAATATCCATGGTTCTGGAGCGCGCCGCTGCTGGCGCTGGTCTCGGCCGTCGGCGTGCAGGCGCTGATCGGTCGGCGCAGTGTCGCCGGCTTCATCGCCAGCAGCCTGATGGTGGGCAGCACGATCGCCTCGGCCGGCTTCGCGCTGTTTCCGTTCCTGCTGCCGTCCAGCCTCGATCCGCGTTCCAGCCTCACCGTGTGGGACGCTTCCTCCAGCCACGGCACCTTGCAGCTGATGCTGATCGTCACCGCCGTATTGCTGCCGATCGTGATGATCTATACCAGCTGGGTGTACCGCGTGATGCGCGGGCGGGTCACGCTGGAACAGGTGCGCAAGGCGCATGGCGGCGGGTATTGAATCGCTGCAACACCTAATCGCTGGAGAATCGCGGCTGAAGCCGCTCCTACAACAGCTGGCACGATTGGAGGTTCGCTGACATGTGGTATTTCGCATGGATACTTGGACTGGGACTGGCGTGTGCCTTCGCCATCCTCAATGCGATGTGGTACGAGGTGCATGCCACCGACGCGGCAAACCGCGAGCGCAATGATGCGGAGTTGCCGGACGAACTGAGCTAGCGCGCGGCCAGCAACGCCTCGATTTCATCCGCCTGCTTCGGCATCGCCGCGGTAAGCACTTCGTTGCCGTCGCGGGTCACTACCACGTCGTCCTCGATGCGGATGCCGATGCCGCGCCAGCGTTCGGCCACCGAACGATCGTCCGGCGCCACGTACAGGCCCGGCTCCACCGTCAGCACCATGTCCGGTTCGAGCAGTCGTGATTCACCGTCGATGCGATAGTCGCCGACGTCGTGTACATCCAGTCCCAGCCAGTGGCCGGTCTTGGCTGGAAAGAATCGTTTGTAGCTTTCCTCGGCGATCGCCGCATCGGCACTGCCCTTGAGCAGGCCGAGCTGGCACAGGCCTTCGGTGAGTACGCGTACCGCCGCCGTATGCGCGGCACTGAACGGACGGCCGGGCCGCACCTCGTCGATGGCCGCCAGCTGCGCGGTCAGTACCACGTCATACAGGGCGCGCTGCTCGCGGCTGTAACGGCCGTTGAGCGGAAACGTGCGACTGATGTCGGACGCATAGCAGTCCAGCTCGGCACCGGCATCGATCAACAGCAGTTCGCCATGGGTGAGCGGTGCGCGATCGGCCCGGTAATGCATCGCGCAGGCATTCGCGCCGCCGGCGATGATCGGTGCGAATGCCGGCACCGCGCCGCGGCGGCGCATCACCCGCAGCAGTTCGGCCTCGACCTCGTATTCGCGGTTGCCGGGCAGCGCCACCTGCAGTGCCGCCAGATGCGCCTCGACCGCGATCGCGGCTGACGCGCGCATCAGCTTCAGTTCGGCGCGCGACTTGTACAGCCGCAGGTCGTGCAGCAGATGACCGAGTGCAACGAATTCCTTCGGCACCACGCCGCCGCCGCGCAACTGGCGCAGCTTGCGCATCCAGCCCAGCAGCTGCGCATCGAATTCCGGTTCGCGTCCGAAATGGCAATACACGCGGCCGCGGCCCTCGATCATGCCGGGCAGGATGTCGTCGATGTCCTCGATCGGGAAGGCATCGTCCATGCCGTACTCGGTCACTGCGCGCTCGGTGCCGATCGTCTGGCCGTGCCAGAGTTCGTGTGCCGGATCGCGCTCGCGGCAGAACAGCACCACCTCGCCGTGCCGGCGGCCCGGCAAGAGCGCCAGCACCGCATCGGGCTCGGGGAAACCGCCGAGATAATGGAAGTCGGAATCCTGCCGGTACGGCCACGCTGCATCGGCATTGCGC
Source organism: Rhodanobacter sp. C03 (assembly GCF_002001175.1). GTDB lineage: Bacteria > Pseudomonadota > Gammaproteobacteria > Xanthomonadales > Rhodanobacteraceae > Rhodanobacter. The sequence goes on along the minus strand of NZ_MUNT01000001.1, from coordinate 465,105 downwards.
ATGCGCTCGGTCGCCGCGGCGACCAGCAGCACGGCATCCTCACCGGCCATCTGCATCAGCTGGTGGCGGCGTCGTGCGAATTCTTCCGGCGTGATCGCCAGTGCAGCCAACCCTGGTGCGGTGGGAATCAATGCACGGTGCCGCTGGCAGGTCCGTCGTGCGCAGTGCATTCGGTGTGCAGCAGCATCGCGCCGACCCGTACGAATTCCTGCACCTCGATCAGCGCGTCTTCGTCCTCGTCTTCATTGTCGAAATCGAACGACGAGCCGGCGATATTGCCGAAGTCCCGCAGAACCTCCTGCGCCTCCTCCGACAGCTGCGCATGCGCGGGCGTACCGGCGAGACCGAAGCCACCGAGGAAACCGCGACACCAATCGACCATCGCCTCGGCGCGCTCGGGCAGCGGGCGGTCGTCTTCCGGCAGCAACGGTTCGAAACCGAGTTCGGGATCGGCCAGTTCGTTCTCGCACTGTTGCGCCAGCCGCTTCAGCAGCGCCGCGTCGTTCGCCGTCGGCTCGGTCGCCTCGCCATCCAGTTGCAACGCGGCCAGCACGGACGTGCCGCGCAGAGAGCCGCCGCCAGCCAGGTAGCCACACAGCGAACCGTGCAGTTCGCTGGCCTCGGTACCCAGCCGCAGGCGCATGATCAGCGCGTCGATGTCGTCGTGGCCCACAAGCCCGCTAGCCGTCATGGTGGTGCTCCTGCAAGTAATGGCCGCCAGTTTAATGCAGCCACCATGCCTGCCACCCACTCCTGCCGGCGGCCTGGCTGATTTCGGCCAGCGTCCTGTTATAGTTTCGTTTATGAGTACGCCTGATCACGTCCATCAAGAACTGGCCGCGCTGGCCCAGCAGCTCGACCGGCTGCTCGATACCGTGCGCCGGCTCAGCGAGGAAAACCGCAGCCTGCGCCAGAGCCAGGAGCAGCTGTCCGGTGAGCGCGCGGGGCTGCTCGCACGCAACGAGCAGGCACGCAGCCGCGTCGAAGCGATGATCCAGCGGCTGAAATCGCTTGAAAGCAATGGTTGATAGAACCCATGTCCAGCAGTGAACCGGTCGCGCTGCGACTGATCGACCGTGAATTCCTGATCGCCTGCGCGCCGGAAGAGCGCGATGGCCTGCTCGAAGCGGCCGGCTTCCTCGATCGCAAGATGCGCGAACTGCGCGCGAACGCCAAGGCGCCCAGTTTCGAACGGCTGGCCGTACTGACCGCGATCAGCGTCACCCACGAATTCCTGACCCTGCGCAAGCAGCATGATGGCCAGGAACAGCGTCTCGGCGATGGCCTTGCCGCATTGCGCAGCAAGTTGGATGCCGCGCTGGACGGCGATCTGCTGAAGCGTTGAATGCCGCGGCGCCTGGGACATTGCAGGACGTGTCGCGCCGTTCGATGAACCCGGACTGTCATGCGCCAGTGGCGCATTGCCGGGCAAGCGCCTAAGATCGGTCTCGGCGTTTTCTGCGATGTTCGCCAGCACACTCTTACATTTGCCTTGTTCCTAAATACGGCCCCGGGTCGGCTTCACATCGGCTGTTGTGCATGTCCGCCACGTGCGGAAAGCCTCGAGGCCATGTAGCCCTCCCACCTGATCCATCTTGGATCAAGGTCGTTTGGTGTGCAGCGGCACCGCGGTTGACGCCACTTATTCCCCGCCCCGTTCGTCTCGCGATGAACGGGGCGCACTTTCGACGGAGATGCGCGAAACGTGGACGCCACCGCCCAACGACGCGAGCTTCGCCAGCGCCTGGCCGACCAGCGCCGCGCCCTCACGCCACCCCAGCGCATCGCCGCCGCGCAAGGCCTGCGCCGCAGTCTCGAACAACTGCCCGAATACCTCACCGACAGCCGCGTTGCCGGTTACTGGGCCAGTCATGGCGAATTGCCGCTGAACCTGGTGATCCCGCCACTGGCCACGCGCGGCCAGCAGTTCCTGCTACCGGTGATCGGCAAGGGGAAGCGCCTGCGTTTCGCGCCGTGGCAATCCGGCGAAGACGTGCAGCCGAACCGCTACGGCATCCCCGAGCCGGTCGCGCCACGCGAACTGCTGGAGCCGTTCCAGCTCGACCTGGTGCTGGTGCCCTTGCTCGGCTTCGACCGGCGCGGCAACCGGCTTGGCCACGGCGGCGGCTATTACGACCGCAGCTTCGCGTTTCTCAACGAACAGGTGCGTCCGACCGAGCCGCTGCTGGTCGGTATTGCCTACGATTTCCAGGAACTGGAAATCGTAGGCAAGGAATCCTGGGACGTTGCGCTTGATTTCATCGCCACTGATCGCGAGCTGATCGATTGTCATCTGGAGCCGACTGCATGACTGAACGTCCCATCCGACACTGGCTGATGAAATCCGAGCCCGATGCGTTCTCCATTGACGACCTCAAGCGCAAGCGCATCGAAGCCTGGGACGGCGTGCGCAACTACCAGGCGCGCAACTTCATGCGCGACGGCATGCGGCCCGGTGACAAGGTGTTTTTCTATCATTCCAACTGCGCCGAGCCGGGCATCGCCGGCATCGCCGAGGTCGCATCCGACGCTTACCCCGATCCCAGCCAGTTCGATGCCAAGAGCAAGTATTTCGACCCCACCAGCAAGCGCGAGGAACCGCGCTGGATGCTGGTCGACGTGAAATTCGTGAAGAAACTCAAGCGCACGATCACGCTGGACGAACTCAAGGGCTACGAGGTGCTGGATGAAATGCAGCTGCTACGCAAAGGCAACCGGCTATCGGTGATGCCGGTAGCTGCCACCGAGTGGCGCTACATCCTCACGCTCGAATGACCCGAATCGGCTCCGCGCCGTATCCATCCGCCGTCCAGACAACTCTATTCCCGGAACCGACCTCATGAGCAACCCGAACGAAAAACGCCAGGCCGGTGAGGCCGCGATCCGCTACGTCGAGGACGGCGCCATCGTCGGCGTCGGCACCGGCTCCACCGTGGCGTTCTTCATCGATGCGCTGGCCGATCTGAAGGATCGCATCCAGGGTGCGGTCTCCAGCTCGGAGCAGTCCACCGCGCAGCTGAAGCGCCTCGGAATTCCGGTGCTCGACCTCAACAGCGCCGGCCCACTGACGATCTACATCGATGGTGCCGACGAGTGTGACCCGTACAAGCGCCTGATCAAGGGCGGCGGCGCCGCGCTGACGCGCGAGAAGATCGTCGCCGCCGCGAGCGAGAAGTTCGTCTGCATCATCGATTCCAGCAAACGGGTCGACCTGCTCGGCAAGTTCCCGGTGCCGATCGAGGTGATCCCGATGGCGCGCAGCTTGATCGGCCGCGAGATCGTCAAACGCGGCGGTCAGCCGGTATGGCGCGACGGTGTGGTCACCGACAACGGCAACTGGATCATCGACGTGCATGGCTGGCAGATCGCCGACCCGGCCGCACTGGAGGGCGAACTCAACCAGCTGCCCGGCATCGTCACCGTGGGCCTGTTCGCGCGCCGTCCAGCCGATGTGGTGCTGATCGGCGACCAGGTGATGTAACCCGGCCACGCATGCTAGAACCTTGATGAAAAACGGCCCATGCGGGCCATTTTTCGTTTCGCATGCATTACACGGTGGGACGTGGTTTCAATCCGTCACGGAAGCGCAGATGGCGGGAAGACTTGCGCGCCTCGCGCAGCCGACGCCCATGCGCGGAGAGCAGATCGCCGCGAGTGATGATGCCGACCAGCTTGTGCGGATCGTCCTTGCTCACCACGATCAGGCGGCCCACGCTCTCGGCCACCATGTGATCGGCGGCTTCGCGCAGCGAGTGGCTTTCGTTCACCGCGATCGGCGGCCGCGTAAGCAGCTCGCCCAGCGACAAGGTGTAATGCCATTGCGGATCGAGCAGGGTACGGCGGGTCAGCACACCGCGCACGCGGCCGTTTTCGTCCAGCACCGGATAACCCTGGTGTTGTGTCTCCGGCATGCCTTCGGCCAGCCAGCGGCGCACTTCGGCCAGTGCCTGCGTGGTGTGCAGGGTCACTACCTCACGCGTGCAGGCTTCGCCCACGCCGACTTGGTCGAGATAGTCCGCCACGTATTCGGATGGCACACGCACGCCACGACGGACGATCTTCTCAGTCATGATGGTGTTGCGCATCATCAGCGCCGAGATCAGGTAGGCCGCCGTGCAGCCGCCGAGCAGCGGCAGCAGGCCAGCCGGCTGGCCGGTGGTCTCGAACGCGAACACCACCGCCGTGAGCAGCGCCCGCGAGGCGCCGGCAAAGATCGCCGCCATGCCGACCAGCGCGGCGATGCGTGGATCCACCCCGAACTGCGGCGCCACCGTGACAATGCCGATGCCGATCAAGGCACCCAGCGCGCCGCCGATGGTGAACAACGGTGCCAGCGTGCCGCCGGAAGTGCCGCTGCCCAGCGCAATCGACCACGACACGAACTTCATCACGCACAGGAACGCCAGTGCCCCCAGCGTCAGCTTGCCGTTGATGATGTTCTCGATATTGGTATAGCCCACGCCCAACGTCAGCGGCGCGTAGTAGCCGATCAGGCCCACCACCAGACCGCCGAGCGCCGGCCACCACATCCAGTGGATCGGCAGCTTCTCGAACAGGTCCTCGATGCCATACACGATCCGCGTGGTCCATACGCTTACCACGCCGATGATCGCGCCGATGATCACGTAGAGGAACAGCGCCATGCCGCCGGGCGCAGCCAGCACCGGCATCTGGAACACTGGTGCCGAGCCCTGCAGCGCGTAGCGCACGCCGGTGGCGGCGACGCAGGCCAGCGCCACCGGGATCAGCGAGCGCGGGCGCAGTTCGAACAGCAGCAACTCGACTGCCAGCACCACCGCGGCGATCGGCGCGGAGAACACCGCCGCCATGCCGGCTGCCGCACCGGCCGCCAGCAGCACCTTGCGCTCGCTGCCGGTGACCTTCACCACTTGGCCGATGAACGAGCCCAGCGCGCCGCCGGTGGCGATGATCGGACCCTCGGCGCCGAACGGGCCGCCGGTGCCGATCGCGATCGCCGAGGAGATCGGTTTCAGGAAGGTGATCCGCGGCGGAATCTTCGATTCGTTGAGCAGCACCTGTTCCATCGCCTCGGGGATGCCATGGCCACGGATCGCGCGCGAACCCCAGCGCGCCATCACGCCCACGATCACACCACCGACCGCCGGAATGACCACCACCCACCAGCCCAGATGCGGTACCGCATCGGCCGGCGACGAGAATGCGGTGGACCAGCGGCCGTAGAACGCCAGATTCGTCACCAATCCGATAAGCGCAGTCAACAACTTCGCGATCACGGCCGCCAGCGCGCCCAATACGATCGACACCGCGGTGATCCGCAACACACGCTTGTCCACCAAAGTCGAACGGCGCGGCATGCGTGCGGCGTCCAAGCTAGCGCTCATCGAAGGTGCCAGCGGCAGTGCGTCCGTGCTGCCCTCGGTGCGCACACCGGGATGACCGGGTTCGTTCTCGTTTGCAGCAGTCATCGATCCGCCCGACGCGTCAAAACCGGAAATTTTACGCTGACGTGAAGCAGAACCGAAGAGAAGCGGACCCTGATTCAGTGCGAAACATCTTGCAGTTGCATACCACCGGCGGAAACGAAAAAGCCCGCCAGAAGGCGGGCTTTTTGCCGTATCACCATGCATCACTGCATGGTGTCGGGATCGGGATGTGGCAGCCCCGGATGGATTCGAACCACCGATGCCTGAGTCAGAGTCAGGTGCCTTACCGCTTGGCGACGGGGCTATAAAGCTGAGTTTAGCGCTTCGAGAACTGCGTGGCGCGACGTGCCTTGTGCAGACCGACCTTCTTGCGCTCGACTTCACGGGCGTCACGGGTCACGAAACCGGCCTTGCGCAGCGGCGACTTCAGGGTTTCGTCGTACTCGATCAGCGCGCGGGCGATGCCCAGACGGATCGCGCCGGCCTGGCCGGTGATGCCGCCACCGGCAACCGTCACTGTGATGTCGAACTTGTCCGTGCTCTGGGTCAGCTCAAGCGGCTGGCGCACGATCATGCACGAGGTCTCGCGACCAAAAAAGGCCTCGAGCGACTTGCCGTTGACTTCGATCGCGCCCTTGCCCTTGCGCAGGAACACGCGGGCGGCGGAGGTCTTGCGGCGGCCGGTGCCGTAATTCTGCTGGATCGTCATGATGGTTCCTTAGAGTTCCAGCGCCTGCGGCTGCTGTGCGGTATGCGGATGCTCGGCGCCGCCGTAGACCTTGAGCTTGCGGTACATCTCGCGGCCCAGCGGGTTCTTCGGCAGCATGCCCTTGACGGCGATCTCGATCACGCGCTCCGGGTAGGTCGCCAGCAGGTCCTTCAGACTGGTGGTCTTCAGGTTGCCGATGTAACCGGTGAAGCGGTGGTACTTCTTGTCGTCCAGCTTGGCACCGGTGACGGCCACCTTCTGCGCGTTGATCACCACGATATAATCGCCGGTGTCGCAGTGCGGGGTGTATTCCGGCTTGTGCTTGCCGCGCAGACGACGAGCGATTTCGGTCGACAGGCGACCGAGCGTCTTGTTCGTGGCGTCGACCACGAACCAGTCGCGCTTGACGTTGTCTGCATTGGCGCTAAACGTTTTCATTTCAGAATACCTAGTCTGCCGCGGTGAGGCGGTACGCGTAATCGATGGAACAAAGGCGCGAGATGATAGCGGAGCTGTCATCCATGGCGCAAGCCCACCGACCGGCGGGCTGTGAGCTGGCAATGATAGCATGATGACCATGCCGCTTGAAAAGTCCCCCATGCGCGCGCCTGCTGGCCGCATCGCCGAGCTGGCCGACCAATGCGTGCAATGCGGGCTTTGCCTGCCGGTATGCCCCACCTATGCGCTGGACCGGAACGAGGCGGAATCGCCGCGCGGGCGCATCGCGATTGCCGCGGCGCTGGCCCGCGGGCTGGCCGACCCCACCGCCGGACTGCGTGAACATCTGGATCACTGCCTGGGCTGCCTGAACTGCGAAAAGGCATGTCCGGCCAACGTGCAGTACGGCGAACTGCTGATCGAAACGCGTGCCCTGCTGGGGCCTGCACCGCAATCTCCTCGGCAATTACTGAACCTGATCAAGCGCCCGGTCCTGATGCGCGCGCTGCGCCAGATCGGTGGCTGGCTGGCGCTGTCACGCTGGAAGGGCTGGCTGGCACGGCGGCGGCCGGCGACCTCGTCCTGGCGTGCTGCCCTGCTGCTGATGCCCACTGAGGCCCCGGCGGCACGCGCCCGGGCCGGCGGCAAGAACCATGGACAGCCACGCGTGGCGCTGTTTCCCGGCTGTGTGGCCAGCATCGACGATGCCGAGGCGCAGCAGGCGGCGATCACTCTGATGCAGGCCGCCGGTTTTCAGGTCAGCCTGCTGCCCGCGTTCTGCTGTGGCGCGATGGACCTGCACGGCGGCGCCGCGGAGCTCGCCGAACAGGCCGCACAACGAGTGCGCCAGGCCTGGGGCACCAGCGGTGCCACGCAACTGGTTTCGGTGACGCCCGGTTGCCTTGGCACGCTGCTTCGCGCGCTACCAGGCGTGACCGTGGTCGACCCGGTGGAACTGCTGGCAACGCACGTCAATGCATTGGCCTTCCACCCGCTGGCGCAACGGATCGCGCTGCACCTGCCGTGCACGCAGATCAATGTGGCGCGCAGCGACAACGCCTTGTTGCAGCTGCTGCGCCGCGTGCCGGAGCTGGAAGTGATGCCGTTGCCGCGACCGCCGTACTGCTGTGGGGCCGCTGGCAGTCATCTGCTGGAATTCCCCGAACGCGCCGCAGAACTGCGCGACGCGACACTGCGACAAGTCACCACGCTGGATCCGCAGCAGCTGTTGTCGTCCAATATCGGCTGTCGCCTGCATCTGGCCGCCGGGATCGATGCGCAGGGCCTGCACTGGCCGACCCGGCATCCACTGACATTGCTGGCCCAGCAATTGATACACGCAAGTTGAACGTACCCATTCCAGCAGGAAAGCCCATGAACGTCCGCACACTGACCCCGCTCGATCGCCTGCTCGCCGGCTGCGAACGCGCACTGGAAGCGATCGCCGGCGCGCCGGTGGCCCAACGCGCCTCGCCAGCTATCGGCATCGGCGAAGCCGAGCTGGACGATGCCGAACGCCGCCATGCCGCCGGCCTGATGCGGATCAACCATACCGGCGAGGTCTGCGCACAGGCGCTGTATTTCGGTCAGGCCGCGCTGGCACGCAATGCGGACAACCGCGAGCACCTGCTGCACGCCGCCGCCGAGGAAACCGATCACCTGGCCTGGTGCACGCAACGCCTGCAGCAGCTGGACAGCCACCCCAGCTTGCTCAACCCGTTGTGGTACGCCGGCAGCTATGCCATCGGCGCGGTGGCTGCACTGGCTGGTGATCCGGTCAGCCTCGGCTTCGTGGTCGAGACCGAACGCCAGGTGGAAGCCCACCTCGCCGAGCATCTGGAACAGCTGCCTGCACAGGATGGACGCTCGCGTGCCGTGCTGACCCAGATGCAAGCTGACGAGATCCGGCACGCACAAGCCGCGCAGCAACGAGGCGGCATCGAACTGCCGTTCCCGCTGCCGCAGCTGATGCATGTCAGCTCGATGGTGATGAAGACGGTGGCGTATCGGATCTAGGACGGATACCTGTATGTAGGAGGGCTTCAACCGCGATGCTTTTGATCGCACATGGAGAAAAGCATCGCGGCTGAAGCCGCTCCTACAGAAAAGCCTATAAAAAAACCCGCCTTCGGCGGGTTTTTTCGTCACATCAGGTTGCGGCCGTGGAACAGTTCCTCGATCTCGCGGCGCAGCAGCTGCTCGATGCGCTGGCGCTCCTTGAACGACAGGTCGTCGGCATGCGAGTCGAACAGGTACGTATCCAGGTCGAAGTCCTTGATGTGCATCTTCGTGTGGAACATGTTTTCCTGGTACACGTTGACGTCGAACATCTCGTACTTCTGACGGATGTGCTTGGCCAGGTAATCCTGCACCGAGTTGATCTTGTGGTCGATGAAGTGCTTCTTGCCCTTCACGTCGCGGGTGAAGCCGCGCACGCGGTAGTCGCACACCACGATATCCGACTCGAAGCTGTCGATCAGGTAGTTCAGGGCCTTCAGCGGCGAAATCACGCCACAGGTGGCCACGTCGATGTCCGCGCGGAAAGTCGCAATGCCGTTGTGCGGATGCGTTTCCGGATAGGTATGGACGGTGATGTGGCTCTTGTCCATGTGCGCGACCACGGCACCGGAAATGGTGTCGCGACCGAGCTTCTCCAGTACCGGCTCCTCGGAGATCAGCATCGTCACCGAGGCGCCCTGTGGGTCGTAATCCTGGCGCGCGATGTTGAGGATGTTCGCGCCGATGATCTCGGCCACGTCGGTGAGGATCTGGGTCAGGCGGTCGGCATCGTACTGGTCATCGATGTACTCGATGTAGTTGCGACGCTGGTCTTCCGACACCGCGTAGCAGATGTCGTAGATGTTGAAGCTCAAGGCCTTGGTCAGGTTGTTGAAACCCTGCAGGCGCAGACGGGGAAGCGGTTTGACCACGGCGGCTCTCCATGACCGGACATCCGGTCAGCAGTAGAGGCGGGTTAGCGACAAGGGTCCCCGCAGAATGGTGTGGAGTACAGGCAGGTAGCCTGCACGACCCTTGTGAACGGTATGCGACAAGCTCGTCGCCACCGAAAGACTGCGAAGTATGCGGCAAAACGGGAAGAAATTGAACCTTCGGCAAGCCGCCCAGGTTTGCCATAATGCTTGGCTTGTGGGGGAATCGCAGGCACGCACGCCGCGGCGATAGTGCTCGCTGCGGGCAAACAACCAGTTCGGGGATAATTGTGGCGCAACTCAAATACCAGCTCCAACAGGCTTTCGAGCGATCCCAGGCTCCAGCCGGCTTTGCCCCCGACCCTGCCGCGATGGAGCGTTTCCTCGGGCTGTGTCACCGCCGCCGTTATCCCGGCAAGACCGCAATCATCCGCCCCGGCGATCCAGCCAACACGCTGCACTATGTGATCGAGGGTTCACTGGCGGTATGCACCGAGGACGAACAAGGGCGCGAACTGATCCTCGCCTACATCAGCCGCGGCCAGTTCATCGGTGAGATGGGCCTGTTCGTGGAGCAGGCGCAGCGCGAGTCGATGGTGCGCACGCGCACGCCGTGCGAGATGGCCGAGATCAGCTACGAGCGGCTGTTCCAGCTGATGGAAGGTCCGCTGCGCGAGGAATGCCCGAAGATCCTGTTCGCGATCGGCGCCCAACTCACCAATCGTCTGTTGCGCACCTCGCGCCAAGTCAGCCGGATGGCCTTCATGGACGTCACCAACCGCATCTCGCGCACCCTGCTCGACCTGTGCCAGGAACCGGATTCGATGACCCACCCGGATGGCACCCAGATCCGCATCTCGCGCCAGGAAGTGAGCCGCATCGTCGGTTGCTCGCGCGAGATGGTCGGTCGCGTGCTCAAGCAGCTGGAAGAGCAGCGGATGATCGACGTCTCCGGCAAGACCATCGTGGTGCGCGGCGCCCGCTAGGGCTGGCGTCGGCGCCTTACTTCGGCGCGTAGATCATGTAGACGTCCGCACGCGCATAGTGCGAGCCGGCGCGGATCGTCGGCTGCAGCACGAAGCCTGCCTGCTCGTACATGCGTAGCGCCGGCTGCAAGCTGCTGTTGGATTCCAGGAACAGGGTGTGGCCGCGACGGTGGTGAAATTCGGCGATCGCCGCCTCCAGCAGCAGGCGCCCCGCGCCCAGCCCGCGGAACGCTTCGTCCACGCCCATCTTGGAAAGCTCGTAGACGCCAGGCGCCTCATGCAGCAACGCACAGGTGCCGATCACCACATCGCCCAGCCGCGCGAAGAAGATCGCGCCACCCGGTGCCAGCACCGCATGTTCGGGATCACGCAGGACCTGTTCGTCGATCGGCTCGATCACGAAGTGCTTCTGCAGCCATGCCGCATTGAGCGTGTAGAAGTGCTCGCGCAGACTTGGCTCGAACGGCACGATCTCGACCTGCGGCTGTATCGACATGATGTGCGTGGCCAGAATCCGTGGGTGCCGCGGCAAATATAGTCAGAACCACTCGACGCGGGTGATCGTCCGGCCCAGCGCCTTCTCGACCTTTTTGCACAGCGCGGGCGTGCCGTTGACCAGCACCGCCTCGGTGGCCAGCTTCAACATCGGCGCATCGTACAGCGAGTCGCCGTAGGCTACCTGCCACGCGGTGAGCCCGTGTTGCGCCAACTTCTCGACCTTGCGCCGACCCACGTTGTGCCACTGCGGCCGCATGCCAAACCAGCCGCGGCGCAGTTGCGAGGCAAGTACCTCCAGATTGATCAGGCCCAGCTGTTGCAGGATCCCGCTCACCAGGGTGTGCTCGCAGCCGGTCACCACGATCACCCGATCACCCGCCGCCTGATGCCGGCGCAACGCCTGCAGACCGTCGCGGCAGAACAGTCGTGACTGCTGCACCAGGCTGGCGGCGAACGCGTTCGCCGCAGCCTGGTAGCGCTGGTCACCCAGGCCGAACAAGGCGATGCGCACCAGTGTACGTATCGGCAGCCGACGCGAGAACAATCGCTGTACCAGCAACAGCGGCAAGCACAGCACCGCCAGCAACCCTCGCCATAGCGAACGGCGGTAACGCTCGCGGATGAACAGGTAAAATGCGGTGCCGTGAATCAGCACGCCGTCGAAATCGAACAACACCACCCGCTGCCCCACCATTCCAGCCGACACCGCGTCCATCTCCCCCTTTGGCATGATGGTCACGGCGTGGCGAACAACCGTCGCAATTCGCTGCCCGGATCCTCGGCGCGCATGAACGCCTCGCCGATCAGAAAGGCCTGGATGCCACCCTCGCGCAGACGCGCCACATCTTCCGGCGTATGGATACCCGACTCGGCCACCAGCACGCGGTCGTATTCGATCATGGCCTGCAGCGTCAGCGAGGTTTCCAGCGAAGTCTCGAAATTGCGCAGGTTGCGGTTGTTGACACCGATCAGCGGCACCGGCAACGCCAGCGCGCGCTCCATCTCTTCCTCGTTGTGCACCTCGCACAACACGTCCAGATCGAGCTCGGCGGCGAGCAGGGACAGCTGCAGCAACACGTCGTCGTCGAGTGCGGCGACGATCAGCAGAATGCAGTCGGCACCGATCGCACGCGCCTCGTACACCTGGTACGGATCGATGATGAAATCCTTGCGCAACAGCGGCAGTGAACAGGCCGCACGCGCCTGCTGCAGGAACGCCTCACTACCCTGGAAGAAGTCGCTATCGGTCAGCACGGACAGGCAGGCGGCACCCGCCTGCTCGTAGCTCTTCGCGATCGCTGCGGGGTCGAAGTTCGCGCGGATCACGCCCTTGCTCGGGCTGGCCTTCTTCACCTCGGCGATCACCGCCGGCAGGCCGGCGGCGATCTTCGCCTCGATCGCGGCGGCGAACCCGCGGGTATCCGGCTGCTCCGCAATGCGCGTCATCAGCTCGGCGAGCGGCAGCTTCACCTGGCGTTCGGCAATCTCTTCCGCCTTGCGGGCGAGAATGCGGTTGAGGATGTCGGTCATGGCATCTCGCTCGTTGCTGTAGGAGCGCATCCTATGCGCGATGGCGATGTCGTGGCGTCAACGCGATGAACGTGCAGTTACATCGTACCGGCAAACCGCCGCGTAGCTGCCACGAAGGCCTGCATTTTCGCATGCGCCGCACCGCTGGCAATCGTGGCGCGGGCAAGTTCGATGCCGTCGTCGATGGACTCGACCACATTGGCCGCGTACAGGGCGGCGCCGGCATTCAGGCAGACGATGTCGTGCGGGATGCCGCGGCGACCTTCCAGCGCTTCCAGCAGCATCGCCTTCGACTCATCCACGTTGCCCACCCGCAAGTTGCGGCTGGAAGCCATCGCAAGGCCGAAATCCTCGGGCTCGATCTCGTACTCGCGCACCACGCCATGGTGGAGCTCGCCGACCAGTGTGGCCGCGCCCAGCGAGATCTCGTCCATGCCGTCGCGCCCCCACACCACCATCGCGTGCTGTGCGCCGAGCTGCTGCAGCACACGCACCTGGATGCCGACAAGATCGGGGTGGAACACGCCCATCAGGATGTTCGGCGCGCCGGCCGGGTTGGTCAGCGGACCGAGGATGTTGAACAGCGTGCGCACGCCCATCTCCTTGCGCACCGGCGCCACCACCTTCATCGCCGGATGGTGGTTCGGCGCGAACATGAAGCCGATGCCGGTCTCGGCCAGGCATTCGGCCACCTGCGCCGGCTGCAGGTCGATCGAGGCACCGAGCGCCTCCAGCACATCCGCGCTGCCCGACTTCGACGACACGCTGCGCCCGCCATGCTTGGCGATGCGCGCGCCGGCGGCGGCGGCCACGAACATCGACGCGGTGGAGATGTTGAAACTGGAAGCACCGTCACCGCCGGTGCCGACGATGTCCAGCAGATGCTCGGTATCGCCGGTGACTGGCACGTTCGCCGACAGCTCGCGCATCACGCGAGCCGCGCCGGTGATCTCGCCCACGGTCTCCTTCTTTACGCGCAGACCGGTGATGATCGCCGCCGTCATCAGCGGGCTCACTTCGCCGCGCATGATCTGGCGCATCAGCGCGATCATCTCGTCATGGAAGATCTCGCGGTGCTCGATCGTGCGCTGCAACGCCTCCTGCGGCGTGATCGTGATATCCCGACTGGCTTTGCTGATCACGTCCGCGTTCATGCGGCCAGCTTCAGCGGCAGGCCAAGGAAATTGCGCAGCAGATCATGGCCATGCTGGGTCAGGATCGACTCCGGATGGAACTGCACGCCTTCCACCGGCAGCGTCTTGTGGCGCAGGCCCATGATCTCGTCGATCGAGCCGTCCGGATTTTCCGTCCACGCGGTGACTTCCAGGCAATCCGGCAGCGACGACTGCTCCACCACCAGCGAGTGGTAGCGCGTCGCCTCGAACGGATCCGGCAGGCCGGCAAACACACCCTGGCCGCGATGGCGCACCGGCGAGGTCTTGCCATGCATGATCTGCTTGGCGCGGATCACCTTGCCGCCGAATACCTGGCCGATCGCCTGATGGCCCAGGCACACACCGAACACCGGAATTTCGCCGGACAGTTCACGCAGCACGTCCAGCGACACCCCCGAATCATCCGGCGTACCCGGCCCGGGCGAGATCATGATGTGCGAGGGCTTCAACGCGCGAATGCCGGCCACGTCCAGCGCATCGTTGCGCACCACCTTCACCTGCTGTCCCAGTTCACCCAGGTACTGCACGAGGTTGAAGGTGAAGCTGTCGTAGTTGTCGATCATCAGCAGCATGGGAAAGTCTCAAGCTTTCAGAAAAGTAAGTGCGCGCATATTTGTCATGTCCAGCAACCAGACTCTCGCAAACTTAGAACTATCTGTCTCGGCCTGGATCATACGAAACGCTTCCGATTGAGCACCGACCCAAAGACCGTCAATCGGCGTCGCTCCTTCGTGAATCACCAGATCAATGCAGCCTCCAAGATAATTCTTTGCATTCTTGCTTCTGATCGCATTGACAACACCTTCCACGTCAATACGGAAATTTGAGTAACCGGATCGCCCGAGGCGAACTTTCCTCTCAATTGTCTCATCGGTCAGCAACGTCAGCTCAAAACCACGCTCATTGTCTTCGATGATGCATGTCAGGTCTGGACTCGGCGGATCGAGCTGGCGTATTGAATCAGACTCCACTTTCAAGCCAGCAGCCTGAACAAACATATCAAAGACATCCCGTTCAAACTGCCGCTTGTCGGCAGCAGAACTCACAACCCCTTCGCCGCCTGCGCCACCGCACGGAACAATGCCCGTCCCTTGTTCATCGTCTCCTCCCACTCGGCCGCGGGATCGGAGTCGTAGACGATGCCGGCGCCTGCCTGCACGTGCAGGCGACCGCCCTGGATGACGGCGGTGCGGATCGCGATGGCAGTGTCGGCATCGCCCCACCAGCCGATCCAGCCGATTGCGCCGGCGTAGATGTTGCGCTTGTACGGCTCCAGCTCCTGGATGATTTCCAGTGCGCGGATCTTCGGCGCGCCGCTGAGCGTGCCGGCGGGGAACGTGGCCTTGAGCACATCCATGTAGCTGAGGTTCGGGAGTGCGGTTCCCTGTACCTGCGAGACGATGTGCATCACGTGCGAGTAGCGCTCGATCGCGAACGACTCGCTCACCTCGACGCTACCGACCTCGCTGATCCGACCGACATCGTTGCGGCCGAGGTCGATCAGCATCACGTGCTCGGCGCGTTCCTTCGGATCGGCCAGCAGCTCGGCTTCCAGTGCCTGGTCCTCGGCTTCCGTCGCACCGCGCTTGCGCGTGCCGGCGAGCGGGCGCACCACCACCTTGCCGTCACGGAGGCGCGCGAGTGTCTCCGGTGAAGAACCGACAATCTGCGTATCGCCCAGATCGACGAAGTACATGTACGGGGACGGATTCATGGCGCGCAGTGCGCGGTACACATCGACAGGCCGCGCATTGAAACCAACGCTGAGGCGTTGCGACGGCACCACCTGGAAAATGTCACCAGCGCGAATGTATTCCTTCGCACGTTCGACCATCGCCTCAAACTCTGGCTTGGTGAACGAGGATTTGAAATCGCCCTCGTCCAGCGCGATCGACTGGGTGAGCTGCGGATAAGAGGCACCACCCTGACGCAACCGATAGACCAGCGCATCGAGCCGGCGTTGTGCCTCGGCGTACGCCTGTGGCTGCGACGGGTCGGCATGCACGATCAGGTACAAGCGGCCCTTGAGGTTGTCGAATACCGCGACTTCCTCGGCCAGCATCAGCAGCACATCGGGCGTGCCGAGTTCATCGGCACGATCCCACTGCGCAAGCCGCGGCTCGATGTAGCCGATCGTCTCGAAGCCAAAGTAACCGACCAGACCACCGCTGAATGCCGGCAATTGCGGCAGGCGCGGCACGTCGTACTGCTGGCGCAGCTTCTCGATCTCGCCCAGCGGGTCGTCGAGGTGGCGGCGCTCGGTGATCTCGCCGGAGTCTTCCACTTCCAGCTCATGGCCGCGCAGGCGATACACCCGCTTCGCCGGCAAACCGATGATCGAATAACGTCCCCAGGTGGCGCCGCCCTCGACCGATTCGAACAGGAAGGTGTACGGGCCGTCGGCCAGTTTCAGGTACACCGACAGCGGCGTGTCGAGGTCGGAAAACACCTCGCGCACCAGCGGGATGCGCGTATGTCCCTGGGCAACCAGCGCGTCAAATTCGTCTCGGGAGATCACGTGGGCAATCCGCATGGCCAGACTGAGGAAGCGGCCATTGTAGGCGAAGCGCGGACCCAGCCACCTCTCCGCTCAGCCACTCAAGCGCTGGCGTGGCATTCCATGCAACTGCAGACTGAAGGCCACGCCGCTGCCGTCGTCGAGATTGCGGGCCGAGGCCACACCACCGTGGCGCTCGGCCACCAGCCGCACCACGTACAGGCCCAGGCCCAGATGCGGCGCTTCGCCGGGCGTGGCCTTGTCGCGCAGGCTGACCAGCGAGTCGAACAGCCGGCCCTGCATCGTTTCGGGCAACAGCGGTCCCTGATTGGCCAGCTCGATCTCGGCACCGGCGTCGACCACCCGCAGGCTCAGCCGCAACCAGCCATGCTCCGGTGTGAACGACAGCGCGTTGTCGAGCAGTTTGTCCAGCGCCTGCGCGATCAGCTCGGGCGCGCAGTGCAGATGCAACGGCGCTTCGGGCAACACGCAGTCGAGCCGGCGCGGATCGATCAGCGGACGATAGGCATCGGCGCAGCCGCGCACCACGTCGCGCAAGTCGACGTCCTCGGGTTCCGCCGCCGTGATCGAGCGTTCCATCCGGCTCGACTCGCTCATGGCACGCACCAGCGCACCGAGTCGCGCCACCCCGTCGCGGGCGCGCGCCAGATACGGCTGCGCTTCGGCCGGGAGCGCTGCGTGCTCGAGGTTGTCGAGCGAGGACTTCACAATCGCCAGCGGCGTGTTGAGTTCGTGCGAGAGTTTCGAGGCCAGCGTGCGCAGGTAATCGGTATAGCCGCCGACTACCTCGAACAGTCGCTCGAAGCTGCGTGCCAGATCACCGATCTCGTCCGGGGCATCGGTCATCGGGAAACGACCCTGTTCGAACAGGCCGTCCAGACGTCCATCGTTGAGCTGCGCGCGCTCAGCCGCGTTGCGCAGTCGCCCCAGCCGCAGACTGAGCCGGGTGGCAAACGCCAGCAGGATGCCACCGGCGATCAACAGCACACCGAAGCTGGTCAGCAGCAGGCCAAGCAACGCGCGATTGGCCAGCAACGGCACGGCGCGGCTCGCCTGCTCCAGCAGCAGTACACCGTCGATCTGGCCCGCCCGCTCGATCGGCACGGCCGCGCTCAGCACCACACTGCCGCGCTCCTCGCCGCTGCGCCAGACGCTGACCGGCTTGCCGGCACGCGCCGCGCTGACTTCGCGAGTGTCCAGCCGCGGCACATCCTGCGACCACAGACTGGCATCTTCCAGCCGGGTCGCCAGCAGCGAGCGATAGATCAACGAGGCGAACCAGCCCGGCTGGCCATCGGTGCCGGGCGTGGTATTCAGGCGTCCGCTGCGCGCCAGCAGCCAACCCTGCGGCGACAATACCCGCGCCTGTACCTGGTCGGGCGCCAGCTGGGCCAGCTCGCTGGAAAGCGCGTTCGAGTAACGCAGCAGCGGACGCGTATCGGACGCCATCGGATCGCCGCCAACACGGGCGTCGTATACGCCGACACCGAGCACGCGCAACGGCAGGTTGCGCGGCAGGCGCAGTTCCACCCGGTAACCGCTGCCGTCCTCCTGCCATTGCGCGGTGATCAGCTCGGGCAGGCCATCGACAATCGGGTCGAGCGGCCGTGCCGTGAGCAGCCCAGGTGCTGCACTGGCCAGCAGATAGCGGCGCTGCCCGGCAGCGTTGCCGAGGGTCAGGACCAGGTGATCGGCCGCCAGCGCATTCGTGTCATCGGCATCGGCGCGGGTGCGTTGGGTCTCCGGCACGTCTGCATACAGGTAGAGCCCGTCGTCGTCCTCGGCCAGCAGCAGCTGGCCACGCGGGTGCCCGGACTGCATCAATGGCTGGCTCCATGGTGTCAGCGGTGCCCAGTCGTCGCCGTAACCATCCACGGTGATCGGACTCGACGTCTGCTGCACGTACCAGCCTTTGGCCAGTTCCGGCTGCACCGCACCGGTCACCACCAGACTGCGTGCCACCGCGCGCGCGGACGCCAGCAGCGCCTGCGCCTGACCCTCGCGCAACAATTTCTCCATCTGCTGCACATACAGCCAGCCCGCGACCGGCAACGCGAGCGTGCACAGCGCTACCAGCAGCAGTTTGCGGCGCAGGGTCATCGTGTGGCCATCGGAATCATCGCGGCGCGTAGTCAGCCGCCATGCGCTGGCGCGGCCGCAGCCACGTCGCGCTGATAACGCGAGGCCATCACCACCTGCATGAAGTCATCAAGCAATACGCGTCGTAGCGGATCCGCATCGTCGAAAGTCATCGACCAGCTGAGACGGATGCCGCTGTCCTTGCCGGGGTCGCAGAACACCACTACATCGTCGACGTGATCGCTGCCCTGATAAACCGTCGCCTCGCACGGCATGACCGGATGCTTCACGGTCAAGCCTGTGACCTTCGCGGCCGGATCGGCCTGAAGGAAATGCTTGCGGTCGGCCTGCACTTCCATCCCCAGCGTGGACAGTCTGCGTGGCGTCACATTGAGCACCATCACCCGCTGCGGCTTGCCGGTCCACTCGCCCTGATAGAGCACGGCGTCGACACCGATGGCCTTGGCATACGTGCAGCAGTCGCGCGTCCAGCCGGTCGGCGATACCACGGCGATCGCCCACGCTGGCGCATTGCCGTCACGTGCACCTTGCGCCAGCGCGTTGTCGGCCGGCTTGGCCGCCTGGGCAAGTCCGACAAACGCGAACAACGACAGCATGAATGCCACTCGCCGCATCACGGCTTCCACCGATAACCCACGCCATGCACGGTTTCGATCGCGTCGAACTCCGGCGCCACCGCGACGAACTTCTTGCGGATGCGCTTGATGTGCGAGGTGATGGTGGCGTCGTCGACGACGAGTTCCGCCTCGCGCATCAGCTGGTCGCGGTTCTTCACGTGGCCGGGGAAGCGGATCAGCGTGTGCACCATCCAGAACTCGGTGACGGTGAGTGGCACTTCCTCGCCGTTCCAGCTGATCCGCATGCGCTCGGATTCCATTTTCAACGCGCCGTGCTCGATCACCGTTTCGCTGGACGCCGGCGCCTTGAGCGATTCGATCCGACGGAACAGCGCGGCGATGCGCGCAGCCAGCTGGTGCAGGCTGGTGTCCTTGCTGAGGTAGTCGTCGGCGCCCAGGCGCAGCCCGGAGATCACGTCGAAATCCGAATCGCGCGCGGTGAGGAAGATCAACGGCAGCGTGGATGACTTCGCGCGTAGTTCACGGCACAGGTCGAAGCCACCCTCCGGTTCGTCACCGAGACCGATGTCGATGATCACCAGCTCCGGCAACCGCATCGCGAACGCACTGGACGCTTCCTGGCGCGAACCGTAACCGCGCGCGTCGTAGCCGAAACGGTTCAACGCCTCGACGTAGTTGGCTCGGATCAGCGGTTCGTCTTCGACAATGGCAATGCTGCGGCCCATGGCGCGCTCCCTGTGTAATGCGCGCAGCGTGCTATGCGCAGCGCCACCGCGCAAGCCATGCGGCATCAGTGCCCGTGTTTTGCCACAAGCCAGCGGCAAGCCGGCCCGATTGCGCCTGCGCTGACGCCGCGGCCGGATGTTTGATGTGAACCATGCACCACGCATGGAGCCGACTGATGTCAAAGATCGAACCCACCGAACGTGACCCGAATGCCGAGCTGCGCGACTTCGAACCGCTGCGGGTGACGCTGGCGCTGGGCGCCCTGCTGCTCGGCCTGATCCTCGGCATGCATTAAGTCGGAGTCGACGCCATGCGCATAAACATCTTCAAACTTTCAGCCGTGGAAGGCATGGGTGCGTCCGGTGCGAAGGAAATCGCGCCGGACGCGGGGCACGAAGAGCCCGATCCCGATTGGCAGCCCATCTAGCGCACCTGTATTCCGTTCGACATGGTGGTTACTTTCCCCTCCTTGCGAGGGGATTTTTTTGAACCTGAACCGGATCGAGCCGTCGATTCAGCGTGTTCAGGCTTTGTCCGGAACCAAACCGGATCGACCCGGTCAATACTTGCGATTGGTGCCAGTTCCATTGCCGTGGAATGTGCCGATGCGGCCGTGCCCCTCCCTCCGATGCGGTCGTATCGGCACACACCAATCCATGGTGTTTCCTCTCACGTCATCCGACGACGTTTATCCCGGTGCAGCTGTTCTCCGCGCCGGGATTTTTATGGGTGATGCTCAGCCGATCGCCTTGCGCATGGCGTCAATCTCGGCACGGTAATCCTTGGCATGGAAGATCGCCGAACCGGCGACGAAGGTGTCGGCGCCGGCAGCGGCAATCGCTCCGACATTGTCGGCGGTGACGCCACCGTCCACTTCCAGCCGGATCGCGCGGCCGCTGGCTTCGATGCGCTGGCGTGCCTGGCGCAGTTTCTCCAGCGTGCCGGGAATGAACTTCTGGCCGCCGAAACCCGGGTTGACCGACATGATCAGGATCAAGTCGAGCTTGTCCATCACATAGTCGAGGTAATCCAGCGGCGTGGCCGGATTGAACACCAGCCCGGCCTGGCAGCCCGATTCCTTGATCAGGCCAAGCGTGCGGTCGATATGCTCGCTCGCTTCTGGGTGAAAACTGATCAGGCTGGCGCCCGCCTTGGCGAAGTCCGGCACGATGCGGTCGACCGGCTTGACCATCAGGTGCACGTCGATCGGCGCCGTGATGCCGTAGCCACGCAGCGACTGCAGCACCATCGGGCCGATCGTGAGGTTCGGCACGTAATGGTTGTCCATCACGTCGAAATGCACCCAGTCGGCACCGGCGGCCAATGCCGCAGCGGTGTCTTCGCCCAGTCGCGCGAAATCGGCGGCGAGGATGGAGGGGGCGATGATCGGGGATTGTTTGCTCATGGCAGCTACCAGCAGAGGTTGTCGTGTCTGTAGGAGCGGCTTCAGCCGCGATGCTCTTGTGCAAACAGCGAAAGCATCGCGGCTGAAGCCGCTCCTACAAGTCTATGGCTATTTGAAGCCGCGCTGTTCCTTGATGCGGTCGTAGGCGGCGTTGATCTCGCTGGCACGCGACTCGGCGCGCTTGCGCATGTCTTCGGGCAGGTCGCCGAGGCGGTCGGGGTGATGTTCGGAAATCAGCTTGCGGTAGGCACGCTTCACCGCACGATCGTCGGCGCTGCGCTCGATGCCGAGTACCGCGTATGGATCCGGTCCCTGCGTGGCGCGCTGTGGCGGTACGTAACCACCTCCGCTCGAACCCTGACCTTGCTGCCCATAACCATAACCGCGCTGACCGCCACCGTTCCACGCGTAGCCCTTCATTGCCATCAACGCCATCAGCTCCATCTCGCTGATCCGCAGCGCGAACGCGAGCTGACGCAGGATTCCCATCTTCTCCGGCCCCGGGTTGCCCTCGGCCAGCACGGTATCGATCACCACGTCGAGCACCGGGAATGCATGATCGCGGCGCATGCCGACCCAGTTGCGCAACGCCGTGATGGTCTGGGTGACGTCGAATTCCGGCTGCTTGCCGACATTGAAGCTGACCACAGCCTGCTTGCGCAGCTCGGTGTCCAGATTCATCCGGGTCATCATGCGTTCGGCAATCGCGATCTCCTGCTCCGACACGCGGCCGTCGGATTTCGCCACCGCGCCGAGCAGGGTGAACAATGGACCGACAAAGCCGCCGGCTTCCGGCGTGGCGTTCTTGCGCTGGCTATGCCGCAGGTTGTCGAAGATGAAGCCGACCACCGCGCCGGTGACCGCACCGGGCAGGTGGCCGAGAATCAGGCCGAAGAATGCGAACCACAGCGTGTAGGAAAAACTCATGGATGCGCCTGCGGTGACTGCGCGTTGTACCAGCGCGCCAGTGCGTCGAGATCGACGTCGCTGACCGGGCCGATCGCCGCGCGCATCAGCGGCACGTCGCGGCGGCCGTCGCGATACTGCTTGAGTGCGCTGCGTAGATAGTCCAGCTGCTGGCCGGCCAGGTTCGGCACACCGGGCATGCTGGCGTGACCGGTCTCGCCGTGGCAGGCCGCGCACAGGCCCAGCCGGGTCGGCTGCGCCGGGGTCTGTGCGCAGATGGGGAGGGCGGCGACCAGGCACAGCGCCGCGATCAGTAAGGTTCGCATCGGCAACACATGGGGATGAAGGCGGACAATTCTAGCAGTGCCCGGCAACGCGACCTGCCAGGTGCGACTTTCCGGCATTCCGGCCACAGCGGCTAGAATAGACAGCTCCCCCGCCTGCGGAACCCTTCGCCGTGCCCACCACCCTGTCGCAATCGAACCTGCCCGGCCTGGAACTGATCCATCGCGGCAAGGTGCGCGATGTCTACGCGTTGTCCGACGATCGACTGCTGATGGTCGCCACCGACCGGCTGTCGGCGTTCGACGTGGTGCTGCCCAACCCGATTCCGGGCAAGGGCGAGATGCTCACGCAGATCTCCAATTTCTGGTTCGGCAAGACCGCGCACCTAGTGCCGAACCATCTGCTCGACGTGCCGCTGGCCGAGGTACTGCCGCCGGGCACCGACCTGGCGCTGTACGAGAAACGCGCGGTGGTGACGCGGCGGCTGAAGCCGGTGCCGGTGGAGGCGATCGCCCGCGGCTATCTGATCGGTTCGGGCTGGAAGGATTACCAGGTGAGCGGCTCGCTATGCGGCATCCAGTTGCCCGCCGGCCTGCAGCAGGCGCAACAACTGCCCGCGCCGATCTTCACCCCGTCGACCAAGGCCGCCGCGGGCGACCACGACGAGAACGTCAGCTACGACGTGGTGGTTGATGCGGTCGGCACCGAACTGGCCGGCAAGGTGCGTGACGCCACGCTGGCGATCTACCAGTGGGCCGCCGCCTATGCGGCCGAACGCGGCATCATCATCGCCGACACCAAGTTCGAGTTCGGCACCGACGCGGACGGCAAGCTGTATGTGATGGACGAGATGCTGACGCCGGACTCCTCGCGCTTCTGGCCCGCTGACGAATACCGCGTCGGCATCAGCCCGCCCAGCTACGACAAGCAGTTCGTGCGCGACTGGCTGGAGACGCAGGACTGGAACAAGACCGCGCCCGGCCCGGTGATTCCGGACGAGGTGATCGCGCGAACCGCCGCCAAGTATGCCGAGGCGTTGCAGCGGCTGGCTGGCATCCGACTCAGCTGAATTCGACGGGGGAGTGCCATGCGCACCATGCAGGACTGGCTCGACAGTTACAGCGGCGATCATCAGAACCCGACCAACCAGCTGTTCCACTGGTTGTGCGTGCCGCCGATCGTGTGGTCGGTGATCGCGCTGCTGTGGACGATCCCGGTACCGGCCTCGCTCTTGCGTCCCGGCTCATGGTCGGTGCTGGTAATGGTGCTGGCGTTCTACTGGTACTGGCGGCGCTCGCACCGGCTGGCCCTGGCGCTGCTGCTCGCGTTTGCCGTGCTGGGCCTGCTCACCAACTTCCTGTACTACCAGCTCGGCGGCGCGTCGCTGTGCTATCTGGCGATCGGCGTGTTCGTGGTCGCCTGGGTCGGCCAGTTCATCGGCCACCAGTTCGAGGGGCGCCGCCCCAGTTTCCTCACCGATCTGTCATACCTGCTGATCGGCCCCGCGTGGCTGATGGCCAAGCTGCTGCACAAACTGGGATTCAAGCAAACCACATGACGACCCTGCTTACCCTGGTCAGCAGCCTGCTCTGGTGGGTGCTCTACAGCAGCATCGGCGCACTGTTCTTCGCCCTGATCGGCTGGTCGGTGCTGCGCTGGACCGAACGCTGTGCGGTGGTGTTCAACCGCATCTATCTCGCCTGTCTGCTGTGGACGATGATCGGCCTGCTGCTGATCACCGGTGTGGCCGCGTACGAGGGTCACCTGCATCCGCCGTATGCAGCGTTGCTCAACTCCGGCCTGCTGCGCTGCGCCCTGGTGCTGGACATGCTGATCGGCACGTTCCTGCTGTGGCGGCTGACCCCGCGCATCGACGCGCACCGCATCCGCCTCGGCAGCGCCTGCATGGCGGTGGCCGCGATCATGGCGATCAGTTTCGGGATTGCCACCAGCCTGGCGTGATCCTGCCGCTGCTGCATACCGAGAGGGCGGAGTTCATCCGCCCTCTCTGCATTTGAATCATTGAAAACGCGTTGCCGTATTCAGTGCATCCCGAATATCGCGGCACCGAACACCATCGCCATGATCAAGCCGATGACCAGGGCACATACAAAGCCAATCACCATATAGACCAGCTGCACCAGACAAGCCTTGCCGTAGCCGATCTGGTTACCGTCCTGTGCCAGCAGCAGGTAGTTGATCACCGCGGCGCCCACCAGAAAATTCACGACCACCGACAGCAGGCCACCCGCACCGCCGTGCAACACCATGCCCAGCACCACCGATGCCACCACCACGGCAACAAAGGTCAGCAGAACCACGCCAATCGAGCGCAGGTAAGACGGCATGTAACCGACCACGATCCGGAATGCCAGGCACAGCACCAGCGCGCCGAGCAGGATGCCGCCGACAACCATGACCAGCAGGCCCAGCATGCCCATGCCAGCCAGCGCAGCAAACGAAGAAGTACCCATAAAGCCCCCTTGAAGTGGAAGAAAGCCGTCGCGTGGCACTCCCCATGCCCGACGGTGGTGCCAGCCTAGCCGATTCCATCGCCACGTGGCTGACGGCACTGTCTCCCGCCGCGAGACGGGGGCAAGCTATACCACCCGCTCGCTTATTTAGAGTGTTCCATGAGCCTGCGCAGCCTGTTCGTCGACTTCAACAGTTACTTTGCCTCGGTCGAACAGCACGAGGACCCGACCCTGCGCGGGCGGCCGGTCGGCGTGGCGCCGGTGGCCGCCGAAACCACCAGCCTGATCGCCGCCAGTTACGAGGCGAAGGCGTTCGGTGTCAGCACCGGCACAATGGTGCGCGAGGCGCGACGGCTGTGTCCCGGCATCGAGATCCGCGTGGCGCGACCGGAACGTTATGTGTACTGGCATCATCGCCTGATCGAGGCGATCGACCACGCGATTCCGATTGCCCGTGTCGGCTCGATCGACGAAGTCGCCTGCGAACTGGTCGGCCGTCAGCGCCAGCGTGACATCGCCGAAGCCATCGCGCAGCAGGTGAAAGACGAAGTGGCGCTGGCTGCTCCCGGCGGCGCGATCCGCTGCTCGATCGGCATCGCGCCGAATGACTTCCTCGCCAAGACCGCCTCGGACATGCGCAAGCCCGACGGCCTCACCGTGATCGAGCAGGCCGATCTGCCGCAGGCCCTGCATGGGCTGGCATTGCGCGACTTGTGCGGCATCGGCCAGTCGATGGAAGCGCGCCTGCACGAAGCCGGCATCACCACCGTGGCGCAGCTCACTGCCGCCGACAAGCACCGGCTGCGACACGCCTGGGGCGGCATCGAGGGCGAGCGCATGTGGGGCGTGCTGCGCGGCGCGTGGCTGCCCACCGCACCCACCGAACGCGGCTCGATCGGCCACTCGCACGTACTGGGCCCGGAACTGCGCAGCGCCATCGGCGCCCGCGCGGTACTGAAGAAACTGCTGGTGAAGGCGGCCATGCGCATGCGCCGCGAAGAGATGCTAAGCGGCGCCATGGCCGTGCGCATCCGCTTCATCGGCCACGACCAGCGCTGGGAACGCGATCTCGCCTTCGACCCCACCGACGACAGCCGCGAACTGCTGCGCCTGTTGAACGGCATGCTGGATAGCGGCAACCGCCGTCGCTTGTTGCCGGGGCCGACAAACGCCACGCCGCTTTCAGTCAGCGTGACCCTGATGCGACTGGTACCACGTACGCAGAGCAGCGGCTCGCTGTTCGCCCCGACACAGGACACCGGCCGCGTCGACGCACTGGTCGACCGCATCAACGCAAAGTTCGGCTACAACAAGCTCTACTTCGGCAGCATGCAACTGGCACTGGAACACGACGCCGCGCCGATGCGCATTCCGTTCAATCGCGTCCCCGATACAAAGAGCGAGAACGAGGCCACGCATGAAAGCGATGCCAGCCATGACGCGCTTTGGCTGCAGTCGCTGAATCGGTTCAAGGTGCTCGCTGAAGGCGAGCATCGGCGACGGGAGCGTGGTGGCAAGGGCAACTGATACACGCCACATCTCTGACTTCGTAGGGCGGGCACTGTTCGCCGACTTTTTGACCTACTGCGAGTTTCCGCAAGAGCGGCGGGCAGTGCCCGCCCTACGAAGCGTTGTACCTTCAATCATGTGGGCGAGTGACACCCAGATTCGCCGCATGAACGGCCTCGACAAAACCACCAAACGGAATATCCGTAATCCCCACCAGCCCGATATGGCTATTCTCGCCATCAAGCAGTCGACCAGTCACTGGCTGGTCGGCGTACTCGAACCAGTGCGCGCCGACGATATCCGGATCAGCCGCGGCGGCAGCGATGAACTTCGCATACGCCTCGCCACGCTGCTGCTCGTTCCACACCGATACCACGCCCTTGCCGAACGGGCCGCGGTCATCCGAGCCGAAGTGGAATTCGCCGATAAGCACCGGCTTGTCGAGCTTCTTCATCGCTACCGCATCGAAGCCATGTTGCGGCAGGTCGGCGTAGACGTTGAAACTGACCGCGTCGCAGTACTGCGCGCAGGCGGCGACGGCTTCGGGCGTGTTCACCGCGAAGCGGCCGCCTAGGAACAGATGATGCGGATCATGTCGGCGGATGGCTTCGGCGACGGTGCGGAAATAGGTGTCGGCATAGCGTCGCAGCCACGTGCTGTAATCGGCGGTGATCGCCGGATGCGCTTCGTTCGGCGTGGGCGCGGCGAAGCCGGTGACGTTCATTGCATCCCATGAGCCCAGTGCAATGCCCCACGCGGCGGACAGCGTTTCCGGCGCCACGTATTTCTTGCGCAGTATCGCGATGAACGCCTGCTTGGCCGGACTCTTCGCGTCGCCAGCCAGCGTGCCGAGAGCCAGACCCCAGCGGCCTTGCGGGCCGCTGCCGGCCCAGGCCAGTTCGTTGTCGGCGAAATAGCCGAGCAGGTACGGATCGTCGCTCACGTCGGCGCTCGCCGTTGTCACCGCCGCTTCGGTCGCCCGCACGAAGCGCGGATCGAACGGGTCGGGCATGCGGCCCCAGTAGTCGTAGCCACTGGAGACATTCGCGTAGTCGCCGTCGATATTGATCGAGCGGGTATACGGCAGCCGATGCGCGTGACCCAGCGCGTCGTCGCTCCAGTTGCCGATGGTGTTGAAGCCCCACGCCTGCAGGCGATCCAGCGTACGCGTGCGCCATGCGTCCAGCCAGTTCCTGCCGTCGACGCGATACAGGTTCGCCGCGTAGAAATCGAACCAGCGGCCGTGGTCGTAGCCAATGCCCGCGCTGGCGCCCTGATCCTTGTTGCGGTTGTCGCCGCTGCCGTAGAACGCCGCCCACCCACCACTCGCCGGCGGTAGATCCTTGAACATGAACTCGCGGCCCTCGATATAGCTGCGGCCACCGTCGGCAATCACCGCGTTGACGCCGAGCGAGAAGAACGCATGACCGTCTGGTGTCACCAGTTGCCAGCGACCAGCGGCTTTCTGCGTGTGGAACCAGCCGGTCTTGTTCAAGCCATGGACATCCAGACGTCCACCGTAGGCATCGAGCTCGCTGGCCGGAGTTCTGGTCATGGCCGCCTTCCCGGCCGCGCGTAACGCGGCATCGGAATCGATTTTCTCCGGCCATTGGCCACGCGTGAATTGTCCGTAGCGGTCGACGATGCCGGCATATGCATCGTGCAGCGTGGCCTCAGCTGACGCGGTATCGACACGACCGAACAACAGCGTCTGCGTGGCCTGCGGCGCGGGCACGCCGAGGCGGATGGCACTGACCTTGTGCAGATCCAGCGCGCCCTGCACCGAGGTTGCCAGCAGGGTCGGCTGACCGTGATCGTCGAACGGCATCGGCGGCCCCACCTGCATGCCCTCGCCGCGCGGCGACTC
The DNA here is from genome assembly GCF_002001175.1 of Rhodanobacter sp. C03. Lineage (GTDB taxonomy): Bacteria > Pseudomonadota > Gammaproteobacteria > Xanthomonadales > Rhodanobacteraceae > Rhodanobacter. The sequence goes on along the minus strand of NZ_MUNT01000001.1, from coordinate 437,066 downwards.
GGCGCGAAGTGGCATCACCAGCGTCTGCGCTGGCCCGGCCGGCACACCCACGGTCGCCTGCAGATGTTGGCCGGTGGCATCCTCGATATCGACCGTCAACGTCACCGCCCATGCCATCGCGTTCTGCATGCGCAGATGCAGTTCGCCCTGCTTCGACCAGTCCCACGCGCCATGGGCAGCGGTCAGCACGATTTGCGGATGCGCCGCGGGCTGGAACGCATAACGTTGTTGCGCCACACCGTCGCTGGCGTGCTCGACCGTGCCGACTCGTTGCACATGATCGAGGGCGAGATGGGTCGCGGCAGCAGGGTCGGCAAGATCGAGCACGTCCGGCACCGTTGCTGCGTGGCAGGCGCTCAGCCCGAACAGGCACAGCCAGACCAATGCATGACGTTTCATCAACCGAAGCCTCACGGAAATACCATCGAACTGTAGGAGCGGCTTCAGCCGCGATGCCTTTGGCGTTTCGATTCGAACAAGAGCATCGCGGCTGAAGCCGCTCCTACGACCGAAGGAAGTCCCTTGTGGACAGGATTACGAACGTCGGCGCGACCACCACTGCCAGCCGTAATACACCGGCACGCCCAGCGCGATGATCAGCAGGCTCATGCCGGCATCGCCCGGCGCGTGGATCGCACTGGCCACGATCACGCCGAACACGGTGATCACGAAGATCAGCGGCAGCAACGGATAGAACGGCACCCGGTACGGCGCCGGCTGGTCGATGAAGTGCTTGCGATACCAGAACAGCGTGGAGATACCAAACATGTGCCCCAGCCACTCGCCCACCGTGGTGTAGTTGAGCAGCTGGTTGAAGCTACCCGATACGGTCAGCACGATCGCCCATGCACCGAGCACGGCCAGCGCGATCTGCGGCGCGCGCGTGCGTGGATCGACGCGCCCGGTCGCGCGAAAGAACACGCCGTCCGCGCCCATCGTCTGCAGCACGCGCGCGCCGCCGGCGATCGCGATACTGCAATAGCCGAAGGTGGAGCAGGCAATGCCGACCTCGATCACGGTGGCACCATGCACACCGAACAGCTTCTGCATCAAATCCGCCGCCGGCGCCGCGCTGGTCGCGAGGCCGGCATGGCCGAGCCCGGCCAGGTAGGCGAAGTTGACCAGCACGTAGCACAGCACCACGCCGGCCATGCCCATGCCCAGCGCGCGCGGCAGGGTGCGTTGCGGGTTGCGCACTTCGCCGGCCAGATCGTTGAGGTAATGAAAACCGCCATACGCGAACAGCACCGGCAACAAGGCGCCGGCAAACGCCCATGACGACACCGGCCGCGTGGTATCCACTTCCAGAGCCAGTCCGAGCTGGCCATGCGCCAGCACCAGGCCAGCCACCACCAGCAAGGCGATCGCCATCACCTTCAGCACGGTGAAGATGTTCTGCATCCATGCGCCGGCGCGGATACCGAACAGGTTGATGCTGACGATGAACACGATCGCGCCGACCGCGACCGGCATTTCGTAGAGCCGGCCCAGGCCCAGCGCCCGGCAGAAATAGACGGCGAACTTGGTCACCACCGCCGCTACGCTGCCGGGATAGTTGATCAGCGCCATGGTCCAGCCGAACAGGAACGCCGGCAGCAGACCGAACGCCTCGCGCAGGTACACATAGATGCCGCCCGCCTGCGGCCGCCGTGCGCCGAGTTCGGCATAACACAGTACGCCGGCCAGGGTCAGCAGGCCGCCGATCGCCCACAGGATCAGCACCTGCATGCCGGACGACGTGTTCTGCGCCACCGTGGCCGGCGTGATGAAGATGCCCGCCCCGATCACGCCGCCGATGACGATCATCGCGGCGTCCCAGGTGTTCAGGCGACGGGCATAGGCATTGGCGGGTTCGGTCAGCATGGACGCTACCTTGCCATTGTGGATGGTGTTTCAGCCAGTCCCGGATGACAGGCGGCTTATTTGGCGGAACTGGCGAATGAAAGAAATTCGCGCTGGCGTGTATATATTCGGGAAGGCGGCCATCCGGTCGCCGCGAGGGAACCGCATGAAGCACACACACCGACTCATCCTCGGCTCGACCCTGTTGCTGGCGCTGACGGCTTGCCAGGCACCAAACGATGGTCGCGTCGGCCAGGCCATCGCTCCGATGGAACTGAAAATCTATGCCGTGCCGCCGGAGCAAACGCCCAATCTGACCGAAGCGCTGGGCAATGCGTTGGGGAAAGTGGGCAATGTCACCATGCCCGCGCCCGGCAAGTTGCTGGTCTACGCTCCTCGCGATGCGCAGGCCTCGATCAGCGCGGCGATCACCAGCCTTGGCAACGCGTCGCCCGCAGACCAGAAGTCCGCACAAGTGAACTTGCACTTCTGGATTGTCGACGGTGCAACCGGCCCCGGTAGCGACGACGCGGCCTTGCAGCCGCTGTCGGCCACGCTCGACACGGTGCGCCAAACGATGGGGACGTTGCATTTCCGGCTTGACCAGACGCTTTCCGCGATGGCGTCGGCTGGCCACGGCGGCTCGATCGTTGCCACAACGAGCGGTGGCTATCCACGCGCCATCGACTTCACAGTCAATACCATCAACGGCAACAGCATCGACCTGGATGTTGGCTACGACGATCAAGGCCGGGGCGGCCTCGCCAAGTTCAGGACCCAGATCGATGCCGAGCCCGGCCACTACGTGGTACTGGCACAGGCCCCCGGCGCCTGTGCCCCCGCGCCGCTTGGCGGGATCTCACCGCCCTGTCCTGAAAAGCCGGCCTTGCGCCTGTTCATCGTCCGCGCGGACCGCCTGCCGCCACACGCCTGAACCAGCAACATGACACTGCGCCAGGAAGCGCTCTACGCCAGCTATCGTCGACTGGAACGGCCGCTCTACAACGTGCTCTACCGCCAGCTATGGCAGGCCGAGGATTGCCAGGACGTCATCCACGACGCCTACGTGCGCGTGTGGGAGCGGCGCAGCAAGGTCGATGAGGGCACGCTGGATGCCCTGGTGTGGACTACCGCGCTCAACCTGGCGAAGAACCGCCTGCGCTGGCGCCTGCTGCGGCGACACGAGGAGCTGGACGAGGAATCACTACCGTTGACCGCTGATGGACAGCCGCAGGACTTCCTCGCCACGCGCCGGCTGCATCAGGCATTGCGGCAACTGCCGCGGGCCGCGCAACAGATCCTGTTGCTGTCGGAATTCAGCGGCCTGCGCGGCAACGAGATCGCGACGGTGCTGGGCATTCCGGCCGGCACGGTGGCCTCGCGCAAGCACCAGGCGATGGAGCGATTGAAAACCTTGCTGGGAGCGTCCCTCGATGCATGAATCCGACCGTCTGTTCATCGACCTGCAACCGCCGCCGGATGGACTGCAGCGCCTGCAGCGCACCATCGCGAACCGATCCGATGGCACGCGCCGACACAGCCTGCGCCTCGCCGGCGCCGGCGCGTTCGCGATGTTCCTGCTGGCACTGGCATGGCTGCTGCCGGGCGTCATCGCGCGACACCGCGAAACCACGGAACTGATGTCGGCCTTGCATGCGGCCGTGACTCCGCCCACCGATGGCATCCAGGTCGTCGACGGCGCCGCGATCGAACTGCCCAGCGGGCAGGCTGGCGTGCGTCTTTATCTGGTGCAATCGGCCAGCCCGGCAGCACGCACCCTACGGCATTGAACGACACCGCTCGGCCATCGACAAGGTAGCCGCCGCGCCGCCACCCGCAAATTGACAAGCACCATCCGCCTCGGAACACTGTCGCCGGCAACGCAACATGCGCTGCCGGTTTGTGCGCAGCGGTGATCCCGCTGGGCCATCGCTACCGAGGGGTGCTGCAGCGGATCCCGGTCCGCCACGCTTGGTAGGCGATTCCTCGCAAGGGCGCCCTTTCCATCACTGGAGATGTCGCCATGTCTGTTCACGCTGCCGCTCGCCGGCTTGCCCTCGCCACTTCCGCGGACTATCCGTGCATCCAGCCGGACGATGCGCACCTGGCGACCTCGCTGGAACACCTCGGCATCCAGCCGATCGTCTGCGTCTGGAATGACCCGGACGTCGACTGGTCGACATTCGACGCGGTGCTGATTCGCACCATCTGGGATTACTTCAAACACCACGCAGCATTCCTGGCCTGGCTGGACCGACTCGACCGGCTGGGTGTGCCTACCATCAACGACAGCGCCCTGCTGCGCTGGAACAGCGACAAGCGCTACCTGCTCGAACTCGTCGAACGCGGCGTCGACATCATCCCCACCCGGCTCGCCGGCGCGGGCGAGTTGCAAGACGTGTTGGCAACAATGCCGGCACAGCCGGTGGTGATCAAGCCGACGATCAGCGGCGGCGCCTGGCACACGCTGCGCGGCAACACCGACGATGCAGCGTTCCTGCAGGCGGTAGACAGGTTGCCGCGCGAGCTCGACTACCTGGTACAGCCGTTCGTGCCAGAGGTCGTCAGCGCCGGCGAATGGTCGCTGCTGTACTTCGAGGGCGAGTTCAGCCACGCGGTGCTCAAGCGCCCAGCCAGCGGCGACTACCGCGTGCAGAGCGAACATGGTGGCAGTGTCGACCCGATCGAGCCGGATGCCGCGACGTTTGCTGCCGCCGAACGGGCGCTGGCCGCCCTCGCCACGATGGGATACGGCGACCTGGCGTATGCGCGCATCGATGGGGTCGTCTGCAACGGCCGTTTCCTGGTCATGGAGCTGGAGCTGCTCGAGCCATCGCTGTTCCTGGCCGGGCAGCCGCAGGCAGCCGAGCGCTTCGCACGGCAGCTGTCCGCGCGACTGGATCGGCTGCATCCGGGCACAGCTGCTGCCACCGAATACCTGTTCTCCTATGGCACCTTGCAGACCGCCGCGGTGCAGCTGGCCACATTCGGCCGGCAACTCGCCGGTCAACCCGATCGTCTGGACGGTTATCGTCGCGAGCTGATCCGCATCGACGATCCGCAAGTCGTCGCCACCAGTGGCGCCAGCCACCATCCGATCGTGCACGACAGCGGCAACCCGGAGGACTCGGTCAGCGGCACCGTGTTCCGCCTCAGCACCGCCGAGCTGGCTCGTGCGGATGCCTACGAGGTGGACGACTACCGCCGCGTCGCCGTCACGCTCGCCTCCGGCACCCGCGCGTGGATCTACGTCGGCGCCGCGCCGGAATTCTTCACCGAAGCATGATCGCTACCGCTACCATCGACCCGAGCCACCAGAGCACACGGGCATGAGCGATACCGCCGCGCCGGGCCACGATCCCGACCAGTTGCCGAAGCACACCACGCCCACCTGGGAGGTCGAGCTGCTGATCTCCGGCGTGGCGGTGTTCGCCATGCTGCAACTGCCCGGCTGGCTGGATGACCAGCTGTTCGCGCTGCTGCCGCGGCTGAGCACCGACTTTGCCGGGGTGGTGTTGCCGCTTTACATCTACCTGAAAACCGCCGCGGTGATCCTGGCGGTGACGTTCGCCCTGCACCTGTTGCTGCGCGCGAACTGGATCGCCCTGGTCGGCATGCACTCGGTCTACCCGGACGGGGTGCTCTGGGAAAATCTGCGCATGGGGCCGGTACAGCGCGAAATCGACCGGCACCGGCACGGTTCCACCGGCGACTCGATCGAACGCGCCGACAATCGCGCCACCGTGGTATTCGCCATCGGCGTGATGCTGGCCACGCGGCTGCTGATCATCAGCCTGATGGTTGCCGTGGTGTTCGCGGTGATCATGACCGGCCTGAGCCTGACCGGCCTCCACGCCGACATGTTCCTGGTATTCAGCCTGTGCGTCGTGACCCTGATAGTGCTGTTGTTCGGCGCCCATGAGATCGACCGCAGGTTCGGCGCCAGGTTGCGCGAAGGCGGTGCCGTGCAACGCGGACTGGCCGCGATCTTCAGGTACTCCGGGCTGTTCGGCATCAGTTACCGCTCCGAGGTCATGTCGTTGCTCGCCAGCCACAGCAACGAGCGTCGCATCAATCGCCTGATTCTCGTCGTGTTCGCGGTGTTGTTCGGTGCCGTGACGTTCGGCCTGAACTCGATGAAGAAGCCGCTTCAGGCCGGCAGCTACGGGCTGTTCCCGCGCAGCGTCGACGACTCCCGCACGTTGCGCAGCAATTACTACGACGACCAGCGCGATCCGCTGCACGATCCGATGACCCCGTTCGTACAAAGTGCGGTGATCGAGGGATCCTACCTGCGACTGACCGTGCCGTACCAACCCCAGCGCGACGCGCCAGCCATGCAGAGCCATTGCGCCCGCGCGCTGATGCTGCCTCATGGCGATGCGCGCGGCGACGCCTTGCTGGAATGCATGGCGCGCCTGCGCGCGGTGTCGCTCGACGGAACGCCACTCGCCACGCTGCACTACGACGTCGGCAGCGATTCGCGTACCCGTCGCCCCGCGCTGCAGGCGATGATCGATGTGCGTTCGCTGGCCAGCGGTCGCCACGTGCTGCGTGTCGAGCACGCACCCGGAAATGATGACGCGAGCGAAGGTAACCACGCCGACGTGATTGCGTTCTGGCGTTGAGCACGAAACCTCCGCGCGGACCGCAGCGCCGCGCACGTCGCCAATCACTGCTGACACACCGCGACAGTGGCTGCATCTAGAATCCGCACTACCGCTTTTCCCGGTTGCCCTCGTGTCCGCACCACCACGAAAAATCCTGCATATCGACATGGACGCGTTCTACGCGTCGGTGGAGCAGCGCGACGATCCGTCGTTGCGCGGCAAGCCGGTAGCGGTGGCATGGCGCGGCGCGCGCTCGGTGGTATGTGCCGCGAGTTACGAGGCGCGCGTGTTCGGTGTGCGCTCGGCGATGCCGGCGATCCGCGCCGAGCGGCTGTGCCCGCAGCTGATCTTCGTGCCGCCGGATTTCGTGCGCTACAAGGCGGTGTCGCGGTTAGTGCGCGAGATCTTCGCTCGACATACCGACTTGATCGAGCCATTGTCGCTGGACGAAGCCTATCTCGACGTCACCATGACGAAGACCGGGCTGCCTTCGGCCACCGCCACCGCCGAAGCGATCCGTGCGGCGATCCGCGAGGAGACCCAGCTCACCGCTTCCGCCGGCGTGGCGCCGAACAAGTTCCTCGCCAAGATCGCTTCGGACTGGAACAAGCCCGACGGCCTGTGCGTGATCCGCCCGCACCAGGTGGATGCGTTTCTCGCGCCACTGCCGGTCGGCCGCCTGCCAGGCGTGGGCAAGGTGATGGAGGCGAAGCTCGCCGTGCTCGGCATTGCCAGCGTCGGCGAACTGCGTGGCTTTGTGCTGGCGGAACTGGAGCAGCGCTTCGGCCGCTGGGGCAGACGGCTATATGAACTGGCACGCGGCATCGACGAACACGCGGTGCAGCCCGAGCGCCCGACGCTGCAGGTCTCCGCCGAGGATACGTTCGAGCACGACCTGCTGCTCGACGAACTCGAACCACACATCCGCCAGCTCGCTGAAAAGGCATGGGCCGGCCATCAACGCGAAGAAAGCCGCGTCGCGCGCACCGTCGTGCTGAAGCTGAAGACGTCGGACTTCCACACGCTCACGCGCAGTCTCACGCCGGCCACACGCCCGCAGTCGGCAGCCGAACTGGCTGATATCGCCTGTGCACTGCGTGAGCGCGTGGAACGTCCTGCCGACAGCCGCTACCGGCTCGTCGGTGTCGGCCTGGCCGGCTTCGTCGAGCAGGACAGCTACCAGGCGCAAAGTGACCTGTTCGACACTCCGGCGAAGGCGACCGTCAGGCCCTGATCCAGCGCAGCAGCTCGCGCCACGACGGCTTCTTGCCGTACATCAGGATGCCGGTGCGGTAGATCCGCGCGGCCAGCCAGACGCAGGCGAGCAGTGCGAGCACCATCAGGCCCAGCGACAGCGCCAGTTGCAGCGGCGGCACCGAACTCAGTGACCAGCGCACCGGCATCGTGAAAGGCGCGAACAGCGGGATGTACGACATCGTCACGCCCAGGCTGCCGGTCGGATCCTTGATCAGGCTGAACACGGAGAAGAAACCCACCAGGATCGACATGGTGACGAACACCGCGTATTGCTGGGTCTCCTGGATCGTGTTGCACATCGCGCCGATCGCCGCGTACAGCGCGCCGTAAAGCAGGAAGCCCAGCGTGAAGTAGAGCAGGAACACCACCAGCAGGCCCGGCGCCATGCTCGGAATCGGAAAGCTGTGCACCGCGTCCGCGCTCATGCCGAACAGGCCGGCCAGGTGCGCACGCTGGCTGCTGACCAGGAACACCGAGCCGCCCCAGATTGCCATCTGTGCGAGGCCGGCCATGCCCACGCCAAGCACCTTGCCGAGCAGCATCTGGAACGGCGTCAGCGACGAGGTCAGCACCTCCATGATGCGCGAGGTCTTCTCCTCGATCACCGAGGTCATCGTCTGCTGGCCGTAGAGCAGGATCGAGATGTACAGGACGAAGCCCATGAAATAGGCAATCAGGAACGAGTCCTCGCCGCTCTGCCCGGTCAGCTTGCCGTCGGACACCTTGGTGGTATCCATGTCGGCCGGTGCCATCGCGCGCTTCACCAGCGCCGCATCCACGCCCGACTTGCCGAGCCGCACACCGGCAAGTGCATTGGACACGCTGCGCTGCAGCTTCGACATCGACTGCATCGCGCCGACGTTGCTGCCGTAGTAGGCCAGCTTGCCACTGGCCAAGGTGTCGTCCGTAAGCACCAGCACGCCGTCCCAGCCGTCTTTCTGCTTCTTGCTGGAAAAGCCGGTGCTGGCGATCAGATCGTCGCGCACCGCAGCCAGGTTCGCCGCCGTAGCGGGAAACACCTGCACGCTGTAACGGGCCTCGGTATCGGGCCCGTCGCCCAGCCTTTCCGTCAGCATTGCCTGGCTGACCGACTGGCCCAGCCCCACCGAGGACGCGTCCACCACGGCGACCCGGCTGGCGCGGTCCGAGCCGCTCATCATCAGCCCCGGCAGCACCGCCATCAGCACGATGAACACCGGCAGCAGGATCGTGGAAATCAGGAACGCCCGGGTTCGCACGCGCTCGACGAACTCCCGGCGGATCACGGCGATGATCTTCTTCATGCGGCTGCTCCGGCGTGCGCGACGGCGGCATCGGCGCCGACCTTGGCAATGAAAATGGCATGCAGCGACGGCTCGACCACCTCGAACCGGCGCAGACCGACCCCTGCGTGCACCAGCGCCGCCAGCAGTTGCTCCGGATCGGCACCATCGGCCATCTGCAGCTCGGCCGAGGCACCGTAATCGTCGACGCGGGCAATCAGCGAACGGTCGGCGAGGATCGTCTCGGCGCGTGACTTGTCGTGGCTGAAGCCCAGTGCGACATGCCGGCCGCCGAAGTCCGCCTTGACCTGCGCCACCGTGCCGCTGACCACGGTCTCGCCGCGCGCGATGATCGCGATGTGATCGCACATGCGCTCGGCCTGCTCCATCACGTGGGTCGAGAACAACACGGTGCGACCGCTGGCGGCGATCTCCACCACGATGTCCTTCATCACCTGGGCATTGACCGGATCGAGTCCCGAGAACGGTTCGTCGAGGATCACCAACTCCGGTTCGTGCAGCAGTGCGCCGGCAAACTGCACCTTCTGCTGCATGCCCTTGGACAGATCCTCGACCTTCTTCAGCGCCCACTCGCTGATGCCCAGCCGCTCCAGCCACGCCTGCGCGCGCCGGCGTGCGTCGGCACGCGAGATGCCCTTGGTCTCGCCCAGGAAGATCAGGTGATCGAGCACCTTCATCTTCTTGTACAGCCCGCGCTCTTCCGGCAGGTAGCCGATGCGCGCCGACAGCTTGCGGCTGCCATGCGCGGAACCGAACAGCGACACGCGGCCCTCGTCCGGTTCAAGGATGCCCATGATCAGGCGGATCATGGTGGACTTGCCCGCGCCGTTCGGCCCGAGCAGCCCGAAGATGCCACCGGCGGAAACCTCCAGCGATAGACGGTTGACGGCGGTATGTCCTGAAAACCGCTTGGTGACGGATTCGACGCTGACGCTCGGCAATGGCATGGTCCCCCTGTCCCTGGCATGTCGGGCACGCGGCCCCCTTTCGCGAAAATAGCATGCGGGCGGGGAGGCGCGCAGATGACCTATGGCAGAGGCTCGCGCTCAGCCCGCCTCGGGCAGCGTGTACTCGAAATCGTAGAAATGCTGGCCATCTGTAATCGTGATCGCCAGCGTGCCGGCCAGTCCCTGCAACTCATCGCTACCGGAATCGGGCACCACCGTGATGGTCAACTGCGGCGTACCGCGCGTCATGATGCCGCTGTGCTGCAGTGCGAACGAGCCGCTGCGTCCATGCAGCGTACCGTTGACCCGCTCCAGCGCGACGTAGCCAGCTGAACCTTCGACCGCGGTGCGTGTGGCCAGCATCTGACCCCTGCCGGTCGCGGCGAGGTCGCCGTGATACTGCTTGTCCAGCGCCATCCGGCCAATGCTGGCGTCACCGACACCGTCTTCCGCCGGCTGCGAAAACATCTTCACTTCGAACGTACCGCTGGCGTGCATGGGGATGGCTCTCCGCGTTCGGAGCGTTATGGTCGCACCAAACGGATCGCCTAGCTCAGCTTGCGCGAGATCGCGAAGAACGCCAGGTTGCCCAGACCGGTGGCGCCGGCCAGCACCGCAACCAGACCGGGGGTGACGTCCCGCCAGTTGAACCACTGGATCAGGCCGAAGCCGACCGCGACCGACACCAGCACGATGCCCCAGCGCAGCGAGGAGTTGCGCCGACGCAGCGCCTCGTCGCGCAGGATCGAATTGACCAGATCCTCGGAACCGCCGGCGTTGACCATGTGCCGGCGCACCATGGCGTCGACACAGACCTTGATCGAGTAGGCAATGCAGATGAACAGGCTGATCGGGATAAAGTCGCCGAAATTCATGGAGCTCTCCTTGGGTTGATGGCGGAATGACTGACTGTCGGGACCATAGATACGCCCGCCCTCATGCCGGTTGCAGCAACCCGCTTGCAACCATTGTGGCAATGCGCGTATCCCTTGCGGCATGGAAGACATCCGCAGCAGCCCGGACCGCGAACTGGTCGACGCCGTGCTGGCCAACCGGCCGGGCGCGTTCGAGCGCCTGGTCCGCGAGTATCAGGGGCTGTGCTGGCACATCATCCAGCGGATGGTGCGTCACCCCGAGGATACCCGCGAGCTGTGCCAGGACACCTTTCTGCGCGTGCATCAGTGCCTGCACCAGTATCGTTACGAGAGCGCGCTGAAATCATGGATCGGGCGCGTGGCCTACACCATTGCGTTACGTCACCTGCAGCACAAGCGCATTCCGCTGCTCGAAAACACCGACGACGGCGATGACTATGCGCTGGTGGAAAACATCGGTGACGGCTTCGATCTCGAAACCGCCTGTGCCGACGCGGAAACGGCGCAGCACCTGCACGCCGCGATCGAGGCGCTGCCGCCATTGCAGCGCACCGTGCTGACCCTGTATTACCTTGAAGAAATCACGATACCCGAAATTGCCCGGATTACCGGGCTGGCCAGCGGCACCATCAAGAGCCACTTGTTCCGGTCGCGATTGCGCCTGCGCGGCGCGCTCGAAGCCCGGACCGGAGTTGCAGCATGAACCATGACATCGACGACACCATCCCTCCCTTCGACGACGCGGCCCACGAACGCGAATGGCTGCTGCAGGAACGCGCCATGCGGCGCGAACGTCTGCACCTCGACCCCATCGGCGACGATGCGCGCACGCGGCGTTACCGCCTGCTCGCGCGCGCCCTGCGCGAGCCACTGCCGCATGCGCTGCCTGCGGATTTCGCGCAGAAGCTGGCCGCACAGGTCGCGGCCAGTCCGGCCCGAAAGGTTGCCTCCGACACGCGTTTCGAATTCACGCTGCTGCTGGCGTTGGCGACCGTCATGGCCGTGGCCGCAGGTGCGGTGGTGGCGATGTACGGCGACACGTGGCTGCCGTCGTTCGTCGCGATCCTGCCCGCCCCGCACACATCAGCCAACCGCTGGGTGCTGGCACTGGTCGGTTGCCTGGGCGCGTCCTGGCTATTGGGGCGATGGCAACAGGCATCCCGAACCACCACGCGCCGGTAGGAGCGCACCCTGTGCGCGATGCTGTTTGCTCTTTTGCACGGAGCAAGAACATCGCACACAGAGTGCGCTCCTACAGATCCAGCACCGCATCCAGTCCACGATGCAGGCCAGTCAGGCCGGACACCTTGCGGATCGCCAGCAGCGCGCCGCCGACGTAAGGTTTCGCACTGCTGCCGGCGTTGTGACGCAGACTCAGCGTCTGATCCGGCATGCCGAAGATCGTCTCGACCCCGATCACGAAACCCGGAAGGCGCAGCGCATGCACCTGGCTGCCGGCCAGCGTGCCGCCGCGTGTTTCGCGCATGCCGATGATCTGCTCCAACGGCACCTCCAGTGTCGGCTGGCGCACCTTGCCCAACCGCCCAGCCAGCTCGCGCACGGTGCCGCTGGGCGCATCCGGCTTGCCGGCCGAGGCATAGTCGATGATCTCCCATTGCGGAATGAGCTTAGCCGCCATCTCGGCAAACTTGATCAGCAGCACCGCGGTCAGCGCAAAGTTGCCGCAAGCCAGCACACCGCGCTGCCGCTCGCGCGCCAGCGCGTCGATCTGCGCGTAATCCTCATCGGTGAGGCCCGAGGTGCCGACCACCACATGCGCGCCATGCTCCAGCGCAGCAAGGATGTTCGCCTTCGCGCTGTCCGGCTTGGTGTACTCGACGAAGACATCGCAGGGCTGCGTCAGTGCTTCGGTAGCGCTGGCAAAGATCGGTGTCGCCAACCGTGGCTCACCCAATACCTCGCCCAGTTTCTGTCCCGCGTGCTTGCGGGCTACCGCCGCGACCAGCGCGAGGTCATCGGCGGCGGCGATGCCGCGTGCCAGCTCGGAGCCGGCCCAGCCGGTGGCACCGGCAACACACACCTTCAGTGACATAGTGACCTCATTGTTCTTCATGGCGTGACCACGGCAGAGTAATCTGGTGGTGAGGAATTGTCCTGCAAGACAAACCAGCGGATCGAGCATGACCGTCAAGAACCAACCGATGTCGATTGCCGTCCTGCTCGGCTCGGTACGTCATGCAAGGATGGGTATACGCGCAGCGAAGCTGGTGATGCAGGCGCTCGCAACGCGCGGCCATGAGGCCGTCCTGGTCGATCCGATGGAAGTGCAGTTGCCGCTGCTCGACCGCATGTACAAGGAATATGCGCCGGGTACAGCGCCCGAAAGACTGGAGAACCTGGCCACGCTGTATCGAAGCGTCGACGGCTTCCTGATCGTCAGCGGCGAATACAACCACGGCATCCCGCCGGCGATGAAGAATCTACTCGATCATTTCCTCGAAGAGTATTTCTGGCGGCCGTCCGGCATCGTCTGCTATTCCGCCGGCCAGTTCGGTGGCGTGCGCGCGGCTGTCGCCTTGCGCGCCACGCTGGCCGAACTGGGCATGCCGAGCGTTCCCAGCGAGTGCGCGATTCCGCGTATCGCTTCATCGCTCGACGAAAACGGCCATGCACAGAACGAGCATGTCACGCATACGCTCGATCGATTTCTCGACGAATTCCTCTGGTATGCCCGCGCCCTGAAGCGCGAACGGCTGGACGGTACGCCGTATTGAACGCTCAGACACAACCCCTGGAAGCGAACGGCAGCTGGTGTCTGTACCTGATCGAATGCCGCAACGGCAGCTACTACGCCGGCATCACCAACCGCCTCGACGCACGCTACGCCGCACATGTGGCGGGCCGCGGCGCGCGTTACACCCGCGCCAATCCGCCGCTGCGGCTGCTGGGCTTTCGCAGTTATCCCGACCGCGCCAGCGCATCGCGCGCGGAGTGGGCGATCAAGCAGTTGCCGCGGGAGCGAAAGCTGGCGTTTCTGCAGACTGATTGAGTGATGTGACGTGTGCAACACCCTGCACGCGCCACATCAATACCCGATCACCTCGCCATCCTTGCGCATCTCGGTGGCGCCCCAGTACACGTGCTGCTTGGCGTCGAACATGATCGCCTCGTAGCCGCCGAAATTGCCGGTGCCAGCCACGACCTTGTAGCCGCGTTTGACCAGCTCGGCCTTCACTGCGGGATCGAAGCCCGACTCCATTTCCACCGTGCCGATGCCCTGCGATGATTCGCCGGTGGGTTCGGCGTTGCCGTAGTGGCGCCAGCGTGCGGCATCGCCGGCGTCCTGCACGTTCATGCCGTAGTCGATCATGTTGGTCAGCACCTGGATGTGACCCTGCGGCTGCATGTCGCCGCCCATCAGGCCGAACGACATGTACGGCGCGCCGTCCTTCATCACGAAGCCGGGGATGATGGTGTGGAACGGACGCTTGCCGGCGGCGTAGACGTTCGCCGCGCCAGGCTTGAGCGAATACAGCTCGCCGCGATCCTGGAACATGAAGCCGAGACCGTCGGCGACCAGACCCGAACCCATGCCACGGTAGTTGGACTGGATGATCGAGACCATCATGCCGTCCTTGTCGGCAGTGGTGAAATAGGTGGTGTCACCGTTGAACAGCTTCGGATCGCCGGGACCGATGTCCGCGTTGGCGTGGTCGAGATGAATCAGCTTGCGCCGCTGGTCGGCATAGCCCTCGGACAGCAGGCCCTTCATCGGCACATCGACGAAACGCGGGTCGGCGTAATACTTGGCCAGATCCTCATAGGCGAGGCGCTTGGCTTCCAGCATCACAGTGATCGCATCGGCGCTGCCCACGCCCATCTTCTTCAGGTCGAAGCCCTTGAGCAGCTGCAGCATCTCCAGCGCGGCGAAGCCCTGCCCGTTCGGCGGCAGTTCGTAGACATCGTAGCCGTGGTAGTTCACCGACTGCGGCGTCACCCACTCGCCGTGGTAACCGGCAAAATCCTCATAGCGCAGGTCGCCGCCGATGCGCTTGAAATAGGCATCCATGGTGTGCGCGATCGCGCCCTTGTAGAACGCATCGCGGCCGCCCTGCGCGATCAGCGTGAGTGTGCGGGCCAGATCGGGATTGCGGAACACCTCGCCCTCGGCCGGTGTGTGGCCGTCGATGAGGTAGGTGTGGCGCGCATTCGCGCTTTCCTCGATCAGCCCGTGCATCCGCTCGAACGCGGCCATGTTGCCCTTCCAGTACTGGGCAACCAGCTGGGTGACCGGGAAACCGTTCTGGGCATAGCCGATCGCCGGCGCCAGATCGTCGGCCAGCGAGAGCTTGCCGAACTTGTCGTGCAGCGCGCCCCAGGTATCGACCGTGCCCGGCACGGTGATCGGCAGCGAGCCGACGGCGGGAATGTGATCCTTCGCCGACAGGCCGGCCTTGAGATACGCGGCCTTTACCTCGGCCTGCATCTTCGCCAGATCGCGACCCTTCGCCGATGGGCCGGAACCGTTGTAGCCGTAGAGCTTGTGCGTCTTCGGATCCCACACGATCACGAAGCAGTCGCCGCCGATGCCGTTCAACACCGGCTCCATCAGGCCGAGCGCAGCATTTGCCGCGATCGCGGCATCCACCGCGCTGCCGCCCTTCTTGAGGATGTCGATCGCGATCTGCGAGGCCAGTGGCTGTTCGGTTGCCGCCATGCCGTGCTGGGCCAGCACCGGTGAGCGCGAAGCCCATGGCTGGCCGGAGTAGCGATCGCCGCGACTGATGTCGGCACTGGCATTCGTCGCGGCGGTGAACCCCATGAATAGTGCGATAGCAGCACCGATTCTGACCTGCGAAAGATTCATCACGGTTCCCTTGATGGATGTTCGGTGCAACGCAGGTTCTTCACTTCACCAATGCAGTGCTGCTCACTTCTTTTTCGGCATGTACAGATCAGTGATCGTGCCTTCGTACACCTCGGCCGCCATGCCGATCGACTCGCTCAGCGTGGGATGCGGGTGGATGGTGAGGCCGATGTCGGCAGCCTCGCTGCCCATCTCGATCGCCAGCGCGACTTCGGAGATCAACTCGCCGGCGTGCACGCCAACGATGCCGCCGCCGACGATGCGATGGGTGGCTTCGTCGAAGATCAGCTTGGTGAAGCCTTCCGTGCGGTCGATGCCAATCGCGCGGCCGCTGGCCGCCCACGGGAACTTGCCCACGCCGATCTTCAGGCTTTTTTCCTTCGCCTCGCGCTCGGTCACGCCGACCCAGGCGATTTCCGGATCGGTGTAGGCCACCGACGGAATCACCCGAGCGTCGAAATGGCTCTTCTGTCCGGCAACGACTTCCGCAGCGACCTTCGCCTCGTGCGTGGCCTTGTGCGCCAGCATCGGCTGGCCGACCAGGTCGCCGATCGCGAAGATGTGCGACACATTGGTGCGCATCTGGCTGTCGACGTTGATGAAGCCTCGCTCGGTGACAGCGACGCCAGCCTTGTCCGCACCGATCTTGCCACCGTTCGGCGAGCGACCCACCGACACCAGCACGCGGTCGAACAAGGTGGTCGCGGGAATGCTGTCACCTTCGTAGCTGACCTCGATGCCCTTCTTGGTCGCCTTCGCCTCGACTACCTTGGTCTTCAGGTGCACGCCCTTGAGCTTGCCACCGATGCGCTTGGCCAGTGGCTTGATCAGGTCGGCATCGGCGCCGGGGATCAGCTGGTCCATGAACTCGACCACGGTCACTTCGCTGCCCAGCGCGGAATACACGGTCGCCATTTCCAGACCGATGATGCCGCCACCCACGACCAGCATCTTGTTCGGCACGTCCTTCAGCTCCAGCGCGCCGGTGGAGTCGACGATGCGCTCGTCGTCCCACGGGAACGAGGGCAGCTTCACCGACTGCGAACCGGCGGCGATGATCGCGTACTCGAAACGGATCAGTTTCACGCCGTCCTTGGTCTGGACTTCCATTTCGTTCGGCGAAACGAAGCTGCCGTTGCCTTCGAGCGTACGCACCTTGCGCTGCTTCGCCATCGAAGTCAGGCCGCCGGTGAGCTGACCGACCACCTTGGTCTTGAAGCCACGCAGCTTGTCGATGTCGATCTTCGGCGCGCCGAAGCTGACGCCGTGCGCGGCCATCGAGGCGGCTTCGTCGATCACTGCGGCAGCATGCAGCAGCGCTTTGGACGGGATGCAGCCCACGTTGAGGCAGACGCCGCCGAGCGTGGCATAGCGTTCCACCAGCACGGTATCGACACCCAGATCCGCGGCGCGGAACGCCGCCGAGTAGCCGCCCGGGCCGGAGCCGAGCACGACCAGCTTGCATTCGATGTCGGCCTTGCGGCCGGAAGCACCAGCGGCTTGTGGAGCCGGAGCCGCGGCGGGTGCGCTCGCAGCAGGTGCCGGCGCAGCAGCCTTGGGCGTCTCGACTTGTGGTGCCTCGACTTCGGGCGCAGCAGCATCGCCAGCGACTTCCAGCACGGCAATCACCGCGCCTTCGGAAACCTCGTCGCCCACCTTGAGCTTCAGCTCCTTGATCACGCCGGCAGCGCTGGAGGGTATCTCCATCGTCGCCTTGTCCGACTCCAGCGTGATCAGGCTCTGCTCTTTCGCCACGGTGTCGCCGGCTTTCACCAGCACTTCGATCACCGGCACGCTGCCGTGACCGCCGATGTCGGGAACCTTGATTTCGATCGTGTTGGCCATGGTCATTCCCTCGGTCAGAGCAGCAGGCGACGGATGTCGCCGAGCTGGGTGGCGAGGAACGCTGCGAAGCGCGCGGCGAGCGCGCCGTCGATCACGCGGTGGTCGTAGGACAGCGACAACGGCATGATCAGCCGCGGCGCGAACTCCTTGCCGTTCCACACGGGCTTCATCGCAGCCTTGGAGACGCCGAGGATCGCCACTTCCGGCGCATTGACGATCGGCGTGAAGCCGGTGCCACCGATACCGCCGAGCGAGCTGATCGAGAAGCAGCCGCCCGACATCTCGGCCGGACCGAGCTTCTTGTCGCGCGCCTTCTTCGAAATCTCGCCCAGCTCGCGGGCCAGGTCGAGCAGACCCTTCTTGTCGACATCGCGAATCACCGGCACCACCAGACCGTCGGGCGTGTCCACCGCGATGCCGATGTGGAAGTACTTCTTGAGAATCAGCTTCTCGCCGCTCTCGTCGAGAGAGGCGTTGAACTGCGGGAACGCTTTCAGCGCCGCCACCACCGCCTTCATCTGGAACACCAGCGGGGTGACCTTGAGCTCCCTGTTCTCCTCGCCGAGCTTCTTGCGGAACGCCTCCAGCTCGGTGATGTCGGCATCGTCGTGCTGGGTGACGTGCGGGATCATCGCCCAGTTGCGCGCGAGGTTGGCACCGGAAATCTTCTGGATGCGCGAGAGTGCCTTCTCCTCGATCTCACCGAACTTGGCGAAGTCGATCTTCGGCCACGGCAGCAGGTTGAGGCCACCGAGCGATGCCGCGGCGCCGCCGCTGGGTCGTGCGCCGGAAGCAAGCGCATGCTTCACATAGGCACTGACGTCCTCGCGCTGGATGCGGCCGCCACGGCCACTGCCCTTCACCTGCTGGATGTCCACGCCCAGCTCGCGCGCGAACGCGCGGATCGCCGGGCTGGCGTAGGGCGCATCGCCCGGCATCACGATGCTGGCGTCGAGCGGCGGTCGCGCGGTGGGCGGCACGTCGCCTTCTGGTGCATTGCCCGGCTGCACGCCCTGGCCGGCGATCGGTGCGGGCTTTTCCGCGACCGGCGGCGGCACGGCAGCTTTGGCGGGCGCGGAGGCCGGCGCCGGAGCTGCCGCTTTCGGTGCTTCGGTGGCGGGTGCCGCGGCTGCGCCATCCACCTCGATGATCGCGATCACCGCGCCCTCGGACACTTCGTCGCCCACCTTCAGCTTCATTTCCTTCACCGTGCCCGCGAACGGCGCGGGAACTTCCATGGTGGCCTTGTCCGACTCCAGCGTGATCAGGCTCTGCTCCTTCTCCACGTGGTCGCCAACCTTGACCAGCACCTCGATGACGGGGACGTCGGCATGGCCGATATCGGGGACAAGGGCTTCTTTAAGGTCGGCCATGATGACTCCTGCGATGGCGAGGCGTGCCGCTCGGGGATGGCGGACGCGTAGAAACCTCAATCATAGCGAAGCCGTGCCCGATTCGTATTGCACAAAAGCAGCGCAAGCCCGCGCCAACGCCAACCATGCGCACGCGTATGCATGACCTTGAGCGCACGCACACGCCCAACCCATGCCCTAATCTGGAACTCAGCCAACACCGCGCCAGGCGGTACAAGGAAGCAAGCCATGCTGACGATTCGCGACCTGTCGAAAACCTACGCCAACGGAGTGCGGGCACTGCGCGGCGTGTCGCTGGATATACCCAACGGCATGTTCGGCCTGCTCGGCCCGAACGGCGCAGGCAAATCGTCACTGATGCGCACGATCGCCACGCTGCAGGATCCGGACGAAGGCACGATCAAGCTCGACGAGATGGATCTGCTCGCCGACAAGCAGGCCACCCGCCGCCTGCTCGGCTACCTGCCGCAGGAGTTCGGGGTGTACCCGAAGGTCTCGGCCGAGGCGATGCTGGAACATTTCGCCGTGCTCAAGGGCGTCACCGTAAAGAGCGAGCGGCGCGAGCTGGTCGAGGCGTTGCTGCGCCAGGTGAACCTGTGGGATGTGCGCAAGCGCAAGCTCGGCACCTACTCCGGCGGCATGCGCCAGCGCTTCGGCATAGCCCAGGCGCTGATCGGCGATCCGCGACTGGTGATCGTGGACGAACCCACCGCTGGACTCGATCCGGAGGAGCGCAACCGCTTCCTCAACCTGCTCGCCGAGATCGGCGAGCGGGTGGTGGTGATCCTGTCCACGCATATCGTCGAAGACGTCACCGACCTGTGCTCGCGGATGGCGATCATCGGCCAGGGCCAGGTGCTGCTGAGTGGCGAGCCTGTCGAGGCGATCCGCTCGCTCGACGGCCGCGTGTGGCGACGCACGATCGACAAGGCCGAGCTGGACGGCTATCGCGCCCGCATGAACATCCTGTCCACCCGCCTCGCCGGCGGCCGCACCCTGCTGCATGTGCTGGCCGATACCCGGCCGGAAGAAGGCTTCGAGGCCGTCGCGCCCGATCTGGAAGACGTCTACTTCGGCCGCCTGCGCGCGCAGGCCACCGCCAAGGCCGCCTGACGCCAGCCGCTGTTTCGGCAGTCTTCCATTACAGGGACGGGAATATGTTTTTCGAGATACTCCGATTTGAATTGCGCCAGCAGCTGAAGGCGCCGCTGTTCTGGATCATCGCCGCGGTGTTTGGCGCACTCGCCTTCACCCTGGTCAGCACCGATGCGGTGATCATCGGCGGTTCCAGCGGCAATGTGCTGCGCAATGCGCCGCTGGTGATCGTGCGGCTGCTCAGCGTGCTGACGCTACTCAGCATGTTCCTGGTGACGGTATTCGTCGCCGGAGCGGCGCTGCGCGATTTCGACCAGCGCACCGCGGAACTGTTCTTCACCACGCCGATGAGCCGCGGGGCCTATCTCGGTGGCCGCTTTGCCGCCGGTTATCTGGCCTCGCTGGCGATCATGCTGGCCTGCGCGCTGGGCATCGCGCTCGGCGGCATGATGCCGTGGATCGATGCGCTGCGGCTGGGCCCGGCCAGCTGGCACGGCTATGCGTGGGCGTTCGGCGTGATGGTGGTGCCGGACATGCTGTTCATCGCCGCGCTGCTGTTTCTGCTGGCCACTACCACGCGCTCGCTGCTGGCCACCTATATCGGAATAATCGTCTACATCGTGCTGCAGAGCATCGTTGGTCAGTTGACCAAGGACGTCAACAATCACTACGTTGCCGCCATGCTCGATCCGTTCGGCGGGCGCACGGTCGCGCTGGCCACCCGCTACTGGTCGGCGTATCAGTCCAATCACGAGCTGCCCGCACTGACTGGCGTGCTGTTGTTCAACCGGTTGCTGTGGATCGGCGTCAGCCTTGCCATGTTCGGCGCCACGTTTGCACTGTTCCGGCCGAACCGCGAAGGCCTGCAGTTGCCGCGGCGCAAGAAGCGTGCGGAGCCGCCGATGCTGCGCCCGCAGGCCGGTCACGCCACGCTGGCGCTGCCCAAGGTGCGTCTGGCCGACAACCTTGGTGCGCACCTGCTGCAACTACGCACGCAGTTCGCATTCGACACGTTCGGCGTGCTGCGTGGCGTGCCGTTCCTGATCATGCTGGCGCTGGGCCTGGCCAATCTGTTTGGTGTGTTGACGCTGTCCGGACAGATCTATGGCACCGCGACGTGGCCGGTCACCCATCAGGTACTGGACGGCGTGCGTGGCAGCTTCCAGTGGCTGCTGTTCATCATCATCACTTTCTACGCCGGCGAACTGGTGTGGCGCGAGCGCAGCCAACGCTCGGCCGAGGTCACCGACGCGTTCCCACTGCCGGACTGGATCCCGCTGACCGCCAAGCTCGGTGCGCTGCTGGCGGTGATCGTGGTGTTCCAGCTGGTCGGCTCGCTGGTCGGTATCGGCTGGCAGCTGGCACACGGCTACACGCATCTGGAGCTGGGCCTGTATCTGGAGACACTGACGCTGGATACGGTCCCGTTCGCGTTGCTGGCGGCACTGGCGCTGTTCCTGCAGGTGCTGTCGAACAACAAGTTCCTCGGTTACCTGCTGACCATCCTGTGGTTCGTCTGCCAGATCGGCTTCGGCCTGCTGCATTGGGAACAGAACCTGTACAACTACGGCAACGTGTCATCCACGCCGTATTCGGACATGAACGGCTTCGGGCATTTCCTCAAGGCCGCGCTGTGGTTCGACTTCTACTGGGCGAGTTGCGCAGTGGTATTGCTGGTGCTGGCCGCACTGTTCTGGGTGCGTGGCACCGGGCAGGTGTGGCGCGAGCGGATGCGCGAAGCGCGCGCACGGCTGCACGCACCGACGAAGATTGCACTGGCGCTCGGCCTGCTTGCCTTCGTCGGCAGCGGCGCGTGGATCTACTACAACACCAACGTGCTCAACCATTACCTGAGCAGCAGCGACAAGTTGAAACAACGCGCCGACTACGAGAAGAAATACGCGAAGTACAAGGATCTGCCGCAGCCGCGCATCACCGCAGTAAAGGCCGATGTCGACATCCATCCCTACCAGCGCAAGCTGGAGATCCGCGGCCACTACACGCTGGTCAACAAGCACGACACGCCGATCAGCGAACTGCATGTGAATTACACCGACGGCTTCACGCTGAAGTCGCTGGATTTCGCGCCGCACGACACGGTCAGCGTGGACAAGGATCTCGGCTACACCATCTACAAGCTGAAAACGCCGCTGGCACCGGGCGCGTCGATGAACTTCGACTTCGACCTGGAATATGCGCCGAAGGGCTTCACCAACAGTCCGGAAGGCAGCTTCCTCGCCTATAACGGAACCTTCTTCAACAGCGGTGTGCTGCCGCAGTTCGGCTACCAGACGGAAGCGCAGATCACCGATCGCAACGACCGCCGCAAATACGACCTGAAGGGTGAGGTGCCGCGGATGCCAAAACTCGGCGACGAGAAGGCGCGCGCGAACACGTACCTCAGCAACGACGCCGACTGGATCAGCTTCGATACCACGGTATCCACCGCCGCCGACCAGATCGCGGTGGCACCGGGTTACCTGCAGAAGGAATGGACCGCGAACGGGCGGCACTATTTCCATTACGTCATGGACCAGCCGATGTTGCCGTTCTTCTCCTACCTCTCGGCACGCTATGCCGTGAAACACGAGATGTGGAAGGGTGTGGATGTTTCGGTGTACTACAACCCGGCACATGCATGGAACGTGGACCGGATGATCCAGGGTGCGAAGGACGCGCTGGACTACTACGACGCGAACTACACGCCATACCAGTTCCACCAGCTGCGCATCCTGGAATTCCCGAACTACGCCGCTTTCGCGCAGTCGTTCGCCAACACGATTCCGTTCTCCGAGTCGATCGGCTTCATTGCCGACCTGCGTGACAAGTCGAAGATCGACTATGTCTATTACGTCACCGCTCATGAAGTGGCCCACCAGTGGTGGGCGCACCGGGTGATCGGCGCCAACATGCAGGGTTCGACCATGCTCAGCGAATCGCTGGCGCAGTACTCCGCGCTGATGGTGATGAAGCAGAAGTACGGCGCCGACCAGATGCACAAGTTCCTGAAGTACGAACTGGACAATTATCTGGTGGGTCGTGCCACCGAGAAGCTGGCCGAAGAACCGTTGGCGAAGGTGGAGAACCAGCAGTACATCCATTACCGCAAGGGTTCGCTGGTGTTCTATGCGCTGCAGGATTACATCGGCGAGAAAAATCTCGATGCGATGCTCAAGCAGTTCCTCATCGACAAGGGTTTCCAGCAACCACCGTACACCACCTCGCAGGAATTCATGGACGCACTGGCCAAGGCAGCCGGGCCGAAGTGGCAGCCGCTGCTAGATGACTTCTTCTGGAAGATCACCCTGTTCGACAATCGCGTGACCGAGGCCACCGCGAAAAAGCTGCCGGACGGCAAGTACGAAGTGACCATGAAGGTGCACGCCGGCAAGGTCTACGTCGACGGCACCGGCAAGGAAACCGACGCCATGCCGGATATCCCGATCGACATCGGCGTGTTCGCTGCGCCCGTCGACGGCAAGGATGGCAAGCCGCTGTACCTGAAGAAGCAGATGGTGGCGAACGGCGACAGCACGATCACCGTGACCGTCGACAGCAAGCCGTTCGATGCCGGCATCGATCCGTACAACGAACTGATCGACCGCGTTTCCAGCGACAACCGGCGGCCGGTGACGCTGCAGTAGCGGCGGCTCAGTCCGGTTTCGCCACGGGTGGTATCACGCCCTGGACCAGCCGGATATCCAGCGGCGGTGTCGGTATGCCAATCTCCTGCGCGTCGATCCGTTGCTTGATCGCGCGCAGCAACTGGGCCTGGACTGCCGAGTTGTCGCTGACTCGGGTCCAGCCGCGCAAGACCAAGTTCACCTTCTCGCCAGCCAGGCTATCGATCGATACGCCTGGCGTTGGATCTTTCAATATCCGTGCGTCGGCTTCGAACAGTTGCGTGATGGCGGCCATCACCTTGTCGATGTCATCGCGATGGCTGACGCCGAATTTCAATTCAAAGCGGCGCGTACCTCGGCGATTGAAATTGAGGATGGCGTCGCCACCAATTTTCGCGTTCGGCACGATCGCCTCGCGGTTGTCCGGCAGGATCAGCAGCGTATGCATCAGGTTGATGGTTTCCACCGTGCCCTCGATGCCGCCGGCGGTCACGTAGTCACCGACACGGAAGGGCTGGAACACGACAAGCAGCACACCCCAGGCCAGGTTGCTCAGTGAGCCTTGCAGCGCCAGCCCGACCGCCAGTCCGGCCGTGCCCAGTGCGGCGACCAGGGGCGCTGAAGGTATGCCGGCCTGGGTCAACGCCATCACGATCAACACCGCCACCAGCACGCCGTAGAACAGGTTGCGCAGAAAACCGCTCAGCGTGGTGTCCACTCGCGCGCGCTGCAGCGCCCGCTGCGTGACATTGGCCAGCCGTGCGGCCAGCCAGATGCCCAGCAAGAGAATCATCAGGGCTTCCAGCAGATGCAGTCCGTTCGTGATGACGGCTTCGGCAAGATCGTGCCCGAGCAGGCGTTCCAGAAAATCATGCATGGCTGACGGCTCATGGAAAAACCGGCGCCAGACTAGCAAACCCGCCATGAAAATTCGCCGACGGCGACAAGCGCATGACTCGGTTCACAGCCTACTCGCGCAATGCCTGTCGCACGGTACGCAACGAGCACACCTCCCACAGCGCCACCAGTACCAGCACGGCCGTCGTCGCCATGCCCAACGGAGCCACCGACCAGTACGTGAGCGTCAGCGCCAAGACCACCAGCAAGCCGAGCCCGATCAGATGCGACAGCGGCAGGTTGGTGCTGTTCACCGTCTTCTTGAACCACGCATTGCCGAACAGATACAGCGCGGGACCGCCCAGCAGCACGGCGCCGCTGATCGTGTCGACGTGCTGCGCTGCGTCGCGCAAGGTCAATTCGTCCGCCACCGCACTGACGATGATGCCGGCGACGATCAGCAGATGCAGATAGGTATAAGCAACCCGCGCCGTGCGGCCGGGATCGGCTGATTGGCGAATCGCGCGGCTGCCGCGCTCGGCTGCCAGATCGAAATAGATCCACCACATCGCCACGCTGCCGACGAAGGCGCTGACGAAGGCGAGCAGCGCCTGCGGTTGCGCCAGGGTGTCGGCAAAACTCGACCCGGTCACCAGCACCGACTCGCCCAGCGCGATGATCACGAACTGGCTGCAGCGTTCGGCAAGATGGCCACCGTCGATGTCCCAGTCAGCGGTACTCGATCGACCCAGACCCGGCACCGGAAAGGCCAGCGCCGGCCCGAGGTATTCCAGCACCAACGCGGCAATCCACAATGTCCAGCGCGATTGGCCGTCCAGCCAGCCGCCAGCCAGCCAAAGCGCACCGGAGATGACCAGCCAGACCGTGATGCGCTGGAAGTTGCGCGTGTTCGCCGGCGCGGTATTGCCCAGCGCCCACAACATGAAAAGCGTGCGCCCCACCTGCATGAACACGTAGGCGCCGGCAAACAGCAGCCCGCGTTCACCGAACGCCTCGGGCAACGCGATCGACAGCAGCAACCCGGCCAGCATCAGTGCCAGCAACAACAGCCGCACCAGCGGGCGTTCCGGATCCAGCCAGTTGGTGACCCAGCTGGTGAACACCCACACCCACCACACCGCAAGGAACAGCAGCAGCACCTGTAGCGCGCCGATCATGTTCAGGCCATGCAGCAGTGTGTGCGACAGCTGGGTCACCGCGTAGACGAACACCAGGTCGAAGAACAGCTCGATATTGGTGACCTTGCTGTGAGCACTCGCATGACGCTCGCGAAGCAAGCTGCGCCGCGCCGGACGGGCGCGGTCGGCTGACGAGGGAATACTCATGCGACGACCTCCGGCAGATTTTCATCTTTATCGCATGACGGCCCGGATACCGCCACGCGACCGGGTCAGAGCCGGTGATCCTCTATATCGCTGACCCGACTGTCGACGAAGGTCACCACGGTGACACGGCCGTCGCGGCGGTAACGCCACTGCTCTCCACCCTGATCCTTGCTCACCACGCGAACACCGCCGCGGCGGCTGCCACGACTGCTGCCGCGACTTTTCGAACTGTGCTTGTGCGACTTTGACGACGGCTTGCCCAGCAGCTCAGTGACGCGCTCGGGACTGTCGCCGGCGGTGAGCACCTGATTGCCCACCCGCAAGGTAGTGGACGCCTGCACGGCGGCGCTGAACACGAACAAGGCGATGATGAGACACATGCGCATGACCTGCTCCCTGGTCCGATGAAATCCTGTTGAAATCTGGCTGATGAAATCCGCTAGTGCTTACCGCTGCGGTGGACCCGCCTCAGCCGCGACGTTCGTCAAGCTTGTCCTCGATCGAGGAAACCTTGCCGGCGATGATGGTCACGGTGATCACATGGCCGTCCTCGCGGAGGAATTGCCAGCGTTCACCGCGAAACGCCCCGAACGCGTTCTCTACCGGCTCCTTGTAGACCGGCGTACCCAGCAGATCGAGCGCGTGCGCGGCTGTGTCACCGACCGACAGCACCTGCTGGCCGACCCGCAGGGTCGAGCTGGCATAGACACCCAGACTCAAAGCCAGCAGCGGTATCAGCAGCAGACGACGCATGGCACTCTCCTTCGTATGATGGGATGCGTTTCAAAAACCGGCGCCCGGATGGACGAGATAAAGCAGCTCTTCCGGCGTACTGCGACGACCCAGGACGACATTGCGATGTGGAAAGCGGCCGAAGCACGCGATCACCTCGCGATGTCACCGAGCATAATCGAAAAATTCTGCGCAACGCTCACGTTGTTCCGCGGGATCTCCGCGCGCAGCACGCCGAACTGTTCCACCGGGATCTGCTGAAAATCCATGTTTTCAGCGTGTTCCAGCGGCACGTAGGCGAATACGCGCTGCAGCGGCGACAATCGCCGCTCGTCGCCACGGGCGATGGCTGACAACGCCACGCGCTGAGCCTTAACGTCCTGCGCCCAAGCACGCGGCTCGCTGCGATACAGGTTACACACGGACACCGCAGCTATCGGAATCGCCACTGCATCAGTAGCGGGCGCTGCCCACCAGGTTGTGCATGTCCAGATGGATGCCGCGCAGGCGCGGCAACTGCCGGCGCAGAATCAGTGCCGACTCTGCCGGTACGGCGGCAATCGCCTTCTCGAACGCGTGCAATAGCGCACTCTCGTGATGCGCCAGCACACCGATCCAGGCGCTGTCGCGACGCACGATCGTATGCACCAGCCTGCCAGCCAGATGACGGTGCACGATAGCGTGCCAGCTGCCGTGTTCGCGCGGCTTGTCACCGCTGGCGCGCAACTGCGCCTGCAGGTCCGCGATCAACAGGTCCAGCGTCTGCACGTTCTCACTCAGCACCATCCGCAGCCCCGGCTCGCAACTTGCGGCGGCATGCCGATACAGCCGCTGCAGGTCGATGCTGCGCCGGATCAAGGCATTGCAGATGGCTTGCGGGGGGCGCGACGGCACGGCCGCCTCCTGGCTGGAAGATGGGTCAATCACGGTGCCATCGTCGTCCTTGGCGACTTAGCGGGAGATTAACCTGCGGCAGTTTGCCGAATCGCGGTCAGCCCACAGTCGGCTCCACGGGGTTCACTGCTCACTGGCCGATCTGCAGCAGGTTCAATGGCCGGCCGTTGCTGCCGCGCACGCCTTGCTGCAGCTCGGCCAGCCGCTGGATCGACGGGCACAGTGCCGCAACCTGCGGGCGTATGGCTGCCTGTATCCGCTGCTGCAGACGCGGCTGCAGGTCGGTGGCAAGTGCCGCGGCGCGGTCACGCAGATCCGCCGCGGCCTGCAGGTCACCACTCAGGGCCGCGTTGATCGCCTGCTGGCCGAGATCGGCCCCCAGCAGCGGCACCAGATCGGCCGCGATCTGGTTCATGGTTTGATCGGCCGCATCACCCTGCCAGTCATGGGTACTGCGGCTGGCGGCGATGCGCTGCTTGAGCTCACTTGCACGTGCGCTCAAACGGCGATCGAGTTCGGCACGGGTATCTGCGCTCAGACCCAGACCGTCGACCTCGGCACGCATCGCCTGAACTGCTATATCCACTCCGTTCTGCGCCACCGTACGCACCCGCGGCGCCAGTGCGCGCAATTCACGTTCGAACAGCGCCAGGCGATCCTGATCCTCCGCATTCAATGTTACGACGACGCCATCGGTACGCAAGGCACCCTGCTGCAACTCGACGTGGAAGGGTGCCGGCGATGGGCGATCGAACAGCAGGCTGTCCGGCTTCAGCGTGACGTCGTAGCTGCTGCTGGCGCGGCAGGTCGTGGCTATGTCTTGCGCATGCAGGGCCATACCGGCGAACGACAATACGAGAAAGGTTACTGACTGCAGCAAGCGCATGGGTTAGTCCGTTGAAAGAAGATCCACTCAGCGATAGCCGACATCATCGCAACCAGCGCTGAACTGCTCAGCGGCGACGCGAGCGGAACTGTGCACGCACCGTCGGCCGACCCAGACGCCAGCTCAGCCATAGCAGTAGGGGCACGGCAACTGCATTGAACACCAGCGCCAGCTGCATGGTGCGATACACCTGCGGCAACTGTTGTTGCATCGCGGCACTCAACTGGGTGCCACTGGCACTGGCGGAAATCGACTGCCACTCGCGCAACAACAGGATGCCGCTGAATAACAGCCATACCGCGAGCGCCAACGCCGCGACCCGCATGCAGGGCCGCGCCCAGGCCTGACGCAGGATGCAGCCAGCGCAGACCACGATCAGTACAAGTGCTGCCAACAGGTAGGCCGCGTCCCAGCCAAGCATGCCGCGCAGCGCCGCGACCGCATCAGGCTGCGCCGGTGCCAGACCCTGCAGTTGTTCCCACACCAGCTGCGCGTGGCGCACATACTGCAGACAGCCGAGCGCTGAAAACAGCAACAGCGCCCACACCAGCACGCGCCAGATGGTCAGCCCGCGCGGCCGCGCGGATTGGTCGTGCAACACCAGAACCATCAGGGCGCCGCCTTCAGCGTGGCCAGGTCGCTCATCACCTGGAGGCTCGACGCGAGCAGACGGGAAAGGCAGCGCAAGACGGAATCTCCAGCAGGGAAACGGGGAAGAAGTTCAGCCTTCGCAGTTTACGCGCACCCAAGCGAAGGGCGCCATGCGGCGCCCTTCGTTATTACAGCATGTCTGCCTGACAGCCCTCAGGTATCAACGCGGCTCGATAGTGAATTTGCCTACCGAGACACCCAGGTTGACGCCCTCACCAGTACCGGCCAACGCCAACGAGGTGGTGCCCTTGGTCAATACCTGCGCCTGGGAACTCCTGACCACGCCAGCCTCGGCGCCGGCCTGTGCATAGTCGCCGAAGACTTCGTGGATACCGTGCACGTTGCTGATCTCGCCCTTGCCATCGTTGATGCGGTATTTGCCTGCGGTGATGCCACCGCCGACCACACTGATCTTGACGTTGGCAGTCTGTCCGTTGTCACAGCGAATGGTACCGTTGCCCTCGGCATGCTTGTAGATCAACGACCATCCAGCAAGATTGAACCTGAGATGGCACTTCACCATGGCCTCATCGGCGTGGGCGCTGGAAGTCGGCAGTGCTGTCATTGCCGTCGCGCAAGCCAGCACCACGGCGGCCATACCAAAAGTACGCTTGATCATCGTCATCTCCTTGAATAGATTTTCCCGACACAGGGTCGAACGTGCGTCCCAGAGGGGCGGCACGCCACTGCGTGGTGGATCAAGATTGTGTACCGCCGCGTGATTGTGGCGTGCAGAAGCTGCCGCCCCGTTCAGATTTCCAGTCTTTGATGCTTAACTAACAGCTTGCCGTGCAGACTGGCAGGTGCGAGCCGACAATGCCGTGTCGCCGGTTGTGGCGCGGCTGAAACACTGCATAGACTCAAGGCGCCATAACGCAGCGAAGGATATCCATGGTCAAGTATTCACTGGTGGGTTACGACGGCTCCGATGCCTCCCGGCGCGCCTTTCAATTCGCGATCGATCTGGCTCGCTGCGGCAGCAGCCGGGTGCGCGTGGTGTCGGTGCTGCAGGTCACCGAAGGTGGCGCCGACGCCTCCGCCCTGATGATGGCCGACTCCGGCACCCAGCGCGTCAAGGAACTGCTGGAGGAACTGACCACGATCGTGCCCGATGCCGCCAGCCTGGTTGATGTCGAGTTGACCTACGGCAGTCCCGGCGACGTGTTGCTGAGCCAGATCGAACAGCATGGTGTCGATCACATCGTGATCGGCCACACCGAGCGCGGCGCCCTCGCACGCTGGCTGCTCGGCTCGGTATCCAACAATGTATTGGCGCGTGCCCACGTGCCGGTGACGGTGGTGCGCTGAGGCACGCTTGCGCCGAGACACGACACCGAACTGCGCGACTGCAAGTCGGCGCGCGTTAATCCAGCAGCGGCGCAAGGCCGTATCCTGTTTCATCCCTCGTCATGCAATGACAGGCCACCGGTCTGCCATCGCTGATACCAAACAGGACGTTCGCTTGAGCTATTCCCCCGCCCTGCCCTGGACTCTGGAGAGTCTTGATCTCAGTCGTATCGATGTCGCGCGTGTGCGCCACGATGAAGATCTGTTCTTTCTGCTGTGCAGTTCGTCGTTCGTCGAGAGCGGCTCGGATCTTTACACGCAGAACCTGATCGACCATTTCGACGGCGACCAGGAGCTGCAGACCTGGCTCCACCAGCACTGGGAGCATGAAGAACTGCAACATGGCCGCGCCCTGAGCGCGTATGTGCGCTGTGTGTGGCCGGAGTTCGACTGGGAGAAGGGTTTCAAGGCGTTCTGGGACGAGTACGGCACCGTGTGCACGGCCACACAACTCGAACCCTGCCGCGGGCTGGAACTGGCCGCTCGCTGCGTGGTGGAAACCGGCACCGCCAGTCTGTACCGCGCATTGCACGAGCTCACCGACGAGCCGGTGCTGAAGCAACTGACCAACCACATCAAGAGCGATGAGGTGCGGCACTACAAGCATTTTTACGAGCATTACCGGCTATACCGGGAGCGCGAGGGCTTCGGGCGCTACAAGGTATTTCGCGCGATCCTGCGTCGTGTCAACGAGATCAAGGGCGAGGACAGCGACATCGCGCTGCGCCATGTGTTCAACCAGTGCTATCCGCAACACCAAGGCAGTGAGACGGAGTTTCGCCGGATCAGCGATCGCGCGCAGGGTCTGCTACGCCGGCACATTCCGGCCACGATGACGGTGAAGATGCTGCTCAAACCGCTGGATCTGCCGCCGCGGCTTCAGAACATGCTGGAAAAACCGCTGGCGCGGATCAGCGGCAAGCTGTTTCTGCACTGAAACGCTCTGCCGATAGGCTCGGCAGAGCAGACCATCGATCGGAGCCGTTTGATCGCTGCCTAGTTGCCGCTGACCGGTGGCGGTGTGGCGCCGGCGTTGTCACGTGCCATCACGTCGACGTGACGCTGGGCTTCCTTCTCAAGCTTGAAACGCGCCAGATCCAGCGGTCGAATCTGCTTGATCGCGCAAGGCAGATTGCCGCGTGCCGTGAGGATTTTATCGAAGCCGACCGACACTTCCCCGGCAAAAGACGTAAACCCGATACTGTTGGTGACTGTCAGACCGCTGCAGGGCCAGGTATCCAGCAGGAACGCACGCGTGGGGCGCGTATAGACCACCAGCTGGGTATCGTTGAGCGGCTCCCACGAGTCAACCGAAGCTCCCGCCACCAACCGGAAACTGCGTACCGGTGCGCCGGCTGCCGCCACATAAGCAGCCTGTCGTAGCTGCATCTGTTGCACAGACGGCCCGCTGGCGCAGGCGCCGAGCAGCACCGTCAACGCGCAACCGATCCATGACAGGGATGACTTGGACATGACCGCGACCTCCATGGAACGATGTCTGATGATGCAGCGATTGCCGATATGCAGCCCGCACGGACACCTGCATCACTGTCCGCCGGCAGGCACCTCGCGCGGCTTTTCGTCGATCTTGCGCTGGGCCTGTTGCGCAGCCCGCAGATGGCTCACATCGACCGGACGGATCTGCGTGATGGTGCAGGGATAGTTGTTCCGCCCGGTCAGTACGCGGTCGAAACGCACCGATACCTCATTGAAGCTGGAGGTCAGTCCGATCGCATTCGCAAACGTCAGATTCGGGCAGCCATCCACATCAAGCAGCCATGCCTGGTTGGGCCGGGCATAGACCACCAGCTGCTGGTCGTTCAACGCCTCCCATGAATACAGCGGGCTGAAGAAGCGGAAACTGCGCACGGGCGCGCCGGCTGCCGCCAGATACTGCGCCTGGCGCTGACTCTGTCGTTGCGCATAGGGCACGCTGGAACAGCTTGCGAGCAGCCCGGCTACGAGCAACCCGGAGAACAGATGCATGAATTTCATGGCGACCATCTCCATCGGGAACAGGTTTGATAACGCATCACCCGGCCACAGGCATACACCGGCTTACTTCTTTTTGCCCTTGCCGAGGCTGACCCACTTGGCCGGATCAAAGCCGCCTACTTCATAGACCAGGGTCTGCTTCTTCTCACCTTCGGCGAAAGTCACATCCAGACTGATCTTCTTCGCCTTGTGCAACATCGTGATGAAACCCTTGTCATCGACCATCATCAGCGCCGGCTCGCCGGTTGGTGGCGCGAACACCTTGATATGCGCCGGCTTGCCATCCACCGTGGCGGTCAGCGTGCAATTGCCGTGGCAGATGAAGCCAGGCTTGCTGCCGTACAGGAACACGCTCTGGCCCCAGCTGGTATGCCGGCGCAACACCAGCTGCACCCGGTCGTTACCCGACGGCTGGCTGCTGACGATGGTGGCGGTGGACTGCGTGCCGCCGGCCATCGGCGACACCTGATACACCCACAGCGCGGCCAGCCGGTTCTTCTCGCTGGCTTCGGTATAGCGCTTCTCGATCGCCGGCAGGCTCTGCTGCACTTCCTTCGCTGCAGCGCTGTCCGGATAGTGGTTGACGATGTCATGACCCATCGACACCGCCATCCCGTCGTTGCCGATGCGCAGCAGCTGTCGATAGGTATCCAGATTGCGCGCCGCCGCGGCGGCCTGAACCTGTGCCTGCTGTTGCGACGCATCCGGCGCGGGTGCGCCGCCCTGCGGCGAACAGGCCGCGAGCATCAAGGCCACACTCAGGACGGCGCCAGCGAATCGATAGCGGCAAGGTGAATTCATCATCGACGGTCGTCGCTCGGGAGACAGGTGTCTAGCTTGGAACGATCCACGGCTAAGACGCAACCGGCTTCGCGCAGTCCGGCTGGCCAAATCGCTCGCGCAATGCCGCCCGATAACGCCGACTGCAGGGAATCTTCACACTGTCGCGCAGCTGCAGACGGGCGTCGCCGGTCTCCAGCGGCTCGATCTCGGTGAGGTAATCGAGATTGACGAAATAGCTGCGATGCACCCGCACGAAACGGGCCGGATCCAGCCGCTCCTCGATCCCGGCCATGGTCGCGCGCAACGGATAGTCGCGACCGCGCACATGCAGGTTCACGTAATTGCCGGACGCCTGCAGCCATTCGATCTCGCTGGCATTGACCAGAAACTCCCGGCCCAGCTTGCGCACCAGAAAGCGCTCGGGCCGCTCGACCGGCTCCACCGGCGGGCCTTCCTCCGGCGCGACCAGCAACCGCGCCTCGCCCTGCAGGCGCAGCAGCCATAGTCGATACAACGCCAGCATGGCGATGATCGAGAAATAGGTGCGCACATCCTTGAGGTATTCGTAGCCGAAATTGGGCCACCACAAGCCAAAATCGTAATGCTGCCCTGCCATCGCATAGGCCAGCTTGCGTAGCGCGATCATGCCGCCGACGTGGATCAGGCTGAACGGCACACTGGCCAGCAGATGCAGCGGCAGGCTGCGTCGCCAGGTATCGAAACGGAATGGCCAGCGTCGTTCGACGGCAATCACCGCTGGCACCAGCGCCAGGAGTACCAGCGCGCTGCTCCACTCCCACGACCACGGCTCCCATGCCGGCAGCGCGGCATGATCGATCGCCGATGTCACGCTGTTGAACGTCGCGTTCAACACATACGACGCAAGCCAGAAACCGATCTCGAACGGTCGCCGCCAGCGCTGGAAGTCCCGGTAATCGAAAACCGCGTGATTCGTCATGCGGCGATTCTACGGGCAACGCTGCCGATTGCCCCGGGCTTCGTCCCCAGTTACCTACCGTTCGTCACTATCACCCGTCCATCAGTCACTTGGCGCATGAGGACGAGATGAAAGCGCACCAGCATGACGACACTTTCCACCGGAGTTTCCAGCATGACTCGCCGCCATGATATCGACGCGCTACGCGTACTCGCGTTCGGCCTGCTGATCCTCTATCACGCCGGCATGCTGTACGTGGCGCCGGTGGCTGACTGGCAAGGCATGCCGCTGCACAGTCACTATCTCGCTACGTGGCTGCAATACCCGATGCTGTTCGTGAATCGCTGGCGGATGGAACTGCTGTTCCTGATCTCGGGGCTGGCGGTGCATTTCATGCGCGGCAGGACCGGGCTGGCCGGACTGGCGTGGAAGCGCACGCTGCGCCTGCTGCTGCCGCTGGTGTTCGGCATGCTGGTGGTGATCCCGATCCAGTCTTACGTGGGTGGGCTGACCGACCATATGATCGCGCCGTGCTTCGGGGCGTTCCTGCTGCACTACTGGACACACGGCTACGAGGATTACGGACTGACCTGGGCACACCTATGGTACCTGCCCTACCTTTGGCTCTTCACGATGCTGCTGTTGCCGTTGCTGCCGCTACTGGAATCGCGCCTCGGCCAGCGCCTTCGCGCGGGTTGCCTGCGGCTGCGCGGCGCGAGCCTGTTGGTGCATCCGGTGCTGCCGCTGTTCGCGTATGGCGTGCTGCTGTCTTGGCGTTATCCGGAAACGCATGCGCTGGTCGGCGACTGGTACGCGCTGGCGCTCTACGCCACGATGTTTTTCTACGGCTACCTGCTGGGCACAGACAACGGCCTGTGGGCGGAATTGTCGCGCCTGCGGCGCGTCACGCTGGCGCTGGCGCTGGCCTGCTTCGCGGCGTACCTGTGCCTTGACCGGTTCGCCGGCCAGTTCGCCCACGCGCGGGCGGCCGTGATCGTGGTCAAGCTGCTCACGGTCTGGCTGCACTACAGCTACACCTGGATCGCGATTACCGCCATCCTCGGCTGGGGACACGCGCTGCTCAATCGTCCGTTCCGTTGGCTGCCGTATGCGCGCGAGGCGGTGTACCCGTGGTACGTACTGCATCAGAGCCTGTTGCTGTTCTTCGCCTGGCAGTTGCTACCGCTGGGTTTGGGGCCGGTGTCCGAGCCAGTATTGATCCTGCTGGGCACGATCGGCGGCTGTGCGGTGCTGCACGAGTTCGTGATCCGCCGCACGCGCTGGCTGCGACCGCTGTTCGGACTGGACGCACCGCACTCAGGGCCCAAGGTGAGCGCCGCTCCGCGACTGGCCGACGATCTGGCCTGAGCTCAGCTTTTGCCCACCATGCTCAAATCCAGATGTTCGACGCGTACAACTTGATCGAGCCATACGTGCCGGCTCCAATCCGGCACATCGGGTCGCCGCAACTGCACCCGGGCGTTGACGCCCTCGTGCTCGTGGGCATCGCGGAACACCTGCACGTTCGGCCGCTTGCTGACCACGCCATCGCAGCTGCTGCCGTCCTTCATGACCAGCACCACATGGCCATGCTTCGGCAGTTGGTCAATCAGTGATTCAAGCTGCCGGACGCTGGCCTGGTCGGTATAGACACGTTCTGCCTGTCTGTCCATGGACTCGCCTCAAACGACCCAATGGGCTACGACGCTAGTCGTCACAATGGCAAGGGCGTGTCAATTTGACCCTCTCCAAGCTGAATGATCAGCGCGATCTCCGGTACTTTGCCGACGTCGGTGATGCCCCGATAATGGGCGACCCCAAGGACACCCGATGTCATCCCACACCACGCCGGCGGCGGATTCGCTGCTGCAGCATCGCGCCTTTGTCGCATTCTGGTTCGCCCGGATCGCTTCCAGCTTCGGCTTCCAGATGCTGTCGGTGGCGGTCGGCTGGCAGATCTACGCGACCACCGGCCGCGCGTTCGACCTGGGCCTGATCGGGCTGGTGCAGTTCGTGCCGTCGGTGCTGCTGGCGCTGCCGGCCGGACATGTGGCGGACCAGTTCGAGCGCCGGCGGATCGTGCTGATCGGACAGATCATCGAATGGATCGCGATCGTGGTGCTCGCCGGGTTGACCCTGACCGGGCATATCCACGAGATCGGCATTCTCGCGCTGGTATTCGTGATCGGCGTGGCCAAGGCGTTCGAGTTTCCCGCGCTGCAGTCGATGCTGCCGGCGCTGGTGCCGGCATCGATCCTGCCGCGCGCGATGGCGGTGAATGCTTCGGCCGGCCAGGCGGCGATGATCATGGGCCCGGCGCTGGGCGGTCTGCTGTATGTCGCCGGGCCGGGCGTGGTCTACGTGGTGGCTGCCGCGCTCTACCTGATCGCCGCCACGCTGATGAGCCGGCTGCGTTACGAGCAGGCGCCGCCCAGGCGCGAGCCGGCCACGCTGAAGACGCTGTTCGCCGGCGTGCATTTCATTCGCGAACGCAAGGATGTGCTCGGCGTGATCTCGCTGGATCTGTTCGCCGTGCTGCTCGGCGGCGCCACCGCGCTGTTGCCGATCTTTGCGAAAGACATCCTGCATACCGGCCCGTGGGGCCTGGGACTGCTGCGCGCCGCGCCGGCGGTGGGTGCATTGCTGATGTCGCTGTGGCTGGCGCAGCACAGCCTGCAGCGACGGGTCGGCTCGATCATGTTTGCCTCGGTGGCCGGCTTCGGTGTGACCACCCTAGTATTCGCGCTCTCTTCCACGCTCTGGCTGTCGCTGCTCGCGCTGTTCGCGCTGGGCGCGTTCGACATGGTCAGCATGGTGATCCGCAGCTCGCTGGTGCAGCTCGATACCCCGGACGACATGCGCGGCCGCGTCAGCGCGGTGAATGCAATCTTCATCAACACCTCCAACCAGCTCGGCGAGTTCGAGTCCGGCATGCTGGCCGCGTGGATGGGGGCGGTACACGCCACCGTGCTTGGCGGTGTCGGCACCCTGCTGGTGGTCGGGCTGTGGATGGCGATGTTCCCGAGCCTGCGCCGGCGGCAGCGGCTGCATGTCGAAACTCCCGCGCCGGACACGCCGGTAGCAGATATTCTTTGATTCCTGGTAGGAGCGCACAGGTGCGCTCCTACCCATCCAGCAAATCCGGGGCCCGTAACGTGATCACCACATCGCCGAACGAATTCCTCGAGTCCTACGCCACGCTGTCGCCGTTGCCTGATGCGGCGGCCACCGCGCGCGCGGCATACCTGGTCGCGCCGGCCGAGTTCACGCTGGCGGCGGAATCGGCGCGCGACAACCGCTACATGGACATGAACCTCACGGTCGATCCGCTGAAGGCACTTGCCCAGCACAGCGCGCTGGCGCAGGCGCTGCGCGCGGATCTTCCGGTGATCACCTTTCCCGGCAACCCGGCCACGCCCGACGCGGTATTTCCCAACAACGTGTTCGCCACCGCACCTGGCCGGTTGATCATCGGCCGCATGCGTCATCCGGTGCGTCAGCGCGAGGCCGAGCGTTACGACATCCGCGACTTCTTCGGCGACGTGCTGGGTTACGACGAGATCGACCTGTCCGGCTGCGATGACCTGGTCGCCGAACTCACCGGCTCGTTGATCATCGACCGCGCGCGTGGTGTAGGCTACTGCGGCCTCAGCGAACGCTGCGATCTGGCCGGCGCGCACGCGATGCACAAGGCATTCGACCTGCGCCTGACGTTCTGCTTCGAGCTGGCCGAATCCGAATACCACACCAATGTGGTGTTGGCCCTGCTGGCCAGCCGCGCCGCGATCATCGCCGCCGACGGTTTCCGCGACCCCGCTACGCCGCAGGCAATCGCCAAGGCCTACGGCCAGCGCGCAATCTGGCTGACTCCGGCGCAAAAACAGGCGTTCGCCGGCAACGCGATCACCTTGTCCGACCAACGCGTATGGATGAGCGCCTGCGCCGCCCATGCGCTGACCGATGAGCAGCGTGAAACCCTGGCCGATTACGGCTTTGCCGTCGGCGCGATGGATCTGAGCGAGATCGAGAAAGCCGGTGGCAGCCTGCGTTGCTGTGTGGGCGAGATTTACTGACCAGCCGTTCGAGCAAGACAGAACATGGGCCGATCTGCAAAGCCGGATCTTGTTGAAGGAGCGTACCGATGTCCATGTTGCCACCACCGATCCGTTCCAGCTTCGTCACTGTCTTGGGCTGGATCTTTGTCTGCCTGGCGGGTTTCGCCACGCTGATTGGCCTGCTGCAGAACCTGATGCTGCAGCTGGTATTCCTGCCGACCATGCAGCAGCAGATGGTCACTCAGCCAATGCCGCCGAATATGCCGGTATCGATGGGCTGGATGTTCGGTCACATGATCTGGTTTTTCCGCGCCTTCCTGCTGTTATCGATCACTACATTGATCGCCGCCATCAGCCTTCTGATGAGACGCAACTGGGGCCGTTTGCTCTTCATCGGACTGATGGGTTTCGCCATCGCCTATCAAATGCTTGGCTTGATATTTCAATGGTGGTTCATGGGCTCGATGCAGCAGATGATGCAACTTCCGCCCAACGCGCCTGCGCACTTTACCGACGGCATGCATGGCTTCATGCTGGCGATGCAGGTTTTCAGTGCGATCATGGCTATTGGCTTCAGCGTGTTGTTCGGCTGGATCATCAAGCGCCTATGCAGTGCAGCGGTACAGCGCGAATTCGGCAGGGTAAACGCCTCACCCACCTTTCTCGGCAGTCCACCATGATCACCGTTCACCATCTGAACAACTCGCGCTCGCAGCGCATCCTGTGGCTGCTGGAAGAACTCGGTGTGCCGTACGAGATCAAGCGCTACCAGCGCGATCCAAAAACCATGCTGGCGCCGCCGGAGCTGCGCGCGGTGCACCCGCTGGGCAAGTCGCCGGTGATTACCGATGGCGAACTCACCCTGGCCGAATCCGGCGCGATCATCGAATACC
Source organism: Rhodanobacter sp. C03 (assembly GCF_002001175.1). Lineage (GTDB taxonomy): Bacteria > Pseudomonadota > Gammaproteobacteria > Xanthomonadales > Rhodanobacteraceae > Rhodanobacter. Next base: position 398,132 of record NZ_MUNT01000001.1, on the reverse strand, counting down.
TCGCCGACCGCTACGGTGCCGGCTCGCTGATTCCCGCGCATGGCACGCCCGCACGGCTGCGCTGCAACTACTGGCTGCATTACGCCGAAGGTTCGGCGATGCCGCCGCTGCTGCTGAAGCTGGTGTTCCGCAAAGTCGAGAGCGCGCCCGCACCATTCTTCGTGAAGCCGATCGCGAAAGGCATCGCGCACAAGGTGATGAACAGCTTTGTCGATCCGCAGCTGAAGTTGCATCTGGATTATCTGGAAGGCGAGCTGGGCAAGAACGAGTGGTTTGCCGGCAACGCCCTCAGCGCAGCCGATATCCAGCTGAGTTTTCCGCTGGAAGCCTTCGCGGCGCGTGGCGGGCTGGATGCCCGTTACCCGCGACTGACGGCGTTCCTGCAACGCATCCATGCGCGGCCGGCGTATCAGCGCGCGTTGCAGAACGGTGGCGAATACCATCTTGGCGGCTGATTCCGCGCTCCATAGCTGAACGGACAACGGCATCGACTGCTGCCGTCTACGCACTGCTCACGACCTCGCTGGCAACCTGCCACTTCAGATAGCGAGGAGAAGACTGATGCGTAATCGTGATATCGAGCGACAGATCCGCGACGCGGGCGAACAGGCTGGCGAGCGCGTGCGTCATTACGCTGATGGCGCCGCCAGCAGTGCGCAAAACCTGTTCGATCGTGGCCGTAGTCTCGGCGAGCGCTTTGGCAAGCGCGGCAACCATTACAGCCAGCGACTGACAAATGCGGCCGAAGATTTCGCCGATGAGGCGAATTATCACTATCGCCGTCTGCGCCGCCAGGTGAATCGCCATCCGACGGCCAGCGTGGCGATTGTCGCCGGCACCATCGGCGCGTTCCTCTTGCTGCGCCACGTGTTTCGCAACCGCGACGACGAATGAATCGCCGGATTACCGTTAACTGACTCCATGACCGGCTGCACGCAGCCGGTCATGGAGTGCGGGAACTCTGCAACGCCGACTTACCGGACTGCCGTGATATTCACTTCCACGCGCCGGTTCGGCGCCAGGCAGTCACGCAGCCGCTGGCCAGTGATATTCGGGCAGGCAGCCACCGGATCGGCATCACCTCGGCCTTCGGTGGTGATCACGCCACCATCCACGCCATGCTCGACCAGGTAATCGCGCACTGCGTCGGCACGCCGGAGTGATAGGTCGTCGTTCTGTGCGCGGTCGCCGATCCGGTCGGTATAGCCGACGAGATTCACCGCATGGATGCTCCTGGATTCGTGCAACTCCGCCACCAGCCGATCCAGTTGACCGCGGCCGCGTCGGGTCAGGCTGTTGATGTCGGACTTGCCAAAGGCGAACAACGCGTCCGCCCCCAGCGTCTCATGCCGGTTTTCGACCGCTGGTGCCGGTGCCGGCATTTCCCGCTGCATCGGTGCCGGCATCATCACCATCGGTCTGGCCCGGTAGACCGGACACGGACAGCAGCCAGCCAGCAGCACGGCGGCACCCGCCGACGCGATCATGCTCATGTGTATGGTCTTGTTCATAGTCTCCATCCTTCGTGCGGTCAGATGAGCTGATGAAAACACCAGCGACCGCCATGGGCGCAGTCGCTACTCCTCGCAATGACATGACCGCTGTTGCTCTGCCGTACGGACGTTGCTGCTGCGCCGACGCCACCGGTCCATGGCGACGCCCATGGCTGTCATGGCGCAAAACTTATCCGCGCGTATCGCTGGCGGTGATGACACTCCACAGAATGCGACTGCTATGCTGAATTTTTGCGCACCAAGCAGCCGACCCATGTCCTCGAAAGACATCGCCTTTCATCACCCCGTGGCGTTCTGGCTGGGCTGTGCCACCGTGATCGCGGGGGTGCTGGCACATCTGCCGATGCTGGTCATGGCCGCACCGATGCACTATCACCTCGCCGGCATGCCGATGGACAACACGATGCGTATCGGCATGCTGCTGGTACCGCTCGGCGTGCTGCTGGCTGGCTATGGCCTGATGCCGCGGATGGAACAGATGCGACGTACGCTGCGCGCCGACCGCAGCCCGCTGCCGTTTCATATTGCCGATGGCGTGCCGCTCAATCGCGAGCACTGGAAGCTGGTGACCGTGCTGACCATCGCACTGGCGGTGGACGTGATGAAACCGGCGACGATCGGCTTCGTGATGCCGGGCATGTCGGCCGAATACGGCATCAGCACCTCGACCGGCGGCCTGCTTGCGCTGTCGGCACTGATCGGTACGACGGTCGGCTCGATCGTGTGGGGCCGGCTGGGCGACCTGTTCGGCCGCCGCGCGACCATCCTGCTGTCGGCACTGATGTTCATGGGCACCTCGATCTGCGGCGCGATGCCCGCGTTCGGCTGGAACCTGCTGATGTGTTTCATGATGGGCGCCGCTGCCGGCGGCATGCTGCCGATCACCTTCACCCTGATGGCCGAGACCATTCCGACCGCGCATCGCGGCTGGCTGCTGGTGGCACTGGGCGGCATCGGCACCTCGGCGGGCTATCTGCTGGCATCAGGTGCGGCCACGCTGTTCGAGCCAAGCTACAGCTGGCGCGCGCTGTGGCTGCTCAACCTGCCCACCGGCGCGCTGATCGTCTTCCTCAACCGCTACATTCCCGAATCGCCACGCTTTCTTGCGCTCGCCGGACTGGAGGATCAGGCGCGCGCGGTGCTGCAGAAATTTTCCGGTGGTGCCGTGCCGCTGATTCCAGATGTAAATCACGCGCTGGAAACCGCCCAGTCGCAGCAACATGAGCCGCCGCGGATCGGCATGCGCCGCCTGCTGCGCGGTCGGCACGCACCGATCACCTGGGGCTTGATGGTGTGCGCGATCGCCTGGGGACTGGTGAACTTCGGCTTCCTGCTGTGGCTGCCGGCGAACCTGGTCAAGCTGGGTATCGATGCGCACGCCAGCAGCGCGCTGCTGGCGCGTTCCGCGATCCTCGCGCTGCCCGGCATCGGCATCGTGGTGTGGTTCTACCAGCGCTGGAGCAGCATCCGTACCCTGGTGCTTTTCATCGGATTGACCGCGCTTGCGTTGCTGTTCTTTTTCGCGATCGATCTGACCGATGTGCGCGTCGCCTCGATCACCACCGTGGGTACCGTGGCGTTGCTGTTGAGCATCAGCGGGGTGATTGCCACCCTGATTCCCTACGCCGCCGAAATCTATCCGGTGCACCTGCGCAGCAGCGGTGCCGGCCTGATTGCCGGCAGCTCGAAATTCGGCGGCATCCTGGGCGCGGTGCTGGGTGTGCTCGGTCTGTTCAACCATTTCATGCTGTCGGCCCTGCTGATCGCACTGCCGATGACGGCGGCAGCCTGGATGCTCGCGCGACGTGGCATCGAAACGCGCGGCCACGGGCTGGAAGCGATCCAGGACGCACTGGCCGAATAGCGCATATCGAAAAGCCGCCAATCGGCGGCTTTTCGAATCGACTCACCTTGCATCCGAGCGACGGGCTCGCCGACTTCAGACCGTCTGCGGATTCGGCTTGTCCGGATCGAGCTTGTATTCCTTGATCGCGCGGCTGACGTCCTTGGCGTTGACCTTGCCGTCCTTCGCCAGTGCGGCCAGCGCGGCATGCGCGATCCAGTAACGATCGACCTCGAAGAACTCGCGCAAGTGCGCACGCGTGTCCGAACGGCCGTAGCCATCCGTGCCGAGCACGGTGTAACGCATGCCGTCGGGCATGAACGCGCGGACCTGGTCGGCGAATTCGCGCACGTAGTCGGTGGCGGCGATCGCCGGACCCTGACGACCATCGAGCAGCCCGGTGATGTACGGCACGCGCTGCTCCGCTTCCGGGTGCAGACGGTTCCAGCGCTCGGCATCGAAACCGTCGCGACGCAGCTCGATGAAGCTGGGGCACGACCAGATGTCGGACTTCACGCCGAAGTCCTTCTCCAGCAGTTCGGCCGCCGCAATCACCTCGCGCAGGATCGTGCCCGAGCCGAGCAGTTGCACGCGCGGCTCGCCCTTCTTCGGCTTGCCGCCATCCTTGAACAAATACATGCCCTTGATGATGCCGTCCTCGACGCCTTGCGGCAGGTCGGGATGGCTGTAGTTCTCGTTCATCACGGTGATGTAGTAGTAGATGTCCTCCTGCTCCTGCATCATCCGGCGCGTGCCGTCCTGCAGAACTACCGCGACCTCATACGAGAACGTCGGATCGTACGACTTCACGTTCGGGATCGTGCCGGACATCAGGTGCGAATGGCCGTCCTCGTGCTGCAGACCCTCGCCATTGAGCGTGGTGCGACCGGCAGTGCCGCCGATCAGGAAGCCGCGCGAGCGCATGTCACCGGCCGCCCAGCACAGGTCGCCGATGCGCTGGAAACCGAACATCGAGTAGTAGATGAAGAACGGCAGCATCGCCTGGTTGCTGATCGAATAACTGGTCGCCGCGGCCATCCACGAAGCCATGCCGCCGGCCTCGCTGATGCCCTGCTGCAGCACCTGGCCCTTCTGGTCCTCGCGGTAGTACAGCAGCTGGTCGGAGTCCTGCGGCTTGTACTTCTGGCCGAACGGCGCATAGATGCCGATCTGGCGGAACATGCCTTCCATGCCGAACGTGCGGGCCTCGTCGGCGACGATCGGCACCACGCGCTCACCGAGCTGCTTGTCGCGCAGCAGCAGGTTGATGCCACGTACCAGCGCCATCGTGGTCGAGATCTCGCGCTCGCCGGTGCCCTTGGTGATCTGCTCGAACGCGGCCAGCTCCGGCGTCTTCAACTTCGCCTCGGCCTTGCGCCGGCGCTGCGGCAGGAAGCCGCCGAGCGCCTTGCGACGCTCCAGCATGTACTGCACTTCCGGCGAGTCCTTGCCCGGGTGGAAGTACGGCACATCCTTCAGCTGGTCGTCGCTGATCGGAATCTGGAAACGGTCGCGGAAATGCCGCACCGCCTCCTCGTCGAGCTTCTTCTGCTGGTGGGTCGGGTTCTGCGACTCGCCGGCCGCGCCCATGCCGTAACCCTTCACGGTCTTGGCCAGGATCACCGTGGGCATGCCCTGGGTGTTCGACGCCGCGTGATACGCGGCGTAGACCTTGTGCGGATCGTGGCCGCCGCGATTCAGCCGCCAGATGTCGTCGTCGCTCAGGTTGGCGACCATCTCGCGCGTCTCCGGATACTTGCCGAAGAAATGCTCGCGCGTATACGCGCCGCCGAACGCCTTGCATGCCTGGTATTCGCCGTCGACGGTTTCCATCATCAGCTTGCGCAGCACGCCCTTGGTGTCACGCGCGAGGAGCGGATCCCAGTAGCTGCCCCAGGCCAGCTTGATCGCGTTCCAGCCGGCGCCGCGGAATACGCCTTCCAGCTCCTGGATGATCTTGCCGTTGCCGCGCACCGGACCGTCGAGGCGCTGCAGGTTGCAGTTGATCACGAAGATCAGGTTGTCCAGGCCTTCGCGACCGGCCAGCGAGATCGCACCGAGCGACTCCGGCTCGTCCGTTTCGCCGTCACCGAGGAAGCACCAGATCTTGCGGTCGCTCTTCGGCACCAGGCCGCGGTGCTCCAGATACTTGAAGAACTGCGCCTGGTAGATCGCCTGGATCGGACCCAGTCCCATCGACACTGTCGGCACCTGCCAGTAGTCCGGCATCAGCCACGGATGCGGATACGACGACAGCGCGCGGCCCTTGCCGACCACTTCCATGCGGAACAGATCCATCTGGTCCTCGGCCAGACGGCCTTCGAGGAACGAGCGCGCATAGATACCCGGACTGGAATGGCCTTGGTGGAATACCAGATCGCCAGGGTGGTCGGCGCTCGGCGCACGCCAGAAGTGATTGAAACCAACGTCGTACAGCGTCGCGCTCGAAGCGAAGCTGGCGATATGCCCGCCCAGTTCGCCCGGCTTGCGGTTCGCACGCACCACCATCGCCATTGCGTTCCAGCGGATCAGGGTGCGGATGCGCCATTCCATCGCGGCGTCGCCGGGGCTCTTGGCCTCCTGGCTGGGCGCGATGGTGTTGACGTATTCGGTGGTCGGATTGAACGGCAGGTAGCCGCCCGAACGCCGGGTCGAATCGACCATCCGTTCGAGCAGGAAGTGGGCGCGTTCGGTGCCGTCGTGCTGGATCACCGCATCGAGCGAGTCCATCCACTCGCGGGTTTCGGTGGGGTCGATGTCCTGGTTGAGGATATCGTCGAGCTGATCCATGAAGATTCTCCGCGGCACCGTTGCAGCGCCAGACTTGAGGGGACTCCCGCCGTCGGGGCAGCGGCGGGTCAACAGCAGAGTTTAGCCGCCGCGGCGCACCAGCACCAAACGGACGCCCATTCGCCGGCGCATGGATCGAACACCGCGCCCCGCCGGCCGGGGCGCGGTCAAGTCACGTCAACTACGCCGTTCACCCTGTGCGGCGCGAATCTGCGCATCCACCGCGACGATCGCCGTCATGTTGACCACGCGCCGGGCGGTCGATGCCGGCGTGAGGATGTGTGCCGGCTTGTCCAGCCCCATCAGGATCGGCCCGATCGCCACGCCGTCGGTCATCACCCGCACCATGTTGTAGGTGATGTTGGCGCTGTCGAGATTCGGCAGCACGTACAGGTTGGCGCGGCCGCTCAGCGTGGTGCTGGGGAACATCCGCTGGCGCAATGCCTCGTCCCACGCGGTGTCGGCCTGCATCTCGCCATCCATCTCCAGCTTCGGCATGCGCTCCCTGAGGATTTGCCACACCTTGCGCATCTTCGCTGCGCTGGGGTTGTCATGGCTGCCGTAATTGGAGTGCGACAACAGCGCCACCTTCGGCTCGATGCCAAACAGCTTCAGGCGATACGACGCTTGCAACGTCGCCTCGGCAATCTGCTCGGCGGTCGGGTCGACCTGCACATGGGTATCGACGAAGAACCAGGCACCCTTGTCGTTGATCACACCGGTCATCGCCGAGGTGCACTGCACACCCTGGTCCAGGCCGAACACGCTGCGCAGGTAGCCGAGCTTCTTGTGGAAACGACCGACCAGGCCGCAGATCATCGCATCTGCCTCGCCACGCTCGACCATCAGCGCCGAGATCAGCGTGGGGCGCGAACGCAACAGGTTCTTTGCCGCCGCCGGCGACACGCCACGACGCTCGGTCAGCGCGTGATACTGCTGCCAATACTCGTTGAAGCGCGGATCGTCATTGATATTGGTCAGCTCGAAATCGACGCCGGCGCGCATGCGCAGACCGAGCCGCTCGATACGGGTCTCGATCACGTCCGGGCGGCCGATCAGGATCGGGAATGCAAGCTTTTCGTCGATCACCGTCTGCACCGCGCGCAGCACGGTCTCTTCCTCGCCCTCGGAATAGACCACACGCTTGCGATCGGCACGCGCACGTTCGTAGACCGGCTTCATCAGCAGACCAGTGCGGTAGATGAACTGGCCGAGTTTCTCCTTGTACGCGTCCATGTCGGTGATCGGCCGCGTGGCCACACCGGAATCCATCGCCGCCTGCGCCACTGCCGGCGCCAGCATCACCAGCAAGCGCGGATCGAACGGGCGCGGGATCAGATACTCGGTGCCGAACGTGGGCACCTCGCCACCATAGGCGCCGGCCAGGTCGCCCGCCTCCATCCGTGCCAGTCCGGCAATCGCGTTCACGCAGGCGAGCTTCATCGCCTCATTGATACCGGTGGCGCCCACATCCAGCGCGCCGCGGAAGATGTATGGGAAGCACAGCGCATTGTTGACCTGGTTCGGATAGTCCGAGCGGCCGGTGGCGATGATGCAGTCCGGACGTACCTTCTTCGCATCTTCGGGCGAAATCTCCGGATTCGGATTGGCCAGCGCCAGGATGATCGGCTTGCCCGCCATCGTGGCGACCATTTCCGGCTTCAGCACGCCGCCGGCGGACAGCCCGAGGAAGATGTCGGCGCCGTCGACGATCTCGGCCAGCGTGCGCTTGGCGGTATCGCGTGCGTAGCGCTGCTTGTCCGGATCCATCTTGTCACGGCCGCTGTACAGCACGCCCTCGCGGTCATAGGCGAGGATGTGCTCCGGCTTCATGCCCAGCGCCACCAGCATGTCGAGACAGGCAATGCCGGCGGCGCCGGCGCCAGCCGTGGCCAGCTTCACGTCGCCGATTTTCTTGCCGACCACTTCCAGCGCGTTGATCACGGCCGCGCCGACGATGATCGCGGTGCCGTGCTGGTCGTCGTGGAATACCGGGATCTTCATCCGCTCGCGCAGCTTGCGCTCGACGATGAAACACTCCGGCGCCTTGATGTCTTCCAGGTTGATGCCGCCGAAAGTGGGCTCCATCGCGGCGATGATGTCGACCAGCTTGTCCGGATCACGCTCGTCCAGCTCGATGTCGAACACGTCGATGCCGGCGAATTTCTGGAACAGCACGCCCTTGCCTTCCATCACCGGCTTGCCCGCCAGCGGACCGATATCACCCAGGCCCAGCACCGCCGTGCCGTTGGTGATCACTGCCACCAGGTTGCCGCGTGCGGTCATCTCGCTGGCCGCGTTGGGGTCCGCGACGATCGCCTCGCAGGCATAGGCCACGCCGGGCGAATAGGCCAGCGACAGGTCGCGCTGGGTCAGCAGCGACGTGGTCGGGCTGACCTTGATTTTGCCCGGACGCGGATGACGGTGATATTCAAGAGCGGCTTGGCGCAGATCTTCGGGGATGGCCATGGATGTGTATTTGTTGAGGGAGGGGGCGGTACCCGCCACAGGCGGTTGACCATCTGTGATGTTAGCACCGGGGCGGCCCGAACCGACCCGTTTCCGCGTTGCCGTGGGCGCCGCTAGACGCTTTGCAGCAGCTCGTCGCCATGCACCCGGTTCATGTGGATGCCGTTGATGAACACCGAAAACGCCAGCTTGCCGGCCAGCCCGTGGACATGCTGCATCCACGGCGGCAGCCAGCGCGGCGGCAGGATCGCGCCGGACGCGAAGTGCGGCTGCAGCGCGATCACGTCGTGCAGGGTCATTTTGCCGGCAAACAGGTGGCGCAACAGATCCATCCGCTGCTGCTTGAACGCCCAGCGGAAGAAGGTGTGCACGGTGAGCAGGCCGGACAGATACACATTGTCCTTGGCGAACGCCGCGCCGCCGGTCAGTGGCACGCCGCGGAACACCCGCTGGGCCGAGTGGAAGCTGTCAGACACGCTCTGCCCGCAGGCGCTGAAGTACTTGTAGACCTCGACGAAATCGGCGCCGTTCAGCGCCATGTCGATCGCCAGGATGCGCAAGCTGATCCGCTTGAGCCGGGCAATGTCGATCGCGCCGGACATCAGCTCGGCGAATACCGCCAGGCCCTCCTGGGTCGCAGTGACCCGTGGCGAGGTGCGCGCCAGTGAGGCCAGCAGCGGCTGCTGGCGTCCGTTCAGTGCGGTCAGCGAGTGCACAAACGCCTCGTGCGCGAGCAGCTGGTGCCGGTCGTACTCGCTGAAACTGGTGCCGTCGCGCAGTCGGATGCGGGTGGCGCCGGCCGCTGCCTTGGCGGTCAGCTCAGGATCCACCTCCACCTTGATCATGCCGGCACCGAAGAAATCATCCAGCGTCTTCGTCAGCTCATCGCGCAGCTGACTTGCCGACATGTCCACGCTGCTGTCGTCGGCCAGCAGGTCCGCGCCCAGCTCGTCGGACAGTTCGACGAAGTAATGCGCTGCATCGAGGTTGCTGCGCTGGCTGCCGGGAATCAGATCGCCCGGCTTGCCGTACAGCGCGATCGAAGGCGCGGTAACGCACGCCGTGCCCACCGCCTCCAGCATTTCCGCCGCGATGCGCCACGATTCGGCGGTGCGACGCAGGTAGTCACCCAACGGATCGTTGTCGCCGGCTTCGTGCTCGATCACGGCCAGTTCGGCGCGTGCGGCGCCAAGATCCGGTCGCGTGTAAGTCACTTCCGGCAGCGTGAACTGGCCGTTGCCATAGGCCGCGATCATGCGGTCCTCCAGCGAAGCCGGCCACGCCACTGTCGGCAGGATATGGATGCCACGCACAGCCGCCAGCAGGCGCTGGTCGAGCGCGGCATAACGTTGCAGCTCGGGCGCAATGGCACTCGCCGGCGTATTCATCGCTGGACTCCACGCAAGGCATCGACGCGTTCGATCAGTTCAGTGGCGATCGGGTCGGGCTTGAACGCGCTCATGAAGCCGCGCGGGCTGGCCGGCATGAAGGTGAGATTGCGCCCGAAGCGGGAATCCGTCCGCAGCATCAACGTGACGCGCCGCGGGTTGGTCATCGTGGTGGCGTTGACGTTCATCACGTCGCGCAGCGCCACGCGGATCTTCTCGCCATGGTTCTTCACCACCAGATAATCGCCGTCCAGCCCGACCTCGTCCAGCAGGTCATGCAGCAGCTTGCGGTAGAGCAGCAACATCACGCCAAGCATGAACAACGGCATCAACACCAGCGGGAAAAACGGCTGCGATGGCGGGTCCGCACGGGCATGCTGCATCTCCCAGACCTGCACGCCGAAGATGATCAGCACAAAGCCGATCCACAGCACCGGAAAGACCCGCTTGTAGAAGAACGTGAGCGACGATGACAACCGACGCATGCCTGCACTCCGCAGCAACGATGCCGCGATACTAGATGCTTTGAGGCATGTCGTGCGCAGGAACGGAAGGCATGGACATCAGTCCCGCTCGCGCTGCCCGCGATGCCCGTGCGGCCGCTCGATCGGACGGCCACCACGCTGCCGGCGCAGGCGCGCTTCCAGCGTCGCCGCCTGCTCCTCGCGCTCATCGTGCAGCTTGAGATAGTTGCGCCAGCGGCCAGGTGTCAGTTCGCCGGTATCCAGCGCCACCTGCACCGCACAACCCGGCTCGCTGCCATGGCCACAGTCGGCGAAGCGGCAACGCTCGGCCAGCGCCTCGATGTCGGCGAACAGGTCGAGGTTTTCCTCGCCGGTCAGTTTCAGCTCGCGCATGCCGGGTGTGTCGATCAGGCAGCCACCGCTGGGCAGTTGCAGCAGCGCGCGATGGGTGGTGGTGTGGCGACCACGGCTGTCGTGGCTGCGTACTTCGGCCGTGGCCATCGTCGCCGTGCCAAGCAAGGTGTTGGTCAGGGTGGATTTGCCCGCGCCGGATGACCCGACCAGCACCGCGCTGTCGCCCGGCTGCAGGTACTGCGCCAGCAGGGTGACGCTGGCCGGATCCTTGCCGTTCAAGGGATGGATCGGGATGTCCGCCGGCAGCCGTGCACGCAGCGCCGCGATCTGCTCCGCGGCGTCCTCGCGCGTGTCCAGCTTGCTCAGCAGCACCACTGGCTGCGCGCCGGAGTCCTCGGTCAGCGACAAATAGCGTTCGATCCGCGCCGGATTGAAGTCGCCGTCCAGTCCGGTCAACACCAGCACGTAGTCGATATTGGTAGCGATCAATTGCCGCTCGTAACGCTCGCCGGCCGCCGCGCGCGACAACACCGTGCGTCGCGGCGCCACCGTAACGATATGCGGCGGCGTACCGTCTTCCAGTTCGACGAAATCGCCGACTACCGGTCGCTCGGCCGGATCGATACCGCGCTTGAGGAAGCGCCCGTCCGGCTGCGCCCCGAACAGGGTCTCGCCGTCATGCAGCTCGTAGCCGGCGCGATGCTGGGCGACCACCCGGGCCAGCCGCAACCCGGCGGCAGGCAGCACATCGCCACGCCAGCCAATGCGTCGCAGGCGTTCGATCGTTTCGAGATCGCTCATTCAGGGAGTTCGGTCTGCACGGTTTGCCGATTATGCCCTGCCCGGAGATTGCCCGCCGATGAACCGGAATCCGCCCGGGCCGGCGCTCGCGCTGCGCTGCATCACGCTGCTAGCATCGACCTGCCGGCGGTGGCGCCGGTGCGTGGACTGTATTCCCAGACTTCGAAGGATGCCGGCGTTGACCTCGATCACACCCAGTGCGCACCTGGCGGACGTGCGCTATGAAATCCGCGGCGCGCTGACCCGGCGCGCGCGCGAGCTGGAGGCCGCCGGCCTCGACATCATCAAACTCAACATCGGCAACCCCGGCCGTTACGGCTTCGAGGCACCGGCGCACCTGCGCGAGGCGATCGCCGGCCATCTGCATGAGAGCGAAGCCTACGGCCACGAGCAAGGGCTGGAACTCGCCCGCGAGGCGATCGCCGCGCAGCAGCGTGCGCGCGGTGCGCGCGGCGTCGAACCGGAACGCATCTTCATCGGCAATGGCGTCAGCGAGCTGATCGACCTCAGCCTGCGCGCCTTGCTGCAGCCCGGCGACGAAGTGCTGCTGCCGAGTCCGGATTATCCGCTGTGGAGCGCGGCCACCATCCTCAACGGCGGCCAGCCGCGCTATTACCACTGCCTCGCCAGCCATAGCCACCTGCCCGATCCGGACGAGATCGAGGCGCTGGTCACGCCACGCACCCGCGCCCTGGTGCTGATCAATCCGAACAACCCGACCGGCGTGGTGTATCCGCGCGCGCTGCTGCAGCGGCTGGTGGCGATCGCGGCGCGACATCGCCTGCTGTTGCTCGCCGACGAGATCTACGACGAGATCCTGTACGACGGCGCGAGTTTCCAGCCGCTGGCCGAGGTTGCCGGCGAACTGCCCTGCCTCAGCTTCGGCGGTCTGTCCAAGGTGCATCGCGCCTGCGGCTACCGGGTCGGCTGGATGAGCCTGTCCGGCGATCACGCACGCAGCGCGGCCTACCGCGATGCGCTGCAGCTGCTTGCCGCGCTGCGGCTATGCGCCAACGTCACGGCGCAATGGGCGGTGTTGCCGGCCCTGCAGGATGCGCCGACGATCGGTGCCTTGACCGCGCCCGGCGGCCGCCTGCATGAGGCACGGCGCATCGTGCTGCAGGCCGTGGCCGCCAGTGAATACCTGGAACTGGTCGCGCCTGCTGGCGCGCTGTATGCGTTCCCGCAGGTCCGGGCCGACCGCTTCGCCGACTTCGACGACGAGGCCTTCGCTCTGCGCCTGCTGGAGGAGGAATCCGTGCTGGTGGTGCCCGGCACCAGCTTCAACGTGCCGCGCAGCCGGCACTTCCGGCTGACCCTGCTGCCGCCGCCGGCGCAACTGCGCGAAGTCTTCGTGCGGATCGAACGGGTGCTGGAGCGAATGGCACAGGAGCAGTCGCCACGCTCCGCCGCTGCAGTAGCCTGAGCCAAACCATCCGCCCATGATGCCAGCCGCCCCGCCACTGCATTACCTCGCCCTCGGTGATTCCTACACGATCGGCGAAGCGGTGGCCGCGGATCAGCGCTGGCCGGCCGTGCTGGTGCAGCGCTTGCGCCGGGCCGGGGTGGTGATCGACGACCCAACTATCGTCGCCGTCACCGGCTGGACTACCGACGAGCTGGCGCAGGGCATCGACGCGACGCCCATGTCCCCGCCGTACGACCTGGTCAGCCTGCAGATCGGCGTCAACAACCAGTACCGCGGCCGCTCCGCAGGTGAGTACCGCAACCAGTTCGCCAGCCTGCTGGCGCGTGCGGTCGCCCTGGCCGGCCATCGCGCCACGCGGGTGGTGGTGGTGTCGATTCCGGATTGGGGTGTCACCCACTTCGCGCATGAACAGGGCCGCGACCGCGCGCAGATCGCCCGCGAACTGGACGTCTACAACGCGATCGCGCGCGATGAAACTTCGCGTGCCGGCGCGCACTTTGTGGACATCACCGGCATCTCGCGCCGCTATCCAGTACTCGCCGCCGCCGATGGTCTGCATCCCTCGGCCGCGCAGTATGCGTTGTGGGTCGATGCGATCCTGCCCGTGGTGCGCGCGGCACTGCGCCCGTCACGCTGATCCAGCGCGCTCCGCCGCAACCCGGCTGCAACCTGTTCGCCATCGCACGGTGACCTTGCAGCTGCAGACTGACGCCCCGGCATCCACCGGGAGTACGCGCCATGACGACCCTTCGCTGCCGCAGCGCCTTCATCTCCGATGTGCATCTGGGAACACCTGACTGCAAGGCCGATTACCTGCTCGACTTCCTGCGCAAACTGCGCTGCGAAAAGCTCTATCTGGTCGGCGACATCATCGACCTGGAGGCGCTGGCCCGTCGGCCCTGGTGGCCGCCGGAACACAGCGCCGTGATTGCCGAAATACTCGACCTGGCACATCGTGGGATCGAAGTGATCTACATCCCCGGCAACCACGATGCACCGATGCGCGGCCTGCACGGCCAGGCATTCGGTGGCGTGCAGATCGAACTGGATGCCGTGCATGTCGGCGCGGACGGTCGTCGCTATCGGGTCAGCCACGGCGACGAGTTCGACCCCGAACAGATCGGCCGCGGCTGGATGCAGCACTTCGGCGAGGCGATGCATCGCCTGATCTGCTGGAGCAATCGCCGCCTGCATGCGATGCGGCAGCGGCTGGAACTGCCCTACCTGCCTCTGTCGATCATCGTCAAATCGCATATCGGCAAGGCGCTGGCGTACATCCGCGCCTATGAGGAACGCGTGGTTGACGATGCCCGCGAGCGCGGCTTCGACGGCCATATCTGCGGCCATATCCACTTCGGCCACGTGCGCGAGCTGGATGGCGTGCTCTACCTCAACGACGGCGACTGGGTCGAGCACTGCACCGCCCTGGTCGAGGACCACACCGGCGCGATGGAACTGATCCACTGGAGCGAACAGCCCGCCGCCTTGGGCCGGGCCAGCCGTGAACTGGTATGGCCCTCGCCGGCTGCCGCGCTGGCGCTGGCACCGCTGGGCGTCTGTCCACGCGATCTCAGCGAGCTGCACCGGGCGGCCTGAACCACGTACGCCTTGAAGGCCAGCAGGATCACCGCATATCGGGCGGCGTATCATTGTCTTCTTTAGCCGGAGTTCCCCATGCCCCTCGACAACACCACCCGCGAACGTATCGAAACCCTGCTCAAGGACCACCGCGTGGTGCTGTTCATGAAGGGCGACCGCCAGCAGCCGATGTGCGGCTTCTCCTCTGCCGCCACCAACACGCTCAACGAACTGCTGCCGGACTACCACACGGTCAACGTGCTGGAGGACCCGGAAATCCGCGAAGGCATCAAGGCCTACGGCGACTGGCCGACGATCCCGCAGTTGTACGTGGAAGGCGAACTGGTCGGCGGCGCCGACATCATCCGCCAGATGTACGGCAACGGTGAACTGCACACGCTGTTCGGCGTGGCCGCACCGGATCGCACCCCACCGCAGATCACCATCACCGACGCGGCCGCCGAGGCGATCCGCCAGGGCACCGCCAACGCGCAAGGCGTGGCGCTGCATCTGGAGATCGGCCCCGACCACAGCGCCGGCTTCCAGCTCGCCCCGGCCGGCGAGCACGACATCGTCGCCCACGCCAACGGCCTGGAAGTTCACTTCGATCCGGCCAGCGCCCAGCGTGCGAAGGGTATCGTGATCGACTGGGTATCCACCGTGCAGGGCGAAGGCCTCAGCCTGAAGTTCCCCGGCACGCAGGAGATCGGCTCGCTCAGCGTGCAGCAGCTCAAGGCGCGTCTGGCCGCACACGACATCACCCTGATCGACGTGCGCCCCGCCGCCGGCCGCGCCCACGCCGCGCCGCTGGCGCAGGCACGCGTGCTCGAGGACGAGGGCTACGAAAGCCTCGCCGCACTGCCGAAAGACACCGCGCTGGCCTTCATCTGCCACCACGGCATCTCCAGCCGCGGCATGGCCGAGCGCTTCGCCGCGCACGGCTTCAGCAACGTGCACAACGTGGAAGGCGGCATGGATGCGTGGGCGCGAGAAGTCGATTCGGCCGTGCCGATTTACTGACAGGCACCCTGCATTGGCGAATCTCGAAGGCGCCCGCTCTGCGGGCGCTGCTTTTTTGCGGTAGTCGCAGAAACCGATGACACCGCCAACCGGCGAGGTGGATTTCAGCCTTGTGGAGTGGCCACTTCGGTACTGCGATTGAAATCGCCAATCGCTTCAACCAGATCGGTCACTGCGGCACGCTCGGCTTCGCTCAGGTCGGGATTCCAGCTGTCAAGAATCAACACCACACGCGTCTCGCTGCTGTTGTTCCACGCCTCGTGTTCGAACGTGTCATCGAAAGTGACGCAGCGTCCCTCCTCCCATTCGTGAATCTCGCCGCCCACCCGGATGGCGCAATCCGGTGGCACGATCAATGGCAAATGCGTGACCAGGCGCGTGTTGGTGACACCGCGATGCGGCAGGATATGCGTACCCGGGCGCAGCACCGAATAAAGCGTCTCTGGCGCGTGATCACGAATGCGCGCCAGTGGCAGTGCATCCAGTAGGCCGGAAGTGCGTGGGCAGCTCGCGCATTGTTCGTCGTAGCGCACACCGTGGCGATAGAAGAAGTACGCATCCCACGCCGCTGTCTGGTTGCCGGATGCGCGCAGGTATCCATCGAGTTCCGCGGGCGAGTTGATGCCGAGAAACGGCTGCAACGGTTGATTTTCCGCCAGCACCGTTCGCAACTCCTCCCGAATCATCCCGGTGGCGGCCTCCAGCTCCCGGTGCCAGGGAAAGCGTTCGCTTGCGTAGTACGCCTGGCTTGGCACGCCAGGGAAATAGAGGAACTTCGGTTTCTGTCGTGGATCAGGCGGAGACAGTGCCTTCTCGCCGAGATAAATCGCAAGGCAATCTTCCACACGCGAAAGTTCGGAGCGGCCGTAACGCTGCTGCAGAGGTTCGAGCACTTGGTGGAAAAGCCGGGGGCGCTCGACATCAATGAATCGGATCGCATGCTTGACCGCGTCGCGGATACTTGGCGCCGTAGTCGAGTCACCCAGCCAGCGACCTTGCACCTGTGCGGTATTTACCGCGCCGAAATAAGCCACCAGTGCATTGTGCGCCTCCCCCAGCCGTTCCAGTGCCATGCCCAGACGCAGGCGCGCCATGAAGATGTGCGGCGCCAGCTCAATTGCTCGCTGCAGGCTGGCCACCGCACCATGCAGGTCTCCAGTCGCCATCTGCGCCGTACCCAACTGGTGCAGTGTATTCGGGTCGTTCGGGCGTGCCTGGTCGGCGACAAGCAGCATGGCCACGGCGCGCATGGCTTCCCCACGGACCAGATAGCGGCTGGCGACAAATTGCAGCGCTTCCATGTCAGTGGGAACTATCTCAAGCAGCCGCGCGAAGTGCTGTTCAGCCAGCACGACATCACCGTGCTGCAGCCCGTCGTATGCCATTTTGCGCAACGTCATGGCACTCTCGTGAAGCTCACTGTTCATCGCCTGATTACCGCCGAACGGGTTTTGTCCAAGAAGAAACCCGGCAGTCAGCCTCACTGCCGGCACGTACTAGGCATCATAATAATGATGTTCGAAAAACTGTGGGCTCGTCCTTGCAACCGCAGGATGATGCGTCACGGAAGCCACGTCCTGTTCTGACCAGAGATCTTTGATGAATCCACGTTTACACGGGCTGGATCCCGCCGCCATCCAATATGTCATGTCCGCAGGACAGGCACTCGATGGGGGACGCCTTGATGATGCCGATCGCCAACTGTCTCGCGCGCTGGCGGTATACCCGAACCATCCCGAAGTGTTGCGTTTGCAGGCAGGTATTCATAGTTTGCGCGGCCAGCATCTCGATGCGTTGCGAGTGATCCGTCGGGCACTGGCGCAGCGCCCGCAGGATCCGCTCTATCACAATACCCTCGGTTCGCTGCTGGGCACGGCAGGCGACTATGAATCGGCGATCGATGCACTGCGCGTTGCCTGCAATCTTCAGCCTGGCCTGGTCATCGCCTGGTACAACCTCGGTGTAATGCTGACCAAATCCGTGCGCAATGACGAGGCCGTGGATGCGCTGCAGCGGGCTGTCTCGCTCGCACCCAACCATGCCGCCGCGCGCGCCCTGCTCGCCGATATGCTGCGCACGCGAGGACAGCTTGACGAAGCTGCCACCGAATACCGCCAGCTGATCGCCCAATATCCGGCGGCCGGCATCGCCTGGTGGGGACTGGCTGATCTCAAGACACAGCGCTTTACCGAAGATGACATCAAATGCATGCGCTCGGCGCTGCAGCTCCCCGCGACAAGCGATGACGACCGCATTGCAATCGGCTTTGCCTTGGCCAAGGCGCTCGATGACAGCGGCGAGTATGCCGATTCGCTTGCCGCACTGGAGCAGGCCAATGCCATTGCACTCCACCGTCAGGCTTGGCATGGCGAAAAGTTCTCCGACAATGTCGAGGCCATAGGCGCAGTGTTCGATCCACCACCTGCCGGTGCGCCGGAACCGCTTGGGCGCGAGGTCATTTTCATCGCCAGCCTGCCACGTGCAGGCTCTACTTTAGTCGAACAGATCCTTGCCTCGCATTCGTCGGTGGAAGGCGCCGGCGAGTTGCCCGATCTGCCCTACGTGCTGGCTGAGGAATCGCGCCGCCGTGGCAAGCCGTTTCCACAATGGGTCGGCGACATGCAACCGTCCGACTGGGAACGGTTGGGCCGTCGTTATCTGGAGCGCACCGCGCATTGGAGACGACGGCGCCCCATCTTCACTGACAAGCTGCCCAACAACTGGATCTATATCGGCGCCATCCGCGCCATGCTGCCGGGCGCACGTATCGTGGTCTGCCGCCGCGACCCGCTGGAAACATGTTTCTCGTGCTATCGCCAGCGCCTGGACAGCAGCAGCGGCTACACGCGCACCTTCGATGACCTGGCCCGCTTCTGGCGCGACTTCGACCGCAGCGTGCGGCATTGGACCACGCTGCACCCCATCTCCGTACGCGAGCACAGTTACGAGGCATTGCTTGCCGAACCGGAGGCGCATATCCGCGAACTGCTGGATTTCTGCGGGCTGCCGTTTGAAGACGCATGCGTGCACTTCCACGAGAACCAACGCGAAGTGCGTTCGCCCAGCGCCACCCAGGTACGCCAGCCACTGCGCCAGGACATGGCACGTGCGCCCCGTTATGGCAACTTGCTCGATCCGCTCAGGAAAGCGCTCGAGCTGCCACCCTGGCGACCATGACAGCCTCGCTCACGAGCACGACACGGCTCGCCGCGCTGGCGCAAGCCTCGGAACAGGAGTGGCTGGAGAGCGCCCGCGCCCTGATTCTGCGCGGCGATCTGGATGGCGCGTTTGCCATCTTTACGGCAGCGGCAGCGCGGTATCCCGCCTCGGGTGAAGTGCGTGTGGGTCTGGCCGGCCTGTATTGGCAAATGCAACAGCATGTGGAAGCCGAGGCCCTGTTGCGCGACTGGCTGGCGCAGCGTCCTGACCACGTCGGCGCCACATTCCTGCTGGCCGGTCTGCTGCGCGAGCAGGGCCGCATGCAGGCGGCCGCCGAAGCGATACGGAAGCTGTTCGAGCATGGCAGGCAAGATGCCGACACGGTGATCCAGGCCGTCGAGACGCTCGACGACTACGGCCGCCCACAGGATGCCGCAACCATCTGCGAGGCCGCGATTGCCACCGGCTCGGCCGACCCGCGCATACACGCCTATGCGGGCATGCTGGGTATCCAGCTGGGTGAATTCCCACGCGTGCGCGAACGCTACAACTTCGCGCTCGGCCATAGCCCCGAGGCGGTGGAATGGAATATCCCGATAGGCCTGTCCGGCCTGCAACGCTATCGGGACTCCAGTCACCCCGACTTCGCGCTGTTCCACGATGTATTGAGCCGCCCCGGACTGAGCGACAAGGCGCGCATCACCACCCTGTTCGCCCTCGGCAAGGCGCATGACGATATTGCCGACCATGCGCAGGCTGCACGCTATCTGCACGAGGCCAACGCACTGGCCCATGCTGCCAGCACCTGGTCGCGCAAGCAGTGGAACCGATCGATCGAGGCACGCGTCGCCGACAGGCCGTATCCGTTCGCGCTACCCGCACCCGTCGGCTGGGTGCCGATATTCATCGTCGGCGTGCCGCGTTCCGGTACCACGCTCCTGGCCGAACTGATCGCACGGCATCCGCAGGTCCGAAATCAAGGTGAACTCGGCTGGCTCAAGATCCTGACGCAGCGGCTTGCACTGATGAACCGCAACGAGCGCGGTCCGTTCGAGCAGGCCGCCTCGGTCTATGCGGCACAGCTTCGCCAGGATGATCACCATGCACATTGGTTCATCGACAAACAGCCTTTGAACCTGCTGCATGTCGACCTGATCATGGCGCTATGGCCCAATGCGCGCATCATCCATTGCCAACGCCATGCACGCGATACTGCGCTATCCCTGTGGTCGCAATCCTTTCATGATCGGGCACACGACTATGCCTACAATCTCGGCGACATCGGCGCGCTGATACGGGGTTGCCGCCGCTTGGCCACGCATTGGAACGCCCGCTATCCGACGTCGTTCCGCACGGTTCTTTACGAAGACCTGGTGACGGCGCCGGAAGACATCATGGCCGCACTGAACGACTGGCTCGGAGTGCCCGCCATGGATCCTCCCATTACCGCGCAGGAACCACATGCCATCAGTACCGCCAGTACTTGGCAGGTGCGCCAACCGGTGCATACACACTCCATCGGACGCTGGCGCGATTACGTACCCTACCTGCCGGAACTGCTGCGGATCCCGGAGCGATAAGCCCCATTCGCCGGGCAACTTCGCCACGATGCAATGTGTCCCGATCAGCCATGCCAGCTAGTCCGCAGACGAGCTGCCGCCTGTGCCGTCGTCATAGCCCCAATGCCTCAGCATGGGCTCGAGAATGGGCAGGATTGGCTCGAACTGGCGACGATAGCGATGCCAACGGTCAAGCCCTTTCCGGTTCACCGGCTCGATCACCTGCGAGTAGCTGGGTGTGCCAATGTAAGCCTTGCTGCGCGCATGCCGGTCGAACTCCAGCATCGGCGAGGCATCTGCCAGCTGCAGGAATTCCGTGATGCGAGTCGCCTGTAACGGAAAATCCGTTACCAGATCTTCGTAGCGCGACACCATCACGGATGGCTTGAAGATACTCACATCTTCAAGCCATGTCGTCATGGCCTGCACGTAGGCTTGCGCCAGCCGTTCAAGGCTGGAACAGGCGGCAGCCAGAATGCTGGAGCGGAAATTCTGCATGTAGCAGCTGAGGATCACATCGCATGGATGGCGCAACGCCAGGATGAACCTTGCCTCAGGAAACAGGCGATGGATTATCGGCAGCCACAGCATGTTCAGCGGATTCTTGTCGATCAGCTGCGTGTTCAAACGGCGCGAAATGCGCTCGGCCACCATGGCGTGGTAACGCTTGCGCAATTCGTCGCAATCGAACTGCTGCAATACGCCGAGGTCATCCAGGATGCGTGGATTTTGTCGACGCAGTATCAGTGCCAGACGACTGAAAAAAGGATTCTCGTCCATGGACTGCAGCCCGGGATGCGCGTCCAGCATCTGCTCAAGCAGAGTCGTACCCGAGCGCGGGAAGCCCACCACGAAAACCGGCGAGTCGTGCGCCTCGGGCGCGATCAGCTTCGGCCAGCGCGCATACTGCAGCGCCGGGATGCGCGGAGCATCCGTCGGCAACGCGTGTGCCCCCGGCTCGAAAAATTCGGGCGAGGCGAACTGGAATTCGTGGCTCTGCCGGCGGTGTGCTTCTCGCAGGGCCGCCATCGCCGCATCCGTATCGCCCTGCCGATCGCATGCTGCGCCGAGGTCGAAATAATGAACAAAGTCATCGTCACCATGCGGTCCGCATTGCTCCAGCAATTGCCTGGCACCCACCGGGTCCTTCTTCCGAAGCGCCAGCCCGGCCAGGATATGCAATGCCTCCGTCCGCTGTGCATCGGGCACGCCCGGCCCCATGCGAACTACCGGAAGTACCAGTTCCTCCGCGTCCGTCAGTCGATTGAACCGCTCGTAGATACTGGCCAGCAGGAGTCTCACTTCCGTGTAACCAGGCTTCCAAGCAAGCACGTCCTCCAGCAATGCCGCGGCGGCGGGAATATCGTCCTGCAGGGTCAGTACCTGGGCCAGCTCCAGCTGGAGCGTGTCGTCATTCAACGGCAGCCAGTTCCGCCACGGGCCAAGCAGTTCCCTTGCACCCTCGAAATCCTGGCAGAGACTGCAGGCTCTGGCGGCATGAATACGCGCCAGCGGCGACTCCCGATCAAGTTCAAAGGCGTCCAGCAACGCCACGCGGGCGGCCAGATACTCGTGCCGCTGGATCATCAACAGTCCCAGGTGAATCCTCGGCATCGGATTGCCTGGGTCCATCTGTACTGCTTTCGAATAGGCCTGCTGGGCATCTTCCGGCGCACCGGCCGCTGCGAGGGCGATGCCGTAATTGTTCCAGTGCTCACTGCTCATTGGGAACAGCTGCGTCAACTGAGCATAAATCGGCAAGGCTTCCTGGAGTCGTTCCTGCGAATGCAGGCTCATGGCCAGCAGCAACAGGAGACTCTCGTCCTGCGGAAACTCGAGCAGTGCGGTGCGACTTAGCTGCTCCGCATGATGTGGCTGGCCTGCGTTCAGCGCTGCGGCGATCTGGGGAATGGCGTTGGAAGTCATGGGGTCCAAAAAAAATGGGCCGCGTGATCCACGCGGCCCATCAAGACTAACGTTTAATTAAGCGACTTAGAACTTGACCGTCACGCGAGCCCAGAAATAGCGGCCCATCAGGTCAAAATCGCTCGGATCGGTATTGGCATTGAGCGTGTTGTTCGCGTACAGCATAGGCGGCTGCTTGTCGAACAGGTTGTTCACGCCGACATCCACACGCGTGTTGTACGGCTCGATGTTGTAGCCGAACGACACGTCGTTGTAGACCGTCGCGCCGTACTTGAGCACGGTACCCGGCACACCGTTCGGCTGCGTATCCTGCTCGGTAAACGCCGGACCACCGTTCTGGAAGCGACCGATGTAGCGCATGCGCCACGAGGCACTCCAGTTACCCTGCTGCCAATCCACGAAACCCTGACCACGCCAGCGCGGGAACAGGCAGACGCCGACGTTGTCCGGGCAAGCTGCCGCCTGCGCTGAGCCGTAAGGCAGGAGGTGACCGGCATTGTTGTAGACGTCCGAACCCGTGTTCTGCTGGTAGTACTTCAGGTAGGTCGCGTTGACGCCGATGTTGAACTGGCCGAAGGAGAACTGCGGCAACTTGTAGTTGGCCGAGAAATCGACGCCGCCGGTTGACAAGGCACCCAGGTTGGCGGTCGGCTCGACAAAGCCCTGTTGCAGCTGACCCGCATTCTGACCACTCGGCACGCGCTTGATGTACTGGCAGAACACCGTCTGGCCAGACGCGCAGAGATTGAGCACGCTCTGCATGCCGATCGAGGTGATGGTGTTGTTCAGGTTGACGCGCCACAGGTCGACCGTGGTGGACAGACCCGGCACCCACGACGGGCTGTATACCGCACCGAAGTCATACGACTTGCCGGACTCCGGCTTGATCGGGAAGCCTGCGACTGAAGCGCCCTCGGTGATTGCCGAAGCCTGCGTCTGCGACTGCACGAAGCTGTTTACGAAGCTGCCATCGGTGGGCACGAACTGACAAGCCAGTGCCAGCGGCGAACCCGCCGGGGCACCGGTGTAACCGGTACACGGATCGCTGTGGATGTTCGGCGCATCGGAGCCCGACGAGAACAGCTCCGAAACGCTCGGCGCGCGGAAAACTTCTTCCATCGTGCCACGCAGCAGCAAGTCGTCGATCGGCTTCCACTCCAACGCGAACTTGAAGTTGTTCGTGTTGCCGAAGGTGCTGACGCGCGAATAACGGTCGCCGATGGTCAGGTTCAACGACTGCACGCCCGGCAGGCCGCTCAGGATCGGGATGAACGCTTCGGCGTACAGATCCTTGGTGTTGTAGCCACCCTGCAGGCCGGCCAGGCACTGGCTGCCCAGGATGCAGCTGCCGGTGGTCGGATCGAGCAACAGCTCGGTATCCGGATTGATCACATCCCTTTCCTGACGATACTCGGCGCCGACCGCCAGCTGCACGGCACCGGCCGGCAGACTGAACAGCTCGCCGCTGATGCCAGCGTGCCAGGTCTTTTCGATCAGGTACTGGTTGGAGGTGGCGGACGCCACGGCGGCGCGCGCTGCTGCGGCGCTGGCCGGAGCATTGATGTCGAACGGGTTGAACTGGCACGCGACCGCGCTCACACCGGCCGGGCAGGTAGCCGTACCGTCGGCATTCAGCGTGGAAGGACCCGTGTACAAGGCGGTCTGGTTGACCAGGCCACCCGTCGTGGTGACGATGCTCTCATGGCCATAGTTGAGGCCAACGTCCCAGTTCCAGTTCTTGTCGAAGACCGTGAAGTCACCACGGAAGCCCGTATTGATCTGGGCATCGGTTCGGCTGCTCGAGGCAAAACGCGGACCGACCGAGGTCAGACGCGAGCGGAAGCCCAAGGCGCTGCCGTTGTATGCATCGCCCTGATTCGGGTTGAACGCATTGAATGGATCGAGCGAGGCGCCTGTGGTATCGGTGCCGTATACCGCCGGTGCCAACTGGAAGCTGGCCGAGGTCTTCTCGTAGATGGCATCCACATAAGCCGATACATGGTCGCCGAGGTGGTACTCACCGTTGATGAAACCGCCGGTACGCTCCTGCGGGGTCATGTCGAGGTTGACCGCCGAATAGTTGTACTTGTCGGCCGCCGTATAGCAATGGTAATTGGCCGGCGTCATCTGGGTGCTGTTGCCACCCGGATTCAGCGACACGAAGTCGCTGGGGCAATTCGCGAACGCTGCTGCTGCAGTGCTGCCTGCCGGTACCTGGATGCGGCCCACTGGCGTGGACGAAGAACCGCCGATGATAACCTGGCTGCCGGCAAGGGTCAGCGCATTCTTGGAGAAGCTGCGGTTGCCCGCCAGGACGCCATCCTGCTTGTTGTAGGAGAGGCCAGCCATGATGCTTCCCTTGTCGGACGACTGTCCGAAAGTGAAGGTGTAGCCGGCTTGATCGCCATCATTGTGATCGGATTCACCAACGTTGGCGGTGAACTGCGCGCCCTGGTAGTCCTTGCGCAGAATGAAGTTCACCACGCCGCCGATGGCGTCCGAACCGTAGGTAGCCGATGCGCCGGTGGGCAGCACTTCGATACGCTCGACCGCGTCCGCCGGAATGGCGTTCGGATCCTTGCTCAGCAGACGCTGGCCGTCGACCAGGATCAGCGTGCGCTTCGAACCCAGGCCGCGCAGGTTGATGCTCGATCCACCCGTACCGCCGCCGTTGTTGACCTGCGGATTGACGGCGCCGCCGGTCATCGCCGGGAGCTGCTGAACCAGGTCGCCCAGCGTCATCTTGCCGGTAGCCTGAATCTGTGCGCGGTCGATGGTGACGACCGGGCTGGCCGTTTCCAGATCAACGCGTCGGATCAGCGAGCCGGTAACCACAACGGTCTGCAGCGACTTCGCTTTCTGCTGGTCAGGCTGACTGCTACTGGTTGTGGACTGGTTGCTGGTGTCCTGGGCAAATGCCGTACCCGATGCGCCAACCGCGATGACGGCACCCAGCGAAAGCGCCAGGCGAACCGACGAAGAAAGTTTTGTGACCCCAAGTTTCATAAAAGACACCCTCCGATTAATTATTACCATGGGTCAGAAAACGTTCTGCCCAAAAACTGCGACTTAGCCCGATCTCCCAGGCCGATGAACTTCAGACCCACGACTCCCGATCTTTGCCGATACTAACAGGCAAATAACGCTACGTGAACACGTAACACACCTCTCGGGCTGGTCATAACTTGCGACCCAAGACGGCGTCATGGCGCCATGTCGGCCATCAGCCCACGCAACCCAGCCAGCTACCGTGGGCCTTTATCATGCCTGCTTTACGGATTGTCAACAAAATTTGTACAAGCAAGAACTTACGGAATATTGTGAAGACGGGTTCGATTTCCAGCCCACAACTAAGGCCGATGAACCGCCTGATTGATGCCCCAGCACCCCTTGAACAGAGGTGGGAGCACCCCAACCGCGCTCCGCTGGCCCCGAATGATGTTGCGGCCGAGCCGGTCCTGGACGCATCCCTGCTTATCCGTGATTCAGGGTCCACCCCAAATCGACTCATTCCGTTTCAGTATCTTCCTCGAAGCGCAGATGTTTCACGCTGCGACCGTTGCGGCGCACCAATTTGAGTGCCTCGATGCCGATCTTGATATGCGCCTCGACGTACTGCGAGGTGACGCTGCGGTCGCTGGCTTCGGTTTTCACCCCTTCCGGGATCATCGGCTGGTCGGACACCAGCAATAGCGCGCCGCAGGGAATCTTGTTGGCGAAGCCGGCGGCGAAAATGGTGGCGGTCTCCATGTCCACCGCCATGCAGCGGGTGCGACGCAGATAGTCCTTGAAGGTGTCGTCGTGCTCCCACACCCGCCGGTTGGTGGTGTACACCGTGCCGGTCCAGTAGTCATGGCCGAGGTCGCGGATCATGGTGGACACCGCACGTTGCAGCTGGAACGCCGGCAACGCCGGCACTTCCGGCGGCAGGTAGTCGTTGCTGGTGCCTTCACCACGGATCGCCGCGATCGGCAGCACCAGATCGCCGAGCTGGTTTTTCTTCTTGAGGCCGCCGCACTTGCCCAGGAACAACGCCGCCTTCGGTTCGATCGCGCTGAGCAGATCCATCACCGTAGCCGCATTGGGGCTGCCCATGCCGAAATTGATCAAGGTGATGCCATCGGCCGTGGCATTCGGCATCGGCCGGTCGCGGCCCTGCACCTCCACCCCGTGCCATTGTGCGAACAGATCCACGTAATGACCGAAGTTGGTCAGAAGGATGTGCTCACCAAACTGCTCCAGCGACGTGCCGGTATAGCGCGGCAGCCAGTTGGAGACGATTTCCTGCTTGCTCTTCATGTGAGTGGTACTCGTAATGCGTTACCGGCGACGCCACGCCGGCAGGATGCCAGAGACAGTCGATCCATATTAAAGGCTGTTCACGAGATCGGGGGCGGCTCGATTGCCCGGCCGAGCCGCCCGATCCGGGCAACTTTCGATTGAAGCTGCAGTCCCATATTGCGTGTTATGTTCGATTTGCCATTCATGACGGGGGGATACGTGATGCGGATGGGCTTGGCCATTGATGCTTCCTGCGACCTGTCGCAGGAGTTCCTGCAAAAACACAACGTCGCGATCATGCCGATCACCGTGAAGGTGGATCGCGAAACATTCATGGATGACCGCCGGCCCGAAGAGCTGCAGCGCTTCATCGACCGCCGACTCGGCAGCCGCAGCCATTCGGCGGAAACCGAGCCATGCCCGGTGGACGAGGTGCAGAAGCTGTTCCTCGACAAGCTGGTGCTGGACTACGACTGCGTGTTCTGCCTGACCATCACCGCCACGCGCAGCCCGATCAACGAGCATGTGAACCGCGCCAGTTTCGCGATACTCAAGAACTACCGGCAGGTGCGCGAACAGGCTGGCGTCCCCGGCCCGTTCATGATGCGCGTCGTCGATACCCGCAATGTCTTTGCCGGAACCGTGCCGGCCATTTACGAAGCGGCACGCCTGATCGCCGCCGATGAGCCGCCAGCCGCGATCCGTGAGCGCCTCACGCATATCGCCAACAACAGTTACGGCTACATGTTGCCGCGCGACCTCATCCATCTGCGCAACCGCATCAAGAAGCGGGGCGATCGCAGCGTGAGCCTGTTCAGCGCTATGGTCGGTACCGCGCTGGACATCAAGCCACTGTTGCGCTGCTTCCGCGGCGAGACCGGCCCGGTCGGCAAGGTACGCGGTTTCGATCATGGCGCCGAAGTGTTGTTTGACTACGCGACGCAGCGGGTACGCGCCGGTCTGTTGGTACCGGTGGTCTGTGTCAGCTACGGCGGCGACCTGGCCGTGCTGGCGAAGCTGCCCGGCTACGCAGGCCTGCGTGCGGCCTGCGAGGAAACCGGCGTCGAGTTGATGGAGGCGCCGATGAGCATCACCGGCATGGTCAACGTGGGCGAAGGCGCGGTGACGCTGGGCTTTGCCGCCGAGGAACACGTCGCCGAGTTCTGATGTTCTCGCTGCCTTGCGGCTGGCTGGCATCCGGCCAGCCATCGCGATCAGAAACCGTCGTTGAGGAAACCACCATCGACCGCCAGCACCTGTCCGGTGATGTAGCTGGCTGCCGGCAGACACAGGAACGCGATCGCCGCAGCGACCTCTTCCGGCTCGCCGATCCGCCGCAGCGGCGTGTGATCGAGCACCTCGTCCAGGTAATCGACATCGGCCAGCGCCGGTTCCGAACGCTGGGTGCGGATGTACCACGGTGCCACCGCATTGACACGGATGCCGTCCACTGCCCACTCGACCGCGAGGTTGCGGGTGAGCTGGTGCAAGGCCGCCTTGCTCATGCCGTACGGCGAACCGGTGCGCACATGCGTGATGCCGGACACCGAACCCACGTTCACGATCGCCGCGTTCGCATGCTGCACCAGTTGCGGGTGCGCCAGTCGGCACATCTCGAACGCCGAGAACAGATTCTGCTCGAACACCATGCGGACTTCGTCGTCGCGATAGTCCAGCGTGGCCTTCGGCTGGTTGCCGCCGGCGTTGTTGACCAGCAGCGAAAGCGGCGCGCCCAGATCGGCGATCCAGTCGAACACCGCCAGGCGTTCTTCCGCCTCGGTCAGATCCGCGCCGAACGCCAGTACTTCGACATCGGCAAATTCGTCGGCAAGCTCCACCCGCACCTGTTCGAGATAATCCTCGTCACGCGCCACCAGCAGCAGATCGGCACCGAGCCCGGCCAGCTCGCGCGCCGTTGCGTAGCCGATGCCCTTGCTGGCGCCGGTGATCAGGGCGGTATGGCCTTGCAGCTGCCAGGTGTCGATGCGGCTGTTCATCGATGCAGCTTAAAGCGTCGCCCCCGGCGCGCCTAGCTCGGAGACACGACGGCACGCCGACATGATCCTTGCCGGCGCCCGCGCATGGCAGGACACTCATGCACTCAGCCTAGTGCGAGAACCCTCATGAAGACGCTGCCGCTCCTGCTCTGCGTACTGGCTCTCGGCGCCTGCTCCGGCAAGCCGCCGGAACCGCAAGCCAAGCCGGCCGATGTCGCCACCCCGTTCGATGCCCTGAAGGCGGACGAACAGCGCGCCCGGGATGTGCAGAAAGTCGTCGACAAGCAGGCCGAGGAACAACGCAAGCAGATCGAGGCGCAGTAGGAGCCCACCTTGCGTGCGATGGCTCTTAGGCACGTCACCGGAAAGCATCGCCCACAAGGTGGGCTCCTACCCAGTTCGCTGATGACCGCTCAGTGCGGGCTGCACAGGCAGTCCGCATAGATATTGGGCGTACCGGCCTTCGCGTTGCGCAGCAGCTGCAGTTCGGGCGCCAGCGCGGGTAGCTGGGCCACCCAGCTTGGCAGGCGGAGGCCCCAGGACTGCATCACACGCACGCTGGCATTCTGGTTGAGGCCGATCAGGAAGCGCCCGAAGCCACCCAGCGGGGCCTCCTGATAACGCACCGGATAGTCGTTGCCCAGCTTGGCCAGACTGGCCGCATCGGCGACCGCATCGCCCAGGCCACCGAGCTGGTCGACCAGGCCGCGATCGAGCGCCTGCTGGCCAGTCCATACGCGGCCCTGCGCGATCGTGTCGATCGCGTCATAGGTCTTGCCACGCGCCTTGGCCACGTTGCCGACGAAATCGCGGTAACCCTTGTTGATGATCGCCTGGATCACCGCGCCGACTTTCGGATCCAGCGGGCGGGTGATGTCGAACGCACCTGCCATCGGTCCGGTGCCGACACCGTCACTCTGGATGCCGAGCTTGGCCAGCGTGCTGGGCACCGAGTAGTACATGCCGAAGATGCCGATCGAGCCGGTGATGGTGTTCGGCTCGGCGAAGATGCGGTCCGCATTCATCGAGATCCAGTAGCCGCCGCTGGCCGTCACATCGCCCATCGACACCACCACCGGAATGCCGGCTTCGCGGGTCAGCTGCACTTCGCGGCGGATCTGCTCGGCCGCATACACCTCGCCGCCGGGGGAATTGACCCGCAGCACCAGCGCCTTGGTCTTGCGGTCTTCGCGCGCCGTGCGGATCAAGGCCGCGGTGGATTCACCGCCGATCGAACCGGGCGACTGCTTGCCACCGGCGATCTCGCCTTCGGCCACCACGATCGCCACACCCGGCGTAAACAGCTTGCCGTCGCTCGGCATGCCGGCGACATAGCGCGCCAGATCCACCTGACGGAAGCTGTGACCCTTCTCGTCGGCGGCCACGCCCTCCTTGCGCAGCATCGCGATGAGATCGGCGCGGGTGGCAAGACCATCGACCAGATGTTCGTTCAAAGCCAGCTGGGCCAGGTCACCCTGGGTACTGGCGATGGTCTGCGGCAGATTGTCGATGTCGGCGCGCAGCGCTGCCGGATCGAGTTTCCGCAACTTTGCGGTCTCGGCGAGGTAGCTGTCCCACAGTCCGCCCATCCAGTAGCTGTCGGCTTCCTTGGACTCCGGCGAGGCGTGATCGAGGATGTACGGCTCGGCCGCACTCTTGAATTCGCCGACGCGGAACAGGTGCACGTCGACGCCGAGCTTGTCGAGCAGGTCCTTGTAGAACAGGCGGTAGTTCGCCAGCCCAGTGATCATCACGCCGCCCTGCGGGTCGACCAGCAGGCGGTCGGCATGCGCGGCCAGGTAATACTGGCCCTGATCCAGGTTGACCGCCCAGGCGATCACCGGCTTGCCGGCCGCGCGAAAACGATCCAGCGCCGCGCCGACCTCGCGCAAGGCAGCAAAGCCGCCGCCCTGCAACTGATCCGGCAGCAGCAGGATGCGGCTGATCCGCTTGTCTTTCGCCGCCGCGTCGATCGCACCCACCAGATCGCGCAGTTGCACCTGCTTCGGTTCGTCGCCGGACAGACCGGCCAGTGCGCGCTGCAGCGGGTCGATGCTGTACTGCTCGACCAGTTGTCCCTGCGGCCTGATCACCAGCACCGTGCCGTCCTGCAGCGTGCGATCCATCCGGCTGCCGGCCACGCCTGCGGTCAGCAGCAACAGCAGGACGAACAGCACGGTGAAAAACACCAGGTTGATGATCACCAGCCGGACCACGTTGATGCCACGTCCGAGCGTGCACAGGAAAGCCCAGAAGCCGTTGCGACGGGGCGGAAGCGGTGGTGTCATGCGTGATCTTCCAGGGTGATGGCAGCTAGCGTAACCGGTCAGGCCGGCGCTGACATGGTGACGGGAGTACGGCGCCAGCGCTGCTTCCATGCGCTGCGCCAGAAACGGGTGAACAACATGACCGCGGCGACCGACAGGCCGGCGATCAGCCCCACCCACATGCCGCGCGCGCCCATGCCGCGATGGAACGCCAGCCACCAGCCCACCGGCATGCCGACCATCCAGTACGCGAACAAGGTGATCGCCATCGGCACGCGGGTATCCTTGAGACCTCGCAGTGCGCCGTTGGCGGCGACCTGGATGCCATCGGAAAACTGGAACAGCCCCGCCAACATGATCAGCTGAGCGGCCAACACGATCACCTTGGGATCATGCGTATACAGCGTGGCGATGAAATACGGCATGCCAAGCATCAGCGCAGCCGACAGCACCTGGGTCACCAGGGTCAGGCCGATCCCGCAGAAACCGGCATAACGCACGCCACGCTCGTCACCGCGTCCCACCGCGTTGCCGACGCGCACGGTGATCGCCATCGCCAGCCCGAGCGGAATCATGAAGAACAGCGAGGCGATGTTGATCGCCACCTGATGGCTGGCGATCACGTCCTCGCCCAGCGTGGCGATGATTAACGCCGTCGCCACGAACAGACCGGCCTCAGCCAGCAGGGTCACTGCCATCGGCAGGCCGATATGCACCAGCGCGCCGATCCGGCGCAGGCTCGGCCATTCGAAATGATCGAACAGGCCCAGTCCGCGATAGTTGCGCCGGCAGATCACATAGATGCCGAACGCCAGCAACTCCAGCCACAGCACGATCGCGGTAGCGACGCCGCAACCATGCGCACCCTGCGGCGGAATGCCCAGCTTGCCGAACATCAGCACATAACCCAGCGGCACCAGCACAGCCAGTCCACCGAGACTGAAGTACATCGACGGCCGGGTCAGCGACAGCCCTTCGGACAAGCCACGCAACGCGAAATAACAGGTCAGCGCCGGCGCGCCCCAGCTGATCGCCAGCAGGAAACGCTGTACGTCGTCGCGCAGGCTCGGGGTCACGCCGATCAGGTCGATCAGCGGTGCCGCATGCCGCACCGCGAACCACAGCAGCACGCCCATGCCCAGCGCCAGCCACAGCGCCTGACGGAACACGGCACCGATCTCGAGCCGGCGACCGGCGCCGTCGAGCTGCGCCACCGACGGCGGCACCGCCATCATCATGCCGATGCCGCTGACGATCGCCAGCGACCAGATACTGGCGCCCACGGCCACCGCACCAAGCACGTGCGCACTGACATGCCCGGCCAGCACCGCATCGATCACGTTGCTGCCGATCGCCGCCAACTGGGCGCAGATGAGTGGCAAAGCAAGGCGCACAGTGGCACGCATTTCATGCAGCAGACGGGTGCGCTCGGGGCGGAACGGTTTCATCGACACAGCAGACTCCAGGGCCGGTCATTCTACCTGAGCCCCTTCGTCACGACCTGCGTGCCACCGCGGTATGCGAAGATCGCCGGCGGCATCGCATGGATCTCCCGATGAACCAGCAATTGACCGACCCGACGACAGAACTCCACTGCATCCACTGCACCAACTGCGGCACGCCGCTGCAGGGGGTGTTCTGTCATGCATGCGGCCAGTCCATCCACAGCGTGCTCAAGCCTGTGCACGGCATGATGGAAGATGCCCTCGACCTCGTACTCAACGTGGACGGCCGGGTGGTGCATACGCTGCCGCCACTGTTCATGCGACCGGGCCTGCTGACCCTGGAATATTTCGCCGGGCGCCGCATGCGCTACTTGGCACCGTTTCGCCTGATGTTCGTGCTGTGCCTGCTGTCCCTGTTTGTGCTGCAGCTGGCGATGGACAGCGGAGCGCTGAGGTTCAACCCCACCGTGACGGTGCATAACTCGGGCTTCAAACGGGCGAAGACACCGGCCGACGTGGATCGTCTGCTGCAGAAGCAACTCGCCCAACTCGCGCCCACCGGCCAGATCCCGATGCTAGGTTCGCTGGTCGGTCATCAGCTGGACGAGGAGCGGCTGCAGCTGGTCCGCGAAGCCATGCAGCGGCGCGTCGAGCTGGGTGACAAGACGGCCGTAGTCCCCGCCAAGGTCGAAGACCTGCCCGCGTTACTGCCGAAGCCCGCGTCCAATCCGCCCCCGCCCACTGAGCTTCAACAACGGGATCCATTTGACAGCTACTGGAACATGCAGAAATACCCGATCCATGTGGGCTGGCTGCCGGGGTTTCTCAATCAGCGACTCAACCGAACGGTCCAGCATGTCCACGAGAATCTCGACGCGCTGGATGAGGATGGCGGCAACTCTGCAACGGCATGGGAACGGCTTGTCGGGCAGCTCTTCTCGATCCTGCCGATGACGATGGTCCTGATGCTGCCGCTCTTCGCACTGCTGTTGAAGATGGTCTACCTGTTCCGCCGACGACTCTATATGGAGCACCTCATCGTGGCCCTGCACAGCCACGCGTTCCTGTTCCTCAGCCTGCTGCTCGGCACACTGCTTTATCTGCTCAAAGGTGCCCTTGCACCGCACATGGGCTGGATCAATGTCCCGGTCGGCCTGCTGCTTGCCGCCCTGTGGACCTGGGCACCCGTCTATCTGCTGATCATGCAGAAGCGGGTGTACCGGCAAGGCTGGTTCCTGACCGGGCTGAAATATCTGTTTGTAGGCTGGTGCTACTGCTGGCTGCTGGGATTGGCTCTGCTGGCTGCTTTCGCGGTCGGACTGGCGTCCTGAAGCGGCTGCCGAGGCGGGTTTTGCACAGCGTCATCAGCCTGTCAAGGCAACCGGGGGGCATTTGTCAATTGTGTGAACGTCTGCCGATCGACATTTGCAAGTTATTGAAATTGAAATTGTTTTTCACTTGACCAAAACTTGGTCAAGTTGTCGTGAAAGGCGCCACGACGCCCTTTGGGGCACCCCCTCCCCGTTGCATCCACAGACTTATCCACAGTGCTTGTGGATAAGCACAAAAATCTCACGAGCTGAGCCACTTACCCCCGGTTTCTCGATGACTGGACAGAAAGTGCGCGCAACTCGCGCGCAAGGTTTGCCTCACGGCGCCCCTACGGCGTGCGGCTAGCGCAGGCGGCGCGGTTACACTGGCCCGTCCACGAGGTAGCCATGCCCGCCGTCCTTCGCGTTGCCCTGCCGGTACCCCTGCCGACCCTGTTCGACTACCTGCCGCCCGCAGCCGGTGAGGCGTATGTGGGCAGCCGGGTGCTGGTGCCGTTCGGCCGCGGCAAACAGGTCGGCGTGGTGGTGGCCGTCGATGCCGAAACCGCGGTTGGTGGCAGCCGCCTGAAGCAGGTGATCCGGCTGCTTGATGAGGTGCCACTGCTCGACACCGAACTGATGCAGACGCTGGGCTGGGCCGCCGACTACTGGCTCGGTGCACCGGGCGAGGCCTACGCGAATGCATTGCCGCTGGCGTTGCGCGAGGCGAAACCGCCGCCGGTACTCGGCGACGAATACTGGTCGCTCAGCGGGGCCGGCCGCAGCGCCCACGACGCCGGCAGCCGGCGCGGCGGCAGCCAGAGGCTGCTGGCGCTGCTGGCCGACGGCGCGCTGAGCGCGCAGGAGTTGAATGAACGCCTGCCCGGCTGGCGCGACGCGGCGCGTCGACTGGCCAGTGCCGAGCTGCTCGAACGCAGCGAACGGCCGCCGCTCGATCGCCCGTTGCCTGCATCCTTCGCTCCGCAACTCAGCGACGAACAGCAGCAGGCGGTTGCTGCGGTCGCCGCCAGCCTCGGCCAGTACCAGCCGTTCCTGCTCGACGGCGTCACCGGCAGCGGCAAGACCGAGGTGTATCTGGCGCTGATCGAGCAGGTGCTGGCGCAAGGCAAACAGGCGCTGCTGCTGGTGCCGGAAATCGGCCTGGCGCCGCAGACCGTGCGACGCCTGCGCGAACGGCTCGGGGTGATCGTCGAGGTGCTGCACTCCAACCTGTCCGAAGGCGATCGCGCGCGCGCGTGGCTGCGCGCCCGCAACGGCAGCGCGCGGGTAATCCTGGGCACTCGCTCGGCGGTGTTCACGCCGCTACCGCAAGCCGGCCTGATCATCGTCGACGAGGAACACGACAGCGCCTACAAGCAGCAGGAAGGTTTCCGCTATCACGCGCGCGACCTGGCCCTGCTGCGTGCGCGTGCGCTGGGTGTGCCGGTGCTGCTGGGTTCGGGTACGCCGTCGCTGGAATCGCTGGCGAATGCCGAGGCCGGCCGTTATCGCACACTGCATCTGCGTGCGCGCCCTGGCGCGATCCGGCCGCCGCAGGTGCAGATCATCGACATGCGCGCACAGCGGCTGGAGCACGGCATGTCGCCGGCGCTGTTGACGGCGATTGCCGAGACTGTCGCACGGGGCGAGCAGGCGCTGGTGTTCCGCAATCGCCGCGGTTACGCCCCGGTGCTGCTATGCCACAGCTGCGGCTGGCATGCCGAGTGCCCGCGCTGCGACCGTCCGTTGACCCTGCATGCCGGCCGGCGCCAGTTGATCTGCCATCACTGCGATTACCGCCAGCGGATGCCGGTCGCTTGCCCGACTTGCGGCGCCGGCGAGCTGAAGCCGCAAGGCCAAGGTACCGAGCGACTGGAAGAGGCGTTGATTGCGCAGTTCCCGCAGGTGCCGGTGCTGCGCGTCGACCGTGAAACCACCCGCCGTCGCGACGCGTTCGAGCAGTTGCTGGCCACGCTGCAGGACGACAAACCCGCAATCCTGGTCGGCACCCAGATGCTGGCCAAGGGCCACGATCTGCCCAACCTCACCCTGGTCGCGATCGTCGGCGTGGACGAGGGATTGCACAGCGTGGATTTCCGCGCCGGCGAACGGCTGGCCCAGCTGGTGGTGCAGGTCGCCGGTCGCGCCGGCCGCGCACGCAAACCCGGACGCGTATTGCTGCAGACGCATCAACCGGAACATCTCCTGCTGCGTACGCTGCTGGCGCATGGCTATGCCGCCGCCGCACGTGAGCTGCTGGCCGAACGGCGGCAGATCCTGCTGCCGCCGTACAGTCATCAGGTGCTGCTGCGCGCCGATGCGCCGCAACGCGAGCATGTCGATGCGTTTCTCGCCGCCGCGCATGCCACGTTGCCGGTCAACGATCAGCTGCAGATCGCCGGCCCGATGCCGGCGCCGATGCCGCTGCGTGCGGGTCGCCATCGCGGTCAGCTGCTGCTCGAAGCTGCCAGCCGCAGCACGCTGCATGGCATGTTGCGCTCATGGCAGCTGGCCTTGATCGCGCTGCCCTCGGCACGGCGGGTTCGCTGGTCGCTGGATGTCGATCCGATCGACCTGTACTGACTTGTGCAGGATCAGCCCGGGTCAGGCCGCAACGACCCCGGCTTCACCAGCCAGCGCACCGCCAGCACGCCCAGCTCGTACAGCAGGCACATCGGAATGCCGAGCATCATCATCGAGGTGATGTCCGGCGGCGTGATCAGCGCGGCGATTGCGAACGCACCGACGATCGCGTAACGCCGGCCACTGCGCAACTTTTCCAGATCGACCACACCGATCGCGGCGAGGATCACCACCGCCACCGGCACCTCGAAACACAGCCCGAACGCGAAGAACATCAGCATCACGAAATCGAGGTAGTGGGTGATGTCGGTCATCATCTCCACGCCCTGCGGCGTCACTGCGGTAAGGAAGCGAAACGCCGCCGGCAACACCAGGAAATACGCGAACGCGCAGCCGAGATAGAACAGCCCCATGGCCGCGATCAGCAGCGGTCGCGCCAGTCGCTTCTCATGCTTGTACAGGCCCGGACTGACGAACGCCCACAGCTGGTACAGGATCACCGGCATGCTGATGAACAGAGCCGTATAGAAAGCCAGCTTCAACGGCGTGATGAACGGGCTGGTCACCTCGGTGGCGATCAGGTGCGCACCCTGCGGCAACCGTGCGACCAGCGGCGCGGCCAGCTCGGCATACAGTCGGTTCGCGAACGGCACCAGCACCAGCAGCACCAGCACGACCGCCGCGACCGACTTGAGCAGGCGCGTGCGCAGTTCCAGCAGGTGCGAGAACAGCCCCTGCTGCAGGTCCTCAGCGACCGGCGTATCGGATTCAGGCGCCGCCATGCGCGGCCTCTCTGGTGGTGACCGGTGGCTCGCCCAGTGGCAACTCAGCCTGCATCTGGCTGGCCGGCTCGTCGCGAGCTGCCTCGGTTAGTGCGGCCGCAGGCTCCTCCGTGATCGACGCAGCATGGCTCGTCGCGTCTTTGACCGATGCATCCCTGATCATCGCGGCGGCATCGGCGAGCGGCTCATGCGCCTGCTGCACCGTATCTTTCGCCGCGTTCTGCGCGGCCTCTGCCTGGGCGGCCGCTTCACGCGCGGTGCGCCGGATCTCCTCGATCTCCAGCTCCCGCTCGACCTCGGCGCGCACGTTGTCCCAGCCGCTGCGCACGCGTCGCAGCAGCGCACCGGCGGTACGCGCGGCGCCGGGCAACTTCTCGGGACCGAGCACGATCAGCGCGATCAGGGCGAGCAGCACCATTTTGCCGAGACTGATCTCGATCATTGCCGCGCTCCGCCCGCCGCGTGCTTACTTGGTTTCGCTGGAGTCGCGCTGACTCTGCGTGGTGTTGGCGCTATCGGTCGGAGGCGGGTCGGCACGCAGCTGTTCGGCGGCCTTGCGCGCGGCTTCCTCTTCCTTCTGCTTCGCCTCGTCGTCACCGCTGAGGCCTTTCTTGAAGTCGCGGATCGCCGCGCCGAGATCCGGCCCGAGATTGCGGATCTTCTTGGTGCCGAACACCAGCAACACGATCACCAACAGGATCGCCCAATGCCAGATACTGTCAAAACCCATAATCAACCTCGAGGCGGATTCCAGCCAAGTCGTGCTGGCGCAGAACGCGCCGACACTTCGCAATAATTATCGCGAAGTGTACTCCTCAAGCCGGTCGCGGAAATCGACCACCGGCCCCGGCACGTTGCTGACACCACCTTCGAAGATGCGCCGCGGCGTGATGCCGGCGCCATACACCGCTTCATTCGCATCGTAATCGATGCGCAATGCCGCGCCGTCGATCGCCACGCCGGCAAACAGGCCACGGGCGCGTGAATAGGAATAGATCTCGGCCTTCATCTGCTCGTCGGTGGAGGCGCTGGTGGTGCGCCCGACCGGACCGGCCGCGGCCGATGCATCGGCGCCGAGGGTGAACTTGCCGCGCACGATCGAGTCCACCCCGCGCTGGGTACGGAACACCAGGATCACATCGGTCGAGGACACGCCGACCTGAAAGCCCACGCTGCCACCGGTCATGCTGATGAAGCTGGGGTTGGACCAGGTACCGTCCGGCCCCTTTACCGAGATCAGGCCCTCGCCGCGGCGGCCACCGAAAACGAAGCCGACCTTGAGCATGTCGGGAATCACCGCGATCGCCCGCGCATCGCGCAACAGGTCCTGCGGAATCGCCTTGTCCGGTGCCTGCATGATGTCGTTGAGCACGCGCACGGCGTTCTGTGCACGCACCAGCGGCGGATCTTCGGCATGCGCGGCCATCGCCGGCAGCAACAGGGCGAGACCAATCAACAGCAGACGATGCAGTGGTGTCTTGAACATGGACAGCTCCACTTGATTTCGGGGATGGGGCGGTGCACCGCGGTGCACCAAGGCTTGTGGCAGACTCCACGGCTAATCCAGCCATGACTGCCACGATGCCACGCAGCAATCACTATACCGGCGTTGCCGGCCATTCCGACGCGTCGGGCGTTCAGTCCGTTCAGGCTGGCGTGCTGCTGGTCAATCTGGGCACGCCGACTGCGCCCACCGCGAAAGCAGTGCGTCCTTATCTGGCCGAATTCCTCGGCGATTCGCGCGTGATCGACTACCCGCGCTGGCTGTGGTGGCTGATCCTGCATGGCGTGATCCTGCGGATCCGTCCCGCACGATCGGCGCACGCCTATGCACGGATCTGGACCGAGCAGGGTTCACCGCTGCGCTTCGGCAGCGAGGCACTCGCCGCCGGCCTGCAGGCCGAGCTGGATCGGCAGCAACCGGGCACGCTACGCGTGGCGCTGGCGATGCGTTACGGCGAACCGTCCGTGGCACATACGATCGAACAGTTGCAGCGCGAAGGCGTGCGCCGGCTGCTGGTGCTGCCGCTCTATCCGCAGTATTCGGCCACCTCCACCGGCTCGGTGATCGATGCCGTCGCCGACACGTTCAAGAGGCTGCGCTGGCCACCCGAGTTGCGCCTGGTCAATGACTATCACGACGATCCCAGGCATATCGATGCGCTGGCGACCAGTATCGAACGCTGGTGGGCGACGAACGGCCGTGGCGACAAGTTGCTGCTGTCGTTCCACGGTATTCCCGAGCGATACGTGCAGCTGGGTGATCCGTATTTCGACCAGTGCCAGACCACGGCACGCTTGCTGCGCGAGCGCCTGCACATCAACGCAGACGACATGTTCGTCAGCTTCCAGTCGCGCGTGGGCCGCGAGCCATGGCTGCAGCCCTACACCGATACCAGCGTGCGCCAGCTTGCCGCCGAGGGTGTGAAGAAACTCGACGTGGCCTGCCCCGGCTTTGCGGTGGATTGCCTGGAAACGCTGGAGGAAATCGCCATGCAGAACCGCGAGTTCTTCCTCGCTGCCGGCGGCGAAACGCTGCGCTATATCCCTGCGCTCAACGACAGTGCCGAACAGGTACGCAGCCTCGCCGCACTGGTGCGACGGCATGTTCGAGGCTGGCCGGAATCCATCGCGTGATCGCACCGATCGAGCGCCGCATCGCGCTGCCGCACCTGAGCCTGAGCGCACAGGTCTGGGGTGATGAAGCACTGCCGCCACTGCTTGCTCTGCACGGCTGGCTGGACAATGCCGGCAGCTTTGCGCTGCTGGCACCCATGCTGGCGACACGGTTCCGGGTGATCGCGCTGGAGCTGCCCGGCCACGGTCATTCCGATCACCTGGCTGCCGGCGCCAGCTATCGCTATCTCGACTACGTGCAGACGGTACTCGCCGCCGCCGATGCCTTGCAGCTGGATCGCTACAGCCTGCTCGGTCATTCGCTCGGTGCCGGGATTGCCTCGCTGGTGGCCACCGCATCGCCGCAACGGATCGAGCGCCTGTGGTTGATCGAGGGTCTGGGCCCGCTCGGTGACGACGGCTTGCATACCCTGCAGCGTTTTCGTGACGCGTTTGTACCGCGGGGCGGCAATGCCAAGCCGTTGCGCGTCTTCCACAGCATCGCGCAGGCGGCCAGCGCACGCAGCATGGTCAGCGGTCTGCCGGCCGAGCTGGCACAACCGATCGTCGGACGCGGGCTGATCGAAGCCGACGGCGGCTGGCGCTGGCGCAGCGATCCCCGGCTGACCCGGCCCAGCCCCGTGCGACTGGCCGAATCGCAGATCCACGCCCTGCTCCGCGGCATCGAGGCGCCCACCGCACTGCTGCTGGCGCGGCCGGCCGCCTCATACCTGCCCAGTGCACCGATGCAGACGCGTGCGGCATGTGTGCCGAGCATCACAATCAGCCACATGGATGGTGGTCATCACCTGCATCTCGAACACCCTGCAGCAGTCGCTGCCTGGATCGGCACGGCAACCTGACGCGGCACCCGCACATGTAGCGACAACGCCGTTCGGCTATCGTGCACATCCCATCGCCTCGCTTCGCCCCATGGATC
Source organism: Rhodanobacter sp. C03 (assembly GCF_002001175.1). Taxonomy (GTDB): domain Bacteria; phylum Pseudomonadota; class Gammaproteobacteria; order Xanthomonadales; family Rhodanobacteraceae; genus Rhodanobacter. The sequence continues at coordinate 357,617 of NZ_MUNT01000001.1, read as the reverse complement.
AGCCACCCACCCTCGCCGCGCCGCGCCACCGCGCCGCCCTCAACTTCATCTTCGTCACCGTGATGCTGGACATGCTGGCGTTCGGCATCATCATCCCGGTGCTGCCGCACCTGATCGTGCAGCTGATCGGCGGCAGCATCGCCAAGGCCGCGGTCTGGTCGGGCGGATTCGGCGCACTGTTCATGCTGATGCAGTTCGTGTTCTCGCCGGTGCAGGGCGCGCTGTCGGACCGTTTCGGCAGACGCACGGTGATCCTGATCTCCAGCTTCGGCCTCGGCATCGACTTCATCGTGATGGCGCTGGCGCCGGTGCTGTGGCTGCTGTTCGTCGGCCGTGCGGTGTCCGGCATCTGCGCAGCAAGTTTCTCCACCGCGAACGCCTATATCGCCGACATCACGCCGAAGGAAAAACGCGCAGCCGCATTCGGTACGCTGGGCGCCGCGTTCGGCATCGGCTTCATCATCGGCCCGGCACTGGGCGGCTTTCTCGGCCATCTGCATATCCGGCTGCCGTTCTGGGTCGCGGCGGTGTTGTCGCTGATCAACTTCTGCTACGGCTACTTCGTGCTGCCCGAGTCGCTGCCGAAGGAAAAGCGCAGCGTGCGTTTCGACTGGCGTCATGCCAATCCGTTCGGTGCGGTGGTGTTGTTGCGCCGCTATCCGCAGGTATTCGGGCTGGCCGTAGTGTTCTTCCTGATCAACCTGGCGCAGTTCTCGCTGAACTCCACCTACGTGCTGTATGCCGATTACCGCTACGGCTGGGGACCGCAGGCGGTCGGCCTTACGCTGGGCCTGGTCGGCCTGTGCAGCGGGCTGGTGCAGGCCGTGCTGGTGCGCCGGCTGATGCCAAAGCTGGGCGAGCGGCGGATGATCCTGGCCGGGCTCGTGCTGTGCATCGTCGGCTACGTGTTCTTCGGCTTTGCCTCGCTGCCGTGGCTGTTCCTGCTCGGCATTCCGTTCCTCAGTCTCGGCGGTCTGGCCGGGCCGCCGGCGCAATCGATGATGACGCACCAGGTCGATCCGCATGAGCAGGGCCGCCTGCAGGGCGCGCTGACCAGCCTGGCCAGCCTCGCCGGCATCTTCGGGCCTGCGCTGTTCGCCAACATCTTCGCGCTGTTCATCAGCGATCACGCGCCGGTGCAGCATCTGCCTGGCGCGGCATTCGTGCTGGCCGCGTTGCTGCTGTTTGCCGCCGCACTGATCGCGGTGCGCGTAATGCGTCATACACCGGCCGAGCTGCCATTGGCATCCGCCGATATCGTCCCCACCCTGCCCTTCAACGAGTTTTCATCCGAATCGATTCCCCACGTCCCACCGGAGCAATCCCCATGACACTGTCCATGTATCAGGCTGCCGTCCCCGTTTTCGTCCGCGCACTCGGCAATCTCAAGCACGTGCTGCAGAAAGGCGCGGAACACGCGAAGGCGAAGAGCGTTACCGACGAAGTGCTGCTGCAGACCCGGCTGGTCCCCGACATGCTGCCGCTGGTCAAGCAGGTGCAGATCGCCGCCGACATGGCCACCCGCGGCACCGCCCGCCTGGCCGGAGTCGAGCCGAAATCGTTCGAGGACAACGAGACCACGCTTGAGCAGGTCTACTCGCGCATCGACAACGCGATCGAGTACATCAAGACATTCAAGCCCGAGCAGATCGACGGCAGCGAGGGCCGCACGATCGTCCTCAAGATGCGCAGCGGCGAGATGACGTTCGAAGGCCAGGCCTATCTGCTGGGCTTCGTTCTTCCGAACGTGTTCTTCCACTGCACTACCGCGTACAACATCCTGCGCGAGGCCGGCACCGAGATCGGCAAGATGGATTTCATCGGCCAGGCGTGATCGGCGGACAAACTGCTTCACTGTGGGAGCGGCTTCAGCCGCGATGCTCTGCATCAATCGCGGCTAAAGCCGCTCCCACAGATCACGCCGGCACGATATCTGCGAAAATCCCGCAGCTGATTTCAGTTTCCGGATTCCCAGGCCCATGTTGCGACTGACCGACCTCAAGCTGCCGCTGGATCACAGCGAGGCCGCACTGACCGCCGCGATCCTCAAGCGGCTGGATATCGAGGCCGCCGCACTCACCAGCTACACCGTCGCCAAACGCAGCCATGACGCGCGCAAGCGCGGTGCGATTGCGCTGATCTATGCGCTGGATATCGAGACCACGCAGGAAGCGGAACTGCTGCGGCGCCACGCCGACGATCAGCACGTCCAGCCCACGCCGGACACCGATTACCACTTCGTCGCCCGGGCACCGATCCAACTGGAACATCAGCCGCTGGTGATCGGTTTTGGCCCGTGCGGCCTGTTCGCTGGGCTGATCCTGGCGCAGATGGGTTTCCGTCCGATCATCCTCGATCGCGGCAAGGAAGTGCGCGAGCGCACCAAGGACACCTGGGATCTGTGGCGCAAGCGCAATCTGCATCCGGAATCCAACGTGCAGTTCGGCGAGGGCGGCGCCGGCACGTTCTCCGACGGCAAGCTGTACAGCCAGATCCGCGACCCGCTGCACCACGGCCGCAAGGTGCTCACCGAGTTCGTCAAGGCCGGTGCGCCGGAGGAAATTCTCTACGTCAGCAAGCCGCACATCGGCACGTTCCGGCTGGTGACGATGGTGGAGAACATGCGCGCCACGATCGAGTCGCTGGGTGGCGAGATCCGCTTCAGCCAGCGCGTCGACGACTTGCTGATCGAGCCCGGCGCGGACGGCCAGCAGCAGATCCGCGGCGTGACCCTGGCCAGCGGCGAGCAGATCCGCACCGACCACGTGGTGCTGGCGGTCGGCCACAGCGCGCGCGATACCTTCGAGATGCTGCACGCACGCGGCGTCTATCTTGAAGCCAAGCCCTTCTCGATCGGCTTCCGTATCGAGCATCCGCAGTCGGTCATCGACAGCGCCCGCTTCGGCCCGCAGGCCGGCCATCCGATCCTCGGCGCAGCCGACTACAAGCTGGTGCATCACTGCAAGGGCAGTCATGAGGGCAACGGTCGATCGGTCTACAGCTTCTGCATGTGCCCCGGCGGCACCGTGGTCGCGGCCGCCTCCGAGCCGGGCCGCGTGGTCACCAACGGCATGAGCCAGTATTCGCGCAACGAGCGCAACGCGAACGCGGCGGTGGTGGTCGGCATCGAGCCGTCCGACTTTGCGCCATTCGACAGCAGTGGCAGCCCGCTCGCCGGCATCGCCTTGCAGCGTGCACTGGAAAGCCATGCCTACACCCTGGGCGGCGAAAACTACAGTGCGCCGGGCCAACTGGTCGGCGATTTCCTCGCCGGCCGTGCCTCGCATGACTTCGGCGACGTGCAACCGTCCTACAAGCCGGGCGTGACTCTGGGCGACCTTGCCAGCGCGCTGCCCGCTTATGCGATCGCGGCAATCCGCGAGGCATTGCCTGCATTCGAGCGCCAGATCCGCGGCTACGCGATGCATGACGCGATCCTCACCGGCGTCGAGACGCGCACTTCCTCGCCGGTGCGGATCAAGCGCGACGACAGCCTGCAGAGCCTCAATACCCGTGGTCTCTACCCCGCTGGCGAAGGCGCTGGCTACGCCGGCGGCATCCTTTCCGCCGCCGTCGATGGAATCAAGATCGCCGAGGCAGTAGCGCTGAGCATCACAGGCATATCGAAACCCTGACGTTGTTGCGCATTCGCAAGACGATGTCCAGCGACGATTGATTGCACCACCTTGTGACCATATCTAGGGCGGATCTCCAGTCACCGCCGCCTGCGGTGCTCACGTTTACCGAAGGTGCTCCCATGTCCACGCAAGCCACTCCCGTCCCGGTCCGCATCGATTTCGTCTCGGATGTTTCCTGCCCGTGGTGCGCGATCGGACTCGCCTCGCTGCAGCAGGCGCTGGCGAAACTGGATGGCGAGGTCGCCGCGGAAATTCATTTCCAGCCGTTCGAACTGAATCCGCAGATGGTGCCGGAAGGCGAGGATTCCACCGAGCATCTGGTGCACAAGTACGGCAGCACGGCCGATCAGATCGATGCCAATCGCGCGGCGATCCGTGACCGCGGCGCCGCACTGGGTTTCACTTTCAACATGGATCGGCGCAGCCGCGTCTACAACACCTTCGATGCGCACCGCCTGCTGCACTGGGCCGAACTGAAAGGTCGCCACCTGGCGCTGAAACAGGTACTTCTGCGCGCCTATTTCACCGATGGCGAGGACGTCAGCGCGCATGCCACGCTTGTGCGACTGGCCGGCGAGGCGGGGCTGGATACCGAGCGTGCGCGGCAGATTCTTGCCAGCGATACCTATGCCGACGAGGTACGTACGCAGGAGCAGTTCTTCCAGAGTCGCGGCATCCACTCGGTGCCCGCCACCATCATCAATGGCAAGCATCTGATTTCCGGCGGACAACCGCCGGAGGCGTTCGAGCAGGCGTTGCGGCAGATCACGGCGGGGTAAGCGAAAGCCACGGGTTCACGCATCGGCGGCACAGAATTCCAGCCAGTGGCTGATCGGCGCTGGATGGCCGAGCAGGTAGCCCTGGCCCATCTCGCAGCCCATCGCCAGCAGGACATCGCGCTGGGTCTCGGTCTCGATGCCTTCGGCGATCACCTGGATGTTCAGGGCCCGCGCCAGCGCCAGGATCGCAGCCACCACCGTGGTGCTGCTGCTGTTGTGGTCCTTGTCCAGCTCCTGCACGAACGCGCGGTCAATCTTGAGCATGCGCAACGGCAGTGAGTGCAGGTAGCTCAGTGACGAGTAACCGGTGCCGAAATCGTCCAGTGCAGCACCTACGCCGGCCATCCGCAGGCGATCGAGCGTGGCGCGCACTCGCTCGGGGTTGTCCAGTAACGCACCTTCGGTGACTTCGAAGATCAGCCGCGTGGGGGGCAGGCCAGTGCGTTCAAGCAGCTGGATCAGCCGCGCATCGAAATCCGCGTGGCGCAGATGCAGAGCCGAGACATTCACCGTCATGAATGTGTCGCCCCGACCATGCTGCACCAGCTGCCGACAGCTGAGTTCGAACATGCGCCAGTCGATCGTTTCGATCAGTCCGCAGTCCTCGGCAATCTTCATGAAATCCGCCGGCCTGAGCAGACCTTGCCGTGGATGGTTCCAGCGGATTAACGCTTCGTAGCCCACCGTCTCGCCGCCGTCGAGCCGGCAGATCGGCTGGAAATACGGCTCGAACTGGTCATGCTGCAGTGCCTGACGCAGCTCGACTTCCAGCGCCAGCACATCGACCACGTTCTTGGCCAGCGTCTCGTCGAACAACTCGAAACGCTTGCGGCCCAGCTCCTTGGCTCGATACAGCGCAATGTCGGCATCGCGCAACAACTCGTCGGCCGTCTGGTAATGATCGTCGCCGATGGCGATGCCCACGCTGGCGGTAGGTTGCAACTCCTTGCCGGCAACCAGCATGGGTACTCCGAGTGCATCCAGCACACGCTGCGCCACCGTCATGGCACCCAACGGAATCTCCGCATCCTCCAGCAGGATGGCAAACTCGTCGCCGGCCAGACGCGCCACCAGATCGGGATGACGCACGCAACTTGCCAGGCGCGCCGCGACCTCCTTCAGCACCTCGTCACCGGCCAGATGCCCGAGACTGTCGTTGATGATCTTGAAGCGGTCGACATCCAGATACAGCAGGGCGCAACGACGCCACGGCTCATGCTTGATGGTGGCCAGCACGCGGTCGATGCGATCGCGCAGGTAACCGCGATTGGGTAGCCCGGTCAGCGAATCGTGCATCACCTGATGCCTGAGCTGATCCTGTACGCGTTCGCGCTCGCTGATTTCCTTGCGCAATGCCAGCGTGCGCTCTTCCACCCGATGCTCAAGCTGCTCATACGCGCGCCGCAGCGACTCGGCGGAGCGGCGGCGGACCAGACTGTTGGCGACCTGCGACGCCACGAAGCTGAGCAGTTCCTGGTCCGCTGGCCCGTAGACGATCGAGGGACTGTAGCTCTGCACCGTCACCAGCCCGATCACCTCGTCGCCGACGATCAGCGGCACGCCCAGCCAGGACATCGCCGGCGCGCCCGAGCGCCCCGACGCCACCTCGCCCTGACGCACGAGTTCCTCGATGTCCGCGTTGTTGGCCCACAGGGCGTTGCCACAGCGCAGTACGTATTCGCTCAGGCCACGGCCCAGCGGACGCTCTTGGGGTGGTGCCATGACCGCATCCACCGAGTAGGGAAAGGTCAACCGCTGGCGGTCGTCGGAAAGCAGGGCAATGAAGAAATTTTCCGCATTCAGCAGCTCGCCGACCACAGCATGTACGCGCCGATAAAACTCGCCCTGATCGATATCCGCCGTGGCCAGCTCGGCGATCTGGAACAAGGCCACCTGCAGATGCTCGGCGCGCTGCCGCTCGATGATTTCCAGTTGCAGTCCACGATTGGCTTCGGCCAGTTCCAGGGTGCGCAAATGCACCCGCTGTTCCAGATCCGCCTTGCTCTGCTTGCGTTCCACTGCGGTGAGGATATGGCTGCCGACAAACTGCAGCAGGGTCAGATCCTCATCCGAAAAGCCGATGTCATGCCGATAGCTTTGCACCACCAGCGCGCCGCATGGCCGACCGTCACGCAACATCGGCACACCCAGCCAGTCGTAGCTGTCCGATCCGATCAGCGCAACCGGCCCGGATACCTGGGCGAGCAGTTCTTCGGTGTCGCCCATGCGCGCCTTGCCATCACGGATCACGTACCAGGTCAGCGTGTGCTCGATCGTGCTCAGTGGCAGATCCTGACCCACTTCGAACACGGCTGGGGACTCGACATCGACGAAATACAGGAAGCGGATCGTGTCCTGTTCCGCGTTGTGCAGCACGATGAAAAAGTTTTCCGCATACATCAGCGTGCTGACGATGGCATGGATGCCACGCAGCATGTCCGGCATGTCGCGCTCGGAACCGGCCAGATCGGAGATCGCGAACAATGCACACTGCAGGGCCTCGGAGCGCGCCAGCTGCTGATGCGCGCGCTGCAGCTCGATCCATTCCAGCGTCCGCTGCAGATGCTGACCGGCGAGCAGCAGCGGCACCGCCAATTTCCCCGGAAAGCCGATGCCGTCGTGCTCCGCCTGCAAGGTCAGCAGCAGCAGTACAGGTTCCGGCTGCCGGCACAGACGCAGCGCAATGCGGCGTCGATCCGCTGGATGTCGGCAGGGTTGGTCTGATTCGCTGGCAGTGCGCAGCCACGGCTCATCGGCAACGTCCATCCGGGTCGGTGGCACGCTGTGATGACTGGTCGGCTGCCCCAGATCCCACAGCACGCAGGCGGCCTTGCAGCCCAGTTCGGCCTGCGTCAGGTCCGCAATCACCTCGGCCACCTCGTCAGGCGTATGCGCCGTCGCGAGGCTGGCCAGCCATGCCAACTGCAATGAGTCGTCGCAGGACGTCGCTCCCGCAGCATCCGCGTGCTTCATCGAAAGAGCTCCCCACAGCCCAAGCGCACCAGCATCCGGCGTCAGCATACCCTTTCACGGGGCGTAATCCGCCCTACCCCGAAGCCGGCATCGCCCCTTCTCCGGGTAAGCAGGCACGCAATACCGATAAACTGCCTCATTACATCCCCCCTCTTCCTTCGAAACGACGCGCACGTCGACCCCGACACCGGAACCCTTCGAGCGACGGTTTACCGACAGCACCGCCCGTATTCCATGCATAACTTGCGCCATAGGTGCCATCCAACATGCTCGCCGACACCACCAAAGACGCCATCCGCGCCGCCTATGCACGCCTGAAGGACGGCCTGCCGGGCTTTCGCGCCCGCGCCTCGCAGGGCAGGATGATCGCCGAGGTGGCCAAGGCGTTCGGCCGCACCGGCGGGGTGGCGGTGATCGAGGCGCCGACCGGCACCGGCAAGTCGATGGCTTACCTGATCGCCGGCGTGGCCGTGGCACGTTTCCAGAAGAAGAAGCTGCTGATCGCCACCGCCACGGTGGCGCTGCAGGAGCAGCTGGTGCAGCGCGATATCCCGCTATACCTGCAACTGAACGGCATCGAGGCCAAGGTGGCGCTGGCCAAGGGCCGCGGCCGCTACCTGTGCCCGCGCAACCTGACGATGGCGGCAAACAGCCTCAATGACACCGCGCAGATGGGCCTGGCCGGTTTCGACGCCGACCTGGTGCTGTGGACCAAGCCACCGCAGGCACGCGACAAGCAGGCGCTGGCAAAACTGCGCGCCACGTTCGACCGCAACGAGTGGAACGGTGACATGGACAGCGCTCCAGAAGCCGTCAGCGACCTGTTGCGTCCGATGGTGACTACCAGCGCCGGCGGCTGCACCGGGCGCAAATGTGGCCAGTTCATGATCTGCCCGTTCTTCGCCGCACGCCGCGCGGTGGACGATGCCGAGATCATCGTGGCGAACCAGGACCTGGTGCTGGCCGACCTCACCATGCCGGGCGAGGACGAGGGCTGGGGTGGGGTGATCCTGCCGCGACCGGACGAGACGCTATACATCTTCGACGAAGGCCACCACGTGCCGGGCAAGGCGATCGACCGCGGTGCCAGCGAGGTCTACATGAATGTCACGGTGCGCCAGCTGAGCCGACTCGGCCGGCAGGTGCATGCGGCCTATTCGCTCACCGACAAGCAGACCTTGGGCAAGCTGTCGCTGGATGCCGGCGACGCCAAGCTGCAGGAACTGAGCAACACGCTGGAGGAACTGGAGAAGGAAATCCGCCTCGACTGGCTGCCCGACCCGGCCGAAACCGAGCCGATGTATCGCGGCTCGCTGGGCCAGCTGCCGGAAGCATGGGTGGAACATGCGCGTGTGCTCAGCCTGTACACCAGCGAGGTGCAGCGCTGGCTCAGCGCAGTACGTCGCGCCGTGGTCGAGATGACCGACGGCGGCCCGACCCAGGAAGCGCTGTCGCGCGAACTCGGCATCGCGCTGGAGCGGATCGGCAAGCAGGCCAGTTGCTGGCGCGCGTGGGCCAGCGACGATCCCGATGGCATGCCGCCGCTGGCGCGCTGGGTCACCCTTGGCGGCGATCAGCAACTGGTCTGCCATGCCTCGGCCGTGTCTGCCGGTGGCTTGCTGCGCAGCGTGCTGTGGGGCAACGCCAGTGGCGTGTTGATGACCTCGGCTACGCTGAGCGCAGGTGGCAACTTCCGCGGTTTCGCCGATGCGGTGGGCCTGCCCGACGATGCGGTGACGCTGAGCCTGCCTTCGCCATTCGACCTCGCCGCGCAGGCTCGACTGGAAGTGCCGGCGATGCGTACGTTGCCCGATGCGCGCGAAGCCCACGCCGAGGAAATCAGCGAGTGGCTGGCGGAAAACCTCGACTGGGATGCCGGCAACCTGGTGCTGTTCACCTCGCGCGTGAAACTCGATCGGGTGCTGCAGAAACTACCGATCGCCCAGGTGCGCAAGGTGCGCGCGCAGGGCTCGCTGGGCAAGTCGCAACTGATCGCCGAACACATCGCGGATATTGAAGCGGGCCGCGGCAGCACCTTGTTCGGCCTGGCCTCGTTCGGCGAAGGCCTCGATCTTCCAGGCAAGCTGTGCGAGACGGTGGTGATCACCCAGCTGCCGTTCGCGGTGCCGACCGATCCGGTCGGCGCCACCTATGCCGAGTGGCTGGAATCGCGCGGACGCAACCCGTTCATCGAAGTCAGCATCCCCGAGGCGACCCGTCTGCTGACGCAATACTGCGGCCGCCTGATCCGCAACGAGACCGACCGCGGCCGCATCGTGCTGCTGGACCGTCGCGTGGTGACCAAACGCTACGGCAGCGGCATGCTGAAGGCGCTGCCGCCGTTCGAACGTATCATCGAGAGAACCCCATGATCATCCGTCTGTCCGATTGCCCCCCGCAGCCTTGGAAGAACGGCCTGGGCAGCACCCGCGAAATAGCCATCCATCCGGATGGCGCCGGCAGCGCCGATTTCCTGTGGCGCGTGAGCATCGCCGAGGTCGACAGCGCCGCACCGTTCTCCAGTTTCCCCGGCATCGACCGGCAGATCGCCTTGCTCGACGGCAACGGCTTCACGATGACGCTGGACGGCGATCGCGTGCACGCGTTGACCACACCGTTTGTACCATTCGCGTTTGCCGGCGAAGCTGGAGTGACGGTGGCGCTGGTTGGCGGCGCGACACGCGACTTCAACCTGATGGTGCGCCGTGCCAAGGCGCGTAGCAACATCCGGATATGGCGAGAAGCGGGGGCCTACCGACTCGACCGTAATGTGGTACTGCTTTACTGCGCAAAAGGTCAGATTGACGTGGGTAGCGAGGCCTTGCAGGCCGGCGATAGCTGGATCAACTCCATGGACAACCCAAGTCCGATCAGCCTGCATCAGGATGCCATGGCCTTCGCGATTCACGTCGAACCTTTGATACAAAGGGAGTCGGCATCGATGGCACGGACGCTCTTCTGCGGCACCCCTTCAGCTACGATTCGCAGTTGACGCATGAGCAAGCTGTGGAGGCTGTAATGCAGGGATTATCGTCCTTTGATGAACTGGTCGAGCTGTTCAGGAATTATGGCGGCACACCTGAGTTGTATTTATCGCAGCATTATCAGCGATTCATTGTGACGCTTGAGGAATTCAGCTCATCCTGGGGTGAGGAACGTGGTCGCCGCGTGCTTGACGTCGGCGCTCACTGGCTGCATCAGGCTGTGCTGTGGCGTCAGGCGGGGTTTGAAGTCACCGCCCTCGATCTCCCAGGCACTTTCGAAGTGGAAAGCGTAAAAGGCATCGCCAAGACATTTGGTATACCGCTGTTGAAATGCCCGAATCTGGAGCAGGCTCGCGAGTTGGAAGCGCTGGCGGATGATTCGGTTGATATCGTTTTGTTCACCGAAATTCTTGAACATATTACCTTCAACCCAGTGACGTTCTGGCGCCAGATTTATCGCGTCTTGGCACCGGGTGGACGCATCGTCGTCACCACGCCAAATTACTACTCGTGGAAAGGGCGCGCCTGGAACGTGGCGCGGTTTCTGAGCGGGAAAGGCGGCGGAATCAGCGTCGACAATGTGCTTGGAACGTATACTTACGGGCATCATTGGCGCGAATACAGCAAAGCGGAGATCCTGCGATATTTCGAGCTTCTATCGCCAGATTTCATCCCGGTCAAGTCACGCATCTTACCTAGCTATGCGCGATCCAGTGTGCGCTGGAAACGCACGGTGCAGCGTGTACTGGATCGAGTCCCCATCCTGCGTCCCAATTTGCACGTCGAAATCGAGTTGCGGACAAAGGTGCGCAGCATCGTGATGGAGCCGAAGTGGTGATGAAAGCTGATTTTGATGCTTAGAAATCGTCGTGGAGGCAATCAGCAACACCACGAAAACGAGCAATGCAGCAAACATCATGCCGCCCTTGCTATCCGATCGCGGTCTGCAGCACCCGCGGTGAACTGCCGCGCATTTGAAGCAGTCGGTATCATCTCTCACTGAGGTTCATGCGGCTTGTCCATTGGCAAATCGCCTCGGCGTTCTCACGAAGTCTGACTAGTCGCACCACCCAACCATGATGGAGACCTGGCATGTCCGTGCTGATCCTTGGTCTGCTGATCTTTCTCGGAGCACACTCTCTGCGCATCTTCGCCAACGACTGGCGCAGCCGGCAAATTGCACGGCTCGGCGAGAAGCGCTGGAAAAGTCTGTTCGCGCTGACGTCGATCATCGGCTTCGTGCTGATCTGCTGGGGCTTCGGACTGGCCCGCCAGCAACCCGTGCTGCTGTATGCGCCGCCGCTGGCGCTGCGTCATCTCAATGCGCTGTTCACGCTGATCGCGTTCGTGCTGTTTTTCGCGGCGCGTGTGCCGCACAACCGCATCAAGGCGAAACTGCACCACCCACAAGTACTGGCGGTGAAAGTGTGGGCATTCGGCCATCTGCTGGCCACCGGCATGCTGCACGACGTGGTGCTGTTCGGTGCGTTCCTGCTGTGGGCGATCGTGCTGTTCGCCGTATCGCGCCGACTCGACCGGCGGGCCGGCACCACCTATCCGGCGGGTACGCTCAAGGGCGACGTAGTGACCATAGTGATCGGCGTGGTGGTTTGGGCCATCTTCGCGTGCTGGCTGCACCTGTGGTTGATCGGCGTGAATCCGATGGGCTGACCTGAATGGGGTGGCATCAGTCATCTACGCAGGCGCATCCGCCTGCGCTAGAGTCTGCCCACTCCACCCATCCCGAGGTCATCCTCATGGCCGGTTTCCTGCTCTGGTTGCTTCTCCTGGTGTTCTGCTGGCCGCTCGCCCTGCTGGCGCTGGTGCTGTACCCGATCGTGTGGCTGTTGCTGTTGCCATTCCGGCTAGTCGGCTTCACCGTCGGCGCGATATTTGCCTTCCTCGGTGCCTTGCTGATGCTGCCGGCACGCGTGTTGCGCGGCCGACCGGTCTGAGCGCACCGGCTCGATCGACGCTGGCCTGATGGAGAAACCGCATTCGTCCTCGTGCAAACGCAACCGCGAGCCGATCCTCGATGTGCTGCGCCGGCATTTGGCCGACCACAGACATGTCCTGGAAATCGGCAGCGGCACCGGCCAGCATGCGGTGCATTTCGCCGCAGCCCTGCCACAGCTGACCTGGCAAAGCTCGGACCGCGCGGAGAGCCTGCCAGGCATCCGCGCGTGGCTCGACGAGGCAGAGTTGCCGAACACGCCACCCCCGTTGGAATTCGATGTCACCGGCGCGTGGCCCACTGCGCGCTACGATGCGATATTCAGTGCCAATACGTTGCACATCATGGCGTGGCCCGAGGTGGAACGCCTGTTCGCGCAGTTGCCCGCCGTCACCACACCCGATGCCACGTTGATCATCTACGGCCCGTTCAACTATGAAGGCCGTTACAGCAGTGACAGCAATGCCGCGTTCGACCAGTGGCTCAAGGCACGCGGCACGCATATGGCAATCCGCGATGCCGAAGCTGTCGATTTGCTGGCAGGCAAGGCAGGCTTTGACCTGATCGACGATATCGCGATGCCGGCCAACAACCGTTGCCGCGTCTGGCGACGCACCTAGGGCTGAAAACGCCTGCACAAACCCGCCGAACCGGGTACAAAGGCGGCATGAAGTCGATCGACACGCTGACCCCCTGTCCTTGCGGCAATCCGGCCGGTTACACCGCATGCTGCGGCCCTCTGCACGACGGCGTGGCATCCGCTGCCAGCGCCGAGCAACTGATGCGTTCGCGCTACAGCGCTTATGTACTCAAACGCGAGGATTACCTGCTGGCGAGCTGGCATGCCGACACACGCCCGGCATCGCTGCGGCTGGCTGCCCAGCAGCCACCGCCCACCTGGTTGGGTCTGGAGATCCGCCAGCAGCAGAACATCGATGGAGAACATGCAACCGTGGAGTTCGTCGCTCGCTACCGCCTGGGCGGCGGTCGCGCGCAGCGACAGCATGAGACCAGCCGCTTCGTGCACGAACACGGTCGCTGGTATTACGTCGACGGTGAGCTCAAGGGCTGAACGAAGCAACCGTTGGAGCGACTTCAGTCGCGATGCTTGTCCTGTTCCACAAGAGCATCGCGACTGAAGTCGCTCACACAAGTACCGGCAGAGGACCGCTCAGAATCCCTGCACACCCACCTGATGCAATCGTGTCGCCTGCATCCGCACATCCGGATGTGCAAAAAACTCGACCAGACGATCCGCGCGACTCGGGCCGATGCCATCGATGGCCTGCCACTGGTCTGAACTGCGCGCGCTCAGGATGGCCCAGTCCGACAACTCGGCATTGCCACTGGCCGGTATACCGAGTGCGTGCAACCAGCGGGCGAACGAACGCTGGCGAGCGCCGGCAAATGCCTGTGTCAGCGCGCTGGCGCGCGCCTGTCCAAATCCGGGGATGGCGGCAAGCTGCGCTGGTGTCAGGTCAATCCAGTCAAGCAGCTCGTGGATCAACCCGGCGTCGATCAGCGCCTGCCAAGTGCCGACACCCAGACCATCCAGCTGCAGACCCTGCTCGCCACTCAAGCGCAACAGGCGAGCACGGAATTGCTCCTCGCAACCAAGCTTAGCCTGCCAGCAGCTCAGCGGATCGTGCTTTCCGGGATCCGGTGGCGTCACTTCAGCACGCTGCTGCGTGCGCCATACCACCGACTGCAGACGCGGAATGGTCAAGCCAGCCAGCACCACCTCGACCTGATCGCCGGGACGGATATCCAATTGCCGCCAGCGCGCCACCGAGCCCACGCTGACCCGTTGCACGCGATGATCGTCCAGCTGCACCGGCACCAGCTCCAGCACCGGCGTGATGCGGCCACTGCGACCGACCGTGAAAGTCACCGCACGCACCTCGGCTAGCGCCGATGCCGCCGGATATTTCCACGCAATAGCCCAGTCGGGTGGTGCCGCCTGCCACGTCGCGGCAGGCGGCCGATGGCCTTGGCGCACCACCGTGCCGTCAGCGGCAAATGGCATGGCGTGGCGATACCACTGCTCGCGCCAATGCCTGACTTCCTCGATCGTCTTGACCGGATGCGTATACGCCACGCTGTCGCCCAGACCCATCGCCTGCAAGCCGGCCAGCCGGGCCGGCATGTCGGCCGGACCGCTGGGCCAGTCCCATACGAACAGGCCGATCTGTGCGGCCGCCTTCGCATCCAGCGTGTCGCGTGCCAGCGCACCGGCTACCGCGGAGCGTGCATTGACGCCGCCGGCGCTGGCCTGCACGTGACCGGGCAGGCGCCAGTAGAGCTCACCTTGCAGTACCACGCGTGCCGGTGCGTTCGGCAGGTGTTTCGGAATCGCGTCGATGCGCTGTGCCAGCGCGGTCCAGTCCGAGCCGCGCAGGCCATCGCCACGACTGGTCGCCTGCTGCAACCGGCCGTCCAGATACAACAGGGTGACCGCCACGCCATCGGCCTTCGGCTGCACCCACAGATCGCCCTCATCGTGCGCATGCATCCATGCGGCCAGTGCCGCGGCATCGGGCAACTTGGCCAGCCCGGTCTGCGCCACCGGCGTGCGCACACGACCCGTGGCGTCGGCCAGGTGAGCGAGCGCCGCCGGTGCCTGTGCCGGAAAGCAGCGTCGCCAATGGGCAAGACGCTGCAACGCCTGATCGTAGACAGCGTCGTCGACTGGCGACTGGCCGTCGACCCGGTACGCATGGTTCCAGCCATCGAGCCGGTCATGCAGCGCCTTCATCTCCTGACGCGCCTGCTCTGGTGACCACGCGGGACAATCGGCCGCGTGGACTCCACCGGCGGCCAGTAAGGCAATACCGATCGCGGTGATCGGCAACAACCATCCGATGCGCATTGAAGCTCTCCGTCCATGGATATGGACGACAGGCTAGCCAACGGTCGGCGATGCTGGCAGGCGACCAGCGTCGACAACGCGCGTAGGCGCCGGCCTCTCAACGGATCGGCGACGAACCTGTCATGCGCAGTGTGGTCTCGCCATCGAAGTGGCCATTCGGCCCGAAGCGGCGCTCCACGATCACGCCGCTGCCGTCATGACCGATCGCCACCACCGTGCTGGCGCGGGTGCCGTAGTGTTCGCCACGGATGAACGCGGATGACAGCCAGCGTTCGCGTTCCAGCCCGACGCCGGTGTCCGGCAACTGCGCATCGGGCGCGACGTGCTCATCGGCCAGCGCTGCGAACAACGGTGCGAAATCGTTTTTGCCAGCGCTCTCGATCCAGGCCTGCAGGTGCCGTATCAGCGCACGCGTCTTCGGCCACGGCGTGTTGAAGTCGGCATTCGACAAGCCGTGCACGCCGGGCATCACCGTCTGCGCGCGCGGCTCGGGACGATTGCCCAGATAGAACGCGTCGTGCGCATCGAAGGTGAGCAGGTTGAATGGCCGATAGTCCGCCGCTGAACGCAGCAATTGCTGGGCGTGCGCCTTGGCATCCGCACTTTCGCCGAGATAATCGGTCGCCAGCATGCCGCGTGAAACGCCCAATTGCGGATCACGTGGATCACGCACGTTCGTCACCACGCAGCAGCGCCCTGCATCGGTCACGCCCAGCCAGGTACCACCAGCCTGCAGATCACGGCCACCGATGATCGGCGCATCCTCCCAGCGCGACAGCGGCGTGCTGGGACGCGCATGAAACTCGTCGCGATTGCCGGCCAGCAGCAGGCGCCAGCGCGGATGCACGTTCCAGGCAAAGGCAATCAGGCACATCAGCCGAAGAACCAGTAACAGACAGCGATGGAGCCGAGCACGCCGGCCAGATCTGCCAACAGCGCGCAGCCCACGGTGTGGCGTATGCGCTTGATGCCGACCGCTCCAAAGTACACGGCGACCACGTAGAACGTGGTCTCGGTGCTGCCCTGGATGGTGGCGGCGAGCAGCGCCGGAAAGCTGTCCACGCCGGAGTGATGCATGGTCTCGATCAGCATCGCGCGGGCGGCGCTGCCGGAGAACGGCTTGACCAGCGCGGTGGGCAGCGCATCGACGAAGCGATCATCCAGGCCCGCGTGCAGCACCAGCCAGCGGATACCGTCGAGCGCGAAATCCAGCGCGCCGGACGCGCGCAACACGCCGACTGCGCACAACATCGCGATCAGGTAGGGCAGCAGATCCTTCGCCACCTCGAAGCCCTGCTTCGCACCATCGAGGAAGCTCTCGAACAGCGGCACCTTCTTGTACGCGCCGGCGCACAGGAACGCGATGATCACGCCGAACAGCAACAGGTTGCCCAGCAATGCCGACAACGAGGCCAGCGCCACCGCCGTCAGCGAAGCCAGCAGCGCGATGAAGCCGCCGAGCAGCAGCGCGCCGCCGCCCAGCCACGCCAGTACCACCGGATCCCATAGCTTCAGGCGCTGCATGTACGCCACCGACAGCAGGCCGGTGAGGTTGGCGGCAAAGTGCGCCAGCAGGATCGGCAGGAACACCAGCGTCGGATCATGCGCACCGGCCTGCGCGCGATACATGAACACGTTCACCGGCAGCAGCGTCAGCGACGACGCGTTGAGTACCAGGAACAGGATCTGCGCATTGCTCGCGGTATCTGCCGAAGGGTTCAGCGTCTGCAGCTCGCGCATCGCACGCAAGCCGATTGGTGTGGCGGCATTGTCCAGCTGCAGCGCGTTGGCGGCGAAGTTCAGCGTGATCAGGCCGATCGCCGGATGCCCGCGCGGCACGCCCGGCATCAGCCGCGCGAACAACGGTCCGAGCATGCGGGCGAGGCGATCGACCAACCCGGCCTGTTCGGCGATGCGCAGGAAGCCGAGCCACAACGTGAGCGTGCCGAACAGCAACAGCATCACCTTGACCGACAGATCGGCCATGTCGAACAGCGAACCGACGACCGCGGCGAACACGCCCTCGTCGCCACCGATCAGCCAGCGCGACAGCGCCGCCACCGCAGCGGTGAGGAAAAACCCGAACCAGAGTCTATTGAGCACGCAGCGCGCCGTCAGCCGTCATCAGGCTGGAGCTTAATCAACCTGACACATGCTTGGACAGCACCACACTCAGGCAACCTGTTCGATCGCCGTCATCGCCAGCTCGCTCAACATCTGCGCGATCGAGCTGGCAGCCTCCCGCCCGTCGTGCACGGCGCGCACCACAAGGTCGGCACCGCGCATGTTGTCGCCGCCGGCGAATACTCGCGGATGGCCCGTCTGGAACGGCAGCCGGCCATCGCCACCGGCGAGGATACGGCCAGTGGAATCCAACGTGATGCCGTGCTCGGCGCACCATGCCGGCGGACTCGGGCGGAAACCGAAGGCCTGGATCACCACGTCGGCGCGCAGCTCGGTTTCGCTGCCTTCGACGTTGCGCGGGCGTGGCCGACCGTCGCCTTGGTCGACCAGCTCGGTAGTCACCACGCGCACGCCACGCACCTTGCCCTGCTCGCCGATCAAGTCCAGCGGCTGCCGATGGAACAGAAACTTGACGCCTTCCTCACGGCTGTAAGCCACCTCGCGGCGCGAGCCGGGCATGCTCGCTTCGTCGCGACGGTAGACGCAGGTCACCGAAGCGGCACCGAGGCGGATCGCGGTGCGGTTGCAGTCCATGCCGGTATCGCCACCGCCAAGCACCACCACGTGCTTGCCGTTGAGATCGAGCGCGGGCGGTATGGGCTGATCATCGAGCAGGCGGTTCGCGTTCGCGATCAGGAACGGCAGCGCGTCGTGCACGCCGGCGAGTTCACGGCCCGGCAATTCACCATCGACGAAGGTGTAGGCGCCGGTGCCGATGAACACCGCGTCGTAGTCGTCGAGCAGGCTTTCAAGCGTGATGTCGCGCCCGATCTCGACGCCGAGATGGAACTGCACACCCATGCCTTCGAGCACTTCGCGGCGCGTGCGCACCACCGCCTTGTCCAGCTTGAACGGCGGAATGCCGAAAGTGAGCAACCCACCGATCTCGCGCTGGCGATCGAACACATCCACCGCGATACCGGCACGACGCAGGCGATCCGCACACGACAGTCCCGCCGGTCCCGCGCCGACCACCGCCACGCGCCGGCCGGTTTCCACCACGCCGGAAAGATCCGGCCGCCAGCCCTGGCGAAACGCCTCATCGGTGATCGAGCGTTCGATGCTGCCGATCGTCACCGAGCCGAGGCCTCCCTGCTCCAGCGTGCAGGCGCCCTCGCACAAACGATCCTGCGGACAGACGCGGCCGCAGATCTCCGGCAGAGGGTTGGTCTCGTGCATCAGCGTGGCCGCTTCGAACAGCCGTCCTTCCTGCACCAGCTTCAACCAGTCCGGAATGTAGTTGTGTACCGGGCAGGCATGCTCGCAATACGGATTGCCGCAGTCGAGGCAGCGCTCGGCCTGGCCCGCCGCAGATGCCGGCGCGAAATCGCCGCTGATCTCGCCATAGCCGAGCACACGGATCGCCACCGGCACCGCCTTGGGCGGCTGGCGCGGCAGGTCGAGGAAGCGGAACAGTTTGTCGCTCATGCCGCCCTCCGCAGTTCTTCGGCCAGCGCGGCGAGGCTCGCGGCCTTCGGCTTCACCAGCCAGAACTTGTATTGCAGACCGCGGAAATCGCGCAGCACCTGCCGCCCCCAGTCGCTGCCGGTCAGCTCCACATGGCGGGTGACCAGGTTGCGCAGGTGCTGCATGTAGTTCTCCATGCCCTCCGGCGAGATACGCAGAATGTCGACCAGCTCATGGTTGTAGCAGTCGACGAAATCGCGTTCGAGATCGAGCACGTAGGCGAAACCGCCGGTCATGCCGGCGCCGAAGTTGAGCCCGACCTTGCCGAGCACTGCGACCACGCCGCCGGTCATGTACTCGCAGCAGTGATCGCCGGCGCCCTCGACCACCGTCTGCGCGCCGGAGTTGCGCACGGCGAAACGCTCACCGGCGCGGCCCGCGGCATACAACTCGCCACCGGTGGCACCGTACAGGCAGGTGTTGCCGATGATCGCCGCATCCTGGCTGGCATACGGCGCATCCAGTGGCGGACGCACCACGATGCGGCCGCCGGCCATGCCCTTGCCGACGCCGTCGTTCGCCTCGCCGATGAGGTCGATATGCACGCCACCTGCGTTCCACGCACCGAGGCTCTGTCCCGCCGCCCCTTCCAGTTTGAGGGTAATCGGGTGTTCGTCCATGCCATGGTCGCCGTGCCGGCGCGCAATTGCACCTGACAGCCGCGCGCCGATCGCGCGATCGGTGTTGGCAATCGCATAGCTGAAGTGGCCGCTCTCGCCCAGTTCCACCAGCGGCGCCGTATCCGTGGCGATGCGTGTAGCCAGTGCGGCTTCGTCGCGCACGGGATTGCGCGCCAGCGTGCAGGCGAAGTCGCTGCTCGCACTCAGGCCCCGACCATCGATCAACGGCGTGAGGTCGAGTTTGTGCTGCACCGCCGTACTGCCTGCGATCTGCTGCAACAGCTCGGTGCGCCCGACGATCTCGCCAAGGCTGCGCACACCGAGTTGTGCAAGATGTGCGCGTACATCCTCGGCGACGAAACGGAAATAGTTCATCACCATCTCGGGCAGGCCAATGAAGTATTCCTTGCGCAGCACCGGATGCTGGGTCGCCACGCCGGTAGCGCAATTGTTGAGATGGCAGATGCGCAGATACTTGCAGCCCAGCGCCACCATCGGGCCGGTGCCGAAGCCGAAACTCTCGGCGCCAAGCAACGCCGCCTTGATCACATCGAGGCCGGTCTTCAGGCCGCCGTCGGTCTGCAAGCGCACGCGACCGCGCAGGTCGTTGCGGCGCAGCGTCTGCTGCGTTTCGGCCAGGCCCAGTTCCCATGGCGTGCCGGCGTACTTGATCGAGGTGAGCGGACTGGCGCCAGTGCCACCGTCGTGACCGGAGATGGTGATCAGATCCGCACCGGCCTTCACCACGCCGGCAGCGACCGTGCCGACGCCGGCATGCGAAACCAGCTTCACCGAGATCAGCGCGCTCGGATTCACTTCCTTGAGGTCGTGGATCAGCTGCGCCAGGTCCTCGATCGAATAGATGTCGTGATGTGGCGGCGGCGAGATCAGGCCGATGCCGGGCTTGGCGTAGCGCAACCGCGCGATGGTGGCATCGACCTTGTGCCCGGGCAGCTGGCCACCCTCACCGGGTTTGGCACCCTGCGCGATCTTGATCTGCAGCACTTCGGCGTTGACCAGGTAGGCCGGCGTGACGCCGAAGCGGCCGGAGGCGACCTGCTTGATCTTCGACATTTTTTCGGTACCGTAGCGCGCCGGGTCTTCGCCACCTTCACCGGAATTGCTGCGCCCGCCGAGCCGGTTCATGCCGATCGCGAGCGCCTCGTGCGCTTCCGGCGACAACGCGCCGAGCGACATGCCGGCCGAATCGAAACGCTTGAGTATCGTCTCGACCGGCTCGACCTCATTCAGTGGAATCGGTAACGCGGCAGGTTTCAGTCCGAGCAGGTCGCGCAGCGCCGACGGCGGGCGATGATCGACGTGATCGGCATAGATGCGGTAATCGGCCGGGTTGCCGCTGCGCACCGCGTGCTGCAGCGTGGCGATCACGTCCGGGTTGTACATGTGGTATTCCCCGCCGTGCACGAACTTGTACAGGCCGCCGGCGCGCAACGGCAGCGCCTGGTTCCACGCCTCCGCCGCAAGCAGCCGCTGCTCGTGTTCCAGATCGGCAAAGCTGGCGCCACCGATGCGCGAGGGCGTGCCGGGGAAGCACAGCGCGACCACGTCCGGCGCCAGTCCGACGATCTCAAACAGCTGCGCGCCGCGATAACCGGCAATGGTGGAGATGCCCATCTTGGAGAGGATCTTCAGCAGCCCCTTGCGGATGCCGCGCCGGTAACTGCGTCCGATCTCCAGCCGGTCGCCCTCGATATGGCCCTGGTGGCCCAGCTCGAACAGGCTCTGGTAGGCCAGCCACGGATAGATCGCGGTGGCGCCGAAGCCGACCAGGCAGGCGAACTGGTGCGGGTCGCGCGGCGTGGCGGTCTCCACGATGATGTTGCACTGGCAGCGCAGCTCATGCTCGATCAGGTACGCATGCACCGCACCGGTGGCCAGCAGCGCATGGATCGGCAACTGCTCGCGCTGCGGATAGCGGTCGCTGAGGAATACCAGCGCACAGCCACCGCGCACGGCCTGCGCCACTTCATCGCAGAGCCGGCGCAATGCCGCTTCCAGCCCCTCTTCCGGCGCATACATCAGGTCGAAGCGCGGCGTGCCGGTGAACTGCGGCAGCGCCAGCAGCTGGCGCAGCTTGCGCTGCGACAGGATCGGCGAGTTGATCAGGACCTGCTTCGCGTTCTCCGGCTTCAGCTCGAACACGTTGCCTTCCGGCCCGATCTGGGTGATCAGCGACATCACCAGCTTCTCGCGCAGCGGATCGATCGGCGGATTGGTGACCTGGGCGAAGCCCTGGCGGAAACGGTCGAACAGCGGCCGCACCTGGCGCGACATCGCCGCGACCGGGGTGTCGTCGCCCATCGAGCCGGTGGCTTCGGCTTCGAGTTCGGCGATCACCTTGAGCACCGTCTCGCGCTCCTCGCGCGACAGGCCATACAGCTTCTGATAGCAGTGCAGTTCGTCGGCGGGCAACGGCTCGGCCGCCAGCGAAGGATCGATCAGGTCCGATTCCAGGTAGCTCACGCCGGCGCGCAGCCAGTCGCGGTACGGCGCGCGCTTGCGGTTGATCTCGTCGATGTCGGCATCGCGCAGCAAGCGATGCTGCACGAAGTCGACCGCGATCATCTCGCCCGGTGCCAGCCGGCCCTTGGCGATCACGCGTGCGGAGGGCACGTCCCACAGGCCCGCCTCGGAAGCCACGATCAGATGGTTGTCGTCCGATAGCGCCCAACGTGCCGGGCGCAGGCCGTTGCGATCCAGCGTGCAGGCAGCATAGCGGCCATCGCACATCACCAGCCCGGCCGGGCCGTCCCACGGCTCGCTGTGCAGCGCGTAATACTCGTAGAACGCAGCGAGATCCTCGTCGATGTTCTCGCGCGCGGCGAACGCCGGCGGCACCAGCACACGCATCGCAGCGAGCAGGTCGAGACCACCGGCCAGCAAGATTTCCAGCGCGTTGTCCAGGCTTTCCGAATCGGAGCCTTGCTGTCGCACCAGCGGGCCGATGTCCGAAAGATCCACCAGCGGCGAGCGCATGATCGACTCGCGCGCCTGCATCCAGCGCCGGTTGGCACGGATCGTGTTGATCTCGCCGTTGTGCGCGAGCACGCGAAACGGCTGCGCCAGCCGCCACTGTGGCGTGGTGTTGGTGGAGAAGCGCTGGTGGAACACCACCGCGTCACTGGCCAGTGCCGGATGCCGCAGGTCCGCAAACACCTCGCGCAACTGGCCCGGCGCCGCCATCGCCTTGTAGCCGATCACCTGGGCGGACAGGCTCACCACGTAGAACTGCGGATCATCCACCAGCGCTGCCTCGGCACGCCGCCGCGCACGGAACAGCGCTCGCTCGAACGTATCGTCATCCATCGCCGCGGCAGCATTCACGAAGACTTGGCGCACGCGTGGACAGGTAGCGCTGGCAAGTGGCCCACAAGCCTCGGCATTGATCGCCAGCTCACGCCAGCCGGCCACGGTCAGTCCAGCCTCGGCGAGTTGCTGCTCGAATATCGCCACTGCTGTCGCGCCATCGGCCAGATCGAGAAACACCAGCCCGGCGGCAAAACGTTCGGCCGGTGCAAAGCCGGCTTCCGTCGCCAGCGTGCGCAACCACGTCGCCGGCCGATGGATCAGCACGCCGCAACCATCGCCGCTGATGCCGTCGGCATTGACGCCGCCGCGATGGGAAAGTTTTGCCAGTGCCGAAAACGCCGTATCGACCAGCGTCGTGCTGGCGCGCCCATCGATCTGCGCGACCAGCCCGAAGCCGCAGCTGTCGTGCTCGAAAGCCGGGTCGTACAACGTCATGCTGCCTGGCTGCGCCATCATGCCTCCCGGCCGGTGGACTTGCTGGGCGCGCGCAACCGGCGGTGCCATCAGCACCGTCGCTGCACACGAGGTGTGATCCGACTAAAGCACAATTGTTGCGTCGCGTCAAAATTTATTTGGACGGCTATATGTCGCGACTCATCGCCGGCGCGTGGGCGTCCGCACGACCAGTGCGCCGATATGGCGGCCGGCGGCGGCTGACCGGCCATACCAGTGCTGCGAACCTGATGCGGTCCGGACCTTCCGATCAGTCCGGCTCGCTACCACCGCCCGGCTCGACGATAATCGGCCGCATGCCCAAGCCCAACCGCATCTCCCGCGCACTCTTCCCCTGTCTGCTGTTCACCGTCAGCGTTGCCGTCACGGCACCACCGGCGCTGGCGCGCCAGGACAGCCAGAGCCAGGCGGAACAGGCTGCGGCGAAGCAGAAGCTGGCCGACCTGCGCAACAAGATGGAAGCACTCGCCAAACAGCAGGCCGATACCGCCGAACGGCGCGACAGCGCCAATGCGGAACTGGCCAAGCAGGCCAATGCCCTGGCCGTCGCGGCCCGCGCGGTGCACCAGACCGACACCGAGCTGGGTGCCAAGCAGCAGCAGTTGGACCAGCTGGAGCAGCAGCGTGCCACCCTGAAACAGACGCTGGACAGCCAGCGCGCGGCAATCGCCGACCTGTTGCGCGCCACCTATGCGCTCGGCCAGGGTTCCGATCTGCGCCTGCTGCTGGGTGACGAGGACGTGGCACGGATCTCGCGGGCCTTGGTGTATTCGAAGTACTTCCAGCAGGACCGCGTGCAGCGCGTGCAGCAATTGATGACCGACCTGACCAAGCTGCAGGAGCTGGAAAGCACGATCACCACCGAGCAACAGGCACTGCAGACCACCAAGGCACAACGCGAGCAGCAGGCGAAGACGCTGGCCCAGCAACGCGCCGCACAACAGAAGCTGGCCGCCGCGACCGATGCGCAATACAAGGATCAGGCGGAACGGCTGGCTGCGCTCAAGCAGAATGCGCAATCGCTCAACAACCTGGTCGACAAGCTGCAGAAGGCGATCGACCAGGCCGCACGCGAAGCGGCCGCACGCGAAGCTGCGGCACGCGAGGCTGCCGCGAAGAAACATCCCGGGCACAAGCTGCCGCCACCGCCGCTCGAGGTCGGCAGCGCCAGCGCGAACATCCGCGGCAACCTGCCCTGGCCGGCCAGCGGCGTAGTCAACAGCTACGGCAGTGGCGTACTGATCAAGGCCAGCGGCGGCAGCGAGATCCATGCCGTGGCTCGCGGCCGGGTGATCTATGCCGGCTTCCTGCGCGGCTACGGCATGCTGCTGATCGTCAGCCACGGCAATGGCTGGATGAGCATGTACGGCAACAACGAGACGCTGCTGCACGGCGTCGGCGACCAGGTCGAAGCCGGCGAGACGATCGGCACCGCCAGCCCGCCGACCGGCGTCAACACCGGCATGTACTTCGAGCTGCGCAAGGACGGCCAGCCGGTCGACCCGCGCACATGGCTGAGCCAGCGCCGTTGACGCCAGCGCCACGGCGCCGCAGGCTAGCCTCCAACTTTCGATGAATTACGCTGGCGTTCGGTTGTCGAACATACTGTCCACTCTTTTCGTCGCGTGGCCGCGCGACGTCTGCTCGTTGCACGGAGTCACCCGCATGCCTCTTTCCAACCATCGCCAGATTGTCCTGCTGCTGGCCATGCCGCTGCTGCTGGCGGTGCCGTACGCGCGCGCACAAACCGCGCCGGCCAGCGCCGCCAGCCTGGCTGCGCCGCCGGTCGACCTGCCGGTCAGCGGCAGCCACGCGGATGCCCCGGCGCATGCCGGTACCAGCTCCGGCGCCGACCAGGTGGATCTGGACGACATCCGCAACTTCAGCCGCGTTTACGACGTGGTGCGCCAGGCCTATGTGGAAAAGGTCGACAACAAGACCCTGATGAAGGCCGCGATCACCGGCATGCTCAGCGGGCTCGATCCGCACAGCGAATATCTGGACAAGGAAGGCCTGGCCCAGCTCAACGAGGACACCACCGGCCAGTACAGCGGCCTCGGCATCGAGGTACTGCAGGAGGATGGCGGCCTGCGCATCGTCTCGCCGATCGACGACACCCCAGCCGCGCGTGCCGGCATCAAGGCCGGCGACAGCATCGTCAAGATCAACGGTACGCTGATCGATCCGCAGAATGTCGGCAGCATGTTCGACCAGCTGCGCGGCAAGCCCGGCAGCAAGATCACCCTGACCATCGTGCACCCGAACAGCGACAAGCTGATCGACCTGCCGCTGGTGCGCGAGAACATCGAGATCGGCAGTATCAAGGTGCGCGAGCTGGAGCCCGGCTATGCCTACATCCGGATCACCCAATTCCAGGACGACACCGTCAGCGATCTGAACAAGAAGCTGGGCGAATTGATCGCGAAGAACGGCCCGCAGAAAGGCGCCGTGCTGGATCTGCGCAACAATCCCGGCGGCCTGCTCACCGCGGCGGTGGGCGTCAGTGACGACTTCCTCAATGCCGGCGTCATCGTCACCACCCGTGGCCGGCTGCAGGACTCCAACATGAGTTTCAGCGCCCACCACGGCGACCAGCTCAACGGTGCGCCGATGATCGTGCTGACCAACAATGGCACCGCCTCGGCCGCGGAGATCGTTTCCGGCGCGCTGAAGGACAACCACCGTGCGCTGACCATGGGCCAGCGCACGTTCGGCAAGGGCGTCGTGCAGACCGTGATACCGCTGGATGCCGACCATGCGGTGAAGATCACCACCGCACGCTACTACACGCCGAACGGTACCTCGATCCAGGCCGAAGGCATCAAGCCCGACATCGCGCTGGCCGACCTGACCGTGAACAAGGCCGACAGCGCGCCGAGCCTGATCAATTCCGAAGCCGACCTGCCGAACCATCTGGCCAACGAGAACGCCAAGGCCGGCACCGATATCAATGACGACGGCAGTGCTGCCGATGCCAAGCTGGCAACCGGAGACTATGCGCTGGCGCAGGCATTGAATGTGCTGAAAGGCATGGCCTTGGGCAAGACTGCTGCTGCCACCAACCACTGACGCATGGTTAGCGAACGCGATCCGCCGTATCGGAATCTTTCCGGGTGGTCAGCTGGTCGACCGACCAGCCGCCGCCCAGCGCACGGATCAACTGCACACTGGTGCGCAACTGCTGCGTATCCAGATCGAGCTGGCTGCGCCTTGCTGTCAGCGCCACCGTCTGTGCCTGCACCACGTCGAGATAACTGACCGCGCCCTGCTTGTATCGGTCCATCGCCAGATCCACCGAATGCTGCGCGGCATTGGCGGCATCCTTCTGGTCGGTCAGCGCCACCCCGTTGTGATCGAGCTGGGCCAGGTTGTCTTCGACTTGCGCGAACGCATTCAGCACCACCCCCCGATAACGCGCGCCGGCTTCGTCGGTGGCTGCCTTCGCCGCCGCGACACCAGCCTTGCGCCTGCCGCCGTCGAAGATGGTCTCGAACAGGGTCGGTCCGATTGCCCACAGGCGATTCGGCAGGGTCAGCAAGCCGGCATATTCGGCACTCTGGAAACCACCCATCGCACTCAACGTGAGCGACGGGAAATAGGCTGCGCGCGCCACGCCGATACGTGCATTCGCGGCAGCGACGCGGCGCTCCGCCGCGGCGATATCCGGACGACGCTGCAACAGGGTCGAGGGCACGTTCGGCGGCACCTGCGGCAGGACGATTTCAGCCGTCTTCGCCCTCATGCTGAACTGATCGGCAGAGTCACCGACCAGCACCGCGATCGCGTCCTTGACCAGCGCACGCTGCGCCAGCGCTTGCGACCACAGCGATTTCGCCGAGGACAACTGGGTCTGTGCACTCGCCACGTCCAGCCCGGAAGCGATGCCGCCGGCATGCCGTGTCTGGGTCAGCTGCAGCGCTTTCTGATAGGCGTCGATGCTCTGCTGCAGCAAGGCGATCTGCTGATCGAGCCCGCGCAACTGGATGTAATTGTCGGTCAGCTGCACCTGCAGGCTCAGCTGCGCCGAGGCCAGGTCGGCGGCGGCGGCCAACGTATCGTCCTTGCCGGCTTCGACCGTATTGCGCACGCGACCCCACAGGTCGAGTTCGTAATCGACCTCGCCACTCACCGTGTACGAATCGTAATTGGCCGGTGACGCACTGGGACCGGTCAGCGGACCACGCAGCGGTTTAGCATCGGACTGGCGGTCGCGTTGCCCGTTACCCGTGGCGCTGACCTGCGGAAACAGCGCCGAACGCGCCTGCAGGTTGAACGCCTGCGCCTGTCGGTAATGCGCCAGCGCCGCGGCAAGATCGGCGTTGTTGCCCAGCAGGCGCTGCTGCAGCTGGTCGAGCTGTGGGTCGTGGTAAAGCTGCCACCAGTGATCGCGCGGCAACTGATCGGCGGGCTGTGCCTGCTGCCACGGTCCGTTGTCCTGATAAGAGGCCGCCACTGGCACAGCTGGCACTTTGTACGCCGGCGCCAGCGAACAGCCGGCGAGCGTCACGCCGGCTACCAGCAGCAGGATGAGTTCAGGCTTTCGCATGAGGCTTGGCCGTGGCTTCAGGAGTGGCTATCTGCACGCGATCACCGTCAGCGAGACCGTCGGGCGGGCTGTCGATCACGCGGTCATCGGCGTTCAGGCCCGAGCCGATCTCCACGTTCTTGCCGTAGTCGTGCAGGATCGTCACCGTCTTGAAGCTCACCCGGTTGTCGGCATCCACGGTAGCCAGATGCAGGCCACTGGCGTTGAAGATCAGCGCGCTGGCCGGCACGCGCAAGGCGGACCCATTGGCGATCTGGTTGAGGCGTACGCTGGTGAAACTGCCCGGCATCAGCTTGCCATCGGCGTTGTCGACCGACAGCTGGATCAGCGTGCTGCCGGAGCCGGCATTGACCGCCTGCGCGGAAGCCTCGACCCTGGCGGCGAACGTGCGCCCCGGATATTCCGGCACGCTGAGCATGGCGGTGGCACCGGCGGGAATCGACGGCACGTAACTCTGCGGCACCTGCACGTAGACGCGCAGCTTGCGTACATCGGACACCACGAACAGCGCCTGGCCACTGCTGCTGCCGGGATTGATCAACGCGCCGATGTCGGTATTGCGCGCGGTGACCACGCCATCGAACGGCGCGACGATGCGGGTATAGCCCTTCATCGCCTGGATGCGATCCACGTTGGCTTGGGCCGCATGCGCCAGTGCCTGCTTGGCGGTGAAGTCGCCGGTCTTCTCGTCCACTTCCTGCTTCGCCACCGAATCGGAGCTGAGCATTGCCTGCCAGCGTTTCGCGGTGGTGGCCGCCAGAGCCGCATTCGCCTGGGCACTGGCTAGATCCGCCTTGGCCTGCAGCAGTTGCTGGTCGAGATCGGGCGTCTCGATCTCTGCCATCAGCTGGCCGGCCTTGACCGGCGCGCCGATGTCGACCTTCCATGATTTCAGATAGCCGCCAACACGCGCATAGATCGGTGCCTGCGTGTACGCCTCGATGCGTCCGGGCAGTTCGAGCGGCGAACCCGCAGCGCTTTTCTCGGGCGCCGCGACGTTGACCGTCGGCACCGTCTGCTGGTCGGTCCAGGTTTTCAGATGCCGTGCCTCGACGATGCGCGTGGCAATGCCGATGATGACGATGGCCACGACCACGACCACGGCGATCAGACCGGCCAGACGGATACCGCGATGCGATGGCAGCGTTGCCTTGGGGAAGGTTGAATCAGACATGGGCAGGCTCTCCGGTAGCGGGCGCCGGTGCAGAAACATGGCGGTAGTGCGCGTGGATGATGCTAAACACCACCGGCACGAAGAAAAGCGTGGCCACGGTCGCGAAAATCAGGCCGCCGATCACCGCGCGACCGAGTGGCGCATTCTGCTCGCCGCCCTCGCCGAGACCCAGCGCCATCGGCGCCATGCCGATAATCATCGCCAGCGCCGTCATCAACACCGGACGGAAGCGCACGTAGCCGGCCTCGAGCGCGGCGTCCAGCGCACGGCCGTGCTCGAACAGGCGCTCACGGCAGAAACTCACCACCAGGATCGAGTTGGCCGTGGCCACGCCCATGCACATGATCGCGCCGGTCAGCGCCGGCACCGACAGCGTGGTATGCGTGGCGAACAGCATCCAAACGATGCCGGCCAGTGCAGCGGGCAGCGCGGTGATGATCACGAACGGATCGCTCCACGACTGGAAGTTCACCACGATCAGCAGGTAGATCAGCACCATCGCGCCGAGCAGGCCGAACAGCAGGCCCGAAAACGCACTGTTCATCGTCTGCACCTGACCGAGCAACTCGACATGCGAGCCCTTCGGCAGACCACTGGCGTGATCGTTCAACACTTTCTGGATATCCGCAGCCACGCCACCCAGATCACGATCCTGGGTCGTGGCGAAGATCTGCACCACCGGCTGGATGTTGTACTGGTCGACCACCGCATTGGTGGCCTGCCGGCTCAACGTCGCCAACCCGCCCAATATCTGCGAGCTGCCGTTGCTGCCGGTGATCGAGAGATTGCGCAACGACGACAGCGAGTCGAGGTTGTACTGCGGCGTCTGCATCACGATCGGATAAGAAATGTCGTTGGCCGGGTTGAGCCAGAAGGTCGGTGCGACCTGACTGGAACCGGCGAGATTCACCACCAGGCTGTTGGTGACGTCGCGCTCGGTGATACCCAGCAGCTGCGCCTGTGTGCGATCCACGTCGATCTTGAAGCCGGGGCTGCCCTGCGACTCCTGGATACGCGCGTCCACCACGCCGGGAATGCGTTTGACCTCACGCAACAGCGTGTCGGCGTATTTGAAATTCGCCGGGAGATTGCTGCCGCGAATCTGCAGGGTGATCGGCGCGGGCGAACCGAAGTTCAGGATCTGGCTGACGATATCGGCCGGCGGAAACGAGAACGTCACTCCCGGGAATTCCCGCGGCAGCTGCTCGCGCATCTTCCGCACGTACTCGGCCGTCGGATGATGCCCTTCGTTCAGCGCGATCTGGATGTCGCCATCCTGCTCGCCGATGGTGCCGGTGTTGTTGTAGGTGTTGTTGATGCCGCTGGCGGGCAAACCGATGTTGTCGACCAGGGTACCCAGTTCGCTGGCCGGGACGATGCGCTTGACGCTCTGCTGGATCTGCGCGAACAGCTCCGCGCTCTGTTCAAGCCGGGTACCGACCGGCGCCCGCACGTGCATCAGGATCTGCCCGGCATCCACGTCGGGGAAGAAGTTGCGTCCCAGCATCGGCACCAGCGCAAACGAGAGCACTACGAAGGCGAGAAAACCGATCACGAAGATCCGTCGGTGTTCCATCGCCATCGCCAGCAAGCCGTGATAGCCAGCGCGCACCCGCTCGAACGAAGCTTCGAAGCGGCGCTGGAAAAGCACCAGCGGATTGCGCGTCGGCGGCGCCTCGACATGCTGGCCATGCTCGTCGACATGCGGATGCAGCATGTACTTGGCCATCGTCGGCACCAACGTGCGCGACAGGATGAACGAGGCGATCATCGCGAACATCACCGCTTCGGCCATCGGCACGAACAGGAAGCGCGCGACACCATCGAGGAAGAACATCGGCACGAACACGATGCAAATGCACAGCAGCGACACGAACGCCGGGGTGACGATCTGTGCGGCACCGTCGAGGATCGCCGGCTCGACCTGCTTGCCCTGCTCCAGATGCCAGTTGATGTTCTCGATGGTCACCGTGGCATCGTCGACCAGGATGCCCACCGCCAGCGCGAGGCCACCCAGCGTCATGATGTTGAGCGTCTCGCCGATCGCCGACAGCGCGGCGATCGAGGACAGGATCGCCAGCGGAATCGAGATCGCGATGATCACGGTGGAGCGCCAGCTGCCGAGGAACAGCAGGATCATCAGGCTGGTCAGCGCCGCGGCGATGATGCCTTCGCGCGCCACGCCGCTGATCGCCGCCCGCACGAAGATCGACTGATCACCGATCGGCGCCACCTTGAGGTTGTCCGGCAGGCTCGCCCTGGCTTCTTCCAGACGCTGCCGGATCCCGGCGACGATCGCCAGCGTCGAGGCCGAACCGTTCTTGAGCACGCTCATCAGCACCGAGCGATTGCCGTCCACATGCACGATATTCGTCTGCGGAGAATTTCCGTCCAGCACATGCGCCACGTCACGAACATAGATCGTGGTGCCGTTGACCGTCTTGACCGGCAGATCACCCAGCTGCGCGAGCTCGCTCGGCGCGTTGTTGAGCTGCAGGGTGTATTCGAACTGGCCGATCTTCTGCGTGCCTACCGGCGTCAGCAGGTTCTGTGCAGCCAAGGCATTGGCCACGTCCGCCGCGGAAAGACCGCGCGACTGCAGTGCCGACGGATCAATGTCGATCTGCACCTGGCGGGTCTTGCCGCCATACGGATAGGGGACCGCGGCACCGGCCACCGAGACCAGTTGCGGGCGCAGGATGTTGGTCGCCAGGTCGCCGAGGCTCTGTTCGGTCAGTCCCTTGCCCGACAGGGCCAGCTGGAGGATGGGCACGGTCGACGCGTTGTAGTTGAGGATCAACGGCGGGTTGGCCCCCGGCGGCAGCTGCTTGAGCAGGGTCTGCGATACCGCGGTCACCTGCGCATTGGCGGTGGCGATGTTCACCGTCGGCTGGAAGAAGATCTTGACGATGCCGAAGCCGGCGATCGACTTCGCCTCGATGTGCTCGACGTCATTGACCGTGGTGGTCAGCACCCGCTCGTACGGCGAGGTGATGCGGCCTTCCATCTGATCCGCCGGCAGGCCGGTGTACTGCCACACCACCGCGATCACCGGAATGCGGATATCCGGAAAGATGTCAGTCGGAGTCCGTAGCGCGGACAGTGGTCCGATGATCAGGATCAACAGCGCGAGAACGACGAAGGTATAGGGTCGCGACAAGGCGATCCGCACGATGCCCAGCATGGAGTATCCAGCGAGAATGTTGCGTAGCGGCAAATTTTGACATGCCGCACTGCGCCGCTACCGTTTCGGTGCATGAAGATATTTTCATATTCGGCCGCGGTGTCGCGCCGAACGCACGTTTCGTGACGCTGAAACCCGACACCACGATCGCCGCGGCTACACGGCGGCGGCATCTCGGCAATGCAGGCTCAATCGCGCACCGCTATCACCAGCATTGTCCGCAATCTGCAGCGTGTAGCCATGCAGGCGTGCGATCGCGCTGACGATGCTCAGGCCCAGTCCGGACCCCGGCGTGCTGCGGCAGCTCTCGGCACGATAGAAGCGGCGCGTCACCGCGTCGCGCTGATCGGGCGGGATGCCTGGCCCGCTATCGCACACGTCCACCCATGGACCATCCTCGGCAACCCGCGCGCGGATATCGACGCGACCACCGGGCGGAGTGAACTTGATCGCGTTGCCGACCAGGTTGCTCAACGCCTCCAGCAGCAGATGCCGGTCCGCATGGATCGGCGGCAACGACGGCTGCTGCAGCTCCAGCCGCTGACCGCGGTCCTCGGCCAGCGGCAGATACAGCGCATGCACTTCCTGCAGGATCTCGGCCAGATCGACCTGGTCGAATCCGGCGCGACGCTGCTGGTTTTCCAGCTCCGAGATGCGCAGCAACGCGCGGAAGCGATCGAGCAGTGCATCGGTGTCGACCAGGCATGCCTCCAGCGTTTCATTCTCGCTGCTGTCTGCACCGAACTGCTGCTGCAAGCGGTAGATCCGTGCGCGCAAGCGGGTCAGCGGCGTGCGCAGGTCGTGCGCAATGTTGTCGCAGACTCCTTTCACTTCGCCGAGCAGGCGCTCGATTTCGTCGAGCATCGCGTTGACGATGCCGGCCAGCATGTCCAGCTCATCGCCGCGCCGGCTCACCGGCAGGCGTTGGGCCAAGTCGCCGCGCATGATCGGCAGGGTGGCTTCGCGAATCGCATGGACGCGCCGCAATGGTCCACGGGAAAGCAGCCAGCCGCCAAGCAGGCCGGGTACCACGGTCAACGAGATGCCCCACAGCAAGGCCTGCAGGATGATCGTGCCGATCCGGTCGACGATGCTGGTATCCCGCGAGACCAGCAGGATGCGCCCGTCCCGCAGGCGCACGGCCGCGGCGCGCACGCTGACATGCGCATGGCCATCGCTGCGCGCCAGACCTTGCGGCACGATGGCCACCGGGCCATTGATCAGCACATTCGGTGGCAGCACGGTAATCGTTCCGGCCAGCGCTTTTCCGTGGGCGTCGAACAGTCCCCAGGCGTTGAGTTGCCGCGTCTCCAGCGAGACGTAGTCATCCAGCGCGCGCAGTCGCGTGGGTTCGTCCAGCATCGAGAAGTAATCCGCCTGACGGCCGATCAGCTCGTTGGAGACGCGCGTCAGATAGCTGGCTGCCTGCCAGTGGATCAGGCCGATCACCACGATGCCCCACAGCGCGAAGAACGAGCCATAGATCAGGATCAGGCGCGCGGTGGTGGAACGCCAGTTGTCAGTCAGTCTGCGCAAGGCTGTACCCCGAGCCACGTACGGTATGGATCAGCGGCGCACAACCCGCTGCATCAATCTTCTTGCGCAACCGGCCGATGTGCACATCGATCAGGTTGGTACCGGGATCGAAATGGAAACCCCACACCGTCTCGAAGATCATCGTGCGAGTCAGCACCTGACCGGCATGGCGCATCAAAAATTCCAGCAACTTGAATTCGGTAGGCAGCAGCGACAGCTGGGTATCGCCACGGCGCACCACATGGCGCACCAGATCAAGCTCCAGATCGGCGACGCACAACAGTGTCTGCTGTGCCTGCTGGCGATGCCGGCGCAGCAGCACATCCACCCGCGCCACCATTTCGTCGGGAGCAAACGGCTTGGTCAGGTAATCATCGCCACCGGCGCGCAGGCCACGCACGCGTTCGTCGACGTCGCTTAGCGCACTGATCATCAGCACCGGCGTGGCAATGCCCTGCCCGCGCAGTTGTGTCACCACGCTGAGCCCGTCGAGGCCAGGTAGCATCAGGTCCAGTGTGATCGCGTCGTAGCAGGGATCCGCCGCACGCCGCAGGCCTTCGCGTCCATCCGCCACACGGTCGGTATCGATGCCATGGCTGGCCAGTTCCGCCGCGATCTCGCGCGCCGTGACGTCGTCGTCCTCGATGACCAGAATGCGTGGCATCGATCATTTACCAAGTGCAATACTGAGAGCGAGCATAACGACAAATCGGCAGGATCGCCGATTTGCACGGCGATAGCCGCCCATAGGGTGAGGCACATGGATGTGCCGAATGAAACGGCCTCCCGAAGGAGGCCGTTTGTAGTGACTCATGTACGCATCGCTCAGGCGGCGAACAAACCGCGCATCTTCTTCATCGCGTTCGCCTCGACCTGACGGATACGTTCGGCGGAGACACCGTATTCGTCGGCCAGATCCTGCAAAGTGGCCTTGTCGTCGTCGAGCCAGCGGCGCTGAATGATGTTGCGCGAACGCTCGTCCAGGTTCTTCAAGGCGCTGGACAGCGTCGACATCTGGTTGTCGGCATCGTCGGCGTCGGCCACGTTCTCGTACGGGTCGGCGCCTTCATCGATCAGGAACGCCGCTGGTGCCGGCTTCGCATCGTCGTCGGCATCCGCCGGCGCTTCGAAACCGATATCACGGCCGGACAGACGCGATTCCATCTCGCGCACGGTCGCCTCGGGCACGCCCAGATCCAACGCCACCGTGCGCACCTCGGCCGCGTTCATCCAGCCCAGGCGCTTCTTGCTCTTGCGCAGGTTGAAGAACAGCTTGCGCTGCGCCTTGGTGGTGGCGACCTTGACGATGCGCCAGTTCTTCAGGATGAACTCGTGCATCTCGGCACGGATCCAGTGCACCGCGAAGCTGACCAGGCGCACGCCCTGATCCGGATCGAAACGCTTGACCGCCTTCATCAGGCCGATGTTGCCTTCCTGGATCAGGTCGGCCAGCTGCAGGCCGTAGCCGTTGTAGCCACGCGCCACATGCACCACGAAACGCAGATGCGACATCACCAACTTCTTGGCCGAAGCCAGATTGGCCTCTTCGAGGAAGTCGCGCGACAGCGCCTGCTCCTCTTCCGTGGTCAGCACCGGAATCCGATGCACCGCAGAG
This sequence comes from Rhodanobacter sp. C03, assembly GCF_002001175.1. Lineage (GTDB taxonomy): Bacteria > Pseudomonadota > Gammaproteobacteria > Xanthomonadales > Rhodanobacteraceae > Rhodanobacter. Next base: position 322,311 of record NZ_MUNT01000001.1, on the reverse strand, counting down.
ATATAGGCATCCAGACTGCCCACTACGCTCGGTAGCGGAAAGTTGGCGGTCACCAAGGCTTGAGACATGGGTGGAACCTCCTGAATGACATCAAAGTTTAGCACTCGGGTGGTTGGAGTGCTAAGCCGGTGATTAGTTCGACCCGGATGGGCTCGGGGACTTAATGAACCGTATCGTACAGATATTTACGGCTCTTGTCCAGCGGCCCCATGGCCTCGACATGAGGGTCGCCCAGCAGCATTCAAGCGGGCGTGAAACCGCCCTGCAATGCGGAACGCGGCGGCAGCGACCAGTCGATCAGCGCGTGGCCGCGGGATTCGAGGTAACGGTTGGCAGCCGAGAAGTGGCCACAACCGATGAAGCCGCGGTGGGCTGACAAAGGCGACGGGTGTACCGAATTCAGCACGCAATGGCGACTGCCATCGATCAACTGGCCCTTGCGCTGGGCGTAGGAGCCCCACAACAGGAACACCAGACCCTCGCGCTCGCGGTTGAGTGCGTCGATCGCGGCATCGGTGAAACCTTCCCAGCCTTTGCCCTGATGCGCGCCGGCGCGGCCGTCCTCCACCGTCAACACGCTGTTGAGCAGCAGCACGCCGCGATCGGCCCATGGCGTGAGGCAACCGTGGTCGGGTCGCGCGATGCCGAGGTCACGCTGGATCTCCTTGAAAATGTTTTCCAGTGACGGGGGCACCCGCACGCCAGGGCGCACCGAGAAGCACAGGCCATGCGCCTGGCCCGCGCCGTGATACGGGTCCTGGCCGAGGATCACCACCCGCACCGCGTCGAACGGGGTGTGTTCGAACGCGGCGAAGATTTCCGGACCGGGCGGATAGATCCGCTTGCCGGCGTGCTTCTCCGCACGCAGGAACGTCGCCAGCGCCTGCATCTCGGGGCGTTGCAGATAATCGCCGATGCGCGCCTTCCACGACGGCTCCAACCGGATCTTTTCGGGCATGGGCCGCTCGTCGCTCATGCCTTGCTCGCGCGCTCGCGCAGGTGCCGTGCCACGCGCAGTTGGAACAGCAGCTTGGTGATCAGCAGTTTTTCCTCGACCGGCTTCTCGACCAGATCGTTCGCACCGGCGCGGATCAGCGCGGCCTGGTTAGCCGGGTTCTCGTCGCCGGTCATCACCAGCACCGGCAAGCGACCCTTGCCGTAACCGAACTCGCCACGGATGTGTTCGAGCAGGTCGCCACCGGTCAGCTCGCCTTTCAGGCTGACGTCGGTCAACACCACGTCGGCGCCGACCCAGCCCAGCACGCGATCGGTCTCCAGCAGCGCCAGCGCATCCTCCACGCTGACCACATGACGCACGGTGAGTCCGATCTTCTCCAGCATGCGACGGGTCGCCAGGGCCACCACGCGGCTGTCCTCGACGTACAGCACGGTGCCCTCCGCGGACGTCTGCGGGCTTACATAGCCGCGGATGAACTCGGCCAACGCCTGGAAACCCAGCGCCTTGTCGAAATAATCGGTGACGTGCTCGCCGAGCGAGCGCCGGTGCAGGCGATCCTCGACATCGCCGGAGACCACCACGATCGGCACGTAGATCTGCGGCGCAGACTCGCGCACGAAGCGCGCCAGTTCCAGCCCGTCCATGTCGGGCAGGCGCAGCGCGATGGTGATGAAATCGAACACGCCTTCGCCGAGTACCTGTTGTGCATCGGCGCCGCTGCCGCAACCGACGACTTCGACGCCGGGCAGCTCGGCCTGCAGTACCCGGGTGATCAACTGCCGCACCACGCGCGAGCCGTCGACCACCAGCACACGTGGTGCCTCGGTGAGCAGGCGACTGCTGATATTTGTACTCATTCCTTGGCTAATCCACTCGACTCGTGGCGATCCCTGCCGATGAACCTGCGAGCGCACCCCCTGCGCCCGCTTTCCGCTACAGATAATGCATTGACCGCCACGTCGATGCTGCGATTCGCATCGCCTTCGGCAGAGTCCCTCAGCCCAGCTTGCGCAATTGCCAGGCACTCACCAGTCGCGCACCAAGCCAGCCCAGCGCAGCCGCCGCCACCGGCACCGCCAGCAACAGCCACAAAGGCAGACCACCGACTTGCAGCTTGCCATCATAGGCCCGGCTCAACTGTGCCACCGGTCCGGCCAGCGCGAACTCGATCAGCACCGCCAGCAGCGCAGCGAGGATGCCGCTGAACAGGCCATACCAGATCCCGGCATACAGATACGGCCGGCGCACGAACGCACTGCTGGCGCCTACCAGCAGCAGCACGCCGATCTCCTCGCTGCGGCTGGCGATATCCACCCGCACCGTGTTGCCGACCACCAGCAAGGCCGCCAGCGCCAGCAACGAAGCCAGCACCAGCACGACACGATTGCCGACGCCAAGCAGCGCATCCAGCCGCTGCCGCCAGCTGCCGCTGTCCTGCACCAGCTCGACGCTGCGCATCGTGCGCACATCGGTCACCAGCTGCTCGAGCGCGTCGGCACTCACTTCCGCGCGCGGTTGCAGTTGCAGCACATACGGCAGCGGGTTGCTGTCCAAGCTCTGCAGGGCACCGGAGAAACCCTGCATCTTGGCCAGTTCATCCATGCCCTGTTGCGGGGTTTTCACGGTGACCGCAGCCACCTCGGGACGATCGCCCAGCTGCTTGGCCAGCAGTTGCGCCTGCTGTTCGCTCTGACCGGGCTGCAGGAACACGCTGATCGCCTGGGTCTGACCCAGCGCATCGCCGAGCTTCTGCACATTGCCCAGCAACAGGTAAAACGCCAGCGGCAACGCCAGCGCCAGGCCCATCACCGCAATCGTCAGCAGGCTGCCAAGCGGACGCGAGGCGAGCCGGCGCAGGCTGGCCGCCGCGCTCCAGCCGTGATGCTCCCGCCAGTTGCCGAGACGGCGCCCGCGAGTGTGCTCGTTGCGCGGCGGCGCATCGGGCGTGGTTGTGTGGCTGGCTTCGGGCGGCGTGTTCACAGCACCTCCTGCGCTGCCAGGTCAGCAACCAGCCGGCCATGGTCGAGCACGATCACGCGCTTCTTCATGCGTTTGATCAGCGGCAGGTCGTGACTGGCGACCAGTACGGTGGTGCCGACCTGCTGAAACTCGCCGAACAGGCCCATGATCTCCACCGCCAGTTGCGGATCGAGGTTACCGGTCGGTTCGTCGGCAATCAGCAAGGTCGGACGCGCGACGATCGCGCGGGCAATGCCGACGCGCTGCTGCTCGCCAGCAGACAGGGTGTCCGGCAGCTGGCGTTCGTAGGCAAGCAGGCCGACCTTCTCCAGCGCCGCGCGTACGCGTCTGGCGCGCTCGGGCTTGGCGATGCCGCCGATCACGAGCGGCAGTTCGACGTTGGCAAATACCGTGCGTTCCATCAGCAGGCGGTGATCCTGGAACACCATGCCGAGCTGCCGTCGCCATTTCGGAATGCCGCTGCGGCGGATCTTCGACAGACTCTTGCCGTCCATGCTGATCGTGCCGTGCGAGGGCCGCTCGATCAGACCCAGCAGCTTGAGCAGGGTGCTCTTGCCGGCACCGGAGTGACCGGTGATGAAGGCCATCTCGCCGGTCGGCACCTCGAACGAAAGCTGCGAGAGCGCCTCATGGCCACCTTCGTAGCGCTTGCTGACTTGATCAAAATGGATCACCGAGTATCCCCGAGCCTGCGTGCCGTCATATCAGCGCCAAGGATAAGGGAAGCCGGCATCAAGATGCGGACTTCATGCGTCCGCTGATCGCCACGAGTTCAGCCCGTGGCGATCGATGCGCTCAGCGGCCGGTGAACAGCCGGGTCAGCCGGCGGAACAAGCCGGGCTTTTTCGGATGGGCGTGTTCGCCGGTCTTGCCGGAGGTCACCGCGACCTGCCGCGACGGCCGGTTGTGGGTGCTGCCGGTGGACTCCGTCGCATTGCGCTCGCGCGGCGGACGACGCTCGCCCCGCGGCGCACGGTTGCCCTCGGCCACGGCGGTGGTGTGACCGTTCGTCTCGACGCCATCGGTTGGCGCGCCTTCGCGACGACGATTGCGGCCGCCACGACGACGACGCGGCTTGCGTGCACCTTCGGCAGCGACGCTGCCGTCAGCCGCCGGAGCTGCCTCGGTCTGGTGCACGGCCACGGCCACCGGCTGCTCGGTCGCGACACCGCCGTCGACGACGGGTACGAACGGCTTGCGCTCGCGCGGCGGACGCGAAGATCCGGTACGGCCGGCACCACTGCGCTCGCCGCTGCGGCTGGAGCCACCAGAGCGACGCGGCGCCTCGCCCGGACGCGGCGCCACTACATCGCCGAAGGCGGCGCTGTCGGCCGCCGCATTCGCGGCGAACTCGGCATCGATTGCATGCGGCTTGGGCATGATCAACAGTTCCGGATCCATCGACGCGACCGGAATGCTCTGACCGATATAGGTCTCGATTTCCGGCAACGACATTGCGTACAGATCGCAGGCGAAGCTGATCGCGTCACCCTCGGCACCGAGTCGCGCGGTACGGCCGATGCGGTGCACGTAATCCTCCGCTTCGTGCGGCAGGTCGTAATTGAAGACATGGCTGACCGCCGGAATGTGCAGACCGCGTGCGGCCACGTCGGTGGCCACCAGGATGTCCAGCTGGCCGTCCTGGAAACGCTGCAGCAGCTTCTGCCGCTTCAGCTGCGGCACATCGCCGGAGATCGCGCCGACGCGGCAGCCGTGGCGCTTGACCCGTTCGGTGATGCGCTCGGCGGCGGCCTTGGTATTGACGAAGATGATGCTGCGGCTCGGCTTGGTGCGATCGAGCAGATTCAGCAGCAGCGGCATCTTCTCTTCTTTCGCAGGGAAGTAGACCAGCTGGCGCACCTTGTCGGCGGTGACGTTGTCGCTCTCCACCACCAGCTTCTCGGCGTTGTGCATGTGCTCGTAGGCCAGCTCCAGCACGCGGTGTGACAGAGTGGCGGAGAACAGCAGCACCTGACGCTGCTCGCGTGGCGGCAGCCGGCGGAAGATGAAGCGCACGTCCTTGATGAAGCCGAGATCGAACATGCGATCGGCTTCGTCGATCACCATCACTTCGACGCTGTTGAGGCTGAACACGCCCTGCTTGTGGTAGTCGAGCATGCGACCTGGGGTGGCGATGATGATGTCGCAGCCATCTTTCAATTGCTGGCGCTGCTTGTCGTAATCGACGCCGCCGTAGATCAGTGCGCTGCGCAGGCCCGTGTGGCGGCCGATCGCCTTGGCGTCCTTCTCGATCTGGATCGCCAGCTCGCGCGTCGGCGCGATGATCAGTGCGCGCGGATCGCTGTCCTTGCGGTCGGCCACGGCCGGCGTGGTCAGCAGGCGATTCATCAGCGCGACCAGGAAGGCGCAGGTCTTGCCGGTGCCGGTCTGTGCCTGGCCAGCGACGTCGCGGCCGGCCAGTGCCAGCGGCAGGGTCATTTCCTGGATCGGCGTGCAGCGGGTGAAGCCGCTGTCGTCCAGGCCTTGCTGCAGCAACGGTTGAAGATCGAAATTGGTGAAGAAAGTGTCGGTGAGTACGGTTTGTGACATATGCGGATGGGTAACCTTGCCTGACGGCGGCGGGATGCGCTGCAGCCGCTTCAGACGCCGAAGGTCGGCGGAGGGCGGCGCAGGACGGGTGCGCGATGCGCAGCGAAGCGGCTCAATGTCAGGGTCAACAAGGTCGCGCCGCGGCTGGCGACGCCGTATTTGCCGGCGGTCTGACGGGCAGCTGTGCAAGCTGCCCTTGAATCGTGCCCGGAGTTGCGCTGGAATGAAGACTTGCCGTCACGGCATGCCCTCTTCCTGTTCAACCCATGCTTCATGGGCGCCTGAGTGTAGCTGATGACGGCCTCACGGTCGCTATCTCCTTGTTTTCCCGAGTTTGCCACCCCACTTTAGTCACCCCGCACGTTTTGCGCCCCCAGCCACGGAGATCCCCGGTGAGCGACCTGATTACCCATGTGAATGACGACGCCTTCGACGAGCAGGTGCTCAAATCCGAAACTCCGGTGCTGCTGGATTTCTGGGCGGAATGGTGCGGTCCGTGCAAGGCCATCGCGCCGATGCTGGATGAGCTGGCCGTGCAGTACGAAGGCAAGCTGCGCATCGTCAAGGTCAACATCGACCAGAACCAGCAGACCCCGCGAGCCTATGGCGTGCGCGGCATCCCGACCCTGATGGTGTTCAAGAACGGCAAGGTCGAGGCGACCCAGATCGGCGCCGTCAGCAAGGGTCAGCTGACCCAGATGATCGACAAGGCCATCTGATCCACCTGCTCCAAATCCGCTGCATGAAGCCGGCCCGGCATTGCCCGGCCGGCTTGCGAGGCTTTACGCCGATACGCAGCGGGTGCTAGATTCATCGCGTCCGTCGGGACAGTCCTGTCCCCTTGCGCCTTCCGCGCGACGCACACCCTCCCTCCTGTAATTCAACGGCGCCCCGCGAGGATTGCCCGTGTCCGATAACGAAAACAACATCCCGAACGACGCCAAGCGCGCCGATACCAGCCCTGCTGCCGAAGGCAAGCCCGAGCCGCGCCCCCGCGCGCCGCGCCGCACGGCGGCGGCGATTGCAGCGGCCAACGCAGAAAAAGCAGCAATGAGCGACAAGACGCCATCCGCCGCCGCGTCAGCGCCGCCCCCGGCACCAGCCGAACGGCCGACGCCAGCGCAGGCAACCCAGGCGCCAGCGCCACGTAACGAAACATCACCGCAGCGGGCGCCGCAGGAACCGCGCGAGCCTGCCGCTTACCAGGGCCAGAACCAGAATCAGGATCCGGCGTCGAACCCGAATCAGGGCCAAGGTCAGAGCCAGAACCAGGCCCAGGCGCAAAACCCGAACCAGGGCCAGAACCCGAATCAGGGCGGCCAGGGCCAGAACCCAGGCCCGAACCCGAACAACCCCAACAATGGTCCTCGCGAAGGTCGCGACGGCCGTGGCCGTCGCCGGCGCAACGAGCGCGGTGGCAATCCGAATCCGAACCCGCAGCAGCCACGTCCGCAGCATCAGCGCCCCAACCCGAACGGCCTGCCGGTGGATGACGACAACGCCGATCCGGGCAGCAATGATCGCGTCATCAACCTCACCGAACTGAAGCGCAAGAACGCGATCCAGCTGCTGGAATTCGCCGAGTCGCTGGGCCTGCACGAAGGCATCGCCCGCGCCCGCAAGCAGGACGTGATCTTCAACGTGCTCAAGGCGCACGCACGCTCAGGCGGCGGCATCTGGGCCGAAGGCGTGCTGGAAATCCTGCAGGACGGCTTCGGCTTCCTGCGTTCGGCCGACGAGTCCTACCTGGCCGGCCCCGATGACATCTACGTGTCGCCCAGCCAGATCCGCCGCTTCAACCTGCGCACCGGCGACTACATCACCGGCCGTGTGCGCCATCCGAAGGAAGGCGAGCGTTATTTCGCGATGCTGCGTGTCGACGACATCAACGGCGATCCGCCGGAAGCGTCGAAGAACAAGATGCTGTTCGAGAACCTCACCCCGCTGTTCCCGCGCAAGTCGTTCAAGCTGGAGCGCGGCAACGGTTCGAGCGAGGACATCACCGGCCGCATCCTCGACCTGATCGCGCCGATCGGCCGCGGCCAGCGTGGCCTGATCGTCTCCCAGCCGAAGTCCGGCAAGACGATGATGCTGCAGAACATCGCCCAGGCGATTACCTACAACCATCCCGACGCGCACCTGATCATGCTGTTGATCGACGAGCGTCCGGAGGAAGTGACCGAAATCGCCCGCACCGTGCGCGCCGAAGTCATCTCCTCGACGTTCGACGAGCCGGCCGTGCGCCACGTGCAGGTCGCCGAGATGGTGATCGAGCGCGCCAAGCGCCTGGTCGAGCACAAGAAGGACGTGGTGATCCTGCTCGACTCGATCACCCGCCTCGCCCGCGCCTACAACACCGTGGTGCCGAGCTCCGGCAAGGTACTCACCGGCGGTGTCGACGCGAATGCGCTGCAGCGCCCGAAGCGTTTCTTCGGCGCAGCGCGTAACGTCGAAGAAGGCGGTTCGCTGACCATCATCGCCACCGCGCTGACCGAAACCGGCAGCAAGATGGACGAGGTGATCTACGAGGAGTTCAAGGGCACCGGCAACATGGAAGTGCACCTGAGCCGCCGCATCTCCGAAAAGCGCGTGTACCCGGCAATCGACATCAACCGCTCCGGCACCCGCCGCGAGGATCTGCTGATCGAGCCGGACATGCTGGCCAAGATCTGGATCCTGCGCAAACTGCTGCACCCGATGGACGAGCTCTCCGCAATGGAGTTCATGCTCGACAAGATGAAGAACACCAAGTCGAATGACGAGTTCTTCAATTCGATGAAGCGCTGATCCCGCTTCATCGCATCACCCAGAAAGGCCGGCTCTTCGCCGGCCTTTCTCTTTGTGCGCACTTGCGGAAGTGCCCTCCTTCGGCTGCAATCGGCCGGAAGTCCAAGGGGAAACACTTATGCTTTTGCGTGTTACGTTGCTTGTGCTTGGACTGTTACTCGCAGGGTCGGCCGCAGCCGATCAGAAACCTTTTCCGCTGGCACAGATATGCCCATATCAGACCGCCCTCATACGCAAGATTGCGCTGCACGGCGTTTTCGATGCGCCTCCTGCCATCAACACCCTGATGCTGAATGTGATAGACGGCAAGTTGCCGCAAGTACGTCAGCAGCTGATCGAAATGAATAAGGGCGATGCAGTGCGTTGGCGGCAAACCGCATTGATCATCGCGGCCTACGCGAGAGAGCCTGCCATGGTGGCTGGCCTGCTGGACGATGGCGCCTTGATCGATGCTCAGGGAACGCTGCCTGCCCTCGACCGCAAGTTTCGCGATCAGCTCTTGGCTGAAGTGAAGAAGGATCCTAAATGGGATAGCGTCGATCCAGACCCGAAGACAGCACGCTTGCTGGACGCAGATTTTCTGTTCGACGGCCGCCCCGAGGGTCCCGTAGCGACCATCGCAGCGCAATGCAGCGATCTGACGACATTGGATGTCGCGTTGAGCCACCACGCCAACCTGAAAGCACGGACTACACATAGCAACGATGTCATGGTCATGGCGGTGATCGCTGACGATCCGGTCATCGTCAAACGTCTGCTCGATCACGGTGCCGACCCCTCGATCGCCTTGGGCGACTCTTCCGACGGACTGATTACGGCCATCGCCGGGGGCAACGCAGCCATGGTGACGCTCTTGCTGGATCATGGCGCCGACCCCTGTGCCGAATATCGAAGCCGCCAGCAGCGAATCGACGCGTACCAGACCAAGCATCACAAGCAGAAGAGGGTGTTGCCCACCGACGCCGAGGTCGGTCGCCGCAAAAATCTGCCCGATGATCTGGTCGCCCGACTGATCTGCCCTGCGTTTGACACGGCGAGTGCACACGCCCACTGACGGTTGCTCCCGGGCGCGCCATCGGCACTTCCAACGAATCGCCGTACCGCACCATCTGTACCGCCCCGTCCAATTATTTGCCCTCACCCCCTTTTCGTTGTCACGCAACACCCCCATAGTGACTCGCTCACCCAGCGAGGCTTTGCCCGTGTCCATACCCAGTGCCGTCAAGAGCACCCCGATCCGGGACCGCCAGCAGTTGACCGATTACCTCGCTGCCGGCGAGAAGCCGCGCGAGGCGTGGCGCATCGGCACCGAGCACGAGAAGTTCGGCTTCCTCACCGACAGCCTGCGTCCGCCGACCTTCGAGGGTGATCGCGGCATCAAGCTGCTGCTGGAAACCATTGCTACCCGCTACGGCTGGGACGTGGCCCGCGAAGGCGAGAACCCAGTAGCGCTGTCGCGCGACAAGGCCTCGATCACGCTGGAGCCGGCCGGCCAGCTGGAGCTGTCCGGCGCGCCGCTGGAGACGATCCACCAGACCTGCTGCGAGGTGAACTCGCATCTGGAGGAAGTGCGCTCGATCGCCGACGGCATGGGCCTCGGCTTCCTCGGCATGGGCTTCCAGCCGAAGTGGCGCCGCGACGAGATGCCGTGGATGCCGAAGGGCCGCTACAAGATCATGCGCGAATATATGCCCAAGGTTGGCTCGCTCGGCCTGGACATGATGACGCGCACCTGCACGGTGCAGGTGAACCTGGATTTCTCCAGCGAAGCGGACATGATCAAGAAGTTCCGCGTGAGCCTGGCGCTGCAGCCGATCGCCACCGCGCTGTTCGCCGATTCGCCGTTCACCGAAGGACGTCCAAACGGCTATCTGTCGTATCGCTCGCACATCTGGACCGATACCGACAAGGACCGCACCGGCATGCTCGACTTCGTTTTCGCCGATGGTTTCGGCTACGAGCGTTACGTCGACTACATCCTCGACGTGCCGATGTATTTCAGCCTGCAGGAGGGCAACTACCTCGACCTCGCAGGACAGGATTTCAAGAAGTTCATGGCCGGCGAACTGCCGATGCTGCCAGGCGCCAAGGCGAACATGAAGGACTTCGCCGACCATCTCACCACCGCATTCCCCGAGGTTCGCCTCAAGCAGTACCTGGAAATGCGCGGTGCCGACGGCGGCCCGTGGAACAGGCTGTGCGCGCTGCCCGCGTTCTGGGTCGGCCTGCTGTATGACGACGAAGCGCTGGATGCGGCATGGGATCTGGTCAAGGACTTCAGCCGCGAGGAGCGCCACGCGCTGCGCGATGGCGTGCCGAAGCATGCGCTGAAGCTGCCGTTCCGCAACGGCACCGTGCGCGACCTCGCCGAAGAAGCACTGAAGATCGCCGGCCACGGCCTCAAGCGTCGCGCCCGCCTCAACAAGAACGGCGCCGACGAGAGCATCTTCCTGGAACCGATGATCGAGATCGTGCAGGCCAACCAGACCCCGGCCGAACGCAAGCTGGAACTGTTCCACGGCGCCTGGAACGGCAGCGTCGATCCGGTGTTCCGCGAGTTCGCGTACTGACGAGCATTCAAGCTACCCAGTGCAAGCCGCTATGATCGTTGCTTGCACTACCGTCAGCTGTACAAGGATGCCCGATGCCCAACGCATACCGCCTCACCTTGACGCTTGCTTGCCTGTTGATCGCGCCATGCCTGACATCGGTCGTGCAGGCGCAGGACACGACCCCACCGGCACTCAGCCAGACCGAGTTCAGCCAGTGCTTGGCCGGACTGCGGCACGGCGACAACTTCGCACGCATCAGCGATGGCACATGGAAGCAGTACACAACGAACCTCGCACCGGACGGCAGCATCCTGCCGCTGCTCGACAAGCAGCCTGAATTCACCCTGCCTGCGTGGGATTACATCGCGATGCTGGTGGACCAGGAGCGCGTGGCCGATGGCCGCGCCGCCTACCAGCAATGGCTGCCCGTGTTGCGCCAGATCCAGAGCCGCTACGGCGTCGATCCGGCGATCGTGGTCGGCGTATGGGGCGTGGAGAGCAACTTCGGCAAGATCACCGGCGGCCGGCCGCTGGTGCAGTCGCTGGGCACGCTGTCGTGCTTCGGGCGGCGGCAGGCGTATTTCCGCGGCGAGTTCGCCGCGGCGCTGCAGATCCTGCAGAACGGCGACATCGCACCGGACAAGCTCAACGGTTCATGGGCCGGCGCGTTCGGGCAGACCCAGTTCATGCCCAGCACCTTCCTGCACACTGCCGTCGATTTCGATGGCGACGGCCACCGCGACGTGGTCGGCAGCGTGCCCGATGCGCTGGCCTCCACCGCCAACTTCCTGCATCAGGCGGGTTACCGCACGGGCGAGCCGTGGGGGCTGGAGGTAAAACTGCCGGCCGGTTACGCGGGCAGCTCCGCCCGCAAGAGCAAGCACGACGTCGCGTACTGGATCGCGCAGGGCATCAAGCAAGCCAACGGCAAACCGCTGCCGCCGAATCTGCCCGACACCGGTCTGCTGCTGCCCACCGGAACACAGGGCCCGGCGTTCCTGACCGGCAAGAACTTCGACACCATCTACAGCTACAACGCCAGCGAAAACTACGCGCTGGCGATCGCGCAGTTGTCCACCCTGGTCGGCAACGACAACGATCACATCGGCTTCGTCACGCCGTGGCCCACCGACGACCCCGGCCTGTCCCGCGCCGAAAACCGCGAACTGCAAACCCTGCTGCAAGCCCGTGGCTACGACATCGGCGCGCCCGACGGCCTGATCGGTACCAAGACCCGCGTCGCGATCCGCACCGAACAGGGCCGGCTGGGCATGCCGGTCGATGGGCGCGCGGGACAGAAAATGTTGGCGGCGCTACGCGCGCAGCCAAGCGCAGCGCACTGATCAATCATCCCGCAAACGGAAAGATGCGCTGCGCAGGAAGGTTCTGTGTCAGCCGATCAAGCAGAAACCGTCTCCACCACCGACCACGCGACCGACTCGCCGGCCCGCATCGGCTTGCAGGTCGATCCGGCCAGCGGATATTCGTCCGGCACGATCCATGACGAGCGCTCGAGCGCGATGCGATCCTCGTTGCGCGGCAGACGGTAGAAGTCCGGGCCATGGAAGCTGGCAAACGCTTCGAGCCGATCCAGCCGACCGGCCTGCTCGAATGCCTCGGCATACAGTTCCAGCGCCGCATGGGCCGTATAGAGTCCCGCGCACCCGCAGTCCGTTTCCTTCGCTTCGCGCGAATGCGGCGCACTGTCCGTGCCGAGGAAGAAATGCGGATCGACGCTGGTAGCTGCCTGCAACAGGGCGGCGCGATGCGTCTCGCGCTTGAGGATCGGCGCGCAGTAATTGTGCGGGCGGATACCGCCTTCGAACAGCGCATTTCGGTTGAGCAGCAGATGATGCGCGGTAATCGTGGCTGCCACGTTGGCCGGGGCGCCACGGATGAACTCAACCGCATCACGGGTGGTGATGTGCTCAAGCACCATGCGCAAGGCCGGGAACCTGGCCTGCAGCGGCAGCAGATGGCGCTCGATAAAAACGCGTTCGCGATCGAAGATGTCGATGTCCGGATCGGTGACCTCGCCATGCAGCAGCAAGGGCAGGTCGTGCCGCTCCATCGCTTCGATCACGGGATACACCCGCGACAGCTCGCGTACGCCGGAATCGGAATTGGTGGTGGCTCCTGCCGGGTAGTACTTCACCGCGAAAACGCTGTCGCTCGCCTTGGCACGCACGATTTCCTCGATCGGGGTGTTCTCGGTGAGGTACAGCGTCATCAACGGCTGGAAGCGCATGCCCGCCGGCAAACTCGCGAGTATCCGGCGGCGATAGTCTTCAGCCTGGGCGACCGTGGTCACCGGCGGCTTCAGGTTCGGCATCACGATGGCGCGCGCGAATCGCTGCGCGGTGTGGGCGATCACCGAAGCCAGTGCATCGCCATCACGAAGGTGCAGATGCCAGTCATCAGGGCGGGTGATTTCAAGACGCGTGGGTGTCATGGATGGCGGACTCGATACAACCTGGATTGCACATGGTATCGCGTCGCTACGGTCGGGTCGTCTGGCCCGCCAGCAACTGACAACCAAGAAGCAGAGCTTTCACCCTCCTTCGGAGGGCGAGGTGGCGAAAGAGAACTGGTCGTTAGGCAACGGGATCGCGCAATACACGTGACTCTCGCTCACTGCTCAGGAAACTGCGATCAAGGCAAGTGGGATGGTACCGCGATCACCGCGATGCCAGGGCCATACTTTCCGCCAGCCTTGGGTTGTCTGGCCGAGAACGCAATCAACCTACCATCCGGAGACCAAACGGGGTGTTGGGCGTTGAGAGCGTATGGCGTAAGTTGCCGGATGCTTCGACCATCCTTGGCGGCTACAAAGACAGCATAGAAACCTGGGGAGAAGCTGGACCGATTGCTCTCAAAGGCGATCCGGGTTCCGTCCGGTGACCAGGAAGGAGCTCGCCCCTCCAGCGGGGCTTGCTCTAGTGGATGGGCGTCTCCTGTCGATGAGATCAGCCAAATCGTGTTCTTGGTTTGATCGTACAGCTGCCCTCGATTTGGCTGCGCTGCAAGCGCGATCCACTTCCCATCGGGAGACACTGACGACATCCCAGCCAAAAGCAGGTGCTGCTGCGTCAACACCTGCGACTTTCCCGTGGCAAGGTCGATCTTGCGGATCGTGTTGTTGCTACCGTCGAGCTCGGCGATTTGCGTGCCGCTCGGGTACCACGATGGATAAAAGAATTGCGGCTTCGAGGACGGGTAGGCAGCACGGATGTGCGTGCCATCGGCATTCATCAGCCAGGTCGAAGCAGACTTGTCTGCTGCGAGACCGGTAAAAGCGATTTCGTTGGTCGTAGACGACCAGCGTAAGCGGGTCTCTTCGACAGGAGCCGCATTTTTTGATATGGGCCGAATGTCTCCACCGGAGACTTCTACGACATACGCTTCCCATCTCCCCGGCCCCAAAGGATGTCTTTCGAAGATGATTCGACTGCCGTCGGGAGAAAATGCCGGGCCATAATCTGCGCCGTCTGCATCGGAAGTAACGAAGCGGATCGAAGATCCGTCAACAGACGGGCTCGCCGCCACTTCGGCGCCAAAGAGTGCAATTGAAGCCACCATGGCGACGGTCTTCAGCCAGGTGAAATGCATTCGTTGAGTCACTTTCTGCATCGCTCCGCCAAGAGACGCTACTCGGTACAAGCGGCCGAACCACAGCCTGTGAATCTGCCAATTACAGGCTTTACCTACTCTCCGCGCAACCATCGTGCCGCATCGATCGCGTAGTAGGTCAGGATCGCATCCGCCCCAGCCCGCTTCATCGCCGTCAGCGACTCCAGCACCACCGCCTTCTCATCCAGCCAACCATTCTGCGACGCAGCCTTCAACATCGCGTACTCGCCACTCACCTGATACACGAAGGTCGGCACGCCGAACGTGTCCTTCACCCGCCGCACGATGTCGAGATACGGCAGGCCCGGCTTCACCATCACCGCGTCGGCGCCTTCGTTGATGTCCAGCTCGACTTCATGCAGTGCCTCGTCGGAGTTGGCGACGTCCATCTGGTAGGTGTGCTTGTTGCCCTTGCCGAGGTTCGCCGACGAACCCACCGCATCGCGGAACGGGCCGTAGAACGCGGAGGCGTATTTCGCCGAGTAGGCGAGGATGCGGGTGTGGATGTGGCCGGCTTCTTCCAGCGCCTCGCGGATCGCGCCGATGCGGCCGTCCATCATGTCCGACGGCGCCACGAAATCCATGCCGGCTTCGGCCTGCGCCAGCGACATCTTGATCAATGCCTCGACGGTCGGCTCGTTCATCACGTAGCCGGTCGCGTCGACCAGGCCGTCCTGGCCATGCGTGGTGTATGGATCGAGCGCGACGTCGCCGATCAGGCCCAACTCGGGATACTTCGCCTTCAATGCGCGAGTGGCGCGCTGCATCAGGCCCTGCGGATTCCATGCCTCGGCGGCGTCCTCGCTCTTCACCGCCGAGCCCGGCGACGGGAACAACGCCAGCGCGGGAATGCCGAGACGCACGCATTCGCCGGCCAGCTTCAGCAGCTCGTCGATCGACAACCGATCCACGCCTGGCATCGATGGCACCGCTTCGCGCTGGCCTTCACCCTCGATCACGAACGCGACCATGATCAGGTCGCTCGCCAACAAGGTGTTCTCGCGCATCAACGCACGTGAGAAGGCATCGCGGCGCATGCGGCGCATGCGGATGGCGGGAAAGCTCATGGCAGATCCTGACTTGTGATATCCCGGGCATTTTAGGCCACAACGCACAGCCCGCGGCCGCGCTGCGACATTGCCTGCGCGCCCTGTCGCCACGGACCCAACATCGTGGACACCTTGCCGTAACGCTTTGGGGTGCACCCTCCGCGCCACGACCCGCCGTTCCCCACCGGAGGAAGCCTCATGAGCAAGACCACGCCCGCCGCCGCGACTTCCCATTGGCCACTGCCCGCTGGCGTCCGCTATCTGGGTCCGCATGCCCCGGACGAAACGCTCGATGTAACCCTGGTGCTGCGACGCAAGGGCCCGCTGGGCAAACTGGCGCCGTCAGCATCGCGCAGCGCCCGACATGCCGATTTCGTGGCGCGCTACGGCGCCGATCCGGCCGACGTAACGCGCCTGCGCGACTTCAGCCGTCAACACGGCCTGCAGGAGCTGGCCTGCGACGAGGGGCGGCGCACGCTGCATCTGCGTGGCACCGCGCAAGCGCTGCAGCAGGCGTTCGGTGTGCAACTGGGCCATTACGAGCTGACGCCTGGCGGCACGCCCTACGTGGGCAGCGCGCAGGCACCCACCCTGCCCGATCCGGCCATCATCGCCGTGCTGGGACTGGACCAGCGTCCGGTCGCGCAGCCGCATTTCCGCATCGCTCAGGCGCAGCCTTCCACGACCTATACGCCGCTGCAGGTCGGCCAGCTGTACAACTTCCCCGCCGGCGACGGCAGCGGCCAGATCATCGCGATCATCGAACTCGGCGGCGGCTACCAGCAGGCTGATCTGGATACCTATTTCAAGTCACTCGGCCTGGCGACACCTTCCATCACTGCCGTTTCCGTCGACAGCGGCAGCAACCAGCCCGGCGGCGACGCGGATGCGGAAGTTTTGCTGGACATCGAAGTCTCCGGTGCGCTGGCACCGGCGGCAAAGCTCGTCGTCTATTTCGCCGGCAATACCGACCAGGGTTTCTACAATGCGATCTCGCAGGCCGCACACAGCAGCACCCAACCGGCCAACGTGATGTCGATCAGCTGGGGAGGCCCCGAAAGCGGCTGGAGTACGGCGTCGCGCAATGCGATGGAGACCGCGCTGGAAGATGCCGCCGCACTCGGCGTGACAGTGACCGTGGCGGCCGGCGACAACGGTTCCAGCGATGGCGTCAGCAGCGGCCAGCCGACGGTGGATTTCCCCGCGTCCAGCCCTTCGGTGCTGGCCTGCGGCGGTACCGAACTGTTCGGCAGCGGCAGCACGATCAAGAGCGAAGTGGTGTGGAACGAGACTGCCGGCAACGAAGGGGCCACCGGCGGCGGTGTCAGCGCGGTGTTCGCACTGCCGACATGGCAATCAGCGTCGAAGGTGCCGGCAGCGCCGGGCGGTTTTGTCGGCCGCGGTGTGCCGGATGTCGCCGGCAACGCGGACCCGCTCACCGGCTACGCCGTGCGCGTCGACGGCCAGGACGAGGCCATCGGCGGCACCAGTGCGGTTGCGCCGCTGTGGGCCGCACTGGTGGCGCGGCTCAACCAGCAGCTCGGCCACTCGCTGGGTGCTGCAAACGCCAGCTTGTACGGCATCGGCAGCAAAGCGTTCCGCGATATCACCCAGGGCAACAACGGCAGTTACGCCGCCGGCCCGGGCTGGGACGCCTGCACCGGACTGGGCAGCCCAAACGGACAGGCCTTGCTCAGCGCCTTGCAGAGCGTATCGCCCACTCCCGCGCCTGCGCCAAGTCCCGCACCAAGCCCTGCACCTGCACCAAGTCCCGCACCCGCACCTAGCCCACCACACAAGCACAAGCACAAACCACCCGCCTCTGGTGGCAAGCACCCCAAGGGCAAAAAGTAGTTCTGGCCAGACCATCGAACCGTGCCAGCCAGCTTCCCGGATTCGCCGGGATGCTGGACGATGGTCAGTATTCACGGCACGCTTGCCGTTTCCGCGTCACCCGATGGAGTTCCGATGCACGTTCCGGCCCCGACCCTGCTCGCCGATCTCGGCGGAACCAACGTGCGTTTCGCCGTTTCGGATCCGGCCGCGAGCATGCCGTTCCAGATGGACAACGTGCGGCGTTACCAGGTCAGTGATTTCGCTTCACTGGCCGACGCGATCCGCCAGTACTTCACCGACAGCGGGCTGCGCGCGCAGCATGCGCTGATCGCCGCCGCCGGCCGCATCTACGATGGCGAGACGGTGCAGATCACCAACAATCCATGGGCCATCTCGGCACACAAGCTGCAGGCCGAACTGGGTCTGCAATCGGTACGACTGGTCAACGATTTTGCGGCGCAAAGCATGGCGGTGATGCTGCTGCAGCCGAGTGACCTGGTGCCCGTCGGCAAGCTGCCGTTGCCGCAGCTGGGTGCGCAGGACGAACAGACCTTCGTGATCGTCGGCCCGGGCACCGGACTCGGCGTCGGCGGCCTGCTGCTGCGCCAGGGCAAGTGCAGCGTGCTGCAGACCGAAGGCGGTCATGCCGGCTTCGCGGCGCATACGCCTGAGGACATCGAAATCCTCACGCGCCTCAACCAGCGCTACGGCCGGGTTTCCAACGAGCGGCTGATCAGCGGTAACGGCCTGGTGAACCTGTATACCGTGCTCTGCGAGATCGCCGGACAGACGCCCGAGACGCTGAAGCCCGAGGACATCAGCGCACGCGCCAATGCGAATAGCGACTCACTGTGCGTGCAGGTCGTGGAAACCTTCACCGGCATCTTCGGCAGTGTCGCCGGCGATCTGGTGATGACGCTGGGCGCGTGGGATGGCGCGTATCTCACCGGCGGACTGGTACCGATCCTGCTGCCGTGGATGGAGCGCGGCGGTTTCCGCGAGCGCTTCGAGGCGAAGGGTCGTTTCCGCGTCATGATGGAACAGGTGCCGACGCAGGCGATCATGAATCCCGAACCCGGCCTGATCGGCGCCGCCGCACTGGCGGTGGTGGACTCGGGTGGCTCGCTGTTGCGGCGGAAGTGAAGCCACGGCCTCGACGCTGAACTTTCTCGGCGCGCCGAATGACACGCAGCAGGCATCCCTGCATGCGTGTCAGCCGTGTACGGATTATTCGTCGCGAATGGCCGCAATCGGGTCCAGCGCAGCCGCCTGACGTGCCGGGTAGATGCTGAAGGCCAGACCGATCAGCATGCAGGCCAGCACCGAGGCGATCACGCCGATCGGCGCCCACGCCACCTGCCAGCCGGCAAACGCGGCGATCGCGTAGGCCAGCAACGCGCCGAACAGCAGCCCGATCAGCGCGCCCGAGGCGCAGATCACCAGCGCCTCGCGCAGGAAGCGCGCCACGATGTCCTGCCGCCGCGCTCCGATCGCGCGCAGCAAGCCGATCTCGCGGCGTCGTTCCAGCACGTTCGCCAGCATGATGTTCATGATGCCGATGCCGCCGACCAGCAGGCTGACGCCGGCGATCGAACCCATCACCACGCTGAAGATGCGCTGGGTCTTCTGGTTCTGCTGATACAGCTGCTGCGGCACGATCAGTTGATAATCGCTGGCGCCGGCATGGCGCTGATTGAGCAGCTCGGTGAGTACGCGGGCACCGGTAGCGAGGCCCTCGGGATCCTGCAGCCGCAGCATGAAGCGATCGACTTCGTCCTCCATCGGCTGGAAGCGGAGGCGCGCCCGCGCGCTGGCCAGTGGCACGAAGATGCGGTTGCTGTCGGCACCCAGCGCAACGCCCTCGAACTTGTCCTGGCCCAGGTCGCGATCGGCCAGCACGCCGACCACGCGCAGCCAGACTTGGTTGACCTTGAGCAGCCGACCCAGTGGCTTGCCGTCGGGGAACAGGTCGTGCGCAACCTGGTGACCGAGCACGGCGACCGCGGCGAGGCTGGCGTCATCGTCCGCATTCAGTGCGCGGCCTTCGGCCACCTGCAGCGAGGCCAGCTGGAAATAGTCCGGGCTGATGCCGCTGACTTCCGCATCGGCATGTCCGCTGTCGCTGAATACGCCCCAGCGCTTGACCCGCTTCTCGGCCGCGTAGTGCTCGGCCGACGGCACCACGTCCAGCGCGGCGCGCGCATCGGCCACGGTGAGGCCGAGGCTGCGCGCACGGGTTTCCTTCAGCGCATCGCCGTCCTGGCTCTTCGCCTCGACGATCAGGTTGTGCAGGCCGAGGCTGTCGACCAGCTTCAGCGCCTCGCGCCGGCTGCCCTCGCCGACGCCCTGCATCGCGACAATCGCACCGACGCCGAAGATCATGCCGAGCAGGGTCAGCAGGGTGCGCAGCTTGCGCCGCGAGAGTTCCTCGATCGCCTCGCGCCAGCGTGCGGAAATCATTTCGCCTCCTTGGCGGTAGTCGCACCCAGCAGCACGCGGTCGCCTGGCTGCAACCCATCGAGCACCTGGGTGCGAGTCGCGCCGCGCACGCCGAGCTTCAGCTTGCGCGTCTGCACCGTGCTGCCGTCGAGCACCTGCACACTCGATTCAGCGCCGTCATGGCTCAGCGCCATGTTCGGCACGCTGAAACCCTGCTCCACATGCAACAGGACGATCTTGCCGACGAAACGCTGGCCGGGTACCCAGCCATAGCGGCGCGCCACCTCGGCCGGCACGGTCACCTTCATCGCCAGATACTTCACCGGGTTCTCGCTGCTGCGCGGCTGCGCCGCGGTGGCGACCCAGCTGAGCCTGGACGTCACGTGCTGGCTCGGCATGCCCCAGCGATGCAGTTCCACCGTATCGCCGACCTGGACGCCCTGCGCCTCGATCTGCGGCACCATCAGCTGCACTTCAAGCGCATCCAGGTCGGGCAGGCTGGCGAAGCTGTTGCCGCCATACAGGCTGCCGCCCACATGTGGCAGCTGGTCCGACCAGTTTTTTTCGAGCATCAAAACGCCGGCATGCGGGGCGCGCAGCTCCAACGCTTCCAAGTCATCCTGCTTCTGTTTCGCCACCGTGTCGAAGCTGCTGCGCTGTGCGTCGAGTACGGCCAGTTCGGCGTTGCCGCGCGAGGCGGATGCATTCTCGCGCCACTGCAGGATACGTTGACGCACGTCGAGGTAATGCACGTCCTGCACCGCATCGAGGATGTCGTTGCGCGCCATCGCTTCCAGCGGGGCGTTCGCGTAGCGTTCGGCGATCGCATGCTGCACGGCCACCTGGGTCAGGTCGACCCCGAGCTGGCCACTCTTGTCGTCCAGTTCGGCCTGCTTGGTCGCGCGCGCCAGCAGGTTGCGCTCCAGGTCGATCCGCGCCTGCGCCAGATCCTGCTTGCTCTGCTCAGCCGAGAAACGCGCGACCAGTTCGCCCTTCGCCACCATGCTGCCATCGGGCAACATCCAGTTGAGCTGGCGTGTCGTCCACTGCGCACCGGGTACCAGCAGCAGCATCGGCTTGGTCGAGCGCAATTCGCCCTCGGCCTGCACGCTGAATTCCAGCGGCCGCGCCTGGGCCCGCTCCAGCACCGTGCGATCCGCAGCGGCATGGCCGCAACCGCCAAGCAGCGGCAACAGCAGTGGCAACCACCCGCGGCGACTCATCGGGAAGCTCCCGGTGTGGCGGGAATTTCCACCTGCACCGCCTGCCCGGGCTTGAGCTTGAGTAGGCCCGGATCCTGATCCAGTCGCACGACCAGATCCACCACCGGCACCGCCTCGACCCGCGATTTGCTGTGCACGGTGCCGCCTACCTCGGCGATGCGGCCGCTCATGCTGCGGTCGCCGCCACCGGCGATCACCACGCGCACCGGCTGACCCGGGCTGACCCGACCGAGGTCACGTTCGGGCAACGCGGCACGCACAGCCAGTGTCGACAGGTCCGGCATCTGCGCCACCGACTGACCACGCCAGATCTGTGAACCCACATCGACCTTGCCACCGCTCCAGTTGTCCTGGTGCAGCACGATGCCGTCGCGTGGCGCCGTCACGGTCAGCGAGGCAAGCGATGCCTTCAACTTCTTCACCTCGCCGTCGAGCAGGCTGGCATCGGCATCGGCCATGCGCTGTTCGGCGGCACGCTCCTCGGCGGCCACCCGCTCACGCTGCGCGGTCAGTGCCATCCTGTGCTCGGCCTTGACCCGCGCGATCACCAGCTTCTGATAGTCCACTCGTGCGATGTATTCCTTCGGCTGGTCGGCCTTGCGTTGCGCCTTTTCCATCTCGGCCCGCGCCTGCGCGGTGGCCAGTTCGGCCTCGCGCGCGCGATCGGCCAGGTCCAGCCTGAGCTGCTCCTGCGTACGCAGCTTCTCGCCCAGCTGGCCCTGCTTGGTAGTCAGGTTCTTGACCACGTCGCCAGCGTCGAACACCACCAGCATGTCGCCCTTCTTCACGACGTCACCGTCACCGGCCATCTGGGTCACGGTCATCTGCCACAGACCATCCACCGCCGGCGGCGAGATCGCCACACTGCGCTGGGCATAGATCTCGCCATCCACGTGCAAGGCTTCGTCATGACTGACCATGGGCGGCCCGCCGAGGTCACCGGCATCGGTGAGATCGCTGTCGATCCGCACGCTCATGCCCGGCCGCAGCGACAGCGGCAGCTTCGCCGGCAGCGCGATCTCGACTTCGAAATAACGACCATCACCCCAGGCATTCTTGTTGGTGGAGGCGCCCGCTATCGCGCGGATGCTGCCCTGCAGATCGCTGCCCGGCAGCGCGTCGAAATGCAGCCGTACCGGCTGGCCGACCTGCAAGCCCACTCGATCAGGCTCCAGCACCCAACCGCGTACGTTGTAACCATCGCCGCTACCCACCACTTCGCCCACGCTGGTGCCGGGGAAGCTGGTGGAACCCTCCTCGTAGCGACCACCCGTACTGAACACCGTGTCGAAACCGTGGATCACCGTGCCATCGCGCTCCGCACGCACCACGGCGCTCGCCACCTGATCCTGGCTGAAACTCAGCGACAGACTCTGCTTGCGCAATTCCAGCGCGCCATCCTGGCGTCGCCGTGCGACGGCGGCGATCGCCTGCGCGACCTCCTGCTTCTTCAAGGCCAGCGCGCGCTCGGTGCGCTGCATCTCACCCTGGTGTCGGTCGTAATCGAGCGCGGAGATCAGCGACTTCGGAATCACCGCGTCCACTGCGGCGGTATCATGCTCGGCCTGCGCATCGGCCAGTGCGAGTTCGGCATCGGCCTGCTTGAGTTCGAGATCGGCGATTTCCTTCGCACTCTTCGCGGTCGTTTGCTCGAGCTGTGCCTGCAGCGTGCGCAGCTCGGTCTCGGCCGGACCGGCATCGATGCGCAACAGATCGTCGCCCTTGTGCACCCGTGCACCGTCGGCCACGTAGTAGCGCAGCACCACTGGCGAACTCATCGACGGCGGCGTGAAGATGTCTTGCGCATCGGCCACCTGCACCTCGCCACCGAACACCGTCGCCAGCGCCGGCAGCGGCGCCAGTATCAGCAACAGCGCGGTGAGCGCCTCAAGCCGCCGAATCATGTTCGATCCTCCCATCGCGCAGGCTGATCTGGCGCTGCGCCCGCGCGGCAACGTCGGCATCGTGGGTGACCAGCACCACAGTCTGGCCGCCGGCATGCACTTCGGCGATCAGTGCCAGCACGTCGGCGGCGCTCTTCGAGTCGAGATTGCCGGTGGGTTCATCGGCCAGCAGCAGGGCCGGCTTCATCAGCAGCGCGCGGGCGATCGCCACGCGCTGCATCTGGCCGCCGGAGAGCTGGCCGGGACGATGCGCCAGGTGTCGCTGCAGGCCCATACGCTGCAGCAATTCGTGCGCGCGCTGCTCCAGCCCCTCGTCGGAGCCGCGCAGGAAGCGCCGCGGCAGCAAGGTATTCTCCAGCACGCTAAGGCGCGGCAGCAGATGGAACGACTGGAACACGAAGCCGATGCGCCGATTGCGGAAATCGCTGGCGCGTTCGTCGTCGAAGGTGGAGACATCGACGCCATCGAGCAGGTAACGCCCGCTGTCGGGGCGATCGAGGCAACCGAGCATGTTGAGCAGGGTCGACTTGCCGGACCCGGACGGCCCGACGATGGCCATGAACTGGCCTTGCGGCACCTCGAAGCTGACTCCGTCCAGCGCGGCAATCGTTTGCCCACCCACCCGGTAATGGCGGGTCACCGCTTCCATGCACACCATCGCGTTGGCGCCCCCGTAAAACCCTATCGTTGGAGTTTTACGGCTTGAAAGCTGCTTTGGCAAGTATCTTTCGGCACCGACAACGCGCCGTACTTTCCCGGATCATGCCGGCGCCAGCAACGCATCCAGATCGACCTGGTCGAAGCTGAGCTTTTCGCGGCTGCCACCACCTTCCAGCACCGCGGCGGCCAGTTCGGCCTTGCGCGCCTTCAGTTCCTCGATGCGTTCCTCCACCGTACCTGACGTAATCAGGCGGAACACGAACACCGGCTTGTCCTGGCCGATGCGATGCGCGCGATCACTAGCCTGCGCTTCGGCAGCGGGATTCCACCACGGGTCGTAATGGATCACGGTGTCAGCGGCGGTGAGGTTGAGGCCGACGCCGCCGGCTTTCAGCGACAGCAGGAACAGTGGCACCTCGCCGTTCTGGAAACGCTGCACCGGCTCGGCGCGGTCACGCGTGTCGCCGGTGAGGGTGACGTAGCGGATACGCTTGCGATCGAGTTCGGCGGCGATCAGTTTCAGCATGCCGGTGAACTGCGAGAACAGCAGCACCTTGCGGCCCTCGTCGAGCAGCGCCGGCAGCATGTCCATCAGCAGTTCGAATTTCGCCGACTCGTGCACGCCGCGCGCGACTTCCAGTTTCACCAGGCGCGGATCGCAGCAGACCTGGCGCAGCTTGAGCAGCGCATCGAGCACCACGATGCCGGAGTGCGCGATGCCGCGCTGGGCGATCACCTCGCGCAGTTCCTCCGCCAGCGACAGGCGCAGGCCTTCGTACAGTTCGCGCTGGCGACCTTCCAGCACCACGCGGCGGGTGATCTCGGTCTTCGGCGGCAATTCTCTGGCAACCTGCGCCTTGGTCCGGCGCAGGATGAACGGCGCGAGGCGCAGGTTGAGTCGTTGCTGGCATTCCTCGTCGTGCTGCTTCTCGATCGGCACGCGATAGAAGCGACGGAACGCGCCCTCGTCGCCAAGCAGCCCGGGGACTGCCAGATCGATCTGCGACCACAGTTCGCCCAGATGATTTTCCAGCGGCGTACCGGTGAGGCAGACATAGCGCGGCGTGCGCAGGCTGAGCAGCGCGCGACGTGCCTGCGTGCGCGGATTCTTCACCTGCTGCGCCTCGTCCAGCACGATCAGCGCGAACGGTTGCTTGCGCAGGGTGATCACGTCGCGCGGCAGCAGCGCGTAGCTGGTCAACACGATGTCCTGCGCACCGAGCTGGATGAATTCCTCGGCGCGTTGCGGGCCGTGCAGGGTCAGCACGTGCAGGTCCGGCGCGAAACGGGCGATCTCCGATTGCCAGTTCGGGATCAGGCTGGTCGGCACTACGATCAGTGCCGGCTGAGTCAGTGCGCCGTGTTGTTTCAGCGAGAGCAGATGGGTGATCAGCTGCAGCGTCTTGCCCAGGCCCATGTCGTCGGCCAGCACGCCGCCGACGCCGGCCTCGGCCAGCGCATTCAACCAGCGCAGACCCTCGCGCTGATAAGGCCGCAACTCCACCGTGAGTCCTTCCGGCACCACGTCGCTGGCGCGATCCGCCGCATCACGCAGACGAGCGGCAAAGCCGCGCAAGGATTCGGATGCTTCCAGCGTGCCGCTGCCGGGCATCGCCGCCACCAGCTCCTCCAGCCGGCCCGCCTGCACCCGCGGCAGATGCAGCTGCTTGCGCGGTTTCTCCAGATACTCGGCCAGCGGTGCCAGCAGTCCGCGCAACTCTTTCAGGCGCACCGGCACGCGGCGGCGCGTATCGACCGGCGCATACCACACGGCGTCTTCCGGTTCGTTCGGCGCCGGCCTCAGGTTCAACTGATGCTCGGCCAGCGCCTGCGCCACCGCGGGCAACAGGTTGTGCCGCTGGCCGTCCAGCTCGATGCCGATTTCCAGATCGAAGGAATGATCGTCGGCATCCTCCACCGCGTGGCCATACCAGCGCACCGGACCTTCCAGTACCTCGAACGGAAAGCTCGGTGCATATTCCACCTGGAAGTTTTCCGCTTCGAGCTTCGGCCGCAAGGCGAGCCAGCGCGCCGGCGTGTTGACCTCCAGCGCACCGGCGTAGCCGGTGCCGGGGAACAGCCACGCATCATCGGGCAAGGTGTCGGCCACGTCCCACGGCAGCCCCTCGGTATCCACGCCGGGAGTCAGGCCGGCACGCTCGAGCTGTTCCATCGCGGACAGTTCTTCGGCGCGACGGCGGGTGATCTCGACCAGCTGGCCGTTGCGCACGCGGCGCACCAGCGGTTCGCCGCCGCGACCGGGCAGGCGCTCGCCAGCGTAGTCGAACGCCAGTCGCGCATAACCCAGCGGCGGCGTGCCGGCGGCCAGTCGCGCGTGCCGGGTCAAGGCATGCAGGATCAGCACCGGCTTCGGCGCCAGCTGCGAGCGGCGCAGCTCGCCGAACACCTGCGGCAGCGGCACCCGCGTCGCCAGCCGGCTGCCCGGCAGGCGATTGCGCAGGCGACGACCGTGCTCGTGCTTGAGCGGTGGCAATTCCAGCCAGTGGGTTTCCTCGGCTGCGGCATCGAACAGGCCCAGCGTGGCGCGCTCGGCGTCGAGATACCACAAGGCATCGATGCGCAGCAGGCGCTGGCTGTGCGGCAGCAGCGGCAACAGACGCTGGCTGCCGTCCGGTTCCATCTGCCAGTGCCAGTTGAGCTGATGCGACTTGCCGCGTGACAGGCGCAATCCGGCCAGACCGCCGAGGAAACACGGCGCGGTGTCGAGGATCTCGGCGAGCAAGGTGTCGCCGACGTGGCCGGCGAGTCGCGCATAGCTGCGACTCTTGCGCACGTTCTGCGGCAAGCCGAGCATGGTCGCGGCGAGCCGCTGCTCGTGTGGCGGCAAGGTCGATTGCGCCAGGTGGCGGCTGTCCATCGGCACCGGTCGCGTGTAGCGGCCGTGCTCGGCCGTGCTCAGCAGGACCGGCGCCACATCCAGCCGGGCAAACGCGGCGCCATCCTCCGGCACCACGTCCAGAAAGAAACCGAGTATGCCGCGATCTTCGACCGTGGCCGGTTTCGGCGCGGCCAGCATCCGCCGCCATGCCTGCGGCAAGGCCTCGTCATCGCCGGCGGGCGATGTGGCGTCGTGCTGTTTCTCGTCCGGCTGCTGCATGCGCATGCGATCCGTGGCGACAACCAAAACGTTGAGCTTAGCAGTGCCGGGGCTCCGTGCGGCGCCATCAGAGCGGCCGATTTATCAGCCCGTGCTCTCGCTCACCGTAAGGCTCAGGCGGTACCGAACAGGTCGCGCGGATATTCCGGTTTCTGCTCGCGCGCCATCAGCGTCTTGAGCCCGTCGACCGGCGTGACCTCGCCGTGCAGCACGGCACGCACGCCGGCACTGATCGGCAGGTCCAGCCCGTGCTTGTCGGCCAGACGCGCCACTTCGTCGGCAGTGAGGATGCTCTCCACCACCTGGCCGATCCGACGCACCGCCTCGTCGATCGCCACACCTTGTCCCAGCGCGAGGCCGAGCCGGCGGTTGCGCGACAGGTCGCCGGTGCAGGTCAGCACCAGATCGCCCAGACCGGACAGGCCGATCAGGGTCTCCGGCCGGGCGCCGAGCGCCACGCCGAGGCGCAGCATCTCGTTCATGCCGCGGGTGATCAGGCCGGCGCGCGCATTCAGGCCCAGCTGCATGCCGTCGGCGATGCCGGTGGCGACCGCCAGTACGTTCTTCATTGCGCCGCCGAGTTCGGCACCAAGCATGTCGCTGCCGGAATACGCGCGCAGGTTCGGCGCATGCAGCAGGCCAGCCAGCTGTTGTGCAAACGCATCGTCTTCCGAATGCACGGTGACCGCGCTGGGCAGGCCGGCGGCCACCTCGCGCGCGAACGATGGCCCGGTGACCACCGCCGCGGCACGACCGGGCAGCTGTGCCGCGACCAGCTCGTGCAGGAAGCGTCCGGTGCCCGGCTCGAAACCCTTGGTCGCCCACGCGATCGCCGTATCCGCGTCGAGCAGCGGCGCCAGCTCGGTCAGCATCGAGGCGAATGCATGGCTGGGCACCACGATCAGCACGATCCCGGCTCCGCGCACGGCGGTGGCCAGGTCACTCTCGTAATTCAGCTCGGGCGGCAGTTCGACGTCCGGCAGGTAGCGCTGGTTGCAACGGCTCGCCGCCATCGCCGCCAGCGCCTGCCGGTCGCGCCCCCACAGCCAGGTCGGTACTCCGTTGCGCGCTGTCAGGGACGCCAGTGCGGTACCCCAGGAGCCGGCACCGAGGACGGCCAGAGTCGGACGTTCAGCCATGTCGGGTCGCTCAGCTGTTGAGCGTGGCCGGGGCCTGCTCGCCACCCATCGAGCGGCGCTGCTGTTCGGCGAACAGCGCGTCGAAGTTGATCGGCTGCAGCAGGAACGGCGGGAAACCGCCTTCGATCACCAGCGAGGAAATCACCTGGCGCGCATACGGAAACAGCAGGTTCGGGCAGTAGCTGCCAATGATTCCCGCGTGATCCATCTCGTTGAAGCCGGAGATGCCAAACAGGCCGGCCTGCTCCACTTCGGCCAGGTACGCGGTGCGCTGGCCGACCGTGCAGGTCAGGGTGAGGCTGAGCACCACTTCGTACAGGCTGTTGCCCAGGTCGGTGGCCTTCTGGGACAGGTTGAGCTGCACCTGCGGCTGTTCGTGCTCGTTGATTTCCTGGAAGATCTGCGGCGCACTCGGCGCCTCGAAGGAAATATCCTTCACATAGATCTTCTGCAGCACCAGCTGCGGCTGGTTGTCCTGACCGTTGACCAGGTCGTTGGTGCCTACTTCTGCCATCGGGAATCCCTCAAGTTCGGTCTGTCAAAAGAGACCGATTGTTCCATACATCCCCCCGCGACGCACGCCGGTCGGCATCCGGCGAGCCCGTAAAGATTGCGCACAGCCTTGTTTTTCTGCGAGAATACGCGGCTCGCCTCGATCGACCCGGTGTTTCCGGGCAGTCCGCCACGCGGTACGGACCTCACGATCATGCGTGGCAACAACCTCCAGCATCGCGTGGCGCACAGCGCCGCTGGGCCGATGTCACCCTGGCTAACGGGTGCTAAACCGACTTTCAAAGCCCCGGCTTCTGAAGTCATTCAACGGAGGTCGTCATGGCCCGTGTATGTCAAGTCACCGGTAAGGGTGTGCAGAGCGGCAACAACGTCTCGCACGCCAACAACCGTACCCGTCGCCGCTGGTTGCCGAACCTGCATGAGCGTCGCTTCTGGGTTGCCAGCGAGAATCGCTGGATCAAACTGCGTGTGTCCAACAACGCCTTGCGCACGATCGACAAGAATGGCATCGAAGCCGTGATTGCCGAGATGCGCGCCCGCGGCGACAAGGTCTGAGGATTTAAATCATGGCTAACAAGACCCAAGACAAGATCCGCCTGATCTCCTCGGCCGGCACCGGCCACTTCTACACCACGCAGAAGAACAAGAAGAACACGCCGGAAAAGTTCGAGTTCAAGAAGTACGATCCGGTCGTGCGCAAGCACGTGATCTACAAGGAAGGCAAGATCAAGTGAGCAAATGGCCCACGCGCGCAGCGCGTGGCTAGCCATTTGGTCATCCCTGCGCAGGCAGGGATCGCTTCTGCTCTTGCTCACGCATCCGCAACAGCGACACTGATGCCGCCAAGAAAACCCGCCCTCGTGGCGGGTTTTCTTTTGCCCGAATGGTTACTCGAACCGGGATCTGCATGGTTGATGCGAAAGGCCAGATCGTCATCTATTCCGCTACCGAAAAGCGATGACCAGCCTCGATGTTGAAAAGCGATTCCGGCCTTCGCCGGAATGACGACATTGGAAGGTATTTGGAGGTCTCTGGCCACACACTCTCACCGGCCAAAAAACAAAACCCGCCACGAAGGCGGGTTTTGTTGAACCGTTGTTC
Source organism: Rhodanobacter sp. C03 (assembly GCF_002001175.1). GTDB lineage: Bacteria > Pseudomonadota > Gammaproteobacteria > Xanthomonadales > Rhodanobacteraceae > Rhodanobacter. The sequence continues at coordinate 292,872 of NZ_MUNT01000001.1, read as the reverse complement.
CGGATGAATCAGGCAGTCGCGACCGCGTAGCCCTTGAGCCGCTGTGCAAACTCCTGCAACGCACGGATACCGCTTTCCTCGGCCTCATGGATCCACTGCTGCAACCCCTTCAGCGCCTGCTCGGCACCGCGCTGCTCCATCAGCGCCGCGAGGCGATTGCGGAACTCGACCACGACCGTCAGCGTCGGACGCTTGGCCAGCACGGCCTGCATGCGATCGCGTCCTTCGCTGTCCAGCCAGCGGCCACCGTCAGCCATGGCCAGGCGGATGCGACGCGGCATCGACTTCAGGCTTTCGCCAGCGTTCTGCGCCTCGTCGCTGAGGGTCGGCATGATCACACCACGGTAGTAGTCGGTCATCGCCTGGAAGCGGTGGGTCAGCACCGCTTTCAGCGTGTCGGCGTCCGGCAGGCGCACGTTCGGGCGCACATCGAGCGACGGTGCCACGCGCAGCACCTTGGCCAAGCCGACCGCACGGAACATGCAGATCGCTGCCCAGCCGATGTCGAACTCCCACTTGCGCAGCGCGAACTTGGCCGAGCTAGGGAAGGCATGGTGATTGTTGTGCAGCTCTTCGCCGCCGATCCAGAAGCCCCACGGGATCAGGTTGCGCGCGGTGTCGGCACTCTCGAAGTTGCGGTAGCCGGCCCAGTGGCCGATACCGTTGACGAAGCCGGCGGCCCAGAACGGGATCCACACCATCTGCAGGGCCCAGATCGCGGCGCCGATCACGCCGAACAGCGCCAAGCTGATCAGCAGCATCAGGGTCGGGCCCCAGTACGGGTGCGCACCATAGACATTGCGCTCGACCCAGTCATCCGGGGTACCGCGGCCGTACTGCTCCATGTCCTGCTTCGACTCGCAGGCATCGCGATACAGCGAGACGCCGTCCCAGAACACCTTCTTGATGCCGTAGATCATCGGGCTGTGCGGATCTTCCTCGGTCTCGACCTTGGCGTGATGCTTGCGATGCACCGCCACCCATTCACGGGTGACCATGCCGGTGGTCAGCCAGCCCCAGAAGCGGAAGAAATGCGCCAGCACCGGGTGGAAATCCACACCGCGATGGGTCTGGCTACGATGCAGGTACAGCGTCACCGTGAAGATGGTGAGCTGGGTCACGATCAGTATGTAGATCAGCATCTGCCCCCAGCTTGCGCCGGTGAGACCGTTGTTCAGGAAATTGAGCACTGCATCGAGCATGGAAAGCACCGGGTAGGGGACGGAGTCAGTCTAATCGAGGGGTTTCCATACCCGCCAGCATGGCTTAGCCCACAATTGTAACAGGCCGTCAAGGGGGAGACGCTAATACGTCGTTAGTTCGCACGGCTGGCAATCGCCTGTTGTCTAAACAGTGGGGGCGCCGTGACAATCAGGCAATGACCTTGCCAACCGACGTATCTGCAGCGCCCATGCTGCGACTGGACCAGCTCAGCCGCCGCCGCGCCGGCCGCCCTGCCGTGCAGAACCTGAGTCTGTCACTGTCCCGCGGCCAGGTGCTGGGCCTGCTCGGCGTCAATGGCGCCGGCAAATCGACCACCTTGTCGATGATTGCCGGAGCACTCCGGCCGGACCGCGGCAGCATCCAGCTGAACGGCGCGGATTTCCTGGAGCAGCCCGAACTGGCGCGCCGATTGATCGGCTGGCTGCCAGAACGTGCCCCGCTGTGGCCGGAACTGACGGTAGGCGAACATCTGGACGCGCACGGCCAGCTGCGCGGCATGCGCGGTGCGGCGTTGAAGCAGGCACGCGCGGCAATCATCGAGCGGTTGGAACTGCAACCGCTGGTTCGACGTCTCGCCGGCGTATTGTCTCAGGGCCAGCGCCAGCGCCTGGGCCTGGCCTGCGCATTGCTGCATCGACCGGCCCTGCTGGTGCTGGACGAGCCGGGTAACGCGCTCGATCCGGTCCAGGTCGCCGCGCTGCGCACGCTGATCCGCGAACAGGCGGCCGCCGGTACCAGCGTGATCCTTTCCACCCATCTGCTCGCCGAAGTGACCGCCGTCTGCGATCGCGTGGCGATCCTGCACGAAGGCACGCTGCGCCACGACGGTCCGGTACGCAGCGACGATCACGCCGCACTGGAACGAACCTTCTTCGAGATCGCGATGAACGAGCGCAAGGCGCAAGCCGCATGACGATACTCGCCGTGACGCGGCTGGAACTGCGCCGCCTGTTCGTGCGTCCGCTGGCGTGGGTGTTGGGCGCACTGACGCTGGCCGAGCTGGCCTGGCGTTTTGTGCTGCTGCTCGGCAGCTTCCTGGCCGGCCAGATCAAGCTGGCCGCCCTGCCCGCCGGCCCCGGTTACACCGACCTGGTCGGCGTGCCCTTGCTCAGCAGCATGCTGACCGGCGGCTTCCTGCCATTCGGGCTGGCCGAACTGGCTCTGATCATCGTGCCTCTGCTGACGATGTCGGCGATCGCCGGCGAACGCAGCAACGGCACGCTGCCATTGCTGTTCGCCAGCGGCCTGCCCGCCTCGCGCATCGTGCTGGGCAAGTACCTGGCCGTGCTGGTGTGGTTGCTGCTATGGCTGGCACTCACCCTGGCGATGCCGCTCAGTCTGACCCACGCCATCCATCTGGATTGGGGCAAGCTGGCTGCGGCGGCACTCGGCATGGCCTTGATGCTGGCGGCGTTGGCCGCCGTGGGGGTCGCCTGCTCGGCCTTCGCCTCGCATCCGGCGATCGCTGCCGCCGCCAGCATGATGCTGGTGCTGGCGCTGTGGATCGTGAACCTCGGTGCGCAAATCGCCGGGGTCGACAACGGCGTGATCAACTGGCTGGCGATGAGCACACACCTGGAAACGCTGCTGCGTGGATTGGTCGCCAGTTCCGACCTGCTGTGGTTCGTGCTGCTGATCGTGCTGGCGCTTGCGCTCGCGATACGCCGACTGGCCACTGAGCGGGAGCGCAACTGATGGGCACCCTGTTCAGACGTCTGGACGGCTGGCTGTTCGCGCTGGTCCTGCTGCTTGGCGCCGGTGCCATCGGCTATCTCTCCGTTCGCCATGATCACATCGCTGACTGGACGGCCAGCGGCCGCGCCAGCCTCTCGCCAGAGACCAGCGCGGTGCTGGACAAGCTCAGCGGGCCGGTCGAGATCGTCAGCTACGCCAACCCGCAGGGCAGCCTGCGCCAGACCGTGGCCGGCTTCGTGCAACGCTATACCCGGTTGAAACCGGACCTCAGCCTGCGCTTCGTCGATCCCCAGCAAGATCCGGCGAAGATGCGCGAGCTGGGCATCACCGTCGACGGCGCGCTGATCGTGCATTACCGGGACCGCGAACAGCGGCTCGACGAACTGTCCGAGCGCAGCATGACCAATGCGCTGGAACGCCTTGCGCGTGGCGGCGAGCGCATCGTGGCGTTTGTCACCGGCGACGGCGAGCGCCGCGCAGATGGCAAGGGCAATGCCGACCTCGGCACGTTCATCTTGCAGCTGGAACAGCGCGGCATGCGCGCGGTACCACTGAACTTCGCCCAGGTCAGCGGCGTGCCGCAGCACACCGACCTGGTCGTGCTGGCCAGCCCCACGGCGGCGCTGACGCCCGGCGCTGTCAAGGCGCTGACCGATTACGTCGGCAATGGCGGCAACCTGCTGTGGCTCAACGAACCGGGTAACGATGACCTGGGTACCAAGCCGCTGGCCGATGCGCTCGGCGTACACGTATTGCCCGGCGTGCTGGTGGATGGCAACGGCAGCGCGCTCGGACTGCAGGACCCACGCCTGATTGCACTGGGCGACTATCCGATCCAGGCGATCACCCGCGGCTTCACGCTCACCACGCTGTTTCCGCAGGTCTCGGCGCTGGCCCAGGTAAGTCAGACCGACTGGGCGGTGGTGCCTTTCCTGCGCTCCAGCGCGCAGAGCTGGACCGAGTTCAAACCGATCAGCAACGACGGCAGCTCGACCATTCACTACGACGCTGCCGCTGGCGAACTGAAGGGCCCGCTGGATTTCGGCTTCGCATTGAGCCGGCTGTCGCCCAGCCCGGACAAGAGCGAGCAGCGCGCGGTGGTAATCGGCGATGGCGATTTCCTGTCCAACACCTTCCTCGGCAACGGCGGCAATCGCGCGCTCGGCGAGCGCATCTTCGACTGGTTGCTCGGCGACGACAAACTGGTCGACCTGCCGCCACGCGGCGCACCGGATCGTCTGCTGCAGATTTCACAGACCGAATTGAACACGATCAGCTTCGGCTTCCTGCTCGCGCTGCCCGTGCTGCTGCTGCTGAGCGGTGGCCTGGTCGTGTGGCGCCGGCGGCGACGCTGAGTGATGAGACGCGCCACCCGCCAACGCCTGATCCTGCTGCTGATCGTCGCGGCCCTGCTGGTGCTGGTCGGCTGGCAGCTGCGACACGATGCGCAGAGCGATACCGGCAGCTTGACCACCCTGGATCCGGCCAGCATCAGCCGCATTGCATTGACCCTGCGCGGTACGCCGACGATGCATTACGAAAAACGCGACGGCCACTGGTGGCGCACCGACGGCACGCCGGCCCGCGCGATCGATGGCCGTCTTAATGAGCTGGCCGCCACCGCCGCGGCGCACGTCCTGAGCTGGCGTCCCGCCAGCGATTTCGAGCCCGCAAAGATCGGCCTGACACCACCGCAAGCGGTGCTGGAACTGGACGGGCAGGCGCTGGAATTCGGCGAGTCGTCGGTCACCGGACCGCAGCACTATGTGCGCGTCGGCCAGCGGGTGGCGCTGGTATCGACGCGCTACATGCCGCGATCGCCGGCCCTGCAGACCACCGAGCTGCACTGAACGGCGGAACCGACCTTGCCCGAACTGCCCGAAGTCGAAACCACCCGCCGCGGCATCGCACCGTACCTGATCGGTCGGCGCGTACTTGGCGTCACCTTGCGTCGGGCCGACCTGCGCTGGCCGATTCCGCCGGAGATCAGCGAGCTGCTGCCGGGACAGCGCATCGAGGCGGTGGAACGTCGTGCGAAGTATCTGTTGTTGCACACCGAAGTCGGCAGTGCGTTGCTGCATCTGGGCATGTCCGGTGTGCTGCGCGTGTTGCCGCCGGATGCACCGGTCGGCAAGCATGATCATGTCGACATCGCACTGGAACGCACGCCGGCGCAGGCACCACGGATTCTGCGTTTCACCGACCCGCGCCGCTTCGGCTGCCTGCTGTGGCAAGCACCCGGCGAGACCCACGAACTGCTGGCGAAGCTCGGGCCGGAACCGCTCACCGATGCGTTCGACGGCGACCTGCTGTGGCAGCTGTCACGCGGGCGCACCGCGGCGGTGAAGCTGTTCCTGATGGACAACGCGGTCGTCGTGGGCGTGGGCAACATCTACGCCAGCGAGGCGCTGTTCGCCGCCGGCATCGACCCGCGCCGCGCCGCAGGCGCTGTCTCGCGGGCGCGCTATGCGCGACTCGCCATGGAGGTGAAACGTATCCTCGCCTGGGCGATCGAACGCGGCGGCACCACCTTGCGCGACTTTCTCAGTCCCGACGGCGCGCCGGGTTACTTCTTCCGCGAACTCAATGTGTATGGTCGCGCCGGCGAAGCGTGTCGCGTTTGCGGCACGCCGATCAGGCAGGTCGTCTTGGGACAGCGTTCGACATTCTGGTGTCCGCATTGCCAGCGCTGAATCGCCAAATTTGTAGGAGCGACTTCAGTCGCGATGCTTCATGTTTTCATGCTCAAGAGCATCGCGACTGAAGTCGCTCCTACAGGGATTGTGGATCACTCCGGCCACTGGAACTCGGCATAGGTATTGTTGAAGTCGGGATCTTCCAGGCCGCCGCCGAGATGCACCACGACGCCACCCTGGATGCCCTCGATCTCCAGCTTCTGACCCTCGCTGAAGTGCGCACCGAGCGCCTCCAGTTCGACCAGCCGTTCGCACAACAGGCCGGCGCGGTCGAGCACGCGGTCGGGAACCTGACGGATGCTGATGTCGGGGCGACCGAACTTGCGCATGCCGCGGGTGTGGATCCATGAATGATCCGGCTTGCCATCGTTGTCGCGCAGGATCAACAGATGGTTGCGGATCGGCGCACCGTCGCGGATCAGGTAATGCCGGCGCCAGGCATCAGCATCCAGCAAACTCAGAGTCTGCGGATCGAGGATCGCCACGCCGCCGATGTCGAGCAGGCCGGCCAGCACGCCCAGGGTGTCACGCAGATAGCCGGTGTCCGCGCTGTCCTTGAACTTGCCACGCACGATCAGTACTTCGGGCGCGTCGAGCGCACGCTGATAGGCCTGCGGTGCATCTTCCTTGAACATGCGGCCCATCGCACCTTTCAACGGATAGCCTTCCCACTGGCGCAAGGCGCTGTGGTAGTGGTTGGTCGACTCGATGCCCGACGGCAGGCCCTGGCTGCCGTAATCAATGGACGGCACGCGCACCGCCTCGAACTTCCCGAACACGTAGAACTGCAGCAGGACTTCCTCGTCGCTGGCCTGCCAGTGCGGGCGTTGCCAGGCGGGGATGGTGATCGGGTTGTTCATGGGAATCCTTGTGATGGGCGCCGCTCAGCGGCTCTCGCCAAGTGGTAGCACCGACTGCTGCAGTTCGATGCGGCCACTACCTTCGCTGATCTTCTTGAACTCGGCGCGACTTACCGAGACATAGCGGTCGTTGCCGCCGATCTCAACCTGCGGCCCCTCGGTCACCGCACGACCATGTTCGTCCACCCGCACCACCATGGTGGCCTTGCGTCCGGTATGACAGATCGTCTTGATCTCTTCCAGGTTGTCGGCCCAGGCGAGCAGGTAGCGACTGCCCTCGAACAATTCGCCACGGAAGTCGGTGCGCAGGCCAAACGCCAGCACCGGAATATTGAGCTGGTCGACCACATCGCTGACCTGCCACACCTGCGACTTCGTCATGAACTGCGCCTCGTCGACGAATACGCAATGCAGCGCGCCGTGAGCGGCGATGTCTGCCTTGACCAGCGCCAGCAAATTCTCGTCGCCACCGAAACGCCGCGCGTTCGCCTTCAGGCCGATCCGCGAAGCGACCACGCCGTCACCATAGCGGTTGTCCAGCGCCGGGGTGAGGATCAGCGTGCGCATGCCGCGCTCGTGATAGTTGTACGCGCTCTGCAACAGCGTGGTGGTCTTGCCGGCATTCATTGCCGAGTAATAGAAATAGAGTTTGGCCATGGGCGTGCAATCGGGTCGTTACCGTGCATGGTAGCGCGAGCGTCCTGTAGGAGCGGCTTCAGCCGCGACATGGTGGCTGGTCGCGGCTGAAGCCGCTCCTACAACGACAATTTCTGGGCTCAGGCCTTGTCCAGCGGCGTATTGCCGCCGGTGAACTGTGCCCGTGCCTGCGCCAGCCGGTACTTGTGCTCGGCACGCCAGCGCCGCCAGTCGCGCAGGCCGCAGAGCGCATAGACCAGCTTGAACAGCTGCAGCCGCCACAGCACCTTCGGCGTATCGAACAGGTCGCCGGCAAGCATCGAGATCACGCCCTGCTCCAGCTGCCAGGTATTGCGTGGCTGGCGGAACATCTGCTGCATCACCGGTCCGTTGAAGCGGTAGATGAAGAACGAGAAGCGCGCCATGCCGGCACGCTGGCGTTTCTCCAGCTTGCGCAGCAAAGCCGGCTCGCGCTTCGGCTCGCGCAGTGACTGATCAACCATCTCGACCGCCTGCTCCGCCCCGCTCATCGCCAGGTACACGCCGGAGGAGAACACCGGATCGAGGAAGGCGAACGCATCGCCGACCAGCACCCAGCCCGGGCCGCCCATCCGGGTCGAGTCGTAGGAGTAGTTGCCGGTGACGCGTATCTCGTTGCCGATCAACTCGGCATGCTCGACGCGCTGCCACAACGCCGGACTCAGCTTCAATGTGTCGAGCAGGAATTCTACCGTGCGACCCTTGCGCTGCTTGAGATAGTCCGGCCGGCATACCGCGCCCACGCTCATCACCCGGTCCGGCAGCGGGATCATCCACATCCAGCCGTGTTCGAAGCTGTAGATGCTGATGTTGCCGGCGTCTTCGCCGGGCCGGTATTCGGCACCGCGGAAGTGGCCGAAGATCGCCGCGCTCTGGTGCTGCTCGTTCTTGCGGTGGAGCTTGTGCTTGGTCGACAGCAACGCATCGCGGCCACTGGCATCGACCACGTAGCGCGCCTCGATGCCGTAGCTGCGGCCATCGTCGGCCTTCACGTCAAGCCAGGTCTCGCGTGGGCCGCGTTGTTCGACCCGCACCACCTCGTGCCCTTCACGCGCATCGGCACCGCATTCGCGCGCGTGCTGGTACAGCATCTGGTCGAAATCCTGCCGCCAAACCTGGTACGCGTGCGGCGGACTCTGTCCGATCGCGCGGGCAAACGCGTAGGTGTTGTAGCCGCGCGCGTTGTCCGCCTCGAAGTCCGCGCCGGGCTTGAACACGCCCAACGCACGCACCTTGTCCAGCACGCCGAGCCGCTCGAATACCGGCAGGTTCATCGGCAGCAGCGATTCGCCGATATGAAAGCGCGGATGGTGCGCCTTCTCCAGCGCGATCACCTTGTAACCACGGCGCGCCAGCAGCGCCGCCGCCGTGCTGCCACCCGGGCCGCCGCCGATCACCACCACATCACACTGTTCGACCGTCTGATCCGCCATGCATCCCTCCGCCCGGCGCCGTCACCCCGACAGCGACCTCCAGCGGCCGATTATGGCGCAGACCGGGCGGCCAGCCAGTGGGGCTCTGTTACCATCGTGCGCCGCCTCACGTATCGCCTCGATCCATGCTCAATCCGCAACAATTGGCCGCCGTCGAACATTGCGACAGCCCGTTGCTGGTGCTGGCCGGCGCCGGCTCCGGCAAGACCAGCGTTATCACCCAGAAGATCGCGTACCTGATTGCGCGCCGGAAACTGGCGCCGTCGAAGATCGCCGCGATCACGTTCACCAACAAGGCTGCGCGCGAGATGCGCGAGCGCGTGGCCCAGTTGGTCAGCACGGAGGATGCCGCGGCGCTCACCGTGTGCACCTTCCATGCGCTGGGACTGAAATTCCTGCAAATCGAACATGCGCGCGCCGGCCTGCGCCGCGGCTTCTCGGTGCTGGATGCCGATGACAGCAACGGCATCGTCAAGGAGCTGGCGCCGAAAGGCGTGAAGCCGGACGTGCTGTTCGGCATCCGCAACCTGCTCAGCCGCGCCAAGAACGGCGGCCTCTCGCCGGAGGAAGCACTGGCCGCCGCACGCAGCCCGCGCGAGCTGGAAGCGGCGACGATCTACGACATGTACCAGCAGCGCCTCGCCGCCTTCAATGCGGTCGACTTCGACGACCTGATCCGGCTGCCGCTGCGTATCCTCGAAGCCGACAGCGAATGCCGCGATGCCTGGCGCGAGCGGTTCCGCTACCTGCTGGTGGACGAATACCAGGACACCAATGACGCGCAATACCGCCTGCTGAAAGCACTCACCGGCGAGCGCGGCGGCATCACCTGTGTCGGCGACGATGACCAGAGCATCTACGCCTGGCGCGGCGCGAATCCGGAGAACATCGACCAGCTCGGCCGCGACTGGCCGAGCCTGCGCGTGATCAAGCTGGAGCAGAACTACCGCTGCGGCAAACGCATCCTGCGCGCGGCGAACCAGTTGATCGCGAACAACCCGCATCTGCACGAAAAGAAGCTGTGGAGCGAGCATCCGGAAGGCGCGCCGATCCGCGTACTCGAATGCAAGGAAGCCGAGCACGAGGCCGAGCGCGTCGCCGCGATCGCCACCACCCTGGCGGAAAAGCACAAGGCGCGCTGGCACGATATCGCGATCCTGTATCGCGGCAACTTCCAGGCACGCGTGCTGGAGAAAGCGCTGCGGCTGGCACGGATTCCGTACCACCTCACCGGCGCCTTGAGCTTCCTCGACCGCGCCGAGGTGAAGGACCTGCTGTGCTATCTGCGCCTGCTGACCAACCCCAGCGACGACGCCGCGTTCCTGCGCGTGGTCAACGTGCCCAAGCGCGAGATCGGTTCGACCACATTGGAGAAGCTCGGCCAGCTTGCGCAGAGCCGGCACAGCTCGCTGCTCGATGCCACCCGCAGCGACAGCGTGCTGCGCCAGCTCACCCCGCGCCCGGCCGCCGCGCTGGCCTCGTTCGCAAGCCTGCTCGACGAACTGCGCAGCGCCTCGTTGCACGAGAGCGCCGCCGATCTGGTCGAGCTGATCCTCAAGCGCACCGGCTACGCCGCGCAGATCGCCGCCGGCACGCCCGACGCCAGCGTGCGCGAACGCAAGCTGGGCAACCTGAAGGAACTCGCCGACTGGTTCCGCGCGATGCAGAGAAATTCGAATACGTCCGGCGGCAACAGCGCCGGCGATCTCGCCTCGCAACTCGCCCTGCTCAGCCACGCCGACCGCGACGAACCCGGCAACGCGGTGCGCATGATGACCCTGCACTCCGCCAAGGGCCTGGAGTTCCGCTTCGTCTTCATCGTCGGCTGCGAGGACGGCACGCTGCCGCATGAAGGCGCGATCGACGAGGGTCGTATCGACGAGGAACGCCGCCTGATGTATGTCGGCATCACCCGCGCTAAAGAGCTGCTCACGCTGTCGTGGTCGGCCAAGACCAAACGCTACGGCGATGTCCACAACAACCAGCCCAGTCGCTTCCTGCACGAGCTGCCGCAGGCCGACCTGCACTGGCAGGGCAAGGATCCGGAGGCAGACAAGGAAGCCGTGCGCGAAACCGCCGAATCGCATATGGCGAAGATCGCCGCGATGCTGGCGTCCGGCTAGTGATCGCATGCAGAAGCGCGCAGACTTTCCTACGATACCCGCAGCAGTCACCGCGCTGACTTTCTTTACGTCCGGGAACGACCATGGCTGATCCGGCCCAGCTCTACGCGCAGCTCGTGGCAACCTTCAACCGCGGCAACTGGCCGGAAGCACAGGCACTGGCGACACAGCTGCTGCCGTTCGCACCGAACCATGCCGGGGTCTACAGCATCGCCGGCGTGGTCAGCCTGGAGTTGCAACAGCTGGCTCAGGCCGTGACATATCTGCGCAGGGCTGCCGAGCTGGATCCCACGCGAGCTGACTTTGCGACGCTGTATGCAAAGGCACTTTCTGCAGCCGGCCTGCCAGGCGAAGCGGTACTTGCTGCCGATCTTGCGCTGGCCTTGTCGCCCGATGACCCGATGACGCTGGATACCCTTGGCGTGATCTATACCCAGGCACGGGCGCATGAGCGAGCCGTCGCAGCATTCCGCGCCGCCGTAGCACGCTCGCCGACACAGGCTTCATGTCGTTTCAATCTGGCCACTGCCCTGGTAGCCATCGGTGACCTTGACGCTGCCGAGCTGGAATTCGAGGCGTGCATCAAACTGGCGCCGAAGTACTGGAATCCGCATCTGTCGCTGGCACAGCTAGGACGGCAGACACCGGCCAGAAATCATGTGGAACGGTTGCAGTCGTTATTGCTGCAGTATCCAGGCGATGTCGCCGCCATGACCTATCTGAACATGGCGCTGGCCAAGGAATACGAGGATCTGGCCAGCTACCCCAAGGCGTTCGAGTGCCTCGTGCGCGGCAAGTCAGCAGCACGCGGAGGTCGCCGCTATTCGATTCAGCGAGATCAAGTCATGTTCGAGAAACTGACGCGCGCCTTTCCGGAACCGCAACCCGAGTCGCTGGGTGATCCCACCGAGGAACCCATCTTCGTGGTGGGCATGCCGCGTTCGGGTACCACGCTGGTGGAACGCATCCTTTCCAGTCATCCGGATGTCTACGCTGCGGGCGAACTGCAGAACTTCGCGACGGCACTCCAGCGCGTCTCGGGCAGCCAGACGCCGGTGCTGTTCGATCCTGAAATCATCACACGAGCGCGAACGTTCGACTGGAAACGGCTCGGCGCCGACTACCTTTCGAGCACACGACCCGCCACTGCATACAAGCCGCGTTTCATCGACAAGCTGCCGCACAATTTCCTGTACGCGGGTTTCATCGCACGCGCGTTGCCCAACGCCAGGATCATCTGCCTGCGTCGCGATCCGATGGACACTTGCCTCAGCAATTTCCGCCAACTGTTCGAACAGACCTCCACTTCTTTCGATTACTCGTACGATCTGCTCGACACCGGCAAGTATTTCGTCCTGTTCGACCACTTGATGGCACACTGGCAGCGCGTATTTCCCGGACGCATCCTTGAACTGGAATACGAAACACTGGTGGATACACAGGAAGCCAGTACACGACAATTACTCGAATTTTGCGGGCTGCCCTGGCATGACGCCTGCCTGCAGTTCGAGAACAATCCGGCACCCGTAGCCACGTTCAGTGCGACGCAAGTACGCACACCGCTGTACCGATCCGCCATCCGTCGCTGGAAGAAATACGAAGCGGAATTGGCCGAGTTGCGTATGTTATTGAGTGATGCAGGCATAAAATTCAGCGCATAACGCGAGGGCCTGTTGATCCGCATGCATGCTCGCTGCAACGATGTCTCAAGCATGGCATTCGCGCGTTCAAACGATGCCTTCCGTGAAATGCAATCACACTATTCTCAATTCTCATCTCAATTCTCAGCGCGAATCAGGATTCCATGACTGACCCGGCCGAACTCTTTGCCCAGCTCACTACCGCGTTCAATCAGCGCGCATGGCCGCAGGCACAGCAGCTGGCTGATCGCCTGCTGCCACTCGCGCCACGTCATCCGGGTGTGAATTACATCGCCGGCATTGCATATATGCAATTAGAGCAATTGCCACAGGCGCTGGAGTACCTGCGCCGGGCGGGGATACTGGAGCCCACCCGGGCTGACTTCGCCGTGCAGTACGCCAAGGCACTCTGCGCCGCGCGCAGGAACCGCGATGCCAGGGTTGTCGCAGACCGGGCGATGGCCTTGTCGCCAGGCGATCCGATCACGCTGGACACGCTGGGTGTGGTCTATACCCAGATCGGTGAATACGGATCGGCGATCGCGGTATTCCGCCAGGCCGCATCGCTTGCCCCGACTGACGCATCCTACCGATACAACCTGGCCACCTCGCTGGTCGCCGCCGGCGACCTCGACGACGCCGAGGTCGAGATCGAGGCCTGCCTGACACTCGACCCCAAGTATTGGCGGGCGCATCTGACACTCGCGCAACTGCGCCGGCAGACACCGGCCAGCCATCATGTGGAACGGCTGGAATCGCTGCTGCCGCAAATTGCCGCCACCGATACCACAGCGCAGGTCTGCATCAACATGGCACTCGCCAAGGAATGCGAGGATCTCGCCGACTACCCGAAGGCGTTCACCCATCTCGTTCACGGCAAGTCGGCCGGCGGTGCCGACCGCGACTATTCAATCCAGCGGGACGAGGCACTGTTTGCGGCCATTGCGGAGAGTTTCCCGGAACCACGGACTGATCCGACGATTGGCCACCCATCCGGCGAGCCGATCTTCATCATCGGCATGCCGCGCACCGGTACCACGCTGGTGGAGCGGATCATCTCCAGCCATCCCGACGTGTACTCCGCGGGAGAACTGCTGAATTTCGGCATGTCGCTGAAGTTCCTGTCCGGCAGCCAGACGCCGCCGCTGATCGATTCGGGTACGGTCGTCGGTGCGCGCAAGGTCGACTGGAAACTGCTTGGCGAGACCTACCTTGCCAGCACCCGTCCGGCCACCAGCCACACGCCGCACTTCATCGACAAGCTGCCGCACAATTTCCTGTATGCAGGCTTCATTGCCCAGGCGCTCCCCAACGCGAAGATCATTTGTCTGCGACGTGATCCGATGGATACCTGTCTCAGCAATTTCCGTCAGTTGTTCGCTCCCAAATCAGCATACTTCGACTATTCGTTCGACCTGCTCGACACGGGCAGATATTACGTCCTGTTCGATCGCCTGATGGCGCACTGGCAGCGAGTGTTGCCGGGACGCATTCTCGAAGTGGCTTACGAGACCCTGGTGGACTCGCAGGAAGCCAGCTCAAGGCAGTTGCTGGAATTTTGCGGCCTGCCCTGGAACGATGCCTGCATGCACTTCGAGGCAAACCCGACGCCAGTCGCCACCGCCAGCGCCGTACAGGTACGTGCACCGATCTACCGCAGCGCACTCAAGCGCTGGAAGAAATACGGTCCGCAATTGAACGAGCTGCGGGATCTGTTGAACGAAGCCGGCATCTCGATCTCTTGATGATGGCCGCCGGTTGCGTCTCTCGCGCTGAACCGGAGACGCGAGCATCAGCTGCCGCCCAGTCATACTGATGAGCCACAAAATGAAACGGCCCCGCCGAAGCGGGGCCGTTGGATCAGGCGATTCAGCTGTGGCGCTTATTCGCCGCTCGTGCCGAACTTGTAGTTCGCCTCGACGTACATGGCACGACCGTAGATGTTGTAGTTGAATACGTTGTACGGCGTACCGGTGGTACCGGGATAGCTGTGATCCACCGGCGGCATCTTGTTGAACACGTTATCGACCAGGAACGACAAGCCGAGGCTCTTGATCGGATTGAAGGTCACGCTGAGGTTGGACAGAACCCAGGGCGCCAGCTTGCCGGTTCCCTTGCTGGTGTAGTTATTGGCCACAGTGGCCAGATAGTTCGGCGTGCTGCCATAACGGTTGACATACCAGGTGGCCGTCCACTTGTCCTTGCTCCAGGTCAGCGAACCATTCGCCTTCGTCTTGAAGTCGGTACTGTAGTTGGGATTGGTCAGATAGTTGACCGATGGATCGGTTGGGTAATCCTGATACGTGTGCTTCAGCTCATCGGAATAGGACAGGGCAAGCGACAACTGGCCCAGGTAGCCGATGTCCTGGACATAGCTGAAGTTTGCCGTGATCGCATTGACCTGCTCGTTGGCGACATTGAGCTTGGGCGTCACGATCTGGGTGATACCACCCAGCAGCGGGATGCCAGTCGATGATGTCGTGCCTGGACCGCGGGTAATGAAATTGAATGCCTGCGAACAAGTCGCCGAATTGGGATCAATCGTCTTGATATCGCACAGATACTCCGTATTGGAGAGCTGGGTTGCACTGACCGAGGCAACTTCGTTGTTGATATCCCAGTGCAGGTAATCCACGCTGACCGACATCCGCTCGATCGGTGCCCAGACAAAGCCGTAACTCCACACCTTCGCCGTGATCGGCTTCAGCGCCGGGTTGCCATAGGTCACCCCGTGATACTGCACGCTGTTGTACAGGCTGGGGCAGTTGGCGAGCGTGCTGCCGCTGAAACCCAGTCGACCGCAATTGAGAAAATCCGTGACGCTGTCGTAGAAACCGCTCGGCAGCTGGAACTCGTCAGACAAGGTGGGCACCTTGAACGCGGTACCGTACTTACCGCGTATCAACAAGGATTCGAACGGACGATACTCGATGCCCAGGTTGTAGGTCGGATGACTGACATTTTGACCCGAGACGTTGTAGCTGTCGTAGCGGGTTGAAGCATCCAGGGTCAACTGGCTCAGCAACGGAAACTTCATCTCGGCGGTGGCCGCGTAACGCGAACGATGGCCTGCACCCGGCGTGGCGCTGGTACCCCAGACATACGGAACCTGATTGCCGTTCCAGTCCACTGTCTCCAGCAGACGCGGGTCAGGCGAGTCGTTCCAACCCTGGTTGCCACCCTCGAGCACGGCCGCAACGCCGGCGTCGCCACCGGGCAAGGTGAACAACGAGGCATCGGTAAGCTGCAGGCGCAACATGTTGTCCCAGGTCTTGGAACGACTGTCGGTATAGCCCGTGAAGCCCTTGAAGTCCGACTGCGATACCGGCT
Source organism: Rhodanobacter sp. C03 (assembly GCF_002001175.1). GTDB lineage: Bacteria > Pseudomonadota > Gammaproteobacteria > Xanthomonadales > Rhodanobacteraceae > Rhodanobacter. The sequence goes on along the minus strand of NZ_MUNT01000001.1, from coordinate 277,196 downwards.
GGTAAAGTCCGGCGTAATTCGGCTTGAAGACGGGATAGCCGTAATACGTACCCAGCTGCGGCCCCAGCACATGGTTCGCGAAATACGTTTCCATCGGAATAGTGAAGCGCTGGAAATCGTGGTCAAGCAATTTATCGTCGGAATGCGTGAAGCCGAGATCGTAATCCCAGTTTGACTGGCCGAAAGTACCCTTTCCGCCGAAGGTCAGCATGTAGGAGTTTTCGGTACTCTTGTTCATGATATTCGAGTAGCCGCCGACTTCCTCCGGCGAAAACACATGCTGGGCGAGCATGAGGCTTTGCAGGCCCGGATCCCAGTAATAGCCACCACCGGAGGCAGCTGCCACCACGTTGCTACCCCAAAATGTCGTACCGGCACCGTTCGTGTACTTCTGCTCCTGGTAGTTGTAGAGCAGATCGCCGTACAACTGCAGATTGTCGTTCACGTCGAACGTATTGTGCGTATAAATGTTGGCCGTCTTGTTGTCCGTGGTGACCGTTCCGTAACCCGGGGTGTACTGTGAGCCGCAGTAGTCGCCACTGCCATTGCGATGCTGCTTGGTCAGCGTGCCGTTCCACTGGCTGGAGACATTGGCGCAGTTGTCCGGATCCAGGAACTGGTAACCCGAAAGCGCACCACCGGCACTGGTGAACAGGTAATCGCGCGAGGCCGTCGGCGGCGTGGTTCCCTCGGTATAGAACTGCTTGGTCAGGCTGCGGTCACGGGTCCAGATCGGCTGTGTCGATTCGAACTGAAAACCTACCAGTGAATTGAATTTGCCGGCACTGAAACTGTCGGCCAGGCTGATCCGGCGATCGGCACCGCCACCATCCGAATGCCAGCCGTAGCGCACATCAATGACAGGTGCATCGATGTGCTTCTTCAGCACGATGTTGATCACGCCGGCGATCGCGTCCGAACCGTACAGCGAGGACTGGCCACCCGGCAGGATGTCGATATGGTCGACCATGTCAATCGGGATGCCGCTCAAGTTGTTGAACGTGTCGCTACCGTTGTACAGGCCGGGGAAATTGCCCATCGGCCGACCGTCGATCAGGTACTTCACAAAGCCGACCGGCAAGCCGAACAGACTCAGGGTCTGTGCGCCTGGCGTGAACGAATTGGTGAACTGCGAACCCTCCACGCTACCTGTCGCAAACGACGACTGCTGCAGTGCATCGGCAATGGTGGCGAAGCCCCGGGCCTTCATGTCCTGCGCAGTGATCGTGATGATCGGCGTGGCCGTCTCGATCTGCGTCTGCGGAATCAGCGAACCGGTCACGGTGACCGCCTGCAGCTTCTTGGCGTTCTTGGTGCTGGGCGCCTGATCGGAGCTCTGATCCTGCTGTGACGATGTACTCGGCTGAGCATCCTGCGCGTACGCGGTGGTATAGCCAAGCGCCAGGGCTGCCACGATGGCAACGGCAATTTTCGACTTGATCATGTGTTCGGAACTCCCCTCAGAGTTTTTCAGCAATGTGTTTGAACCCGTCATTCAGTGGACGGGTAATCGGCGCGAACCGGCATTCGAAATACGGAACACACAAACCAGCACACTCCCTGCCGGTCGGTCGATTCATGGCGCGTTAGCGTTCTAACATGCCCACGAAAGTGTGCGCAACAAAATATTCACACATCAAATCAAAACGTATGATAGTGCGTCGTAATCTTGCGATTACGCAAGAAACAGCGATTCGACAGCAGCCGACTCGACAGCTTTCTCAAGAGCCCAGTTTCGGCCGCGGCCAGCGAAACGAAACGCCATGGCGAAGCACATGGCGAGTCGCCTCCCGACCAACCGTTACCAGGCGCGGGGCCCGCCGAGTCAAGCATGGCGAAGAGCAGGCTGGCCACCGCGTGGCCGGGTTAGATGGCGTGAGCCGAAGCGAGGGATGCCGCCACGTTACAATCGGCCACGGTCCGTGGGCGATGTGCAACTTCCTCACCCTGTTCGTGACCGCAAGTTCATCGTGATGAACTGCCACATTTTCGTAATTTCCAACTTCCACATCCCAGCTGGAATTCCATGACCGATCCCGCCGAACTTTTTGCCCAGCTCACCGCGGCGTTCAATCGGCGCGCATGGACGCAGGCGCTGCAACTGGCGGAGCAACTGCTGCCGCTCGCACCACACCATCCAGGCGTGAACTACATCGCTGGCATTGCCCACCTGGAGTTGCAGCAGATGCCAAAGGCGCTGGATTGCCTGCACCAGGCCATGCAGCTTGAACCCCGCCGCGCCGACTATGCGACGCAGTACGCGAAGGCACTGGCTCTCGTCCGCTTGATGCGCGATGCACGGCTCACCGCCGATCGCGCCATGGCGTTGTCGCCTGATGACCCGATCACACTGGACACCCTCGGCGTGATCTACACGCAAGCAAACGCGCATGAGCAGGCGGCGATGGCCTTTCGCGGCGCTGTAGCACTCATGCCCAGTCATCCTCCCTACCGGTTCAACCTGGCAACCGCCTTGGTCGCAGCGGGAGATATCGACGCCGCCGAACATGAGCTCGAGGCATGCATCGGGCTGGCTCCCGGCTACTGGAAGGCGCACTTGACTCTCGCGCAACTGCGACGACAAACGCCGACCAGCAATCATATCGAGCGGCTGCAGTCGGTCTTGTCGCAACTGGCCGACAACTCCGATGCGCAGACCTACCTCAACATGGCGCTGGCGAAGGAATACGAGGACATTGCGGACTATCCCGCAGCATTCGGTCATTACGTGCGCGGCAAATCGGCCGGGCGGCATACGCGTGGTTATTCCATCCAGTCAGATGAAGTCCTGTTTGACGCGCTGACAGCGGCCTTTCCCGATCCAGAGGTGACGACATCTGGCTGCCCCACCGAAGAACCCATCTTCGTGATCGGCATGCCGCGCACTGGCACCACGCTGCTTGAGCGCATCATCACCAGCCATCCAGACGTGTATTCCGCCGGCGAGCTGCAAAATTTCGGCATGGCGCTCAAGTATGCAACGCGCAGCCCGTCCGCGTTGCTGCTCGACCCCGAGACGATTGCCCGCGCAAGTCATGTCGACTGGAAGGAAGTGGGAGAGACCTATCTTTCCAGCACGCGCCCCGCTACCGGGAACAAACCGCATTTCATCGACAAGCTGCCGCACAATTTCCTGTATGCGGGCTTCATTGCCCACGCACTGCCCAACGCGAAGATCATCTGTCTGCGGCGTGATCCTATGGATACCTGCCTCAGCAATTTCCGACAGTTGTTTGGAGCACTTTCGCCTTATTACGGCTATTCGTTCGACCTGCTTGATACCGGCAGGTATTACGTTTTATTCGATCGCCTGATGGCGCACTGGCAGTGCGTATTCCCGGGGCGCATCCTGGAAATGGATTACGAGACCCTGGTGGAATCGCAGGAAGCGAGCTCGCGGCGATTGCTGGAATTCTGCGGGCTGAGCTGGAACGATGCCTGCCTGAGTTTCGAAAACAATCCGGCACCGGTCAATACGGCGAGTGCCGTACAGGTGCGCGCACCGGTCTACCGCAGCGCGCTCAAGCGCTGGAAGAAATACGAGCCGCAACTGCGTGCGCTGCAGGCGCTACTGGACGAAGCCGGCATCAAGCTGGCTCAGTAATTCGGCCTGCCGATATTCTGCGCACTGTCGCGGCCCTCGGGAAAAACCATTCGAGGCGCTGTAAAAAAAACGGCCCCGCCGAAGCGGGGCCGTCGATGACACGAGTGCAGTGAAGACGCTTACTTCGCGCCGGCACCGAACTTGTAGTTTGCCTCGATGTACATGGCGCGACCGTACACGTTGTAGTTGGAAGTGTTGTACGGCGTGCCCGCGGTACCCGGATAGCTGCGATCCAGCGGCGGCATTTTGTTGAACACGTTGTTGACCAGGAACGACAAGCCGAGGTTCTTGAGCGGGTTGTAGGTCACGCTGACGTTATACAGGGTCCACGCCGGAAGCTTGCCAGTGCCCGTATGGGTGTAGTCGTCGTACACCGTGGCCAGGTAGTTGGGCGTACGACCGTAACGGTTGGCGTACAGCGTGGCGCTCCACTCGTCCAGGCTCCAGGTGATCGAGGCGTTGACCTTGCTCTTGAAGTCGGTACTCCAGTTCGGATGACGCAGCAGGTCGATCGCCGGATCGCTCGGGTAGTCCTGGTAGGAGTGCTTCAGCATGTCGCTGTAGGACGCATTGAAGGACAGTCGGCCCATCGCGCCAATGTCCTGCAAGTAGCCGAAGTTGGCCGTGATGGCATTGACCTGCTCGTTGGATACGTTGACCTTCGGCGTATAGATTTCCAGGATCGGACCAAGCAGGCCCGGGGTGAGCGCGGTACCGCGAGTGATCTGGTCAAACGCCGCCTGACAGGTCTGCGAGCTCATCGCGATCGTGCCGACATCGCACAGGTACTCGGTGGCCGACAGGCCGTCCGCACTCTGCTGGTTCACTTCGTTTTTGATGTCCCAGTGCAGATAGTCCACGCTGACCGACATTTTCGACATGGGCGCCCAGACGAAACCGTAGCTCCATACTTTCGCGGTGATCGGCTTCAGGCTCGTGCTGCCCGACTGCTGGCCGAAGAACTGCACGTCGCTGTACTTGGTCGGACAATCGGCGACGTTCGGACCGCTGTAACCCAGGCGGCCGCAGTTGGCATAGTCGGTCACCTGGCTGTAGTAGCCACTCAGGCCCTGGAATTCATCGGCCAGGGTCGGCACCTTGAACGCGCTGCCATAGCGGCCGCGCAGCAACAGGGATTCGAACGGACGATACTCGAGGCCGAGGTTGTAGGTGCCGTGGTTGACGTTCTGGCCCGCGACCTTGTAGTCGTCGTAACGGCCGGACACATCCAGGGTCAGCTGGCTCAGCAGCGGAACCTTCAGCTCGGCCGTGGTCGCAAAGCGTGAGCGATGACCCGCACCCTGCACGTCGGTGGTGCCCCAGATCTCGCCGTCGAGCAGACGCGGATCGGGTACGTAGGACCAGCCCTGGTTGCCGCCTTCGACCACCACCGCGATACCTGCGTCACCTGCCGGCATCGAGAACAGCGACGCGTTGGTCACCTGACCGCGCAGCATGTTGTCCCAAGTCTTGGAACGGGTATCCGTGTAACCGGTAAAGCTGCGGAAATCCGACGGCGACATCGGCTGGTAGAACGCATTGTAGTTCGGGGAGAAGGCTGCGTACGCGCCGTAATAGGGATCCAGGCCATGCTGCGGCCCGAGCACATGCGAACGGAAGTAGGCATCGATGGCGCCATCGAAGCGCTGGAAATCATGCGCCAACAACTTGTCATCCGAGTGCGTGAAGCCGACGTCGTAGTCCCAGTTCGACTGGCCGAACGTACCCTTGCCACCGAGAGTCAGCATGTACGAGTTCTCGGTCTGCTTGTTCATGATGTTCCTGTAGCCGCCGACATCCTCCGGCGAGAACGCGCGCTGCAGGTTCACGAAGTCGTCAAGGTTCTCGTCGTAGATGTAGCCGTAGTCGACCGAGGTGCCCCACCAGGTGTAGCTGGAGCCCACCGAAGTCTTCGTCTCCTCGTAGTTGTACAGCAGGTCGCCGTACAGCTGCAGGTTGTCGCTGACGTCGAACGTGGTGTGGGTGTAGAGGTTGACCGTCTTGTCGTCGTTAGTGACCGTCTTGTAGCCCGGGCTATAGAACGATCCGCAGTAGTCACCGGAGTTCTTGCGGTGCTGCTTGGCTTCGGTGCCCCCGAACTGGCCGGTGACATTGGAGCAGTTGTTCGGATCCTCGAACAGGTAGCCGGCACCGGTGCCGCTGTTGACCAGGTAATCACGTGAAGCCACCGGGACACTGGTACCCTGGGTGAAATACTGCTTGGTCAGGTCGCGATCGAAGCCCCAGATCGGCTGTGTCTTCTCGAACTGCACACCCACCAGCGCGTTGAATTTGCCGGCGCTGAAGCTGTCGGCCAAGCTGATGCGACGGTCGGCACCGCCGCCGTCCTTGTGCCAGCCGTAACGCACGTCGATCGCCGGGGCGTCGATGTGCTTTTTCAGCACGATGTTGATCACGCCAGCAATGGCGTCAGAACCATATAGCGACGACTGGCCACCCGGCAGGATGTCGATGTGATCGACCATGTCCATCGGGATGCCGCTGAGGTTGTTGAACGCATCGCTGCCGTTGTACAGGCCGGGGAAGTTGCCCATCGGGCGACCGTCGATCAAGTACTTCACGAAACCGACCGGCAGGCCGAACATGCTCAGCGTCTGCGCGCCCTGGGTGAACGACGCCGAGGTCTGCGCGCCCTGCACACTGCCGGTGGCGAATGATGACTGCTGCAGCGCTTCGGCCACGGTAGTAAAACCACGGACCTTCATGTCCTGCGCGGTAATCGTGATGACCGGCGTGGCCGTCTCGATCTGCGACGACGGGATCAGCGAGCCAGTCACGGTGACCGCTTCGAGCTTCTTGGCCTTGGTGCTGTCAGGCGCCTGCTCAGTGCTTTGCTGGGACGTATCCGTCTGGGCTGACTGCGCATAGGCGGAGGTATAGCCAAGCGCCAATGCAGCCACGATGGCAACGGTAATTTTCGACTTGATCATGTGTTCAGAACTCCCCTCAGAGTTTTTAGCTAGCGGGCAACCCCGTCCGTCAGTGGGCGGGCTATCGGCACGAACCGGCATCCGGGATGCGCAAACCAGCGTTCTCCGTGCCGGTTGGTCGATTCATGACCGGCAAGTTTTAGCACGTCGTCGAAAGAACTTGCAACAATTTCTTCACACAATGCGCATGATTTTTCATCACGTTGGATCTTGCGTTTGGGAAGTATCGGGGACTACGCGGGCATCAGATCAGCTTTTCCGCTTCCAGCTCGCTCTTCAGATAGGCGTAATAGATCGGCGCGGCGATCACGCCCGGCAGGCCGAAGGCGGCCTCCATCACCAGCATCGCAATCAGCAATTCCCACGCGCGGGCGTGGATCTGGGTACCGACGATGCGCGCGTTGAGGAAGTATTCCAGCTTGTGGATCAGCACCAGGAAGCCGAGCGCGGCGACACCAACCCCGAGCGACACCGACAGCGCGGCGACGGTGACGGCGGTGTTGGACAGCAGGTTGCCGACCACCGGCAGCAGTCCGACGATGAAGGTCAGCACCACCAGTGTCTTAGCCAGCGGCACGTGGATGCCCAGCAGCGGCAGTGCGCCGAGCAGGAAGATCGCGGTGAACAGGGTATTGATCAGCGAGATCTTGATCTGCGCGAACACGATGTTGTGGAACGCCTCGGCCAGCCGCTGGCAGCGCAGGCCCATCGCCGCGGCGAGCGGCCCGACCTGATGCGCAGGACGGGCACGGCTGAGCGCGATGATCGCGCCCAGCACCAGCCCGATGATGATGTGCACGAACACTCGCACCGCGCCCTTGCCGGCCAGCTGCAGGGTCGCCGCATGCTTGCGGGCCAGCTCGACCGCGCCCACCCGCAGGTCATCGACGCTGTCCGGCAGGTGATCGACCACCACGGCCGGCAATTGCTGGCGGGCTTTCTCCACCAGCGGCATCAGTTGCTGCTGCCAGAGCAGCTCGGGGTTGCCGATCTCGCTGCGGAAGAAGCTGATCGCACCGAGGATCAGCAGGATCAGCAAACCCACCACGATCGCTCCCAGGGCCGCGACCACCAGCACCCTCGCCCGATCGCCGGAGATGCGCTGGCCCAGCAACGGCGTTACCGCCTGCACCAGTTCGTAGACCAGCAGACCGGCCAGCAACGCCGACAGCAGATGCAGCTCGATGATCGACAACAGCGCCACCGCGGCCAGCACGCAGCTCACGTAACGGATCAGCGGAGAAGACTCGCGCGGCGCGGGCGTAGGGGAGTTCATGCGGATCGCAACCGTGAGGGCGTCGGGACGGTCAGTCTGTCAGCAGGTCGCGATGGCTGCCAGCCTGGACACGCGGCTGTCGTAAACTCCGGGCATCGTCATGGTCTTCATGTTCAAGGATTCCCGCATGTCTGTTCGTCTGTCCCCGGCTCTGGCCGTGTTCGCCCTGCTCGCCGGTTGTGCCAGTGTGCCGCCGCATCCCGCTGCCACGGCACCGGCACCACCGGCCGCAACGGCTGTCGTCACCGGCGTCGCCGCCGATGACAACCTGAATGCGGTGGCATGGACCCAGACCGCGATCGAACACGACCTGATCTACCTGCAGACCTATCGCGACGCCGAGTCGCGCCTGCTGGCCGCGCTGCACGACCCGCAGTGGGATGCACTGGACAAGGCGGATCGCACGACGCCGCTCAAGGGCCTGAAACCCGCCGTGGTGCTGGATATTGACGAAACCGTGCTGGACAACTCGCCGTATCAGGCGCGCGTGGTGAAGAGCGGCGGCGAATTCAACGAGGCCGACTGGGCGGCGTGGTGCAAGGAGCAGCAGGCCCGCGCGATGCCCGGCGCAGTCGAGTTCACCCAGTTCGCGGCGAAGCACGGTATCGCGGTGATCTATCTCTCCAACCGTGCCAAGGATCTGGATCAGGCCACCATCGCCAACCTGCGCAAGGTAGGTCTGCCGGTGAACGGCCCCGAGGCGTTTCTCGGCCTGGGCACGGTGCTCGAGGGCTGCGAGCAGGCCGGCACCGAGAAGGGTTGCCGCCGCCAGCTGGTCGCCCGGCAGTACCGCGTGCTGATGCAGTTCGGCGACCAGATCGGCGATTTCGTCGATGTGCTCGACAATTCCGACGCCGGTCGCCGCAAAGTCATGGCCGACTACCTGCCGTGGATCGGCACGCGCTGGTTCGTGTTGCCGAACCCCACCTATGGTTCGTGGGAGCCGGCGCTGTTCAACAACGACTGGAGCGCCCCGCGCGAGCAGCGCCGGCAACAGAAGATCGACGCCCTGCGCTACCAGTAACGAATTTTGTAAATTTGCTTACCAATCAATGTAATACAAGAATAAACAAAAGTATTGCCTTAACTTTAACAAACAAGTAATATTTGTGTTGCCGACACCTGCTGACCAACATTTTGCAGACGAGGCCATTTCCCTTCCGGCTCTGCCGGATTTCCCCGTGAGGCTACGCGCCCGCGGGGTTTTCTTTTTGTGGCGCAGCATCTTCCGGCGCGAAATCCTGCGCCCGGCCCTTGTTTCGGTGCCACCGCGACCCTTACCCTGCCCGTTCACCGCGCCACTTGGGCGCATCCCTGTCCGTTGTCCCTGCCGCGAGAACCTTCCATGCGTCTGCCCGCCCTTCGTTATGCCCTGCTGCCCCTGTCCGCCGCACTGCTGCTGAGCGCGTGCCACGGCAAGGACGACGCCTCGCAGCCGGGTGGCAGCACGCCGCAGGCCGCCCTGCAGGGCACGATCGACCTGCTCAAGGCAAACGATCTCAATGGCTTGTGGAAGCACGCGCTGCCGCCAGCGGACTATGCCAACCTGCGTGCCGACTGGAGCCGTCACGCACAGGACGCGGAGCCGATCACCGCCGAGGATCGCGCGAAGTTCAGCCAGACGATGCAGCAGTTCACCGCGCCTGACGCCGAGAACAAGCTGTACAGCGAGCTGCAGCCCAAGCTGGCCACGATGGAACAGCAGTACAAGGACCAGCTGCCGGTGCTGATCAGCGTCGGCGAAGCACTGGTGAAGAACACCGTGGCGCAGAACAAGAACCTCACCGACGCACAGAAGACCCAGACCAGCAACGTGCTCGACGTGCTCGCCCCATGGGCGCAACAGGCTCCGTGGTTCGACCAGGCCAAGGCGAAACAGGCGATCGGCGTGGCGGTGACCACCGTACGCAAGCTGGACCTGAAGAGCCCGGACCAACTGCGCGCGATGGATTTCGATACCGCGATGGCGAAGTACGCGACCGGCCTCGGCGGCGCCAAACAGGTGCTGGCGACCTACGGCCTGTCGGTGGACGACACGCTGAACTCGGTCAAATTCACCCCGGTATCCAGCAGCAACGGCCACGCGGTGGTGAAGATCGACTACACCCTGCTCGGCAAACCGCTGTCGACCGAATCGACCCTGGTGCAGCAGGACGGCCGCTGGTACAGCGAGGACATGCTGAACCACGTACGCCAGTCGCATCAGCAACTGATTCAGCCCCCGGCCAGCAGCAGCGCCCCGGCCGCCGCCGGCACCGCGCCAACGAAAGACTGAACAACGCAGCCGTTAGGATAGACGGATGCAGAATATCTACACCGCGGATTCCACCGTTCGCCAGCGCGCTCCCTGGTGGTTCAACCTGGCCGGACAACTGTTGCAGCCGTGGCTGCGCATCCGTCGCGATCCGGCCGAACCGGCCGCCTTGCTGCAGGCCGGCGTGCCGGTCTGCTATGTGATCGAGCGTGACGGTTTCTCCGACGCGCTGATCCTGCAACGCGCCTGCCGCGAGGCCGGCCTGCCCAACCCGATGCAGGCGCTGGCCGGCACCCGTCGGCGGCGCTCGGTGTTTGCGCTGGCCCGGCGCGACGGCTGGATCTTCGGCCGCAACCGCAAGCGCGCGCCGAACGAACCGCTGCGGCAGCTGGTGCGCTCGCTGGAAGGCATGCCGGATCGCGACATCCAGCTGGTGCCGGTATCGATCTATGTCGGTCGTGCGCCGAGCCGTGATACCGGCTGGTTCCGCGTGCTGTTCTCGGAAAACTGGGTAATGGTTGGCCGCTTCCGCCGGCTGCTCGCCGTGCTGCTGAACGGGCGCGACACCGTGGTGCACTTTTCCGCGCCGGTGTCGCTGCGCAGCGTGCTGGCCGAATCCGGCGAGCTCGCGCCGGAACGTTTCACGCGCAAGATCGCGCGGGTATTGCGCACCCACTTCCATCGCATCCGTGCCGCGGTGATCGGGCCGGATCTGTCGCATCGGCGCACCGTGGTCGATGCCGTGCTGAATGCCGAACCGGTGCGTGCCGCGATCGCCGCCAGCGCTGCCAAGGAAAAGATCAGCCACGCCAAGGCCTGGCGCAAGGCGCACAAGCTGATGATGGAAATTGCCGCCGACTATTCGCACCCGGTGGTGCGTTCGGTGTCGTTCCTGCTGTCGAATTTCTGGAACAAGCTGTACGACGGCATCGCCATGCACCACTTCGACAAGGTTCGCGCGGTCGCGCCCGGCTACGAAGTGGTTTACGTGCCCAGCCATCGCAGCCACGCCGACTACCTGCTGATGAGCTATCAGCTGCATGTATCCGGCGTGGTGGTGCCGCATATCGCCGCCGGCGTGAACCTCAACCTGCCGGGGATCGGGCCGATCCTGCGCCGTGGCGGCGCGTTCTTCATGCGCCGAAGCTTCACCGGCAATCCGCTGTATTCGGTGGTGTTCAAGGAATACATGGCGCAGCTGATCGACCGCGGCGTGCCGATCGAATACTTCACCGAGGGCACCCGTTCGCGCACCGGTCGCCTGCTGGCGCCGCGCGGTGGCCTGCTGTCGATGACCGTGCGCGCGTTCCTGCGTGCGCCACGTCGACCCGTGCTGTTCCAGCCGGTGTACATCGGCTACGAGAAGCTGATGGAGGGCAAGAGCTACATCGGCGAACTCAGCGGCAAGCCGAAGGAGAAGGAGTCCCTGCTCGGCCTGCTGCGCGGGCTGAAGGTGCTGCGCCAGCGCTATGGCCATGTGGCGCTGAACTTCGGCGAGCCGATCGAGCTGACCCCGCTGCTGGATGCCGCCAGCGCCGACTGGCGCGCGACCAGTGCCGACCCGGATGCCAAGCCGGACTGGCTCAACGGCGTGGTCAACCAGCTCGCCGAACAGATCCAGATCAACATCAACCGCGCCGCCGACGTCAATCCGATCAACCTGCTGGCGCTCGCCCTGCTCGCCACACCCAAGCACGCGATGGCCGAAAGCGACCTGCTCGCCCAGCTCGAACTGAGCAAGGCCCTGCTGGAAGAACTGCCGTATTCCGATCGCGTCACGCTGACCCCGATGAACCCGGCCGGGATCATCGCCTACGGCGAACAGATGAGCTGGATCCAGCGCGTGCAGCATCCGCTCGGCGACGTGCTCACCGCCACTGGCGAGCAGGCGGTGCTGCTCAGCTACTTCCGCAACAACGTGCTGCACCTCACCGCCGCTGCCGCGTGGGTGGCCTGCTGCTTCCTCAACAATCGGCGCATGTCGCGTGCCTCGGTACTGCGACTGGGCAAGATCATCTACCCGTTCATCCAGAACGAGCTGTTCCTGCCGTGGGACGAGGACGGCTTCGGTGCGCAACTGCAGGCGACGATCGACTTCTTCGTGCGCCGCGGAATGCTCGAATCCACCGGCGATGGGCGCGTACTGGAACGTGCACCCGGCCAGGACGACAGCGCGTTCCAGCTCAAGGTGATCGCGCGCAGCCTGATCCAGGCGTTCGAGCGCTACTACATCACGATCGCCGCGCTGGCCAAGAACGGCCCGCATACGATGACCGGCGCCGAACTCGAGAACGCCTGTGCACTCACTGCCCAGCGGCTGAGCCTGCTGAACGAACTGTCGGCACCGGAGTTCTTCGACAAGGCGCTGTTCCGCGGCTTCATCCAGAAACTGCGCGAACGCCGCATCGTGTGGACCGACGATGCCGGCAAGCTCGACTACGCCAGCGCACTGGATGGCATCGTGCGCGACGCCAGGGTGATTCTGTCGCGCGAGGTACGCCACTCGATCCTCAAGATCACGCCCGGCGGCAACGAGAAGGAACCGTCGTCGCCGAACGAGACCGTTGCTGCCGAGGCCCTCGTTGCGCAGGATCCACCTGTGACCACCGACGACGCCTCCAGCGTGGAACTGCATCAGCGCCACGTCGATGCCGAGCATCATCTGCACGCGCATGCCGATGCGCCAGTCGTAACTGACGACACCGCTAAACCACCACACGAATAGACGGGCGCGGCAGCGCCGTGCCGAACGTCACGTGACGCTGGTCGGTGTGCGCGCCTAAGATGGCCGTCTACCCTGCCGGAATCACCGACCATGACTGCACGCTCAACAACTGCGCGCCGTGCGCTGGCCTGCACCGCCATCCTGCTGTCGCTGCCGGCAGCCGCTCTCGCCGCCGACGCGCCAGCCCATCACGACGTCAGCGTGCTGCACTGCGCGCGCCTGCTCGACACCGCCGCTGGCAGGATGCTTGGCGAGACCAGCGTGATTGTCGACAGCGGCCGCATCAGGGAACTGCATGCCGGCGCGGTGGACACCAAGCCGTATCTGGATGCCGCCCGCGCGGCCGGCGTGTCGTTCCAGTACGTCAACCTGCCCGATGCCACCTGCCTGCCCGGCCTGATCGACAGCCACGTCCATCTGACCATGCAGTTCAGCCGCTCCACTTATAGCGACAAGTTCCGCCTCAATCCCGCCGACTACGCGATCCTCAGCACGGTCTATGCGCGACGCACCCTGCTGGCCGGCTTCACCTCGGTGCGCAATCTCGGCGACGAGCACAACGAATCCATCGCGCTGCGCAACGCGATCAATGCCGGCACCGTGTCCGGTCCGCATATCTTCAGCGCCGGCCAGTTCATCGGCACCACCGGTGGCCACGCCGACCCCACCAACGGCTTCCGCATGGATCTCGCCGGCGATCCCGGCCCGAAGGACGGCATCATCGATTCGCCCGAAGATGCCTGGAAAGCGGTGCGCCAGCATTACAAGGATGGCGCCGACCTGATCAAGATCATGCCTTCCGGCGGCGTGCTCGACGAAAGCAGCAGCGCTGACAACGCGCAGATGACGATACCCGAGATCCAGGCCGTGGTTGCCGCGGCGCACGACTACGGCTTCACCGTGGCGGCACACGCGCACGGCGCCGAGGCGATCCGCCGCGCCATCATCGGCGGCGTGGATTCGATCGAGCACGGTACGTTCATGGACGACGCCGACATGAAACTCATGAAGGAACACGGCACCTGGTACGTGCCGACCATCATCGCCGGCAAGTTCGCCGAGGAAAAAGCGAAAGAAGGCTGGTATCCGCCACAGGTCACGGCCAAGGCGGAACAGGTCGGGCCGATCATCCAGGCCACCGCCGGCAAGGCCTACAAGGCCGGCGTCAAGATCGCGTTCGGCACCGATGCCGGCGTCTATCCGCACGGCGAGAACGCGAAAGAGTTCGCGTACATGGTGCAGGCCGGCATGCCGCCGATGTTCGTGCTGCAGGCCGCCACCACGCATGCCGCCGAACTGCTGCACAAGCAGGACCAGCTGGGCCGGATCGCGGTCGGCCGCGGTGCCGACGTGATCGCGGTTCCCGGCAATCCGCTGGACGACATCACCGCCATGCAGCACGTCAGCTTCGTGATGAAGGATGGTGTGATCTACAAGGAAGCCGGCAAGCCCACACTGCCCTGAGGCAATCGAGCCTGTGGGAGCGGCTTCAGCCGCGATGCCGTTGATCTGCCTGAAGCATCGCGGCTGAAGCCGCTCCCACAAGAACCGTTGCCGCAGGGAATCGCAAACCGCGGCGAGTAGTCGATCCTGTAACATTGCACGCATGAACGAGCAGCCCAAAACCACCCATTTCGGCTACCGCGATGTGCCGGTCGGCGACAAGCAGAAGCTGGTCGGCCAGGTATTCACCTCGGTCGCGCGCAGCTACGACCTGATGAACGACCTGATGTCGTTCGGCGTGCATCGGCTGTGGAAACGCCATTTCGTAGCGATCAGCGGCGTGCGCCGCGGCGATCGCGTGCTGGACCTGGCCGGCGGCACCGGTGACATCGCCGCCCTGCTCAAACCCGTCGTCGGTGACACCGGTGAAGTGGTAGTGGGCGACATCAACGCGGCGATGCTTGGCGTCGGCCGTGATCGCATGACCGATCGCGGCCTGGTCAGCGGCCTGCGCTGGGCCCAGCTCAACGCCGAAGCACTGCCGTTCCCGGACAACTCGTTCGATGCGGTGACCATGGCATTCGGCCTGCGCAACGTCACCGACAAGGACAAGGCACTGGCCGACATCTGCCGCGTGCTCAAGCCAGGCGGCCGTCTGCTGGTGCTGGAGTTCTCCAAGGTGCAGAGCGAAGTTTTCAGCAAGCTCTACGATTTCCACTCTTTCAAGATCCTGCCCAAGCTCGGCCAACTGTTCGCCGGCGACGCCGACAGCTACCAGTACTTGGCCGAATCGATCCGCAAGCATCCCGATCAGGAAACCCTGAAAGGCATGATGGAACGCGCCGGCTTCGGCCGTGTCGAAGTGCGCAACCTGAGTGGCGGCATCGTGGCCATCCATCGGGCGTACAAGCTGTAAGACGAATCCGCAGCACCGACCCGCCCGACCACATCGACGGATGTTGTCCATGCCGAACCGTTATCGCCTGTTTGCCGCCACCGCTGCCCTGCTCGGCTGGTTCGCGCTCGCGCTGCAACTGTTGCTGTCGATCCAGCTGACGATCGCGAACGGCCAAGGCGCACTGGCCGGGATATGGGCTTACGTCGGCTACTTCACCATTTTGACGAATGTGCTGGCCGCGCTGGCGCTGACCGCCGATGCGCGCGCGCCGCGCGGAGCAGTCGGCCGTTTCTTCACCCGGCCTGACGTACACACCGCGATCGCGATGAGCATCGTCATCGTCGCGGCGATCTACAACCTGATGCTGCGCCAGCTGTGGCAACCGCAAGGCTGGCAGATCGTCGCCGACAACACCTTGCATGTGGTGATGCCGGTGCTGTTCCTGCTGTACTGGTGGCTGGCGGTGCCGAAGGCGACGCTGCGCTGGCCGCAGGTCATTCACTGGCAGTTGTATCCGGCCGCCTATTTCGCCTACGTGCTGGTGCGTGGCGCGGTGGATCACTGGTATCCGTATCCGTTCCTCGACGTCACGCAGCTGGGCTATCTGCGCGTGCTGGTCGATGCCTGCGTGGTACTGCTGGTGTTCGTCGCGGTTGCGCTGCTGCTGGTCGCGCTGGGGCGCTGGCAGGTGCGGCGCGCCAGCAAGGGTACACCGCTGTCTGTGCAGTCCTGAAACGACATCACCCTGCCGGCGCGCGCAAGTCCGCCAGCAAGGTGCCAAACCGCTTTACCTCCTCTTCGTGCTCCGCATCGCGCCAGCGCTCCTGCAGCGCGTCGGCATACCAGCGACGCATCCCAGGCAGTTCGCGCAGGCGTTGCGCGTACGCAGTCGCCACATCACCCAGCTTCAGATCATAGGTCTGGATGCGAAAGGCCACCGGGGCGAAGAACGCATCGACGGCACCGAACGCGTTGCCAGCCAGGAACGGGCCGCCGAAACGCGCAAGACCCTCGTTCCACAGCTCGTCGATACGCGCGATATCGCTGCGCAACGCCTCTGGCAGATCGTTCGGCAGGCGGATGCGCAAACCGCAGCTCAACGCGCAATAAGTGCGCAGGGCACTGAAGCCCGAATGCATTTCGGCGGCCGCGCAGCGCGCCCAAGCACGCGCCTTCGGATCGGCCGGCCACACGCAGGGATGACGCTCGGCCACATACTCGGCGATCGCCAGCGAATCCCATACCACCGTGTCGCCGTCGTGCAGACAGGGCACCTTGCCGTTTGGCGAGAACGCGCGGAAGGCACTCCAGCTCGATCCGGTACCGGGCGCGAATGACTCCAGCCGCTCCTTGAACGGAATGCCCAGTTCGCTCAGCAGCAGCCACGGCCGCAGCGACCAGGACGAGTAGTTCTTGTTGGCGATATGCAGCTCGTACATGCCACGATCCTTGTTGGATGGCCTAGTTCTGTTCGCAGGTATCGTGGACCACCGGCACGGCCGGTGCCGGCCGCCGCCGCGCGTTCGCCAGCACCACTCCGACGACAGTAATCACGCCGCCGATGAGGGTCAACGCAGTGAGCCGCTCACCCAGCCACACCCAGCCAATCAGTACCGCGATCGGCGGCGAGAAGTAGATGAAGCTGGACACCTGCGAGGCGGAAGCGCGACGCAACGCGGCATTCCACGCGAGATAGCCGACGAAGCTGGGCGCGATGCCCAGCCACAGCAATGCGGCGATATGCGATCCCGGCGCCGTCAGCAGCGCCTGCGGCAGATGCCAGCCGGACGGCAGCGTGCCCAAGGTGCCGGCGAAGAACGTGAAAGCGGTGACGCCGATCATGCTGTTGCGGGTGAATAGCGGCTTCTGCCCCACGAAATAGATCGCCGAGGCGAGCACGCTGAGCAGCACCAGCGCCGCCATCGGCTCGAACTTCACCTGCTTGCCGCTGGCCAGCACCACCATCACCACGCCGACCAGCGCCACGCCGAGCCCGACCAGCGTGCGTGCGGACAGGCGCTCATGCAGCCAGATCGCCGATACCGCCGCCGTGGCCGCAGGCACCAGCGAGATCAGGATCGCCGCGGTACCGCTGGCGATGCGCGTTTCCGCATAGTTGAGGCACAGGTGATACACGGTCAGCCCGATCACGCCGAGCAGCGCCAGTTGCGGCCAGTCGCGCCGCGCCGGCAGCGGTACACGTTTCACCAGCAACAACACGGCGAAGCACAGCGAGCCGATCGCCAGCCGCGCGAACGCCACCTCGCCTGGGGTGAACGAGGCCAACGCATAGGCAATCGCCGCATATGCCGACGACCAGGTCAGCAGCGCGATGCCGATGTAGAAAAGGGCGCGCCCGTCAAGGCGCTCAGAGGTGTCCATGGGGAACGGATTCCGAGGCGGGGAAGTGCGCATCCTAGTCTTGGCGATGACGCCGAGGAATAATGCATCGAATCGTCTTCGGGATGTTTCGCCGTCGATCGAATCAAACAGTACGTGATCCCGCCTTGGAATCGAAAGTCATGGAAACAAAGCTTGAACTGGACAACAAGGATTGGCAGTTGCTCGAAGCGCTGCAGCTGGATGCGCGCCTGGGCTATGCCGAGCTGGGCCGCAAGGTGCGCCTGTCAGCGCCGGCGGTAGCCGAGCGGGTGAAGCGGCTGGAGGAAGCCGGGGTGATCAGCGGCTACCGCGCCGCCGTCAACCCGAAGCGGCTGGGCTACGAGATCAGCGCGATGATACGGTTGCGTTGCGACGGCATCACCTGCGCCCGTATCGGGGCCCTGGTCGCGGATATCCCCGAGGTGCTCGAATGCCGACGCCTGGCCGGCGAGGACTCTGCGCTGCTGTATGTGGTGGCGATGTCGATCAGCCATCTCGAATCGGTGCTCGACCGCCTGCTCAAGACCGGCGCCAGTACCAGCACCACCACCTTGATCGTGCTGCAGACGCCGCACGAGAACCGCCCAGTGACGCGCGCAATGTGGAACGCCGCGCGGGCCATGTCGCGCGACTGACGTCCGCACTGGCAGCGATGCCTGGACCAGACATGCGCCAGCGTATTTAGACGTCCAAGTCTTGACCAGTACTTTTGTCACGGTCGCCGACGCTGGCAGGCACGCATACTCCAGTGCTGATTCGTGTCGACAAAGGGTTCCCATGCGCCATCTGATTTCCTTGATGCTGGCCAGCGCATTCGCGCTTGCGCCGCTGGCTCCCAGCCATGCCGACGAAGCCCCCGCGGCAGCCAAGGCCAGCACCGGCAAACACCATGAGGCCCACGACGCCAAGGCGCCGGATACGGAAAACGCCACGCGCACACAGCACAGCGTCAGCATCGGCGGCCACAGCATCAAATACACCGCCACCGCAGGCACGCTGATCATCCGCGACGACAAGAACGAGCCGCAGGCCAGCGTGTTCTACGTGGCTTACACCATCGACACCGGCAAGCCGGAAAAGCGGCCGGTGACCTTCCTGTACAACGGCGGCCCGGGCTCCTCCAGCATGTGGCTGCACATGGGCTCGTTCGCACCGATGCGGATCGAGACGGCCAGCCCCGAGGCCACCGCACCACCGCCGTATCATCTGGTACCGAACAGCAACAGCCTGCTCGACAAGACCGACCTGGTCTTCATCGATGCGGTCGGCACCGGCTACTCGCGCCCGCTCGGCAAGGCCACTGGCAAGGACTTCTGGGGCGTGGACCAGGACATCTCCGCGTTTTCCCGCGCGATCCAGCGCTACGTGAGCCTCAACAAGCGCTGGAACTCGCCGAAATTCCTGTATGGCGAAAGCTATGGCACCACCCGCTCCGCCGCACTGGTCGATGCGCTGCAGGACCAGGGCATGGCGTTCAACGGCGTGATCCTGATGTCGTCAATCCTCAACTACGGCATTCGCATTCCGGGTTACGACGAAACCTACGTCGGCTACCTGCCGAGCTATGCGGCGGCGGCGTGGTACCACAACAAGATTCCGAACAAGCCAGCCGATCTGAAGACTTTCCTCGATCAGGTGCGTGCCTGGGCGCAGGGCCCGTATGCTGCCGCCCTGGCACAAGGTCAAAATCTACCAGCCGCCCAGGTCGATGCCGTGGCACAGCAGCTCGCTGCCTATACCGGCCTGTCCGTGCAATACGTCAAGGAAGCCAACCTGCGCATTGACCTTGGCCGTTTCCGCAAGGAACTGTTGCGTGACCAGCGCCTCACCCTGGGCCGATACGACAGCCGTTTCACCGGCACCGACCCCGACGCCGCGGGTGAAACCCCGGACTACGATGCCTCCGACACCGGCATCAGCGGCGCTTTCGTCGGCGCATTCCACGATTACGTCGACAAGCAGCTCAACTACCACACCGACCTGGACTACCGGCCCACCTATGGCGAGATCAGCAAGGGCTGGGACTGGAAGCACAAGGCCGCCGGCGTGAATCGACCGCTGCCACTGGCCTACGTGGCCGGCGACCTGGCCCATGCAATGCGCACCAACCCCAACCTCAAGGTGCTCTCGGTCAACGGTTATTACGACTTCGCCACACCGTTCTTCATCACCGAGTACGACCTCGCGCACATGAACCTCGACCCGTCGCTGCGCGGCAACCTGCAGTTCCTGTACTACCCCTCGGGGCACATGATCTATCTCAACACTGACGCGCTGAAGCAGCTCAAGACCGACCTCGCGCCCTTCTACGACCACGCCGCTCCGCAGCGTTGACACGGAACCATCCACCATGCGTCGATCCTCATTCGCCCCACTCGTCCTCGCCCTGCTGCTGACCCTCGGCAGTCCCGTCCATGCCGACGACACGACACCGAAGGATGCGACCAAGACGGCGCAGACCGACAAGGACAGCAAGAAGGATGAGCTGCCGATCCCGCCCGAACATGCCGTGGTCAGCAAGCACAGCGTGCGCATCGGCAATCGCACGGTCAGCTACAAGGCCACCGCAGGCACCTTGCTGATCAAGGACGACAAGGACAAGCCCACGGTCAGCGTGTTCTACGTCGCCTACACCGTGGATGACGGCAAGCCGGGCAAGCGGCCGGTGACTTTCATGTACAACGGCGGCCCCGGCTCGTCGAGCATGTGGCTGCACATGGGCTCGTTCGGCCCGGTGCGCGTGGCCAACCGCGGCGACCAGCCGATTCCGCCGCCGCCGTATGAAACCGTGCCGAACGACTACAGCCTGCTCGACAAGACCGATCTGGTCTTCATCGACGCGCCCGGCACCGGCTACTCGCAGCTGGTCGGCGAGGCCAAGGGCAAGGATTTCTATGGTGTGGATCAGGACGCCGACGCGTTCGCCAAGTTCATCACCCGCTACATTGGCGACAACCATCGCTGGAATTCGCCGAAGTTCCTGTTCGGCGAGAGCTACGGCACCACCCGCTCGGCGGTGCTGGTGAAGCTGCTCCAGGAGCAGGGCATGGAGTTCAATGGCGTCGTGCTGATGTCCTCGATCCTCGACTTCAACGTGTGGTCCAGCACCGGCATCGACCATGCCTTCATCGTCAACCTGCCAACCGAGGCGGCGATCGCCTGGTACCACAACAAGGTTCCCAACAAGCCGGCCGACATCGCCAGCTTCCTCGCCGGCGTGCGCCATTTCGCCGATACCGACTACACGCTGGCGCTGGCCAAGGGCGATGCGATCGAGCCGGCCGAGGCCGACCGCATCGCCAACCAGCTGAGCCAGTACATCGGCCTGTCGCCGACCTATATCAAGCAGGCCAACCTGCGCATCGATCCCAGCCGCTTCCGCAAGGAGCTGCTGCGTGACCAGCGCCGCACGGTCGGACGTCTGGATGGCCGTTTCGAAGGCATCGATCCGGATGCCGCCGGCGAGACGCCCGACGGCGATGCTGCCAGCGACGCCGCCACCGGCGCCTACCTGGCCGCGTTCAACCAGTACGCCGAGAGCGAGCTGAAGTACACCGGTGACCATGCGTACCTGCCGAACAACTACGGCGTGATCAACAGTGGCTGGGACTGGAAGCGCAAGGGTGGTCACGGCTTCACCCAGGCACCGTACGTCGGCACCGATCTGTCCGACGCAATGCGTCGCAATCCGCACCTGAAAGTGTTCTCGGCCAACGGCTACTACGACCTCGCCACGCCGTTCTATGCCACCGAGTTCGATCTCGGCCATCTCGGCCTCGACCCGGCGATCCGCAAGAACATCGAATTCGGCTTCTACCCGTCCGGGCACATGATCTATTTCGACGTGGATGCGCTGAAGCAGGTCAAGGCGGATCTGGCACGCTTCTATGACGAGACGGCGCCACAGTCCTAGAATCGGAAGCTGAACCCAATCGACCGATCCGATGACCCGCAAGCCCACTGACCAGCCGCCGGTGGCGGCTGACGACGCCCCACTCAATCCCGAACGCCGGCGCCTGCTCGGTGGCATCGCACTGGCCGGTGCGGTACTGAGCCTGGGCAGCTGTCGGGCGCCCGATGAAAGCCGGCCAGCTGCATCCGAGACGAGTGCGAACACGCTCGACACCTTGCTGCGCCAGCACATCCAGCAGGTGGTGGTGCTGTACGCGGAGAACCGCAGCTTCAACAACCTGTTCGCACACTTCCCCGGGCTGGCGCAGCCGCTGAAGGACCTCGATTCGCCCGAATACCGCCAGCGCGATCGCGACGGCAGCCTGCTCACCACCTTGCCGCCGATCTGGGGCGGGCTGGCACCCCATGTACAAAACGTCGATGGCCAGCACTACCAGATCGGCGAGGATGCGATCACCGGCCTGCCGAACCGGCCGTTTGCCCTGCATACGCCGGACGGCGCGCCACTGCCGCAAGGCGTGGTCACGCGCGACCTGGTCCATCGTTTCTACGAAAACCAGCTGCAGATCAATGGCGGCAGGAACGATGGTTTCGTCGCCTGGGGCAATACCGGCGCGATGGTGATGGGCCACTATGCGAACAACGCGGACAACCTGCGGCTGTGGCAACTCGCGCAGCAGTACACCTTGTGCGACAACTTCTTCATGGGCGCCTTCGGCGGTTCGTTCCTCAACCATCAATACCTGGTCGCTGCACAGCCGCCGTTCTACCCGGACGCGGAACAGCGCCCGGGGAAATTCCAGCTGGCCCAGGTCGAAGGCGACGATCCCACCGGGATCCGCCCGGTACTGACCGACAATACGCCAGTCAGCGCGATGCAGGGCCGCGCGAAGTTCGCCGCGCCCGATGCGCTGACGCCCGACTTCTGGGCAGTGAACACGATCGGCCCGGCCTACGCACCCGCGTTCAACCACGATGCGCACAATCCGCAGCTGGCCGATGCCGACAGCCCGACCACGCTGCCGCCGCAGGTGCACCTGACCATCGGCGATACGCTCTCGGCCGCCGGGGTCGACTGGGCCTGGTATGCCGGCGGCTGGCAGCTTGCGCTGGATGGACATGGTGACGGCGACCATCACGTGTTTCCGGAAAGTCCGAATTTCCAGATCCATCATCAGCCGTTCAACTACTTCCAGAATTTCGCGCCGGGCACGCCGGCGCGGCAGCAGCACCTGCGCGATGCCGGCATCGGCGAGAGCGCCAACGGCAACCATTTCATCGCCGCGATCGAGGCCGGCACGCTGCCACCGGTGTCGTTCTACAAGCCGCAGGGTGACCTGAACATGCATGCCGGCTACTCCAGTGTGGAAGCCGGCGATCGCCACCTCGCACGCATCGTCGAGGCGCTGCAGAAAAGTCCGCAATGGCCGCACATGCTGGTAGTGATCACGGTCGACGAGAACGGGGGCTGGTGGGATCACGTGGCGCCACCGAAGGGTGATCGCTGGGGACCGGGTTCGCGCATCCCCGCGCTGCTCGTGTCGCCGTTCGCGAAGAAGGGTTTCGTCGACCACACCATCTACGACACCGGCTCGATCCAGCGTTTCCTCACCCGCCGCTTCGGGCTGGCGAAGCTGCCCGGCATCGTCATGCGCGACCAGGCCATGATCGCCGCGGGCGGACCGCCACCGGGCGACCTCACCGCGGCGCTGCAATTCGACATCAGCTGACCACCGCCTTACCGGACTTACCGCCATGCGCGAGATGTATCCCGAGATCGAGCCGTACCGGACCCATCGCCTCGCGGTCGATGCGACCCACACGCTGTACGTGGAGGAATGCGGCAACCCCGCCGGCCTGCCGGTGATCTTCCTGCATGGTGGCCCCGGCGCGGGGCTGGCGACCTATCATCGGCGCTTCTTCGATCCGGCGCGCTACCGCATCGTGCTGTTCGACCAGCGCGGCGCCGGTCGCTCCACCCCGTTCGCCGACCTCACCGACAACACCACCTGGCATGTGGTCGCCGACATCGAGGCGATCCGCGAGGCGCTCGGCATCGAACGCTGGGTGGTGTTCGGCGGCTCCTGGGGTTCCACGCTGGGACTGGCGTATGCGCAGACGCATCCAGAACGCGTGCTCGGCCTGGTACTGCGCGGCATCTTCCTGTGCCGGCCGGCGGAGATCCGCTGGTTCTACGAGGAAGGCGGCGTGTCGTGGATCCTGCCGGAGAAGTGGCAGCGCTACGCCGCGGCGATTCCAGCGGAAGAACGCGGCGAGATGATGGAAGCCTACTGGCGCCGGCTCAGTTCGGACGATGAAGCCGTGCGGCTCGCCGCGGCGCAGGCATGGGGCGCTTGGGAAGGCGGCAGCATCACGCTGGAAGAAAGCCCGGAGACCGAGGCGAGCTTCGCCGCACCCGCGGTCGCGCTGAGCCTGGCGCGGATCGAGGCGCATTACTTCCGTAACCTGTGCTGGCTCGAACCGGATCAGCTATTGCGCGACGTGGTGAAGATCCGGCACATCCCCGCCACCATCGTGCACGGCCGCTACGACATCATCTGTCCCGCGAAAAGCGCCTGCGACCTGCATGACGCCTGGCCGGAAGCCGAGTTCCATATCGTGCTGGCCGGCCACGCCGCGTCGGAGCCTGCGATCGTCGATCAACTGGTGCAGGCCACCGACAAGCTGGCGGATCGCTACGGCTGACGCGACTTCGTACGTTACGCAAACCGGCAACGGGCTCGACATCCGGCGCATGCGCCTCAGTAGTTCAAATGCAGATTCAGCAGATGCAGGCTGAAGGCGAACCAGAGGGTGGCGCAGCAGGCGAGCACGAGTGCCGTGCTGTTCAACTTGCGCCACCAGCCGCCCGGCTCATGCCAGGCACAACGCGCATTTGCGAGCACGGCGACGGTGCCGAGAATGGCCAGCACGCCGATCAGCTGGATCACGCGCAGCGTGCCGTCATAGCGATTGCTCATGTTCGCGATATGGGCGTTCATCTGCACCACTACATAGGCCCAGCCGCCGAAGAACAGCAGGTGCGCGATCGCCGCCACGCGGCTCCCCCGGTACCAGCGCTTCGCGGTGCCCTGTAGCGCGAACGGCTTGCCGCAGCGCCAGCGCACGACGGCGGCCACCGGCCACAGCAATGCGGTCAGCAGGAACACCAGCAGGGCAGCAACCAGCAGCGGCAGGTTCCACGCGGCCGACTGCCAACCCGGCACCGGCATGAACACCACCACCGGCGCACCTTCATCGATCGAAAGCCAGCGCAACTTGCCGTTCTGCATGACGGCACTGAGATGGCTACCGCCGTCGACATCGCGCCACATCATCGGTGCCACTTCACGCCAGTGCCGTGGCTGACCCGCCAGGTTCTTGAAAGCGGGCGTCACGAGGGTGCCATCCTGGTTCATCGAGATCGTCGACTGCGACAGCAGGTTCGACATCGCCAGGAAACTGGAAACCGAGACGCGGCTGCTGAGGTAGCGCCCGACCAGCAGGGCGCCGTCCCCGCGCGCACTGGCCAGCGTCGGCTGTGCTACCCCCGGCGGCGCCGGGAAGTAACGATCGGCGAAACCGTCGAGCAACTGCCGGCGCAGGCCGCCATCGCCAGCGCCGTCGATGGAAACAAACACGCCCACGTTCTGCCGCATGAACAGCATCAGTTCGCTGTGGAACAGTTCGGTGTCGCCGCCGTGGCCGATGATGTCCTGGCCATTGCGATCCATGTGATAGAAGCCGAGCGCGATCGGCAACAGGCCGGGTACCGAATAGCGGGTGAAGTCGTGCATCTGCTTCGCGGTTTCCGGACGCAGAATCTGCGCGTCGGCATAACGGCCATCCTGCAGCTGGGCGATCATGAAGCGGCCCATGTCCTCGCCGCTGACCGACATGCCGCCGGCCGGCGCGGCTGGAATCAGCTCGAACGGTCGTGGTGACGCGCTGGCCTGCGCGTAACTCAAGGCCATGTCGGCCTTGAACGGTGCCGGCAACGGCTGGCGGAACGTCGCATGCCGCATGCCGAGTGGCTGGAGGATGTGCTGCTCGATGTAGCTGTCGAACGGCTGGCCCGACACGCGCTGCACGATATAGCCGGCCAGCGCGGCCCCGTAGTTCGAGTAAGCCGCGACTTCACCCGGTGGATAGATGCGCGCGGGAATCCACTCCTTCAACCAGGCTTCGTTGCTCATGAGCGATGCGGGATCGGCGGCAAACAGGTTCTTGGCGGTTTCCTCCAAGCCCGGCGTATGCGTCATCAGATCGCGTAGCGTGATCGGCTTGCCGTCGCGCGGCGGGATGGTGAAGTCGAGGTACTTGTTCACGTCCTGATCGAGATCGAGCTTGTGCTGCTCGACCAGCTGCATCACGGCGGTCCAGGTGAAGGTCTTGGAAATCGAGCCGGGGCGGAACAGCGTGATCGCCGGATCGACCGGCTTCTTCGCCGCCACGTCGGCATAACCGTAGCCCTTGGCCAGCAGGATCTGGCCATCCTTGACCACCACGACCACCGCGCCGGCGAGGTTGTTCTTCTTCAAGCCGTAGGGAAACAGGCCATCGAGCCAGGCCTCCGCATCCGCCGCGGTCAGCTCATGCGCGCCGAGCGGCACCGGAATCGCCGGCGCTTGATCGGGCAAGGGATGGATCTGGATCTGCTGCGCCACGCCGAGCGACGCAACCAGCGAAAAAGCCGCGGACACAAGCATGCATGACAGGCGTCTCATCGGCGCAACTCCGGGCGGCTTTCAAGCTGGGGATTGTAGTGACGTTGACTGTGGGACTTTCGTCAATGACATGCCGCTGGGCATCATTTCGTTTGAGACGGAAATCACCGAATCGTTCATCGGCACCGGCGACAAGCTGCGCCAGGCAGGTCGTTCGCCATCCGGCGTATCGATAACGCGCGCAAGAAACGGATGGCGGATACCGCGGCGTGCACCAAGACTGTGCTTCCCGCTTCCTTCGGAACACCACCCGTGCTGACCCTGTTCGACTACCTTCCCTCGCAGAACGCCTGGAAGGTGCGTTTGCTGCTGAATCAGCTTGACCGACCGTACCGCACGGTGCCGGTAAGCATCTTCGAAGGCGAGGGCCAGACGGCCACTTACCGCCAGATCAGCCCGACCGGCACGGTACCGGCGATCCGGCTCGATGACGGCCGTGTACTCGCCGAATCGAATGCGATCCTCGCGTATCTCGCCGAAGGCACGCCGTACCTGCCGCGCGATCCGTTCGAGCGCGCGAAGGTGCAGCAGTGGCTGCATTTCGAACAGGAGCGGGTGGAGTCGGTGATCGGGGCGCTGCGCCACTGGACGATGACCGGCAAGCTGTCGCGCCGTTCGCCCGAACTGGTCGCGGGCAAGCGCGCCGGCGCACAACGCACGCTGGACATTCTGGAACGCGAGCTGGCGATCCGGCCCTTCATCGCCGGCGACCACTACACCATCGCCGACATGGCGCTGTTCGCCTACGCCAGCCTTGCCGGGGAAGCCGGGCTGTCGCTGGATGCCCACCCGCACTTCCGCGACTGGATCGCGCGAATCGAGGCGCAGCCGGGGTTCCTTGCCTGCATGCACCCGTATGCGATCGACCCGCATTCGGTGAATGAATTGCCGTAAAGGCGAACTTCCGCCACAGGCGGCCCTGGCGGCGGCGATGGCATACTCGGCGTTTTACGGCCCGAGACTTGCCCATGCGCCTTCTGCCCATCCTCGCCTTCGGCACGCTGATGCTGCCGCTGGCCGCCCATGCCAGCGAGCCGCACTCCTATGCGCAGCCGGACCAGGTGGTCGTGACCCATCTCGACCTCGACCTGAAGCTGGACTTCCCGCACAAGCAACTCGACGGCCGGGCCACGCTGAAGCTGGACTGGAAGAACCCGCAGGCCACGTCGCTGGTGCTGGACACGCGTGACCTGAAGATCGCGAAGATCGAAGCGCTCGGCGCCGACGGCAAGACCACGCCGCTGAAATATGCGCTGGCACCACGCGACAAGCAGCTCGGCGAGAAGCTCACCATCGCCACGCCGACGCATCCGGCGCAGGTGCGCATCGTCTACACCACATCACCGGACGCTTCCGGCCTGCAGTGGCTGACCCCAGCGCAGACGGCGGACAAGAAACTGCCCTTCATGTTCTCGCAGTCCGAGTCGATCCATGCGCGCTCGTGGGTGCCGCTGCAGGATTCGCCGGCGATCCGTTTCTCCTACACCGCCCACGTCACCGCGCCGAAGGATGTGCGCGTGGTGATGAGCGCGCTCAACGATGCGAAGCATCCGTTGAATGGCGACTACTCGTTCGACCAGCCGCATCCGATCCCGTCCTACCTGCTGGCGATCGGCGCCGGCGATATCGCGGTGAAGGAAACCGGCCCGCGCTCGGCCGTGTATGCCGAGCCTTCGGTGGTCAGCAAGGCGGCGCACGAGTTCGAGGACACCGAACAGATGATCGCCACCGCCGAGAAGCTGTACGGCCCGTACCGCTGGGGCCGCTACGACATCCTGGTGCTGCCGCCATCGTTCCCGTACGGCGGCATGGAAAACCCGGACATGACGTTCGCCACGCCGACCGTGCTGGTCGGCGACAAGAGCCTGGTCTCGCTGGTCGCGCATGAGTTGGCACATTCGTGGTCGGGCAACCTGGTCACCGCCGCGTCGTGGCGCGACATCTGGCTCAACGAAGGTGTCACCACCTACGTGCAGGGCCGCATCACCGAGGCGCTGTACGGCAAGGGCCTGGCCGACGAGGAGGCACTGCTCTCGGCCCGCGCGCTGCAGAAGGAGATCGGCGCAATGCCGGCCAATTCGCAGAAGCTGGCCCCGGACCCGCGCGGCATCGACGCCGACGATTCGCTGTCCGACGTTGCCTACGACAAGGGTTCGTGGTTCCTGCGCACGCTGGAACAGCGTTTCGGCCGCGCCACGTTCGACGACTACCTCAAGGGCTACTTCAACCACTTCGCGTTCCAGAGCATCACCACCGAGCAGATGCTCGACTACATGAAGCCGAACCTGATCGAGAAGTACCCCGGCAAGATGAGCTGGGCCGAGGTGCACGACTGGGTCTACGGCAGCGGCATCCCGAAGGATGCGCCGCTACCCGATTCGCCGCATTTCGACGCCATCGACCACGAGCGCACGGCCTTTCTCGCTGACCAGCTGAGTGCCGACAAGCTCGATGCGAAGGGCTGGAACACGCAGGAATGGATGTACTTCCTCGACCGCCTGCCGGATGTCACCCCGCTGGCCAGGATCCAGCAGCTCGACACCGCCTGGCATCTCACCGGTACGCCGAACGCCGAGATCGGCATGCGCTGGTACAGCCATGCGATCGCCGCCGGCGACAAGGCCGTCTGGCCGGCGGCGGCCGAGCACATGATCCGTATCGGCCGGCTGTATCTGACCGTGCCGTTGTACAAAGCCCTGGTCGGAACACCAGGTGGCCTGGCCTACGCCGAACAGGTCTACGCCAAGGCCAAGGCCGGCTACCACCCGCTGACCCAGCAGGTGGTGGAAGATCTCGTCGCCAAGGCGAAGAAAGCGCAGTAGTCACAACTCCCAGCTCTCCCGTGCGACCGAAGGGAATCCCTTCGGTCGCACGGGAGAGCGCATTGCCAGTCACGACCCCTCAAGAAACCATCATGCCGCCATCAACCAACGTCACTGCCACTCCACTCTGGAAACGCATGCTGCTGCGCCGGCTGAAATTCCTGGCGTGGCTCGCCGCGATCCTGGTCATCGTGCTGGGCGGCAGCTATCTGTTCGCACCGCAGTTGCTGCTGCGCGCGAACTTCATGCGCGAGGCGATGACCGCGCACCTGGAGAAGCACTCGGTGCAGGCCGGCGATACCCGCTGGGTCTACTACGAAGGCGGTGACGGCCCGACCATCGTGCTGCTGCACGGTTTTGCCGCGAACAAGGAGGTCTGGCTGCCCGTCGCCAAACTGCTCACGCCGCACTTCCACCTGATCATTCCCGATCTGCCCGGCTGGGGCGAGTCCTCGCGCGTGGCCGGTGCCAGCTACAACGTCGACGCCCAGGCCGCGCGGCTGCAGGCGTTCGTGGAAACGCTCAGGCTGCAGCGCTTTGTGCTGGTCGGCCATTCGCTGGGCGGCGCCATTGCTGGTGTCTATGCGACCGAGCACCCGGAGCATGTCACCGAACTGGCGCTGGTCGATGCCTATGGCCTGAAGTCCCAGGAAAACGCGTTTACCCGCGAGGCCATGGCCGGCAAGAACCCGTTCCTGTTCGACGACCGCGCCGGCTTTGCGCGCGCCACCGCGCTGGCCTTCGAGAAACCACTCGATCTGCCGGGCCGCATCGTCGATGTGCTGGTCAAGCGCAACCAGCAGGATCGCGCCTTCATCCAAAGCAATTTCAACGAGCTGCGCGACCCGTCGCAATACCTCGCGCTGCAAAACCGGCTGGACCAGTTCGCCATGCCGGTACTCGGCCTGTGGTGCCACGACGACAAGATCGTCGACCTCTCGGCGCTGGACAGCCTGCGCAACGGCCTGACCCACGCCAGCGCGATCAGCACCAGCATCATCAACGGCTGCAACCACATGCCGATGCTGGAGAAGCCCGAGCAGACCGCGCAGATCCTCACCGGATTCGCGCTCTCGCATTGAGCTTGAGTCGTGCAGGCAGTGCTGCCATGCGGCAAGTCTGCGGGATCGGGTCAGCTGGCAGTCAGCTGCGGGCCATGGATCATTGTGAATTGCCCATGACAACATGTGACAATAAAGCCATGACTCTGGAGATTGGGGTGTTTTCTTGCAAGATGACGGAAACATGCAGCGACCGATGATGCGGAACCTCGTGCAGGCGGGCGTGGATTCCATCGTGCGCATGTCGAGCACCCCGACCAATTACTGGGTCGAGGTCGGCGTTGACGTCACGCTGGGCCTGCTGCTCATCGCCGAAGGCTGGCGGTTGCATGCCGGCAGCCCGCTGACCGCATTTCTGGCCGTCGTGCTGGGGCTGTTTGCCTTCAGCTTTGTCGAGTACTTCTTCCACCGCTGGATGTTCCACACACGGATACCTCTGTTCGAGCAGGGCCATCGCATGCATCACGAGCGCCCGCTTGGCTACGACTCGTTGCCGTTCTTCCTGCCCGGAGCGGTGCTGTTGATCCTGACGGGCCTGTGCGTGCTGGTCGTCCCCGCCGGGTTTGCCCTGCTGATGATGGGCTCGGTAACCTTCGGCTACATCGCCTACGGACTGAGCCACTTCACCATTCACCATGTGCGCTTCAAGCACCCGTTGCTGCGCCGCTGGGCCGGTGCCCATCACGTGCACCATTACCATCCGGACAGCAACTTCGGCGTCACCACGCCGCTGTGGGATGTGCTTCTGGGCACGCGCTACGTGCGACAGCCCAGGAAGATCTGAGCAGCTTCAGAGTACGCCAGGCACCAGCGCTTTCACCCGCCGCATGTAGTCGGCGTAGGCATCGCCGAAGTATTCGCCAAGCCAGCGTTCCTCCAGCCGCAGCTTGCGCCAGAACGACACGGCGACGATCGCCACCGCAAGCAGTGCGCGCCACTCGCCGATCATCACCGCGGTGCCGAGGAAGGCCAGCAGCAGGCCGCTGTAGATCGGATGCCGCACGTAGCGATAGGGGCCAGCCTCGATCAGTTCGTGATCCTGCTTGAGCTGCACCACGCCACTCCAGTTGCGGCCCAGGATGACGCGCGCCCAGCAAGCAAACAGCAGCCCGGCGTACGTCATCAGCAGTCCCAGCCATACCAGCCACAGCGCCGGTGGAACGAAATTCGCATCCAGCACGGTGCCGGAAAACATTTTCAGCGGCTGCAGCAGCGCGACCGCCAGGATGATCGGCAGCCAGTACTTGCCCATGCGCGACAGCGACGACTCGACCCGCGTGGCCTGCTTTACCCCGCGTGCGCTCCACACCCAGTACAGCAGCCACGTCAGCCACGCGCCCGTAGTGAAAGGCCCGAAAGGAATCTGCATGCGGTGATTTCCCGTTGGCAAAGCCGGATGATATCGATAGTCGGATGTCATTGACCGGCCGGTCGCAAACGCTCCATCAATCGGCAACGTCGCCCACCAGACGATCCAGTTCGGCCTTGAGGATCGCGCCATGCTGGCGCAGCCAGTCGCGCTGTTCGCGCCACTCCGGCAACAGATTGCCGACCTGTGCCCAGAACCGCGGCGAGTGGTTGCGCACCTTGAGATGACACAGTTCGTGCACCAGCACGTAGCGCAGCGCGGCCGGGGGTGCCAGCGCCAGCGCGAGATCGAGATTGATGCGATCACGCGTATCCAGGCTGCCCCACAGACTCTTCATCGGACGGATCTTGAGCGACGTCGGCGCCAGCCCGAGCTGCGGCACGTAGCTGGCCAGCCAGCGCGAAACGTCACGGCGGATCAGCGCTTCCAGATGCGAAGCGAGCAGGCCGCGCGCGATCGGCAACGCGCGGGTGTGCGGGCGCGGGATCACCAGGGTCAGCCCGGTGGCATGCGGCTCGATCTTCGGATAGGTGCCCTCGGCCCAGTCCAGCTCGGCCAGCTCACCACGCAGCGGAAAGCTGCAGGGATAGCCGAGCCGCAGCGGCGGCAGCGGCTTGAAGATCAGGTGCAACTCGTCGAGCTTCTGTTCCAGCCACTCGGCATGACTGCGCAGGAACGCGTTGACCTGGGCCGGATGCGTGCCGTTGGGATAAGTCACCCGCGCGCCCGTCGGCGTGACGGTTAGGCGCAGCCGGCGCGCGCGCGGATGGGCGGCCTTCAGCACCCGAATGATGCTGCCGCCAACCGTCGCCAGTTCCAGCCAATCGCCTTCCAGATGCTGCGCCATAAGCCTGCCCGTTCGTACCAAGGCCTGTTCGGATATCAGTGGGGGATTCCGCGCCGCCCGCAAGCGGGCGGACGACCAGTATGGCTCTCCGGCAGGTCAAACGGGAATGGTTTTTTCGTTCAGCTGTCGGCCGGACGCGGCAACCCGAACCATTCCTCCAGCTTGCCCAGCAGCCGCTCCAGTTCCAGCGTCAGCAGGGCGAAGCTGGCATCCAGCTCGGCCTGGGCGTCCTGCTGGCTGTCGCCCAGCTCGTCCATCACCACGTCGAGGAATTTCAGCTTGCGAATGATCAAATCCTCGCCCAGCACGAAGCTGATCCGCTCATCGAACGTGAGACCGAGCAGGAAGACCTGCTTGCCGTTGCGCAGATGCTCCTTCACCTCTTCGGCATCCAGATCCTGCCGGCGACAGCGGGCGATCGCGCCGGTGGCGGTGGCCGGGTCGCGCAGCTCGCACTCGTCGCCCAGAGCCAGCCCGGCCGGCAGGTTGCCGTTGGCCAGCCAGTCGGTCATCAGCACCCGCGGTCCCTCTTCCGGCGCCAGCGGCACCGCCGGAAAGCTGCCCAGCGCCTCGCGGACCTGGGTCAAGGCGTTCTCGGCCGACTTGCGGCTGGAGGTATCCAGCACCAGCCAGCCATTTTTCTTGTCGACATAGGCCGACATCCGCGACTGCCGCACGAAGGCGCGCGGCAGCAGTTCGGTGAGCAGGTCTTCCTTGATCCGCTTGCGTTCGCGGCCGCCGACCTTGCGGCCTTCCTCTTCGGCGATCTTCTGCACCTTGCGATGCAGTTCGTCGTTGATCACCGCGGCCGGCAGCAGCTTGTCCTCACCACCGACGGTGAGCAGGGTGCAATGCTTGACTGTATGCGTGAGCGGCTCGCCTTCGCCGCGGCCGACCGGCGGCACGAAGCCCTTGGTGAACATCTCCAGCGGCCCGCACGGGCGCAGCCGATGTTCGGCCAGCGCGTCATCGAGGCGCTTCAGATCGGTGGCAACGGCGGGGGAAAAACGGAACAGCGTGAGATTGCGAAAGAACATTCAAGATCCGGATGAGGTGCGGCCCGAAGGCGAGGTTTGCCATGGGTCATTCCGGGCTGAGCCGGAATGACCCATGATGATGGGTGAGAGGATCAGCGGCTGACGGCAGCTACGGCGGCCGCCACCGTATCAAGGTTGGCGCGATTCAGCGCCGCCACGCAGATGCGACCGCTGTCGAGCGCGTAGATCGCGTACTCGTCGCGCAGCCGGTGCACCTGCGCCTTGCTCAGGCCCGAATAGGAAAACATGCCGGCCTGCTTGTTGATGAAGCCGAAATCCGGCGCACCGAGCGCGGCCAGCTTGTCGACGAAACCGGCGCGCATCGCATGAATGCGTGTACGCATCTCGCCCAGTTCCTGCTCCCAGCGCGCGCGCAGCTCGGCACTGCCGAGCACGCCGGCGACCAGGCTGGCGCCATGCGTGGACGGGCTGGAATAGTTGGCACGAATGGTCTGCTTGATCTTCGACAGCAGCCGAGCAGCCTCATTGCGATCCGCACCGACCATCGACAGCGCACCGACGCGCTCGCCATACAGCGAGAACGACTTGGAGTACGAGTTGGCGACCACGAATGCCTCGATGCCCGATGCCTGCAGCAGACGCACGGCGATGGCATCCTGCTCGATGCCCTGGTCGAAACCCTGATAGGCCATGTCGATGAACGGCAGCAGCCGGCGTTCCTGCAGCAGCGCGATCACCTGCTGCCATTGCGCCGCGTCCAGGTCCACGCCGGTCGGGTTGTGGCAGCACGCGTGCAACAGCACCACCGTGTCCGGCTCCAGCTTGCCCAGATCCTCCAGCATGCCGGCGAAATCCAGGCCATGGCTGGCCGGGTCGTAATAGCGGTAATCGAGCAGCTCGAAGCCGGCGGTGCGGAACACCACATGGTGGTTACCCCAGCTCGGGTTGCTGATCGCGATCTTCGCGCCGGCGCCGGCCACCTGCTTGAGCAGATCGGCCGCCACGCGCAACGCCGCGCTGCCGCCGATGGTCTGCGCGGTGGCCACCCGTCCGGCCGCCAGCAGCGCCGATTCGGCACCGAACAGCAATTGCTGGGTGAGCTGGTTGTACGCCGGCAGGCCATCGATCGGCAGGTAACCGCGCGGCTTGCCGGCCGCGACCAGCGCCTGCTCCACTTCGTGCACCGTCGGCAACAGCGGGATGCGGCCTTGCTCGTCGATGTAGATGCCCACGCCCAGATTGATCTTGCCCGGACGCGGATCGGCCAAGTAAGTCTCAGTCAGACCCAGGATCGGATCGCCCGGGGCCATTTCAACGGATGCAAAGAAGGACACGGCGGCTACTCAACAGGTGGGGTGGAAGGTCGGTGGAACATCAAGCTTGCGTTATGGCGATCTCATCCGCTGCGCCGGCAGGCAGCGTACTCAGCGCGGCGAAATCGAACAGCGTGCGATCGGCTAGTTGCGAGGGTGACACATGGCCGAGCGCGCGGAAGATGTTCTCGCTGCGACCAGGCTGCACTTGCTCCCATTCCGCCAGCATGCGCTGGATCGCCTTGCGCTGCAGGTTGTCCTGCGAGCCGCACAGGTTGCACGGGATGATCGGGAACTGCTGCTGGGCCGCGTACTCGGCAATATCCGCTTCCTTGCAATATGCCAGCGGCCGGATCACTACATGGCGGCCATCGTCCGAGCGTAGTTTCGGTGGCATCGCCTTCAGCTGCGCCTGATAAAACATATTGAGGAAAAACGTGGCGAGGATGTCGTCGCGATGGTGGCCGAGCGCGATCTTCGTGATGCCATTGGCTGCGGCCCAGCTGTACAGCGCACCGCGGCGCAAGCGCGAACACAGGCTGCACATGGTCTTGCCTTCCGGGATCACCCGCGTCACCGTGCTGTAGGTGTCCTGCTCGATGATGTGGAACGGCACGCCGCGCGCCGTAAGATAATCCGGCAGCACGTGCTCGGGAAAGTCCGGCTGCTTCTGGTCCAGGTTCACCGCGATCAGCTCGAAGTGCACCGGCGCTTTCGCCTGCAGCTGCAGCAGGATGTCCAGCAGAGTGTAGGAATCCTTGCCGCCGGACAGGCACACCATCACCTTGTCGCCATCCTCGATCATGCCGAAATCGCCAATCGCCTGTCCCACCTGGCGACGCAGGCGCGTGGCCAGCTTGTCGGCCTCGGCGGCTGGCGTGCGGATGAACTCGGGCTGGGCGGACATGACGGCCAATCGGGTGGGGTGGACCACCATTGTAGCCGGCTGGACGATCGACTTCCGGCGACGCCAAACGGCGCTAGACTAGAAGGGTTCTCCCCAGTCGTTGCCGCCGCCATGCAGGTTCAGGATCACGCCGAAATCGTCCATCTGCTCGCCGAGCTGAAGATGGAGCATCGCGATCTCGACGCCGCGATCGAGCAACTGGCCACCGCGATCGGCCGCGATGAGCTGCAGCTGACCCGGCTGAAAAAGCGCAAGCTGCTGTTGAAGGACCATATCGCTCGGCTCGAAAGCAAGCTGATCCCGGATCTCGACGCCTGAGTATCGGCCGCCACGCCAACGCCGGAACCTCGATGAAGCTTGCCCCGACCCAGCTGCAGGATGAACACGTCGCGCTGGAACCACTGAGTCTCGATCACGTATCTGCGCTGGAAACCGCCGCCGCGGATGGCGAACTGTGGAAACTGTGGTTCACCAGTGCGCCGGCGCCCGGCCACGCACGCGCCTATGTCGAGAAGGCACTGCAAGGCCACGCCGATGGCGTGATGCTGCCGTTCGTCGTACGTGAACGATCCAGCGGCGACATCGTCGGCACCACCCGCTATTACGACTATGTGGCGGAATTGCCGCGCGTGGCGATCGGCTACACCTGGTACGCGAAACGCTGGCAGAAGAGCCATCTCAATACCGCCTGCAAACGGCTGCTGCTCAGGCACGCGTTCGAAGCGCTGGACTGCGTGGCGGTGGAATTCCACACCGACCATCGCAACCTCGATTCACAGCGCGCGATCGAACGCCTCGGTGCCCAGCGCGAAGGCGTGCTGCGCGCCCACAAGCGCCGTCCTGATGGCACGCTGCGCGACACCGTCTGCTACTCCATCCTCGCCAACGAATGGCCTGATGTGGATCGCTGGCTGGGCTTGCGGCTGCAGCGCCTTGCCGCGCAATCGTAGGACTGTGCGATCCATGTAGGAGCGACTTCAGTCGCGATGCGTGTGGTTGTCTCGCAGAAAGAGCATCGCGACTGAAGTCGCTCCTACAACAGCCGTCTTGATCACAGCAACCGATTGACCAGCCGGTCGAGCCGGGTGCGGTTCAACCGCTTCAGCTGCTTGCGCACTTCAGCGGGGTAATGCCGTGGACTTTCCAGCGCGAGGTGATCAGGCAGGCGTGTCGCATGCTGCCGTAGCGCCGTCCACTCGGCCTGATGCTTCGCCTGCAGCAAGCGCGAGGGGTCCCGCAACAACAGGCCATTTTCCAGATCCAGCGCCCATGCGCGCGGATTGAGGTTGTTGCCGGTGAGCACGGCGATGTCGTCATCGACGAACAGACCCTTCAGGTGATAGCTGTTGTTGCCGTCGCGCCACAGATGCAGGTTGAGCTGACCACTGGCGATCTGCCGGCGATGCGCCCGTGCGAAACGCCGCAGATTGTTTTCATAGAGGTACGGCAACAACCCGATCGTCTTGAACGGCTGCTCCGGAGGTATGTAGAAATCGTTGGCGGTTTTGTCGCCAACCATGATGTCGATCGTGCAGCCGCGCCGCAGCAACTGGCCAAGCACGACACGCACTGGCCGCGGCAGATTGAAATACGGTGTCAGCAGGATCACCCGCTCGCGCGTGCTGCGCAGCAGCGCCAGCAGGATGTCATTGAGTGCGTTGTCGCTACGACCGAAGCCGAGCAGCGGCGTCACCGCCACATCGGCCGGCCCCGGCGCCTGGTGCGGCACCTCGTAGTGTGCCTGCTGCAGCATCTGGCGGAACTCGCGGATCGGTGCCTGCAGCGTGCGCGTGGCCGGGACCTCAGGCACATTCAACCGACGCACCGCGGCGCTCTCGACGAAACAGCGCTGCACGAAGGCCGCCATCGCATCGGCCAGCCCGTGATGCCGCAACAGGTGATAACGGTCGAGTCGATAACGCCCCTGCCGCTGCAGATAGACATCGTTGAGACTCGCACCGCTGTACAGCACGGCATCGTCGATGACGAAACCTTTCAGATGCAGTACGCCGAACAGCTCGCGGTTCTGCACCGGCACGCCGTAGATCTCGACGCCGGGCCCGAGCCGCGCGGCGTACTCGCGATACATGCCGGCATTGCCTTCACTTTCCTGCTTGCCGATCAATCCACGCTGCGCGCGATGCCAGTCCACGAACACCGAAATCTGCAACGCCGGATGCCTCGCCTTCGCCGCATACAACGCGTCCAGCACCTCGCGGCCGCCTTCATCGTCCTGCAGGTACAGCGTCACGATCACGATTCGCCGGGTAGCCTGCGCGATGTGCTGCAGCAATGCGTGGCGGAACGCCGCGGGATCGGGCAGCACCTCGATCGCGACAGCCGGCAGCGCGAACGCAGGCAATGCCTCCAGCAGCGCCCTGGCCTTCGGCGCGCGCAGCGGCGACAGGATCCGCCGCGCCAGGCGACGAGGTGTGGTCAGCAACTTGTTCATCGGTGGCATGGCATCCAGGGCACCACCCATCATCGCAAACCCTTGCTGGTGCGCATAGCCGCAACCACCATGCGTTTCGCCTAGTGCGGCTGTACCTCGATCGTGGCGGTCATTCCCGCGGCAAGTACCAGGTCGGCCGGCAGATGATCGCTGTCGATCGCGATGCGCACCGGCACGCGCTGGGCCAGCCGCACCCAGTTGAAGGTGGGATTGACGTTGGAGAGCAAGTCCGTACCGGTGGGATTGTCGCGATCGCCGATACCGCGGGCTATGCCGGTGATGGTGCCCTTGAGGTGTACGCCGCCGGCCAGCAGGCGGATGTCGACCGAATCGCCGATACGCAGCTGCGGCAGCTTGGTTTCCTCGAAGTAGCCGTAGATGTAGTAGCTGTGACTGTCGATCAAGGCCAGCCGCGGGCTGCCGACGACGGCGTAGTCGCCGACGCGAACCTCGAGATTGGTGACGTAACCGTCCGTTGGCGCCCGCACTTCGGTACGGGCAAGGTTGAGCTTGGCGGTGTCCAACGCGACCTGCGCCTGCTCCACCGCAGCCAGTGCCTGTTCGCGCGCGGCGCTGGCCTGGCTGCCGCTGGCCTGTGCCTGCTGCCAGCCGGCGCGGGCAGCCATGGCGGCAGAAGCCGCATCGGTGCGCGTTTCCTTGGCGATCACGTCGCTGAGTTGCTGGCGTCGCGCGGCCTGTTCCTGGCGCATCTCGAACTCGGTCTTGCGCGCGGCGGCAGCGGCCTGCGCGGCATTGATGTTCGCTCCAGCGGCGCGTGCACTGGCTTCAGCGGCGGCAAGGTTCGCCGCGGCCTGCGCCACCGCGTACTTGTAACGATCCGGATCGATTGTGAACAGCAGGTCGCCCTTGTGCACGGTCTGGTTGTCGACCACGGCCACCTGCGTCACCAGGCCAGATACATCCGGTGCGATGCGCACCACCTCGGCGCGCACGCGGCCGTCGCGGGTCCATGGCGCGTAAAGGTAGTGCTTCCACAGCGCGTGCCCGAGCAGCAGCGCGACGACGACGACGGCGGCAGTGATCAGGAAGCGCAGCAATGACTGGGTTTTCATGGGATGACTCAGTGGATCAATAACAGTCCGGCGACGCCGAACAGACAGACGAACAGGGCCAGCCGGAACAGCGAGGGATGCCAGACCTGGCGATACAGGCCGAGGCGGCCGACCAGCATGTCGAGCAGCACCATCAGCAGCAGGCAAAGCAGAAACACCGGCAGCAAGCCCGGCACCAGCACGCCATAGATGGCGATCTCATGCGGCATGAACGGACTCCGGCGAAGGTGGCGGAATATACGCGGCGAACGGCGATTCATCATCGCGCAATGCGCTGCGCAGCTGGTACAGATGCAGCCGCAATGGCTGCTCGGCGGCCGTGGCGATCGCCGCATGCACCGCAGCGTCCGCGTCGCGCCAGCGCGCCGCATCGGGCGCGTGATAAAGCCGCGCGATCGCCTGCATCGCGGCAGTGGCCGTGTCGCGCACGGCCGGCGCGATCCTGCTGTCGGCAGCCAGCTGCTGACGCAACTCGATCATCGTGCGGCCGCTCTCCAGCACAGCGAGTGCCCACGCCAGCATGCTGCGTGATTCGTCGCTGCCCGGTCGCGTATAGGTCACCACCTGCTGGAACAGATCGCGAACGAGGCTCTCGAAACGCCACGCCAAGCCTTCCAGCGGCGCGGTCGCCGCCAACACGGCCTGCTCGCGCAGGCGGCGAAACTGGCGTGTGCGTTGCCAGCTGCTGCCGATCACGCTCGGCAGCAGGATAAAAGCGGCGCCGGCCAGCGCGAGACCGGCGACCTGCGCGATGCCGTCGTTGAGGAAATGCGCCGGGTCGTACACCATCGGATTCTTCAGCGCGAGGATGTAGACGAAACCCAGCGTGTAGCCGGCGCCGACGCCCGGCAGCGTATCGCGCGTGCTCAGATACGGGCCGATCAGCATGAATCCTGCACTAGCGCCGATCAGCGAGGCGAAATCATTGCTGCCCGGCAGCAGAACGTACACCACCACGAAAGCCGCGAGCATGCCGGAGGCATAGCCGTAAAAGGTGTGCATGGCGGCACTCACCGGATTCGGTGAAGCGGCCAGCAGGCCGCTGAAGATCGTCGCCAGCAGCATCGCGCTGACTCCGAATGGCCAGCCGCTGGCCAGCCAGAAGGCACTGAGCGCCGCCATCGTGAGAAAAGTTCGCAACACACCGACCAATGCGCCGGGAACATCGTTGCCGCGCTTGAAATGCACCTTCTCCACACTACCGCGCACCTGCGCTTCGCGCAGCGAGCCTTCCAGTGCCGCGAAGTCGCGCAACTCAGTCGCAAAGCGCTGCAGCAACGCGGCACCGGTGTCGAATTCCAGCAACGCCAGTGGCGCTGTCAACGATGCTCGCATGGCTGCAACCTGTGCCGGCAACTGCGCCACGCATCCATCCAGACGCGCCGCCAACACGGCGGACTGGTGCTGCTGCGCCAGACCGGGGGAGAGTGCGCTGCCAAGCGGCCGGTACAGCGCGATCAAGGCGTCCGCCACGCTGGGACTGCCGCCGCGCTGCAAACGGTTGATCAGGTGATGCAGCGACTGGAAGCTGGTCACCGCCGCCATGTAGCGCTGGTTGAGCAGCCGCATGCGGGTGCTGCGGGCATGCACCTCCGGATCCTCGAAGATCACCGAGGCACGCATGTCCTCCAGGCGCACCGCGGCGCGCGCCAGCGCGAGATTCGCATGCTCCATCTGTTCGCGCGGCATGTTGCCGGCCGTGCTGTCACGCACGAAGTCGATGAACAGGTTGAATTGCGCCTGCGCGCTCTGCCGCAGCAGCAGGCGCAACCGCTCGGGCCACACCAGGTCGCTGACTACCGCGGCCACAAGGATGCCAAGCAAGACTTCGCTGACGCGCATCACCGCCGAATCGAACACGCCGAGCGGATTGTTGATCGCTGGCAGGGTGACGATCGCGGCGGTGTAACCGGCCAGCACGAAACCATAGGACATGAAGTTGCGATACAGCGTCGCACCCCCTGCGCACAACGCCACCCACAGCGACAGGCTCAGCAGGAACAGTTCGCGCTGCTGCGGAAACAGCGACATCAGGGCCAGTCCGAACAGACTGCCGGCGAGCGTGCCGATGGCGCGATAAAAGCTCTTTGCCAGCACCATGCCGCTGTGCGGATGCATCACGATCGACACCGTGATCATGGTGGTCGAGGGCTGTTCCAGCTGCAGCCACATCGCCAGCCATGCCGCGAGGTAGATCGCCAGCAGCGACTTGCCCACGAAGATCCAGGCGCGCCACTCGCCGGCAAGAAACTCGGCCAGCCACGGCCAGCGCGACGAGGCCGGTACGGATTCGATGGCGGGAACGACAGACATCGCTCAACCCTGCTCCAGCTGCGCTGCCTCGCCAGGGAGGACAGAGGCAATCAGAACTCCACATTACCAGCGCTGTCGATGTCCGTGACGTGGACGCTTGCGAAAAAGGCGCCGCAAGGCGCCTTTCGTTTCCAGATGGCCACCAGACTCAGCCGCCATGTACCGGGAAGGTCTGTGCATTGCCGGGCGCGGAACCGGCGTTGGCAGGTGGGTTCGACGAACGGATCGGGTTGATCTGGCGCGTGCCGCACTGGTACGCACCCCACGGCTGCGAGCCGTTGGATGGTTCGGCCAGCGGCTTGATGGTGTCGGCATGCATTTGCGCCGCCTGGTTGCGCGCCAGCACTTCCAGTTCGTCGCGCACGGTGATGTTGTTGCGGTCGACCGGGCCGACATGATCCATCACTGACACAGTGACCTTGCCCAGATCGCGGCAACTGGAGACATCGCCGCTCCACGCGGTACGGACATTCTTCGCAGCATCGTCCAGGGTGATGCCCCAGCTGCAGGCGCTCAACAACACGGGGACGAGCAACAACAGGGACTTGCGCATGAAAGGCTCCGCAATGACATGAAAGAAAGAGGCCGAACCGTCACCGGCCCGGCCTCCATCCTAACGCGGTGATGCGCCGGCGTGCTGTACGCCGGCTTACTTCCTCACTTCACCAGCTGGCCATCGGCATCGATCACCTGAACCTCGCCGAGGTTCAGTGCGCGCACCGGCGCCTCGATCTTCTTGAGATCACCGACGATCACCCAGGTTATCGCCGTGGGTTGCACGATTTCCTTGATCGCCACTTCCGCGGCTGCAGGGGTGACCGCTTCCAGATGCGACTTCAAGGTCTGCACGTAATCGTCCGGCCGGTGGTACTGCACGATGCCGTTGATCGCACCGAGCACGGCGCTGGTGGTTTCGTAGCTGCCCGGCAGCGCGCGCACACGCTGATCCTTGATCTTGGCAATCTCGTCCGCGGTCAGTGGCTTGTCGCCGATCACCGCACGCGCTTCCTTCAACACCTCGGCTGCCGACTCGGCGGTCTTGTCGGTCTGCACCGGCGCGAAGAACAGGAACGGCCGCTGACCCTGCGCATCCATCAGCATGCTGTTTGCGCCATAGGCCCAGCGCTTGTCCTCGCGCAGGTTCATGTTCAGACGCGAGGTGAACGTGCCTCCGAACGCACCGTTGGCTGCCTGGATCGCCAGGTTGTTGTCGGCGCGGGTGGGCGGCGCCAGCAATCCGGCGAGGATCAGCGACTGCGGGGCGTCGGCGCGGTTGATCAGGAACACCCGCGGCTTCGCCTGTGCCGCCACCTTGGCGATGTTCTTCTTCGGCACTGCGGTGGCAGGCGCCTTCCAGTCGCCGAACACGGCATCGAGCTGCGGAATGATCTGCGCCAGCGTGGTATCACCGGCGACCAGGATCTTCACGTTGTCCGGGCGCAGCCAATCGTGCTGGAACGCGACCAAATCAGCGGCAGTCAACGCCTTGATCTCGCTCTCGGTGCCCGAGCCGGTGAACGGGATGCCATACGCGTGATGCTCGCCATACAGCAGCGGCGGCAGCGTGCGCAGAGCCAGACCGGTGGGCTGGGTCTTCTCCTGCGCAATACCGGCCAGCCATTGGCCACGCACGCGTTCGATGTCTTCCGCCTTGAACGCCGGATTGCGTACCACGTCGGCAAACAAAGCCAGTGACGGCTGCAGCTGGTCGTTCAACGCGTTGAGCCAGGCATCGCAGTAATCCAGTGCGCAGCCAGTGGCCACGATGGCACCCAGTCGCTGCTTGCGTTTGGCCACCTCGACCGAGTCGAGGTCCTTGGTGCTCTCGCTCATCATGTTGGAAGCAAAGCTGGCGGTGCCGAGCTTGCGGCCCTGGTCGGCGGCGTAACCCGCATCGAACACCAACTGCACCTGAGTCACCGGGATGGTATGGCGCTCGGCCAGGATCACCTCGATGCCATTTTTCAGCTTGCCACGCTCGAGCGTGGGGAAACTCAGCTCGGGAAATTGATTGACCTGGGGCACGCCGCTACTGCGCTCGAGATCGCTCTTGGCCACACTATAGGAATGCTTGGCCGGCAGCTTCGGCTGCGGGCGACCGGTAGCCGTTCCCAGGGCAACCACCTTGGCGTCCTCGGCAGCCGGATCAAAGCCCTTGTCAGCCGGCAGCACGGTCAGCAGGTAATCGCCCTTGCTCAACCACTTGTCGGACGCCGCCTTGACGCTGGCGATGCTGGCCGCTTCGGAACGCGCGAGATCCTTCTTGTAGGCCCCCGGATCACCGCGGTAGACCTGCCCTTCGGCCAGGATCACCGCCTTGCCACCAAAGCCACCGACCTTCTCCAGGCCACGCACGAAATTGGCGCGATTGGCCACCTTGGCGCGATCCAGTTCATCCTGGGTCGGGCCGTCGGCGAGAAATTTCTTCAGCTCCTCGTTGATCACGGCCTCGACCTTCGCCGGATCGACACCCTGCTTCACGTCGGCCTGGATCTGGAACTGGCTGGCCAGTGCGAATTCGCTGATACCGGCAGAGATATCGTCGACCAGCTTGTCCTGATAGACGAGGCGCTGGTACAGCCGCGAGGTCTTGCCACCGCCCAACGCGGTGGAGGCGAGGTCAAGCTGGATCGCATCGTCGCTGCCCAGCTGCGGCACCACCCAGGTACGGATGATGCGCGGCTGTGCCACATGGTCATGCTGCACGCCACGAGTGGAGGCCTGCAGTGGGGTGATCCACGCCTGTTGACGCGCCACCGCCGGGCCGGCCGGAATGTCACCGAAATACTTCGCGGCCTTTTCCTTCGCCTGCGCCACGGTGATGTCACCGGCGAGGATCAGGGTGGTATTGGCGGCACCGTAATTGCTGTGGAACCACGACTTCACGTCGTCCAGCGACGCGGCATTGAGATCGGCCATCGAGCCGATCGTGTCGTGCTGGTACGGATGGTTGGCCGGATAGGTCCTGGCCAGGATGTTCTCGTCGACGCGGCCGTACGGGCGATTTTCGCCCTGGCGCTTTTCGTTCTGCACCACACCGCGCTGGGTGTCGAGTTCCTTCTGGCCGATCGCGCCAAGCAGGTGGCCCATGCGATCCGATTCCATCCACAGCGCCATGTCCAGCGCGGTAGTCGGCACCGTCTCGAAATAGTTG
This sequence comes from Rhodanobacter sp. C03, assembly GCF_002001175.1. Classification (GTDB taxonomy): domain Bacteria; phylum Pseudomonadota; class Gammaproteobacteria; order Xanthomonadales; family Rhodanobacteraceae; genus Rhodanobacter. Next base: position 232,715 of record NZ_MUNT01000001.1, on the reverse strand, counting down.
GTGCGGTCGAACCAGGTGGTGCCGTTCATGTCGGTGGCACCGGCCTTCTCGAACGGCTCGAAATACGTGCCTTTGTGGTTCTCCGAACCGGAGAACATCAGGTGCTCGAACAGATGCGCAAATCCGGTCTTGCCCTTCGGCTCGTCGCCGGAACCGATGTGGTACCAGATGCTCACCGCCACCACGGGCGCCTTGTGGTCTTCATGCACCACCACGGTCAGCCCGTTGGGCAGGGTGAACCGGGTGTAGGCGATATCCGGAATCTGGCTGGATGCCGCGGCCGTCGGAGCCGCCAGCGCCGGCAACGCTCCGGCCATAAGGGTAAGCAGGCCCGCCAGTAGCAGGACCATGGGTTTCTTCGTCACGATGAACCTCCTTTTCCACGAATGTGACCATCGAGGCTAACGGCGCAGCGGCTTGACCGCAATAACCTGCGAGGAAACAGCGGCCAGCTGTCCGTCCGACTGTCCGGTCACTCCGTCCGGGTGTCCGCGGACAATCAAACGGTCCTCGCAAGGGTAACAATAACTGTTCAATATCAATATCTTATTCGTGACATCGAGCTTGGCACGGCGATTGCCCTTCTCTAGCCACAGGGACCTATCCCTTCATCGGAGAATGACCATGAAATTCGAGACCTTGATGTTGCGCACGCTGTTCGTTGCCTGCATGGCCGTCTGCTCACTGATCATGGGCGCCATGCTGACGGCCACGCCACCTGCCGTGCAGCTGGCTGCCAACCACAACAGCATCAGCTCCATCCTGCTGGCCGCACCGAGCAGCTGCGCGTTGCCGGCGGATGGCGTGGTTTGTCCGCGGCAGAACGGTTGAACGCAAAACACGAATCACCGCCGAAGTGCGCGGACACGCGATAATGGCTGGATGCTGCATGTCATCCTGTTCCGCCCCGAGATCCCGCCGAACACCGGCAACGTGATTCGCCTGTGCGCGAATACCGGCGCCGCGCTGCACCTAATCCGACCGCTCGGTTTCGAGCTTGACGATGCACGATTGCGCCGCGCCGGCCTGGATTACCACGAGTACGCCCGCGTCGTGGTGCATGACGATCTGACCAGCTGTCTCGGTGCGATCGATACGTCGCGCGTGTTCGCCTTCACCACCCGCGGTCGGGTCGCCCACGTCGATGCGCAATTTGCCGATGGTGACGCTTTGCTGTTCGGCTGCGAGACCGCGGGACTGCCGGCGGATGTGCTGGAAACGATCCCCGCCGAGCAGCGACTGCGCCTGCCGATGTGCCCGGACAGCCGCAGCCTGAACCTGTCGAACACGGTCGCCGTGGCGGTGTACGAGGCCTGGCGCCAGCTCGGTTTCCCCGGCGCCGTGAACGTCTGACCCCGGCGGCCGGCTACAATCGCCGGATGAATGCCGCCACTCCCAACTCCTGGTTGCCGCAACCACTGCGCAAGCTCGCCGGGCGCGCGCTGGAAACCGCGCTGAACCATACCTTGTCGCTGGATCCGGACACGCAGCAGCGGCTCGCCACACTGAACGGCCGCAGCGTGCAACTGCATCTGCGCGGGGCGGAAATTGCACTGGCAGTAACCGTCGAAGACGCACGTCTGAAAGTCGGGCCGCCGCAAGACGACAGCCAGCTGCGCGTCGCCGCCACGCCGGGCAGCCTGCTGGCGATGATGTTCCGCCGCGACGACGACGGCATCGCGCCAGGCAAGGTAGAGATCGCCGGTGACGCCGAGCTGGCACGCCGGCTGGAAAAACTGGCCAGCAAGTTCGCCCCGGATTTCGAGGAGGCGTTCGCGCGTACCTTCGGCGACGTGCTCGGTGTGCCGCTGGCCAAGGCCGTGCGCAAGGGCCTCGCCCACGCGCACGAGACCGCCACTCATCTCACCGAAGACAGCGCCGACTGGCTGCGCGACGAGGCACGCATCGCGTTGGCACCCGGCGAAGTCGAGGGGTTCCTCGATGGTGTGGACCACCTGCGCGAGCGTAGCGAACGGCTGGAGTCGCGCGTACAGCGATTGATTCAACGCCTGCAAGGCAACGCCGCGTGACGCCGCTGAAGGTGGTGCCGCGGCTGCTGCGGGTCGCTTCGGTATTGCTGGCGTATCGCCTCGACGAACTGATCGACGCGACTCATCTCTATCGACCGCTGAAACTGCTGCGCCCGCTGGTGGCGCGGCCGCGCATCGATATCCGCGGCCTGTCGCGCGGCGAACGCCTGCGCCACGCATTGACCGATCTGGGACCGATCTTCGTCAAGGCCGGCCAGGTGCTGTCGACCCGGCGCGACCTGATACCGGCGGACATCGCCGACGAATTGTCACTGCTGCAGGATCAGGTCGCGCCGTTCCCCGGCAGCGAGGCGCGCGCGATCGTCGAGCGCGAACTGAAATCGCCGGTTGGCCAGTTGTACGCCCGGTTCGACGAAACGCCACTGGCCTCAGCCTCGATCGCCCAGGTGCACGCGGCCACGCTGCACGACGGTCGCGAAGTCGTGGTGAAAGTGCTGCGCCCCGGCATCGATGCGCAGATCGCCCGAGACGTGAAGCTGCTGCACTCACTCGGCGAGCTGGCCCAGCGCTGGCATCCGAACGCCGACAAGATCCGCCCGCTCGATGTGGTGGCCGAAGTCGAGAAGATGCTGGAGAACGAACTGGACCTGCAGCGCGAAGGCGCCAGCGCCAGCCTGCTCAAGCGCAACTTCGAGAGCGGTGTCGACCTGTATGTGCCGGCCGTGCACTGGGAGCTGACCGCACAGCGCGTGCTGACGCTGGAACGCGTGCACGGCATCAGCAGCGACGACATCGCCGCGATCGACGCCGCCGGGCTCAACCGCAAGGCGCTCGCCGCGAAAGGCGTGCGGGTGTTCTACGAGCAGGTGTTCCGCGACAACTTTTTCCACGCCGATGCGCACCCCGGAAATATCTGGGTCGACCCGACGCGCACTGGCGAGCCGCGTTTCATCGCGCTGGATTTCGGCATCATGGGTTCGCTGCCGGAGGCCGACCAGTACTGGCTGGCGCAGAACTTCATCGCATTGTTCGAGCGCGACTACGCGCGCATCGCGCAACTGCATGTCGCCGCCGGCTGGATGCCAGCCGATGTGCGAATGGATGAACTGGAGGCTGCGGTGCGCACCGTGTGCGAGCCGTACTTCACCCGCCCGCTGTCGCAGATCTCGCTGGCCGAACTGGTGGTCAAACTGTTCCAGACCGCTCGCCGCTTCGAATTGACCCTGCAGCCGCAGCTGATCCTGCTGCAGAAGACCCTGCTCAACATCGAAGGCGTCGGCCGCATGCTCGATCCGGAGATCGACATCTGGGCGGTGGCGCATCCGGTACTCAAGCGCATCCTGCGCGAACGCTACAGCCCGCTGCGCACCTTGCGCGACGTGCGCAAGCGCTTGCCGGAATGGCTGCACAACGCGCCGCAGTTCCCCGAGCTGGTACGCGATGCATTGCGTCAAATCGGCCGCGGTGAGCAACGAAGCATGAGCGACCCGCAGGCACTCCAGCTGCTGCGCGAGAACGCCAAGCGCCTACACCAGTTGCTCGCCTGCGGCCTGCTTGGCAGCGCTCTGCTGATCGCCGCCGCACTGCTATGGACAATGGCGCCACAACACGGCAGCTGGCCGCCGCTGCTTGCCGGTGTCGTTGGCCTGCTGACCTTCGCCATCGGCTGGCCACGTTCGCGCTGAACTCTGTGGAAGCGGCTTCAGCCGCGATCGCTCTTCCTCGGTACAACGTAAAAAGCATCACGGCTGAAGCCGCTCCCACATCAGTCCACCGACTATCCACATGCTTGAGATTCTCTACCAGGACGACGCGCTGATCGCGGTGAACAAGCCGGCGAACCTCGCCGTGCATCGCTCGAAGATGGTCGGCAACGCCGAGGAATTCCTGATCGACCAGTTGCGCGAACAGATCGGCGACAGCGTGTATCTGGCACACCGACTCGACCGCGCCACCAGCGGTGTACTGCTGATCGCGCGCAGCAAGGACGTCGCCGCCGCGCTCGGCGAACAATTCATGGGCCGCTCGGTACACAAGCAGTATCTGGTGGTGGTGCGCGGATGGCCCGATCCGCTGGAAGACGTGATCGACTATCCGCTGCCCGGTTCGCGCGAGACCGGCCCTCGCCGCGAGGCACGCACGCAGTACCAGCGACTGGCCACGATCGAGGTGCCGATCGAGCTGGGCCGCTATTCGCAGCAGCGTTACGCGCTGGTGCTGGCCGAGCCGGAAAGCGGTCGCTTCCGGCAGATCCGCAAGCATCTCGCGCATATCCATCACCCGGTTATCGGCGACTGCCAGCACGGCCGCGGCGACCACAACCGGCTATACAAGCAGCACTTCGGTTGTCACCGCATGCTGCTGCATGCGTGGCGGCTGCGTTTCGCGCATCCACTCAGCGGCGCGCCGATGCTGATCGAGGCACCACTGGATCGCGAGTACGCTGCGCTGCTCGAGCGCTTCGACTGGCCGCGACCACCGTTCGATGAAAGCACGCTCGCTTCCACCAGCCACCCGGACGCCGGCTAAACTGCCTGCATGTTGATCGTCAGCCCCAGCATCACCCTGCCCGAGTCCGAACTGTTCGAGCGCTTCCTGCGCGCCGACGGTCCCGGCGGCCAGCATGTGAATCGCACCGAGAGCGCGGTAGAGCTGCGCTTCGACGTGATCAACTCGCCGTCGCTGCCGGAAGAAATCCGCACCCGTCTGCTGGCGCGGCGGGACCGTCGCATGACCAGCGAAAGCGTGCTGGTGATCCAGGGTCGTCGATTCCGTGATCAGGCACGCAACCGCGACGACGTACGTGATCGACTGGTCGAGATCATCCGCGGCGTCTTGGTGCCGCCGAAGAAACGCGTCGCCACCAAACCTACGCGCGCCTCGAAAGAGCGCCGGCTGGTCGGCAAGCAGCAGCGCGGCAAGATCAAGCAGGCCCGTTCGGGCAAACCGGATTTCGAATGAAGGGCCATCTTCCGACACCGGTGCAACTGCCACCGCGCATGCCGCACCTGCGCGACGGATGGCACCGCAGGAGCTGCCGTGCCGTATTGCGACTATGCGGCTGGAGCCTGGTCGGCGAATTTCCCGACGTGCCCAAGGCGGTGTTGATCGCCGCGCCCCATTCGTCGTGGTGGGACGGCGTGTGGGGCCTGCTCTTGAAGGTAGGCATCGGCGCCGACGTGCATTTCATGGGCAAGCAGGAATTGTTTCGCGGGCCACTTGGCAGTTTGCTGCGTCGACTGGGCGGCATGCCTATTGATCGCGGCGCCGCGAAAGGTGTCGTCGAACAGATGATCGACCAGTTCCGCCAGCACGATGCGTTGTGGCTGGGCATTGCGCCGGAAGGTACGCGCAAGGCCGTGGCGCGCTGGAAGAGCGGCTTCTGGCATATCGCCCATGATGCCGGCGTACCGATCGTGATGGCCTACTTCAACTATCCCGACAAGACCATCGGCATCGGCCCATTGTTCAAGACCAGCAACGACATGGACGCGGACATCGGCCGCCTGCGTGCGTTCTACGCGCCGTTCAAGGGCAAGCACCGCAACGTTTGACCCCACCCTATACATCCCGAGAGCCTCTCCATGCTCGCATCCAGCACTACGACGCCTTCCTGCTCACAGACATCGCGCTCAACCTCACGCCGGGGCGGACACGTTCTATATCTGCGCGCTATATCTTCGCGCGCAGTGGCCGCGAAGGTCATGCCGTGCCGCGCTGTGCACCAACGTATCCGGCGTGGTGCACACGCTGGCTGCGGTGTTGGGCCTGTCGGCGCTGCCAATGACTTCGGCGCCAGTATTCGCGGCGCTGAAATACCTCGGCGCTGCGTATCTGGTTTGGCTCGGGCTGCGCATGCTGCCGGGTACCGCCCACAGCAGCGGCAAGGCACGACATGGAGCGTACCTGAGCGCTATTCTGGTCGCACAGTGGCAAGCATCGCGGCGCGAACTAACAGTCAACGTCAGCTCTGGTCAAGGGGAAAGTCATGAAGTTTGCAGTACTGGTTGTACTCGCAGTCCTCTTCGCAGCACCGTCAATCGCCGAACAAGCCTGGAAGCCGCTGGGTCAGCCCATTACCGCTGCGCTGGATGTCGACGCGCAAGGTCATGTCACCCACACGCAGCTAGTCGGCAACAACACCGTGCCTGCGTTGCAAACCCTGGCAGCGCAATCCACCCGCAACTGGAAGTTTGTACCTGCCACGGTGGATGGCAAGGTGGCTCCGTCGCGCACTTACGCATCGCTAGCCGCGGAGGGGCGCGAGGTCAACGGCAGCGAACAGTTGCGCCTGCACTACCTGTCGCATGGGCCAGGTCGTACTTTCATGCAAATGCCGGCCTATCCCAGCGAAATGGTTCGCCAGGACATTGAAGCGGTAGTGACCGTCGACGCCAGCGTCGATGCCAACGGTGCACTGTCTGATGTGCATATCGTCAATGCCAAGACCACCCATGCCGCAAAAGGCGAACTGTTCTATCGCGCGGTGACTGACGCCTTCAAGAAAGACCGATACCTGCCGGAGCTGGTCGACGGCCGGCCAGTCACTACCCACATACGGACACCTGTGACCTTTTGCCTTGGCGACAAGACGTGCAACGTCAGACATCTCGATCACGCCATGGATGCACCCCACGGCGCCGTCGATGACACCAAGTCCGAAACAAGCAGTTTTGCCGACATTCCTGTCGCGCTCGACAGTCCGCTGAAACTTATATCGACACAACCGTGAAGACTGCGGACTGACACAGCGCGCGCAGCGTCGTGACTTCAGGTATCGGCTGACGGCAGTTCACCGCGCGGAATGCCCCGACTCGTCGTAGTCACGATGAGTCAACAGGCCCGGACGGATCAGGTCGATGAAGGCGCGCGCCTCCGCGCTGAGGAACTTGCCCTTGCGCATCACCACGCCGTAGCTGCGCTGCGGGAAGTATTGCTTCATGTTGCGCACGGCGAGGCGGCCGTGATCGGCCTCGGTGATGCAGATGCCGGTGACGATCGAGATGCCCATGCCCATCGCAACGTATTCCTTGATCACGTCCCATCCGCCCACCTCGATAGCGACGTGGTACGGCACCTGGCGCTGCTGGAACACCAGGTCGACCAGCCGGTAGGTGGACAGGCGCTGCGGCGGCAGGATCAGCCCGTACGGCGACAGATCCTCCAGCGTGACCTTCTCCTTCGCTGCCAGCGGATGATCCAGCGGCATGATCAGCATCGGGTCGTAGTGATGCACCGGCGCCCAGGCGATGTCATTCGGCACATCCAGCATCGAGCCCACCGCGAAATCAGCATCGTCGGCGCGCAGCAGCGCCATGCCGTCCTTGCCGGTGACATTCGCCAGTTGCAGCTGCACGCCGGGAAAGCGCTCACGAAAACGGCGCACCAGCTCGGGCAGCAGGTATTGGATGGTTGAGGTGCCGGCCGCGATGGTCAGCCGGCCGCCCTGCAGCCCCTGCACCCGGCTCTGGAAATCGCGATCCAGCGTTTCCCAGCCCTCGACCAGCGGTCGCGCCAGCTCGTACAGCGCTTCGCCGGCATCGGTGAGGTTGATGCGGCGACGCCGGCGTTCGACCAGGCTGACGCCCAGCTCCCGTTCCAACGCCTGCAGCAGCAGGCTGATCGTGGGTTGCGACAGGTACAGCGCCTCGGCGGCACGGGTCAGCGTGCCCAGTTTCACCACGCTGACGAAGGCACGCAGCTGCTTGTGCCGGTTGCCCTTGTAGTAGAAACGACCGCCGACCTCATGCGTCGACTCACTGTCGGCAGGCTTTTTTGTTGCACTGCGGCGGCTTTTTTTGGCCTTGTTCAGCGAGACGGCGGGCGATTTCATTCCACCATTTCAATACCTTAAATTGATCATTGTCAATGCTCATATAAATGATTGAAACATTCACTTTGTCAAATAGATGATTGATGACCTAGCTTCGAGCCACCCAGAGAACGGAGCGAAGTCATGGCAGTACCCAGGGAACGACTCGACACAGGCATGGTTGAAATCCATGCCGACCACAGCGGTTACGAGAGCATCCTGACGCCCGCCGCCCTGGCTTTCCTGGCGCAGCTGCATGGTCAGTTCGAGTCCACGCGGCAGCGCCTGCTGCAGGCCCGCCGCGTCCGTCAGGCCAGTTACGACGCTGGCGCACTGCCGGACTTCCGTGCCGACACCGCCGCGATCCGCGAGTCGGACTGGCGCGTGGCACCGATCCCGGCGGCGCTGCAGGATCGCCGCGTCGAGATCACCGGCCCGGTCGAACGCAAGATGATCATCAACGCGCTGAATTCCGGCGCGAAGGTGTTCATGGCCGACTTCGAGGATTCCTCGGCACCGACCTTCGCCAACCAGCTCGACGGCCAGCTCAACCTGCGCGACGCGGTGAACGGCACGATCGAACTCACCACGCCCGAAGGCAAGCACTACCACGTCAATGACAATCCTGCCGTGCTGGTGGTGCGTCCACGCGGCTGGCACCTGGTCGACAAGCACCTCAGCGTGGACGGCGAGCCGATGGCCGGCGCACTGGTCGATTTCGGCCTGTTCGTATTCCACAACGGCCGTGCATTGCAGGCGCGCGACCGCGGCCCGTACTTCTACCTGCCCAAGCTGGAGGCGATGGAAGAGGCCGCGCTATGGGACGAGGTGATGGCGCTGGCCGAGGGTGAGCTGAACCTGCCGACCGGTTGCATGAGGGCCACGGTGCTGATCGAGACGCTGCCGGCAGCATTCCAGATGCACGAGATCCTGCACGCGCTGCGTGGCCGCATCGTCGGCCTCAATTGCGGTCGCTGGGATTACATCTTCTCCTACTTGAAGACTCTGAGAGATCATCGCGACCGCCTGCTGCCAGAACGCGGCCAGGTGCTGATGACCGTGCCGTTCCTGAAGGCGTACTCGGAATTGCTGATCCAGACCTGCCACCGACGCGGCGCGTTCGCGATGGGCGGCATGGCGGCGCAGATTCCGATCAAGGGCGATGACGCCGCGAACGAAGCCGCGTTGACCAAGGTGCGCACCGACAAGCTGCGCGAAGTGAAAGCCGGTCACGATGGCACCTGGGTCGCGCATCCGGCACTGGTGCCGGTGGCGCAGCAAATCTTCGACCAGTACATGCCCGCACCGAACCAGCTCGACGTGCTGCGCACGGATGTGCAAGTGAGCCGCGAGCAGTTGCTTGCCGCGCCAAACGGCACCATCAGCCGCGCCGGTTTCGACAACAACGTCGAAGTCTGCCTGCGCTACACCGCGGCATGGCTGGGCGGCCTCGGCTGCGTGCCGATCCATCATCTGATGGAAGACGCCGCCACTGCCGAGATCGCCCGCGCGCAGCTGTGGCAGTGGCTGCATCATGCCGACGTTCCGGCCGACGGGACGCCGGCCGGAGGCGCGCTGGAGTTTGCCGACCACGCACCGATCGACTTCGCCTTGTTCGATCACGCGCTCGCCGCCCATGCCCATCGCCTGCGCGACAGCGATGTACCCGGCGCCCATCGCGTCGATGCCGCCGCGGCCCTGCTTTCCGCACTGACCCATGCCGACCAGCTCGGCAGCTTCCTGACCCTGGCCGCCTACGACCAGCTCGGCTGAGCTAAAGCATCGCGGCTGAAGCCGCTCCTACATTGCCTGCAAAAAATATTCGATTCCACGGAGCCACGCCATGAAAAGCACCACGCTGCCCACTGCCGAACAGATCACCCTGGACTGGAACAACAACACCCGCTGGGCCGGCATCCAGCGCAACTACACTGCCGAGGACGTGGTGCGTCTGCGCGGCACCGTTGCCATCGAGCATTCGCTGGCACGCCGTGGCGCCGAACGGCTGTGGAAGTCGCTGCACAAGGAAGATTTCGTCAACGCGCTCGGTGCGCTCACCGGCAACCAGGCGATGCAGCAGGTCAAAGCCGGCCTGCAGGCGATCTACCTCAGCGGCTGGCAGGTCGCGGCCGACGCCAATGTCGCCGGCGAGATGTATCCGGACCAGTCGCTGTATCCGGCGAACTCGGTGCCACTGGTTGTCAAGCGCATCAACAACACCTTGCTGCGCGCCGACCAGCTACATCACGCCGAGGGCAAGGACGATATGGACTGGCTGGTGCCGATCGTTGCCGACGCCGAGGCTGGTTTCGGCGGGGTGCTGAACGCGTTCGAGCTGATGAAGGCGATGATCGAGGCGGGTGCCGCCGGCGTGCATTTCGAGGATCAGCTGGCCTCGGTGAAGAAGTGCGGCCACATGGGTGGCAAGGTGCTGGTGCCGACCCGCGAGGCGGTCGACAAGTTGAACGCCGCGCGCCTTGCTGCCGACGTCGCCGGCGTGCCGACCTTGCTGGTGGCGCGCACCGATGCCGATGCCGCCGACCTGCTTACCTCCGACATCGACGAGAACGACAAGGCCTTCGTCACCGGCGAGCGCACCGTCGAGGGCTTCTACCGTGTGCGCCCGGGCCTGGACCAGGCGATCAGCCGCGGCCTTGCCTATGCGCCGTACGCCGACCTGATCTGGTGCGAGACCAGCAAGCCGAACCTGGAAGATGCACGCCGGTTCGCTGAAGCCATCCACGCGAAATTCCCGTGCAAGATGCTGGCCTATAACTGCTCGCCCAGCTTCAACTGGAAGAAAAATCTGGACGACGCCACCATCGCGAAGTTCCAGAAGGAACTGGGGGCGATGGGCTACAAGTTCCAGTTCATCACCCTGGCGGGCTTCCACAGCCTCAACTACGGCATGTTCGATCTGGCGCACGGCTACGCACGCCGCCAGATGAGCGCCTTCGTCGAACTGCAGGAAAAGGAATTCGCCGCCGCCGAACGCGGCTTCACCGCGGTGAAGCATCAGCGCGAAGTCGGCACCGGTTACTTCGATCAGGTGACCCAGGCGATCCAGCAAGGCCAGTCCTCGACCACCGCGCTGACCGGCTCGACCGAGGAAGCACAGTTCGCGCCGCGCCACGCGGCCGCATAGAGCGCAAGAAGTGAGTGAAGAGGAGTGAGAAGTGAGAGAGAGCTGGCGGCGTGCTCTGCACCTGCTTTCTCTCACTTCTCACTCCTCATATCTCACTCCTGTTCTCGGGCACCAGCGCAATTACCGTCCAGCCCGGCTTCGGCTCCAACTCGCGCTTGGTCGAGGCCACCCGCAACGCACCCTTCTCCTCCACGCCGAACATCAGCACGGTATTCGAGCCGTATTGCTCGATGAAGTGCGGCCAGTCGAAGGTGGTGCTGAGACGGGTCAACTTGATGCGCCAGCCCTGTCCGAGCATTTCAGCAAAACGGCCGTGTGTCATTTCCTCGTCGAACAGCGGCGGCGCCAGCAGGCTGCCAGACAATGCCGCGCGATCGGTGCTTTCCTGCGGGGTCAAGTTGCGCAGCCGGTAGACCTTGTCGCGCCCAAATTCCTGGCGGTAGTGCACGCAGGCCAGAGAATTGCGCTCGCGATGGGTGGACACCGCCAGCAGCCGGCCGATGCCGGTGAGATCCAGATGGCGCTCGGCATGCGGTGAGGCGGGATTGCCGAAAAATGTGGGCAGTCCTTCCATCCGCGCCCGACGGATGCCTTCCCAGTCATCATCGGCCAACATCACACGAAAACCCGCCTCGCTCAGCGCCATGCCGATCGCTCGGGCCACCTCGTCAGAACCGAAGATCAGCAGGCCGCGCGGCTCCGGCTCGGCCACCTTCAGCCACTTCGCCAGCGGCCGTGCGGTCGCGCTCTGCAACACCACGGTGCCGATGATCAGGATGAAGACCAACGGCACCAGTGCGCCAGCACCCGCCACGCCCAGCGCATCCAGGCGCAGTGCAAACAGTGCCGATACCGACGCCGCCACGATGCCACGTGGAGCTACCCAGCCGATCAGGGCGCGCTCGCGCCAGGTCAGCGCACTCCCCATACTCGACAGCAACACCGTCAGCGGGCGCACCACCAGCTGGGCAATCACGAACAGCGCGATACCCGCACTCAGCATGCCGTCGGGCAGCGGCCAGTGCAGCCGCGCCGCCAGCAGGATGAACAACACCGACACCAGCACGGTGGTCAGGCTTTCCTTGAAGTCGAGGATGTCATCGATATGTACGCCGCGCATATTGCCCAGCGCGATGCCCATGATGGTCACCGCCAGCAATCCCGATTCATGCGTAATCACATTGGAAACGCTGAAGGAGAACAGCACGGCCGCCAGCACCGCGTAGTTCTGTAGATATTCGGGAATCATCTGTCGGCGCAGCAGGGATCCTGTCAGCCATGCACTCAGTGCGCCGATCACCGTGCCGCAACTGATCGTGGCGATGAAGATGCCGATGGTGTGGCCTTCCTGCCGCGACACGATCGCCTCGAAGATCAGCACCGCGAACAACGCACCGAGTGGGTCGATCACGATGCCTTCCCAGCGCAAGGTGTTGGCGACGCGTGCATTCGGTCGCAGTGTGCGCAACATCGGCGCGATCACCGTCGGCCCGGTGACGCAGGCCAGCGCACCGAACAGCAGGGCGATCGACCAGCTGAGCCCGGCCACGAGGTGCGCCGCCATTGCCAGCAGCAGCAACGCGGTCACCGCGCCGTAACTGACCAGCCCGCGCACCACGTGGCCGATGCCTGGTAACTCGTGGAAGCGCAAAGTGAGGCTGCCTTCGAACAGGATCAGCGCCACCGCCAGCGACACGATCGGGAACAGCAAGCCGCCCAGCAATTTGTCGGGATCGAGCACGCCACTGACCGGCCCCAGCAGGATGCCGGCCAACAGCAGGAACAGGATCGCCGGCAGCTTCACCCGCCACGCCAACCACTGCGACAGGAAACCGATCATCAGCATGCCGGCGAGCATCAGGCCGAGCTCGATAGTCATCGCAATCCCTGGGCGAACGTCAGGCCGCTATCGGAGCATGCGCCACCACGCGCGTCTAGAGCGAGAAGCGAGGGAAGAGGAATGAGAAGTGAGAGAAAAGCCGGGGCGCGCCATGATTTTGCTTTCTCTCACTTCTCACTCCTCTCCACTCACTCCTGCTTCACAGCCTCCGGTATTGCAGCGCTTCGGCCAGATGCTCGCGTTCCAGCAAGGCCGCACCACCATCGAGATCGGCGATCGTGCGCGCAACCCGCAACACGCGGTGATAGGCACGCGCGGACAAGCCCAACTGTTCCAGCGCCTTCTCGAACCAGCGCCGTTCGGCCGCACCCAGCGCGCAATCACGCTCCAGCTCGCGCGTGCTGATTTCCGCGTTCGGCCGGCCCGCCCGCATCAACGATTGCCGACGCGCCTTGAGCACGCGCGCGCGCACGGTGGCGGAATCTTCGTCGCGCTCGCTGCGCGGTGCACCGAGGTCGGCGAGAGGTACCGGCGGCACTTCCACGCAAAGATCGATGCGGTCAAGCAGTGGCCCGGAAATGCGCGAGCGATAGCGCTGGATCTGGTCGGGCGTGCAGTGGCAGCGCTGACGCGGATCACCCACATAGCCGCACGGGCACGGATTCATCGCCGCAACCAGCTGAAACTGCGCCGGGAATGTCGATTGCCGCGCGGCCCGCGAGATCACGATGTGGCCGGACTCCATCGGTTCGCGCAGCACTTCCAGCACGTGTCGGCTGAACTCCGGCAATTCGTCCAGAAACAGTACGCCGTTGTGCGCCAGCGAGATCTCGCCTGGCCGCGGATACGAGCCGCCACCAACCAGCGCTACCGCTGATGCGGTGTGATGCGGCGCCCGGAACGGCCGGCGGCGCCACTGCGCGAGGTCGGTATCCCGCCCCGCCACCGACAGCACGGAGCAGGTTTCCAGCGCCTCCGACTCGGACAACGGCGGCAGAATGCCGGGCAGCCGTTCGGCCAGCATGGTCTTGCCGGTACCCGGTGGCCCCACCAACAACAAGTGATGGCCGCCGACAGCGGTGATCTCCAGCGCGCGTCGCGCCTGCAGCTGACCACGCACATCACGCAGATCCGGGCCGCTATCCGCACCGCCATCGCTGGGTATGCCGATCGGCGCGGACAGCTCCTGCGCCCCACGCAGCCAGCCACATACCTCGGCCAGCGTATCGGCCACCCGCACATCCACATCCGGCACCAGCGCCGCCTCGGCGGCATTCTCACGCGGCACCACCACACGCCGGCCGCGCGCACGCGCGCGCAGCAACGCCGGCAGCACCCCGGAAACGCTGCGCAGCGTGCCGGTTAACGCCAGCTCGCCCAGAAATTCGCAGTCATCCAGTTTTTCGCGCGGCACCTGGCCGCTGGCCGCGAGGATGCCCAGCGCAATCGACAGGTCGAAACGGCCACCGTCCTTGGGCAACTCGGCCGGCGCCAGATTCACGGTGACGCGGCGGTTGGGATATTCGAAGGCGGTGTTCTGGATCGCTACACGCACGCGATCACGCGCCTCGCGCACTGCAGCCTCGGGCAGGCCGACGATATTGGTGGCGGGCAAGCCACCGGAAAGATGCACCTCGACCATCACCTGCGGTGCGGCAATGCCTTCCTGCGCACGGCTGAGGGTGACGGCAAGGCTCATGCGGCCGCCGGCCGATGTCGCACGGGGAATGGGTCGCTGATATGCACGGACATCATGCGACTCCATCCGCAAGTACTGGATAAATAACCGCCCCCGATCGCTCTCGGGGTGAGGTGACGGATCGGGGGCGGCTCCCGGGAGGTGGTTGTTGCTAGCCCCCGCGGGCAGCTACGGCAGCCTCGAGTTCGGCTACGCGTCGCTCCAATTCGTCGACCTTGGCGCGGGTACGCGCCAGCACCTGTGTCTGGACTTCGAATTCTTCGCGGGTGACCAGGTCGAGGCGGCGCAGTCCCTGCGCCAAAACGTCCTGGAAGTTGGCTCGCAAATCCTGTTGCGCCTGTGCCAACCCTGGCGGTACCAACGACACAAGTCGCAGGGCAATCTGATCGATATCCTGCCTATCCATCATGGATAGCGCCTCAAGCTCGTCGAGATAAATAGTAGATGAATGGAAATCGAGGTCGCCATCGGTACGCTCCGTCAAAAACTGTAGGGATTGTCCTACACAGCCAGCACTCAGGCGACAAGCCTGCGTCGGGCAGGCAGAATGCCGCTTTATCGTGTCGATCTGTATCGATTCAAGGAAAAGCCCATGAAGCTGGTCGTGGCGGTCATCAAGCCATTCAAACTGGACGATGTGCGCGAGGCGCTGGCCGAGGTCGGCGTGCAGGGCGTGACCGTGACCGAGGTGAAAGGCTTCGGCCGCCAGAAAGGCCACACCGAGCTGTATCGCGGCGCCGAATACGTGGTCGATTTCCTGCCCAAGATCAAGCTGGAAGTGGCGATCGCCGATGATCAGCTCGATCGCGTGCTGGAAGCGATCCAGCACTCCGCCCGCACCGGCAAGATCGGCGACGGCAAGATCTTCGTCAGCACGCTGGAACAGGTGATCCGCATCCGCACCGGTGAGCTGGATCACGACGCGCTCTGATCCCTGCCAGCGCACCCTGACGCGCCGGATGGTTCCGGCCCCGCAGTAACCTCAAGCCATGAAAAATGTAATCCCGTGACAGCCCGCGCCGCGCCTTGCTGCGCACGGCTTATCCCCCGACTTGTGCACAACTTGTTGGGTTGACCCTGCCCGGCGCACCCGATATGTTGTGTCCGTCGGTGCCCGTCCAGACGCGATCGTCGGTCGGGCTTAAAAGGGAATCCGGTGTAATTCCGGAACTGCCCCGCAGCGGTAAAGCGGAAACGAACGTCGCCACATGCACTGGTCGTCCACGACTGGGAAGCGGGGACAAGTAGGCGGATCGCAAGATCCATGTCCGCAAGTCCGAAGACCTGCCGGCACATCGGGACGAACGTGTCCCGGTGCGTAGTGACGGCTTCCGCGGGGAGGCACGTCGCAGTGCAGTAGGCCGCATGGCGCCTGCATTGTGACCCGTTCCCGGAATCCATCGCTTCAGGCCCTGCGCGCGGGAGCAGGCGTTTGATGTCCATGCCGGGAGCTCACAGCCATGCAACCTCAGAATACCGCTACCCGCGAGCGCACCAGCGCGCGCGTCGATTCACCAGCCGATGCCGCGACCGATGCGGCGGCGTCACCTGACGACTCATTCGCCTTGACCCCACCGCACAATCCCGGCCAGATGCGCGTGACCAAGCGCAACGGCGGTCAGGAAACCGTCGACGTCAACAAGATCGTGCGCGCGGTGACCCGCAGCAGCGAAGGCCTGCATGGCGTCGACCCGCTGCGCGTGGCGCTGAAGACCATCGGCGGCCTGTACGATGGCGCCACCACCCAGGAGCTGGACCAGCTTTCGATCCGCACCGCCGCGGCTCTGACCGCCGAAGAGCCGGAGTACGGCCAGCTCGCCGCACGCCTGCTCGGCGCCTACATCGACAAGGAAGTGAGCGGCCAGGAAATCCAGAGCTTCTCGCAGTCGATCGCGCGCGGCGCGAAACTGGGCATCCTCAATGCGCGCCTGCGCGATTTCGTCGCCATCAACGCGCGCAAGTTGAACGACGCAATCGATCCGCTCGCCACCCGCCGCTTCGAATACTTCGGCCTGCGCACGGTGTACGACCGTTACCTGCTGCGCCATCCGCAGCTGCGCTTCGTGATCGAGACGCCACAGCATTTCTTCATGCGCATCGCCTGCGCGCTCGGTGGCAACGAGATCGGCGAAACGCTGGAACTCTATCGGCTGCTGTCCTCGCTGGAATACATCGCCAGCTCGCCCACTCTGTTCAATGCCGGCACCGCGCATGAGCAGCTCAGCTCGTGTTACCTGCTCGACTCGCCGCTCGACTCACTGGAGTCGATCTACGACAAGTACGCCGATGTCGCCAAGCTCAGCAAGTTCGCCGGCGGCATCGGCCTGGCTTATTCGCGCGTGCGTTCGCGTGGCTCGCTGATCAAGGGCACCAACGGCCATTCCAATGGCTTGCTGCCATGGCTGAAGACGCTGGACGCCTCGGTCGCCGCGGTGAACCAGGGTGGCAAGCGCAAGGGCGCGGCCTGTGTGTATCTCGAATCGTGGCACGCCGACATCGAGGATTTTCTCGCGCTGCGCGACAACACCGGCGATGACGCACGTCGCGCGCACAACCTCAATATCGCGAACTGGATCCCGGACGAATTCATGCGCCGCGTCGAAAGCGATGGCGACTGGTCGCTGTTCGATCCGAAGGTGATGCCGCATCTGGTCGACAGCTGGGGCGAAACCTTCGATCGCGCCTATCGCGAAGCCGAAGCGAACGGCCTCGCGGCGAAGACGGTGAAGGCACGCGAGTTGTATGCCCGCATGATGCGCACACTGGCGCAGACCGGCAACGGCTGGATGACGTTCAAGGATCGCTGCAACGCCACCAGCAACCAGACCGCCCATCCCGACAATGTGATCCACCTGTCCAACCTGTGCACCGAGATCCTCGAAGTGAGCTCGGCCAGCGAGACGGCCGTGTGCAATCTTGGCTCGGTGAATCTGGCGCGGCACGTGGTCCGCGCCGCCGATGAAAGCTACGCCTTCGATTTCGAACAACTCGCCTCGACCGTGCGTACCGCCGTGCGCCAGCTCAACCGGGTGATCGACCTCAACTTCTATCCGATCGACACCGCGCGCACCGCCAACATGAAGTGGCGGCCAGTCGGTCTCGGCGTGATGGGTCTGCAGGACGTGTTCTTCAAACTGCGCCTGCCATTCGACTCAACGGAAGCGCTGGCACTGTCCACCCGCATCGCCGAGGAGATCTATTTCCACGCGCTGTCGATGTCGACCGAACTGGCCGCGGTCGAAGGCGCCCACCCGGGCTTCGCCGAGAGCCGGGCGGCGAACGGGGAACTGCAGTTCGACTACTGGCCGAATGCCACGCCACAAGACAGCGCACGCTGGGATGCACTGCGCGAACGCATCAAGCAACACGGCCTGCGCAACTCGCTGCTGATCGCGATTGCCCCGACCGCGACGATCGCCTCGATCGCCGGCTGCTACGAGTGCATCGAGCCGCAGGTCAGCAACCTGTTCAAACGCGAGACGCTGTCGGGCGATTTCCTGCAGGTCAATCGTTACCTCGCCGACGAACTGAAGACACTCGGCCTGTGGACATCAGAGATCCGCGACGCGATCAAGCTGGCGGAAGGTTCGATCCAGGGCATAGCGGCGATTCCGGAACGCCTGCGCGCGATCTATCGCACGGTGTGGGAGCTGCCGCAGAAGGCACTGATCGAACTCGGTGCCGCGCGTGGCGCCTATATCGACCAGAGCCAGTCGCTGAACCTGTTCATGGAAAACCCGAACATCGGTCAGCTCAGCTCGATGTACATGTACGCATGGAAGGCCGGCATCAAGACCACCTACTACCTGCGCTCGCGTCCAGCCACCAAGATCACCAAGACCACCGTGTCGACGGACAAGACCGTGCTGGTCGTGGATCAGGCGCAGGCCAACGCGGCGGTGTTCTGCTCGCTGGAAAATCCCGAGTACTGCGAGGCCTGCCAGTAAGCCCCGAGCCCGTCATTCCAGCGAAAGCTGGAACCCAGTGCCCTTCGCCCGATGAAGCAGAGGCATGGATTCCAGTTTTCGCTGGAATGACGGTGAGGGAGGGGGAATTCAGTCGCAAATCTCCGTATACAAATCCCGCCAGTACGGATTGGACTTCTCGATGAGCTCGATCTTCCATGCACGCTTCCACGCCTTGATCGCCTTCTCCCGGGTGATCGCGGAGTCCATCGTCTCGTGCAACTCGAACCAGACAAGGTTGTGTACGCGATGACGTTTGGTGAAGCCATCGAGCACGTTGTTTCGATGCTGCCAGATGCGTGCAGGCAGATTGGAAGTAACGCCGACATACAAGGTGCCGTTGCGGCGGCTGGCGAGGAGATAGACGCAAAGATTTCGTTCTTGCATGCAGTGAATCCATTCCCGCAGTTCAAGCGTCCAGAAATCTACCCATGAAACGACCGTCATCCCAGCGAAAGCTGGGACCCAGAGCCCCTCGCTTACATGACATCGCGGCGAAAGCCGAAGTCACTGGGTCCCAGCTTTCGCTGGGATGACGAGCCAACGCACTCGCGCCTCACCGGCTGCGAACCACACAAGGAAAACCCATGCCCGCCCAACCCATCCGCAACGCCCACATCCTCGACCCGGGATTCGAGCTCACCCTGCGCCCGATGCGTTATCCCGGTTTCTACGAGATGTACCGCAACGCGATCAAGAACACCTGGACAGTCGAGGAAGTGGATTTCTCGATGGACACCGCCGACCTTTCGTCGAAGATGTCCCCCGCCGATCGCCACCTGATCCATCGCCTGGTGGCATTCTTCGCCACCGGCGACACCATCGTGTCGAACAACCTGGTGCTGAATCTGTATCAGCACATCAATTCGCCCGAAGCGCGCATGTACCTATCGCGCCAGCTGTATGAGGAAGCGCTGCACGTACAGTTCTATCTCACCCTGCTCGACACCTATATCCCCGATCCGGCCGAGCGCAACATGGCGTTCGCGGCGATCGAGAACATTCCCTCGATCCGCGCCAAGGGCGAGTTCTGCTTCAAGTGGATCGACTCGGTGCAGGACTTGCGGCGATTGGAGACGCGTGAGCAGCGGCGGCAGTTCCTACTCAACCTGATCTGCTTCGCCGCCTGCATCGAAGGCCTGTTCTTCTACGCCGCATTCGCCTACGTCTACTATCTGCGCTCGCGCGGCCTGCTGCATGGCCTCGCCGCGGGCACCAACTGGGTGTTCCGCGACGAGAGCGGTCACATGGCGTTTGCCTTCGATGTGGTGCGCACAGTGCGCGAGCAAGAGCCCGAGCTGTTCGACGACACCATGCGCGCGCAGGTCGAGCAGATGATGGAAGACGCGATCGCCTGCGAAACCCTGTTCGCCGAGGACGTGCTCTCCGGCGGTGTGGTCGGACTGTCGGTGAAAGACATGCGCCAGTACCTCGAATACTGCGCCGACCAGCGCCTCGCTCAGCTCGACATGCCGAAGAAGTACGGCGCGAAGAACCCGTTCGACTTCATGGATCTGCAGGACGTGCAGGAAGTGACCAATTTCTTCGAGCGCCGGGTGTCCGCGTATCAGGTCGGCGTGCAGGGCGAAGTGGCGTTCGATATGGCGTTTTGACGCGCCCGATTCACCCGGCGGCCCGCGCTGGCACAGAGGATGCCACCCGGCCTATTGACTACACGTGTAGGCATGGCGTAGCGTGACTACATCTGTAGTTACGCGGAACCTTCGGCCATGCTCAAATCTACCATCGGCGACCAGGAACTGGCGCTACTGCATCACATCGACGAATGCGGTCACGCCTCGGTAGGCGAAGTGGCCGTTGGCTACGGCGAGCCGCGCGGACTGGCGCGCTCCACCGTGCTGACCATGATGGAACGCCTGCGCAGCAAGGGTTATCTCAAGCGCCGGCAGGTCAAGGGCATGTACCGCTACAGCACCGCCACCGGGCCCGGCGAGGCGATGCGCAGCGCGGTCGGTAGCTTTGTCGAGAAGACATTAAGCGGTTCCGTCTCGCCGTTCGTGGCCTGGATGTCCGAGCACGCCGAAGTATCCGACACCGAGCTGGCGCAGCTGGAAGCGCTGGTGACGCAGCTGCAATCCAAGCGCAAGGAGTCGTGAGATGGACACGATGCATACCCTCACCGATACCTTGCTGATCCGCCTCGCCTGGACATCCGCGCAAGCGGTGCTGCTGATCGGCGCGCTATGGCTGCTGGGTCGCTTGATGCCGCGATTGTCACCGGCAATCCGTTGCATGCTGTGGTGGGTGCTCAGCGTGCAGTTGATCGTCGGCCTGGTCGCCAGCACACCGGTGAAATTGCCACTGCTGTCACCGGCATCGCCGCCCGCCTCCATCGTGGCAACGGCCAACCAGCAGACCACCGCGATCGCGCCATTGGACGAATCCAGCACACCCTCGGAGGTTGCCGGGCCGTCCTTGCCCACTACTCCGGCGATGACGACTGCGCAGTCGACAACGCCTACGTCGATGCCAACGCGTCCGTTCCCCTGGCGTTCGTTCGTGGTGACATTGTGGCTCGTCGGCCTGCTGGCGCAGCTGCTGCTGGTTGCGCGGCAATGGCGAAAAACGCGTCTGCTGCTGCGTGAATCCGCGCCAGCGCGCGACGAAACGCTGCAGGCAGCCTGCTCGCAGCAGGCCCGCATGCTCGGCTTGCGCCGCTGTCCGCAATTGCGCGTGTCGCATGCGATCACCTCGCCCCAGGTGACCGGTCTGTGGCGTCCCACCGTCCTGCTTCCGGCCAACGAGTTACTCACGCCGGAAGAATCATCGATGGCGCTCGCCCACGAGCTGGCCCATCTGCGCCGCGGCGATCTCTGGCTGGGCTGGGCACCGGCGATTGCGCAGCGACTGTTCTTTTTCCACCCGCTGGTGGCATGGGCGATGCGCGAGTACGCACTCCACCGCGAAGCCGCCTGCGATGCGCAAGTGCTGCAACAGCATTGCACGGCACCGCAGGACTACGGGCGCCTGCTGCTGCGCCTCGGCGTGGCCCAGCCCATGCACTCCGGCCTCGCCGGGGCATCCCCCACCTTCCAGAACCTGAAAAGGCGACTGACCATGTTGCAGCAAAGCGTGAATCCTTCGCAGTTGCGCACGCGTGGCTGGTGGCTCGTCGTGCTGATTGCGCTCGTCGGCGTGCTGCCCTATCGCGTGACGGCCACCGGTGCGACCGCGGCGCAGGCCGCCACCCAGACGGGTGAACTGACGGCCGTGCCACCGCCGCCGCCCACACCTCCCGCCCCACCAACTCCGCCGACTCCGCCACCCGCGCCGCCGGTTCCAGCGCACCTCGCCAGTGGCTTCTCGGCCCATCATGTCGACATTACTACCCGTACCGATGCCCGCGATGGCTTCGCACTGTTCGATGGCGATTCGATCACCGTCAACGGCACGGACAACGACCTGGCCATCGCGCAGCGGCTGCACCAAGGCAACGAACCGATGCTGTGGTTCCGCCGCGGAGACCAGGCCTACCTGATCCGCGATACCAGCTACATCCAGCGCGCCAGGGTCGCCTACGCGCCAGTCACGGCGCTGGCCAGGCAACAGGGCCAGCTCGGCGGTCAGCAAGGCCAGCTTGGCGGCAAACAGGGCGCACTCGGCGCACGCCAAGGTGCGCTCGGCACCAGACAAGGGAAGCTGGCCAGCGAAGAGGCAAGGCTGACCGTGCAATCCGGCCAAGACCAGTCCTCGGCAGCGCTGGAAGCGCAACGGGCCAGACTGGAAGCCAGTCAGAGCGAGCTCGGCCGGCAGCAGGATGAGCTTGGCCGCGAGCAGGAAGCACTGGGCAAGCAACAGGAAGCACTCGGCGCGCAGCAGGAAGCACTGGGCAAGCGCCAGCAACAGGCGACGGAACAAGCGGATCAGCAGATCAGGAAACTGCTGGACGAGGCGATTGCACATGGCGCTGCGCAAAAGCTCGGCATGAACCCGATGCCGCAGTCCGCCGCCACACAGGCACGACAGCTGCCCGGTTTACCGCCGACACCGCCGCTCTCGAAAATGCCGGCGCTGCCACCCGCACCACCGACACCGATTGCACCGCCACCGTCGGCAGCCGCCACAACAACGACATCCGCCAATCAGACCCGACACCGCGACAGCGACATCACCACGGTGGAACCCGGCAGCAAATATGCCTATGCCCTGTACGACCACAACGCCCGTGGTGAAACCGTATTGATCAACGGTGACCGCGCCGATGTCGCGATGGCCAAGCGCTTGCACACCACGGATACGGCACCGATGTTCTGGTTCCGCCGCGGCGATCAGACCTACCTGATCCGTGATCCCGCTTATGTCGAGCGCGCCAACGCCACCTACGCTTCGGTGAGCGCGTACTGGCGCGATGCGGGCAAGCTCGAAGGCGAGAAGTGGGAACTGAAGGGGCCGCTGGAAGGCTTGCTCAACCGGCAACGCGATGTCGAGGAGCAGCGTCGCGATCTGCTCGCCGACGCGCAGGCACCCGCCGCCACACAGCGCCTGGCAAGTCTGGACGCACAGCAACGCGAGATCACCGCACAGATGGCCGATCTCAACCGGCAACTGGTCGCGCTGCAACCGAAGCTGGCTGCGATGACGCAGCGCCAGCAACAGGTCGTCGCACAGGCCAATCTGCAGGCATCGCAGTTGATCGACGAGGCACTCGGCAAGGGCGTGGCGCAGGAAGTCAGCCGCCGCTGAGGCACCGCCGCCTCGGCAGCAGAAACCGGCGATCGCCGCCGGTCGTTTGAACGCACACATACCGCCTGTTTTCGCAGGCGGCGGGGACGGCTGTGTCCGTCAACGCCCTGCATGGCTACCGGGAGGCTCACGATGTTCGGCTATTACTTCGCGCTTGCGCTGCGCAGCCTGAAGCGCAGCAAGGTGCTTACCGCACTGATGATCCTCGCCATCGGTCTGGGCATCGGCGCCAGCATGACCATGATCACCGTGCTGCACGTGATGTCGGGCGATCCGCTGCCTGGGCATAGCGCGCAACTGTACGTACCTGTGATCGATCCCCTTCCGCTGGAGCGCAACAAGGCTTCCAAAGACAGTGCGCCCACCGGCAACCTGACGTGGCCGGATGCGATGAACCTGTTGCGCACCCATCGTGCGGACCGGCAGGCGGCGATGGTGGCAGGCTCGGTGCCGATCCGTCCCGCGCAGGCGTCGTTGCGACCATTCTTCCAGCCTGGGCATTACGTCACCGCAGACTTCTTTTCGATGTTCGGTGCACCGTTCCGCGCTGGCGGCGGCTGGACCGCCGAGGATGACGAGCAGCGCGCACGCGTGGTCGTGCTCAACACCGAACTCAACCGCAAGCTGTTCGGCGACATGCCGGGCATCGGCCGCACGGTGCGATTGAAGAACACCGATTTCCGCGTGGTCGGCGTACTCGATGACTGGTATCCACAACCCACCTTCTATGCCCAGGTCAACGATCGCTCCTTCGGCAAGACCGACCAGTTTTTCCTGCCGTTGCAGACCGCGCTGGATCTGAAGTTCGATTTCAGCGGCAGTTTCATGTGCTGGGGCAATGGCGCCGGTGGCCGCACCAGCGATCACTGCACCTGGTTGCAGTTCTGGGTGCAACTGGACAACCCGGCCAAGGCGCGCGCCTACCGGGACTTCCTCGGCGACTACTGGCGCGAGCAGCAGACGCATGGCCGCTTTCCGCGCCCCGTTAACGCGCAACTCTACGGCTTGATGAACTGGCTCACTCGACAGCAGGTGATCCCGTCCGACCTGCGCCTGCAACTGTGGCTGGCCTTGGGTTTTCTCGGCGTATGCATGGTCAACATCGTCGGCCTGCTGCTGGCGAAATTCCTGCGCCGCAGTGGCGAGGTCAGCGTGCGCCGGGCACTGGGTGCGCAGCGGCGCGACATCTTCCTGCAATTCGGCATCGAGTCGGCGGTGATCGGCGTGGCTGGCGGCGTACTGGGCCTGGCGATTGCCGAGCTTGGCCTGTGGAGCGTGCGGCAGCGGCCCGACGGCTACGCGCAACTGGCCCAGATGGATGCCGCGATGCTGCTGGACACCTTCGTTCTGGCGGTGTTCGCCAGCGTGCTGGCCGGACTGCTGCCGGCCTGGCGCGCCTGCCGCATCACGCCTGCCCTGCAGCTCAAGACCCAGTGAGGTAATCCCATGCCGCTGCGACCACTGCTCGCCAGTCTCACCCGTCACAAGCTCACCGTGCTGTTGCTGACGCTGCAGGTCGGCCTGACCTGCGCCATCGTCTGCAACGTGGTGTTCATGATCGTCAACCGGACCGCACAGATGCGTCAGCCCAGCGGAGTGGCCGAAGACGAGCTGGTGATGATCGATAGCATCGGCCTGGACGAAGGTGAAAACCCGCTGGCCCGACACGCAGCGGACCTGGCGGCGCTGCGCAACATCCCCGGCGTGACAGCCGTGGCTGCCGTCGATGCGTTGCCGTTCAACGGCAACGACTGGAGCAATGGCATCGCCACCACGCCGAACGCCGATACCGACCTTACCGCCACCGCCTACAACGGTACCCCCGGCGAGCTCGGCACGCTGGGCCTGCACCTGCTCGAAGGACGTGATTTCCTGCCGGACGAATACCTGCCGATGGACAGCGCGCACGACTGGGCCGGCATCAATCATGTGCCGGTCACCATCATCACCCGCGCGCTGGCCGAACGGCTGTTCTCCGGTCAGAGCGCGCTGGGCAAGCTCATCTATCCCGGCGACAACCCGGTACGCATCGTCGGCGTGGTCGACCACCTGCTGCGACCGCATCTGCGCGAAACCGCCAGCAACGATTACAGCACCCTGTTTCCGATGCTGCCGGACAGCAACGATGTCACTTACGTGTTGCGCACGGCACCGCAGGAACGCGAGCGCGTGCTGAAGCAGATGGCCGAGGTGCTGAACCAGCTCGATGGCAATCGCATCCTGCGGCAGGCGCAGACGTTCAGCCAATTGCGTACCGACTTCTTCCGGCGCAATCGCACCATGATTGGCCTGCTGCTGGCCGCAGCAGCCGGGCTATTGTTCGTCACCGCGTTGGGCATCGCCGGCCTCGCCAGTTTCTGGGTGCAACAGCGACGACGCTCGATCGGCATTCGCCGCGCGATCGGCGCCACTCGCAACGACATCCTGTGTTATTTCCAGGCCGAGAATTTCCTGATCGTCGGCGGTGGCATCGTGCCGGGCATGCTGCTGGCCTATGCGCTCAACCTGTGGCTGATGACGCATTACGAACTGCCACGGCTGCCATTCCTCTACCTGCCCATCGGCGCCGTACTGTTGTGGCTGCTCGGCCAAGGCGCGGTGCTTGGCCCGGCATTGCACGCAGCGGCGGTACCGCCGGTGATGGCCACCCGGGCGGACTGACTGGCGCAGGCGCGGGGTACGCACGGATAGCGACAAGCGGAGCCGTGCCGGACTCCGCTTGTCGCTGCTGGCCTCACATCCACGGCCACGCCTTCAACTCGTATTCTTTCGGCGGTGTATCGCCGGCGAGGTTGCGCACGAAATAGTCCCAGCGCCGGCGCGTGGCATACGGCGTGGCCGCGGCGTAACCGTGATGGGCATTCGGGATCAGCAGCAGGTCGAAGTCCTTGTTGGCCTTGATCAGCGCGTCGACCACCAGCAGCGTGTTGCTGGTCGGCACGTTGTCGTCCATCGTGCCGTGCACCAGCATCAGGTGACCCTTGAGGTCCTTCGCCAGGTTCTGGTTGGCCTGGTCGTCGTAATTGCTGCTGCCGTCAGCGTGAGTCACCAGCAGGCCCTGGTATTTCTCGGCCCAGTCGTCTTCGTAGTTGCGGTTGTCGTGGTTGCCGCTTTCGGCCCAGCCCACCTTGAAGAAGTCCGGATAGCGGAACATGGCATCCGCCGTGGCGAAGCCGCCGCCCGAATGACCCCAGATGCCGACGTGATCAAGATCGATCCACGCGTGCTGCTTGCCGAACTCCTTGATGCCGGCGACCTGATCCGGCAGCGTGTTGTCGCCCATGTTGGCGTAGTACGCATCGTGGAAAGCCTTCGAACGCCACGGCGTACCCATGCCATCGATCGCGACCACGATGAAGCCAAGTTCGGCCAGCGACTGGTTGTCGCCGTTGGCCGCCAGGAAGCCGAACGTGCGCACCGAGCCGGTCTGCGGGCCGGGATAGATGTAGTCGATGACTGGGTATTTTTTGTGCGGATCGAAGTGGGTTGGTTTGAACATCACGCCGTACAGATCGGTCTTGCCGTCACGCGCCTTCACCGTGAACACCTGCGGCGGCACCCAGCCGGCGGCGCGCAGGCGCGAGATATCGGCCTTGGCCACGCTGGCCATCGTCTTGCCGTCGTCACTGCCGCGCAGGACAGTCACCGGCGGCGTGTCGGTAGTGGAATACGCATCGACGAAATACTTGCCGTCCGGCGACAGCGTTACCATGTGGTCGGCGGCTTCCGGGGTGAGCAAGGTCGGCCGACCACCATCGAAACCCACCTTGTAGAACTGCTGGTAATAGGGATTCTCAGCATGTTCGCGGCCGACACCGCGGAACCACAGCGTGCGGCTCTTGTCGTCCACGCGCAGCACTTCGGTGACATTGCCTTCGCCCGTGGTGATCGCGTGCTTGAGCTTGCCGCTGGCGAGGTCGTACAGATACAGGTTGCCCCAGTTGTTGCGCTCGCTGAACCAGATCACCTCGTTCGACTGTGGCAGGTAGGTCCAGTTGACCTTGCCGTTGCCGCTCTCGTAATAGGTCGGCACGGTTTCGTTGAGCACGTCGTGCACCTTGCCGCTGCGCGCATCGGCCACGCGCAAGGTGGCGCTCTTGTGGTCGCGCGAAGTAGACACGAAGGCCAGCGTCTTGCCATCCGGCGCCCACTGCACGTCGTCCCAGCCACCGTCCGGGCCGCAGCTGACGTCGTCGCACAAGGTGGAACGATGCTGATCCGGCGGCATCTGCAGGCGCACGACCTTGTGCGTGGGCACGTCGATGATGACGCGCTCGATCATCGTCACGTCCTTGTCGCCAACCAGCGGATATTTCCACGCCTCCAGCTTCGGGTGTCCGACATTCGTGCTGATCATGTACATGTCGCCGGTCTTGCGCTGGTCCTGCTGGAACGTGGCGATCTGCGTCGAATCCGGTGACCACACCAGGATCGCGTTGTCGGTGTGCTTCCAGCCGGCGTTGTCAGTGGCGTAGCCGAAGTTCTCCACGCCGTCGTTGGTGAGCCGGGTTTCCTTGCCCGTCGCCACATCGCGCAGCCACAGATTCCAGTCGCGGATGAACGCCGCGGATTTCCTGTCCGGTGACAGCACGATCGGTTCGTTGTTCGCCGCCTGCGCGCCCTTGTCGGCCACACATGCCGCCGCCTGCATGTCGCACAAATACTGTTTGTCGCGGACCGTGATCCCGAGACGCCCATCCGGCTTCACGCTGTAGCCGGTCACCGGCAACTTGCTCGCGTCGACCGGCTTGTCGCTGAGCTTGCCCAGCGCGGCGGCGAGCTTGACCTGGTCGAACAGCGGCGCAGCCTTGCCGCTGGTCACGTCCATCTGCATGAAATGGTCGCCGTGACTGTCATGGTCGCGGTACCAGAAGTGGGCGTCATCCAGCCAGTCGGCCTTCTGCACCGCATGATCGACCAGCGGCGCGACGTTGTAGCTCATGAAGCGCTCGGCCTGCGCGTAATCATTCGCGCCCAGCGTCCGGCCCTGCGCGGCGACGCCAGCCGACAGCAACCCCATCACCACAGCGCCGAACAGGCGCGACTTGCCGCTCATCACATGCATACGTTTCTCCACGAAAGCCAGAATGACATGGCGGCGACACTGCCCCGTCGATGCCCAATCGACCGATGCTAACCCGATATCGAACCGGCGCCCCATGCCAAAGGTTCATGCCGCCACCCGGCCCTGGCTGTCGCGCATCTGAACGCAATATCTTGAGAAGCCGTTCCCCGCTTGACGCGCCTCGTAGCCTCGCACAGGCTGATCACCCTGTACTGCGCCGTAGCCATCTTTTGCTTGCCGCAAGCAGCGCAGCCATCTTTTACTTGCCGTAAACAGGGTAACCATATTCTGCTGACTGCAATCGGAGTCGTTCGATGTCTGATCGCCTGAGAATCATCGGCAATTACATCTCGCCTTATGTGCGCAAGGTGCTGGTATGTCTGGAGATGAAAGGGCTCGATTACGAGATCGACCCGATCGCACCGTTTGTCGGCGACGACCAGTTCTCGCGGCTCAGCCCGCTGCGGCGCATCCCGGTGCTGATCGACGGCGGCTTCGTGCTGAATGACTCCTCGGTGATCTGTCAGTACCTGGAAGACCGGCATCCGACGCCCGCGCTGTATCCGGCAGATATCGCCGACCGCGCGCAGGCACGCTGGTTGGAGGAATACGCCGACACGCGGCTGGCCGGCGGGCTGATCTGGAAGCTGTTCTATCAGCTGGCGATCAGGCGCCACATCTTCCGCGAGGCCACTGACGAGGCGGTGGTGCAGCAGGCGCGCGACGTGGAGATTCCCGCCGCGCTCGACTACCTGGAGAGCCAGTTGCCGGAAGACGGCTTCGTGTTCGGCCCGCTGTCGATCGCCGACATCAGCATCGCCAGTTTTTTCCGCACCGCCTCGTTCGTGCGCTACGAGATCGACGCCGCCCGCTGGCCGCACAGTGCCGCCCTGGTCGCGCAAGTGCAGGCGTTGGCGGTATTCCAGAAACTCGCCCGCTTCGAGGACTGCATGCTGCGACTGCCGCTGGCCGAGCAGCGTGGCGCACTGATCAGTGCCGGTGCTCCGCTGACCAGCGACACCTTGGGCACCAGCACGCCGAGGCACGGCGCTCCACGCGAATAAACCCACCCCTGCAAGCGAGGGGAGCCGCCAAAGCCGCTAAACTTCGCGGCATGACTACGCCCGAACACTCCCCGCTCGGCAAGAACACGATCTACGCCGACCATTACGACCCCAGCCTGCTGTTTGCGATCCCGCGCGCCGACAAGCGCGCGGAGATCGGCGTGGCCGAGCCGCTGCCGTTCCACGGCGTGGACATCTGGAACGCCTACGAACTGTCATGGCTGGACCTGCGCGGCAAGCCCGTGGTGGCTCTGGCCGAGTTCCGCGTGCCGGCGACTTCGCCGAACATCATCGAATCGAAATCGTTCAAGCTGTACTTGAACGGCTTCGCGCAAGAGCGCATCGCCGACGCGGATGCGCTGATCATCACGTTGACGCACGACCTGTCCGCCGCGGCCGGTGCAACCGTCAGCGTGCAACTCCGCGCAGCGAATGCCGCGGCACTCCCGGCCATCGATCTGGACGGCCATCTGCTCGACGCACAGGACATCGCCATCGACCACTACGGTCCGCCGCAAGCAGAGTTCCTGCACGCGGATGCCCGCGCCAACCCGGTCGAGGAAACCGTGGTCTCGCACCTGCTGCGCTCGAACTGCCCGGTCACCGGCCAGCCGGACTGGGGCAGCGTGCAGATCGCCTACCGCGGCACACCGATCGACCACGCCGGCCTGCTGCGTTACCTGGTCTCGTTCCGTGATCACAACGAGTTCCATGAGCAATGCGTGGAGCGCATCTTCGTCGACCTGATGCAGCGCTGCGCACCGCAGCAGCTGAGCGTGTACGCGCGCTATACCCGTCGCGGTGGCCTGGACATCAACCCGTTCCGCAGCAGCACACCGGCAACACCGGGCAATCCGCGCACGGTCCGCCAATAGCAGGTTCCCATTGCGGATGTGACGGCGCCGCCACCCGGTAACCGGCGCTTCATATCGGCAGGGCTAGCCTCGGTAGTTCGATCGGGTAACCGAACAGCACTGCCTCACTGCCAGTGGAGTTTTCGCATGACACGTTTCGCACGTTCCACCGCGCTGTACAGCATCTGTCTTGCCAGCCTGCTGCTTGGTGCCTGCGGCAAGCATCCCGCAGCGCCACCAGCCACTCCGCCGGCCACCGCTGCCAAGGCCGCCGCCCCGACGCCCACCCCGGCCACCGCCCATACGGCTGCCGCTGTATCAGGCACCCTGGTGACCAGTATCGCGACGGCGCCGCCTGCCAGTGCCGCCAGCGCCCCACTCAGCGTGGCCAATGTGACGTTGGGCAACGCGGTCAACACCGCGCATCAGGTGACCCAGCCGAGCAACCGCTTTGCGCCCGGCGACAAGACCATCTATGCCAGCGTCGCCACGGCGGGCCGCAGCGGCGGCGCCACGCTCAATGCCAAGTGGAGTTATCTGGGAGGCCAGGGCCAGCTGATCAGCAGCATCAGTCAGGCGATCGCCACCGATGGCCCGGCCGTCACCACCTTCATGGTGCAGAACCCCGACCTGTGGCCGGAGGGCAAGTACAAGGTCGAGATCTCGCTCGATGGCAAGCCAGTGAGTACCCAGGACTTCGAGATCGCCAGGCCCTGATTGGTCTTGCCGATTGCCCGATAGAATTGCCGGATATCCGATACCTGGTCATCCGGGCCTATCAAGATGGTCGCACGCGACAGTTCACTGAAAACCTCGGACCCCATCGACCGGTGTATGGGTGGGTATGACCGTGAGCTGGCCAGCGGCCACGCAGATGCCGCGAAACAGGCCTTGCTGGTTTCGCTGACTGAACGTCCTGAGCAGGACTGGCTGCAATGCATACGCAGCCTGGTATTGCGCAGTCATATCGGCACGGCTGGCGCCGTGCTCATCGCCGCGCTCAAGCTTTATCCCGATTCGGTCGATCTGCGCTTTGCGCTGGCTGGCATGCAGCAGCAAGGCAACCAACTTGCGCAAGCCGAAGCCAGCTTGCGTGAGGTGCTGGCAGATCAACCGGGCCACGTTGCAGCCACCTTCCTGCTGGCGCGCGTGCTGGAGCAGCAAGGGCGTTTGCAAGCCACGGCCACGGCAGTACGCGCACTCTTTGCACACGCTCGACAAGATATGGAGACGCTTATTCAAGCGGTGGAGCTGCTTGACGGCTGCGGTCGGAAGCAGGATGCCGCGGCCCTCTGCGAGGCTGAAATTGCTGCCGGTTCGACCGATGCACGCATCCATGCCTATGCCGGCATGCTGGAAATCCAATTGGGGGAATTCGATCGCGCACGGCGAAATTATTCCATCGCGCTCGCCAAAAACTCGCAGGCAATCGAATGGAATATCCCCCTCGGACTCAGTCGTTTGCAGCGATACAGTGACGACAGTCATCCCGATTTTCATCTGTTCCGGAATTGCCTGGAAAACCCGCTGCTCAGCGAAAAGGCACGTACCACCATACTGTTCGCGCTGGGCAAAGCGCATGACGACATCGGCGATTACGCTCAAGCTGCAAGCTACCTGCGCCAGGCCAACACCATGGCACATGCGGCTACCGCGTGGTCGCGCAAACATTGGCGACGCGCCGCCGATGCACGCATCGCCCGACCACCGCTTTCGATCGCCCTCCCCGCACCGGACGATTGGACCCCCATATTTGTCGTAGGAGTCATGCGCTCGGGAACCACCTTGGTAGCCGAGTTGCTGTCGCGCCATCCGGACGTGTGCAATCGGGGGGAACTTTCCATTCTGCCCTTGCTCGCGCAAAAGCTCTCGGGCATTCCCCAGGGGAGGAGTGAGGCATTCACGCAAGCCGCAGCCACCTATGAAAGCCAGCTCCGCCAGGACGACTCCAGTGCGCGCTGGTTCATCGACAAGCAGCCGATGAATCTCATGCAAATCGACTTGATCATGGCGCTTTGGCCGAATGCGCGAATCATCTATTGCAAACGCAACCCGCGGGACACCGCGCTGTCGCTCTGGTCGCAGTCATTCCTCGATGACGCGCAAGGGTACGCCTACGATTTCACGGATATCGCCACCGTCATCAAGGATTGTGCGCGTGTGATGGCGCATTGGCACAAACGTCACGCAAAGGCGATCTATCCCCTCTCGTATGAGACGTTGACTGCGGATCCTGCCGCAGGCATGGCGGCACTAGCCGAATGGCTTGGCCTGCCGCCATGTGAGCTGCTCACCGCCAGGAGCACGTCGACAACGATCAGCACGGCCAGCCTGTGGCAGGCGAGACAGCCGGTCTACACCGGTTCCGTGGAACGCTGGCGACACTATGCGCACTACGTACCGGAACTGCTTCGCATTTCCGCGCGTTGAGAACTCGTCAATCGTCGGGATGGCCTGAATAGCCCCAATGTTCAAGCAGGGGTTCCACCACGGGCAGCAGGAGCTCGAATTCGCGACGATAGC
The DNA here is from genome assembly GCF_002001175.1 of Rhodanobacter sp. C03. Classification (GTDB taxonomy): domain Bacteria; phylum Pseudomonadota; class Gammaproteobacteria; order Xanthomonadales; family Rhodanobacteraceae; genus Rhodanobacter. Next base: position 200,053 of record NZ_MUNT01000001.1, on the reverse strand, counting down.
GCCCCCACCGATTGAGTCCGGCGCGGTTCACCGGCTGGATGACCTGGGTGTAGCTCGGCGTGCCGATGTAACCCTTGTTGCGCGCATGCACGTCGAACTCCCGCAGAGGCGCATCCTCCGCGACCCCAAGGAACCGGGCAATCATCCGGGTTTGCCGTGGAAAATCCGTCACCAGATCCTCGTAACGCGAGACGAGTACATGTGGCTGGAAGACGTCCACATGATGCAGCCAGTGCTCCATGGCCATCACGTAGGCCGTGGCCACCCGTTCGAGACTGGCGCATGCCGTGACGAGGGCGGTGGAACGAAAGTTCTGCATGTAGCAACTCAGGATCACATCGCATGGATGGCGCAGGGCCAGGATGAATTTCGCCTCGGGAAACAGCCGATGGATCATCGGCAGCCACAACATGTTCAACGGGTTCTTGTCGACCATCTGCGTCTGCCAGTTGCGCGGTACCTTTTCGCAGACAAGCGACCAATAGTCCTTGCGCAACTCGTCGCAGTCGCGCTGCGAAAGCTTGCCCAGATCCTGCGGGATATCGACGCCATAGGCACCCAGTCGGTCAGACAGGATGTTGAAAAACGGACGCTCGTCCATCGACTGGAACGTGGGGTGGGCATCCAGCATCTGTTCCAGCAGCGTGGTACCCGAGCGCGGGAATCCGACGATGAAGATCGGCGAGCTCAATGCATCGGGCGCCTGCAGCTTCGGCCAGCGTCGGTATTCAGCGACTGTCACGCGAACCTGGGCGGTGGGCAGCACGGGAGCGCCCGGCGCAAAGCTGGAGGGCGACACCAGTTTCATTTCCTCCATCTGTCTGGCATGGGCAATCGCCAAGGCACGCATGGCATCTTCTGTCGCACCCAGCTTGTCGCAGACCTCGGCCAGGATGAAATAATGCGCGTAGTCGCAGCTATCACGCGGGCCTGTCCGTTCCAGCATGTTGCGTGCGTCGGTGAGGTCGCCCTTGCGCATCGCCAGTCTCGCTTCCTGATGGATGATTTCCTGACGCGTCGCCTCGTCCAGCGCAGGCTGGGTTGCGCTTATTTTCCGCAATAGCAAGCCGGCCTCATCGAGGCGATTCATCCGTTCATGCAAGGCGGCCAGCTGGATCAGCGTCGGTAGATGGGCCGGTGAGCGCAAGGTGATATCTTCGAGCAGCTGTTGCGCTGCCTCCGCGTCGGCCAGCGTCGTCAATACGTTTGCCAATTCCAGCTGCAGTTCGTCATCGTTGAGGGGCAGCCAATGTCGCCACGGTTTCACCAGCTCGTTGGCCTTGGTGTCGCTGCACAGCGAACAGGCGCGGGCAGCATGGATGCGCACGTAGGGAGAATCCGGATTGAGTGCATGCGCTTCCAGCAGGGTCTCGCGCGCATCAACGAAGTCCCTGAGCTGAAGCAGGAGCAGGCCAAGATTCATCAGGATGCCTGCGTTGTCCGGAGCCACGCGCTTCGCGACTGCATAGGCTTGCGCCGATTCCTGCAACGAACCGGATTCGCGCAGCGCGGTGGCATAGTTTCCCCAGTAGACGCCTGAGTCGGGGGACATGTCAGTCAACCGGGCATACACCTCGATCGCTTCAGCCAACTTGTGCTGGAGATGCAGGCTGATCGCCAGCAGCAGCAGGACATCCTCGTCATGGGGCCGCATCAGCAACTGCTCGCGGCTAAGTTGCTCGGCTCTGGGCAAAAGCCCCGCACTCAACGCCGCGGTAATCAGTTCAAGATTCGATGAGGTCATGTCATCTCGATAAAAAGGCCGCGCGACATGGTCGCACGGCCCTCCACGCTGGTGCATTGCGGCTGGCTCAGAACGTTACTGTCACCCTACCCCAGAAAAAGCGGCCTACAACATCGAAGTCCAGAGGATCCGTGTCCGAATCCAGCGTGTTGTTGGCGTACAGTATCGGCGGCTGCTTATTGAAGAGGTTGTTCACGCCGAAATCGACGCGGGTATGCAACGGCTCGATGTTGTAGCCGAGCGATATGTCGTTGTAGACCGTCGCGCCATACTTCAGCACCAAGCCATCCAGGCCGGGTCCGGCCGGGTGCACATCCTGCGAGGGGTCCAGCGAACCCATCTGGAAGCGGCCGATATAACGCATGCGCCACGAGGCGGTCCAGTTGCTCGATTGCCAGTTCAGATAGCCTTGTCCGCGCCAGCGGGGAAACAGGCAGCTGCCGGCGCCCGTGGTCGGGCCAGTGCCGGACGGGCCGGAGGGGCACGCGGCGGCTTGGGCCGAACCGTTTGGCATGAAGTGGCCGGCATCGTAGTAGGTGGTGTTGGCCGGTGTGCCCGGTGCCGTGTTGACGTTGTAGTACTTCAGGTAGGTGGCGTTCACGCCTACGGTGAACTGGCCGAAGCGGTCGAATTGCGGCAGCTTGTAGCTCGCCGAGAAGTCGACGCCACCGGCAGCGGTATTGCCCAGGTTGACGATCGGATCGACAAAGTTCGATGCGATCTGTCCCTGGCTGGGGCCGCTGGCGATGCGTTGGATGAACTGGCAGTAGTACGTCTGGTCAGCACCGCACAGGTTCAGCACGCTCTGCGTGAAGATCGGCGTGATCGCGTCATTGAGGTACAGATGCCATACGTCCGCGGTGGCGGACAGGCCCGGCGCCCAGCTCGGGCTGTATACCGCGCCCAGATCGAAGGTCTTGCCCCGCTCGGCCTTGAGTTTGACACCAGCCGGCACCGCACCTTGCAGGAGCGCAGTGTCCTGCAGATTCTGCGCCACGTTCTGGTTCACGAAACTGCCATCGGTCGGTACGTTCACACAGGCCGGATTGACCGGGTTGCCGGTATAGCCGGTGCAAGGGTCGTTTTTGACGGTATCCGCGGATACCGCCGGTGCCGCATACAGTTCCCACAGATTCGGTGCACGGAACACCTGTGCTACCGTGCCGCGCAGCAGCAGATCATCGATCGGCTTCCACTCGATCGCCAGCTTGGCGTTGTTGGTGCTGCCAACATTGTTGTACTTGGAATAACGGTCGCCGAGAGTCACGTTCAGCGACTTCACGCCCGGTAGATCCGTCAGCACTGGAATGAACGCCTCGGCATACACCTCCTTGACGTTATAACCGCCCTGCACCGCCCCTGTGCACTGGCTGCCGAGCACGCACACGCCCAGCGAATTGACCTGCAGCAGGGGGTCGACGACGCTATGCAAGTAATCCTTCCGGTAGCTCGCGCCGGCTGCCAATTGCACCGTGCCAGCCGGCAGATCGAACACGCCGCCACTGACATCGACGTGTATGGTCCGCTCGATCTGGAGGTAGTTTTCAAGCGCCGGTGAGGCAGCAGCGGCCAACGCGGCTTTCGAAGCCGGCGAATCCAGATTGAACGGATCGAACGGGGTGCATGCGCTGAGGGCGATCGGTGCAGCTGGGGTACCGCACTGCACCTGGCCCTGTGCATTGAGGAAGGATGGCCCGGACCCCGCGTAAAGCGGTCCGGTATTGGGCAGGTTGTTCACCATGAGGGTCAGCGAGGTGTGTCCGTAGTCGAGCCCCGCGTCCCAGTTCCAGTCATGACTGCCGAGCGTGATATCGCCTTTCACGCCGGTGATGATCTGGCCGTTGGTATTGGAACTGGCGGTAAGGCGCGAACCGAGCGCTGACAATCGTTCATTGAACTGGGCACCATCGACTCCGTTGTAATCGACGCCGAACGGGTTGAAGTAGCTCTGTGCCGAGAGGCTGGCGCCATACGGCGTGCCGTACACCGTCGGCGCCAGTGAGAATGCCGACGAGGTCTTGTTGAAGTACGCGTCCATGTACGCGGTGACATGATCGCCCAGGTTGTAGTTACCCAACACGAACAGGCTGGTATGTTCCTGCGGCGTCGTGAGCAGGTTGACCGCTGCATAGTTGTATTTGTCGCTGTTCGGGCCGCTGTTCTGGTAGCAGTGGTAATCGGTAAGCGCATTGGCGCCACTGGCCGTAGGATTGCGCGCCAGGAAACCGCTGGCGCAGCCCGGATAAGCAGCGGCCAGCTGGGCAGCCATGGGGCCAGTCGTCGGAATCTGGATATGCCCGTAAGGTGACGAACTCGAACCGCCGACGAAGCGGGACAGTGCGCCATGGCCGGTCGTGGTGAGCGTCACCGCATTGGCCGAAAATTTGCGACTGGCCGCCGAGATGCTGTCGCTCTTGTTGTAGTCCACGCCAGCCATGATATTGCCCTTCTCGGACGTCTGGCCGAACGTGAAGGTGTAACCCTGCTGGGCGCCGTCGTTTTGATCCGACTCGCCGTAGTTCACCGAGAACTCGGCACCCTGGTAGTCCTTCTTCAAGATGAAGTTCACCACGCCACCGACCGCGTCGGAGCCATATACCGAAGACGCGCCCGTGGTCAGCACGTCGATGCGCTCGATCATGTTGGCCGGGATCGCGTTGACGTTCTTGTTGAGCACCCGATGGCCGTCGATCAGGATCAGCGTCCGGTTCGAGCCCAGACCGCGCAGGCCGATGGTGGAACTGCCGGAGCCGCCACCGTTGTTGACCGCTGGATTGACGCCATTGCCGGTTACTCCCGGCAGATCCTGCACCAGGTCGCCCAGGGTCAACTTGCCGCTGGCCTTGATTGTCGCCGCATCGACAGTGACCACCGGACTGGCCGTTTCCAGATCGACACGGGGGATGTGTGAACCGGTCACCACCACGGTCTGCAAAGTGGCTGCTTTTTGGGGAGTGGCTTGATCCGACGTTTGCGCGTTGGTCGAATTCTGTGCAGCGGGTTGATTGCCGGCATTCTGGGCAAATGCGCTAGTAGTGATGCCCATGGCAGCAACCGCGCCGAGAGAAAGCGCCAGCCGAACTGCCGAAGAAAGTTTCTTGACCCCAAGCTTCATGACACCCTCCGATTAAATTCATGGGCTGGAAATATTTCCACCCAAATCGTTTATTGGCCCTGGATGGATCCATGTACTGCATCAGTCACGTAATGCTTTCATCGCCATAAAATCGCAAGCCAGCCTTATTTCCATATTTAATGGGAATACTTTAATGACAATGTGCTAACCCGTTTTGGCAAGAAGGCGAGTGGCCAATTTCAGCAAGACATCACGCTCGACGGATGCTTCAAGGAGCTCCGTCTTCAATCGCCTGATCTCAGGCGGTGCCATAGCCCTCTTTCCGGAGCGGAATCGTCGCACCCACACTCGTACTGCATCACTCTGAATATTGAGACGCGCCGCGGCCTCACCCGCCGTCAAACGGCGTTCTATCACCAACCGTACGGCCTCACTTTTCAACTCATCCGAGTAAAATTTTGCGCGCATACAAGCACCAGTCGTGATTGACTCTCGCCGCTTGAATAACCTGTTGTGCATACCTTCACAGAGTGGAAGGTGCCGAAGTTCCAATGCCGTCGCTGCAGGTTTCGACCCCCGTGCTGGAGACTCGGCGAATTTTTTTGATTACCATGTTTTGACGATATATAAACGAAATCAAACTTGGTATATCCACTCATCCCATAATTTGCCATGACCAATTTTCATAGCCACTTTCATGCAAATGTTTATGACCACTTCTCGCGAATAGATGATCCGGCGTGGTTGTAAAAATTTGGCAAACAAAAATCTGACATGACCACTTTGTTCGCTCTGCATATAACCAATACAGGGCGTGGCATGTTGCCGAAATCCAACTTTGACGACCGGCAAAACTCGACTCTGAAGTGCAGAACACGGCCATCGTCATCACGCCCAAGCCACAAACGCGCCAGCCGCAGCCACGGCGGTTTCTTATGCGGTCATCGCTTGTCCATGTTCAGATGAGAATGCGCGGCAAGAGTGATACCCAGGCCCGGCAGCACCAATGAAAAGCACGACTGAACACCGAGAGATGCGTTGGATAACGACAGTTCGGTCACTGCTGTCGCAGCAAAGTCCGCAGCTTTTGCAAATCTGGTTTTCAGAGCCTGCTTGGGCAGGGCGAGCTGTCCTGAAAAGTACTCAGCCCGGACCTTCTCCGAATCACCTGCAAGGATTAATCCGTATCAAAATTTGTCATTGCGGCGAATGTTCCAGCCCTGCGCTGTGCTGGTCAGTCGCACTTTCCTGGGCGAGCGTGTGGGCGCGGTGCAAGGCACGGATTGCGCGGCGGCTGTCACCCAACTGCTGGTAGGCGCGAGCCAGTCCCAAGTAGAAACGGGGATCGCCGTCGTACATATGTATGGCCTGCTTGTAATGCGTCACGGCAAGCGCATAGTCGCCTTGCTTTTCATCATGCAAGGCCAGCAGGAACTGGTAGTAGGGATCCTTCTGTTGCACCTTCTCCAGGCGCTGCTCGAAGATTGTGCTGCGAGCCTCATCACCGTTGTCCTGGTACAGCGTCACCAGGTTGAAAAGCGCGTTCGCATTCACCGGATCCAGCGCGAGCGCTTTCAGGTAGTCGCGTTCGGCGGCACGCGAATCGCCCTGGTACAACTGAAGCACACCAGCGTTGCTCCAGCTGTTGGCGTAGCCGGGATCCAGCTGCAGCGACATCGTCATATAGGGCGCAGCCACCGCGGGCGATGCGCTCAGCATCAGATCGGCGGCACGATTGTTGTAGTAGAGCGCCAACAGTTGCCGGTCAGTAATTTGCTTGGGAGCATCGCGCGCGATCGTCGTATCTCGTGCAAAATCCACGGTGAAGTGCGCTTCACCGATGACGACTTCCGCACTGACATGATTGAAACGATAGATGGTGCCGTCTTCCTCGCGCCACGCCACGACCTCGCCGACACCCTGTCCGTAGGATCGCATGCCTGCTTCGCGTGCCAGCGCCACAGTCAGCAAGGTGAAAGTCAGGCAGTTGGCCTTGCGCGTGCGGTAGGCCTGCTCGACCGTCGAGGTGGCGTCAACCGCATACTGGATGCCCAGGCCCGGATTTTGGCTCAGCATGAAATTCACCAGCCGCTGCAACCGGGACGTTGTTGAGCCGCCTGGGCCGATGACCTGCTGCTGCAGTTGCGCGCGCAACTCCGGTGGCACGACCATGATCTGTTCCGGGCGCGGCATCTGCGATGACGCAGGCGCAACCGATGCCGGCACGGTGATTGACCATGCCAGCATTCCTGCGTACACCCAAGTCAGCATGCTGGAACCCTCAACTGATGCGTCTTCCAGGCATCAGACGGACAGATGTCGCGGGCCGAATGAATCAATGCTTGATGAGATGATCCGCGGTGTGGAAACACCACGATCCGCTGTTTGCCTGGGGCAGCCGCAAGACCTGCGATGCCTCTCCAGGCAGTGCGCAGATGAAAGGAACTTTCACGTCCGAAACCTTCGCGCAACGGCCAGTTCGCTGCACTATAGACGTCCAAACCATATTCTTGCATGGCCAATTTGGCGTCATTAGACATAGCCAATCCTAGGAACGCAGGTTGACAGCCTCGAAAGCCTTCCCATATAGTTCACCATATAGTGAACTATATGGGAAGGGACGAACCGTGCGAACAATGATCCGAGCGGGCGCCTGCAGCCTGATTCTCCTGTTGAGCGCGGTCACGCAGACCAGCGCCAAGGAGGCGAAGGGCCCATACCCGACCCCGGCATCCTTTGAGCAATTCCGGTTCGCCAACCCATCCGACGAGATCGCCATGGCACGCAGCGCCGCACCGGCCTCGATCTCGAACGACGCCGAGATCCTGACGCTCGGAAGCCAAGGCTACGAAACTGCGGTGAAGGGCAAGAACGGCTTCGTGTGTCTTATTCAACGTTCCTGGGGCGACCCGTTCGACGACCCCGAGTTCTGGAATCCCAAGGTCCGCACGTCCCTCTGTTTGAATCCCGCCGCCGTGCGTTCCGTGCTCCCGAGCTATCTGGAGATAACACGCTGGGTATTGTCGGGCGTACCCAAGGCCACGATGATCGAGCGCACCAACGCGGCGATAGCGACGCACGCTATTCCGGATCCGCTACCGGGCTCGATGTCCTACATGATGTCCAAGCAAGGCTACATCAACGACGGTAGCGGCCACTGGCATCCCCACGTAATGTTCTTCATGCCACATACCGACAGCGCGGCTTGGGGTGCCAACTCTCCCGGCGTCCCGGTGTTCTCCCAGGATGTCAGCCCACAGGTCACGATCTTCTTCGTTGTGGTGTCGAAATGGTCCGATGGGAGCCCTGCGTTCCCGGAGAAACATTAGGATGCTGAATCACCCCACTGCGGACCTCAGCCGCACGTTCGCGGCCCTCGCCGATCCGACGCGCCGTGCGATTCTCGCGCGGCTGGAACGCGAGGAGAAGGTATCGATCAGTGCGCTGGCCGAACCCTTCGCGATCAAACTGCCTGCGGTGATGAAGCACCTCGACGTGCTGGCCGACGCCGGGCTGATAACGCGCTCGAAACAGGGTCGCACGGTCGATGTCCGTCTGTTTCCGGAGCCACTGCGGCAGGCCACGGCCTGGCTTGAACGTTACGAGCGCTTCTGGTCGCCACGCCTCGACCGACTCGCCGCCCATGCCGAGAACAAGGAAGCCGAGATGCGAAGGAAGAACAAATGACGAGCTTGACCCTGGTTCGGCGCATCGCGGCGCGCCCCTCGATCGTCTTCGATACACTCACCACCGCCGAAGGCATCGCCAGCTGGTGGGGGCCGGACGATGGGCCGGTGCTGGCGGCGCAGAGCGATGTACGCGTCGGCGGCGACTACCTGGTCCGCTTTCGAATGCAGGATGGCAGCGAGCACGAGGCGCGCGGAGAATACCTGGAGATGGTCAGGCCCGAGCGCGTGGTCATGAGCTTCCGTTGGGCCGTCGGCGGGGCTCCCGAGGAGATCGGCAACATCTCGCGTGTCGAGATGGAGCTGCGGGCGATCGGTGATGAGACCGAGCTCACCTTCACTCATGCGAACCTGATCGCTGCGTCCATACCGAGTGCATCCAAACCGAGCCACGAGCAAGGTTGGAGTGTGGCGTTGGACAACCTGGTGCGGCAACTGGCTGGCAACGACGCCCCGTAGATCACCCCATCAGCAGGAAACGAAAACCGAACGGCACTTGAGACCAGTGTCGGGAGTGCGGCAGTCGTTCATGCCGGCAGTGTCGGCGAAAGCAACCTGCAGTTGCTTCGCCATGCGACGAAACGTTCAGCCGAGGAGCCTGACTAGACTGCGCGCATGAACGATGCCACGTGAACTGTCGAAAAGGCCGCCTTTCTTTCGTCGCCAAGTGAGGCCGGCTTCACGATCCGTCACTTTCGTGCGAGGTGCAGTCCAAATGTTTCTCGAACTTGATGGACAGGGCCCGCAGTACAGGCAATTGATTCGTGCCTTGAGGGCAGCCATCCTCAGTGGGCGGCTGCTGGCGCACGCGCGGTTGCCGTCTACGCGCGAGCTGGCTCTGGAGCTGGGTTGTTCACGCATCACGGTGCTCACCGCATACGAGCAATTGCGCGCGGACGGCTATATCGATGGTCAAGTGGGTTCCGGGAGCTACGTCAACGCGTTACCGATCGAGACCATGCCCCTGCCTCAGGTCAACACGACCACCATCGCGGCGCAATCGCGATTCGCGGAGCGTGCGCGACAGTATCAAGGTTTGCCGATTGCGGAACTGCATCGCGGCACGCGCTTCAACCTGCAATACGGATCGTCGCATATCAACCCATCACTCAGTGCCATCTGGGCACGGGAGCTGTCCTGGGCCGCGATCCAAAGCCCGCTTGGTTACGGCGCTGATCAGGGACTACTGGCCTTGCGTGAGCAGATCTGCAGCTACCTTTCGCTACGACGCGGCATACAGACTTCCGTTGATCGTGTACTGATCGTCAGCGGCACCCAGCAAGCTATCGCGCTGACCGCGCGCGTACTGCTCAACGAAGGAGATACCGTGGCCATCGAAGAGCCTCATTACTGGGGCGCCTGGCAGCAGTTCAGCGCGCACGGCGCACGCCTGCTTCCGATCCGGTCCGACAACGAAGGATTGCTCTGCAACGAATTGCCGACCGTGGCTCCGCGTCTTGTGCTTGTCACTCCCGCCCATCAATTCCCCACCGGCTCGGTACTGTCGTTGACACGCCGGATCGAGCTACTGAGCTATGCAGATAGAGCGTCATGCTGGATTGTCGAGGATGACTACGACAGCGAGCTCCGCTACGACTCGCAGCCATTGGCGACCCTGCATTCGCTGGATACTCGCGATCGGGTGATCTACGTGGGAACCCTTTCCAAGGTAATGTTTGGCGCCCTCAGGCTTGGCTATATGGTCTTGCCACAGGCGCTGCGCGCTGATTTCGTCAGCGCAAAATGTCTTGACGATCGTGGCTGTCCGACGATCGAGCAGGCAGCGCTGGCACACTTCATGGAAGACGGCGGCTTCGAACGCCATCTTCGATTCGTGACGAGAGAACTGCGGTCCCGTCGCGGGGAGCTGATCGAAAGCCTGCACCGCCATGCCGGCGAGCGCGTGCAGATCGGGGGAACCCACGCTGGCATGCACGTTGTCGTCTGGCTACCCGACTACGACCATGCACAGATCGATGCACTGATAGCCCTTGCGCATGAACGCGGACTGGGTCTGCATTCGGTAGCACCACACTATGACGAATGCCCAGTCGTGCCGGGCCTCATACTCGGCTACTGTGGGCTGTCCAAGGCACAACTGCGCGATGCCACGCAATTGTTTGGCGAATGCCTGGACACGATCGACGCCATCGCGCGAAGACACGACACGAAACAAGCCGTGAAATACGCGAGCAGCTGATCGAGTTGAGCCCTCGAATGGTGCGCCCGGCAGGATTTGGACCCACGCCCTTGGCGGACGGTTCAACAGTTTCTGCTCTGTCGCCAAAGAATCCGACGATGCTCGATACCCGGCAGCACGCACCGGTCTGCGTTACGGAGCAGCGTAGCCGGCAAACTAGTTGGTGCTGGGCGACTTCAGCAACAACGCCTTGAAGCGTGGATCGTCGCGCAGCGAGTCCCAATCCGGGTCGAGCCGGAGCAACGCGCTCGACAGGGGGGCGCCATTAGTTATGGACAGCACGCGTCCGATCAGCGCGATGGCCTGGTCGGGCTGGCCGACCCGCACATACAGCTGTGCCTGCGACGCGAGCATATCCGGTCCGGTGAGGGCATCCTTGCTGACCGGCATCAAGGCGACGGCACGCTCGCCTTCAGCGACGGCCTCGGCTTTCCGGCCGAGCCCGGCATACGCGAATCCCAAGGCCAGATGCAGGTCCGCGTCGTCCGGTCGCTCGACGAGGGTGGCGCGCATGCGCGCCGCAACCTCGGTATACGTCGCCGTCGCCTTGTCCGTGTCTCCCGCCGCCTGCAACGCCCACGCCAGATACAGGCGTCGGGGCAGGACAATGTTGTTCGGGTCGGCCCAGTCATCGGCCTTGTCCGACTCGACTATCTTGATGGCGCCGGCATAATCGCGCGTCAGCCAGCGCTCGAAATACATGGTCATGATATTGCTGGTGTAGGCATCGCTGCCCGGCGCAAGCGCGGCAAGCGCGGCGCGCAGCGGCGCCGGATCGCCTTTCCACATCAGCTGATTGAAGGCCTGTGCCACACGGTTGCCGACAGGATCCCGGCTCACCGCGATGGCGCCCGCATAAGCCAGCTCGGCATCTGCGTAGCGATGCATGCTCTCGTAGGTCACGGCGAGCTGGTTGAACGCAAACTCACTATGTGGATCAAGTACGGTGGCCGTGCGAAACAGTGCCACCGCCTCATCCCAGTGACCCTGGCGCCGGGCGATCGAGGCGATGATGAGTTCCACGGTGGCACTGTTGGGCAAGGCACGCCGGGCCAGCTCCAGTTGGGTGGCGGCAGCGGCGTAGTCCCGATGCCCCCAGTAGTCATACAGCCCCAGCGCGTAATGTCCCTGGCCCAGGTTCGGCTGCAACGCCAGGGCGCGATCAGCGGCGGTCTTTGCCGCGGCCAGTCGCGCGTTCGTGCGATCAGGCGCAAAGAAATACATCTGCATGTTGGCACGTGCCAGCGCGGCTGCAGCCAGCGCGAAGTCCGGATCCTTGACCAGTGCCTGTTGATACAGCGCGATCGCCAAGGGCAATTCGGACTGTGACAGTCCGGGATCATCGAAGGCGCGGTTGGCGTGCACGCCAGCTTGCAGATACAGATCGTAGGCTGCGGCGTTCGAGGTCGGCATTCTCTCGATACGCGCGGTCTCGGCGGACGTCAGCTGCACCTTCAGCGCCTCCGCCACATTCTGCGCGACCTCGCCTTCCACATTGAAAACGTTGTCCAGCGTGCGCGTATAGGCTTTCGCCCAGAGATGGTTGCCGCTGCTCGCATCGATCAGTTGCACATTGATCAGCACCTGATTGCCGGCCTTCTGTACCGTGCCTTCGAGCAGCGTCGCCACACCCAATTGTCGAGCTATGGCTTTCACGTCTTCCGGATGGCTCGGATACTTCTCTGTCGAGGTGCGGGCGATCACCTTGAGTCCGCCGATACCCACCAACTGGGTCAGGATCATGTCTTGCATGCCGCTGGCGAAATACGCGTTGTTCTGGTCAGTACTGAGACTCTCGAACGGCAGCACCGCAATGGACTTCAGATCGACCGCCGGCACCGTGTCCGCCGGGTGGCGTGCGAATTGGTGCCACCCGAGCAGCGCGGCCGCCACCACGAGCAGACCGATGATCACGGCCACGAGTCGGCTTTCGAGCCGACGTGTCTTGTCAGGCGGCAACGATGTTGCCGGACCCACTGCCGTTGCGGCCGATGGCGCGGCGACAGTGCTGGTGAGGGCGGGCAAGAACACAGGTTCCGTGGCCGCTGATGCCCTGTCCGCAATCAACTCCTCACGCGACGCGGCGGATCGCACCTGGGCATCGAGGCGGAAGCCGACGCCATGCACGGTATGCAGATAGGGGCTTTCTTCGCCGCTCTCGCCGAGCGCATGACGCAACACCGCGATGATGCGACTGAGTACGGCAGGCGTGACATGGGCATGCCCCCACACCACGTCGAGAATCTCGTCGCGGCTCAACACACGGCCGGGTTCGCGCGCCAGCAGCACGAGTACGGCAAATGCCTTGCGCTCGAGCGCGACCTCCTCGCCATCGACAAACAGGCGATGACCCAGGGTGTCGATCTCGACCCTGCCGAATGCAATCCACGCAGCAGGGGCGGACGCTATAGCCATTTGTTCGACCTCCATTCCCGCTCCTGCTCCTGTTCAGGTTACACCAAGTCTGAAGCGAGCCTCGGCATGACCAAGCGTGGATTTCGTTGTTGACCGAACAGCATTCCAGCGCCCTCTGAACCCGATGCTGGTATTGGTTACCTTTACGCTGGTTCTGCAAGGTCCGCCATGGGTTAAAAGGCACATCTCCGGTCCGCCCATACGAGCTGTATGAGGTGCGTCGCCCCGGGGCGTGAATGCACGTCTGACGCAACAGAAGACCGTACGTCTGAACGACGAACAAGGGGCTGGCAAATCGACCTCCACCCATTGGGGACAACCAAGGCCCCGGATGACCCTGGTCAACACCGCGGTACTGGCCAGCGCTGTCCAGAACGGGTGTCCAATCGGACTGGAATCCGCAACCCGGGCATGGCTCGGGTCACTGCGCATCGATTAGGACAGCGGACGTGGCGCGCCGACCGCAGACTTCTGTCTTGGCCAGCTGCTGCGCACCACCAGCCTCCGCGTCGACCGGCTGCCCGACGCGACGGAGCCAAAGACGAAGCACGGCCCCAACCACTCGCGCCAGCGAATCGCGCCCGCTTCCGCAAATAACCTAGCAAACGCCTCACGCTTTTTGCGAAATTTCCTCAAGCAGCGCCCGCGATGGGGGCCTAGGGTCTCGCATACGGGCACCCCGCTTGTTGAGGTTTTCATGTTCCTCGAATTCGATGGCCAAGGGCCGGCTTACGCACAACTTACCCGCGCCTTGAAAACTTCCATTCTCAACGGGCGATTGAAAGCCGATACGCGCCTTCCGTCCACCCGCGCACTTGCTCTGGAAGTTGGCATGTCGCGCATCACCGTATTGACGGCTTATGAGCAACTCCGTGCCGAAGGCTTCGTCTATGTCCGGGTCGGCGCTGGCAGCTACGTCAGCCACCTGCAAACCTCCCCACCCCTTCGCCTGCTGAAGGCGGAGCCGATCGCGGCACCGTCGCGTTACGCAAAGCGTGCGAGAACGCAGAGAGATCCATCGATCACGCGCCGCCATCACGGGCTGCGTCTGAATATGCAATATGGCGAACCGATGACCCAACCCGCGTTGAGTACCCTATGGGCCCGTGAACTCGCTCGCGCTGCGGTTTATACCCCGCTCGAACGGGGCGACCCGCAAGGACTGTTTGCCTTGCGCGAGCAGATCTGTCGCTACCTGGCACTGCGGCGCGGTGTCGATGCGCATCCGAACCATATGCTCATCATCAATGGCGCACAACAGGCCTATGCCTTGACCGCGCGTGTCCTGCTGAACGAAGGAGACGCCGCTGTAATGGAGGAGCCGCATTACTTCGGCATGTGGCAGTCATTCGCTGCGCACGGTGCCAGCCTGTTGCCCGTGCGCACGGATCACGAGGGCCTGGTATGCGCCGAGTTGCCAGTGCAGGCATCTCGCCTGATCTGCGTAACGCCTTCCCATCAGTTTCCTTCCGGCCCGACCATGTCGCTGTCACGGCGCCTGGAGCTGTTGCGTTATGCCGAAGCAAGGCAAAGCTGGATTCTGGAGGATGACTACGACAGCGAGTTTCGCTTCGACTCCCAACCCCTGGCTGCCTTGCGTTCGCTCGACGATGGCGACCGCGTGATCTATGTGGGCACGTTTTCCAAGGCGCTGTTCGGCTCGATGCGTCTGGGCTACATGGTGTTGCCCGCCGCGCTGCGTCAGGATTTCATCAACGCCAAATATCTGGCCGATATTTGCAATCCGGTGATTGAACAGGCCGCCCTGGCGCACTTCATGGAGAGCGGCGGCTTCGAGCGACATCTGCGGCAAATGGGCAGAACGCTCAAGGCGCGCCGCGAAGTGCTGATCGACGGGCTGCGGCGTCATGCCGGTGAGCGCATCCAGATTGCGGATTCGCACGCCGGTATGCACGTGGTTGTCTGGTTGCGCGACTACGATCACGCACAACTGGAGGCCCTGATCGATTACGCGCATGAGCACGGACTCGGCCTGTACCCGATTGCGCCGCATTACCACACAAGGCCCGCCATACCTGGCCTTCTTCTCGGCTACTGCGGGCTGTCCAGTCTGGAGCTGCAGGAGGCTGCCCAATTGTTCGGCGCATGCCTGGATGCGATAGATGCAGGAACGGTCTGCAGGTCAATGGAATCGTTGCCCTTGAGGCGACACTCCGGATGATGGTTTGGCCCATTTGAGAGAAACCCGCGAACACG
This sequence comes from Rhodanobacter sp. C03, assembly GCF_002001175.1. Lineage (GTDB taxonomy): Bacteria > Pseudomonadota > Gammaproteobacteria > Xanthomonadales > Rhodanobacteraceae > Rhodanobacter. The sequence goes on along the minus strand of NZ_MUNT01000001.1, from coordinate 184,715 downwards.
GTCGCCCTGTTCAAGCCGGCTGATGCGATCCGTGTGCACGCGGCAGACTTCAGCTGTATGCCGTTTCCGAAAAACGGGCCGCTGGCGGCGTAGCCACCCGACCGCGCGTGCAAATCTCGCAGGCTGCTTTCGAGCGTGAGTTCGAACCGGTACGCATGCTGGAAGACGCTACTGCGCGCGCCGCAGCAGCGAGTATCGCTTCACCATAACTTGGCCGTTTTGGCCACTTTATGGCGATAAAGCCCACGCCCAGCGAAGGGCCGTGCACTTTGAGATAGATCGGACTAGCGATGTACCTCCCTAAAGGGGTGAATACGAGCTGTTCCCAAGCTGATCAACAAATCCGCAGTCGACTGCTCCATGCAGCTCGTGCTGCCCACGCATAAAAACGGCCCGCGAAGGCGGAGCCGTTTGGATTGAAGCAGACTCTGGCAATTACTGAGCTGAGGGTCTGCCGAACTTGTACGTCGCCTCCAGATACAACTGGCGCCCATACACACTGTAATTCGCTGAGTTGTAAGGGCCGAATACATAACCGGGATAACTGTTATCCACTGGCGGCATCTTGTTGAAAAGGTTGTTCACCAGGAAGGACAGCGTCAGATTTTTCGTCGGGCTGTATTGCACGCTGCCGTTGTAGGTAACCCAGGCTGCCAGATAACCCGTACCGGGCGCCGAATAATTATCAAGTGTGGTCGCCAGATAGTTGGGCGATCGACCATCACGGTTGGCAAACAACGTGGTGGTCCATTCGCCTAGACTCCAGGTCACCGAGACATTGGCCTTGGTCTTGAAATCGGTACTGTACAGCGGGCTGTCCAGGTAGTTGATGAACGGGTCGCCCGCGAGCGGTTGCTCTTCATGCTTTAGCTCGTCGCTGTAACTACCGGAGAACGACAAGCTGCCATAGGCGCCAATATCTACCTGATAATTCAGATTGGCGGTGATGGCATTGACCCGTTCCCGCGCTATGTTCTGATTCGGCGTATAGATATCCTCAATCGCACCGAATTGATTGCGCGTGATCGCATTGATCGCATTGATGCAACTCGGTGTAGTGGGATCAAGAATCCCCTGCAGACAAAGGGAGTTCTCCTGTGAAATCGTGTCCGGTGGCACCGTCCCCACTTCGTTGCGGATGTCGAAGTGCAGATAATCTACGGTCACTGAGAGCTTCGATGTCGGCGCCCATACGACGCCATAGTTCCAGTCTTTCGCCGTGATCGGTTTCAGATTGACATTGCCCGAGGTGCTGTTGAAATAGCTTGCCTGAGAATAGACGCCCGGACATTGGCCCAAGGTGGGGCCCGTGAACCCCAACTTGGCGCAGTTGTAGTAATCGGTGACCGAGCTGTAGTAGCCGCTCGTCCCGGAATACTCATCAGCCAAGGTGGGCATCTTGAACGCCGTGCCGTATTTGCCCCTGAGCAGCAGACTCTCGAAAGGGCGATATTCCAGCGACACCGTATACGTATTGTGCTTGACCTGGTGGCCGGATACTTCGTATCCGTCCCGACGACCGGACACATCCACGGTCAGTTGCTGCAGCAGAGGAAAATTCAGCTCGGTCGTGACGGCATAGCGCGAGCGATGCCCGGCACCCTGGTCCGCGGTATAATTGTAGATATCTCCATTGAAATAACCCGGGTCGGGCACATAGCCCCAGCCTTGGTTGCCTCCTTCCAGCACGACCGCGAGGCCGGCATCGCCGCCTGGCAAGGTGAATAGCGAGGCATTTGTCACCTGTCCGCGCAACATATTGTCCCAGGTCTTCCCCAATGTCGTGGCATAACCGGTGAAGCTATGATATTCCGCTGGCGTAATCGGGGTATAGAAAGCGGCGTAGTTGGGCTCGAAGACGGGCACCCCGTAACCATCAGGATCCGGCCCCAGGGTCGATGTCAAGTCCGGGCCCAGCACACGATTGGTAAAGAAGGTATTGATGGGATTCGTGAAAGCGACGTAACCACGTTCGTTGGTCTTGTCGTTGGAATGCGTAAAACCCAGATCGTAGTCCCAGTTCGATTGCCCGAACGTGCCTTTTCCACCCAGGCTGAACATATAGGCGTTTTCGACCTGCGTGTTCATGGAGTTCTGGTAGCCACCCACTTCTTCCGGCGAGAAGATACGCTGCAGATCCGTGTACTGGGCCCGGATGGGATCGTAAAATGTCAGGCCTGAACTTGAAGTCAGCCAGTCGGTGGCCCCTCCCGGCTGGTATTTCTGCTCCTGGTAGTTGTAGAGCAGGTCGCTGTACAACTGCAGGTTATCGTTGACGTCAAAGGTCGCGTGGGTATACAGGTTTGCGGTCTTGCTTTCATTGGCCAGCGTGACATAGGCCTGTTCCCCGTAGTACGACCCGCAATAATTTCCGCTATTGGCGCGATACCTGTACCCCGTCGTTCCGCCGAACCCAGCCGTCGTGTTGGCGCAATTGTTGGGATCCGCGAATTTATAGCTATCAATGCCCAGCGTGGGATCAGTGGCCAGATAATCCCGCTCCGCGATGGGTCCGCCGACGGCATCAAGATCAGCCTGGGCGGTCAGCGACCGATCGTAGGCCCAGATAGGTTGCGTACTCTCGAATTGCACGCCGGCAATCAGGTTGAATTTGCCGACATTGAAACTATCGGCCAGATAGCCCCGACGCGCCGCACCGCCGCCGTTGCTGTTCCAGCCGTAGCGCACGTCCAGCACTGGTGCGTCGATCTTCTTCTTGAGCACGATATTGATCACGCCGGCAATCGCGTCCGAACCGTACAATGACGACTGCCCGCCCGGCAGGATGTCGATGTGGTCGACCATTTCGACCGGAATGCTGCTCAGATTGTTGAAAACATCACTGCCGTTGTAGAGCGCGGGGAAATTGCCCATCGGGCGGCCGTCGATCAGGTACTTCACGTAACCGGGCGAGAGGCCAAACAAGCTAAGCGTCTGTGCGCCTTGTGTGAAAGTTCCTACAGCCTCAGGGCCTGTCACGCTGCCTACCGCATTGGAAGATTGCTGTAGCGCCTGTGCCACCGTGGCAAATCCACGCGCCTTCAATTGGTCCGCCGTGATGGTCACTGTGGGCGTTGCCGTCTCGATTTGCGTCTGCGGAATCAGCGAGCCGGTTACGGTGACCGCCTGCAGCTTCTTGGCCTTGGCGGCGTCCGGCGCTTGATCGGTGCTCTGCTGAGATGTGCTCTGCTGGGATGCATCGGTCTGGGTCGACTGCGCATAGGCAGAGGTATAGCCAAGCGCCAGGGTTGCCACCACGGCAACCGTCAATTTCGACTTGATCATCATCCAGATTCCCTCGGATTTTGGAAAAATCATTGAGGTGGTGCACGCACCTTGAACAATCCCTACCAGCACGCATTTTTGGCAGTATTAGCAATACCTAAACGGAAAGTGATTTCATATATCCAATTTTGCTCGGTTCGCACAGGACCAGTTGCGGCGTCACCCCATTCTGAGTAACACGAGGCTTTAGAGTCCGATCCCATGAGATGAGGAGATCGGACGTGAAGAAGCATTTTTCGGAAGAAAAGATCATTGGCTTCCTGCGGGAAGTCGAGTCAGGTTTGGCAGTGAAGGAGCTGTGCCGCCACCACGGCTTCTCGGAGGCCAGCTACCACCTGTGGCGCAACAAGTTCGGCAGCCTGAGGTGTCCGAGGCCAAGCGCCTGCGCGAACTGGAGACGGAGAACACGCGGCTGAAGAAGCTGCTGGCCGAGTCGATGCTGGAATCGAGGTCACTCGCGAAGCGCTGCGAAAAAGTGGTAACCGCATCGGCACGACGGCTGCTGGTGCGGCAGATGATTTCCCAGGGACTGAGTGAGCGGCGTGCATTGCGCACTGAGCATTCCACCAGCACCGTTCGCTATGCCAGCAACATGTGCATGTGCATGTGCATGTGCGCGTGGCCAATTTATGGCTTAACGCACAACATGGGAGGCATCACGGAAAGATGGTGCGCCCGGCGGGATTCGAACCCACGACCCCTGCCTTCGGAGGGCAGTACTCTATCCAGCTGAGCTACGGGCGCATGTATGGCCGCGTGGTGAAGGGCAAATGCCGACACCACGGGGAGCGCAGTATAGCGGAGTTGCCGAGGGGCGTGGACGAGCTGGCGACTGGTTTGGCCATGGCCAAGCACCCTCGTCCGTTCCGCGCCCCGGGAGATCCGTGAGCGCGGCCGGTGAACCTCAGCGTGCCTTGAGCAGGTTGGCCAGCGTGTCGGGCTTGCTGCTGTCGCGTACCAGGTGCGGGTATTTCAGGCCGTCGTGGTAGTCGACGCGGATGGTCTTGTACTGGTCGAAGTTCTTCACCAGCAGCTCGATGCCCTGGCTCTTGTCCTTCGCCGCGGCGGTAACCGCATCCTTGAGTGCATCGGCGTCGTAGTCGTGGCCGTTGACGGCGATCACGCTCATGCCCGGCGAGATGCCGGCCTTGAACGCCGGGCCGTCCCACAGCACGTCGCCGATCGCGCCATCCTTGCCGACCGAGAGGCCGATCGAGTAGGTGAGGTCGGCGGTGTGCCGACGTGCTTCCACCGCCTTCACCGCCGCCGAGGGCTGGTCGGTATAGACCAGCTTCCAGCCGTGACCCTCGATGCCGCCGATCAGCGGACCGTGACCGTCCAGGCGCGTGCGCAGATAGCTGGCCCAGTCGAACGGCTCGATACCGTTGAGCGTCTTCACCACGTCGTCGAAGGTATAGGTATTGGCGGCCCACTCGCCGTTGGCCATGCCGAAGAACGCCTTGCCGAAATCGTCGATGGAATGCTTGCCCTTGCTCAGCTCGCGCAGGCGGGCATCGACGTCGAGCCAGATCATCTGGCCGCCGGAGTAATAGTCCTCGCTGGCCTGGTAGTTGCGGTACGGCAGCGGTGCGCGCTGGGCGATGATCGGGTCGTTGGTGGTGTCCTGAATGTTGCGCCAGCTGGCGAGCCCGGGGCGACCCTGGTCGTAGGTGGCGGCAACGAAGGCCAGCATGTCGCGGGTCTGCTCGTCGGTCCACAGGCCCGAGCGCGCGGCCATCACGTAGCCCCAGAACTGGGTCTGGCCCTCGTACACCCACAGCAGCGAATCCTGCATCGCCACGTTGAAGTTCGGCGTCCACAGGTCGGCCGGCCGGCGGTACTTGCCATCCCACGAATGGTTGAATTCGTGCGGCAGCAGATCGCGCACCACCGAGTTCTTGTCCCATTCGGTGAAGTAGCCGGTGCCGACGCCGTCCTCGCTGGAGCGGTGATGCTCCAGCCCGTTACCGCTCATCTTGTCGCTGAGCGAGAAAAGGAAGTCGTAGTGGTCGTAGTGATGCGCGCCATACATCTTGTACATCTGCTGCACCAGGTTCTGGTGCACCTTCAGCTGCGCCGGGGTGATCTCCAGATACTTCGGCGCATCCGCCACGATGTCCATGTGCACCGGCGCTTTCGCGCCCGGATCCAGGTCGACGCGCTTGAAATACTTGCCGGCGTAGATCGGCGAATCGACCAGGTCGTTGTACGTGATCGGCTTGAAGTTCACCGTGTCGCCATCATGCGAGGCCACTTCCAGCGCGCTGCCGAATTGCCAGCCGGCGGGAAACTTCACACTGGCTTCGGCCATGATGCGCCGACTGTAGTAGCCGGCCGGATACACCGTGTTGGCGTTCCACTGCAGGTTGAGCATTTCCGGCGTCATCACCACGCGGCCCTCGCGGGTGCTCTGCGGCGACAGGAACTGGAAATCCAGCTCGACGCTGCTGGCGCCCTGCGGCACCTCGACGTGGAACGCGTAGACATTCAGCGTATCGCGCTTCCATGGCAACACCTTGCCGTTCGCGCTCACCACCAGCCCGGCCAGCTTGTCGATCGGGCCGGTCGGTGAATGATTGCCCGGCAGCCACTGCGGGTACAGCAGGGTCAGCGGACCCGGCTGCGCCGGCACCACCTCGTGCACGCGGAAGATGCGATGGGCCACGTCGGTGGCATCCACGCTGATCTTCAAGGTGCCCTGGTACGGCACATCCTGCGGCGCCGGGACATCCGCCAGTGCGGCGAAACTGGCCAGCCCGAAGGCGGTGGCGGCAAGGGCGGAAGCGAGGCGGGTGACTTTCAAAAGCATTCTCCGGCATGGATGGGGTGATTCGGACACCTGCCCAACCGGGCTGCCAGACCGGTCAGATGCAGGGAATCCGCGCCATGGCACGGATTCAAGGGGTCGATGCTAGCCCCGTCACACTGCGCTTAACCCATGCCGAAGGTCATGACCGCATGCCGGCGCAGTCGGCGGTGGCCATCTGCAAGCGTTCATGGCATCCATCTTGCTGGATGCAGGGTGATGACCACACCTACTCCCAGCGCCAAGACCCGCATGCACGCCCTGTTTCCGAATCCGCAGCGCACCGACAACCCGGAGCAGCACCGCGAATACATTCGCTATCTGGCGCAGCAGATGAGGCCGATGATTCATGCGCTGATGCTGGTGGCGGTGCTGGCTTACGTAACGGCTACCGGCGCCGCCACCGTGTTCAGCGCCTCACCGCTGTCACTGTCGCTGCGACTGACACCGCTCCTCCCACTGTTCCTGGTGGCGGCGGCAGTTCGACGCGTGCAGCAACCGCGACTGCTCAGCCTGCTGACCCTGCTGTGCGTGCTGCTGCTGGAAATCGGCATCAACCTCAATGGCATCGGCCGCGTGCAGGGGCAGCCTTGGGTCATGCCGGGCCTGTTGCTGCCGGTGGCCTCATCGGTGGTCTGGCTGGAAGCCTGGGACTTCGCCATCGCGATGGCCTTGTGCGCGTTCGGGCCGTTGCCGATGCTGCTGCTTCGCACTGGCAACGGCGTGCACGTGGTGCAGTACGTCGTCTACATGGCGATCGCCATCGCGCTGTCGGCGGTGCTGCGCGGCTTCATGGCGCGCACCTTGTTCGAACAGTACCGGCTCGAACGCCAACTGCGCGAGCAGGCCAACACCGACGGCCTGACCGGCCTGCTGCGGCGCAATCGCTTTCTCGAGCTGGCGCGGCTTGCCCTGCATGACATCTGCCGCGAACACAAGCCGGTGTGCATGCTGTTTCTGGATGCAGACCACTTCAAGCAGCTCAATGACGATCATGGTCATGCCGCCGGCGATGCCGCACTCATCGCGCTGGCCGCGACCTTGCGGGCGCAGATGCGCCAGACCGACCTGATCGGCCGCATCGGCGGCGAGGAATTCGCGATCCTGCTGCCCGGACTCAACCTGCAGCAGGCCGCCCAGCGCGCCGAACAGTTGCGCCGGGCCGTGCATGCGATCCGGCGCCCGGACGGCGTACTGACCGTCAGCATCGGTATCGCCGAGTGCAACTACCCCGGCGAGGCGATCGAGACCCTGCTCGCACATGCGGACAAGGCCATGCGTCAGGCCAAGAACGGCGGCCGCGACCGCATTGTCAGCGCCTGATCAAATCAGGCACAAACCGCCTCGTACTGCACCGGTTCATGCCAGCTTGCTGTGTCGAATGCCGTACGCGAAATAGATCACGCAGCCCAGCGCCATCCAGATCACAAAGCGTTCGTAGGTGATCCACGGCAGGCCATAGATCAGCACCGCTGAGAACACGATGCCCAGCGGAGCGGTGAACCACACCGCCGGCGTGCGGAAGTTGCGCTGCAAGTCGGGCCTGCGCACACGCAGCAGCATGATCGAACCGCAAATGATGATGAAGGCACTCAGCGTGCCGATGTTTACCAGCTCGGCCACCTCGCCGATCGGCAGCAGGCCGGCGATCAGTGCGGTAAACAACCCAAGGATGATGGTCGGCCGCGCCGGCGTGCCGAAGCGCGGACTGACCTTGGCGAACCACGCCGGCAGCAGGCCATCACGCGCCAGCGCAAACCAGATCCGCGCCGCGCCCAGCATGAAGGCGAACAGCACGCTGGTGACGCCGATCACCGCGGCGATCGCGATGATGATGCTGAGCCAGTGCAGGCCAATCGATTCGAACGCATCGGACACCGACGCATCACCGCCGAGGTGGCTGTACGGCGTGATGCCGGTGAGTACCAGCGACACCGCGATGTACAACACCATCGCGATCGCCAGCGACAGCAGCACCGCGCGCGGCAGATCACGCTGCGGATGCTTGGCCTCTTCCGCCGCGGTGGTCAGCGTGTCGTAGCCGAACACCGCGAAGAACACCACGCTGGCGCCGGTCAGCACGCCCTGCCAGCCGAAGTGGCCGAGGCCGGTGGTGGCATCGACCACGCGCGCGGGAATGAATGGATGCCAGTTCGCGGTATTGATGTAGAACACGCCCACCAGCACCACCAGCAGCACGCCGATCACCTTGATCGTCACCACCGCCGTGTTGAAGCGCGCGCCCCATTCGGTGCGCACGGTCAGCAGCACCGCCACCGCTACCGAGACACCGGCGGCGATCACGTTGAAACGATGACCGTCGCTGGGTGCGGCGATCGCGGTCGCGCCGTGCGCGCCGAACACTTGCTGCAGGTAATACTGCATGGTCTGCGCGCTCATGCTCTGCTGCGCCCACTCCGGCAGATGCACGCCGGCGGAGGTCAACAGCACCTGCACATAGCCGGACCAGCCGATCGCCACCACCGCGACCACCAGCGCGTATTCCAGCAGCAGATCCCAGCCGATGATCCAGGCGACGAACTCGCCGAGCACCGCGTAGCCGTAGGTGTACGCGCTGCCGGTGACCGGGATCAACCCGGCGAACTCGGCATAGCAGAGTGCCGCGCAGGCACTGCCGAGACCCGCAATGATGAAGCTCAGCGCGACTGCCGGGCCGGCATTAGTAGCAGCCTGCTGGCCGGCCAGCACGAAGATGCCGACGCCGATGATGCCGCCGATGCCGATCGCGGTGAGCTGCCACAAGCCCAGCACGCGGCGGAAATCGCCACGCGAGCCCACCTCCGCCTGCAACTGCTCGACCGACTTGTGCCGCACCAATTTGCTGAAGAAACTCATCGCCTGACCCTGTGGAAGCAAGCGGCGATCATAGCGAATGCGCCCGGACACACACAGCGCACTGCAACACGACCGCTGGAACTGTAGGAGCGGCTTCAGCCGCGACGCCCTTCAATTCGCCACGGAAGCCATACCCGCAACAGAAGCCGGCCGACCCAGCCACGGCAATGCCAAGGCGCTGAGCCCGAACACCGCCGCGATGGCGAGCGCGATATGGCCGTCCAGATGGTCGATACCGAACCAGCGACCGAGCAACGGCGGCAGCAGCGCAGTCAGCAGCACGCGCAGACCTTCCACCCACAACGCCCAGCGCCGCCGCTCCATCAGCGCGCCGAGCACGCTCAGGCTGGCCACCAGATAGAGCGCATAAGCGAGCAACGCCGGCAGGCTGGCGCTGCCGGCCATGCCCAGGAACTGCGTAGTCATCCCCAGCAGCAGCGCGAACTGCACCAGGGCATAAACCATCAATGCCTTCGGCACCGGCGGATCGAAACGCTCGCTGGGCATCACGAAGGCCGGTTTCGGATAGCGCGCCGCCACGTCGGCCGGCCGCCAGCCCGGTGGCTTGATCCACAGCAGCAGCTTGTCGCGCCAGCGCTGCGCGTGCCACGCATCCACCGCCGTGTGCCAGTACACCTCGGCATTCGCCCATAGCGGATTCCAGCTGCGCAGTGGCGAGCGCGTGCCGTAGACCGGCGGATCGTTGTCGTCTTCCTCGACGAAACTGCCGAACAGCCGGTCCCACACGATCAGGATGCCGCCGTAGTTGCGGTCGAGATAGCGATCGTTCACCGCGTGATGCGCGCGATGGTTGGACGGCGAGCAGAACACCCGGTCGAACCAGCCGAGCCGGCCGATCTGTTCGGTATGCACCCAGAACTGGTACAGCAGGTCGATCAGCGCCACGATCACGAACACCTTCAGCGGTACGCCGAGCACGGCCAGCGGCAGGTAGAACAGCCAGCTCAACAGCACGCCGCTGCCGGTCTGGCGCAACGCGGTCGACAAGTTGTAGTGCTCGCTCTGGTGATGCACCACGTGCGCGGCCCACAAGATGTTCACCTCGTGTCCGCAGCGGTGCAACCAGTAGTAGCAGAAGTCGTACAGCAGCAAGGCGCCAGCCCACACCCACAGGCTGTCCGCCGGCAGCGTGAACAGCGCCAGATGCTGCACGCACCAGGCGTAGATGCCGAAGGTCAGCAGCTTGCTGAACACGCCAACGACCTGCGAGATCACCCCCAGCCCGATGCTGTTCATCGCGTCATTGGTGGCGTACGCGCGCCGGCCACGCAACTTCGCCACCAGCAGTTCGATCCCGATCAGCAGGAAAAACACCGGGGTGGCCCAGGTGATGATGAGTTCCGACGTGTTCACTGTGCAGCACCTGCCCCGACCAGGATGTCGTCGCGCTGCACCGAGCGCGCGATCCACCACAAGGCCAGATAATACGTCGACAACACCCACAGGCTCGATAACGGGATCGCAGCGTGAAAGCGATTCCACGCCAGCACGCTGTCGCTGAGCATGAACAGCATGGCGCCCACAGCGGCGCGCCGCGCGCTGCCAGCCTGCGCATCGCCACGCCGTACAAACGTCCATGCACGTGCGAGTGCCTGCCCGCCCATGCTGGACAGCACCACGACGTAGACGATCACCGGCAACCGCAGCGGTGCCGCGATCGAATCCCACAGCAAATACAGATTGATCGCGCCGTAGGCGAGGCTGGCGAGCAACCACCACGGCCGCGCACCAAAACGGCTGTCGCCGATGAAGGCCGCGATAAAACACTGGTGACCACACAGGAACGCCACGAGTCCTGGCACGAACAGATCCTGCGGCAGCATCAGCAACACATCGCCCAGCAGCGAGCAGACGATACCAACCAGTATCCAGCGCTGGTAGCGCACAGACAGCGGCGGCTGTGTGCGCCATGCCAGCAACAGGATCAACACCGTGGCCAGCGGCTTGCACAGCCAGTGCAGCCACAGCCAAACCGCACTGGCCGCACCGCTGGCCATCAGTGCGCCGACGATCGCGCCCAGCGCGACCACCAGCGTGGCCAGCGCAAGCCAACGGGAGACCGGCCGGGATACGGCTGGCAACGTGATGACGGACATGCATGACCCCACATAGACTGGCACCCGATCATAGCCGCGCCGCCGCCCGGGTGACGCGCTTCAGCGCGCGTCGAGCGCCTTGCGGCCGATCGCCGGAGCGTCGGTGAAGAACGCATCGATGCCGGCGTCGAGGCAGGCGCGGATCTCGGTGATCGAGCCGGCTTCGTTGAAGCTGGCCGGATCGTCGCCCCGCCACAGGCTGCGCGGCAGGAAGTGGTTTTCCGGGCGGAACGTATACGTGTGCACCTCCAGTCCTGCCGCATGTGCTTCATGCACCAGCGCAGTCGGCGTGGCGAATCGTCCCGCCGCATCGAGCGGCACGATCGCGCGACTGTGCGGGCCGATCGCATCGGCGTAGGCGGCAACTTCACGCAGGCCATCCGGCGTCATCATCCGCGCATAGTCGAGCTTGCCACCCGCCACATCCCACGGCTGCTCCGCGGGATCGCCCAGCAACTGCAGCAGGCGGATGTTCGTCGGCGCGGCACCCAGCCGTTCGCGCAGGTAGCGCAGATTGCCAATCTCGAACGACTGGATCTCCACCGGCGCATGGCGCGTATACGCCTGCTCGGCCAGCGTGGCCAGCAGCCGCTCCTCCATCGCCAGGCCGAGCCCGGCGAAATAGCTGCCGTGCTTGATCTCCGGAATGATGCCTACCATGCGGCCGCCAGTTGCCGCGGTCGACGCCGCCAGCTCGATGATCTCCTCCAGTGTGGGTATCTCGAACTCGCCGTCGTACTGCGTGCTGCGCCATTGCGGCAAACGCTCACGCGCACACAGCGTCTTCAGTTCGGCCAGCGTGAAGTCTTCGGTGAACCAGCCGGTCGTGGTCTGGCCGTCAATCACCCTGGTGCTCCGGCGCAGGGCGAACTCTGGATGGCTGGCCACATCGGTGGTGCCACCAATCTCGTTCTCGTGGCGCGCCACCAGCACGCCATCCTTGGTCATCACCAGATCCGGCTCGATGAAGTCGGCGCCGTCGGCGATCGCCCTGGCATACGACGCCAGCGTGTGTTCCGGCCGCCATGCCGGCGCACCGCGATGGCCGATCACCAGCACCTTCGCGGCGAGCGGCCTCTCATGAGCGTGCGCGGCAACGGACATGGCCAGCATTCCGGTGGTTACGGGGGCAATCCAGCATAAAGGTTATTGCCTGAGCCTCTCGCAAGCGACGATACGAAGAGCAATCCGCAGGGTCCACATGCGTGTAAAGCGCGTAAGATCGGATGCGGAGTCCACCGCGCAGGGATGCATTCCTCGCCGCTGGAGGTAGCATCATGATTCGCCTGGTTCTAACCGCGTTGCTCGTGACCTTGGCATTCGACGCACAGGCATCACCTGACACCTGTCGCATCACTGGCACCGCTTACGACTACACCGGACACCCGTTGCCCGCCGCCGTGATCGGCCTGATGGATCGGCAAACGAAGCAGACCACGTACCGCGCAGCCGATGCGAATGCCGCATTTGCATTCGCCGATCTTCCCGTGGACATCAGTGGCCAACGTTACCGGCTCGATGTGGTGAGTCCGGCCATCGAAGTCACCGGCAGCCATATCCCGACACGCTCCATCCTTGGCATCGCACCCGCTTTCGCATGCGGTGCCGGTCAGCGTGTGCGTGCAGACGTAAAGGTCGAAGTACGCTGACGGGAACGCTCTGTCCAAGACCCGTACGCGCCCGGACGAGTTCATGCTGAACCGCTTCTTCGTCTTGATTGGCGAAGCAGTTTGGTGCTTGATCGTCAGCCGTGGCGTTGATGAACGCGCTGGTCCAGACAGGCATCGGGGTTTCAGCGAATGTCGCTTGAGGAGCGCGCTTTTCTAGCGCGTGGTACGCACGACACAACCCGCGCCATACAGGTCGCGATAGACCTGACTCACCCGCTCTTCCAGTTCACCGCCTTGACGAGACTTGTTGAAGGCGTCGTTTAGCTGCTTCTCGGCAAGATGCAGGTTGCGCAGGAACCGCCGGGTGTCGTTCGACAGGCCGAGTTCGGCCATCTGCTGTTCCAGGATCGCTTCGTCTTCGACAATCCGTGCTTGCTGATCTTTCGATGTGATTTCGGTGAGCATGGGCGTGCCGGTCGTGAAGTCGTTCATGACCGTTACCAAGCAAGACACTTGCCAGTACGCCGTTGCCCAAGACAACACCCGGACGCGCACAAGCTGGCTCCCGCATGCCGCTCAAGTCTTCACACGAACATGAATGGCGCGCGCGATGTGCATCACACTTTCATGTGAACCGGGAGGCCGGGGAGTGCCGCATGACGACAGAAACTGCCCTTGCCTGACCCCACGGTCAGCCGTGGAAGTGCGGTACGCACATCCGGCGCCAACCAGATCCACCCTTCACTGATACACGTGCAGTCGCCCGAAGGTCCACGCATGGTAGGAGTCGATCAGGCCGGGTACGCCGCAGTCGTCGTAGAGCCCGTTGCAGCGCGTGCGCAACGCGGTCTCCGCGGAGAAATACGCATCCTTCGGCACGCCGGCGGCCTGCAACACCATGCTGGGCAGGAAGGCGATGTCGAGCATCGGATAGCGCGGCAACGGCGGCCCGGCGAAGTTGCTCTTGATCATGTAGTAGGTCAGGTAATCGCGGTACGGCTGCAGCGGCGTGGGCAGCGTGCGCTGCAGGCCGCGGATCAGTCCGTCGAACGATGGCTGGTGGTCGCCGAAGTGCACCAGTACTGTCGGCTGCTCACGGTCGAGGAAGTCGTGCTCCAGCCCGCGCATCGCCACGTCGGAATCGTGCAGGCGCGACAGATAGGTATCGAAGTTGAGTGCCGGCGTGGCCTTCAGGCCATGCAGCAGGTTCTGGAACGGTACCGGCAGCGTCGACATCGGGTCGTCGTGCGGGCCGTGCTGGTTGATCGTCAGGATCATCACGAACACCGGCTGGCCCGGCTTCTTCACCTTGTCGTAAACGCGCTTGGCCGCGTCGAACATCTGCTTGTCGGTCTCGTCCCATTCTTCCAGGCCGAGCTCGTTGACGTCGTACAGGTGATCGAAGCCATACGCCGTGTACGCGTTGCGGCCGTTGATGAAGTTGCCTTCGGTCGGGTAGATGCCGATGGTGAGATAGCCGAGCCGGCGCAGCTGCAGCGCCAGCGCATCATGCACGTGCGGCGCCAGCACGAACGGCGCATACATGCCGCCGGGTCCGAAGATGTCCTGCGGCATGCCGGTCAGCGTGGCGAACTCGCTGACCCAGGTGCCGCCACCGAAGGTATGCACGCGCAGCACGCCGGTGCCGCGGGTGCGCGCATCGGTCTGGAACATTGCCAAATGGCATGCCGGCACGGTGCACACATCGTAGATCGATGGATCGAAGGTGCTTTCCTCCAGCACCTGCACGATGTCCGGATACGGCGGTGGCGCGGCACCCGGTTCGCCCGCCGCGGTCGACCCCCACTGCTGCTCGGCAACGGCATCGCTGGACATCGCCGGCAAGGTCACAGCGGAGTCGCGGAAGTTGACGAAGAAGTTGGTCAGCTGCGCGTCGTCGGAAAGCTTCTCCCATACATTGCGCGAGTGCACATGCGCGAACAGGCCGCTCGGCAGCATGCACAACCAGAACGCGAACACGCCGAGCGCGATACCGCCGACGCGCACGCCAAATGCCGGCCAGCGCCGCAATCCGCGCAGCACGCGCCAGTCCCAGCGCCACACCAGGTACAGCAGCGGCGGCACCAGCACGCAGATGCCGATCCCCAGCAGATACAGATGCGGGTAATGCTTCAGCGTATCGACCAGACTGGTGCTGGCGTAATAGATGAAGTCCGACGGCATCAGCTGCGATTCGAGATAGCGCTGCTTCAACTCCGAGATGAAATGCAGTGCGACGAACAGCCCGCCACTGACCACCAGCGCGGTGGCCACTCGCGCAAACACGAACAGCAGCACGACGAACGTGCACAGCATCAGGCTTGCGATGAAAGCCTTCTGCAGCGGTTCGGGCTCAAGCAGCGCCGTGCTGGCGACGCAGACGGCAAAAAGGATCACGGCACACAGCGACACCACACGGGCCCGCGTGACATGTAAAAAGATTTGACGCATAAAGTTGAAAGTCCCCCTGTAAGGACTCGGCGTGTGACCAAGGCGCCATCTTACGGTCTTGCACCGGCAACGGGCGGATTGCCCGGCGCGCCGTTCCACCGGCGTTGGGTAATGCAGTGCACGCCATGCAAGGCAAAGGGTCACCCCGATCTGTTAGTTTTTACGGTCTGAACCCGCACGCGCCCTACGGAACCACCATGTCACCACGTCGTCTTCCCCTCACCATTCTTGCCGCTTCCCTGCTCGCCGGTTGCGCCAGCCATGCCGTCAAGCCGAACCCGCTGCTGCAGGACGGCGCGCGCGCGAACGTGGCGATCCTGGAAACCACCGACATCCATGCCAACGTGCTGAGCTACGACTACTACAAGCTCAAGCCGGACGACTCGCTTGGCTACGAGCGCACCGCCACCCTGGTCCGCCGCGCGCGCGCCGAGTTTCCCAACACCTTCCTGTTCGACAGCGGCGACACCATCCAGGGCAGTGTGCTGGCCGATTATCAGGCGCTGGTGAAGCCGGTCGGCTGCGACCAGGAGCTGGCGATTTACAAAGCGATGGATACGCTCGGCTACGACGGCGGCACCGCCGGCAACCATGAATTCAACTACGGCCTCGGCTTTCTGTCGCAAGTCACCGGCACGCCGATGAACGTCGATGGCGGCCATGCCAACCAGTGCGCCGGCCCGCATTTCCCGCTGGTGCTGTCCAACGTCGACAGCGCGCGCAATGGTCAGCCCATCTTCAAGCCGTGGGCGGTGGTCACGAAAACCATCGAGGCGTATACGCAGGACGGCAGCAAGGTCAGCGTGCCACTGAAGGTCGGCATCATCGGTTTCACCCCGCCGCCGATCATGCAGTGGGACAAGCAGAACCTGGCCGGCAAGGTCACCGTCAGCGGTGTGGTCGAGGCGGCGCAGAAGTACCTGCCGGAACTTGAGGCGCAGCATCCCGACCTGATCGTGGCGATCCTGCACGGCGGCCTCGACACCGCGCCGTACACCCCGCAGATGGAAAACGGCGGCTGGTACCTGGCCGGCATGAAAGGCATCGACGTGCTGCTGCTCGGCCATTCGCATACCGAGTTCCCTGGCCCGCATTACGCCGGCATGAAGGACGTCGACGCACGACTTGGTTTCGTCCGTAATGTGCCGGCGGTGATGGGTGGTTTCTTCGGCAAGGACCTGGGCGTGATCCAGCTGGTGCTGAATCGCCAGAACGGACGCTGGGTAGTCGACCTCGACAATACGCACAGCGAAGTGCGGCCCATTTGTCCGCAGAAGAACCAGTGCGTGCCGGTCGATCCGGAGATCGCGCCGCTGGTGCAGCAAGCGCATGAAGCGGCGATCGCCTACGTCAACACGCCGATCGGCAACAGCACGCTGCGCCTGAGCAGCTACTTCTCCGACGAGGGCAACATGACCGCCCTGGCTGCGGTCAACGCCGCGCAAGCCGACTACGTGCGCAGCGAACTGCCACGACTACATCCGGAGCTGCGCGATGTGCCGGTGCTCTCCGCCGCCGCCGCGTTCCGCAGCGGCTTCGGCGGCCCCGACGACTACACCGACGTCGCGCCCGGCCCGCTGACCCTGCGCAGCGCCGCCGACCTGTACTTCTATCCGAACACGCTGGCCGCGGTGAAGATCGACGGCGCCGGTCTCAAGGCCTGGCTGGAGCAGTCCGCCGAACGCTTCCACAGCATCGACCCGAGCAAGGCCGACGCACAGGAACTGATCAACGACCACGTCCCCGGCTTCAACTTCGACCAGATCCAGGGCGGCATCCACTACGTCATCGACGTGTCGAAGCCGGTCGGCCAACGCATCACCTCACTGACGTATCACGGCAAACGGGTCACCCCGAACCAGTCGTTCATCGTCGTCACCAACAACTACCGCGCCAGCGGCGGCGGCAACTTCCCCGGCCTCGACGGCAAAAACATCGTGCTGTCCGCGCCCGATGGCACCCGCGAGATCCTGGCCAAGTGGCTGGAGCAGCATCGGACGATCGGCGCAAAGGATCTCGAACCGACTTCATGGAAGTTTGCGCGGTTGAAGACGCATGGTCCGGTGGTGTTCAAGGGCGCCAGCGACAAGCAGGCGCTGGCGCATGAAGCGGGTCTCGACGATATCCAACAGCTCAAGGATCACGGCGACGGCACAGCGACTTATGCGATCGATTTTTCGCATTGACATCTAAGCCACGAAGGTCGGGAGCGAAGGGTGCTGGATAAACTGCAAAGACTGTTATCTGGCGAGCCTAGAAGCTCAGCCAACCAAGTCACATCGCCGTTGCCTTCATTCATTTCCGATGAAGCGCCATGCACACTTCCCAAAGGCTTTTACGTATACGCCCACACGACATCGAAAGGTCAACCGTTCTACATCGGGAAAGGTACTGGTCGTCGCGCTTGGTCACTAGATCGAGAGACACTCTGGAATCACTACGTCGAAAAACATCTACAGGGTGAGTATCGCGTAAAGATCGTGGCTGACGGACTTACGGAGGATCAAGCTCTCGAGCTTGAAGAAGAGCTCATGCAGCAATACGGAGCAACACTGGTCAACCGCCAGAACTTCGGTCGTGGAATAAACCTCGCCGAATGGAAGCGCGAGGAGGAATTTCGTCGGCAGCGCGACGAGGCAGTTGCGACCGCAAGTAAGGCAAGCCGAGTTGACGAGCGCATCAAATACTTGGAAAGCGCATTAGCCCTGCACGATCAGGCCTCGGCATGCAATGTGGAACCCGGACTGGTTGGGCAGATCCTCCGTGAACTTCCGCCACTTGGAAATTTCGAAATCATCAAGGCACTCGTGACGGCTCATTTAGAAGCCGCAAATGTCGAAGGTGCCGATTTGGCACTCCGAAGGTATCTCGCTCGATATACAGGCCACGTGAGCCATAAGGGCATAGGCGTAATTCAACGACGCGTTACAAAAGCGATGGCAAAGAAGGCGAAACCTTAGGTCTCGCGATAAGGTGAGACCTCTCGAACACCTACCCATCGACAGCCAGATCGTCGATGAGCCGATGCGGCGCGGTGGCAAAACGATGCCACCCTGCGTGCCAGCAGAACACGCTACAAGGTTCCCGCGAAGAATGATGATTAGACAGCGGGGCTACACCCCCCGCTCGCGCGGCTTGCCGCAAGAATCATATCCGCCGCCTTCTCACCGATCATCGCGCAAGGCGCCTGCGTATTGCCGCTGATCACGCGCGGCATGATCGAGGCATCGACCACGCGCAGGCCTTCGATGCCGCGCACGCACAATGAGGGATCGACCACGGATTCCGCATCGCCGCCCATGCGGCAGGTACCGACCGGGTGATAGATCGTATCGGCGTGGGCGCGGATCAGCTGGCGCAGTGTTTCGTCGTCATCGCATCCCGTGCCGTAGATCGTGCGCCCATTCCAGCTGGCCAATGTGGACGCGGCCATGATGCGCTGGCTGATCCTGGTGCCGGCGACCAGGGTGTCGAGGTCGCGCGGATCGCTGAGGAAATTCGGATCGATCAGCGGCGCCTTGCCCATATCGGCGCTGGCCAGGCGAACCTGGCCGCGGCTGTGCGGACGCAATACGCAGACGTGGATCGAATAACCCGAACCCAAATGCAGCTTGCGGTTGTGGTCGTCGACGATGCCGATGCAGAAGTGCAGTTGCAGGTCGGGCCGGTCGAGCGAGGGATCGCTCTTGAGGAAGCCGCCGGCTTCGGCCACGTTCGTGGTCAGCATGCCGCGCCCGTCGCGACTCCATGCGCGCATGCTCATCATGCCTTGGTACAGCACCGGCAAGCTGATGCCGAACAGGCCCGGCGCCTTGGCGCGTACATTCAAGGTGTAGTCGACATGGTCCTGCAGGTTCTGTCCGACTTGTGCGCGATCCGCCACCACATCGATGCCGTGCTCGCGCAGGTGTTCGGCTGGACCCACGCCCGAGGCCATCAATAGCTGCGGCGAGCCGAACGCACCGGCCGACAGGATGACCTCGCCGCGCGCGCTCAGCGAATGTTCGACCCCGCCATTGCGATAGACGACGCCGGTGGCACGCTTGCCCTCAAAGCGGATACGCCGGACCTGGGCATCGGCGATCACCTGCAGATTGGCTGGCCGCGCGCCAGCCGCACCGAGGTAGGCTTCGGCGGCATTGAAACGGCGGCCGGCTTTCTGGAAGACCTGATAGGCGCCGACGCCTTCCTGCACGGCGCCGTTGAAATCGTCATTGCGCGGAAAGCCCGCTTGCACGGCAGCATCGATCAGGGCGTGAGTCGCCGGATTGCGCTCGCGCAGATCCTCGACCCGCAGCGGACCGCCGACGCCATGCAGCGCCGAGGCGCCGCGCACGTTGTCCTCGCCGCGCTTGAAATACGGCAGCACGTCGTTCCAACTCCAACCGTGGCAGCCCAGCGCTGCCCAGCCGTCGTAATCCTGCGGCTGACCGCGCATGTAGATCATCGCGTTGATCAGGCTGGAGCCACCGACGCCGCGCCCGCGCGGCTGGAAACCCTGGCGCCCCTGCAGCCCCGCCTGCGGTGTCGTGGTGTAGGCGTAATTGGCCGAGCCTTTCAGACCCACCAGACCGGCAATGCCCAGCGGCACTTTCGAGAGGAGCGGCGTGCGCTCCGGCCCGGTCTCGAGGATGGCGATGGTCAGGTCGGGCCGCGCCGCGGCCAGTCGCGCGGCCACCGCGCAACCGGCCGGGCCGGCACCCACAACGAGATAATCCACCGAGTCGGCCATCGTGCGTATCCTCAAGGAGCCGTTGGGGTATCACCGCACCATACGTGATCATGACGCGAAGC
Organism: Rhodanobacter sp. C03; assembly: GCF_002001175.1. Classification (GTDB taxonomy): domain Bacteria; phylum Pseudomonadota; class Gammaproteobacteria; order Xanthomonadales; family Rhodanobacteraceae; genus Rhodanobacter. Next base: position 164,796 of record NZ_MUNT01000001.1, on the reverse strand, counting down.
AGTAAGCAGGTGACGCGTTCGGGAATCTAGCCTTCGTCAGCCAGCTGCTCGAATTCCCCAGCCAGATAATCGATCAGCTGACGCACCGCCGGCAGCAGCCCGCGGCGCGACGGGAAGATCGCGTGCGCGATGCCGCTCTGCGGTGCCCAGTCCGGCAGGACACGCTGCAGGGTTCCCGCGCGGAATTCATCGCGGATGGTCATGGTCGGCAGCTGCACGATGCCCACGCCGGCGAGTGCTGCCAGCCGCAGCGCCATCATGTCGTCGGTAACCAGACGCGGTGTGTGCGTTGCCACCACGCTGCGGCCGTCCGGGCCGTTGAGCTGCCACACATGTTCGCTGCGCGTGCGCGCCAGATCGAGGCCGAGACCGATGCTGGGCACGCCATGCAAGTCTGCGGGCACGCGCAGCGGCGGGTGCTGTTCCAGCAACGCAGGGCTGGCGATCAGACATTGCGGACTTTCGCCGAGCACCTTCATCACCAGATCGCTGTCCTCCAGCGGCGGAAAGCGCACGCGCAGCGCGAGGTCGTAGCCTTCCTGGATCACGTCCACGCGTCGGTTGGTCGCATCCAGCTGCACCTGCACGCGTGGATGGCTGGCCATGAAGCGGGCCAGCATCGTGCCGATCTGGAAGTGCAGCAGCGCCACCGGACAGGCCACGCGCACGATGCCTTGCGGCTCGGCGCGGGTGAGGTCGATCAGCTCCTGCGCCGCCTCGGCTTCGACCAGCATCGCCTTGCAGTGGCGGTAATAGTCCTGGCCCAGCTCGGTGACCGAAAAACGCCGGGTGGAACGCTGCACCAGGCGCACGCCCAGGCGTTCCTCCAGCATCGCCACGCGCCGGCTGAGCTTGGACTTGGGGATGCCGAGCGCGCGTCCGGCCGCGGCAAAACCGTGGTGTTCCACCACCTGGACGAAATAGAACAGGTCATTGAGATCCTGCATCGCGGCGTCCAGCGTTCCATGGATAGGACACTGAGGATAAGCCACGCCAGCTACCGGCGGCAGTGACCCGGGTTCACCATGGCGCCCATGCCTGCGGCCACTCCGGCCCGCAGCGAAGGAGATCCCATGAAAAAGATTCTTGGCGTGTACAGCGCCCCGCAACAGCATTGGGTGGGTGACGGCTTTCCGGTGCGCTCGATGTTCTCGTACAACAGCCACGGCCAGCATCTCAGCCCGTTCCTGCTGCTGGACTATGCCGGCCCGATGGCGTTCAAGCCCGCGACGCAACCGCGCGGCGTCGGCCAGCATCCGCATCGCGGTTTCGAGACCGTCACCATCGTCTATGAGGGCGAGGTCGAACATCGCGACTCCACCGGTGCCGGCGGCAAGATCGGCCCCGGCGACGTGCAGTGGATGACGGCGGCGTCCGGCATCCTGCACGAGGAGTTCCACTCGCACGAGTTCACCCGCAATGGCGGCACGCTGGAGATGGTGCAGCTGTGGGTGAACCTGCCCGCCAGCGACAAGATGGCCGCGCCGGGTTACCAGACCCTGCTCGACGCCGACATTCCGGCGGTCGATCTGCCCGATGGCGCCGGCAAGCTGCGCGTGATCGCCGGCGAGTACAACGGCCATCGCGGCCCGGCGCACACGTTCACCCCGATCGACGTGTGGGACGTGCGGCTGAAGCAGGATCATGCGGTGGATTTCGTGGTGCCGGCAGGTCGCACAGTCGCGTTGATCGTGCTGCGCGGCACCGTGCAGGTGAACGGCAGCCAGGTTGCCCGCGATGCGCAGATGGTGACGTTCGATCGCGCCGGCGACGAGATCTCGCTGGAAGCGAACACCGACGCGACCATCCTTCTGCTCAGCGGCGAACCGATCGACGAACCGGTGGTCGGCTACGGCCCGTTCGTGATGAACAGCCAGGAAGAAATCCAGCAGGCGTTCACCGACTTCAGCAGCGGCAAGTTCGGTCGGATGGCGCACTGAATCGAAACGGCTCCCGCCTTCGGGCGGGAGCCGTCAGCTTGGCCATGGACTCGGCGCCAGCATCACGCGTGCTGCGTATCAGCACATTCCGCTCCCCCCTTGGAGAAAGCTCATGGCAAGCGAACCCATCCGTGATCCGGTCAAGGATCATTTGCTGACCCCACAAAACTCGGCCCTGATCGTCATCGACTACCAGCCGGTGCAGGTCAACTCGATCGACTCGATGAACCGGCAACTGCTGATCAACAACATCGTCGGCACCGCGAAAGCGGCCGTGGCCTACGGCCTGCCGATCGTGCATTCGACGGTGAACGTGAAGAGCGGTGCGAACAAGCCGCCGATCGCGCCCTTGCGCAAGGCGCTCGCCGGCATTCCCACCTACGACCGCAGCACGATCAACTCGTGGGAGGACGTCGAGTTCCGCAAGGCGGTGGAAGCGACTGGCCGCAAGAAGCTGATCATGACCGCGCTGTGGACCGAGGCCTGCCTGACCTTTCCCGCACTCGATGCGCTGAAGGAAGGCTACGAAGTCTATGTGGTGGCCGATGCGGTAGGCGGCACCTCGCTGGCCGCGCACGAGATGGCGCTGCGTCGGATCGAGCAGGCCGGCGGCAAGATGATCAGCGTGGGCCAGCTGTTCTGCGAACTGCAGCGCGACTGGGCACGCACCGATACGGTGCCGGCCTTCATGAACCTGTTCATCGAAACCGGCGGCACCATGGGCATCCAGCTTTCCTACGATCGCGATTGAGCTGCGCTTTCCGGCACGTCGCACCGAAACCTCCGTTGAATACACTTCTGAAGGAGTACCTGCTTGGATCGCAACGTCACACAGATCATTCCAGCGCATGACCTCATCGACGATGGCGACATGCACCTGCGCCGCGCACTGCCGCAGGAGCAGCGCACGGCGCTCGGCCCGTTCGTCTTCATCGACCATTACCGCCACCGCAGCCAGCGCGGCATCGGTGACCGCCCGCATCCGCACGCCGGCATCGAGGTGGTCAGCTACCTGCTCGACGGCGGTGTCGAGCATCGCGACAGCATGGGTTTCCGCGATCGGCTGGGACCGGGCGACGCGCAGTTCATCCGCACCGGACGCGGCATGCTGCACGCCGAACAGCCGACCGGTGGCCGCCACGGTCTGCAGCTGTGGATCAGCCTACCGCCGGAACTCAAGCAGGTGGAGCCCAGCTATACCTCGCTGCGCGCTGCCGAAATGCCTGACCTGATCGGTCCCGGTTCACGGCTGCATGTCGTCGCTGGGCAGGTGAACGGTGTGCAGGGCCCGATGGCGCTGAGTGGTGGCGCCGTGTTCGCCAGACTGCACCTCGATGCGGGTGCGAGCATGGCACTGGACGTCGAGCCCACGCCCGAGCTGGGGATTTATGTGCTGCAGGGCCAGGTCGATGTCGGCGCTACCCGTTTGACTACGGGCGCGCTGGGCATCCTGGGCAGCGGCAGCCAGGTGCACATTGCGGCACATGGTGACGAAGCCGTCGAAATCGCCTTGCTCGGCGGCCAACCGGTGCAGGGCGACGTGCTGTTCTCCGGCCCGTTCGTGATGGACACGCCCGAGCGGCTCGAACAGGCGAAGCGTGACTTTCTCAGCGGTCGCATGGGGCGGCTCGAAGGCGTGCCGTTCTGACGTTCAATATGATCTGACTTGATGCAGCCGCAACTCAAAGAGACAGAACAGCAGTTCGCCCAGGCGTCCGCAGCACGACGCCTTTCCTTCACCACGTGGCATCTGGAGAACTCCATGAAAAGGCACGATCTGTTCCGCACCAAAGTTGCCGCACTGGTCCTGGCTGGCGCGCTGGGGGTGCTCCCTGCGCTTCATGCGAAGGATGCTGCCACCACGCCGTTCCCCGTTTCGAGCGATCCCGCCGTCAGCGCCGAGCAGCACGCGGTGTATGCCGTGGTCCATCAATACGAGTCGGCGCTGAATGCGGGCGACACCAAGGCGATCGTCGATCTGTTCGCCAAGGACAGCGTGGCGGAATGGAACGAGAAGCACACCTACGCCACGCGGCAGCAGAAGATCGATGGCTATGGCGCGCTGTTCAAGATCGCGAAATTTTCCACTGTGTTCGAGTACGACGCGGTCAATATCTATGGCGATGCCGCGGTGGTTCGTACACATCACCACGTCGGTGCCGCGGTCATCGAGAACGGCAAGAAGGTGATCGATTACAACCGCGAGGTCTTCGTGCTGAACAAGGTCGACGGCGTGTGGAAGATCGTGCTGTACACGTTCAACACTGATCCGGTGCAAGGCGAAGGTTGACCTCTGGCTTCAGCATGATCGACATGACCACGGCAGGCATGATCCTTTCCGACCTGCAGTGGTCATGCACCGCCCGGTGATTTCCAGAACCAAGCTGCTCTTGCCGCCATGAGCCATGGCAAACCTTGCGGCAAATACAGCAGAGCCAGTACAGCAGCTGACCGGGGTGCGCACGGCAGGTAGTTTATCGACACGCAACCGGCAATGATGTGCTGAACTATCGGCACCCTTTCCGCCCGCGCCCTGCGATGCCTGCCTGCGAGAATCCTTCATGATGCGTCATTCAGTGCGACTGATCTTCGCGGTTACCGTTTTGCTCCTCGCCGCACAAACCGCGTTGGCACAGACGCCGAAAACCGTGCTGCTGCAGGACCTCACCTGGACGGAACTGCGCGACCAGATCCAGGCCGGCAAGACCACCATCATCATTCCGATCGGCGCGACCGAGCAGAGCGGTCCGGATGTCGCACTGGGCAAGCACAACGCGCGCGTGGCGTGGCTGTCGCAAAAGATTGCCGAGGGGCTGGACAACGCGCTCGTGGCGCCGGTGATCGCCTATGTGCCGGAAGGCAGTTACGCGCCGCCGACATCACATATGCGCTTTCCCGGCACCATCACCATTCCGGATGACGTGTTCGAGAAAACGCTGGAATCCGCGGCGAACAGTTTTGCAGTGCACGGCTTCACGAACATCGTGTTTCTGGGCGACCACGGCGGTTACCAGAAGGACATCACGCTGGTGGTAGCCCATCTCAACAAGGCGTGGGCAGGTACGAAGGCCCGTGCCTTCGTGCCGCCGGAATATTACGCGACCAGCTCGGACGGCTACGCGCAGATTCTGCGCCAGCACGGCTACCGCGATGACGAGATCGGCACCCATGCGGGGCTCGCCGACACTTCCCTGCAACTTGCCGTCGCGCCGCAGATGGTCCGGCTTGATCGACTACACAGCGGCGCGAAGCTCGGCCCGGCGGACGGCGTCTACGGCGGCGACCCGCGCCGTTCCAGCGCCGAACTCGGCCGGCTGGGTATCGACGCGATCGTGTCGCGAACAGTCGATGCGCTCAGGAAGGACACGGCTGGGCGATAATGCGACGGCTGACTCCTCCCCCATCCCTTGATAGCGAAATCGACATGACTACACGTTCCCATCGTTTTTTCCGGATCGCCGCGTGTGTCGGCGTCGCTCTGGCAGGTGCCGGTGGCGCCTCCTTGGCCGTTGCCGCGCAGTCGGTCACGACAGTCGCCGGCATGCCGCGGGTCGTGGATGCCAGCAACATGTACAGCGAGGCTGGCGTCAATCACTTCAGTCCCGTCGTGGCTGGTGCGTTGCCGCGGATCTATGTGCCGAACCTGCGTTCGAAAAGCGTATCCGTGATCGACCCGGCGACGTTCAAGGTGGTCGACACCTTCCCGGTCGGCCAGAGCCCGCAGCACGTGGTTCCGTCATGGGATCTGCAGACGCTGTGGGTGACCAACAACGCCGAAGGTAAAAACGACGGCAGCCTCACCCCGATCAATACGAAGACGGGCAAGCCGGGCAAGGCCATCCCGGTCGACGACCCCTACAACATGTACTTCACCCCGGACGGCAAGGAAGCGATCGTGGTGGCGGAAGCACACGCGCGGCTGGATTTCCGCGATGCGCATACGATGGCGCTGCACAACAGCCTTCAGGTGCCGGAGTGCAAAGGCATCAATCACGCCGATTTCTCGATCGACGGCAGGTACGCGATCTTCACCTGCGAATTTGGCGGCAAACTGGCCAAGATCGACATGGTCAAGCGCCAAGTGGTGGGCTACCTCTTGCTCGACAAGAAGGGCATGCCGCAGGACATCCGCGTCTCGCCCGATGGCAAGGTGTTCTACGTCGCCGACATGATGGCGAATGGTGTGTACCTGATCGACGGCGACAGCTTTACCAGGATCGGTTTCATTCCGACCGGTGTCGGCACCCACGGGATGTATCCGAGCCGCGACGGTACGAAACTGTATGTCGCCAATCGCGGTACCAACCAGATTCACGGCAAGCGCCACGGCAATGGCAGCGTGTCGGTGATCGACTTCGCCACGCGCAAGGTCGTCGCGAACTGGCCGATTCCGCATGGCGGCAGCCCGGACATGGGCAACGTCAGCGCCGACGGCAAGCTGCTGTGGCTGTCCGGTCGCTTCGATGATGTCGTCTATGCGTTCGACACCACCACCGGTGCGGTCAGATCGATCAAGGTCGGCGCGGAGCCGCATGGGCTGGCCGTCTGGCCGCAGCCCGGCCGTTATTCGCTGGGCCACACCGGGATCATGCGCTGAGCTGGTGACCGGCAAGCGTCGCCCACGCGCTGCCCTCGTGAGAGATGGCATGAGCATCGATCCATTCAGCGATGCGAAGATCGTCGATGCCTGGGGCAGGAATGCCGCGCCATGGACCGTCGCCGTACGCAAGCAGCAGATCGAGAGCCGGCGACTGGTCACCGATCAGGCGATCATCGAGGCCACCCTCAGCCGCTCGCCGCGCTCGGTGCTCGACCTCGGCTGCGGCGAGGGTTGGCTGGCCCACGCGCTGGCGGCCCTCGGCATCGACGTGATCGGGATCGATGCGATTCCCGCGCTGATCGAGCAGGCGCGGCTGGCTGGCGGTGCTGACTTTCGGGTGATGTCGTATGAAGACATCGGTGCCGGCAAGCTCGACGCGTCGGTCGATGCCGTCGTGTGCAATTTCGCCTTGCTCGGCAAAGAATCCGTTGCAGGGCTGTTTGGCGTCGTCCGCTCGCTGCTCAACCCACAAGGCACATTCCTGGTGCAGACCCTGCATCCGGTCGCCGCCTGCGGCGACCATCCTTACCAGGATGGCTGGCGAGCAGGCTCCTGGGCCGGCTTCAGTGCCGATTTCAGCGACGCAGCGCCCTGGTATTTCCGCACGCTGGAAAGCTGGGTCAGGCTTTTCCCGGAACATGGCCTACGCCTGCTGGAGCTGCGTGAGCCGCTGCATCCGCAGATGCAGAGGCCCGCGTCGGTGATCTTCATGGCGCAGGCGGCCGATTGACCAGCTTCGCCGCCACGGCACGGCAGTCGTAAGGCGCGTCTCGCGCGGTGCAGAAATCCGGCCACTTCGTCGCCTTCCAGATCGCGACGAGGCCGAGCTTCGCCGCCAGCGCCATGAAGCGTGGATCGGCGCGGAACTTCACAGCGTAGGGTCGAAAGAAAATCGACGGGTTTCCGACGTAAGGCGCGTTGCGCAGAGGCGTCCGCATCTCGCCGATGCTGGCATAGGCATCGTCGATGCGACCGACCACCATGAAGTTGAGCGCCGCACCGAAAGCACCGTCCGGGCCGGCATTAAGCGCCTTGATCGCACCTGCCGCCGCCTCGACTGTGGCTGGCGACGGATGCGCCCTGGCATCCGCCTCCAGCCGGAGCAGGTGCACGTGCGCCGAACCTAGCCCAGCCGTGATCGCGGGATCGTCGAGCGTTGCGGCGGCCTTGGTCGGGTCGGCGTAGCGCGCCGCCAAGGTTCCCGCGAAATCTTTGAGATTGTCGTTGTCGGGCCAGGTCTTCAAGGCGGCAGTAAGCATCGCCTGCGCCTCGTCGATGCGATCGAGGTTCGCCAGCGTCATGATGACCTGCAGTGTCTTGGGCCAGAATTGTGGTCCCGAATTGGCCGCGCGCATCGCATAGTCGAGCGCTTCGTTGGTGCGGCCGACGTTGATGAGGCCAGAGGCGTAGAAGTAATTGCCGATCGGATCGTCGGGATTGAGCGTCAGTGCCTGCGTGAGGTCGGCCTGCGCCGCCGACCATTCGCCGATCTGCGTCCTGGTCATGCCGCGCGCCACCCAGGCGGCCGAGTTGCGTGGATCGATCGCGAGCGCGCGTGCCGCGGCATCCAGCGCTTCCTTGCGCGCGGCGGGCTCGTCGTCGTCACTTTCTCCGACGATGAAGCCGTTCCATTCGGCAAGCGTGCCCCAGCCCTGCGCGAAATCGGGGGCCAGTCGGGTGACGTCACGCAGCAGCTTGCGGGTTTGCAGGTCGTCGCCGCTCGGCAGCGCTTCGCAAGCCTGCAGATAGACCTTGAGTGCCTCGACGCTGACGATCGAGCGGTCGCGCGCAGTCTCGTCGAGCGCGCAAACGAACACCGCGCCCATGCGTACCTCGGCCTCGTGGTGCATGGCGTCGGCCTCGGCGATCGGCCGCGTCAGGTTGGTCGACCAGATGATCGCGCCATCCGCCGCCGAGTTCAGCGTCAGCGTCGAATGCAGCTTGCCCGCCACGCTGCGGACGCTGCCGTTCAAGGTGAAATCGGCGGCGATCGTGGCGGGAGCCCCGGCGGTTGTCCCATCGAGCACCCGCAACTTGGAGCCGCCGGACGTGACGATTTGCGCGAGATCGGCGGCAAAGCCCTGCGAGAAGGACGCCGCCGCCTGATCGCCGGGCAGCGTATCGAATGCCGCGACGCGGATGCTCGGCGCGTCGCCGTGATCGGCCTTCGACCGATAGATGAAAAGTGCGGCCAGCAACGCGGCGATGGCGAACGCGGCGACGATCAGCATCTTTCGACCCGGCCAGCGCAGCCGGCGAGCGCGTCGGTCGTGCAGCGGCAGCGGCTCGGTCGCAGGCCCCTGCGTGTCCAGCCATTCGATCAACTTGCACCACGCCGGATCGTTCGGCGACCCGCGCCAGTGCGACAGGTCGATGGACTGTTTCAGCATGAATGCCAAAGGGACGGTACACGGTTCGATGAGGACCGGCACGAGCTTGGAACGGTCCTGCGCGTAATGCGCTTCGCTGCGAACCCACTCGGACGTGACCGAGCGCGGCGACCACAGGACTATTACGCTCGCCGCCGCCGCGATCTCCTGTTCGATCGTCGTATCCCATGCCTGGCGCGGGGTCAGGCCTTCATCCCACCATACCGTCCGGCCGCTCTTGCGCAGCGCGGCGACGATTACGGCGGCCCGGGCGCGATCCTCTCGCTTGTAGCTAAGAAAGATATCCGCCACGCCGATGGCCTGAGTCTCAGTTGCCCCGAATCATCGTAACAGGCCAATGCATCCGCGAACCGCCGCAAAGGTTGCAAATGAATCGGTTGACCGCACTGCAACATCGGCGCTAACGTCGGAACCATGTCGCCGCTTTCCACGCCAGCACGCATGCACGCTGTCCCGGTTTCCACCGGGCATCTGCCGTTGCCGGCGGGCGTCAACTCTCGTTCCATCGCCACCACGATTACGACTACCACCACGACTCGGTCGGGGTGGGTGTCCGTGCGCGAATAGGTTCTTCACTACGCAACGGCCCCGCCCTCGATGAGGCGGGCCGGCGCACTCCCACAGCACAAGCCGATCCGCCAGCGAGCACGGGCCTCATAGGAGGTCATCGTGAATGTCTGTGCACCCCAACTTGCCTCCCCGCCACCCTCATTGGGCTTCGCCGTGCCGACTGCGCGGCGGCGACGCGCGCTGGCGGTTGGACTGATCGGACCTGGCCGCGTCGGCAGTGCGCTGCTCGCCCAATTGCGTGCCGCCCAGCCACGGTTGATGCGCGAAACCGGACTGGAGCTGCAGCTGTGCGGCATCGCTGCCAGCCGGCGGATGTGGCTGGACTGCGACGATCCCGAACTCAACCATGCCGGCCGCGACCATCACGGTGAGCGAGCGCAGATCTGGCGGCCGGGCAACCTCGACGAATTCGCCGCGCACGTACGCGGCAGTGATGGCCGCCACGCGCTGCTGATCGACTGCAGCGCCAGCGAGGTCGTCGCCGGTCACTACGCCGACTGGCTGGCCGCCGGGCTGCATGTGGTGACGCCGAACAAGCTGGCTGGCAGCGGCGCGCTGTCACGCTGGCAGGCGATCCGTGCCGCCTGCGCCGACGGCATGCGCTTCCGCTACGAGGCCACCGTATGCGCCGGCCTGCCGGTAGTGCAGACGCTGCGCGACCTGCTCGATACCGGCGACGAACTGCTCGCGGTGGAGGGCATGTTCTCCGGCACGCTGGCCTGGCTGTGCAACCGCCATGATGGCCAACAGCCGTTCTCGGCACTGGTGCGCGAGGCGCATGCGCTGGGCTATACCGAGCCCGATCCGCGCGACGATCTGTCCGGCCTCGATGTGGCGCGCAAGCTGGTGATCCTGGCGCGCGAAGCGGGCTGGCCGCTGTCGCTGGAAGATGTCGTGGTGGAAAGTCTGGTGCCGCCCGCCCTGGCAGCCTTGCCGCTCGAAGCCTGCATGCAGCAACTGCACGAACTGGATCCATTAATGTCCGCCCGGCTGGCCGAGGCGCGGGCCACCGGCGGCGTGCTGCGCTATGTCGCCAGCCTGGACCGCCACGGCCGCGCCCGTGTCAAGCTGGTCGTGCTGCCGGCGAAGCATCCGTTCGCGCATACGCGGCTGACCGACAACATCGTGCAGTTCACCACGCGCCGTTACTGCGACAATCCGCTGTCGGTGCAAGGCCCCGGCGCCGGTCCCGAAGTGACCGCCGCCGGTGTGTTCACCGATCTGCTGCGCATTGCCGACTCGCTGGAGGTGCGCGCATGAACTCCTCACTGCTGGAACCCGTCATGGCTTCACCGCGTCGCCCCAAACTCCCGCAGGTCGCCTGCGCCTTCGCCCCCGCCAGTGTCGGCAACGTCGGCGTGGGTTTCGACCTGCTCGGCCACAGCGTGGCCGGCGCCGGCGATCGCGCCGAGGTGCGTCGCATCGACGAGCCGGTGGTGCGTATTGCGGCGATCCGCGGCTGTGTCACCGAACTGCCGACCGATCCGCGTCAGAACACCGCCGGCGTCGCCCTGCTCGCGCTGCGCAAGGCGCTCGGCCTGCAGCACGGTTTCGAGCTGGTGCTGCACAAGGGCATCGCGCTGGGGTCGGGCATGGGCGGCTCGGCTGCATCGTGCGTAGCTGCATTGGTCGCCGCGAATGCATTGCTGGTGCAGCCGTTGCCGCGTGAATCGCTGTATGGCTTCGCGCTGGATGGCGAAGCAGTGGCCAGCGGCAGTCGCCACGGTGACAACCTCGGTTCGATGCTGCTCGGCGGCCTGGTGCTGGCCACCCACGAGCGCCTGTTGCGCATCGAGGTGCCGGCTGCGTGGCATTGCGCGCTGGTGCATCCGCATGTGGTGCTGGAGACCCGCAAGGCGCGCGCCGCGCTGGCCGGCCACTACGAGCTCGGCGAGTTCGTCGCGCAAAGCTCGAACCTCGCGCTGGTGCTGGCCGGCTGCTATCGCGGCGACGCGGCGCTGGTGCGCGAAGGACTGAAGGACGTGCTGGTGGAGCCGCGCCGCGCGCCATTGATACCGAACTTCGCGCGGGTGAAACAGGCCGCGCTTGAGCATCACGCACTCGGCGCCAGCATCTCCGGCGCCGGCCCCAGCGTGTTCGGCTGGTACGACAATCGCGCCGATGCCGAAGCCGCGTCCGTCGCGATGCAGGCTGCGTTCGCCGAAGCCGGCCTGGACAGCGATGCGTGGGTGTCGCCGATCGATGGGCCGGCGGCCGCGCTGATCGCCTCCATCGACGAGACCCAATCGTGAGGCCGCCCTGTAGGAGCGACTTCAGTCGCGACATGCCCCAGCCTCATCGCATGGCCGTCGCGGCTGAAGCCGCTCCTACAGGGCCCTTGCAACCGGGTGCCTGCCATTCGAGGCGCACATGAGCGAACCGGTGCGCTATCACAGCACCCGCGGCGCCGGTCCAACCGTGCCGATCAGTCAGGCGATCGCCGCTGGACTCGCGCCCGATGGTGGCCTATATGTGCCAGAGGCATTGCCGTCAATCGATCCGGCTGCGTTCGATCCGCACGGCTCGTTGGCCGACACCGCCACAACCTTGCTGGCGCCGTTCTTCGCCGATGATCCGCTCGGCGACGAATTGGCGGCGATCTGCGCGGAGGCGTTCACGTTTGACGCACCGCTGCGTGCAATGCCGGCGCTTCCGAATACCATGATGCTGGAGCTGTTCCAAGGCCCCACCTCGGCCTTCAAGGATTTCGGCGCACGCTTCCTCGCCGCCTGCTTGCGCCGGCTGCCGCGCACCGATGCACGACCACTGACGATCCTGGTCGCTACTTCAGGCGATACCGGTGCGGCAGTTGCTGCAGCTTTCCATCGCCAGCCGAACGTGCGCGTGGTGATCCTGTATCCCGACGGACTGGTCTCACCTCGGCAAGCACACCAGCTCGGCTGCTTCGGCGACAACGTTACTGCGCTACGCGTGGCCGGCCGCTTCGACGATTGCCAGCGCATGGTCAAGGCGGCACTCGGCGATGCCACGCTGCAGGCGCAGCTGCCGCTGTCATCGGCCAACAGCATCAGCTTGGGCCGCCTACTGCCGCAGATGAGCTACTACGCGCACGCCGCGCTGGGCTGGTGGCGCGAACACGGCACACCGCTGAACTTCATCGTGCCCACCGGCAACCTCGGCAACGCGCTGGCCTGCCTGTGGGTGCGCGAGATCGGCCTGCCGGTGGGCACTGTGCGGCTGGCCTGCAATGCAAACGCCACCCTGCCCGACTATTTTTCCGGCGCCGCTTACGCCCCGCGCGAAGCGGTCGCCTCGTTGGCGAATGCGATGGACGTGGGTGCGCCGAGCAACTTCGATCGGCTGCGATGGACTTATCAGGATGAACACACCTTACGTGAGCAACTGCAGGCCGCCAGTGTCGACGATGCGGCGATCCGGCAAACCATCGCCAGCCACGCACACGACCACGGCGACGTGTTCTGCCCACACACCGCCACTGCCGTGCATCTGCTCGATCGGCTGCGCGCGAGCGGCGACACAACTCCGTGGGCCGTGGTCGCCACTGCGCACCCGGCCAAGTTCGAGAGCGTGGTCGAACCGCTGATCGGGCAATCGCTTGCGGTGCCCGTGTCACTCGCGGCGATGCTGGCCCTCCCGGCCTCGTCCGAGCCGCTGGCTGCCGACGAAAACGCATTGCGGCAATGGCTGCTGCAGCACGCCCAAGCTTGATGGCACAGGATGAATGCGGAGCCGCGATGACCGGTCGCCGGGCAGTCCCAAGTCAGTTGCGGCAGGCTTTGCAGCTCTATCCATGTGCGCCGACCGATCACCACTTACCCTGAATGTTCGCGCGCGCCACGCGCGCGCAAGGCATAAGCCTCTCTGTCGTATGGATGGCTAGCCATCCATACCGCAATCGCTGTGATCGAGCGATCAGTTTCAAAGGAAACTGTTGACGTGCCATTTCGGCTTCGCGTATGGTCGGTCACATGTCGCAACGCAACAACCCCTGCCGCACCGCCGAAACCAACCGTCTCCCGACGGTTGCCGGCCTGCTGCAGCTTCGCGGCACGCTCCTTCTTGCCCTTGTACTCGTACTCCTTATTACCAACGGAGGTGCGGGCTGAGGGCATGTGTCCAGGTAGATAGAAAGTAACCTGAAGACTCCCAAAGAACCCCGCACCGGCAACGGCGCGGGGTTTTTTGTTGCCCTCGGCTCGCATCCACGGAGCCAGCGATGAACCCCGAATCAGACGTAGCAGCATCAACATCCGGCAGCGTCCACGCTGCCGCCGATCGCGTGCGCATCTTCGACACCACCTTGCGCGACGGCGAGCAGGCGCCCGGCTTCTCGATGGATCGGCGTACGAAATTGCGCATCGCACAAGCGCTTGAGGCGCTCGGCGTCGATGTGCTGGAAGCTGGCTTCCCGCAGGCCTCGCCGGATGATTTTGCCGCGGTGGCCGAGATCGCACGCACGCTGAAGACCACCACGGTGTGCGCACTGGCACGCTGCCAGAGCGGCGACATCGACAGCGCCGCGCGCGCACTGGAACAGGCGCGACACGCACGCATCCATGTGTTCCTGTCGACCAGTCCGCTGCACCGCGAACACAAGCTGGGCATGAGCAAGGCGCAGGTGGTCGATGCCGCGGTCGCAGCCGTCGAACGTGCACGCGACTTGTGCCACGAAGTGGAGTTCTCTGCCGAAGACGCATTGCGCACCGAACCCGAGTTCCTCGCCGAGGTGTTCAGCGCCGCCGTCGCCGCCGGCGCCACCACGCTGAATGCGCCGGACACCGTGGGCTACACCACGCCGTCCGAAATTGTCGAACTGTTCACCTACCTGCGCCGGCATGTGCGCGATGCCGACAAGGTGATCTTCTCCAGCCATTGCCATGACGACCTGGGCATGGCGGTGGCGAACAGCCTGGCGGCGGTGAGCGCCGGTGCGCGCCAGGTGGAATGCACGATCAACGGCATCGGCGAGCGCGCCGGCAACGCCGCGCTGGAGGAGATCGTGATGGCGCTGAAGGTGCGTGCACCGCACTTCGGCGTCGGCACCCGCATCGACACGCGCCGGCTGTATCCCACCTCGCGCCTGCTGACCCAGCTGACCGGGCAGGCGGTGCCGCGCAACAAGGCGATCGTGGGCGACAACGCGTTCGCGCACGAGTCGGGCATCCATCAGCACGGCATGCTCAAGCACCGCGGCACCTACGAGATCATGCGTCCGCAGGACGTCGGCATCGCCGAGACGAAGCTGGTCATGGGCAAGCACTCCGGCCGCGCCGCCTTGCGTCAGCGCCTGGAAACCCTGGGCCACACGCCGGATGACGCGGCACTGGATGCAATCTTCGCGCGCTTCAAGACACTGGCCGACAAGAAGCGCGAAGTGCACGACGAGGATCTGGAAGCGATCGCGCTGGGCCTGGATCCGGACGCCGCCGGCCCATGGCGGCTGGTGCAACTGAACACCAGCACGCATCTGGGCGGCAGCGCCTCGGCTTCGGTGAAGCTGCGCCATGACGACGGCCGCGAAGCCGGCGAAGCGGCGATCGGCGATGGCCCGGTCGATGCCGTGCTGCGTGCGATCGAACGCGCCACTGGCAGTGACCTGCAGCTGACCGATTTCCAGGTACGCGCAGTCAGCGAAGGCGGGGACGCGCAGGGCCAGGCCCAACTCACCGCCCGCCACGCCGCGCGCGAATGGCGCGGCCACGGCATCAGCACTGACATCGTCGAGGCCACCGCGCTGGCCGCGCTGGCCATCGTCAACCGCATCGAGCGACAGACACCGGCCACGCCGCCGGTCGCCGTCGCCAATCTGTAATCAGCCGAGGAATCTCCATGAGCAACACGCCTTTCCTCTGGCACAACGGCCGCATCAAGCCCTGGGCCGATGCCAGCGTCCATGTCAGCACGCATGCCCTGCACTACGGCTCATCGGTGTTCGAGGGCGAACGCGTCTACGCCACGCCGCAGGGCCCTGCGTATTTCCGGCTGGCCGAGCACACCCGCCGATTGTTCGAATCCGCCGCGATCTACGAGATCGAGATCGGCTACAGCGAGGACGAGATCAACACCGCCTGCGTCGAGCTGATCCGCGCCAACGCGATGCGCTCGGCCTATGTGCGGCCGATCGTGTTTCGCGGTGCCGGCGGCCTGGGCGTGCTGGCGAAGGATGGCGCACCGGTCGAGGTGGCAATCATGGCGCTGGACTGGGGCGCGTATCTGGGCGACGCGATGGAAAAAGGCGCGGACGTCTGCGTGTCCTCGTGGCATCGCCCCGCACCGAACACCTTACCTAGCTGGGCCAAGGCCGGCGGCAATTACCTCAACAGCCAGCTGATCGGGCTGGAAGCGCGCCGCGGCGGCTACGACGAAGGTATCGCGCTGGGCCACAACGGTCTGCTCAGCGAAGGCGCCGGCGAAAATCTGTTCCTGGTCAAGCGCGGCAAGTTGCTCACGCCGCCGTCGAGCGCCGGCATCCTCGCCGGCATCACCCGCGACAGCGTACTCACGCTGGCCGCCGATCTCGGCATCACGGTGGAAGAGCGCGACCTGCCGCGCGAGGCGCTGTACACCGCCGACGAAGTGTTCATGACCGGCACTGCCGCCGAGATCACGCCAGTGCGTTCGGTCGATCGCAAACCGGTCGGCAAGGGTGCGCCTGGGCCGATCACCAAGCAACTGCAGCAGGCGTTCTTCGGCCTGTTCGATGGCCGCACCGAAGATCGCTGGAACTGGCTAACGCCGGTCCACGCCAACATCACTGCACAGGAGGCTGCATGAGCGGCAAGACCTTGTTTGAAAAAGTTTGGGACGCACACGTTGTCGTCGCCGAAACCACCGACACGCCGGCCGTGCTCTACGCCGACCTGCATCTGGTGCATGAGGTGACCTCGCCGCAGGCATTCAGCGAACTGCGCGAGCGCGGCCTGCAGCTGCGCCGCCCCGATCGCATGCTGGCCACGCTGGACCACTCCACGCCGACCTTGCCGACAAATGCGGACGGCAGCCGCCCCTACGCGAATGCCGAGGCGCAGGCGCAGGTGACCCAGCTGGAAACCAACTGCCGCGAGTTCGGCGTCGAGCTGCACGGCTGGGACAGTGCCGACCGTGGCATCGTGCACGTGATCGGCCCCGAGCTGGGTGCCACCCAGCCCGGCATGACGATCGTCTGCGGCGACAGCCACACCTCAACCCACGGCGCGTTCGGTGCGCTGGCGTTCGGCATCGGCACCACCGAGGTCGGCCACGTGATGGCCACGCAGTGCCTGCTGCAGCGCAAGCCGAAGACCATGGCGATTCATGTGGACGGCCACTTGCCCGCCGGTATCAGTGCGAAGGATCTGATCCTGCACATCATCGGCGCGATCGGCGTCGACGGTGGCACCGGCTACGTGCTGGAGTACCGCGGTGCAGCGGTCGAGGCGCTGTCGATGGACGAGCGCATGACCGTCTGCAACATGTCGATCGAGGCCGGCGCGCGCGCAGGCCTGATTGCACCGGACGACACTACGTTCGCGTGGCTGAAGGGTCGCCCCCGCACCCCGCAGGGTGCCGCGTGGGATGTCGCCGTCGCGACGTGGCGCGCGCTGCGCAGCGATGACGGCGCAGCCTACGACCGCGAAGTGCGCATCGATGCCAGCGCGGTGAAACCGACGGTCACCTACGGCACCCATCCGGGCATGGCGATCGCGATGGATGCGCCGGTGCCGGCCGCGACCAATGCACAGGAACACCGCGCACTCGACTACATGCAGAGCAAACCTGGCCAGCCGATGCAGGGCACGCCAGTCGACGTGGTGTTCGTCGGCAGCTGCACCAACTCGCGCCTGTCGGATCTGCGCGAAGCGGCCAACGTCCTGCGTGGCCGTCGCGTCGCCGACGGCGTGCGCATGCTGGTGGTGCCGGGTTCCGAAGCGGTGCGCCGCGATGCCGAGCGCGAAGGCCTGCATCAGGTATTCACCGCCGCCGGTGCCGAGTGGCGCGTGCCCGGCTGCTCGATGTGCATCGCGATGAACGGCGACCTGGCCCAGCCAGGCCAGCTGGTGGTGAGCACCTCCAACCGCAACTTCGAAGGCCGCCAGGGCAAGGGCGCGCGCACCGTGCTGGCCAGCCCGGCCACCGCCGCCGCGTCCGCGCTGGCCGGCCGCATTGCCGATCCGCGCGACTACGCCGTGCGCGATAACCGCCGGCAGGAGCAAGCCGCATGAAGCCCATCACCCGCATCCACTCGCGCACCGCCGTGCTGGCCGACGAGAACATCGACACCGACCGCATCATCCCGGCGCGCTTCCTCACCACCACCACCCGTGAAGGGCTGGGCAAGCTGTGCTTCAACGACTGGCGCTACCAGGCCGATGGCAGCGACAACCCGGCGTTTCCTTTGAACCAGCCGCAGGCGCAGGGCTGCTCGATCGTGGTCGCCGGACGCAACTTCGGCTGCGGCTCCTCGCGTGAACACGCACCGTGGGCCCTGCTCGACTACGGCGTGCAGGCGGTGCTGTGCAGCGAGATTGCAGACATCTTCCGCGGCAACGCGTTGAAGAACGGCCTGCTGGCGATCGTCATCGACGAACTGGAACACCGCTGGCTGCTCAAGCACCCCGGCATCGAACTGGTGATCGACGTGCGCGAGCAGTTCATCGCGCTGCCCGACGGCGGCCGTATTCCGTTCCGGCTGGAACCGTTCGCGCGGCACTGCCTGCTCAACGGCGTCGACCAGCTTGGCTACCTGCTGCAACACAGCGATGCCATCACCGAATACGAACAAGCCCAGGAGGCTGCATGAAAGCCCACATCGTCACCCTGCCCGGCGACGGCGTCGGCCCCGAAGTCACCGCCGCTGCAGTCGCAGTGCTGAAGACAATCGCTGCCCGCTACGAACACGAGTTCACCTTCGACGAGCAGTTGATCGGCGGCGCCGCGATCGACGCCACCGGCGCGCCGTTGCCGGCTGAGTCGCTGGCCGCATGCCAATCCGCCGATGCCGTGCTGCTCGGTGCCGTCGGTGGACCAAAATGGTCCGACCCGAACGCGTCGGTGCGCCCTGAACAGGGACTGCTGGCGCTGCGCGCTGCGCTAGGTGTCTACGCCAACCTGCGCCCGCTGCAGGTACATCCGGCGCTGGCCGACCTGTCGCCGCTGAAGAACGGGAAACTGGAGAACGTCGACGTGCTGTTCGTGCGCGAGCTGACCGGCGGCGCTTACTTCGGCGCCAAGACGCGCACAGCCGACACCGCCACCGACGAATGCAAGTACACCGTCGTCGAAATCGAGCGCGTGGTGCGCCGCGCGTTCGAGCTGGCGCGCGGCCGTCGTCATCACGTCACCTCGGTGGACAAGGCAAACGTGCTGGAAACCTCGCGGCTGTGGCGCAGCACCGTGCAACGCATTGCCGCCGACTATCCCGACGTGAAGGTCGAGCACCAGCTGGTCGACTCGATGGCGATGCTGCTGCTGACCCAGCCGAATCGCTACGACGTGGTGGTCACCGAGAACCTGTTCGGCGACATCCTCACCGACGAGGCCGCCGCGCTGGCCGGTTCGCTCGGCTTGCTGCCGTCAGCGTCACTGGGTGAAGGCAAGGCCGGCCTGTACGAACCGATCCACGGCTCGGCACCGGATATCGCCGGCCATGGCGTCGCCAATCCGGTCGGCGCGATCCTTTCTGCCGCCATGCTGCTGCGTCATTCGCTGGGGCTGGAAGCCGAAGCGGTGGCCGTCGAGACAGCGGTTGACCAGGTGTTGCGCCATGGCCCGCACACCCGCGACATCGGCGGCAGCGCCGGCACCGCCGCAGTGTGCGACGCCGTGCTGGCAGCGATCGAGGAGTACGCCGACAGCGCCGCCGCTTTCTTTCGCGGAACACGTGCATGCGGCTGATGCGAACACCCGGCTCCCATCAACAGTTTCCCAACGGAGACGTATCCCATCGATCCGCGGACGTCTCCGTATTTTCTGCCGTCCCCTGCGTGCTTCCGGCACCGGATGCCCTCCGTGCGTTCCCAAGGCGCACCTTCCCGTCCGTGTCGCCAACTTCCCTTGCACGCAGGGGACGCTTTTTCTTGTCAATCCAACGGAACACCCATGCGCAGTGACCTGATCAAGAGCGGCCCCGACCGCGCACCCGCCCGCGCCATGCTGCGCGCCACCGGACTGGACGACGCGGCGATTGCCCGACCGCTGGTCGCGGTGGTGCACACCTGGTCGAACGTGAGCCCATGCAACCTCAACCTGCGCGAGCTGGCGGTCGAAGCGGCCGCCGGTATCCGCGCCGCCGGCGGCACGCCGATCGAGTTCAACACGATCGCCGTGACCGACGGCATCGCGATGGGTACGCCCGGCATGCGTGCCTCGTTGATCAGCCGCGAGGTGATCACCGACTCGATCGAGCTGGCGGTGGACGGCCACTGCCTCGACGCGATGGTGGTGCTGTGCGGCTGCGACAAGACCATTCCTGCCGCGGCGATGGCGCTGGCGCGTTTGAACATTCCCGGTGTCGCGCTGTACGGCGGCAGCATTGCGCACGGCACGCACGACAACCATCCGATCACCATCCAGCAGGTGTTCGAGGCCGTCGGCGCACATGGCGCCGGCAAGATCGACGACGCTGAACTCGCCGCGGTCGAGCGCGATGCCTGCCCCGGCGCCGGCGCCTGTGGCGGTCAGTTCACCGCCAACACGATGGCGATGGTGCTGACCACGCTGGGCCTGTCGCCGATGGGCTACAACGACATCCCCGCCACCCATCCAGCCAAGGGTGCCGCGGCCTATCGCTGCGGCGAGCTGGTGATGGAATGCCTGAAGACCGAGCGCACGCCACGCGAAATGCTGACACGCACTTCGTTCCGCAACGCCGCCCGCATGGTCGCCGCCACCGCCGGCTCTACCAACGCCGTGCTGCACCTGCTGGCGATCGCGCGCGAGGCCGGCGTCGCGTGGGCGCTGGAAGATTTCGAGCCCGCCTCGGTGCATACGCCGGTGATCGCCGACCTGCTGCCCGGCGGTCGCTACACCGCGGTCGAGCTGTTCGGCGCTGGTGGCAGCGGGCGCGTGGCGCAGGAGCTGATCGCCGCCGGCATGCTGGACGATGCGCCCACCGTCACCGGCCGCAGCCTGTTTGCCGAAGCCGCCGCCGCACCACGCGCCGAGACGCAGAATGTAGTGCATCCGGTCACCCGACCACTGAAACCGCGCGGCGGCTATTCGATCCTGTACGGCAACCTCGCGCCGGAAGGCTGCATCCTCAAGCTCGCTGGCAAGAGTGGCAACTTCGAAGGCAGCGCGCGCGTGTTCGAGAGTGAGGAGGAAGCCTTCGCCGCCGTGCAGGGCGATCGCATCCACGCCGGCGACGTCATCGTGATCCGCAACGAAGGTCCCGCCGGCGGCCCCGGCATGCGCGAGATGCTCGGCGTCACCGCGGCGCTGGTCGGTCGCGGCCTCGGCAACGATGTCGCGCTGATCACCGACGGCCGTTTCTCCGGCGCCACCCACGGCTTCATGGTCGGCCACATCGCACCGGAAGCGGTGCGCGGCGGCCCGATCGCGCTGCTGCGTGAGGGCGATCGCGTGGTGATCGATGCCGAACACCGCGAGCTGCGCACCACGGCCGATCTCGCCAGTCGTCGTGCCAGCTGGCAGCCGCCAAAACCGAAAGTCACCCAGGGCGCACTGGCCAAGTACGCGCGTCTGGTCGGCTCCGCCTCCGACGGCGCCACCACCCAGCTGCATGCCGCGATCGCCCCATCCAAACACACCCACACCGAAACCACTGAAGGAGTTGCCGCATGAGTACCGCCCCAACCAACCCACTCGCCAAATCCCGCATTGCCGTACTCGGCTACGGCAGCCAGGGCCGCGCGCATGCGCTGAACCTGCGCGATTCCGGCCTCGACGTCGTGGTCGGCCTGCGTCCCGGCGGCCCGACCTGGCAGCGTGCCGAGGCCGATGGCTTTGCCGTGGTCGAGCCAGCCCATGCCGTGCGCGGCGCCGACCTGGTCGCCGTGCTGACTCCGGACATGGTGCAGCCGGCGCTGTACAAGGAAGTGATCGAGCCGAACATCAAGCCGGGCGCCGCGCTGTTGTTCGCGCACGGCTTCAACGTGCACTTCAAGCAGATCACCCCGCGCGCCGACATCGACGTGATCCTGGTCGCGCCGAAGGGCCCCGGCGCGCTGGTGCGCAGCGAGTATGAGCGTGGCCGTGGCGTGCCGTGCATCTGGGCGGTGCACCAGGACGTCAGCGGCCACGCCGAGGCGAAGACCAAGGGCTACGCCGACGGCATCGGTGGCGGCCGCGCGATGATCATCAAGACCGACTTCAAGGAAGAGACCGAGACTGACCTGTTCGGCGAGCAGGCGGTGCTGTGCGGCGGCGCCAGCGAGCTGGTAATCAAGGGTTTCGAGACCCTGGTCGAGGCCGGCTACCAGCCGGAGATCGCCTACTACGAAGTGATGCACGAGCTGAAGCTGATCGTCGACCTGTTCTACGAGGGCGGCCTGACCAAGATGCTGCAGTTCGTCTCCGAGACCGCGCAATACGGCGACTACGTCAGCGGTCCGCGCGTGGTCGACGCCGGCACCAAGGCACGCATGAAGGACGTCCTCACCGACATCCAGGACGGCACTTTCGCACGCAACTGGACGGCCGAATACAAAGCCGGCCTGCCGAACTACAAACGCCTGAAGCAGGCCGATCTCGATCATCCGATCGAAGTGGTCGGCGCCAAGTTGCGCGCGCAGATGCCGTGGTTGCAGCCGTCCGCTGCCAAGGCTGAAGCCGCGCCACTGAAGAAGGTCGGCTGACAGCCAGTAACAGGCTTCCCGCCAGTTGTGGCGGGCAGCCTTATCCGATGCATTGAACGAGGAGATTCACCGTGAAACGTTTCCATATCGCCCTGGCCGTCGCCAACCTGGAAGCCTCGATCGCCGATTACAGCGCCCGACTCGGCCAGCCACCGCAGGCCCTGGTTTACGGCGTCTACGCGATGTGGCGCACCGACAACCTCAATTTCTCGATCCGCCAGCAACCCGAAAAGGCCGGCCAGATCTGCCAGCTCGGCTTCGAGGACGACATCGCGCAGGGCTTCACCAGCAGCACCGACGTGAACGGCATCGCGTGGGAACGTTTTTCCACGCTGGAGCAGGACCTGCAGATCATCGCCACCTTTGGCGTGCCGGTGCATCCGGCGGTCGAGCGCGACCTGATTCGCAATTGACGGGCGAAGTCCGTCGTTCCGGTGCAGGCCGGGATGAACACAAGGAGCGACCCGGACATCGCCACACACCATCCACCCACAGGAACCAGACGTGACGACTTCAGCGCAGACGACGCAGCCTAACCAGGCCATCGCCATCGACCAGCACCCGCTCACCGGCCACGCGATGAGTGGCGCCGACGTGATCGTGCAGGTATTCGCCGACCAGGGCGTCGAGGTGATGTTCGGCTATTCCGGCGGCGCGATCCTGCCGGTGTACGACGCCGTGTTCCGCTACAACGCGACACATCCGAAGGACAACGGCGACGAACCGATGCCGCTGATCGTGCCCGCCAACGAACAGGGCGCGGGCTTCATGGCCGCGGGTTATGCGCGCGCCTCCGGCAAGGTCGGCGTGGCGGTGGTCACTTCCGGTCCCGGCGCCACCAACATGGTCACGCCGGTGCGCGACTCGATGGCCGACTCGATCCCGCTGGTGGTGATCTGCGGCCAGGTGAGCACGGTGGCGATCGGCAGCGACGCGTTCCAGGAGGCGCCGATCAGCAACATCATGGGTGCCTGCGCCAAGCATGTGTTCCTGGTCACCGATCCAGCGCAGCTGGAAGCGACCCTGCGTACCGCGTTCACTCTCGCCCGCAGCGGTCGCCCCGGACCGGTGGTGGTGGATGTACCGAAGGACGTGCAGAACACCACGCTGAAGTTTCATGGCACCGGCGAGCTGGCACTGACCGGTTACCGCGCGCGTCTGCGCGCGGTGGAACAGTCGGCACTGAGCGATGCCGACTGCGCCGCCTTCTTCACGGCGTTGATGCAGGCAAAGCGTCCACTGATCTACGCCGGCGGTGGCGTGATCGCCGCCAGTGCGGCAACCGCATTGCGTGCATTCGTCGACACGTTCGGGCTGCCGGTCACCACCACCTTGATGGGCCTGGGCGGCTTCGACACCACCGATCCATTGGCGCTGCACATGCTCGGCATGCACGGCACCGCGTATGCGAACTACGCGGTGGAGGATTGCGATTTCATGCTGACGCTGGGCGCGCGCTTCGACGACCGCGTGGCGGGCGTGCCGGACAAGTTCGCGCCGCGTGCGAAGTTCATCGCACACATCGACATCGACCCGGCCGAAATCGGCAAGGTGAAATCGGTGCACTGGCATCACGTCGGCCCACTGGTACGCGCACTCGAGCGCCTGACCAGTTACGGCCGCGCGCACGGGTTGCAGCCCGCGTTCGATGCCTGGCATACGCACGTGGCCGAGCTGAAGCGCATG
Organism: Rhodanobacter sp. C03; assembly: GCF_002001175.1. Classification (GTDB taxonomy): domain Bacteria; phylum Pseudomonadota; class Gammaproteobacteria; order Xanthomonadales; family Rhodanobacteraceae; genus Rhodanobacter. The sequence goes on along the minus strand of NZ_MUNT01000001.1, from coordinate 140,834 downwards.
CATGCGTTGAACTATGACCGCAGCAGCGCGCTGATCCAGCCATACGCCGTACTGGAGGCAATCAATCGGCATACCGATGGCCGCGCGATCATCAGCACCGGTGTCGGCCAGCACCAGATGTGGGCGGCACAGTACTTCGACTTCCGTGCACCGCGGCATTGGCTCACCTCCGGCTCGATGGGCACGATGGGCTTCGGCCTGCCGGCGGCGATCGGCGCGCAGTTCGCGCATCCCGACAAGCTGGTCATCGACATCGACGGCGACGGCAGCATCCGCATGAACCTCGGCGAGCTGGAAACCGTCACCACCTACAACCTGCCGATCAAGGTGGTGGTGCTCAACAACGTTGGTGATGGCATGGTGCGGCAGTGGCAGAAGCTGTACTTCAAGGGCCGCTTCGCCGCCTCCGACAAGAGCCTGCACAAGAAGGACTTCGTGCTGGCCGCGCAGGCCGACGGTTTCGCCTGGGCGCAACGGCTGGAACGCACAGAGGATCTTGAGGCGACGATCGCCGCGTTCCTCGCCTTCGATGGTCCCGCGTTTCTGGAAGTGATGATCGATCCGGATGCCGGCGTGTATCCGATGGTCGGCCCCGGCGCCAGCTACGCGCAGATGATCACCGGCGATTTCATTGCCTCGCGTGCGGTGGCGGTCACGGGCGAGGCGGCCCCTTCGAACATGTTCTGAGCTTTTGATTTTCTCCTTGCCTGGCCTGGAAACCTCCAACGACGTCATTCCCGCGAAGGCGGGAATCGCTCCACCGCTCTCAAGAGCGATTCCCGCCTTCGCGGAAATGACGAACAAAGAGATTGCCTCCCGGAAAGGAACCAACTACCGGAGTCATTCACCATGAACCACACGCTGTCCATCCTGTTGCAGAACGAAGCCGGTGCACTGGTGCGCGTGGCCGGGCTGTTCGCCGCACGCGGCTACAACATCGACACGCTGACCGTCAGCGCCACCCACGATCCGGCTGTCTCGCGACTCACCCTTAGTCTGCAGTGCGACGATGCTGGCGTCGCGCAGATCTTGCAGCAGACGCGCAAGCTGGTCGACGTATTGCAGGTGGCACATCCGGCGACGGCACTGGCGGCATGAATGCAGTCGCCGCACCTGCTTCCGATGACGATGCGCTAGCAGCCGACGATCTTCTGGCACAGATCCGTGCCGCACGCGTTTACGACGTGGCACACGAGTCGGCACTGGAATGCGCGCCGCTGCTCAGCGCGCGACTCGGCCAGCCAGTAATGCTCAAGCGCGAAGACCAGCAAGCGGTGTTCTCGTTCAAGCTGCGCGGCGCGTACAACCGCATGGTGCAGTTGGACCCGGCGCAACGCGCGCGCGGCGTGATCGCCGCCTCCGCTGGCAACCACGCGCAGGGTGTGGCGCTGGCCGCGGCGAAACTCGGCATCCACGCCACCATCGTGATGCCGGTGACCGCGCCACAGGTGAAGGTGGATGCGGTGCGCCGGTTCGGTGGTGCGATGGTGCAGATCGTGCTGGCTGGCGACTCCTATAGCGACGCGCAGGCCAAAGCGACACGCTTGCAGGGAGAACGCGGCGCCACCTTCGTGCACCCGTTCGACGATCCGGCGGTAATCGCCGGCCAGGGCACCGTGGCGCTGGAAATCCTGCGCCAGCATCCCGGCCCGCTGCACGCGGTGTTCGTGCCGGTTGGTGGTGGCGGACTGCTTGCCGGCGTGGCCGCGTGCATCAAGGCGCTGCGACCGCAGGTACAAGTGATCGGCGTGCAGGCGGCCGATGCCGACGCGATGGTGCGTTCGCTTGAGAACGGCACGCGCGTAGCACTGGACGAAGTCGGCCTGTTCGCTGACGGTACCGCGGTGAAGCAGGTCGGCGCACTCACCTTTGCGCTATGCAAGCAGCATGTGGACGCGATGCTGCGGGTAGACACCGACGCGATCTGCGCAGCGATCCGCGACATCTACCAGGAAACTCGCAGCGTGCCGGAGCCATCCGGCGCACTCGCGCTGGCCGGGCTGAAGCAATATGTCGCTACTCACGGCGACGGCAGCGGCGCGCTGATCGCGATCGTCTCCGGCGCCAACATGAATTTCGATCGCCTGCGCTTCGTCGCCGAACGCGCCGAGGTCGGTGAGCAACGCGAGGCGGTGTTCGCCGTGACGATACCGGAGGAACGCGGCAGCTTTCGTCGCTTCTGTACCACCCTGGGCCGGCACAGCATCACCGAATTCAACTACCGCATCGGCGATGCCAGCTCCGCACATATCTTCGTCGGCGTGCAGATCGCCAGCCGCGATGAACGCGAGGCGCTGGTGAACGCTTTCCGCGAGCAGGTCTTCGACGTACTCGACCTCACCGACGACGAGCTGGCCAAGCTGCACCTGCGCCACATGCTCGGCGGCCGCTCCTCGCTGGCACAGCATGAGCGGCTGTACCGCTTCGAATTCCCCGAGCGCCCCGGCGCGCTTACCCACTTCCTCGGCCAGCTGCACCCGGACTGGAATATCAGCCTGTTCCACTATCGCAACCACGGCGCCGATTACGGCCGCATCCTGGTCGGCATCCAGGTGCCACCTGATGAGCATGCTCTGCTGCCGTCGTTTCTGGCCGCACTCGGTTACCCGCATTGGGATGAGAGCGACCACCCCGCCTACCGGCTGCTACTGCGGCAGTAAACGGGATGGCTCGATGTCGGCCACAGCCATCACGCTGCATGTACTGAAGTGATCCAGCGCGCGAACAGAGCACGGCGGCCACGCTAAACTCGGCGGATGGCCCCTCCTCCCCGCAAACGCCAGCGACGCAATACCGCACCCGCGCCCACCGCCCGGCCACGGCCCGGTGTGGCGAAGCCCGTTGCCAAGCCAGTCCAGCCAGCCGATAGCTCGACCCGTGCCACGCGCGTGCTGAACTGGCTGCTGCGGAAGCTGCCGCCAAGCCAGCGCGAGAAGGCGCTGGACTATCTGGTGCTGACCCGGATGGATCGGCCGATCGGCGCGCTGCTGCTGCTGTGGCCGACCTGGTGGGCGCTGTGGCTGGCGGCCGGCGATTTCCCACCGTGGAAGCCACTGATCATCTTCACCCTCGGCGTATTCGCCATGCGCGCGGCCGGCTGCGCCATCAACGACTTTGCCGATCGCAAGCTCGACCCGCAGGTCGCGCGCACCGCCGGGCGACCGATCGCATCGGGCCGGGTCACGCCGCGCGAGGCACTGCTCGTCTTCGCCGCGTTGCTTATATTCGCCTTCATACTGGTGCTGTTCACCAACCGGCTGACGATCGAGCTGTCCTTCGCCGGCGCCGCGCTGGCGGCGATCTACCCGTTCACCAAGCGCTACACCTATATGCCGCAGGTGGTACTCGGCGCCGCGTTCGGCTGGTCGATCCCGATGGCGTTCGCCGCGGTGACGAATGCAGTGCCGCCGGTGGGCTGGCTGCTGTTCATCGGCAACATCATCTGGTCGGTGGTCTACGACACCGAGTACGCAATGGTCGATCGCGACGACGACCTCAAGGCCGGTGCCAAGTCCACCGCGATCCTGTTCGGCGACGCCGACCTGCCGATTCTCGGCGTGCTGATGGGCACCTTCGTACTGGCCATGCTGTTCGTCGGCCAGCGCGCCGCGCTGGGCTGGCCGTACTGGCTGAGCCTCGCCGTCGCCGCCGGCCTGTTCGGCTACCAGCTGTGGCTGGTCCGCGCGCGCGCGCGCGATGCCTGCCTCACCGCGTTCCGCCACAACAACTGGCTGGGACTGGCGGTGTGGATCGGTATCGTGCTGGCGCTGGCGGTGCGCTGAGAGCGAGGAGTGAGTGAAGAGGGGTGAGAAATGAGCGGGCCATCGCTCTTACTCACTTCTCACTCCTCTTCACTCGTTTCTCGGCTTTGGTGCCCGCGCCAGTGCCCACACATCCACCCGCTGCACCCCTGCGCGCTTGAGCACACGGGCGCATTCGGCCACGGTGGCGCCGGTGGTCATCACGTCATCGAGAATCGCCACATGCGCAGGCAACGCAATATCTGAGTGCAACGCGAATGCGCCGCGTACATTGCGGCGCCGGCCGACGGCATCGAGTTCGGTTTGCGCATCGGTGCGATGCAAGCGTTGCAGCACATCGTGACGCAGCGGCACACCTAGTTCGCGCGCCAGCGGACGACCGAGTTCCAGTGCCTGGTTGTAGCCACGCTGGCGCAACCGGCTGCGATGCAGCGGCACCGCCAACAGCAACTGCGGCAGATCGATTGGACATGGCTCGCGTCGCCACAGGGTCGACAACACGCGGCCGGCGGCGAGATCGGCACCGAACTTGTAGCGCGACTCCAACCGGTCCAATGGCCAGCCGTAACGGAACGGCGCCCATGCCGCGTCCCAGGGTGGCGCGCGACGCAGGCATTCGCCACACATCGCCGCCGGCGCCGCCAACGGCAACGCGCAGCGTGCGCAGCAGCTGCGGTTGCGCGGCAGTTCGGCCGCGCAGTCAGCACACAGGTCGACACCGTCGGATCCAGCGGCACCACACAACAGGCAGCGCCACGGCAGCACGAAGCGCTGCAGGTATCGAAAAGGCTTCATCAGCGCATCCATGCGCATCTCCACTCAGCGGCCGGGCGGCTTGTACAACGCAGCGTCGAGGATCGACCACAGGTGGATCAGCCAGCCGAGCAGGACAATCCACAGCAGGGCAGCCAGCACGAACATGATGATCGCCTTGAGCAAACGCCCCTGTACCAGCTGGCCCAGCCCGGGGATAAAGAAACTGCAGATGGCCGCGAGCACATTGCCACTGCTGCCTTGTCCTTCACTCATGCTGATCTGCTCCGTGTCACCTTGCATCGATGGTGTGATGGTAACGGCTGGGCTGTGTCCATGTCCGCGTCAACCATTCGCAACACCTGTCGAGTTGACACGCTTCGGGGCGACTCCCACACTTTCGCGATTCATGTATGGGAGTTGCTGTTCCATGGTCGACACCGCCATCCGCCACGACTGGACCCGCGCCGAAGTGGCCGCACTGTTCGCGCTGCCGTTCAACGAGCTGCTGCATCGCGCGCACTCGGTGCATCGCGAACAGCACGACCCGAATGCGGTGCAGGTGTCCACCCTGCTCTCTATCAAGACCGGCGGCTGCCCGGAAGACTGCGCCTACTGCCCGCAGGCGGCGCGCTACGACACCGGCGTGCAGGCGCAGAAACTGATGAGCGTGGAAGCGGTGCTGGAGCGCGCGCAGGCGGCCAAGGATGCCGGCGCCAGCCGTTTCTGCATGGGCGCGGCCTGGCGTGGTCCGAAGGATCGCGACGTGGTGAAGGTGGCCGAGATCGTCCGCGCGGTGAAAGGCCTCGGCCTGGAAACCTGCGCCACGCTGGGCATGCTGAGCGGGTCGCAGGCGGACACACTGAAGGCCGCCGGGCTCGACTACTACAACCACAATCTCGACACCGCGCCGGAGTTCTACGGTGAAGTGATCCACACCCGCCAGTACCAGGACCGGCTCGACACTCTCGATCATGTGCGCGCCGCCGGCATGAAAACCTGCTGCGGTGGCATCGTCGGCATGGGCGAGTCGCGCGATCAACGCGCCGGCCTGCTGCAGACGCTGGCCAACCTGCCCGAGCATCCGCAGTCGGTGCCGATCAACCAGCTGGTGCAGGTGGAAGGCACGCCGCTCAACGGCACCGCGGCGCTGGATCCGTTCGAGTTCGTGCGCACGATCGCGGTGGCGCGCCTGCTGATGCCGGCCTCGATGGTGCGCCTGTCGGCCGGTCGCCAGCAGATGGACGATGCGGTGCAGGCGCTGTGCTTCTTCGCCGGCGCCAACTCGATCTTCTACGGCGAGAAGCTGCTGACCACCGGTAATCCGGATGTGGAACACGACCGCGCGCTGTTCCGCCGGCTCGACCTGCATCCGCTGCAGGTGGTCGAGGAAAACAGCACCGTGCATGCGGACATCCTGGAAAGCGAAGCGACTGGCTGCGGACAAAGCTGTGGCTGCAGCGCCGCGGCCTGATCTGCTCGAACGATTGGCCGCACAGACGGCCGAACGTGAGCACGCGCAACTGCTGCGCCGGTTGCGCACGATCGATCACGTCGACGGCCCGTGGCTGGAAACCGGCCACCAGCGCCTGCTGTCGTTCTGCAGCAACGACTACCTCGGTCTGGCGCAACATCCGCAGCTGATCGCCGCACTCACCCGCGCGGCCAGACAAGCCGGCGTCGGCAGTACGTCGGCGCATCTGATCTGCGGCCACCGCACGGAACATGCGGAACTGGAAGAAGCGCTCGCCGTCTGGACCGGACGCGAGCGTGCGCTGCTGTTCTCCACCGGCTACATGGCCAACCTCGGCGTGCTGCAGGCGTTGCTGACGCGCGGCGATGTCTGCCTGCAGGACAAACTCAACCATGCCTGTCTGCTGGATGGCGCGAAACTCAGCGGCGCCGAACTGAAACGCTATCCGCATGCCGATGTGGCTGCCGCCGCGAGGCAACTGGCGTCGAGCCCGGATGCCGCCGCATTGCTGGCCACCGATGGCGTATTCAGCATGGACGGCGATGTCGCGCCGCTGCGCGAATTGGCGACCTTGTGCGCGAACGAGCACGCCACCTTGATGGTCGACGACGCGCACGGCCTCGGCGTGCTCGGCCCGCACGGCGCCGGCAGCATCAGCGCCGCAGATCTCGGACAACATGAAGTCCCGTTGCTGATGGCCACGCTGGGCAAGGCGCTCGGTTGCGCCGGCGCTTTCGTCGCCGGCCCAGCCGCCTTGATCGAGGGCCTGATCCAGTTCGCGCGGCCGTACATCTACACCACCGCGATGCCACCGGCGCTGGCAGCCGCCGCACTCGAAGCGGTGCAACTGGCGCAGACCGAAGGATGGCGACGGCAGAAACTTGCCGCGTTGATCGAGCGCTTTCGCCGCGGTGCGAGCGAACTCGGCCTGCCGCTGGCGAACTCGACCAGCGCGATCCAGCCGCTGCTGCTGGGCAGTGCCGATGCCGCACTGGCCGCGGCACAGTCACTGGAAGGACAAGGCCTGCTTGTCAGCGCGATCCGCCCACCGACCGTGCCGCAAAGTCAGGCGCGCCTGCGCATCACGCTGTCGGCGGCACACGAGGAAGCGCACGTCGACCGCCTGCTGGCCGCACTGAAAACCCTGCACTTGCCACCCTCAGCCGCCTGAAAGCAGGCGACCAGCCGCCGCCGCGTATAATTGCCCGCTTGCTTTACCGATACCCCCGCATGTCGATCGTCAATATCTCCGCCTATAAATTCATCAGCCTGGACGAGCTGCCCACGCTGCGCGAGCGGCTGCGCGAACGCTGCGAGGCGCTGGCGCTGAAAGGCACGATCCTGCTGGCGCCGGAAGGCATCAATCTGTTTCTCGCCGGCGGCCGCGCGTCGATCGACGGTTTCATGGCCACGCTGCACGAAGATCCGCGCTTTGCTGATATCGAGCCGAAGGAATCGTTGTCCGACGATGCGCCGTTCAGCCGCATGCGGGTGCGCCTGAAGCAGGAAATCATCACCATGCGATTGCCGATGGTCCGTCCCGAAGGCGGTCGCGCACCCGCGGTGGATGCACTCACTCTGCAGCGCTGGCTGGATCAGGGCCATGACGATGAGGGCCGCGAAGTCGTGCTGCTGGACACCCGTAACGACTACGAGGTCGATGTCGGCAAGTTCCCGCTGGCAGTGGATTACCGCATTGCCAGCTTCACCGAGTTTCCTGCGGCAATCGCCGCCGACCGTGCACGCTACGAGGGCAAGACCATCGTCTCGTACTGCACTGGCGGCATCCGTTGCGAGAAGGCCGCGCTGCACATGCGCGATCTCGGCATGTCGGACGTCTACCAGCTCGAAGGCGGCATCCTGAAATACCTGGAACAGACCGACGGCACCCACTGGCACGGCGACTGTTTCGTGTTCGATGGACGCGTTGCGATCGACAGCACACTGACGCCGGCCGGCATTCCGATGCCCGCACCGCGCGCCAAAGACAAGGACAAGGACCCCGGCGCATGAGCCTGTACATGGAGAAGCGCGGCCACGGCCCGGTGCCGATGGTGCTGCTGCATGGCTGGGCGATGCACGGCGGCGTGCTGGCCCTGCTGGTCGAGGCGCTGGAAGAACACTGCACGATGTACGTGGTCGACCTGCCCGGCCATGGCTATTCACGCGACTGCGGACTGCCGCTGGAGCCGAGTGACTGCGCCGCCGCGATTGCCGCGATCACCCCGCCGGCGATCTGGCTGGGCTGGTCGCTGGGTGGACTGATCGCGTTGACTGCCGCACTGGATCTACCGCAGCAGGTACGCGGCCTGGCGATGCTGTGCGCCACGCCGCGCTTCGTGCGCGATGCCAGCTGGCCGTATGGCAACGATGCCGCGATGGTGCAGCAGCTGGCTACCGATCTGGAAACCGATTACCACGGCACGATCGAGCGCTTCCTCGCGCTGGAGGCGATGGGCAGCGCCGATCCACGCGCCGAACTGCGACAGCTGCGCACGCTGGTATTCGCCCGCGGCGAACCCGATCTGCGCGTATTGCAGGAAGGCATCCGCATCCTGGACACCGGCGACCGCCGCGCCGGCTTGCCCGACCTCAGCGTGCCAAGCGCATGGATCGCCGGCCGCCGCGACCGGCTGGTGCATCCGCAGGCGATGCAATGGTCGGCCAGCCAATGCGGCGGCAGTTACGACGAAATCGATCACGCCGGCCATGCACCGTTCTTCGGCCATGCCGATGCGGTGGCACAGGCACTCCAGCCCTTGCTGGCACACATTCACCCTGAGCACGTCCGATGAGCGACTTCCACCTCGACCGCCAGCTGGTGCGCCGTCACTTCGGCCGCGCCGCCAAAAGCTACGAACAACACGACGTGCTGCAGCGTGAAGTGCAGGCCGCCTTGCTGGAGCGTCTGGACTTCTATACGCAGACACCACAACGCGTGATCGATGTGGGCGCCGGCACCGGCCGCGGCAGCGCGCTACTGAAGCAGCGTTATGCCAAGGCCGAAGTGATCGCCGTCGACCTGGCGCTGCCGATGCTGCGCGCGGCGAAACAGCACGCAAGCTGGCTCAAGCCCTTCCAACGCGTCTGCGCCGAAGCCACGGCGCTGCCGCTGCCCGACCACAGCATCGACGTGCTGCATTCCAACCTGTGCTTCCAGTGGATCGACGACCTGCCCGCACTATTCAACGAATGCGCGCGCGTGCTGAAACCCGGCGGCCTGCTGGCGTTCTCCACCTTCGGCCCGGATACGCTGAAGGAACTGCGCGCCTCATGGGCCGAAGCCGACCAGCAGGCACATGTCAGCCGCTTCCTCGACATGCACGATGTCGGCGACGCCATGCTCGCCGCCGGCCTGCGCGACCCGGTACTGGACGTGTTCCGCTACACCCTGACCTACAGCGAGCCGCGCAAACTGCTCGAAGAACTGCAGGGCCTCGGCGCCACGAATGCTGACAGCACACGCGAACGCGGCCTCACCGGCAAGTCACGCTACCAGCGCATGCTTGCCACCTATGAAGCGATGCGCGTGGACGGGCGCATTCCGGCGACGTGGGAAGTCGTCACTGCGCATGCGTGGGGGCCGCCGATTGGTCAACCACGCCGCGGTGCCGATGGCGGCGAGATTGCCAGCTTTTCGATCGAGAATTTGCGTGGGTCGAGGCGGCGCTGAAATCGAAGATTTTGCGGAATCCGGAATGTCCGCTTTGGGTGGCGGACCTTCGTTTGCCGTCCGCTACGCAAGGACCGCTCGCGGCTAGTGGCGGACCACTAATCAATTCTTCCGACCTGCCTGACGAGCTTCGCAGCAAGCGGTTTGAAGTCAGCTATGTATCCCGATATGTATCGTTTTTTTCCATTACGCAGTCGAAGGGTCAGCACCTGCGCCCGCCCTTCCGTCAGATCAGAGTCGACGATGTCATGCATATCAAACTGATGCCTTGGGAACGCCCCTACCACGACCTTGCTACCTGTAACTTCAACTCTATACATCAGGTTTCGGAGCCAAACCACAAAAAAGGGAAGCGGGAAAAATACGTGGTAAACCACAAATGAAACGGCGTCGCTCGGGATGCTTTTCCAGAACGGGAGGATCTCAAAAAATACAAAGCCCGCGAAACACAAGAAAGTATAGGCATAGGGAATTCTGTAAATCTCCGTATCCCCTACGATTTGATGGTGCTGCCTCATTGCCAATGCCACGTATATGATCGCGGCCGGCACCAAAAGCAAACCCCAATAGTGCGAAATATTCATAGTGCCCCTTTGCTTTCGTGCATCTTAGCCACATGCGGTTCGAACTTGCTCAACGCTTCTTTTGAAGGTCTGCTTTGGGTGAAAGCGGTCATTCACAAGAAATAACGCTCACTTCTTCCCGCTACATGCTTTGTGCCGGAAACACCCGACAAGATGATCATTGATCATCCCGGTCGCCTGCAGCAGCGAATAGCAGATCGTCGTGCCGACGAAGCGGAAGCCGCGCTTCTTCAACGCCTTGCTCATGCGGTCGGACAACTCGGTGCTGGCCGGCACTTCGCTCTTGTCGCGCCAGCGATTGACCAGCGGCTTGCCGTCGACGAATGACCACAGATAAGCGTCCAGACTGCCGAACTCATCGATCACTTCCAGCGCAACTTTCGCGTTGTCGCGTGTGGCCGTCACCTTCAGGCGATTGCGGATGATGCCGGGGTCGAGCAGCAGATTTTCCAGTTCGCGATCCTTCATCGCGGCGACGCGGGCGATCTCGAAATGGTGGAAGGCCTTGCGGTAGTTCTCGCGCTTGGCCAGTACGGTGTGCCAGGACAGGCCGGCCTGTGCACCTTCCAGGCACAGGAACTCGAACAGCGCGCGATCGTCATGCAGTGGCGTGCCCCATTCGGTGTCGTGGTAGTGGCACATCAAGGCATCGCTGCCGGTGGCCCAGTGGCAGCGTGGCAGGTCGGCAGGCTTGGTCATGGGTCCGGATCCGGCAGGTACAGGAAGAGCGCCGGCACAACGTAGCCGACACCGCTAGACTTGTCGCCCCCTTTCCTGCCGGCCTGCGCATGTCGTCTTCCTCCTCGCCACGCCGCGGCGCGGTGCTCGCGCTGCTCGTCACCATCCTGGTCTGGGCCTACAGCTGGGTGGTGATGAAACAGGTGCTGGCGCATGCCGGGCCGTTCAACTTCGCCGCGTTGCGCTACCTGCTGGGCGCGGCGGTGCTGTTTGCGGCGCTGCTGATCTCGCGGCAATCGTTGCGACCGCCGCCGCTGCTGCCGACGATCCTGATCGGCCTGTGCCAGACCGCGGCGTTCCAGGGGCTGGAGCAATGGGCGCTGCTCGACGGCGGCGCCGGTCATGTGGCGCTGCTGGCCTACACGATGCCGTTCTGGGCGGTGCTGCTGGCGTGGCTGCTGCTGGGTGAACGGCCGAGCCGGCGACACTGGCTGGGGCTGGCGCTGGCCGCGCTGGGCCTGCTATGCATCATCGAGCCGTGGCATGGCATGGGCAGCGTGGTGAGCACCACGCTGGCGATTGCCGGCGGCGTGGCGTGGGCGGCCGGCACGGTGCTGAGCAAGCGGCTGTTCCGCCAGCGCACGTTCTCCGTGCTCAGCCTCACCGCGTGGCAGATGCTGGCCGGTGGCGTGGCGCTTGCCGTGGTCGCGCTGGCGGTGCCGCAACGCCCGATCGACTGGAACTGGGCCTTCATCGGCGCACTGGCCTATAGCGTGGTGCTGGCGTCCAGCCTGGCATGGTGGCTGTGGTCGATTGTGCTGCAACGCCTGCCCACCACGGTGGCCAGTCTGTGCAGCCTCGGCGTGCCGATCGTCAGCGTGCTGCTGGCGTGGCTGATCCTGCACGAACAGCCGTCGATGATGGAAATAGTCGGCATCGCCCTGGTGCTGCTGGGTCTGGTCGCGGTCAGCGGCGTGGGCGCGCGGCGACGCGCTTGAGGGGGCCATTCAGCCTCCGGCCTTGCACGCGGCGATATCATGCAACGCTGCCGGAACTGAAGAAATGCCGATGTTTGATTTGTCTCAATGGTGGGCTCACGGGGTCAGTTGGCTGAGTGCCCATGCGGTCGTGCCCTTCCTGGATGTGTTGCATCTGAACGGGCTGGCCGGCGATCCCAACGACATTTCCGCCTCGCTGATGATCGCGGCGCTGCAGGTGGGCATCATCGGCTTCCTGTTTCGCCCGCTGGAAACCTGGTTTCCGGCCGAAAAGTGGGCCGATCGCAAGCTGACCCTGGTCGACCGCAACTACACGCTGCTGATGCTGCTCGGCATCTTCCCGCTGTTCACCTATCTGGTGCTGACCCCGTTCAGCCATCTGTTCGGCGGTGTCGACAGCGCCACCTCGAGCACCGGCTCGCCGTTGGCGCTGACGCACTGGATACCGTGGTTCAACCAGCACCCGTTCGTGTTGTTCGCGACGTACTACGTGGTGTACGACTTCGTGTACTACTGGATGCACCGCACCCAGCACGCGATCCCGTGGTGGTGGGCGCTGCACAGCATGCATCACAGCACGCGCCAGATGAGCTGCTGGACCAACGATCGCGGCAGCCTGGTCGATGGTTTCATCCAGTCGATGATCCTGGCCGTGGTGGGCCTGGTGATCGGCGTGGATCCGGACGAGTTTGCGTGGCTGATGCTGCTCGGCGAACTGGTGCAGAACTTCTCGCATACCAACACGCGCATCGGCTTCGGCAAGGTGTTCGAGCGGGTGTTTGTCGATCCGAAATTCCACCGCCTGCACCACATGCTGGTCGATCCCGAGCGACCGACCCTGCATATCTGCAACTACGGCCAGGTGCTTTCGATCTGGGACGTGCTGTTCGGTACGTCGCTGTATGGCCTGGCACCGCGACCGACCGGCGTGGGCGATCCGGTCGTCGATGCCGACAACGACCACGGCCTGGTCGGTCTGCACTGGGCCGCACTGAAGCGGTTCTGGGGCGCGGTGCGCTGTATCGAGGGCTGGACACCCGGCGAGGTGGCGTTTGGCGAAGGCTACCGGCCGATTCCGGTCAGCCAGCTGGACCTGCATGTGTTCGAACACAAGTCGCCAGCCACGGCCGTCGCCGAAGCGGATCCGGTCAGCAGCACCACGTCGGCGGAAGTGGCCTGACCCCTGCTTTCGCAGGGGCGCGCTCTAATACCAGGGCAACACCTGCAGATCGACGTTGCCGCCGGTCAGCACCACGCCGACGCGGCGTCCGGCAAAGCGCTTGCGCTGCTGCAGGATCGCCGCCAGCACGGTGGCGCTGGACACTTCCACCACCTGCTTCAACTCCGACCACAGCAGCTGCATCGCGGCGATGGTTTCCGCGTCGCTGACGGTGATCACGTCCACCTTATGAGCGCGCAAGGCATCGAGGTTGCGCTCGCCGACCAGTGCACGCAGGCCGTCGCACAGCGTGTCCGGCACCACGCTGGTGACGCGTGAACCACGGGCCAGTGATTGCGCGGCATCGTCGGCGCCTAGCGGCTCCGCGCCGAACAGGCTCAGTGACGGATCGATCGCATGTGCAGCGATCGCCGCGCCGCTGGCCAGGCCACCGCCACCGACCGGTGTGATCAGCGCATCCAGTCCCGCTGCCTGTTGCAACAACTCCAGCACCAGGGTGCCCTGCCCGGCCATCACCTGGGTGTCGGCATACGGGTGCACCAGCACCGCGCCAGTGATCTTTTGCACCTCGGCCGTCATCGCCTCGCGAGCGGCCTGGGTCGGCGCGCAGCGATGCAGGATCGCGCCGGCGCGCCCGATCGCCGCGATCTTCGCGCGCACCGCGCCTTCTGGCACCACCACATGCGCAGCGATGCCGCGGGTAGCAGCGGCCATCGCCAGCGCATTGCCGTGGTTGCCGGACGAATGCGTGACCACGCCGTGCGCAGCCTGCTCGTCACTCAACGCCCATACTGCATTGCAGGCGCCGCGGAACTTGAACGCACCGCCGCGCTGCAGGTTTTCGCATTTGAAATACAGCTCGGCGCCGCTCAGCGCATCCAGCGCATCGCTACGCAATACCGGCGTAACCCGCGCATGCGGCGCGATGCGCGCGGCGGCATCGCGGATCTGTTCGAAACTTGGCAACGCACCCAGCGAAGAACTCATGGCAACTGGACCTCCACGCCACAACGGAAGCTGCGCTCGGCACCGGGCAACAGGCGGATCGCGTCGGCGCATTCGGGCCGGTTGAATGCGTCGGCCATGCATTCCATCGGCTCCAGCGCGATCGCGCGGCGTGCATCGCGGCTGATCGTGTCGGCGGTGAACGCATGCATCACGCCGTGTTCCTGCCATACCGCGATGCCGAGCCCGCTGGACGGATCGCGCAAATGGGTGCGGATGCGGCCATCGGCGTCGGCAGTCAGGTTCGTGTATTCATGATCGAGAATGCTGTCGCCAAGCAGCCGCGGCTTGCGGAAATCGAGGGCTGGCACCTCATCGAGTGCCACAAATGCCGCCGCACCGGGCAGCGCGATCAGGTCGGCATCGGTGCGGATCAAGGTCTGCGCGGGAATCTGCAACTGCCAGCCATCGACCGTGGTATCGGCCAGACGGAAATACGGGTGCCAGCCGAAGAAGCACGGTGCCGCGCTGTCGCCGACATTGCGCATGCGCACCTCCAGCGTGATCCCGCCGGCATCCAGCGTGAAGGTCACGGTCAGGTCGATCGCGTGCGGATAGCCCGGCTGCGGACGGATCGACTTCGTACCCAGCGTCACCCGCGCAGCATGTTCATCCGCCTCGAGTGCCGTGATCTCGAACTCCGTGTCGCGCACAAAGCCGTGCCGGCTGGCACGGGCAGCACCAACGACACCAGGTTGCAGATCCTGCGACTGGCCGTCGAAGCGGTAGCGAGCATCGGCGATCCGTCCGGCGAACGGCACCATGATCGCGAAACGCGAACCCGGTCGACTGGCCACTTCGGCCGCATCGCGGTAGCCGTCGGCCAGATCATGCGTGACGCCGTCCAGCGCCACCTCGAAGCTGAGCAGGGCCGCGCCATGGCGCGCGATGCGCAGGCGCCGGCTGGCGCCGGGACCGGTCAGCACCACGATCTCCTGCTCGCCGAGCCGGGCGCGCTCGGCGGTATAACACGCTGCATTCGATGGCATTACCGGGTTCTCCTGCCGTTAAAGCACCCCATGTTAGCCTGATCAATACTCACACCTATTGTTGTCCGCATGAATGCACTTTCCGAGCAAGCCCCTGCACTGATTCGTCTCAACGATTACCGTGCACCCGCCTGGCGGGTCGAGACGGTCGAGCTGGATTTCGACCTCGGCATCGATGCCAGCGAAGTCTTCGCCCGCCTGCTGTTGCGGCGCGATCCGGCGCAGACCGCGCCGCTGCGGCTGGATGGCGAGGACCTGCAGCTGCTGTCGATCGCGCTGGATGGCGAGCAACTGCCGGCCACCGCGTATCGATACGTCGGCAACGTGCTGGAAGTCGATGGTGCTCGCGACGGCAGCGTGCTGGAAACCCGCGTACGGCTGCGCCCGGCAGCGAACACTGCGCTGGAAGGCCTGTACCTGTCTGGCTCGCGCGAAGCCGGCTTCCTGCTGACCCAGTGCGAGGCCGAAGGCTTCCGCCACATCACCTTCTTCCCCGACCGGCCCGACGTACAGTCGCGCTACAGCGTCACCCTGCGCGCCGACCGCGCACGCTTTCCCGTGCTGCTGGCGGGCGGCAACCCGGACGGCGCCGGTGAACTGGAGGGTGGCCGGCATTGGGCGCGCTTCGTCGATCCGCATCCGAAACCCAGCTACCTGTTCGCGCTGGTGGCCGGCCGGCTGGAAAAGATCGAGCGCGACTATGTCACCGCCGACGGCCGCGCGGTGCAGCTGAATATCTGGGCCGAGGCTGATGTTATCGACCGCTGCCACTACGCGATGGACGCGCTGGAACGCTCGATGCGCTGGGACGAGAAGGCCTATGGCCGCAACTACGACCTGGATGTGTTCCACGTCGTCGCCACCCACGACTTCAACATGGGCGCGATGGAGAACAAGGGTCTCAACATCTTCAATGCGAAGTATCTGCTGGCCGACCCGGACTCGACCACCGACGACGAATATCGGCATGTCGAAGCGGTGGTCGCGCACGAGTATTTCCACAACTGGAGCGGCAACCGCGTCACCTGCCGCGACTGGTTCCAGCTGTCGCTGAAGGAAGGGCTGACGGTGTTCCGTGAGCAGAGTTTCTCCGCCGACATGAATTCCGCGCCGCTGAAGCGCATCGAGGATGTCGCGCTGCTGCGCCGTGCACAGTTCCCCGAGGACGCCGGTCCGCTGGCGCATCCAGTGCGCCCGGCGCAATACAGCGAGATCAACAATTTCTATACCGCCACGGTGTACGAGAAAGGCTCCGAGCTAGTACGCATGCTGGCCGGCGCCTTGGGCAAGGACGGCTTCCGCCGAGGCATGGATCGCTATTTCGAACGCAACGACGGCCGCGCGGCCACGCTGGAGGATTTTCTCGGCGCGCTCGGCGAAGCCAACGGAATCGACCTCACGCCATACCTTGCCTGGTACGCCCAGGCCGGCACTCCGCGACTGAAGGCGCACGGCCACTACGATGCCGCCCGGCGCGAATACACGCTCACGCTGGCCCAGCAGATACAGGCCGGCGCCGAACACGGGCCGAAGGTGCCGCTGCCGATCCCGGTCAAGCTGGCCCTGTTCACGCGAAACGGCGACATGCTGCCGTTGCATGTGGACGGCCAGCCATCCACCCGTGAGACCGAATGCATGGTGGTACTGGCACAGGCCGAGCAGAGCTTCGTCTTCAACAACGTTATCACCGCGCCGGTGCCTTCCCTGCTGCGCGGATTCTCCGCGCCGGTGATCCTCGACTTCGACTACACCCCGGATGAACTGGCCCTGCTGCTGCGTCATGACATCGACGGCTTCAATCGTTGGGAAGCCGGCCAGCAACTTGCCGCACGCGCTTATGAGAACCTGCGCGACGGCGGGGCAACCGATGCGGTGCAGGCCTGGTGCGATGCGCTGGCGTTCCTCTTCGACAACGACGACATCGAGGATGCGTTGTTGGCCGATCTGCTGACTCCCCCGGGCGAAGTCGAGCTGGCCGAGCGAGAGACGGCCGTCGACCCCCTGCGTATTCACGCGCTGCGCGAGAACCTGCAGCAACAGCTGGCCGAGCGGCTTGGCGCGACGGCATTGCGCCAGCGTTTCCACACGCTGTCAGCGCATACCAACGCCCGGCTCGATGCCATCAGCCAGGCGCGCCGGCGACTCAAACGCCGCGTGCTGGAGCTGCTGAATCTGGTCGACAGCAGCAGCGCCCGCGTGTTGGCCGCGGTGCAATACCGGGAGGCGCCCGGCATGACCGACCGCCTCGCCGCGCTCACCGTGCTGGTGCACAGCCAGGCCGCGCAAGCCGCGCCGGCGCTGGCCGACTATCGCGCACGCTACGCCGACAACGCACTGGCACTGGACAAGTGGTTTGCGGTGCAGGCGCAGTCGCCCGGCGATGCCGCGCTGGAACGCGTGCTGTTGCTGGAACAGGATCCGGCGTTCACCTTGAAGAATCCAAACCGGGTGCAGGCATTGCTGGGCGCCTTCGTGCGCGGCAATCCGAGTGGCTTCCATCGCGTCGATGGCGCCGGTTATCGATTGCTCGCCGAACGGCTGATCACGCTGGATGCGTTGAATCCGCAAGTTGCAGCGCGACTGGCTACGGCGTTCAACGGCTGGCAGCGACTGGAGCCGCAACGACGCGAGGCTGCACGCGCGGCGATTGCAAGACTGGCCGGGCACGATGGACTTTCGCGCAATCTGGCCGAGATCATTGGCAACGTACTCAATCGCTGAGCCGCGGCGGGGCGGCGTGCAGCTTGCCTGTCCCGAGGCGTCACCCCGATGTGCGTGGCGTGATCGCCATGCACAGGTATCACATGATTCAGATGGCCAGATGATCCAGTGCTTCGATCAGGCTCTGCATGCGTGACTCCAGGTCCGGCTGCAAGGCGTCGCGCTCGTCGTCTTCGCGCTCGTACAAACCATCGATCGCCATCTCGACCTGACCGATCTCGATCAGCAGATCGTGACGCGGATAAACCGGCTCGAAGTTGAAGTTCATGTCCATGGTGGATCTCCTTCGTCTTGGTGAAGGAGATAAAGCATCTGTCGTGCCAAAGTGTGATGTCAGTCACGCTCGATGGGTGACTTTGATACGGCGACTGACGCTGCACGTCAGCTGGTGCCGCGGCCCGGCACAAAATCCCCTTTCAGTCACTCTTTGTTCACGCGTTCGCGGTGAGAATCACCAAGCGTTTCACGAAAACGCAGCTCTCTGCGCCTGACAAGATTCCGGTTTCTGGCGCTCGGCAATACGGTCATCCTGGATTCCCCCTGTTCCTGAGACCGCCGAGCGCCAGATCTATCAGCACAAGGCCCCGCGGCTACAAACCGCGGGGCCTTGTCTTTTCAGGCTTGCAAAAGACGACGGCACCCCGAGGGGTGCCGTCTTGCTTCCTTTCCCGGTACGCAATCGAACCCCTGTCCGTTCGATCTCGGCGCGCGTAGTCGCGCAGCGTCTGCCCGTGAAAGTGCTGATTGGATAAAGCAGGAAGCATGCCAGCAGCACGAATCCGCCGGCAAAGTATTGATGGCGCTACCATAGCGCCCTGTTTTGTCACTTTTTGCACGCTCAGGTCAGTTCCATGCGCCATCCGACCCACTACGACGTCATCGTGATCGGCGGTGGCCACGCCGGCACCGAGGCCGCGCTGGCCGCCGCGCGTACGGGTGCGCGCACGCTGCTGCTAAGCCACAACATCGAAACGATCGGCCAGATGAGCTGCAATCCGGCGATCGGCGGTATCGGCAAGGGCCATCTGGTCAAGGAGATCGACGCGCTGGGTGGCGCGATGGCGCACGCTGCCGACCGCGCCGGTATCCAGTGGCGCACACTGAATGCCTCGAAGGGGCCGGCCGTGCGGGCCACCCGCTGCCAGGCCGATCGCGCACTGTATAAAGCCGCCATCCGCCATATCGTGGAAACCGAGCCGAACCTGCAACTGTTCCAGCAGGCGGTCGATGACCTGATCATCGAGAACGGCCGCGTCACCGGCGTGGTCACCCAGATGGGCCTGTCGTTCGGCGCAAAGACGGTCGTGCTCACCGCCGGCACCTTCCTCGCCGGCAAGATCCATATCGGTCCGGCGCAATACGCCGGTGGTCGTGCCGGTGATCCGCCGGCCAGCACGCTGGCGGCCAAGCTGCGTGAGTTGCCGGTGGCCGCTGATCGCCTGAAGACCGGCACACCGCCGCGCATCGACCTGCGCAGCATCGATTTCAGCGAGCTCGAAGAACAGCCCGGTGACGATCCGGCACCGGTGTTCTCCTATCTCGGCACGCGCGCCGAACATCCACGCCAGGTCAGCTGCTGGATCACCCATACCAGTGAACACACGCATGCGCTGATCCGCGGCGCTCTGGACCGTTCGCCGCTGTACACCGGCCAGATCGAAGGCGTCGGCCCGCGCTATTGCCCGTCGATCGAAGACAAGGTAGTGCGTTTCGCCGAGAAGGGCTCGCACCAGATCTTCATCGAGCCGGAAGGGCTGGATACATTCGAGGTCTACCCCAACGGCATCTCCACCTCGCTGCCCTACGACGTGCAGCTGGCGCTGGTGCGCTCGATCAAGGGCTTCGAGAACGCGCATATCACCCGGCCCGGCTACGCGATCGAATACGACTACTTCGACCCGCGCGGGCTGCATCCGTGGCTGGAAACCAAGGCGATTCCCGGACTGTACTTCGCCGGCCAGATCAATGGCACCACCGGTTACGAGGAAGCGGGCGCGCAGGGCCTGATCGCCGGACTCAATGCAGCACTCGCCGTGCAGGGCAAGGCGCCGTGGTTCCCACGCCGCGACGAGGCCTATATCGGCGTGCTGATCGATGATCTGACCAGCAACGGCACGATCGAGCCGTATCGCATGTTCACCTCGCGCGCCGAATACCGCCTGCACCTGCGCGAGGACAACGCCGACCTGCGTCTCACCGAGGCCGGCCACGCACTGGGCGTGGTGCCGCAGGCGCGTTTCGACGCGCTGCGCAACAAGCGCGAGGCGATCGAGCGCGAGACGCAGCGTCTTGGCGCGTTGTGGGCGGCGCCGAACAATGCGCTGGGCGCCGCGATCGAACGCCAGCTCGGCATCGCGGTGAGCCGTGAAACGAATGCGCTGGACCTGCTGCGCCGGCCGGAACTGGACTACGCGAAACTCACCAGCGTCGCCGAACTCGGCCCCGCAGTGGAACGCGACGATATCGCCGGCCAGGTCGAGGTACAGACCAAGTATTCCGGTTATCTGGAACGCCAGCGCGAGGAAATCGAGCGCCAACGCCGCAACGAGCACACCGCGATTCCCGCCGGTTTCGACTACGACAAGGTGCGCGGACTGTCGGCCGAGGTTTTGTTGAAGCTAAAACGCACACAGCCGGCCACACTCGGTCAGGCTGCCCGCGTCAGCGGCGTCACGCCCGCCGCCATCTCGCTGCTGCTGGTGCACCTGAAGCGCCACGCTGCCTGAGCGAGGGCATTCCGGTTGCCGGTTGCCGTACCGGTACTTGCGGCATGCAGCATCCACCGGCACTCATGGCATCATGCCCACTTTGACCAGCCTGGGGAGTGAGCACGATGGAAATATGGATCGGTCGGGACGGTGAACGGCATGGCCCGTACAAGGAAGACGATGTGCGCCAGTGGCTGCGCAGCGGCAAGGTAAGCCGCGAGGATCTGGCGTGGTACGAAGGCCTCGCCGACTGGCAGCCGCTGTCCGTGCTGTTCCCGGATGAGGTGCGCAGCGCACCGGCCGCCGACAACCCGTATTCGGCACCCACCGCCCCGTTGCAGTCACTGCCGCAGACCACCGCTGCTGCGCTGGAGGACTATGCCGGCTTCTGGAAGCGCGTGGCGGCCTACATCCTCGACGCCATCGTTCTATACATACCGAACATGCTCATCATGAAAGCCATGGGCAGCGATGCGGCTCAAGCGACCCTGCGGCAGGCCATGCTCGCCGCACCAGGTGATCCGCACGCGATGATGGCAGCCTATGGCCAGTTCTACTCGTCTATCGCGGCCGCATCCCTGATCACCACCGCATTGGCGTGGCTGTACTTTGCCTTGTGCGAAAGCTCGGCCTGGCAGGCCACCGTGGGCAAACTGGCACTGGGTATCCGGGTCACCGACATGCAGGGCAACCGGATCAGTTTCCTGCGCGCGCTGGGTCGTTATCCGGCCAAGATCCTCAGTGGCATCATCCTTTTTATCGGCTTTCTGATGGTCGCCTGGACCCAGCGCAAGCAGGGCCTGCACGACATAATCTGTAGCACCCTGGTACTGAATGGCCGCGCCAGCGAATTCAAGACTACCCCGGCTTCGTCCGGCACCGGCAACTCGTTCAGCGCTTGAGCTGCAGCCGGAAATGAAGGACTGGCGGCGTGACGCCGTCAGCCCTTATCCCGGAATCCGGCACCTGCAGTGCATCCCGAGTCCCTGCCGCACCAACGCCGTTGACTGCGTGGTGCGCTCTTGCGGTCGATCGCAACGCGCTGTTCCAGCGGCAAGCCCAAGCCGATCCCGCTGCGCCGAAGCCGAATCAATGGATGTCCACGACGGCAACCGTGTTATCGGGGCTGGTCCAGCGGATCTGCTTCACCATGCCGTTCGAGTCGTCGACAGCTACAGCGGCAATCGTCTGCGGACCCAGTCCAACATGACGTCGGCCTTCCCAGCTGCTGGCCGCGCGCTGTGCCTTGGCGAACTCCGCAGGGGTGTGGCCAACAAAGGCCACCAATTCGTAGCCGATATGCAGGTCAGTGACGTAGGTCTCGTATTGTGCGGCGCTGGCGCTTCCGACACAGGCAAGGCCGAACAGGGCGGTCGTGGCAATCATCAGACGTTTCATAAGGCTCTCCTGACGGACGAAATGTCCGTGAGGTGACCATAGGCCGACGCAGTCGACGGAGCATGAGGAATTCGCGGGGAAATCGCCGGGAGAATCTGATGATTTCGCATGGTTTCCACTTCAGGCGGATCTCACCCCCAAAAGACGCGGCGAAAGACGGGTTTGCTACAGGCCATGCCGATTAAAACTACCGACGACGCCACCTGAAGCACGAGAAATTCCGAACACTCGCCTGGCAGGCCAGAGCGAGGCGCCCGCCAATCGCATGTCAGACAAACGGGATCGGCCATGTTCTACCCCGTCCGACCGAGATGACACCTTTCGGCGCCAAAGCGCATGCTCTAGCCACAGGGAGAGCGCACAAGAGGACATGATCATGGTCACGATGGTGACAATGTCCGTCCCAGGCAGCCGCTGGATCTATCAATGCGACGACATCGTCGTCGAACCACGCGCGCACCGCCTGGAGCGCAACGGACATCCGATCCTGGTGGAGCCCAAGGCGTATGCCGTGCTGGTCGCGTTGATCGAGCAGGCCGGCGCGATGATTGGCAAAAATGCACTGCTCGATACGGTCTGGGGGCATCGCAACGTGACGCCAGGAGTACTCACCCGGGTGATTTCGCAATTGCGCAACGCCTTGGGCGACCCACCGCATAACCCACGCTATATCGCCACCGTGAACTGCCTGGGCTATCGCTTCATTGGCGAGGTGCATCGGTGCGAGGCATCCCCGGCCGCACCGACCATACCGCGGGAAGTCACGTCCATGAGGACTGCAACCGACACCCGATTGATGGAACGACGCCGCGCGGCCGAGCGGCGCAACCATCCCCGGCGCGATGCCTCCTGATGAGGCCGTTCAAGGAAGGCGCCCGCATGTGCTCTGGCGTCTTCCGTCCACATCAGACTCAGACGCCGTCCTGCTCGTGCAAAGTCAGCACGGCCTTGTCCTCGGGTGCCACCCGGTTCCACTTCTGCATGTAATCGACACGCTTGGCTTACCCTTTGAATGGAGGGTCGGCAGGATGCTTCCCGCGCGGCGCGGCAATCACCCGCCACGGCAGCAAGAGGGCAAACGCAGCTTGCTATCATCACCAGCTTGATTGCATCACCCGGCGCGACGCGCCATAGCTCAAGGAGCAGAAAGTCACTCATGCCCAGCATCGAACAACGCATTGCCCAGGACATCGCCGCCAAGACCGAACAGGTGCGCGCGGCGGTGGAATTGCTCGACGGCGGCGCCACCGTGCCGTTCATCGCGCGTTACCGCAAGGAAGTCACCGGCGGTCTGGACGACACCCAGTTGCGCCTGCTGGAAGAGCGCCTGTATTACCTGCGCGAGCTGGAGGACCGCCGCAGCGCGATCCTCGCCAGCATCGAGGAACAGGGCAAGCTGAACGATGTATTGAAGAACGACATCCTCGCTGCCGACACCAAGGCGCGGCTGGAGGATCTGTATCTGCCGTACAAGCCGAAGCGCCGCACCAAGGCGCAGATCGCGCGCGAAGCCGGACTGGAACCGCTGGCGCTGGGCCTGCGCGAGGATCCCACGCTGACGCCCGAGGCAATCGCCGAAAAGTTTGTCGACGCGGAAAAAGACGTTGCCGACGTGCGCGCTGCGCTCGACGGCGCGCGCGCGATCCTGATGGAGTCGATCGCCGAGGACGCCCACCTGGTCGGCGAGTTGCGCGACTGGCTGTGGGCGCAGGGGCAGATCCGCGCGAAGCTGGTCGAAGGCAAGGAGAACGAGGGCGCGAAGTTCCGCGATTACTTCGATCACGTCGAACCGGTCGGCAAGATCCCTTCGCACCGACTGTTGGCACTGATGCGCGCGCGCAACGAAGGCATTCTCGAACTGGAACTCGCACCGGCCGCCGATACCGAGCAGGGTCATGCCGAAGGCGAAGGCCGCGTCGCCGCGCACGCCAACATCCACAACCGCGGCCGTGCCGCCGATGCGTGGCTGCGCGAAACCGTGCGCCTGACCTGGCGCGTGAAGCTGCATCTGCATCTAACCCTCGACCTGTTCGGCCGCGTGCGCGAAGGCGCCGAGGACGAGGCGATCCGCGTGTTCGGCGACAACCTGAAAGACCTGATGCTGGCCGCGCCGGCTGGAGCGAGTACGGTGATGGGCCTGGACCCGGGTATCCGCACCGGCGTCAAGGTGGCGGTGGTCGATGCCACCGGCAAGCTGCTCGCCACCGATGTCATCTATCCGCACGAGCCGCGCCGGCAGTGGAATGAATCCCTCGTGCAGTTGGCGAAGCTGTGCAAGCAGCACGGTGTGAATTTGATCGCGATCGGCAACGGCACCGCCTCGCGCGAAACCGACAAGTTGACCGGTGAACTGATCAATAAGCTTCCCGAGGCCAAGCTGTCGAAGATCGTGGTGAGCGAAGCCGGCGCCTCGGTGTATTCCGCCTCGGAAATCGCCGCGAAGGAATTCCCCGAACTCGATGTGACCCTGCGTGGCGCCATCTCCATTGCCCGCCGCCTGCAGGACCCGCTGGCCGAGCTGGTGAAGATCGAGCCGAAGGCGATCGGCGTCGGCCAGTACCAGCACGACGTGAACCAGATCAAGCTGGCACGCGCGCTGGATGCGCGCGTCGAGGATTGCGTCAACGCCGTCGGCGTGGACGTGAACACCGCCTCCGCCGCACTGCTGTCGCGCGTGGCCGGCCTGTCCGTGTCGGTCGCGGAGAACGTGGTGAAGCACCGCGACGCGAATGGCCCGTTCGCCAACCGCAAGGCACTGCTGAAAGTGCCGCGGCTCGGCGACAAGGCCTTCGAGCAGTGCGCCGGCTTCCTGCGCGTGCCAAACGGCGACAACCCCCTGGACGCCAGCTCGGTTCACCCGGAAGCCTATCCTGTGGTCGAACGGATCATCGCTCAGTGCGGCCGCGAGGTGCGCAACATCATCGGCGACAGCGGCTTCCTGCGCGGCCTGAAACCGGAGCAGTTCACCGACGAGAAATTCGGTGTGCCGACCGTGCGCGACATCCTGAAGGAACTGGAGAAACCCGGCCGCGATCCACGCCCGGAATTCGTCGCGCCGAGCTTCGCCGAAGGCGTCGAGGACGTGAAGGATCTCAAGCCCGGCATGATCCTCGAAGGCCGCGTCACCAACGTCGCAGCATTCGGCGCGTTCGTCGACATCGGCGTGCATCAGGACGGTCTGGTGCATGTCTCCGCGCTGTCGCACACCTTCGTCAAGGATCCGCGTGACGCGGTGAAGGCCGGCGACATCGTCAAGGTCAAGGTGATGGAGATCGACCTGCCGCGCCAGCGCATCGGCCTCAGCATGCGGCTGAACGATGAACCCGGACAGGCGCGTGGTGGGCGTCCCGCCGTTGGCGGCAACCCGGACGGCAAGCGCGATGCCCGCAACGGCGGCCGGCCGGCCAGCAGCGCGCCCAAACCGGCAGCGGCACCGGCCAACAGCGCCTTCGCCGACGCGCTGGCACGCGCCGCCAAACGTTGACGCGGCCACGATACGGAAGCGCGCTGCAATGCAGCATGCGCTTCCGTATGGGGTGCATTAACGTAACGCTCATATAACAAGGCCATTCCGGCCCAGGAGTGTTACCCATGCTTCGCACTCGCCAACTCGCCGGCGCCATCGCCGCCACGTTGCTGTTCAGCAGCGCCGCCGTCGCCACCGACTTCAGTCAAGTCATCGTGTTTGGCGACAGCCTCAGTGACAACGGCAATATTTCGCTCGCCACGGCGCCCGGTATCCAGCCGCCCTTGCGCTTCACCACCAATCCGGGCCACGTGGCGATCGAATACATCGCCAGCCAGCTGGGCCAGACACTCAGCCCCTCGCTGACCGGCGGCTCCGACTACGCCTGGGGCGGCGCCGGTGTACTCACCAACTCACCCGGCACGCCGGCGGTGGTGCCTACCCTGACCAGCCAGGTCAATGCCTATCTCGCCGGCGGCAAGGTCAACGGCAGCGCGCTGTATTCGATCTGGGGTGGTGCCAACGACATCTTCTATGCCGCCACCTCGGCCGGTGCCGCCGCCACGGCGCAGCAGCTGATCACTCAGAACGTCGCAGCGCAGATCGCGCAGTTGCAGGCCGCTGGATACAGCGCTGCCCAGATCCAGGCGCTCACCCCGCAGATCACCCAGCAGGTGACGGCGGCGGTGACCCAGCAGGTGCAGGCAGCTGCCGGCGTCTCCTCCCTGATGACCGCCGATCAGGCGCAGGCAGCCGTCGGCGCCGCCGCGCAGCAGGAGGTCAAGTTGATCGGTCAGCTGCAGAGCGCCGGGGCGAAGAACATCCTGGTCTTCAACCTGCCCAATATCGGACTGACGCCGGAAGCCACCGAGCAGGGCGCTTCTGCCGCCGCATCACTGACCGGCCTCAGCCTGATCTACAACGGCCAGCTCAATAACGGTCTGGGCCAACTGGGCAAGGGCATCATCCCGATCAACGCCTATGCGCTGCTGTCCGAAGCGATCGCCAATCCGCAGGCCTTCGGTTTCACCAATGCCACCACACCGGCGTGTGGCGTCGGCTCCAGCTCGGTGCAGTGCGGACCGCAGGGTTCGGGCCTGCCGTACACCTACGCGCCCGGCACGAACCTGAGCTACGTGTTTGCCGATGGCGTGCATCCGACCACCGGCGCCGACATGATGCTCACCCAGTACGTGCTGTCGGTGATCCAGGCCCCGGCACAGATTTCGCTGCTCGGCGAGACGGCGCTGACGGACAGCACCGCGCAGACGCATGCCATCCGCAAGCAGATGCTGGCGGACAGCACCGGCGCCGAGACCCGTACGTTCGTCAATATCGATTACGGCGATCAGCGTTTCGATGCGAACAACGGCTCACCCAAGACCAACAGCAACAATTTCAACTTGACGCTGGGTGCGGATATACACGCCACCGACCACGTCTCTGCGGGCGTCGCATTCGGTGTCAGTCAGAACAATGCCGATTTTTCCGGCGGCGGTGGTTACAAGCTGCAAGACCTGAGCGGACTCGGTTACATCACCTATCAGGCTGGCGGCGGCTACGTCGGCGGTTATGCCAATTTCGGCCACTCCGGATTCACCAATATCCAGCGCGACATCACGCTCGGTGCCATGCAGCGCAGTGAGAGCGGCAAAACCGATGGTTCGCACCTGGGCGGCGGCGCCACGGGTGGCTGGTGGTTTGATTTCGGCAGCTTGCGCACCGGCCCGTTTGCCAACCTCGAGTGGCAGACCATCAAGGTCGACGGTTACAACGAAAGCGGCAACGACAGCACCGCAATGTGGTTCGGGCGGCAGCAGCGCGATGCGTTGATCGGCACCCTCGGCTGGCGCCTGCAGGGCAGTTGGCAGGTTGCCAATCTGTTGCTTTCGCCGTACGCCGAACTGGGCTGGAACCACGACAGCAAAGCTCAGCCAGACTCGGTCAGCGCCGGCCTGAACAGCATGAACGGCACATTCGAGCTGACCGGATTCACCCCCGACAAAAGCTGGGGTACCGCTGATCTTGGCGTGTCCGCCCAGCTCACGCCCAACGTGACCAGCTGGATCGGTTACAGCGGTCGCTTCAGCGACAACAGCCAGAAGTACAACAGCATCAACGCGGGCTTCAAGATCGGTTTCTGACCCGGCGCTGGTCGCTACAACAAAAAGGCCGTCCGCTTGCGCGGACGGCCTTTTCATATCCGTTTTCAGATGACTTACTTGTTCTTGCCGTTCGTGGCCAGGCTGAGAATGTCCTGTGCCTGCTTGTGCAGCTTCGCCGCCGCATCGTCGTCCAGCGTCTGCACGTCATTGCCGACCTCATGCTGCTTCAGCACCAACGTACCGTCATCGCTCCAACCGGCACGGTCGATCGAGCTGGGTTTCGCACCGCTGCTGGCCATGGTCTGCTGCACGATCGCCCACACCTTGCCATCCTTGTAGGCGTAATCGGTGCTGGTGAAGCCCTTGTCGCCATAGTCGACCAGTTCGCGAATGAACTGGATCTGGCCCGCCTGGCGGAACAACTGCCAGCCGCGCGAGGCATTCGCCTCGAGCTTGGTGCCATGCGTGACCTTCATCGCACCCAGCTGTTTCTGATCCGCGGTGAACGCGGCGAGCACCTTCTCGCCCGGCGTCTGCTCGGCTACCAGCTCGATCGCCACGCCAGTATTCTTGCTGCCCTTGGCCAGCACCGGCGCCTGCATCGGCATCACATAGTGACGCTCGCCGTCGGTCAGGGAGACCTGCACGATGTAGAGGTCATCCGGCTTCACTTGGGCCGGATTGAAGGTCAGCTGGAACGGCTGCGGGAACGTTCCTGCCGGAGACGTCTTGCTCGCCAGCGGCGCGGTGCCCGCGGCGGTCGCCGTCACGTCGATCAGGTTGACCACCAGCTGGGCATTGGCCGACGGCTGGCTGGCCCCACGCAACGAAATCGTGCCGCTCACTTCGCTGGGAGCCTTGGTGGACGCTGCCGTACCCGTCGAGGCGGAGGAAGCCGCGCCCTTATCCGTCGGCTGCGACGGGGAAGCAGGATTATTGCAGCCGGCCAAGGCCAGGGCTGCAACCGACATCAGCGACAAAACCGTCTTGCGCATGGGAAAACCTCATCAACGTGAAAGCAAGCACGAAAGCTGTCAGGCGCCTGTGCGCCGCGGCTTTACGCGGGGGAAGCTGTTAAGAATAGCCCAAAAATGCCGTCGCTGAAAAATCAACCCAACCAATGACCTGCCATGCGCAGGCGTACGCAACTTCCTGCACGACCGTCCGCCGTCCGGACTTTTGCTGATCGCCACCGATCAGACCGGCGGCGTCAATCGCGCCGCAGGGCACGATACGCGATATCGCGCCGGCAAAAGGCACCGGCGTAATGGATCTGCTTGACCGCGGCATAGGCCTGCTCGCGGGCCGCCGTGATGTCCCGGCCCAGCGCGCATACCGTCAGCACGCGTCCGCCCGCCGTGACGGCACGACCCTGGCCATCGAGCCGGGTGCCGGCATGGAAGACCTTGGCATCGCTGTGGGTGACTGCATCGAGACCCTCGATCACGTCACCGCTGCGCACCTTGCCCGGGTAACCGCCGGCAGCCATCACCACGCCAATCGCCGGGCGCACGTCCCAACGGGCTTGGGCGTGTGCCAGCCGGCCGTCCAGCGCGGCATCGATCAGTTCGACCAGATCGGACTTCAGCCTCAGCATGATCGGCTGGGTTTCCGGATCACCGAAGCGCACGTTGAACTCGATCACCTTTGGATTGCCCTGCTTGTCGATCATCAGGCCGGCATAGAGGAAACCGATGAACGGCGCACCCTCGCTGGCCATGCCATGCAGGGTCGGTTCGATCACTTGCTCGAGGATGCGCTGTTCGACCTCGGGCGTGACCACCGGAGCCGGCGAATACGCGCCCATGCCGCCGGTGTTGGGACCCAGATCGCCCTCGTCGCGGCGCTTGTGATCCTGGCTCGAGGCCATCGGCAGCGCATGACTGCCGTCGCTCATCACGATGTAGCTGGCCTCCTCGCCATCGAGGAATTCCTCGATCACCACCCGCGCCGAGGCATCGCCGAAACTGTGCGCGCCGAGCATGTCGTGCAACGCCAGCTCGGCATCGGCCAGGGTCAGCGCGACCACCACGCCCTTGCCGGCGGCGAGACCGTCGGCCTTGATCACGATCGGTGCGCCGTGCTGGCGCACATAGGCCAGCGCCGGATTCAACTCGGTGAACACGGCATAGCGCGCGGTTGGGATGTTGTGCCGCTGCAGGAAGTCCTTGGCGAAGGCCTTGGAACCTTCCAGCTGCGCGGCGATCGCGCGCGGACCGAAGATACGCAGACCGGCACCACGGAAACGGTCGACCACGCCGGCCACCAGCGGTACCTCGGGGCCGACCACGGTCAGCCCGATCTTCTCGCGCTTGGCCAGCTGCAGCAGGCCATCGAGATCGTCCATCGCGACATCGACATTACGCACACCCGGTTCATGCGCGGTGCCGGCATTGCCGGGCGCCACGATCACCTCGTCGACCTGCGACGACTGCTTGAGCTTCCACGCCAGCGCGTGTTCGCGCCCGCCGCTGCCGATCACCAGAACCTTCATGCCTGCACTCCGAGTACCACCCATGCGCCAAGCAGCGCAGGCGCGCATTGTAGCGGCAGCACTGGAACAGCATCTGAGCAATGCGCAACCGGTGCTACTGCAACGTTTCAGGCGTGATGCTGCAGCAGCTCCAACAGCGCCGCCCGCGGCAATTTGCCGGTCTCATTGCGCGGCAACGCGGCCACCAGGCGCAACGGACGCGGCAGGAACAGCGGATCGATCGCGCAACGCAGTGCATCAAGGATCGCGTGCTCGTCCAGCTCCGGTGCCACCACCAATGCCGCGATGCGATGCACACCAAGCGCATCGGCGCCATCGAGCTGAAACACCACGCCGTCTTGCACGCCCGGTATCGCCAGCAGGCGGCGATTGAGGTCACCGAGCGAGGCGCGCTTGCCGGCGATCTCCAGCATGTCGGCATGCCGGCCGCGCAGGCGGAAGCGATGCCCACCATCGGACAGGCTGACGATATCGGCCAGAGTAATGGATCCGTCCAGTTGCGGCGCCTCGATCGCGGTGCCGTCCGGTTGCGGATGCAGGGCGACGCCGTCATACAGCAACCAGTCCTCGTCCACGGTGGGACGACGGCTGGCGAAGACACAGGTTTCGGTAGAGCCGAACACTTCCAGCAACGGTGCGCCGAAGCAATGCTCGGCGGCCTGCGCCAGCTCGACCGCCAGCGGCGCGGTAGCCGATACCATCGCCGCGATCGAAGGCAGCTCGATACCGGATTCCACCAGCGCGCGCAGATGCACCGGGGTGGTCACCAGCACGCGCGGCATCGGCATCTCGGCCAGCGCAGCGGCCACGTCGGCCGGGAAGAATGGGCGACCAGCATGCACGCCGACGTCGCCGAGCAGCGGCAGCAGTACCGACATTTCCATGCCGTACATGTGCTGCGGCGGCACCGTGGTGACCACCGTGAACTGTGTTCCGACGATGGCCTGCAACATGCTCAGGTTGCCGAGGTTGCTGGCATGGAAGCTGCGCCAGGTCTTTCCGTTCGCACTGGGTTTGCCGGTGGAGCCGGAGGTGTAGCCGATCGCCACCAGCTGGTCGGCTGGAATCATCGGCCATACCTCATCCGGCACGAGCGCCGGCACTGCTTCGAGCGGTGGCAGCCGGCGGTAGCCGCACGGTGCCGGGTCGAGCGCCTGCTCGCCCAGCGCATAGCTGCCCGGGTGCGCCGCCATCACTTCGTCGACGGCCTGCTGCGCGCGCGAGGATGGCAACAGGTTGGTCTGGCCACGCAGCACGATCGCGCAGAATGCCACCAGAAACGCGTACCGATCCTCGCAGAGGTTCACTGCAGCTGCGGCCGTGGGGAGTTCGGCAGCCACGGCGTGCACATGCGCGAGAAACTGCGCGGCACTCACCGCCTTGCCATCGCGCCATGCCAGCACCCGTGCGGAGTCGATCGCATTCAGCAACGGCAGCCGCTGCGGCGCTTCCCGCTGATAGGTGTCGTAAACGATAGCCACTCGCTGTCTCCCTGACGTTCCGATTCGTTGTACCCGGGGAGCAGCATTGCGCCTGCCGGTGAACGGCGGCGTGAATGTCGAAGTCTGTCGTCCCGCTACGGTTCAGCTGTCGCATGACGAC
This sequence comes from Rhodanobacter sp. C03, assembly GCF_002001175.1. Lineage (GTDB taxonomy): Bacteria > Pseudomonadota > Gammaproteobacteria > Xanthomonadales > Rhodanobacteraceae > Rhodanobacter. Next base: position 109,245 of record NZ_MUNT01000001.1, on the reverse strand, counting down.
TGCCGACCCGACGCGCCCCTGGACGCTTATGCCCGAATGATAGCGCCCGACAAGGCATCGCGGATCACCGTGGGGCTGGTTTGTCCGCCCAGCGGCGCATCCAGCACGCCATCCAGCGCATCGCCAAAATAATCCACCACGGTCTGCGCCGAACGCGCCGGCAACCGACCATGCGGATTTGCGCTGGTCGAAACCAGCGCGCCACCGAATGTCCGGCACAAGGCGCCAGCGGGTTCATGCGAGGTGACCCGCAGCGCAATGCCGGCATGCTCGCCGGCGACCCATGCCGGCACGGCGGCCGAGCGCGGGAAGATCCAGGTGTGGGGGCCAGGCCAGCTTGAGCGCACCTGCCGCATGATCGCGGCAGGCACGGCCGCAAGGTCGATATAGTGCTCGACCTGCTCGAACGCCGCCGCAATCAGCAGCACGCCCTGGTTTGGCGGACGTTGCTTGAGCGCGAATAACCGCTCGAACGCAACCCGGTCGTGCGGATCGCAGCCGAGCCCGAACACCGCCTCGGTCGGATAGGCCAACACGCCGCCGTCGCGCAGCAACATGGCGGCGCCGTCGAGCTCGGCGGGGGTGAAGCGCCGCAGCACTCAGGCCTCGACTTTCTCTGCCACGGCTTTCTTCGTCGCCGCTTTTTTGGTGGCCGTTTTCTTGGTCGCCGTCTTCTTGGCGGCTTTCTTCTTCGTCGAGGCCTTCTTCACGGCGGTCTTCTTCGCCGCCGGTGCAGCCTTCTTCACAGCCGCTTTCTTGGTCGCCGTCTTCTTCGCAGCGGTCTTCTTGCCGAAGCGGCCCTTGCGCACCGGTGCAGCGGCGAGCAGTTCGAGACACTGCTTCTCGGTCAGCTCCTTCGGCTCCTGCTCCTTCGGAATGCGCGCGTTCTTCTCGCCATCGGTGATGTACGCGCCATAGCGGCCGTTGAGTACCTGCACACCGTTGCCGAAATCGAGGATCAGGCGGTTCGCCAGCATCTCCAGCTTTTCGGCCACGATCTGCAACGCGCGCGGCAGCTCGATCGTGTACGGGTCGTCCTCGGGTTTCATCGAGGCATAGGTGCTGCCCTGTTTCACGAACGGGCCGAAGCGGCCGATCGCCACGCTGACTTCATCGCCGTTTTCCGCCTGGCCAAGCTGGCGCGGCAACTTGAACAGCTCCAGCGCCTCGGCCAGGGTGATCGTGTGCATGCTCTGGCCGGGACGCAGTGAGGCGAAGGTCGGCTTGTCCTCGTCGTCCTTGGTGCCGATCGCGGCATACGGCCCGAACCGGCCCAGCCGCACCGACACCGGCTTGCCGGTTTTCGGGTCGCTGCCGAGTTCGCGCGCGCCGGTGGCCTCGTTGCGATCGACCGACTCGGTTTTCTCGTCCACCTGCTGCTTGAACGGCAGCCAGAAGCGCTCCATCAGCGGCACCCAGGCTTCCTCGCCACGACTGACCGCGTCGAGTTCGTCTTCCATCTTCGCGGTGAAGTCGTAGTCGACGTAGCGGGTGAAATGCGCGGTGAGGAAATTGCTGACCGCGCGGCCGACGTCGCTGGGCTTGAAGCGGCGACTGTCGAGAAAAACGTATTCACGGTTCTGCAGCACCTGGATGATGCTGGCATAGGTCGACGGGCGGCCGATGCCGTGTTCTTCCAGCGCCTTGACCAGGCTCGCCTCGGAATAGCGCGGCGGTGGCTCGGTGAAATGCTGGTCCGCGGCGATTTCGTGCAACGGCACCTGCTCGCCCACTACCATCCGCGGCAGGCGACGGCCTTCGTCGTCGTCCTCTTCGGTTTTCTGGTCTCGACCTTCCTCGTACACAGCGAGAAAGCCCGGATCGATCACGGTGGTGCCGCTGGCACGGAACGATGCGTCGCCGCCGGTCACATCGCGCAATGCAAATTCCACGGAGACGGTATTCAGCGTGGCGTGGATCATCTGGCACGCGACCGTGCGCTTCCAGATCAGCTCGTATAGCTTGCGTTGGTCGTCGTTGAGGAAGGCGGCCACCGCTTTCGGCGTGTACATCGCGGAAGTCGGGCGGATCGCCTCATGCGCTTCCTGCGCGTTCTTCGACTTGGTCTTGTAGACCTGCGGCGCGTCCGGCAGCGCATGGGCGCCGAAATCGCGCACGATCAACTGGCGCAGCTCGGCCAGTGCATCGTCACCGAGCATGGTGGAGTCGGTACGCATGTAGGTGATCAGGCCGACGTTGCCCTCGTCACCGAGCGCCACACCCTCATACAGACCCTGCGCCACTTTCATCGTGCGGCTGGTGGTGAAGCCAAGCTTGCGCGCGGCCTCCTGCTGCAGGGTCGAGGTGGTGAACGGGGCGGCCGGGCGGCGCTTGCGCTCCTTGGAGCCGACGTCGCTGACCGTGAGGCGACCGTGTGCGGCCTGTTTCAGCGCAGCGCGCGCCGCCTGCGCATCGGTCTCGTTGGTGAGGTCAAACTGCTCGAATTTCTTGCCGTTGAGCTTGCTGAGGCGTGCCGTGAAATCGCCATCGGCGTGCTTCAGCTGTGCCTCGATCGTCCAGTATTCGCGCGCCTTGAACGCCTCGATCTCCTCCTCGCGCTCGACGATCATGCGCAATGCCGGTGACTGCACGCGGCCGGCGGACAGTCCACGCTGCACCTTGCGCCACAGCACCGGCGACAGGTTGAAGCCGACCAGGTAGTCCAGTGCGCGCCGTGCCTGCTGCGCGTCGACCAGGTCGTGCGAGAGCTGGCGTGGCGCGGCCACTGCGGCCTTGATCGCCTTCGGCGTGATTTCGGAGAACACCACGCGGTGCAGCTGCTTGCCCTTGGTGAGGCCGCGCTCCTTCAGGATCTCGCTGATGTGCCAGCTGATCGCCTCGCCTTCGCGATCCAAGTCGGTCGCAAGATAGATGTCGTCGGCCAGCTTGGCCGCCTTGGCGATCGCATCGACGTGTTTCTCGTTGCGCTCGATCACCTCGTAAGCCATGGTGAAACCGTGTTCGGTGTCGACCGCGCCCTCCTTCGGCTTCAGGTCACGCACGTGACCGTAGGAGGCAAGGACCTGAAAATCCTTGCCGAGGTATTTGTTGATCGTCTTGGCCTTGGCCGGTGATTCGACGATGAGCAGGTTTTTTGCCATGAAGCTGGATTTCCGAAAGCGAACCACCGGCGCTTGCGGCGCCGGACATATATATAGTTGAAACCATGCCGTGCCAGCGGCTGTCAAGCCCGAACGGCCTTGCGACACGACCTCAGTCATGCCGCGCAAGCGCTCAGGCGGCGGTCGATCCGCTTGGCAAGCGCTGGTAACGATTGCCCGGCAGACTTTCGATCCGGCCCTCCAGCTCCAGTATCAGCAGCATCGAAGACAACGTCGCGGCAGATTGCCCGGTATGTTGCACAAGTTCGTCCAACGTCGCCGATTCATGGCCTATTTTGAGGAATAATTGCCGATATTCGGGATTTTCAAGCTGCTGGAACGAATCATCCATGGAGTCCTTCCCGGTTGACGACTTTGCCGCCTCGCCACCGGCTTCCTCTCCCAACCGGACAGCCAGCTCGGCGCCGAGCATGCGCGCTACCGGCGCCAATGTCTCGATAATCTCGCTGGCACTCTCGACCAGTCGCGCGCCATCACGAATCAACCGGTGGCACCCGCGAGCGAGCGGATTATGGATGGAACCGGGCAACGCGAACACCTCGCGCCCCTGTTCGCCGGCCAGCCGGGCAGTGATCAGCGAGCCGGATTGCAACCCGGCCTCGATCACCAGCGTGCCCAGCGCAAGACCGGCAATCAGCCGATTGCGCCGCGGGAAATGGTCGGCCCGCGCCGGCGTGCCGGGTGGAAACTCGCTGACCAGCGCGCCGTGCGTGGCGATCCGCCGTGCCAGCCCGTGATGCTTGCGCGGATATACCCGGTCCGGCCCCGTACCGATCACCGCCAGTGTCGCCGCACCGGCATCCAGCGCCGCCGCATGCGCCGCACCATCGATACCGTCGGCCATGCCGCTGGTGATCACGAAGCCGGCCTGCGTCAGCGCGCGGGCAAATGCGCGGGCATGCGCCAATCCCGCCGTACTGGCGTTGCGCGCACCGACAATGGCCACTTGCGGATGCAGCAGAAGACTGGCGTCACCCGCCACGAACAACACGGCTGGCGGCTGCGGAATATGTTCCAGTTGCGGCGGAAAATCCGCCTCGGTACAACACAGCAGATGATGGCCTGGCTCGGCCAGCCATGCCAGATCGGCCGCGAGCCGCGCTTCGTCCGGTTGCGCCAGCCATGCCTGTGCCGGTTCTCCCAGCGATGCGGAGTCGCGCCGCAATTGCCCCAGCACCACCAGGATGTCGCCAGCGGCTACGCTTAGCCGTTCGCGCAGGCCGCCGGGGCCCAGCCCCGGCGTCCGCAGGGCAATCAACCACGCGCGCAAATCATCCATGACGTTCATGCACTGCAGTTTAAGCAACACCCGCAAACAGAAACGGCGCGGTGGTGGCCGCGCCGTACTGTAGGAAAGTATCGCTACCGGCTGGCCGGACTATTCCGGTGCGCGCAGACGAGCTCCGATGTGTATCGGCCGTAGACCGTCCATCACCAGGCCGTAGCTGACCCGATCGAAAGTGCGGAACACCATCACATGACCGACGTACTCGTCCGGCAACGTGACCGTCTTGCCCATGCTGCGACGCCAGCTGTTGCTCGCCACGTCGTCGTGGATGGTTTCGCCCGGCTCGTAGATGGAGAACGTCTGGCCGTTGTCGACCCCATCCCTGGCACCAATCGACAGTGCCACCACCTGGCGCGGGCCCGCTGCGTCCATCGCGTCGGCGAACCCAACCACCTTGGCACCGGTCGGCACGGACTTCGGCGGATGTGGGTAGTAGTACGGGTCGTACGGCGTGTCATCGACCGGCATGATGCGGTCGCCACTGCGGATTTCCAGCGTCGAATCGAGCAGCAGCAGGGTTGACGGGTCGCCCATGCGCAGTGTTTCGGCGGTACCAATGACGCTGACCTCGACACCGAGGTCGTCACCCCGGCCGTAATGCCCGTCATTGCGGGTGTTCTCGTCCCATGGCGCATTGACCATCGCCGCATTGCTGTCGAGCTCATGGCCAACCAGATCAGCACTGCCGGGATCGTTCTGATCGAAACCACGGAACACGTGGCTCGGCCGCACGATTGCCCAGCGCTGACCGGGCGCACCCTGCAGGCCGCGCACGTATATGTTCTGGCCGACCGTACCGCGCAGGCGTGCCTCCTCTAGGCCAACCACATACGGCGCCGAGCTGACGGCATTGGAATCCATCACCCGCATGTCCTTGAGGAACATCTTCAGCTCGGCCAGCGGAATCGCCGGCACGGCATCACCTTCACGATGCACGCTCGGCTGCATGCGCAGACGCGGCCCGTTGATGAAAGACAAGTTGAGCACGTCGCCGGGATAGATCAGATGCGGATTGCGCACCTGCGGATTGGCCTGCCAGATCTCCGGCCACAGCCACGGCTTGGACAGGAACTTGGCGGAGATATCCCACAAGGTATCGCCCCGACGTACGGTATAGCTGTCGGGATGATTGGCTCGCAGCTGCGCGCCGGCCGCATAAACGGCCACGGTGACCAGCATGCCGGCCACCAACACGAATAGCTTTCTGATCATTGGTGGGAATCCCCCTTCCCCAGAGCTCGGTCGAGTGTAACCGAATGGTTAACGTGCGCAACAGGTTTCAATTGGCAAAAATCGTCTGCGCTCGGATGTTTGCCGACGTACAATAAGGCACATTCTAGATCGCGTCCGGGGGTGGTTTTTACCAAATCGCCCGCACTTTCGGCGCCGAGGCAAAATCCATGTCGATACTTTCCATCCTTGAATTTCCCGACCCGCGCCTGCGCACTCGCGCCGAGCCGGTGCGCGTGTTCGACACCAAACTGAAACAGTTCGTCGCCGACATGTTCGAAACCATGTACGCCGCCAATGGCGTCGGGCTGGCGGCGACCCAGGTCAACGTGCACCAGCGCGTGCTGGTTGCCGACATGAGCGACGACCGCAAGCATCCGCTGGCGCTGATCAATGCGCAGATCCTCGAAAAGGACGGCTCGCAGGTCTACCAGGAAGGCTGCCTGTCCTTCCCCGGCCTGTACGCCGATGTCACCCGCGCCCTGCAGGTGAAGGTGAAAGCGCAGGATGTGGATGGGAAGGAAATCATCGTCGAGGCCGAGGGCCCGCTGGCGGTATGCATCCAGCACGAGCTGGATCACCTGGACGGCAAGGTGTTCGTCGACTACCTGTCGCCACTGAAGCGCGCCCTGCTGTTGAAGCGGCTGGACAAGCAGCGCAAGCAGGCGGCGAGTGCTTGAATAGTCCAGGCCTGCGGCTGGTCTTCGCCGGCACCCCGGAGTTTTCCGTTCCCTGCCTCGAAGCCTGCCGCGCCAGCGGTGCCGAGGTGGTGGCCGTCTATACCCAGCCCGACCGACCGGCCGGTCGTGGCCGCAAGCTCACCCCGAGCCCGGTCAAGCAGGCCGCGCTGGCTGCCGGCATCGCGGTCGAACAACCCGAGTCGCTGAAGTCCGCCGAGGCTCAACAGACGCTGGCAGCGTATCGACCCGACCTGCTGGTGGTGGTCGCCTACGGCCTGATCCTGCCGCGCAAGGTGTTGGCAATCCCGCGCCTGGGCTGCTGGAACGTGCACGCCAGTCTCCTGCCGCGCTGGCGCGGCGCGGCGCCGATCCAGAGGGCGATTCTTGCCGGCGACAGCGAAAGTGGCATCGACCTGATGCAGATGGAAGCGGGCCTGGATACCGGCCCGCTCCTGCTGGAGCGGCGCACACCGATATCCAGCGAAGATACCGGCGGTTCGCTGCATGATCGTCTGTCCGCGCTGGGTGCTGATGTGCTGGCTGAAGGCCTGCTGCGGACACTGGCCGGTGAGGCGCTGACCGCCACTCCACAGCCAGAGGAAGGTGTGCTGTACGCCCACAAGCTGGACAAGGCCGAAGCGCGACTCGATTTCAGCCGTCCGGCGCTGGAACTGGAACGTCAGGTGCGTGCCTTCGACCCATGGCCGGTCGCCGAAGGCGAGATCGCTGGCGAGCCGTTGCGGATCTGGGCCGCACAGGCAATCGAACGCGATCACCACACCGCGCCGGGCCAAGTGATCGCCGCCGGCCGCGATGGCATCGACCTCGCCTGTGGCCACGGCGCGTTGCGCGTCGTCGCGTTGCAGCGCGCTGGCGGCAAGCGCATCGGCGCGCTCGACTACCTCAACGCGCGCCCCGAGCTGCGCCAGTTCCGATGAAACCAGTTCCAATGAAGCATGTTCCGATGAAATACCCCCGATGAAGACCGATACTCGCGCGCTGGCCGCCAAGGGCCTCGCTGAAATCGCCCTGCGCGGCGCCTCATTGCGCGACGTGATGGAGCGCACGGCGCCGCGTCTGGCCGATCCGCGCGACCGCGCGCTGCTGATGGCCCTGCTCAGCGAAGGTGCACGGTGGTGGCTGCGCTTCGACGCCGCGATCGATGGCCTTCTGGAAAAATCCCTGCGACACAAGGATCCGGCGATCCACGCCCTGCTCGTGCTGGGCCTGGTGCAGCTGGAAATCCTCGAAATGCAGGACTATGCGGCGGTAGCAGCCACCGTCGAGGCGGTGCGCGCACTGCAGCGACCGCAGCTGGCTGGACTGGTGAATGCCGTGCTGCGCCGCTGGCAACGCGAGCGCGAGACCCTGATTGCCCAGCTCGATGCCAAACCGCAGACCCGCCATGCACATCCGGCGTGGCTGGCCGCGGCACTGCAGCGCGACTGGCCCGAACAGGCCGAGGCGGTGATGACCGCCGACAACCGCGAACCTCCGCTGATGCTGCGGGTCAATCGGCAGCGCAGCAACCGCGAGGCACTGATCGGACAACTGCAGACTGCCGGATATGCGACCAGTGCGCATCCCTGGCTGAGCGACGCCCTGGTGTTGCCACACAGCACGGATGTCACCCGCCTGCCCGGTTTCGAGGATGGTCTGTTTGCCGTACAGGATGGCTCCGCGCAGGTGGCTGCGGACCTGGCCGACCTGCGGGATGGATTGCGCGTGCTTGATGCCTGCGCCGCGCCTGGCGGCAAGGCCTGCCATCTGCTGGAACGTGCCAACGTTGACCTGACCGCGCTGGAGTTCGATCCCAAGCGTGCCGAGCGGATCCGTCAGAACCTCATGCGGCTGCGACTGAATGCCAAGCTGGTGATCGGGGACGCCGGTGCAACGGCCGGCTGGTGGAAGGGACAGGCGTTCGATCGCATCCTGATCGATGCGCCGTGCTCGGCCACCGGCGTGTTGCGCCGACGACCGGACGTGCGCCTGCATCGGCGCGAGAGCGACATCGCTGCCATGCACGCGCAGCAACGCCGGATCCTCTCCGCGCTATGGCCGCTGCTGGCTCCAGGCGGACGGCTGGTCTACATCACCTGCTCGGTATTGCGTGCGGAAAATGAGGTGATCGTCAGCGAACTGCTGGCGACCCAGCCGGATGCGCAGGCCGTGGCCTTCACGCTGCCGGTGGGCCACGCCGCGTCCGTGGGCTGGCAGATCCTGCCCGGTGATGGCGACCTCGACGGTATGTATTACGCGGTACTGCAGAAGCGTCCCTGAGCCCACCCCTGGCCCGGCACAGCCCTCGATCATGCCTGCCCAGTGACTTCGGCAGCCGGGCTATGCTTGGCGGCATTGACCACCAGTTGACGAAGAAGAGTCGACCCGTGAAGCCCTGCGTACCTCTGTCCCATGCTCGCCCACTGTGGTTGAACAGTGCACGCCAAGAGCTGCTGCTGTTCGGCGTGTTCGCGCTGCTGCTGCTTGGCCTCGGCATCGGCTTGCGCGATCCGTGGCCCTCCGACGAGCCGCGCTTTGCCCTGGTCGCACACTGGATGGTCGAACATGGCCAGTGGCTGTTCCCGCACCGCGGCCATGAGCTTTATCCGGACAAGCCGCCGGTGTTCATGTGGCTGCAGGCGCTGGCCTACCTGCTCACCGGATCCTGGCGGGTGGCGTTCCTGCTGCCCTCACTGGTCGCCGCACTGGGCTCGCTAGCCCTCGTCTACGACCTCGCCCGGCGGCTGTGGAACCACCGCAGCGCCCTGCTCGCCGCAGCCACGCTGCTGGTGACCATCCACTTCAGCTATCAGATGCGCAACGCGCAGATCGATCCACTGCTGCTGGGCTGGATCACCCTGGCCAACTACGGCCTGCTGCGCCACCTGCTGCTGGGGCCGTCGTGGCGCTGGTTCGCCATCGGTTGTTTCTTCGCCGGCGTAGGCGTGGCGACCAAGGGCGTCGGCGTGCTGGCGCTGCTGATGCTGATTCCCTACCTGTTCGCCCGCCGTGGCCAATGGCGTCAACTGGCACTCCCGCACGGCGGCTGGCGCTGGGTCGGCGGACTGGCGCTGTTCCTAGTGCCGATCCTGGCGTGGTTGCTGCCGATGCTGCTGGTCGCGCGCGCCGACGGCGATCCGCAGCATGCCGAATATGTGCAGAACATCCTGTTCGGGCAGACCGTGCATCGCTACGCGACACCGACCGGGCATATCCATTCACCGTTCTATTTCCTCGGCATCATCGTAGTCGACTGGCTGCCGCTGTCGCTGCTGCTGCCGTGGGCGCTGCCGGCCTGGTGGCGCCGATTGAAACGGCGCGACGCGCGTTTCCTGCTGCCGGTGGGCTGGATCGTGCTGGTCCTGCTGTTCTTCTCGTTCAGCCCGGGCAAGCGCGATGTCTACATCCTGCCGGCGCTGCCGATGACCGCACTGGCACTGGCGCCGTTGCTGCCGGGCCTGTTGCGCAAGCATGGCGTGCGCGTTGCGGTGTTTGCCCTGACTCTGCTGCTGGCGACGGCAATGACCGTCGCCGCGACACTGGCCCTGCATGCGCACCCGAAATGGGCCGCCCAGCTGGAACAAAGCCTGGATCCGCAGATCTGGTGGCTCTTCTTGAGCATCGGACTGGCCGGCCTTGTCATCGTTGCGTTCACGCGGGTGCGCCGCGCACCCCTGGGCTGGTTGCTGTTCGCCTTCATCCTGTGGGGGCTATATGGCCTGTGGGGCTACCCGATGCTCAACGGCGACCGCTCGGCGCGCGACGTGATGCTGCATGCACGAGCCATCGCCGGACCTGATGCGACGCTCGGCCTGCTCGCCTGGAAGGAGCAGAACCTGCTGATGGCGCAGGGACCGGTCGCCGAATTCGGCTTCCTGAAACCCTGGTCGCAGCAGTATGCCGACGCTGTGGCCTGGCTGCAGCAGGATCCGGCGCATCGCTGGATCTTCAGCCTGGACGAGGCAATGGGTTCGTGTGTGGACCGCCATCACGCGATCCATGTCGGCCACGCCAACCGGCGCGACTGGTGGTTGTTCAGGGCCGACGCGGTGATACCCGGCTGCGGGCCGGTGACAAGCGACGCCCAGGACGACGATTCACTCTGACTTCGCAGCACGGCTGCCAGACTTCGTTCACAGTGGCGAGCTTAACCTTTCGGTACAATCTCAGATAACGCACACCATCGCAGCCCTACTGGCCCGGCAGCATGGTCAGAAAGGGAGTTCTCGTATTGGCTAGACAGCTTCATGGCGTGCGCGCAGATCCGGTTTCATGGCGAATCTGGACGCTCTCCGTACTGGTAGCCGCCATGCCGGCCTGCTTCGCCGTGCCTTGGCGCTTCAAGACCTTGCCGATGGCCGTGCTGTTCGTGGTCGGCATCGTCCTGCTGCTCACCCGCCGGGACATCCGCCTCAGCTACCGTGTTGCCTGGTCGGTCGCGGCCGTGTGTGCGCTACGCCTGCTATACGACATCGGCAATTTTCTGGGACACCGGCTCGATTGGATCACGCTCGATCTGCCGGCGCAGACATTGTTGTTCCTGGCAGTCGCGGCCGTATTCGCGCTACCACTGCGCGAGCGTGTGATCGCGATCGGCTTCAGCCTCACCACCCTGCTACTCGGCGTGACCTGCATGGTTCAGCGTTATGCGCAGGCGGTCGACCGACCGGCCGGCCTGAACGGCGGCGACTGGGCGGCGATTGAATTTGCGATGTTCCTGCTGGTGCTGGTACTGCTGTCGATGCTGCAGGCGCTGCGCGCGGGCACGAACCGCGGTGATCGCTGGCTGCATATCGTGGCCGTACTGATCGGTCTGTATGGCGCGGTACTGACCCAGAGCCGCGGTCCCTTGCTGGCTTTCGCCCCGATCTACCTTGGCCTGATGCTGTGGTATGCGATGCGAACGCACCTGTGGCGGCGCATGCTCGTGCTGTTCGCGGTGACTGTGATTGCCATGCTGGCCGTCACCGCCACGCTGCATCGGGAAATGATCAACCGGCTGGCCGATGTACCCCAGGAAATCGCCACCTATGGGCCCGACGACACTTCCGGTGCCGTGCGCGAACGGCTGGAGATGTGGCACACGGCATGGCAGGCGTTCCTCGAACATCCGCTGGCTGGCATCGGCCTGGACCAGTTCGGCGTCTATGTCCGTGCGCAGGCAGCGGTTGGCAACGCCAGTCCGGCGATCGCCAGATACGTGCACCCGCACAGTGAATATTTCGAATCGCTGGCCGCGGGCGGCTTGCCCGCGTTGCTGGCGCTGCTGCTGTTCCTTGGCGTTCCGCTGGGATTTTTTGCCCGGCATGTCAACCATTCGCAGGAGCCGGTCGCTGCATCCGCCGTCGCTGGACTGATGGTGATCGGCATGTACGCTCTATGTGCGTTCAGCGACAATGTGTTTTATCGGGCGATGCCGCAATCGCTGTATCTGTTTCTCGTGTTGGGTCTGGCCGTAAGCATCGGCCGGCAGCTACACCACACATCACCTCGCTGACTGTCGATCTTCCATGGCCCGTATCAATTTGCTCGCTTGGGACAATCAGCGCGGACTCAGCCACGACATCCGGCTGTTGTCCGAAGTGCTGGGCGCGCTCGGCCACCAGGTCCACGTAACCACGCTCGGTCCGCATCGACAGGACGGCCGCTGGAAAAGCGTGCCGATGTACCTGCGCATGCTGTGGCGGTGGCTGCGCAGCGGCGGACGGCAGACGAAACTGTTCGACGTGAATATCGCACTGGAACACGTGCGCCCCTGCTATTTCGGGCTGGCCCGGCTGAATCTGCTGGTGCCGAATCCGGAGTGGTTGTCGCCGCACAGTCAACGTTACCTGCCGCGCTTCGACGCGATCCTGTGCAAGACGCGTTACGCCGTCGACCTGTTCAGCGCACGCGGCTGCCGCGCGATCCACATCGGCTTCCGCAGCACTGACTGCCTGGACCGGAGCGTTCCGCGCCAGGCTGCCTTTCTGCATCTGGCCGGGGCCAGTCGGATGAAGGGAACACAGCGCCTTCTCGCGCTGTGGCGGCGTCATCCGGAATGGCCAAAACTGCTGTTGCTGCAATCGCCAAAGACGGCACTCCCCGCTGCCGAGCCGAGCCCTGCCAATATCGAGCACCGGGTGGGCTATCTGAACGACATCCGTGAAATCCGGCATCTGCAGAACGCGCACCGGTTCCATCTGTGCCTGTCGGAAACCGAAGGCTGGGGCCACTACATCGTCGAGGCGATGAGCTGCGCGGCGGTAGTGGTCACCTGTGACGCGCCGCCGATGAACGAACTGGTTACCGCCGAACGCGGCATGCTGGTGAGTACCGACGGGGCCCTTCCGTTCAACCTGACGACCCGCTATCGGTTCGACGAGGCGGCACTCGAAGCCACCGTCGAGCGCCTGATGCGGATGCCCGAGTCGGCACAGTCCGTGCTCGGCGAGCAGGCACGCACCTGGTTCACATCGAATGAAGCAGCCTTCGCCGCCCGACTGGACACCGCTCTCCGTCAGCTGCTCTGAGTCGCCGCGTGGTCGCGCCGTGCGAGACGGAGATCCACCGGTGCTTCCGCGAATTCGGCCAGATGTTGATCGAGACCAAGCTCGCAACGGATCAACTGGCGCGCCCGCGTATCGTCCACGATCAGGTCGTTCGGATTGCCGACGACGTGCTTGCGGGTGTGATGGTAAAGATGCGTCGCCTGTGCGCTGAAACGAAGATCACGCCGGAGCAGGCCTGCGTGGAAGGCGCGCGCCGCCAGCTCGGTATCTTCGCGGCCCCAGCCGGTCATCGCCTCGTTGAAGCCATTGACGCGCAACAGGTCGTCGCGCCAGAACGCCATGTTGCAGCTCTTGATGCCGCGCCGCTTGGTACCCGGCTTGGCATACCAGCGTGCCAGCGCCGGCAGGCGCAAGGTGTGCCGACGCCGCTCGATGCCGCGACTGAAAAAGCCCGGCATGATCAGCCCCTGCTCCAGCATCCGCCGGGTCAACCCGGCATCGGTCAGTACCCGCGAACCTTGTGCGAAACAGCCGTAACGTGCGAACGCGCGGTGGTCGGCGATGAAGTGCCGTTCGGCCACCATGTCGCCATCAAGCAGGATGATGTAATCGCCCTGCGCGGCGGCGATCGCACGATTGCGCGCACGGCTCATGCGCGCGCCGTCGTCCGGCTGCCACAGATGCACCAACCGCACTGGATAATCCTTCGCCATGCGCTCAAGCAGTTCGCGTGTGGCCGGTTGTGAACCGTCATCGGTAACGATCACCTCGTAGGGCAGCTCACTCTGCGCCACCAGTGCATGCAGCACCATCTCCAGCGCCGCAGGCCAGTTGTAGGTGATCACCGCGACGCTGATACGCATCGCCGCGTCCCCGTTCCTTGCGATGGCAGTCTCAGCCACGCGATTTCCAGCCGCGCCGGAGAATGTTCAAGGCGCGCTCCCATTTGCGCCACGGCGACACCTTCCGCATCATCACCAGCCTGACGTAACGCTTGGTTTCGCTCCACGGCGGTTGCGGCTTGGTCAGGAATTCCAGCTTGCTGAACTCGATGCACTCCGGGCCCATGCCGATCTTGGCGGCGTAGTGCTGGATCAGCGCACTGGAAGTCATCTTGTTGATGTATTCGATCCGAGCCGACTGGTTCGACCACCAGCCGTTCTTGCCGTGGATGCGATAGCGCACGCAGCCGGTCGGCAGGTAGTACTTGTGGGCACCCAGCACGCTGCAGCCGAACACCAGGCAATTGTCGGCCGACAGTCGCCAGGTGCGCTGGAACGACTCGGGCAGATCCAGCGCCTGTCGCGCCCATGACGCACGCATCGACAACGCAGAAGTCGGCGCTCCATACCACTGGGTCAGCACGTAGGTGCTGATCGCGGTATAGCCGAGATCGACCTCGCTGCTGTGAAAACTCATCACCCGGTCCTGCTGGTCGAACAGCTGCAGGTCGGAAAACACGAAATCGATATCCGCGCGCGCGTCATACAGCGCACCGAGGCGGCCCAGATAGCTTGGCTCCCAGCAATCGTCGGAGTCGAGGAAGCTGATCACATCCGCATGCGCTGCGTTCACGCCACGCTGAAACGCACTGAGCTGACCGCCATTGATGCCGCTGATCAGGGTGACGCGCTCGTCCGCGCCATAGCGCTCGCGCAACAGCACGTCCGAGCCATCGGTGGAACCGTCGTCGACCACGATGACCTGCAGCGCCTTGCGGCTCTGCGCCAGCGCACTCTCCACCGCCTCCAGCACGAAATCGCGATAGTTGTAGCTGGTGATGACCACTGCGAACGTCGTCGCCTGCATGCCCGCGCAGCGATCAGAACTGGCCGTCATCGGATCATCCTCAAGTTCTTTCGGCAGCGGCGGCTCTGCCAGAACGTCTTCGCCCACGTTATCACTCATTCGCGCACTCCCCCCGAGAAGGCTGCTGCTTGATATGACAACGTACTCCTTCCGCTAGTTGCCGGCAGCTGATGCCACACCACCATCATATCGAATCCGGCTGGCGTATCCGCCGTCACGGATCATCATCGGCCACGCCACGCGCCAGTAAACGGCAGCGCAAGGCATCCCAGGGGATCGGCTAGAATCCGCCGCATGCCCACCCTCCCGCTGACCCTCGCCGTCATCACCCACAACGAGGCCGAGAACATCGCACGCTGTCTGGACAGCGTGCCGTTCGCGGCCGAAAAACTGGTGGTCGACAGCGGCAGCGACGACGATACGGTGGCGGTCGCACAAGCGCACGGCGCACGGGTGGTGCATCAGGACTGGCTCGGCTTCGGCCCGCAACGCAATTTCGCCACTACGCAATGCGCGTACGACTGGATCCTGGTGCTGGACGCGGATGAATACCTCACGCCGGAACTCGCCGCCGAGTTGCAGGAGCGCCTGACGGAGCTGATGGCCAGCACCGCGCCCGCCGCGTATCTGCGTCGCAGCACGATCTACATGGGTCAGCCGATGCGCTGGTATCGCCCGGCGGTTGGCGAGCGGATGGCGCGGCTATATCACCGTGGCCGCGCGCGCTGGAGCGATGCGCGTGTGCATGAATCGCTGCGCTTCGACGGCATCGCGCCGACACTGCGGGCGCCATTCAACCACGTCAACAACCCGACCTTGCCACACAAGCAGCTGAAAGTTCTGCGCTATGCCGAACTGAAATGCCGCGACTGGCGCGACAAGGGCAAGCCGGTGCGGATGTGGCAGGCGCCGTTCGTGTTTGTGCTGGCCTTCCTCAAGGACTACCTGTTCCGGCTGGCTTTCCTGGATGGCTGGCGCGGCTTCATGATCGCGCAGACCGCGGCCAGCTATGCGCTGTACAAGCGCATGCGCTACTACGAAATGATCAACAATCCGGAGTCGGTGGCGCAGGCGGCCCACATCCTCACCCAGCACGGCATCGATCGCTGATGAACAGCAAAAAACATTATTTGCTGTACGGATCGGAGCGCTACGCGCTGGCAATCCTGCGCCCGTTGCAGGAAGCGATCCGCGCACGCGGCGACGAGGCGGGGTGGTTCTTCGACGGCCCCGGTGCGGAGGATCTGCTCGCCGGCGAGCGCCTGCTCACGGTGGACGAAGTACGCCGCTGGAAGCCGATCGCCGTGATCACCTCCAGCAACGCGGTACCGCACTTCTTTCCCGGCGTGAAGGTCGAGACCTTCCACGGTTTCGATGCCGGCAAGCCGCGGCACATCTATGTCCGTGGCTTCTTCGACCTGTACTGCACCACCGGGCCGCGCGACACCGCCAAGTTCAAGGAAATCGCGGACCGCGTCGGTCACTTCGCGGTGACCGAGACCGGCTTTCCCAAGCTCGATCCCTACATGAAGGAAATCACCGGACCGCTGCCGGATGTGCGCAAGCCGCCGGTGATCCTCTATCACTCGACG
The DNA here is from genome assembly GCF_002001175.1 of Rhodanobacter sp. C03. Classification (GTDB taxonomy): domain Bacteria; phylum Pseudomonadota; class Gammaproteobacteria; order Xanthomonadales; family Rhodanobacteraceae; genus Rhodanobacter. Next base: position 93,033 of record NZ_MUNT01000001.1, on the reverse strand, counting down.
TTCTCGCCTTCGTGGAGCGCCGCCGAGACGCTGTATGAGGAAGTGAAACGGCTATCGCGTGACGGTCGCTGGCGCTGGATCGTCACCTTCCACCCGAAGATGAACCCCGAAACCACCGCCAAGTTCAAGGCACTGCAGAACGAATACCTCACCTTTGCCGAGAACGACAACATCCTCGAACTGTTCCCGCAGGTGGACATGATGTGCTCGGACACCTCGTCCGCGCTCAACGAGTTCCTGCTCACCGGCAAGCCGGTGGTGACGTTCAAGAACCGCCGCCCCGGACCGCAACTGATCGACATCGACGAGGCGGCGCAGTTCGAACCGGCGATCGAGCGTGCGCTGGCACGACCGCCGGAGTTGCTCAAGGCGATCCGCGACTATGCCGATGCGATCCACCCGTATCGCGACGGTCGCTCCAGCGAACGCGTGCTGGATGCGATCGATGCGTTCATCGCCAGCGGTGCGAAGAACCGCCGGCGCAAACCGCGCAACCTGTGGCGCAAGCTGAAGATCCGCCGTCGTATCGGTTATTGGGGACCGGCCTGAGCACGCAAGGCGCTGTCATGGCGTTGCCAGTCCGCGGCGCAGGCTAGAATCCCCTCAAATCCGCCAAGAGCGAGCCACGTGTCAATCAGCGCCTATAGTCGTTCCGAACACCTGCGGGCCGTGTGGCCTTGGCTGCCGCTGTGGACCCTGGTGGCCTTGCTGGCGATCTTTTCGCATGGCCCGATGCCGCTGTATTCCACCCGAACGCTGGCGGTGGCGTGGGAGATGTGGACGCACGGTCACTGGCTGGTACCGCATATCAACGGTCAGCCCTACAGCGAAAAGGCCCCATTGCTGTTCTGGCTGATCCATGTCGGCTGGTTCGTATTCGGCGTGAACGATGTCTGGCCGCGCGTGCTCGAAGTGCTGATCGGCGGTACCCAGCTGGTGCTGGTCTCGATGCTGGCGCGGCGGCTGTTTCCAAGCCGGCCATGGATGACCAAGGCAGCGCCATGGATGTTGCTGGCGCTGGGCTACGCCTTCCTGTTCGGCCTGCAGATCATGTACGACGTGTTGCTGGCGGTATGGACGCTGGCCGCGTTGCTGTGCCTGACTCCGAAATTGCATCGGGCCGAGCCACGCTGGCTGCTGTTCGGCTTGTGCATCGGCCTGGGCCTGCTGACCAAGGGCCCGGTGATGTTGCTGCACATCGTGTTCCCGTGGCTGCTCGGGCCATGGTGGAACGACTGGGCGCGCCAGCATCGCGCACGCTGGTATGGCGCTGGCGTGCTGTCGATCCTGCTCGGCGGCGCGATGCTGCTGGCGTGGGCGCTGCCGGCCGGATTCTCCGGCGGCGAGGCGTATCGGCAGCGGCTGTTCTTCACCCAGACCGCCGGGCGCGTGGTCAACAAATTGGCGCAAGGCAAGGATCTGCAGAACCATGCGGAACCGATCTGGTTTTACCTGCTCGGCTTGCCGTTGCTGCTGTTCCCGTTCAGCGGCTGGCCGCGGGTGTGGCTGGCTCTGGCCAGCCTGCGCCGACCGCTGGAACCAGGCCTGCGCTTTGCCTTGTGCTGGCTGCTGCCCAGCCTGATCGTGCTCTCGCTGATCAGCGGCAAGCAGTTGTATTACCCGCTGCCGGAATTCGGCGGCATCGTGTTGTTGATGGCCGGCGCGATCGCGGTGCTGCGCGAACGCCGCCCTGCGCTGGCCGACAATGGCTGGTACGGCACCTGGCCGCTGGGCGTGGGCGGTATCGTGTTCGGGCTGTTGCTGTTTGCGCTGCCACTGCTGGTCGCCGGCAATTATCTGCATGGTGAATGGCCGGATGCCGCCGCGCCCTACAGTCGCTACTTCGGCGCGGTGTTCGTAATACTCGGCGCGTTGCTGCTGCTGCGCGGGCGTGGCGAATTGCGCCGGCTGGCGGTCGCCGGCCTGGTCGGTGTACTCAGCCTCAATACCCTGTTCACGCTGACCCTGTGGTCGCGCTGGGACTTGCACCCGACGGCCCGTTTGCTCGGTGTCGCCGGGCAGGCACAGCACCCGATCGGCTACCTGGGCAACTACGAGGGCGAGTTCCATTTCGAAGGGCGGCTGACCCAGCCGATCAGCGAGCTGTTCGGGGATCAGGCCATGCTGGATTTCGCCCGCAACCACCCGGATGGCCTGATCGTGGAGCACCCGGCGAAACTCGACGCCAGCGCCCTGCGCTATGCCCTGCTGGTGCAGCCGTTCCGCTCGTCGTGGCTGGTGGTATGGCCAGCCGTCTCGCTGGCCGACCTGCGCACGGGCGTCACCCCGCCGGAGCCACCCCAGCCAACCCTGGTCTATCCGGCCGACGCCTGGCGTTACAGCACGCAGCCATGAATGCTCCACTGATCGCCAGCCTGCGCCAGCAGTGCGGCGGTCCGCGCGACGGCGCGCTGCTGCGCTTTTCGCTGGGCAACGCCTTGCTGGGCGACGGTGCGGTCGATGCCGCGATCGATGAACTGCGCCGCGCCCTGGAGTTCGATCCCACCTACTCGGCAGCGTGGAAGCTGCTCGGCAAGGCCTGCCTCGAAGCCGGCCAGATACAGGCCGCCGCCAGCGCGTGGCGCAGCGGCATCGGCGCCGCTGTCCAGCGTGGTGACAAGCAGGCCGAAAAGGAAATGACTGTGTTCCTGCGCCGGCTGGAAAAACCTTAGCCGTAATTGCGCGCGATCCGTAGGAGCGACTTCAGTCGCGATGCTTTTCCTTCATGCCAAAGCGTATCGTGACTGAAGTCGCTCCTACCCATTCTCACGGTCATACGGACTGATCAGGCCATCGGCCGAATAGCGCTTGTACTGCCACTGGTATTGCGCAAAGGCCCACTCGACGCAGTCCTGCACACCCTGGTTCAGCGCGGCGCAGGCGATGGCTGGATCGGCATCGGCCAGCCGCTCCGGCGCCGGGAGTATCTGGATGCGATAACCGGCTCCGCGCGGCAGGCGCTCGGCAAACGCAAACAGGACGGTCGCGCCAGTGCGTGCGGCCAGCCGTGGCAGCAACACCATGGTCAGTGCCTGGCGGCCGAAGAAGGGTGCGAACGCACCTTCGCCGGCACGCGGCTTCTGGTCCGGCAGGATGCCGACCGTGCCACCGGCCGCCAACCGCTTGTACAAGGTGCGCACTCCGGCGCCATCGGCACGCACCTGCTCCGGCGCCAGCGCGCCGCGCACCTTGCGCAGCAGCTGCTCGACCGCAGCGATCCGCGGCGGCCGATACAGAATCGCCATCGGCGTCTTGCGGCACAGCCAGTAATTCAGCAACTCCCAACAGCCCAGGTGTGGCGCCGCGATGATCACGCCCTTGCCGGCAGCGAGCGCCGCATCCAGCAGCGCCTCGCCACGCACTTCGCGCACCAGCGCCAGCGCGCGCTCGGCACCGGTACCCCAGACCTTGACGATCTCGCTGATTGACTTGCCGCTTTCGCTCACCACTTCGCGCAGCAGGGCCGTCTGCGCCGCGTCATCCAGCGACGGCCGCACGATGCGCAGATTAACCGCGGTGTTCTGCACCATGCGCCCACGCTGCCACAGCAGCAATCGGCCCAGGCCGCTGCCTATGGCGTGCAGCGCACGCAGGGGCAGCAGCGCCAGCAGGCGCAGCAGCAGATAGAGGAGGTAGATGTCGGCACGCATCCGCACAGTTTACGGGAGCCTGCCCGCTGCACCGAGATCACGGCAGCAACCGGCTATCTTTCGCCGGCTCCAACTGCACCGTAAGCTAGCCACTTCATCACTTGGCGGCCCGCCATGATTGCCCTGATCCAGCGTGTCCTTTCCGCTCGTGTCGATGTCGGCGAGGCAACCGTCGGCGCGATCGGCCCTGGCCTGCTGGCTTTGGTCGCCGTGCAGCCGGACGACGGCGAGGCGCAAGCCAAGCGCATGCTGGAACGTCTGCTCGGCTATCGCGTGTTCGCCGACGATCACGGCAAGATGAATCGCTCGCTGACCGATACCGGCGGCGGCCTGTTGCTGGTCAGCCAGTTCACCCTCGCGGCGGACACCCGTTCCGGCATGCGCCCCAGTTTCACCTCTGCCGCGCCGCCGGAGCATGGCCGACACTGGTTCGATCGACTGCTGGAACTGGCGCGCATCGCGTATCCGGGGGTGGAAACCGGCCGCTTCGGTGCCCATATGAAGATCCAGCTGGTAAACGATGGCCCGGTAACTTTCTGGCTCGACACCGGTTGAGCAGGCATACACGAACCACCCGCGGCGCGCAGTCAGCAAAAACACTGCAAGGTCGCGATTTGGCGTGATTTTTGCGTGCCCTGTTTGAACTTTTTCTCACTTGAAAACTGGTCAAAAAAGCAGCACATCGCTATAATGTCCGGTTCTTGAACCCCGCGGTGGTCGGTTAATTAATGAACAGCAAAGCTCCCCACGAGCAACAGTCCGAAATCAAGGCGCTTATCTCCAAGGGTCTGGAGCAGGGCTACCTGACCTACGCCGAGATCAACGACCACCTGCCCGACGACATCGTCGATCCGGAGCAGATCGAAGACATCATGGCGGTGCTCAAGGGCGTCGGCATTGAAGTGCACGACGCCGCGCCGGACGCCGACCCGCTGGCCGACAAGGCCGGCAGCAGCACCGACGACGAAGCCGCCGCCGAAGAAGCCGTGGCGCTGCTGTCCGCCGTCGACGCGGAAGTCGGCCGTACCACCGACCCGGTGCGCATGTACATGCGCGAGATGGGCACGGTCGAGCTGCTGACCCGCGAGGGCGAAATCGCCATCGCCAAGCGCATCGAGGAAGGCCTCGGCCAGGTGCAGACCGCGCTGGCCAGCTTCCCGCTGACGATCGAACTGCTGCTCGAGGAATATGACCAACACCTGGACGGCAAGCGCCGCCTCAGCGAAATCCTGGCCGGCTTCCTCGACCTGGAAGAAGCTGCCGACCTCGCCCGCAAGGAAAAGGAAGCCGCCGCGCTGCTGCTGCCGGAACCGGATCCCAGCGACGAGACCGAAGCCGACGACGACGAGACCGCCACCGAGGATGAGGAAGAAGCCGGTCCGACCGGTCCCGACCCGGAAGAGGTCAAGCGCCGCATGGAGCTGCTGCGTGACTACTACGGCAAGTTCCAGAAAGCCGCGCCGAAAGCCGCCAGCATCCTCGACAAGAAGATCGTCAAGCTGCGCGACCAGATGGCCGAGGAGTTCCTCAAGCTCAAGCTGCCGTCCGCGCTGATCGATGGTTTCGTACGCAAGCTGCGCGAAGTGGTCAACGACATCCGTCACCACGAGCGCGTGCTGATGGACATCTTCGTCAAGCAGGTGAAGATGCCGAAAGCCGAGTTCATCAAGACCTTCCCCAGCAACGAGGGCAACCTCGAGTGGGCGGCCGAACTGGGCCGCAAGCGCCAGAAGTGGTCGCCGAACATCAAGACCCACAAGGAAGCGATCGACGCCGAGCAGGAAAAGCTCGCCACCATCGAGCGCAAGCTGTTCCTGCCGCTGATCGACATCAAGGACATCAACCGCGCCATGGCCAGTGGCGAGGCGAAGGCCCGTCGCGCCAAGAAGGAAATGGTCGAGGCGAACCTGCGCCTGGTGATCTCGATCGCCAAGAAGTACACCAACCGCGGCCTGCAGTTCCTCGACCTGATCCAGGAAGGCAACATCGGCCTGATGAAGGCGGTCGACAAGTTCGAATACCGTCGCGGCTACAAGTTCTCGACCTACGCCACCTGGTGGATCCGCCAGGCGATCACCCGCTCGATCGCCGACCAGGCGCGCACCATCCGCATCCCGGTGCACATGATCGAGACGATCAACAAGCTCAACCGCATTTCCCGCCAGATGCTCCAGCAGTTCGGCCGCGAGGCCACGCCGGAAGAACTGGCCAAGGAAATGGAGATGCCCGAGGACAAGATCCGCAAGGTGTTGAAGATCGCCAAGGAACCGATCTCGATGGAGACCCCGATCGGCGACGACGAGGACTCGCATCTGGGTGACTTCATCGAAGACGGCAACGCCAGCTCGCCGGTCGATTCGGCCACCGAGACCGGCCTGATGGAAACCGTGCGCGACGTGCTCGCCGGGCTGACCCCGCGCGAAGCCAAGGTGCTGCGCATGCGCTTCGGCATCGACATGAACACCGATCACACGCTGGAAGAAGTCGGCAAGCAGTTCGACGTCACCCGCGAGCGGATCCGCCAGATCGAAGCCAAAGCACTGCGCAAGCTGCGTCATCCGAGCCGCTCCGAACAGTTGCGTTCGTTCCTCGACGTCGATTGATCCGGGTCACATCGGTATCAACATCAAAGGCCGCAAACGCGGCCTTTGATGTTTTCGGGGATCAACCAGACGGAAAATGTCGTACTGGCCTGCACGTGTGGTTTGGCGGCAATGCTTGGTACCATGTGCACTCGGGCCTATAGCTCAACGGTTAGAGCAGGGGACTCATCGAAAGGTGCCGCCATGCAGGAATGCGTGGACGGGAACGGGATGAATTCAGGGAAACCTCAGCGGCGCACATGCGGCCGGTGGCAACCCTGAGCCAAGCCGGCGGTACACCGCCGGAAGGTGCAGAGACTACCTGAGGGCTTCAGCGCCCTTGATCACAGGCTCGAGCGTCCCGCACCCCACCCGCCACAAGCGGAGGGTGAAGAGATAGTCCGCGCCGGAGGGAAACCTTCGGAATACGCGAATCCCTTGGTTCCAGGTTCGAATCCTGGTGGGCCCATTCCTCAACTTCCACCTTAAGCACTTTTGCGCATTTCATTTAAGTTTGCGCGGTTGCGCAAACTTAAATGAACACCCAAGAAAGTTTGCTCGTCTCCAATACCTTGGCATGGCCCAAATGATCCGGCTTGGTTTCAGATCGAAATGGGATAGCCGGCGTGCACTCTGACAAAAGCTGTCCAGATGGGCTATTAGCAGTTGATCAGCCGGGAACGTATTGGTCAGCGCCGTTCGTCGGCCGCCGACATCGTAGTGGCGCCGAGTTCGATAGCGTGACGTTTCTCGTGAACAGTCAGTTCTGCGCGCTCCGCACCACCGTCTGCGCGGCATTCGTCACTCATTTTCTCGGATGCGTGTGGACTGCTGCCGGCTCCGTGGACACCATGAGAGCGCAAGGCGCTAGGGATTGTTCCCCGGCGAAAACAGCCCCCGTTCACTGCGTAACTCGAACCTGTCCCCCGACCATATGGGAGCACTCTCGATGGATACGACGCCACGAGAGAGCGAATACGTGTAGGTAGGGTGCCCGCGGTACTTAGGGGACCGACACGTGATGCGGTAGGCGTCACCTCCGGGCTGGGCGACGCTTTGGCAGGACAGACCGTGGTACTTCCACTGCTTCATCGGCATGGCTTTCGGAATGACGATCTCCAGCCCGCTAGTCATACAGTAAAAGGCTTCATTACCGCAATCTTCGTAACTAACGCCAAAATCACTATCCATAGAGCCAATGCGTGCGCGCACCTTACGTTGCATATCCACCCAACCTTTCGCGACATCGATGACGATGGCTAGGTTGTTGGGTCCAACGGTCCCATCATAAATATAGCCCCTAGCCTGCTCGACACCGTGCGCCGCCGGGATCAGACCGGAAACCAAGGTGACAACCACTGCGACAAGTGCGACAACGCGTTGCATGGTTTATTTACTCCCATAATAAAGCTTGTCAGCGGCTTCATTGTATTCATCCTGATGGAGGGCGTTCCAGCCCTTCATATTGCCGTAGTAAACATTTTTTAAGGCGCTTTCTTTCGGAAGTGTATGGATCCCTTCATGCACAAAGGTTCGCTCCAGATCGGTCGCGATGTTTGCCGTACCACCGTTACGGTCGGACGTCACCGCATTCTTGAAAATCATGGTCTCTGGCGTGTAGTTAAGGTAGTAATTGCTGGTTGCTGCCAGACCGCCGCCCAGCGTCTGCGCCCGTGCAGAGGCAGATACCGGACCCGTGTCCACTCTGGCGTTGACTAACCCGCTTGCCACATCGCCGGCTCTGGCCTGAAAGGACACACCCTTCACGGTGACCGTTGTCGTGACACCGGGGTGTGAGTTCAGACGGTTGACCGCGTTGGTGTAAGCCTTTTTCACAGCCTGGATCTGTTTGGCGGAAAGCCCTCCTTTGTTACCGTCCAACTGGCAGCTATAGAGCCCTCTCACCGATGGCGTGCAGGTGGTGCCATCGGGGTCGATGTTGAGGATGGGGTTGTCGTTGACGTAGGCGAATCGGTTGAAGTCGAACGGGTTGCCGGCAGTGGGAGTCTTCGGATCGACACTCAGAAAACGCCCCATCGATGGGTCGTAATATCGGTGCTGCATGTAAACCAACGCCGTGTCGGGATCATTCACATGCCCCGTATACCCCGGCCCGCTCGGCGGCATGCCCATCACTTGGGTACCATACGGCGCGTAGTGGTACGTCGCCGTAATGCTGCCACTGGTACTGGCCTCCGCCAACGGCGTGCCCAGCGGATCGGAATACACGCCCCTGCGTCCGCTTGACCAGCGAGAGGCATCCCCAAAAAGAACCCGGCGGCATCCAGCCGCCAGGTAACACACATGGCCAACTTCAATGCTTGAAAGTCAGGGTGCAGGCGGTGCCTTGGCGAAGGCACGCCATGCGATCAGCAGGTTGGTGGCGTTCACCGAACCCAGACCCGAGGCAAAGCTCCAGCCCGGCTGGGCACTGAACGCCTTGTTGGACGGGGTATAGCTGGTGGGGTTGGCGTCGCTGGTGGTGAGGCCGACATTGACCGACAGGGTGTCGAAACCCGTGTTTTGGACAACGAAGGAGTTGTAGTAATAGCAATTCGGCGTCGCGAACGTCTGACTGGCGTACACACCTGTACCCGTCTGACTGATACAGGCGGTGGAAATCGAACCGCGGGTGACATTGTGGAACACGCAGCCACTCGTACCGGTGGCACCATTGTCGGCATTGCAGGTGCTCAGGCTCGCCGAGTTCGGCTGTGACGCGGTGCCGTATTCGTTGGCCGCCAGCGCATACAGCGTCGGTGCTGCATTGCCCTGATCCTGGGGCAGGCCACGCGCCGCCAGACCCTGATCGATCAACGCCTGGATGCCGGCGAACATCGGTGCAGACAGCGACGTGCCGCTGATGAGGCCGACGCTGGCGCCGCTCGGATCCGGATTTGTTGGCGTGCCGGGGCTGAAATCCGGGGTGCACACGTAGCCCGCCGAGCACACCGCCACGAAGGTGTCATTGCCAAACGAGCCAGCGAACAACGCCACGTCAGGAACGTCACGCGACTGGTCCGCTGCCGCGTTGTAGACCTGACTTTGCCAGGTCGGCTTGCGGTCGACCGACGACGGGCCACCGCTGGCGGCTGCGGAGCTTTCCCAGTAGTACTCGTAGTAGGCCAAGGGGGTCAGCAAGGCGGGCGGGTGGAGGTAATAACGCACGGCGTCATTGCAGAAGCCGATCACCTTGGCGTAGCCCAGCGACTTGGCGGCCACACCATTGCCGCACGAATTGTTCCACGGAATCTCCGGTACATAGGAGAGCGCCGAGCCACCGACGACGCTCGGCGTGGCTGCGAAGTACTTGCTGGTGGTGCCATCGATGATGTCGGCCAGGTCGGTACCGCCGACGGCGGTGTCGTTCGGCGAAGTCGCGAGCGCGTTGGCATCGACCGCGGTATTGCCTTGCTGGCCGTTGATCGTGGAGAAGTCGAATATCGAGCCGAAGCTCGGGTTGGAGCCGGAGTCGCCGGTGGCGACGAACACCGAAATACCCTCGACGTCGGCTTGCGCCCACATCTGGTCGATCGCCGTCTTGCTGGCGCTGTCGGTGAAGTATTCGCCATATTGATAGCTGGCACTGATGATGTCGGGACGGCCGCTCGTTTCGTTGACCAGATTGGTCGCCGCGATGAATACACCGCCAAAGAAATTGCTGGTTGCGTAGTAGTAGTTGCCGTTCTCGGCGTAGAAGTCCGAGCAGGAAGCCACCTGAATGTTCGCGCCCGGCGCCATCGCCGTCGACCATTCCGCATCCAGCACGGGTTCGTCATTGTCCAATTGGCCGCCGTATACCACGTCCGGGTCATAGCAATTGGTGGCGCCGCTGCTAGGCGCCGGCTGGAACTGGCTGAAGGTACCGCCGTATTTCGCCAGGTTGAAGGTGCTGACGAAATTGGCCCAGTCCGCCGGCACCATGTCGGAACCTTCGACCACCGCGATGGTGACGCCCTTGCCCGTCACGCCATTGGCGCGGATGGTGGGGATGCCGTACATGGTCGCCAAATCGTTCGGCACCAGGGCACGGAGGGTGCCTTGCGGGTTGGCTCCCGGATAACTCACGCTGATCGCCTGGCCCTTGCCGCCAGCGTTGCTGGAAGCCTTCGGCTGGCTGAGCACCAGGGATTTCCTGGTAGCGTCCCACTTGGCACCCTTGATCGGCGTGCTCATCGGCTGCGGATGGAAGTCATTGAGACCCATCACACCGGCCACCACATCCTTCAACGCCAGTGGAATGCTGATGTCGCCGGCGTTGGCGATGTGCTGTTCCTTGGCGGTGCCGCCGTTGTCGAGGTTGTAGATATTTTCCTGGGTATGGAACGCCGCCCTCAGCTGACCGACGGTGCCGCTGAAATCGATCTGGGTCTTGTTCGGATACACGTTGTTGACGGTGAAGCCCTGCGACTTCAGCCACAACGTGACCGCTGCGACGTCGCTGTCCATCACGCCATAGGCTGCACCGAACTGCTCCGGGGTCAGCCACTGGTGAAAGCTGGACGACTTCGGGTTGTGCTGGTCGGCGATCAGGCTGGTCAGCGCGGCCCGCCGCGCGGCGCTCGGCTTGAGCACCAGCTGCAGGTGGTTCATCTTGAATGAATCAGCCAGTGGCTTGCCCGGTACGGTCGTCTCAACGAACTTGAGGTGCGTCTTCGCCAGCGGGGACACCAGCTGGTTGTTGATCGTCTGGGTGATGCGCGGCGCCTCGCCGGTTGCCGATGCAAAATTGTTCGCTGCTACCGGCTGCGCCAAGGCCGGTGCACCGGCGAGCGCTGCGGCGATGGCGGCGCTGAGAATCAAATGCCCTTGCTTCATGGTGGATATAACCCCTTTGCATAGTTGGTCGAAAAGTTGATGGCGATGGAGCCCGTGGCTTCCATCAACCATCAGCTTGCAAGCGTGGTTTCATTACGGCGCCGGTGGCGGTGCTGCTGGAGCGCCCACGAAGGCACGCCAGGCGATCAGCAGGTTGGTGGCATTCACCGAACCCAGACCGGCCGCAAAGCTCCAGCCCGGCTGGGCACTGAACGCCTTGTTCGACGGGGTATAGCTGGTGGGATTGGCGTCGCTGGTGGTGAGGCCGACATTGACCGTCACCGTATCGGCACTTCCTGCCGTGCCCACGTAAAGGAAGGAGTTGTAGTAATAGCAATTCGGCGTCACGAACGATTGCGCAGCGTACGCACCCGTACCCGTCTGGCTGATACAGGCGCTGGACATCGAACCGCGGGTGACATTGTGGAACACGCAGCCGCTCGTGCCGGTGGCGCCGTTGTTGGCGTTGCAGGTGCTCAGGCTCGCCGCATTCGGTTGCGACGCGGTGCCGTATTCGTTGGCCGCCAGCGCATACAGCGTCGGTGCCGCATTGCCCTGATCCTGGTTCAGACCACGCGCCGCCAGACCCTGATCGATCAACGCCTGGATGCCGGCGAACATCGGTGCGGCCAGCGACGTGCCGCCGGTGAGGCCGACGTCGCTAGGATTCGGATCGGCTGTCGTGCCGGGGGTGAAGTTCGAGCTGCACGCCACGGATGACGCGCAGACGACCACGTAGGTGGCATCGCCAAACGAACCAGCAAACAACGCCACGTCCGGAAGGTCACGCGACTGGTCCGGCGCCGCGTTGTAGACCTGGCGCTGCCAGGTCGGCTTGCGATCGACCGAGGACGGACCACCGCTGCCGCCTTCGGAAGTTTCCCAGGTGGTCTGGTAGTACTGCATCAAGGTGGTCGGCGGAGTCGGCAGATTCTCCAGCCAGGTAGCCATGGCGGCATTGCAGAAACCGATCGCCGACGCGTAGCCCAGCGACGTGGCGGCCACGCCGTTGCCGCACGACTGGTTCCACGGAATCTCCGGCACATAGGACAGTGCCGAGCCGCCCACCACGCTCGGCGTTGCCGCAAAGTACTTGCTGGTGGTGCCATCGAGGATGTCGGCCAGATCGGTACCACCGACGGCGGTGTCGTTCGGCGAGGTCGCAAACGCGTTGGCATCGACCGCCGCGTTGCCCTGCTGGCCGTTGATCAGGCCACCGTTGAAGCTGGGGTTGGAGCCGGAGTCCCCGGTGGACACGAACACCGAAATGCCCTCGGCATCGGCCTGCGCCCACATCAGGTCAATCGCGCTCTTGCTGGCGCTGTCGACAAAGTACTCGCCGTAGCCGTAGCTGGTGCTGATGATGTCGGGACGGCTGCCGTTCGGGGCATTGACCAGGTTGTCCGCCGCGAGATACACGCCACCGAAGGAGTTGCTGGTCGAGTAACCGGAGAAGTCCGCGGTGTAATCCGAGCAGGTGGCGACCCAGATGTTCGCACTCGGTGCGATGGCAGTGGACCACTCAGCATCGAGCACGGTTTCATCGGACTCGCCGAAGAATCTCACCGAAGGATCGGCGCAATTGTTGGGGCCGCTGGGTGGCGCCGGGTTGAACTGGTTGAAAGTACCGCCGAATTTGGCCAGGTTGAAGACGGTGGTGAAATTGGTCCAGTCCGCCGGCACCATGTCCTGGTCTTCGACCACCGCGATGGTGACGCCCTTGCCCGTCACGCCATTGCCGCGAATCGTGTTGATGCCGTACATGGTCGCCAGATCGTTGGGCACCAGGCCGCGGATCGTACCCTGCGGATTATCTCCGTTACCGCTCACGCTGATCGCCTGGCTCTTGCCATTGCCGATGCTGGGAGCCTTCGGCTGGCTGAGTACCAGAGATTTCTTGGTGGCGTCCCACTTGGCAGCCTTGATCGGCTTGTTCATCGGCTTCGGATGGAAATCATTGAGGCCCATCACACCGGCCACCACATCCTTCAACGCCAGCGGAATGCTGATGTCGCCGGCGTTGGCGATGTGCTGTTCCTTGGCGGTGCCGCCGTTGTCGAGGTTGTAGATGTTTTCCTGGGTATGGAACGCCGCCTTCAGCTGACCGACGGTGCCGCTGAAATCGATCTGGGTCTTGTTCGGGTACACGTTGTTGACGGTGAAGCCCTGCGACTTCAGCCACGACGTGACCGCGGCGACGTCGCTGTCGGCCACGCCATAGGAGGCACCGAACTGCTCCGGGCTCAGCCATTTCTGGAAACTCGACGACTTCGGGTTGTGCTGGTCGGCGATCAGGCTGGTCAGGGCCGCCTGCCGCGCAGCGCTCGGCTTGAGCACCAGCTGCAGGTGATTCATCGTGAACGTATCGGCCAGTGACTTGACCGGCGCCGTCGTCTCGACAAACTTGAGGTGGGTCTTCGCCACCGGGGACACCAGCAGGTTGTTGATCGTCTGGGTGATACGCGGCGCCTCGCCGGTACCGGCTGCCGTGACGAGATTGCCTGCAGCCATCGGCTGCGCCAGGACCGGCGCGCCGGCGAGCACCGCTGCGATGGCAGCACTGAGAATGAAATAACCCTGCTTCATGGTGGATACAACCCCGTTGCGTAAGTTGGTCAAAAGTCGATGGCGCACTTGTTGGATCTATCTTGCGAACAGCACCTTGCCTGCACAGCGTTGCCACATCCTGCGGGCGTCTTGCACTGCTAGGGAAATTCAACCCGGAAGGCAAAACATCCATACCTGTTCAATGCATTGCGCACACTCCCCCGGTCCTTGGCGGTATAAACCGCCAAAGAGCGCACGCATACTGAACAAGATCTACGACGGTATCCCTCAGGATATTGCGGCTGTCGGCAAACACTCCCTCGACAATGCTTTGGAAACCATCCTGTCTTGAAGCCGTCTTTTCCCTACCGTCGATTCGAGTATTGACACAGACACCGACGTGCGCAACCGAATGTGCTGATGGATTTCCCACTTTGGTAGATATCTACCAGCCGTTTAGCCGTCTATTTGGATGAATCGCAATAACTTGCGATAGCTTGCCGCAAGGCACGTTCCATCAGACAGCCGATTGCTATACCTGGGCTTGCGGCCTGCCGGTCGGATACATGTCCATGGCTGCATGCCAGCCCAGCTGGAAACGCGTACGTATCCCGTAATGCTTCAAGAGTTCACCGACACGTCGATTGAGCGTCATCGCGGATATGTTCATTTCAGCGGCGATCGCTTTGTCGTTGAGCCCTGCCGCCAGCAAGGGAATCAACTGCTCAGCCGCCTTCGTCAACCGGGAGGAGGGATGACTCACCTCCAGCGTCCCGGAAGTTTCCGTCACGAAGGGCGTTGCCCGCTCCCAGACCAGATCGAAAAGCATGCACATGGCATCAAGCAAGGCAGACGGGCGTACCAGCAAGGCAGCGCCGCCCATATTGTCGGAATGTAAATTGATGAGGCCCAGGCGCCGATCGACCACAAGCATCTTGAACGGAAGCACGGCGCATGTTCTGGCCTCTTCGCCCATTTCTATCGAGTGCCGCAAACTCTCGATCGCACCCGGTATCTCAAGAAAGCTGGCATCGGATACAACTTTTGCTTGCGTGCCTGGCAGCACCGGTTCCGAATCGCGCGGAAAATAAAGCGGGGCCCGTTGGAAACCAATAATTTCGTGCTTGACCGCCTTGAACAAGCGATCAACAACCTGGGCGAGTACGGCACCGCTGTTGATGACTTCCACAACCTGCTCACGTTCTTCCGCGTCCACGTTCAGCTTGGCCCGGCTCTTGAGTTTCGGTATGGCGAGTCGTGCCTTTTCAAGCCCGGACTGGCGTTGGTTGATCAGCGCTTCGACAGCGACTTCCGGTGGAACGGCGATATAGCGCGGCGGCCGTTCGGGCGAGTGGGATGCCAGTCCATAGGATTCAATAGCGTCAAGCAACCACTGCGCTTTGTTCGGTGGCAGGCCGAGCGCGGCTGCCACGTCTTCCATCGTCGCCGTATGCTGCTCCAGGACAATGCCATAGGCGCGCTCTTCCAGTTCACTGACGCCAAGAGCCTCCAGCGATCTCGTCCAGGTCGGAGATGGCAACGCGATCTGTTCCTGCGTCGGCACCTCAGCCATGCCCTTGGCGCCGGCGCCCTTTGCGACTTTTCGATGCTCGCCCGGATCGACCCCCTCAGCCAGCATCAAACGCGCCGCGTCACGCTTCCCGCGAGCCTCCTTCACCCCGATTTCCGGAAAAGTCCCCAGCGACAGGCGCTTCTCTTTGCCACCGTAACGGTATTTCAGCCGCCAAAGCTTGCTACCCGCTGGGGATACCTCCACATACAAACCACCGCCGTCGTAGAGACGCTGGGGTTTCTCGGCCGCCTTGGCCATACGTATTGCGGCGTGGGTCAGAGGCATGTTGTTTCACACCACCATTTCGTATGCTTTCGATGCCCCCAAGCATGCCCCGTCCGAGATCAATTGCCAATCTCGCTAAGCAGCGTCTGCCTTGAGAGATAGCCTGACCTCTTTCCCGCGCGGGCTTCAGAACGACCGGTCTCCCGGCACCGGCTCGGGTACATTCCGGATACGCACAGGAATGACATCGGGATGTATCAGACCCTTTTGCGGTTTATGGTCATGGAATGGGATGGCAAGCCAGTTGCGTGCTGCGAACAGAACTGCATCCCATTCGTTTTCGCAGCTGCCGCTCTGCCTTAAGCACTTCGTAAGCGGATCACCGGATAATCCACCCGGTAGGCGCAGCGCCTTCATGCCGATCATGGCGTGACACGGTCGAATCGAAGGAGTCCGTTCGTGCATATCATCCTGGTGGAAGACGATCCCCAGCTTGGCGCCGCCATCCAGCGCGCACTGGAGCGTCTTGCCTATACGGTGAGCTGGCTGCGCGATGGTCGCGAAGCGCTGATCGCACTGCGTGACCAGACGGCCGACCTCGTGTTGCTGGATCTGGGCCTGCCCGGCAAGGATGGCCTGGACGTGCTGCTCGAGGCGCGGCGTTCCCACGTGAAGACACCAGTGATCGTGATGACGGCGCGTGATGCGCTGGAAGCCCGTGTGCGTGGCCTGGATGCCGGTGCCGACGACTACCTGATCAAGCCGTTCCACCTCGACGAACTGGGTGCGCGCATTCGTTCGCTGACCCGACGTGCACACGGCCTGGCCGCGAACCGCATCGAGGTCGGCGCGCTGAGCATCGATCTGGGCACATCTGAAGTTGCCTTTCGTGGTGAGCGTATCGAACTGACCCGGCGCGAGTTCTCCCTGCTGCAGATCCTGATGGAGCGCGCCGGCCGGCTGGTGCGCCGCGAGAGCCTGGAGAATTCGTTGTACGGTATCGACAACATAGTCGGCAGCAGCGCGCTGGAAGTGCTGGTGCACACGCTGCGCCGCAAGCTGAGTTTCGACACGATCCAGACCGTACGGGGGTTCGGCTACATGATTCCAAGGGAGCCGAAGTGAGACTTGCCAGCCTGCATGCCAGGCTGCGCTGGCTGATCATCGTTGTGCTTGCTGCGGTCTTGCTGCCGTTGGGCGTGATGAGCTTCCGTCGGACCATTGCCGAGGTGGACGAACTATCCGACGGGCGCCTGGCGCAGTCGGCCCGCACGCTGCAGGTGTTGATCGAGCATGCCGGCATGCATGCCATCCGTGAGCATGATGCCGAAGGCATCCAGGTACCGATCGAGGCGACCTATCCCAGACCGATGAAAGCACGCGGTCATACGCATGAGTCCGAGGTTGGTTTTCAGATCTTCGATCACTCAGGGCAAGTGCTGCTGGCGACCGCGAACCTGGCGTCGTTGCCGCCACCGGCAGCCAGCGATGCGAATTTCCAGGATGTGCAACAGGGCGGTTACAGCTGGCGCGTATTCACGCTGCACGATATCGCCGACGACATCGTGATTCGTACCGGCGAGCGCTATGACAGCCGCCACGAGATCACCCACTCCATGTGGCTGGAGCACAGCCTGCCGTTGCTGATCGGCCTGCCGCTGCTTGCCCTGCTGGTGGGTTGGGCCGTGCGGCGCGGCCTGCGTCCGCTCGAATCATTGACACGGGCCTTGTCCGCACGGGAGCCGGGTAGCCGCGAGCCGGTGGTATTGCCTGATGCGCCACTGGAACTGCAACCGGTGCTGACCGCGCTGAACGGACAGTTCGTGCGCATGGAGGATGCGCTGGAACGCGAACGCCGCTTCAGTGCGGATGTGGCGCATGAGCTGCGCACGCCGCTCGCCTCAGCCATGATCAATCTGGAAAGCGCGATGACGACGACCGATCCGGTCGAGGCAAACGCGACGCTGGCGAACGCCCAGCATGGTGTAGCGGCACTGGCCCGGCGCATCGAGCAGCTATTGGCGCTGGCCCGGCTGGAGTCGGGTGCGGCGTCAGCTCAGCGCGCGAACGTCGATCTGGTCGCCATCGCCATGGACGTGGTCGAGGAACTGGCGCCGGTGATTGCCGAGAGTGGCGTGGAGCTCAGCGTGGCGCGACATGCGTCGCAAGTGATCATCCAGGGTTACGAGGCAGCCATCGCAGCCCTGCTGCGCAACCTGCTGGAAAACGCCTTGCGCCATGTGCCCGCGGGCGGCCAGGTTCAGCTGTCGATTGATCGGGGTGAGCACGACGCGCTGGTGGACGTCATCGACGATGGCCCCGGCATTCCAGCGGAGCGCCGCGCCAGCGTGTTCGCCCGCTTCCATCGCGAAGCGGGCGGACGTGGCGACGGCTACGGGCTGGGCCTGTCGATCGTGCAGCGTGCGGCGCAGTTGCACGGCGCCACGATCGAGTTGCTCGATTCGCCTTACGGCCAGGGCTTGCGGGTACACGTGGCGATCCCGCTGTCGTCGAAAGCCGCTGCCCGCGACGACAGCGACTTGATCACACCGGCTCAGTGACGTCCGACGGTCAGAATGCTGAAGCTGTCCGGCTCGATCGTCGGCCGGCCGTTGGCCTGCTTGGTGGCACCCAGACGTGCTGCAGAGAGATACAGCATGTGCTGCTTCGGATCTAGCGCGAGCGTGCGCGCGCTGGTCTGCGTGGGAATCGTGGCTGCCACGCTGAAGTGATCCGGATCGTTCTCATGCACCGCGGTGATCGTGCCGCTCTCGCCATTGGAGCTGTAGATCATCGCCTCGGCCGCATCGAACACCACCGCATCCGGGCCATCGCCGATCGCGACGGTCGCCACCTGATGACCGCTCGTGGCATCGGTGATCGCCATCGTGCGGTTGTCGCATACCGAGAACAGGCGGTGATGCGTGGTGTCGATGGCCAAGCCGCTTGGCGATTCGCACGGCGCCAGCGGCCAGGTATGCAGCACCTTGTTGCTGGTCGTGTCGATCTGCACCAGCTCGGACTTGTCCTCGATATTCGCGTAGACGTGGCCCGCACCATCGGATACCGCGAACTCCGGCTTGCCGGGCAGCGCGATGGTGCCGATCACGGCATTCCTGGCCGGGTCGATCACGCTGGCCGTGCCACTCTTGCCGTTGAAGGTGAACACGTGATGCGAGGCGCCGTCATAGACGATCGCATCGGGCTTCTCGCCAGTGCCGGTGATCGTCGCGACGGTTTTCAACGAGCCCAGATCGAACACGGTTACCGACGCGCTCTTGCCATTGCTGGTATAGCCGCGCTGCAGATCGGGCGCGATCGCAATGCCGTGCACACCCTGGGTGTCGGCGATCGTGCCGACCTGTTTATCCTGATCGACATCGATCACCAGCACGCGATCGCCACGACTCACGAAGAGATGACGGTGCTGCGCATCGAAACTCAAATAATCCCAGCCACCCTCTCCAGTCAGCGGCAGCCGCGAAAGCACCTGATAGGCCGGCGCCGGCGTATCCGCCAGGGCCACGTGCGGAAGGCACGCCAGCGCGAGCAGCGCCGGGATAAAACTGCTTAAGCGTAGTTGCATGGTGACACCTCGAATGAGCGGGGAAAGTGGGGAGCTCGCCACTGCAGAATGCCGGTGCAGGCTTATGCATGCCTTAGCCGACTTTTTCTGTATCGCGACGCCGCAACAACGAATACAACACCGGCATCACCAGCAGCACCAACGGCACCTGCACCAGCAGCCCGGCGATGATCGCCACGGCCAGCGGCTGCTGCATCTGTGAACCTTCACCGAGTGCAAGCGCCAGCGGCAGCAAGGTGAGGATCGCCGCCAGCGTGGACATCAGGATCGGTCGCGTGCGGTGCTGGCCAGCCGCACGCAGGGCATCGTGCAACGGCGCCTCGGCAGCGGCCTGCTCGAGTTCGGAGAAATAGAAGATCGCCACTTCGGTGACGATGCCGACGATCATCGTCATGCCCATCATCGCCGAGATGTTGAGCTCGATGCCGGTCAGCCACAGCCCGGCGAAGACTGCCGGGATCGCCAGCAACGGCATCGCCAGGATCGCCAACGCCACGCGGAAACTCTCGTACAGGAACAGCAGCAGGGTGAATACCAGCGCGATCGCCGCCAGCATCACGATGGTCAGGCCGCGGAACGCCTGCTGCTGTTGCTGGTACAGGCCGCCAAGCTGGACGAACATGCCTTTCGGCAGCAGGCCCGGCTGGGCGAGTACTTTCTTGATGTCGACGATGGTGGCGCCGAGGCTGCGCCCGCTGATCAGGCCGGTGACGGCGTCCATCCGCTTGAGATTGTCGCGGGTGATTTCCGGTTGGCCCTGCACCTGCTGCAGCGTGGCCACGCGCGACAGCGGCAGCAAGTGACCATCGCCTGCGCGTATCGGCAGCGCGGCAACCTGTTCCAGTCGCTGGTAATAATTCTCCGGCAGCCGAACGCGTACACCGACCACCTTGCCGCCTTCCGGCAACTGGGCGGCCACCGTACCATCGATCGCTGCCGCGACCTGATCGGTGACACTGGTCGGATCGAGTCCTTCCAGCGCAGCCCTGGCCGGATCGACCTGCACAGTCAATGCATCACCGGCCGGGTTGATGCCGTCGCGCACGCCCACCACACCGGTAATCTTGCCGATCGCGTCGGCGACCTTGCCGGCAGTCGCCGCCAGCTCCGCGGGATCATCGCTGTACAGCTGGATCTCGATCGGCTGCGGCACCGCCACCAGATCGCCGATCAGATCCTCCATCAACTGCGACAACTCGATGTCCAGCCCCGGCACTTTCTGCTCGACTTCGGTGCGCACCTGCGTCATCACTTCTTCGGTCGAGGGACGTGAGCCGTTTTTCAGGCGCACGAAGAAGTCGCCCTGATTCGCCTCGGTGAGGCCGCCGCCCAGCTGCAGGCCGGTACGTCGCGAGTAGGTGTCGATATTCGGGTTCGCGCGGATAATCGTCTCGACCTGCCGCAGCAAGCGGTCGGTTTCCTCCAGCGAAGTGCCGGGCTTGGACAGGTAATCGAGAATGAAACCGCCCTCGTCCATCTGCGGCATGAAACCGGTGCCGACGCGGGTAAAGGCAATCCCGCCGACCAGCAGCAGCGGCAGCACCAGCAACAACACCAGCAACGGCCGATGCAGCCAGCGCTGCAGCACGTTCTGATAGCGCTCCATCATGCTCTTGGCAAAACGACCTTGCGGGTGTTCGACCGAATGGCGCTTGTCCAGAAAGCGCTCGGCCAGCAACGGTACCGCGATCCAGGTCAGCAGATACGAAATGATCAGCGCACTGGCCATGGTCAGCGACAGCGCCTTGAAGAACGCGCCAGTGACGCCGGTCAGGAACGCCAGCGGCAGGAAGATCACCACGGTAGCGGCACTGGAACCGGTCAATGGCCGGGTGAACTCCCACGCGGCGCCGGCGATACGTTCGTGTACTTCACCTTCGCCCTGATTGAGCCGGCGCATGATGTGCTCGAGCATCACGATGACGTCGTCGATGATCAGGCCGACCGCTGCGGCCATGCCGCCCAGCGTCATCATGTTGAAGCTCATGCCCAGTACGGACAGCAGCAGCACGGTGATCGCCAGCACCGCCGGCACCACGATCAGCGCGACCAGGATCACCCGCGTATTGCGCAGGAACACGAACAGCACCAGCCCAGCCAGCACGATGCCGATCAGGATCGCGTCGCGCACGCTGCTGGCCGCACCGGTCACCAGCTGGGTCTGGTCGTACCAGTTGGCGATCTGTACGCCGACCGGCATCTGCGGCGCGTAGTCGGCCAGTCGCTGTTTCACCTCGTTGGCGATCTGTACGCTGTTGCCATCAGGCTGCTGATAGATCTGCAGAAGCACCGCGTTCTGGCCATCCGCGTTGACGCGAATCCACTGCGGCACATGATCGAGACTCACCGCCGCCACATCAGCCAGCCGCACCACCCCGGCGGGGCCGGCACGAACCACGACGTCGCGCAATGCCGCGACGGTGCTCGGCTGGTTGTTCGCCAGCAGCAGGTACAGCTTGTAGTGATCGGAAACGCGGCCCATCGCCTGGATCGTGGCCGCATGGCTGACCGCGCCGGTGACATCGCCAAGGCTCAGGTTCAACGCACGCAGCTTGCCGGGATCGACATCGGCATGGAACTCGGCCACCTCGCCACCTTGCACCTCGACCTGGGCCACGCCATTGATGCCGCTCAGCAGCGGGCGCAGCTGATATTCGGCCAGGTCATGCAAGGCACCCGGCGACTGCGTATGCGAACGCAGGCTGTAGGCCAGCACCGGAAAGGTGGTCGGGTCCATTCGCCGAGTGGACAACTGGGTGCCGGCAGGCAGCTGCGGCAGGATCTGTCCGGCCGCCGCATTGACCTCCTGCAGCGCCGCGCTCATGTCCGCGCCCCAGTCGAATGTCACCGCGACATCGGCGCTGCCGCGACCGGTGGTGGAACGCACGTCGCGCACGCCGTGCACGCGCCGGATCGCCTCCTCCACCGGCGTGGTCACCTCGATCGCCATCTGGTCGGCCGGACGATCGCCCGCATCCAGGGTCAGCTGCACGCGCGGGAATGCCACGTTCGGAAACAGCGCCACCGGCATCAGCAACGCGCTGGCGAGTCCGCCGATCGTCAGCATCAGGAGGAGAAACAACAGCGAACGACGATGCCGCTGCATCCATGCGGTGATGCTCACTGGGCGGACTCCCGCACCGCATCGCCGTCATTGAGTTCGTAGGCGCCGAGAACGACCACTTTGGCCTGCGCATCGAGCGCACCCTGCACGCCGACGGTATCGCCGTCCGGACTGCGCAGTTTCACCGCGATACGTTTGGCATGGCCATGCTCGACCTGGAACAGATAGTCGCCGTGCCCGTCATGCAGCACCGCGGCACGCGGGACGGCCCATGCGCTGAAATCGGCCGTGCGGATCTGCGCATCGACGGCACTACCGGCCAGCAGCGTCGCACTGGCTTCGGCGGGAAGCTCGACCTGGGCACTCAGCAGATGACTCTGCGGGTCAACCGACTGTCCGATCATCCGCAGCGTGCCGACAAACCCGGTCGCGTCATACACATTGCGCAGTTGCACCGGCATGCCCGCATGCAGTTTCGCCGCATCCTCCGGCTGCACGCCGAGCTGGGCGACCAGTGCATGCGCGGGCGTGAAACCGAACAACGGGGCATTCGCCGCAAGGCGATCGCCCAGCCCCACGCTGAGCGTCGTGACCACACCATCGGCGGGAGCCGTGACGGCTTCCTCGGCTGAACCGCCGCCAAGCGCGTGCTGCGCATCGAGTGCCGTCTTGGCATCAGCCAGCGCCTGGCGCGCGGCGGCCAGTTGCGACTGCGTGGCCAGCCGTTGCGCAGCCAGTTGTTCGGTGCGCTTGAGCTCGCCATTGGCCAGGGTCAGCGCACTCTGCGCCTGTTGATAGGTGTTTCTTGCCGCCGGATCGGGAGTAACCGTCAACAGCGGCTGACCGCGTCTGACGGTCTGCCCGGCAGCCACGTTCACGGCAATCACCTGGCCGCCATGCGCGAGACTGATCGTGCGGGCGTGCTGCGGATCGCCGGTCGCGCTGCCCCAGGCCTCGACGGTGTCGTGGAAGGTTTGCTGCACTGGCGTCGCCGTTGTCACCGCGACCTGGCCAGCCGGAGCGGCAGCGTCATCATCACTCGCGGCACCATGGCTGCAGCCTGCCAGCAGCCCAACCAGCAACAGCGCGCACAGATTCGGCAAAGGGACGGTACGGTTCATGGCATGGCTGCTTTGACGGAGACAGGATGGGCGGTGGCGAGGTCGGTATTGCCGAGCAGGGCTTCCAGCGCAATCGCCCGGGTGGCCTGTTGCTGTTGCAGGTCGAGCAGGTCGAGGTCCGTACCCAGCGCATTGCCGCGGATGGCCAGGTACGTCGGCCAGTCCAGCAGGCGCTGCTGCCACGCCGTTTCGGCGGCACGCCGGGCCGCGTCCAGCTGCTGCGCGTGAGCGGCCAGTGTCACCCGTTGCTGCGTCAGCGTGGCGAGATCGGCGACGAGCCGCTGCATGTCGCTGCGGGTATCCAGCACACGTGCTTCGTAGTCGTCCTTCAACTGCTGCCGGGTAGCCTTCTCGATCGCGATGTTGCCGCGGTTGCGGTCGAACAGCGGCAACGTGATGCCGATGCTGAAGCCGCGGGTGGACACGTCGGTGGTATCGCGCGCGGTAGTGAAGCCGATGTTCAGCGCCGGAAACTGGGCGAGTATGGCCGCGCGCAGCTTCGCCTCCTGCGATTGATAACCGGCCTGCAGCGCGAGCAGATCGGGCCGCCGCCGCGGCAGGTCGGCCAATGCCTGCTGCACTTGCTCCGGCGTCGGGCTGGCCCGATACGGCGCGCCAACCAGATCGAGCGGCGCGCTCGGCGCCAGCCCGAGCAGCACATGCAGATCTGTTTCCGCCTGATGCAGCGCGATCGCCGAGTCGGCCAGACGCTTGCGCACATCCGCGCCGGCATTGAAGCCGACGCTGGCACCGTCGTAAGTGAGATTGCCGGCACGCAGGGCCTTGTGGATGGCGGGTTCGAGCGGTGCCAGCGCCGCCTGCTCGATGCGAAGACGCACCTGCTGCGCACGCAGGGTCTGTACCTGATCGAACAGCAATCGGGCCTGTGCCACGCTTTGCCATTCCGCCCACAACAAGGCGAGATTCACCTGCTCGGCCTGGCTGCGCGCAGCCGCGCGACGCGAGGATCGCGTCAGCAGCGCGGTGACGTCTTCGCTGAGACCGAGGTTGTACGCGCTGCTCAGGCCCGGGCCGGGATGAGTGAGATAGTCCTTGCCGAAACTCAGTTGCGGGTCGGGCAGCAGGCCGGCGGAAAACGCCTGCGCGCGGGCGATGCCGAGCTCGTCGCGCTTGACCTTCAAGGCCGGGCTGTTGACCACCGCCAGCATCGCCACTTCGGTCACATCGAGCCCATCCGATGGATCGAAACGATGCTCCGGCAGCGCCAATGCCGGCATCGGTGCTACCGGCGCCGTTAGCTGCATCACGCTGGCTGCACCCTCGCCGGCACCGAGCGACGCCGGCGCATACGTGGCGCAAGCAGACAGCAGCGCGACGGCCATGCCGATCAATACCCTGAGCGGATGAGGGACTGGCGACGTCACAGGAAAGCGATATCGCAACACGATGAGTACGCGTCGTAGGCATTTGGCATGGCGCATGCCCTCATTCTGGCTCGCGTGGCTTAGTTCTTTCTTAAGGATGATCCGACCCGATGGACACAGGCAACGCTGCAGATCACGGATGCATGCCTACCACATGCAGCGAGAGGGTGATGTACGCGCCAGCGCGGTCACGCGCCGTCCTGCGTCAGGGTACGCTGGCTTGGCAGCGCCTTCGCTCATGCGGCGAGTGGCTCAGACGTGTCGACCCAGCCAATCGCCCAGCTGCATCAGCACCTGGCTGCGCCCCGGCTCGGCCTCGTTGAACAGCTCGTGATAAAGCGTGGAAAAATAACGCGTGGTCAGCTGCCGGGTCGGCACCGCAACCTTCGCGAATGCGCGGCTGCCGGAGGGGTCGACCAGTTCGTCGCTGTCGGCCACCAGCAGCAGGGTCGGCACCGACAAGCTGGCGGCATCGGCGATGCACGTCGCACCACTCTGGAAAATGAAGTCGGCCAGTCGTGGCGTGATCGAGCCTGTGCGCAGCGGGTCGGCATGGTAGGCCAGCGCCACTTGCGGGTCGTGCGACAGCTTGTGGAACTTCAAGCTGCTGCGTAGCGGCAGTCGCGGCGCGACGCGGTTCAACACCCGCGCCAGTCGCACCAGCCATGCCGGCTCCCAGCTGCGCAGCGCGGGCGATGACAGCACCAGCGCCGGCGGTGTGACGCGGCCATCCAGCACGGTCCGCGCCGCGACCAGGCCGCCCATACTGTGACCGAGCAGCAATGGTGCGTGCGGCAGGCCGTTGGCGTAGTCGTGATAGACCGTGGCCAGATCCTCCAGCAGATCGTCGGCATGACGCAGCGCGCCGCGCTGACCCGGGGTCTGCCCATGGCCGCGCTGGTCATAGCTGCGCACCGCGTAGCCGCGCTGGTTGAACCATTCTGCAAGTCGTTGATAGCGACCGCTGTGTTCGCCCAGCCCATGCACGATCAGCACCGCAGCGCGCGCTTTCGCCTTGGGCCAGTCGCGCAGAAACAGTTGCTGGCCATCGGCCATCGTCAGCCACGTCGCTGCAACCCCGCCATGCGTATCGAGGCTCTGCGGAGACGATTGCACCGTTTGTTCCACCCTGTCCTCCTATGCGGACGTGTCAATGTTCGTCGACATGCAGGCTCTTCATCAGGATGTCGAGCTTGGCTTTCATGGCGTCCTGCGACTGTGCTCCTTCAACCTGGTAATTGACGTAATAGCGTACCGATGACTGCGCATCCGCTGGTGTCCCAACGACACCCGTGATCTTCATCACGTCGTTCTCGCTGCGCGCAATGCCGTCATACGGATGCTGGCGCTGCACGATCTTGTTCCACTCGCTCTTGTAACTGTCGTCGAGATCATCGGACGGCGCGACACCGCGTGCGATATTGATCGAATCCGGATCATGGGCATTTGCAGCCATCCATGCGTCGCCGACGTCCCACACCACCTTGCCGTGGTCGTTGAAGTAGGTGAAGCCCAGGGTCAACATGCTGTCCGGCTCGATCTTCTGCAGTTCCGGCGTGAAGGCCAGATGCATCCGCTTCGAGGTGTAGCCGAAGCGATGGCCGTAGTCGATATCGATCCTGATGTCCTTGAACGCCGTCGGCAGCAACGCCGTGTTCTTCAGGTAATCCTTCCACTGCGCCAACGTGCCGTCATAGGTGGCAAAGAAGAAATCTGTCAGTGCCTGCATGTTGATCAGGCAGTCGTGCTGCTGGCTTGCCGCCGAAAAGCGCATCATGACCTGGTAACCATCCGGCACCGGCAGCGCGAAGGTCATCACCAGGATGTTTTCATACGACACCGGCCAGACCCTGACCTGCCAGCGCCGCTGCCAGGCATCGGTGTAGACCGTGTCCATGGTCGGCTTGCCCAGCGAGGTGATCTTGACGCTCTCGGAACCGATCCGGCGATTGAGGAAGCCGACCTTCGCCAGCATGTCCATCAGTCGGGTCGGGTCACCATACAGCTGGCTGGCGGATACATTGTCGGGCTTGCGCACATGGAACAGGAGGTTTCGCCCTGCGGCGCCGCCGGGTGTCACATAGCCGTTGTCGGACAGCTTGGTGTTTTCGCCGGATTTCTTCGACAAGGCCCAGGTACCGTTGCTTTCACGGGCAATCAGCGCCGGAAAATCGCCCATCGACGGCATGCCGTGCAGCAACTGGTTGGAGCCGGTACCGTGCGGGAACAGCTTGTCCTGCTCCTTGGCCAGCAGCGTCTTGAGCTGACCGTCGACATAGCCATCGAAGCGCTTTTGATACGTGGCACTGAACTCGGTGAAGCTCAGCGGCAGCGCAAACGAGGTCTTGAAGATGTTGCTCAGGGTCGTGTCGAATACATCGAACTGGTACGGAATCCGCTGATCGATCACCGCCAGATGATCCGGCGCGTCCAGCACCATGCTGATCGGCAGCGCGTAGTTCAGGTTTTCATTCGCCGACTTCATCAACACGATGCCGATGACCTTGCCGTCCTGGTCCAGCAGCGGGCCACCGCTGTTGCCGGGTGAGGCGGCCGCCGAGAAGCGCATCCACTTCCAGCGACCGTCCTGGTCCTCCGGCGTATCGGAGGTGTACAGGCCGTCACGGATCACCACACCCGTACCCAGCGCATTGCCAACGGCGTAGACCACCCCGTTCAAGGCTGGCTTGGTATCGACATCCAGCGCCGCCGCCGTCGGCGGCGGCGTGGCCAGCGAGAACACCACGAAATCCTGCTGCAGCGAATACTTCTCGATCTTGCCGATCGCGTAGACATGACCGCTGGCATCACGCAGGGCTGGTTCGCCCCACAGGCCGCCAATGCCGACCTGCAGCACGTGCGCCGCCGTGACGTAACGGTTGTTGCCCAGCGCGAAGGCCGTGCCGATCGAGTAGTACTTGTCGTTGCGCTCCTGGAACGGCAACAGCTCCATCGGCAACGGCTTGGCGTAGGTCAGCGGATCATTGACCGGCTTGGCTGCGACCACCTCGAACGTGGCCGCCTGGATCTTCGGCAACACGGCCGGATCGAGGCTGGCGGCATGGGCAACACCGCCGCACAGTACAAGGCCCAATAGGCAGCCCAACGCCAGCGCCCGTGAGCCGGCTTTGCGCAGAATCATTTCCAGTACGTGCATGAGCGTCCTTCGCATGAAAGGCGTCGCCGGATTCCCCGACGGGGCCCCTGACCTGCGACGGCCGAGCGTGAATATTGACATGCCGCAACGGCGCTTGCACCGCCACCTGCGGCGGATGCCATGATCGATTGCAGGATCTGAGAAAAGCCCCATATATGATCCGGTGACCTCTTCCCTGCCGCAGCGCGGATAACCACCGATGCGCCTGGCCCCCAATCCCCTGGACGCTTTCCAC
The DNA here is from genome assembly GCF_002001175.1 of Rhodanobacter sp. C03. GTDB lineage: Bacteria > Pseudomonadota > Gammaproteobacteria > Xanthomonadales > Rhodanobacteraceae > Rhodanobacter. Next base: position 65,090 of record NZ_MUNT01000001.1, on the reverse strand, counting down.
CCGGCCGTCGCCGGCTGGTTTCGCCACAGCTTCGCCGCACCCACCGCGGCGCAGGCCGCGGCATGGCCGCCGATCCGCGCCGGCCGGCACACCCTGGTCGCCGCGCCGACCGGCTCGGGCAAGACGCTGACCGCGTTCCTCGCGGCGATCGACGCGCTGGTACGTGAAGGCGTGGCGCATGGCGGCGTGCTGGCGAACGCCACCACGGTGGTCTACGTGTCGCCGCTGAAAGCATTGTCGAACGACATCCATATCAACCTGGAAGCACCGCTGGAGGGCATCCGCGCCGAGCTGGAGAAGCTCGGCCTGCCCGACGTGGCGATCCGTACCGCGGTGCGCACCGGCGACACGCCACAGGTGGAGCGCAACCTGTTGCGCAAGCAGCCGCCGCATATCCTGGTGACCACGCCGGAATCGCTGTACGTACTGCTCGGCTCGGACTCCGGCCGCGCAATGCTGGCCGGCACGCGCACGGTGATCGTCGACGAGATCCATGCGATCGCCGGCAGCAAGCGCGGTTCGCATCTGGCACTTTCATTGGAGCGGCTGGAGTCGCTGTGCCAGCGGCGTTTGCTGCGGATCGGCTTGTCGGCGACGCAGAAACCCATCGAAACGGTCGCCGACTTTCTGGTCGGCGCTCCATCACCTTCTCCCCCAAGTGAAATAAGAACCGGGGGAGAGGAGACGAACGCGAGAAGCGACGTCGCCATCATAAATACGGGCCACACCCGTGCACGCGACCTCGCGATCGAAGTACCGCCGGTACCACTCGAGGCGGTGATGTCGAACGACTGCTGGGAACTGGTCTATGACCGGCTCGCCCAGCTGGCGCAGGCGCATCGCACCACTCTGGTCTTCGTCAATACGCGGCGGATGGCCGAACGCGCGGCGCGGCACCTGTCCGAGCGGCTGGGCAAGGAATCCGTCGCCGCGCATCACGGTAGCCTCGCGAAAGAACTGCGGCTGGATGCCGAGCAACGGCTCAAGCGCGGCGAACTGTCGGTGCTGGTGGCCACCGCGTCGCTCGAGCTGGGCATCGACATCGGCGACGTCGACCTGGTTTGCCAGCTCGGCTCGCCGCGTTCGATCGCTGCCTTCCTGCAACGGGCCGGCCGCTCCGGCCACAGTATCGGCGGCACGCCGAAGGCTCGATTGTTTCCGGCCACCCGCGACGATCTTATCGAATGCACCGCGCTGCTTGACTGCGTGCGTCGCGGCGAGCTCGATGCGCTGATCCTTCCGCCGCAGCCACTCGACGTGCTGGCCCAGCAGATCGTCGCCGAAGTCGCCTGCCAGGAATGGGACGAGGATGCGCTGTACGACCTGGTGCGCCGCGCGCATCCGTATCGCGAGCTGGCTCGCGCCGATTTCGACGCCGTGGTGCGCATGCTGGCCGAAGGTTTCACTACCCGCCGCGGTGCGCGCGCCGCGTACATCCACCGCGACGCCGTGCATCGCCAGCTGCGTGCACGTCGCGGTGCACGGCTGACCGCGCTGACTTCCGGCGGCACCATTCCCGATACCGCCGACTACAAAGTGGTGCTGGAGCCGCAGGCGATCATCGTGGGCACCGTGAACGAGGATTTCGCGGTCGAGAGCATGGCTGGCGACATCTTCCAGCTCGGCAACACCAGTTATCGCATCCAGCGCGTCGAGCGCGACCGGTTGCGAGTGGAAGATGCGCACGGCGCGCCGCCGAGCATTCCGTTCTGGCTGGGCGAAGCACCGGGGCGCAGCAAGGAATTGTCGTTCGGCGTATCGCGGCTGCGTGACGAAATTTCCGAGCAGCTGGATGCCGGTGGCGTGCCAGCTGCGATGAAATGGCTCTCCGATCAGCTCGGCTTGAACGAAGCCGCTGCGCAGCAGCTGGCCGACTATCTGGCCCGCGCGAAGGCCGCGCTCGGCATATTGCCGACCCAGCACACGCTGGTGCTGGAACGCTTCTTCGACGAATCCGGTGGCACCCAGCTGGTGATCCACACGCCGTGGGGCAGCCGCATCAATCGCGCGTGGGGCCTTGCGCTGCGCAAGCGCTTCTGCCGCCAGTTCAACTTCGAGCTGCAGGCGGCGGCGACCGAGGATGCGATCGTGCTGTCGCTGTCGACCAGCCACAGCTTCCCACTGGAGGAAGTCGCGCACTACCTGCATTCGAACACCGCCGAGCACGTGCTGATCCAGGCCCTGCTGGATGCCCCGCTGTTCCCCGCACGCTGGCGCTGGAACGCGGTGACGGCACTGGCGCTGCCGCGCTTCACCGGCGGCAAGAAGACGCCGCCGCCGTTGCAGCGCATGAAGAGTGAGGACCTGCTCGCCGCCGTGTTCCCCGACCAGGTCGCCTGCCTGGAAAACATCGTGGGCGAGCGCGAGGTGCCGGATCATCCACTGGTCAACCAGACCATGCACGACTGCCTGCGCGAAGCGATGGACGTGGATGGCCTGCTACAGGTCCTGCGTGGCCTGGAGAACGGCGAAATCGGTGTGATCGCGCGCGACCTCACCGGGCCGAGCCCGCTCGCCGCCGAAGTCTTGAACGCCGCACCGTACGCCTTCCTCGACGACGCGCCGCTGGAAGAACGCCGCACCCAGGCCGTGCAAACGCGTCGCTGGAATGAAGGTGAGAGCGCCGACGATCTGGGCCGGCTCGATCCGGAGGCGATCGCCGCCGTGCGCGACGAGGCGTGGCCGCAAGTGCGCGATGCGGACGAGATGCACGAGGCGCTGACGTTGCTGGGTTTCGTGACAGCCACTGAGGCCGCCGCCGGCTCTGGCTGGGGCCAACGACTGCAGGCACTGGCCCGGAGCAGCCGAACAACTCTGCTCACCATCGAAACTGTAGGAGCGGCTTCAGCCGCGACGCGATCGCCGGTCGCGGCTGAAGCCGCTCCTACAACAGAAAGACAGATCTGGACATCGGCCGAGAAGTTGCCGCTGTGGCAGACCGTGCATCCTTCCGCGTCGATGCAACCGCCGATCACCGCTCCCGTCGAATACGCCGCGCAGACTTGGGCGCGCGAGGATGCCTTGCTGGAACTGGTACGCCATCGTCTCGGCGGGCTCGGCCCGGTCACCGTGGCGACACTGGCGGGATCGCTGGCAGTCGAAGCAGGCGACATCGAACACGCCCTGCTTCGCCTGCAGTCCGAAGGCTATGTGATGCAGGGTCGCTTCACCACCAACACGACCGCGACGGAATGGTGCGAGCGGCATCTGCTGGCGCGCATCCACCGCTATACGCTCGGCCGGCTGCGCCGCGAAATCGAGCCAGTCAGCCGGCGTGAGCTGATGCGCTTCCTGTTCGATTGGCAGCACGTGTCGGCGACGACCCGACTGCGTGGGCCGGATGCATTGAGCGCCACGCTGGCGCAGCTGGAAGGCTTCGAGGCGGCCGCTGGTGCGTGGGAAACGGAAATCCTGCCGGCGCGCATCGACGATTATTCGATCAGCTGGCTGGATGAACTGTGCCGCGCTGGCCGGATCAGCTGGGGCCGCCTGCGTGCCGGCAGTGGTGGTGGCGGGCCGTTGCGCAGCACACCGATCGTGCTGTTGCCACGCCGCAGCATGAATGCCTGGACGTCCATCGCGGCGGACGAGAACGGCCAGGACATTCTGCTGTCGTCACGCGCCCAGGCAGTCGCCGAAACACTGCGCGAGCAGGGGGCGCTGTTCTTCGATGAGCTGCTCGGCGTCACCCACCTGCTGCGTACCGAACTGGAGGACGCGCTGGGCGAACTGGTTGCCGCCGGCCGCGTCAGCGCGGACAGCTTCGCCGGCCTGCGCGCGCTGCTGCTGCCGGCGGCCAAGCGCGATGGCGGTCGGCATCGGCGCCTGCGTAGGCACCTGCTCAACGGCATCGAAGATGCGGGACGCTGGTCGTTGACGCGCAGCACGACGAAGATCGCCTCGCCCCTACCCTCTCCTGCCCGCAAAGGAGGGGCCAAGCCAGATCCCGAGGCGATCGAGCATATCGCGCGCACCCTGCTGCGCCGCTACGGTGTGGTGTTCTGGAAACTGCTGGAGCGCGAGGCGCCGTGGCTGCCGTCGTGGCGCGAACTGCTGCGCGTGTATCACCGGCTGGAGGCACGCGGGGAGATTCGCGGCGGCCGCTTTGTCGAAGGCCTGGTCGGCGAGCAGTTCGCGCTGCCCGAAGCGATTGCACCGCTGCGCGCGGTGCGTCAACGTGCAGACGACGGCGAGCTGGTCTGCCTCAGCGGCTGCGATCCATTGAACCTGGTTGGCACCGTGCTGGTCGGCGACAAGGTGCCGGCGCTGGCCGGTTCGCGCGTGCTGTATCGCGATGGCGTGGCGATTGCGGCCCTGGTTGGCGGCAAGCTCGTGCCGCTGATCGAATTGTCCGGCGCCGAAACCCAGACCGCGAAACACGCACTGCTGCGGCATCCGCCGTCACTGCCCGATACGCTGACTGCAGCGCGCTGAAACAAGGACTGATCCGATGGGCTGTCTCCCCATGCTGCTGTTGTTTCCATTGGGCTTCGGCGTGGGCTATTTGATCGCCGGTCAGAACGGTGCGATGTGGGGCGCCGGCATCGGCTTCGTGCTCGGCCTGCTGGCGATGGCCCTGTTCATCAAGGCACTGCGCGGCCGGCGCTGACGACCTCAAAGCTTGAGATGGATATGCCGCCGGTCCAACGCGTAGACGATCAGCCACCACACCGCCACGAACACCAGCGCAAACGCCAGTGAGGGGATATCGGGCCCGAACAGCGGCGTCATCCAGTTCGCGAACAGGTGACGGTACAGCGATGCCAATCCCAACCCGGGCAGCAGGATCTGCATCAGTTCCGAGCCGGCATAGGCGGCGATCGCATTGACGCCGAAACGCCGCCCGAGTGCCGGCCAGCCACACCGATCAATCATCCAGTGGAATGCCAGCAGTGTCAGCGCAGCCCAGCCCGCGCACCACAGCACGAACGAGGGCGTCCACAGGTTCTTGTTGAGCGGCAGCCACAGCGACCACAGCGCACCGAGCAACAGCGACAGCACACCGGCGATCAACAACCACTTGAGTTTTTCCTGGCGCAACCAGCAGCCCGCGCGCAGTCCGAGCAAGGTGCTGGCCAGCGCCGGCAGCGTGCTGAGCAGGCCTTCCGGATCGTGGCCGCGACCCGTGGCTGGATCGAGCAGGTAGACGAAGCGACCGAACACCGCACTGTCGGTGCGGCTGACGATATTCGCCCATGGCTCCAGCGAACCGCCGGCCAGCAGCAGGCCCCAGTAACCGAACAACAGCAGCGCGATCGCGAGCCATTGCGTGCGCGGCTTCGTGTGGATCGCGAACAGCGCCACGCCGGCGAAGCACAAGCCGATCCGTTGCAGCACACCGGGGAAACGCAGATGCACGCCATGCATCAACAACGCTGCCAGCACGTTGATCGCCACACCCAGTACGAGGATGCGCAGCGCGCGCCACAACGCCGCGCGTGTCAGTGTCAGCGGCGACGAACCCTGCTCCAGCCGCGGCAGGATCGCCAGCGCCACCGACACGCCGACCACGAACAGGAAGAATGGAAACACCAGGTCGGTCGGCGTGCAGCCATTCCATGCCGAATGATCCAGCGGCGCGTAGACATGACTCCAGTCGCCGGGATCGTTGACCAGCAGCATCGCCGCCACGGTGCAGCCGCGCAGCGCATCGAGCGAAGCGAGCCGCGGCGGCGCTGCGTTCACAGCTTCGTAGTGCCCGGCATCAGTGTCACCCGATCCAGCGCATACAACGGACCGTCGATCGGCGCGGTATAGATCAGGCACAGCGCATGCTCGCCCTGCTGCGCGGGCAGCGCCGCATCGAGCGTGAAGCGGCGCGCACTGTGCGCCGGATCGGGCAGCGGCAAGCTGGCCAATACCGAACCATCGCATTGATCCTGATGCACCACCAGCTCGCCGAACGGCGTGCTGTGCGGGCGTGACACCACCAGTTTCTGCTCATGCGCCAGCGCATAGTTGCGCTCGATTCGTACCGCCTCGACATGGATCGACGCGACACCCTGCATTGGCGTAGACGGATACAGCTGGCAGCTGTTGAACACGTTGATGCTGTACACCGGCGCCAGCGAAGTGGCATCGGGCATTGGCTGCACGCGCAGGCGGAAATCGCTGCCCGGACAATTCGGCATCTCGTTGCCGGCGAGGCTGAGCAGACTGGCCCGATCGAACACGCGCTCACGTGACGCAGCCAGCTCGACACCGTCGGTGGCAAATGCCGCCGCGCGCACCGTCAGCGGCAACTTCACCGCGAACGGCGCCTTGTACACCGGTGCGTTCCGGTCAGGCGCGCGGCCGTCCAGCGTGTAATGCAGTTCACCGTAGCCGGCCTGATTGGACAGCGTGACTTGCGTCGTACCGCTGGTCAGAGCGGCACTCCGATCTATCTTGATGTCCGGCGCGAACGCACTGTCGGCATAGCCGATGTGCTGCGCGCGATAGCGCGCGAACTGCGCCGGCAGCCGGTCGAGGAAACCGTTCCAGTCGCGCGATGCGGCCGGCGACCAGTCCACTTCACTCAACGCATCCAGCCGCGGGAACACCGCATGCTCGACATGCTGCATCGTCGGCATGTGCTCGGTCCACACGTTCGCCTGCGCGCCCAGCACATGGCTGGCCTGCGCTGCATCGAGATCCGTCGGCACCGGCTCGAACGCGTATATGTGGGCCAGACTCTGCGCGGGAATGCGCCCGGCCGTCTCGTCGGCGTTATCGCTTTGCAGCTGATCGAAGTACAGATCCGGTGCCGGCGACAACACCACGTCGTGTCCCTGCTGCGCGGCCTTGATCGCGCCCTTGCTGCCGCGCCACGACATCACGGTTGCATCGGCCGGCACGCCGCCGTCGAGAATCTCGTCCCAGCCCACCAGCTGCCGGCCGTGCGCGGCCAGGTACTGGCCGATGCGATCGATGAACCAGCCCTGCAGCGCATCCTCGTCCTTCAGCCCCAGCGCATGCATCTTCGCCTGCACCGCAGGCGAGGCTTGCCACTGATCCTTGATCGCCTCATCGCCGCCGACGTGGATGTACTTCGACGGGAATAGCGCCATCACTTCATCAAGCACGTGGTCGATGAACTCGAAGCTGCCGTCGTCCACGTTGTACAGGTAGGGATTGACGCCCCAGTCGACCGATACCGGTGGACGCTTGCCGGTCACGCCGAGCTGCGGGTACGCCGCCACCGCGGCCTGCGCATGACCGGGCATGTCGATCTCCGGTACTACCGTGATATGGCGCGCGGCGGCATAGGCAACGATCTGGCGGATCTGCTCTTGCGTATAGAAACCGCCATAGCGCAATGGCTCGCCGTCGTGTCCCGCATCCGGCGGCGTGCGCCATGCGCCAACACGAGTGAGTTCGGGGTAGCGCTTGATCTGGATGCGCCAGCCCTGGTCGTCGGTGAGATGCCAATGAAACACGTTGAGCTTGTGCTGGGCCATCTGATCCAGCAATCGCTCGATCTCGGCGACCGATTGGAAATGTCGCGCAGAGTCCAGCATCAGCCCGCGCCAGGCAAAGCGCGGCTGATCGCGGATATGCAGCGCCGGCACCTGCACCGGGCCACGTTTGGCGTCCGGCGTCATCAATTGCCACAGGGTGATGGCGCCGTAGAACAGGCCGGCATCGTCCCGCGCGCGGAGGTGCAGGCCATCGGGCGTGACGTCGATCGCATAGCCTTCCGCGTGCGCCACCGGCGCGTCGGCTTCGCGCGACAACATGATGGCACCGCGCGACGGCGCCGCGCGCACCTTCACTTTCAGATGCAGCCCGCGCGTGCGAGTCAGCAAGTCGGCGAGGTACTGCGCGGTCTGCCGCGTGGCGGCATCATGCGCGGGCACCACGATCGTCGTGCCGTCGGCGACCGGGAACGCGCCGCTGGCGACCTCGATTTGTGCCGGCATCGGCAGCAACGGCGGCGTGGCCGCATGGGCCGCACCCAGCAGGGCGACGATGCTGAAGACGAAACCGGCGATTTTCATCAAGGCTCCCGGATAGAAAAGTGTGCGTTGGAAAATGGGAAATGGGCGGCCGCATGCGGCTACTGTGGTCCGGACATGTCACGCTCAAAGATGGTTGCGCGCGCCCTGCTTCAGCTGTTCGATGCATTCGGGGGTCAATGGACCGAGCACACCGCGGCGTTGCTCGGGAATGTGTGCGAGGGATTCCTCGTCGCCGAACACGTAATAATCCAGCAGGTTGCGCCAGTGGGCCCGCTCCGCCGGCGGCAGCGCCCGGAACGCAAGCAGGCAGTGGTACAGCGCGGCCTTGGCGTGGCCGGTATGGTAACCATCGGCGTCCAGCGGACTCCACCAATAGTTCACCAGCGCGTTGAGATCTTGCAGCGACTCCACGTTGTGCCACCACAGCGGCGGCATGTAGAGCGCGTCGCCCGGGTGCAATTCGGCAACTTGCGCCACCGCGAGCGCCTGCTGCAGGCGCGGGAAACGTGGATCGTGCGGTCGGTCCAGCCGGGCCATGCTGATCGCGGCGCCGGTCGGCGCGTAGTCCAGCGGGCCGATGTAGAGGTTCGGCAACTGATCCGGCGGGAACAGCGTGAAGCGGCGTACACCGCACACCACGCAAGCGATGTTGTGCATGGAATCGAAATGCGTGGGCGTGGTGACCCGGTTGCCGATCCAGATGCGCGGCTCCACACCGGGCAGCAACGGCAGCGCGTGTTCCGCCAGGAACCCCGGCAGGCATTCGCGGATGCGTGCGCTCTGGATCACCATGCCGGGCGCATCGTCGCGCCGGCTGTACTTGGCCAGCCGCTGCAGGCCGAGCGTCACCGGCACCTTGAAATGCTGGTAGCTGAAACCATCCAGTTCGGGCGCGTAGCCGATCATGCCGTCGGCCTCCGGCGCCACCATCAGGGTGCTGACGTCGCTGCCGTTGTCCAGTTCCGCCAGGCGCTGCGCGAACGCCGTATCCGATTGCAGGGCGAGCTTCACGATCGGCCAGTCGCGCACCAGGCCACGAATCACCAGCGGCCGATCGTGCCCGACCAGATCATCCAGACTGAATGGCCGGCCGTCGACAGGACGGTATTCCTCGATCGCGGCAGGCACGGGCGTCGCGCCGGCAGGTTCACTCATGATTTTTCCTCCGCCTCTGTCCGGGGTCGCCCAGCGATTATTGCCAACTTCGCCGCGCCGGGCCGCCCTTCATGGTGCGCCAATCTGCTTCCACCTGTGGGCATTCAAACAAAACTGCGATGCCGGCGGGGCCGACATCGCAGTGGGTAACGAGCTTGGCTGCTTTCCTCACGCTCCCTCCGGCAGCTTCCGCCGGGAAAAAGCGGACCTGGCAAAGGTGCCAGGTCCTTGGGGAAGAACACGGCTCAGAGCTTGAAGTTCACGGTCAGGTAGTACTGGCGACCGTTCGTGTAGAACGCTTCCGGCACCTTGCCGAAACCGAGACCGGCCTGGGAGCCGACGACGTAGTAGCGCAGCGTCGGGTTGTTGAGGTTCATCGCGTCGAACGAGAAGCTCACGTGGTCGTTAAGCGTGTAGCCGGCCGAGAATGACAGGTAGCCCGCGCCCGCCTGGTAGTACGGCAGCAAGGGCATGGTGTTGCCGAGCGAGCCGGTCGTCACCGGCATCATGCCGTCGTAGAACGAGGAGCGGTACGTGTAATTGATGCGTGCGTTCCACTGCTTGTTCTCGAAGAAGGCGGACAGGTTGGCCGTATTCTTCGAAGTACCGAACAGTGGACGGTTGCCCGCGGATACACCGGTGCCCTGCGTGCCGTCGGCGTTGTAGAGGTACGTGCCGCCGGACGAATGGCCGTTGCTGTAGGTATAGTTGACCGACGTGCCGAAGTGCTCGCCGATCGGCTGCACCCAGTTCAGCTCCACGCCCTTCAGGTTGCCATTGACGTTGACCGGGATGCTGACCAGGTAATTGCTGTAGACCGGCGTGTGGGAGGGGTTGGGGTAGGTGGTGCTGCCGCCGTAGGTCAGGTAGTTGTTGAGATAGGTTCCGGTGGTGGTGCCGTAGTCGTAGTAGTTGTTCAGATCCATCGCGTACACGCTGGCCGACAGCAGACCACGCTCCGAGTAGTACCACTCCAGCGATGCATCGAAGTTGGTCGAAAGGATCGGCTTCAACCGTGGATTCGGACCGCTGCCGGAACCCTCGCCGGTTGGACTCTGCGGGTCACTCAGCGACAGGAAGCCCGCCAGCTGGCCGTAGTCCTGACGCGTCAGCGTCTGCGAGGCGGCGAAGCGTGCCAGCAGGCTGCCATCGTCGTTCAAGTTGAACTTGAGATTGAAGCTGGGCAGCAGCTTGCCGTAGTGATGGCTGTAGTAGTTCCAGTACCAGCCGGAGGGATAGAACGCCGAAGGCGGTGTGCCCTGGGCGTAACTGGCTTCCTGGATCGTCGGGCTGGTGTAACCGATGTCCTCGGTGGTGCCGACGTAGCGCACGCCGGCATTGCCACTCCAGCGGTCGCCGGCGAAATTGACCTGCATATAGGCGGCGTCGTTCTTCTCCGACATCGAGTAAATGTCATTCGGATAGAAGCGCGAGGTTCCCGGATCGTTGGTCACCTTGCGGTTCGCATACACCGCGTTCAGTGCCGCCAGCTGTGCGGGCGTCCAGTACCAGATGCCGCCCGGCATCTGACCCACGCCGAGATCGCCGGCGAAGCTGCCGGGATAGTTGCTGCTGCTGGCGGGCCAGATGGTGGCGTTCGGAGAGGTCGATATGTCGGTGGCAAAGTTGGGGCCCTGGGCAATCGCCGTCGGGCTGTCGTGCGTGTGCTTGGCGTAACGTGCGCCGAACTGCAGCGAGGACAGCGGGCCGGCATCGTCGAAGTCGAACTCGCCGTCGGCCTGGAACCAGTGCTCCTTGTCGATGACGTGAACGTCCTGATCGCCGAAGATCCAGTCGAGACCGACGGTGGCCGGGTTGTAGACACTGTTGTTGCCGCCCAGCGTCCAGTTCAGCGGCTTGCCGAGGCCATTCATCGAGTAGCTGGCACCCTGGCCGTAGCCGGTATCCATCTCCATGACGTCCTGAGTCGGCGTGTTGCCGGTGCCGCGGGTGTAGCCGCCCTGGAACTTGAAGTTGAGGTCCTGAGTGGCCTTCCAGTCCGCGTCCAGCGTGACGTACGCGCTGGATTCGCTCTCGCCCGGACGCGAGATCATGTCGTAGATGCCCTGCGACACGCCTTCCTGGCCTTGCGCCACCGCGCTGGTGAGCACGTTGCCGTCGAGGGTGTAGCTGGAGAGCGTGTCACCTGGCAACTTGTCGCGCAGGCGCAGCATGTAGTTGCGGTTGTAGTCGGTGGCGTCCATCTTGGAATAGAAGCCATCGAGGTTGAAGGTGAGGTTGTCCAGCGGCTTCCACTCGAGGTCGATCGCGCCGCCCTTGCGCTTGCGCTCCTGAGTGAACAGCGCAGCGCCGGGCAGGTTGGGATAAAACACGCCGGTGCTGGCGCTGCCGGGCCGGGCCGGGCCGAGGCCTAGCTGGGTTGCCAGTGCCGAACCGGTCGGAATGTACGAATAGCCGAGCATTTCCTGGCCATCACGCTGCAGGTCGCGGTCTTCATAGAAGCCCTGCAGCATCACGCCGAACGTGCTGTCGCTGTTCTTCCAGTTGACCAACCCGCTGAACTGCGGCTTGCTGTCGCCTGGCAAGTCGGAATACACCCCGCCGACGCTGGCCTCGGCGGAAAACTGCTTGCCGAATTCCAGCGGCTTGCGGGTGATGATGTCGATCGAACCGGCGGCGCCGCCTTCCAGCAGGCTGGCCTCGGAACCCTTGTGCACCACCACCTGGCTGACGATTTCCGACGGGAACATCGCGTAGCTGACGCTGCGGCTGCCGCCGCCGCCGGTGATGAACCAGTCGCCTGAGGCGACCGTATGGCCGTTGAGCGTGGTCAGGGTGAGCGAGGGCGCGCTGCCGCGAATGCTGGCGCGATCGGCCTCGTCGAAGCCGCCTTCGGCGCCGGCCGCGTCGGAGATGTTCACGCCCGGCAACTGCGCGATGGTGTCAGCCACGTTCTTGGCGGGCAGCTTGCCGATATCTACGGCGGACACCACCTCGATGTGCGAGACGGAATCTTTCTTGGTGTCGAGCGACAACTGCTGGCTGGCGCGGATGCCGGTGACCATGACCGTGCTTAGCGTCTTGGCATCCTTGGCCTTTGCCTTGGTCTCGTTCTGCTGGGTCTGGCTGGTGCTGTCCTGACCGTTGTCCTGCGCATAGAGCGCGCCGGTCGCGCACAGGCTGGTGATGATGCTGGCAGCGAGTAGTGTCTTGCGGTAATTCATGATGTCCTCCCCTCAGAGGTAGCTCGAATCAAGACCGGCATGGCACGGTCGTGGACTGTTGTGGTGGTTGGCTTGGCGCCGTGTCACTGGATAGGGTTCATCTCTCATCCCTCCCGCTTATCCAGAAACCAGCCTGCGGCGCCAATGACACCAAGCTGGCCGTGCTCGATCAGTCGTACCGGAACCTGTTGCAGATAGGCGCGCATCACGCCCTTGTTGAAATAGCGCGCAGCAAACGTGCTGCTCAGCAGGAAGGGCTGGATCTGCGGCAGGATGCCGCCGGCCAGATAGACTCCGCCGCGCGCGCCGTACAGCAGCACCAGATCGCCGACGAAGCTGCCGAGCAGGCCGCAGAAAACTTCCAGCGCCTCCACCGCGGCGGCATCGTTGCCGGCCAGCGCGGCACCGGTGATCTCGGCCGGCGTCAGCAGATGGGCGGGACTGACGCGCAGTTCGCACAGCACGCGATAAAGCTGGAGCAGGCCCGGCCCGGACAGCGCATCCTCGAACGACACATAGGGACGCTCGCGCGCCAGCACGCGCAGGATTTCGATCTCGCGTTCGTTGCCGGGCGCCAGTGAAATCTGCCCCGCCTCGGTGGCCAGTACCTGGGCCCGCGGCTGACCCGGCAACAACACCGCCGAACCAAGCCCGGTACCGGGTCCCATCACCAGTACCGGCCCGCTGATGGCCGGCTGCGTGGCATCGATGATCGAGCGTGTCTCGCCCGCCTCGATGAACTGGGTGGCGTAGGCGACCGCCTCGAAATCGTTGATCACCGCCAGCCGCTGGATACCGAGACCATCACGGATCTCGCGGATCGACACCGGCCACGGCAGGTTCTCGTTGACGATCGCGTCGTCCAGCACATAGCCGGCGCACGCCACCGCGCAATGGCGCAGGTTGCCGCGCGCGGCCGCATGCGGCGTGCCGGCCAGCTGCCCGACAAAATCCTGCAGCATCGCGGTGAGGCCCGACCAGTCGGCGCAGCTGTAGCGGTGATAGTGCAGCACGCTGACTGGACGGCGGCCGTTGGCGCTGCCAACGACCAGGCCGATGCGCGCATGCGTGCCACCGACATCAGCGGCCAGAAATGGCTCTGCTGAAGCCGGCTCGCCGGAAATCGACGCGCCCATCCGGGCCGTCGTCGACGGCGATGCTGCATGACGCTGGTTGGCGACGTCTCCCACTCCGTCCTCTCCCCGTAACCGGCACTGCCCTGATCCATGCAGCGACAGATCGCTACTGACCGGGCATTGGCCTGATTCCGGCGGAGTCTGTTCTCAAAATGACAACGTTGTCAACTGAGTCAGTTGAAAATTCCCGGACATTCGATATGGCGTCGCAACATAGCTGTCACGACACTTCAAGAGATCACCTTAACTGTCCGCATAAATGGCTCTAAACGGCGAATCACAGAAGCTCATCGCAATACATGACAACATGCTGCAGCACCGCAAAAGCGATCTGACATGGCCGTCTTTACGGCCCGACCCAGGCTGCATGCAGCTCACCTTGGCGTGATGCGGATTGACAACGTTGCACTTTTTGGCGAATAAGGAGACATTCCAGGCTGTCCGGTCATTCGACCGCTGTCAGCGCGGCTGATCTTCGGGGGAGAGAACACATGGCAACAACGCTGGCGCCGGCGCCGACCGACCGCTCGAATATCGGGCCGATGATGATCATCGGCGTGCTGTTTTTCATCTTCGGCTTTGTCACCTGGCTCAACGGGCCATTGATCACCTTCGTCAAGCTCGCTTTTCAGGTGCAGGACGCCTATGCGTTCCTGGTGCCGTTCGCGTTCTACATTTCCTACTTCGTGTTCTCGCTGCCCGCATCGATGGTCTTGCGCCGCACCGGCATGAAGAAAGGCATGGCATTGGGCCTGTTCGTGATGGCGATCGGCGCGATGATGTTCGGTCAGTTCGCCACCATGCGCGTGTTTTTCGGGGCGCTGGCGGGCTTGTTCGTGATCGGCGCCGGCTTGTCGTTGCTGCAGACCGCCTCCAATCCGTACATCAGCATCCTGGGGCCGATCGACAGCGCCGCACAGCGCATCGCCTTCATGGGCATCTGCAACAAGTTCGCCGGCATCCTGGCGCCGCTGCTGATCGGCGCGTTGGTGTTGCACGGTATCGGTGATCTCGACCAGCAGGTGAAGGCAGCCGACCCGGCGACGCGCACCATGCTGCTCGACACTTTCGCCGCCAAGATCCACCTGCCCTACATGATCATGGCCGGCGCACTGGTGCTGCTGGCGATCTGGGTGGTGCGCTCCTCGCTGCCCGAGATCAAGCCGGCCGGCGCCAACGACGAACGCGCCATCGGCCACAGCGGACGCAGCATCTTCAGCTTCCCGCACCTGTGGCTGGGCGTGCTGTGCCTGTTCCTGTACGTGGGTGTGGAAGTGATGGCGGGCGACGCGATCGGCACCTACGGCCAGGGTTTCGGGCTGCCGCTGGACCAGACCAAGTTCTTCACCGCATTCACACTGGGCGCAATGCTGCTGGGCTACGTCGTGGGCCTTCTGGTGATCCCGCGCTTCGTCTCGCAACAGCGCTATCTGGCGGTGTCGGCGTTGCTCGGCGTGCTGTTCACGCTCGGCGCCTATGTCACCCACGGCTACGCCTCGGTGATGTTCGTCGCCGCACTGGGCTTCGCCAACGCGATGATGTGGCCGGCCATCTTTCCACTGGCGATCAAGGGGCTCGGCCGACACACCGAGGCTGCTTCTGCGCTGTTGATCATGGGCATCGTGGGCGGCGCGCTGATTCCGCAGGTGTTCGTGCACCTGAAGGAGCACATCGATTTCCAGCTCGCGTTCGCGCTGCTGATGCTGCCGTGCTACCTGTACATCCTGTACTACGGCATGCGCGGTCACCGGGTCGGCCAGGAACATGCCGGGTAAATTGAGTCGCGTATTCGCTGCGGTCATGGCCATACGCTAGGATGCACGAGGCGCTGCTGGCGCCCCTTATTTTCGATGCAAGAGGTTCGCGGGTGCGCAGTGCCACCATCAAGGATGTCGCAGAACGGGCAGGCGTCTCGCTGAAGACGGTGTCGCGGGTCATCAACAATGAACCGTCGGTGCATGCGCGCACGCGCGCGAAGGTGCAGCGCGAAATCGACGCGCTGGGCTACCAGCCCGACCCTTCCGCGCGCAGCCTGCGCAGCACCCGTGCCTATGCCCTGGCGCTGGTCTACGACAATCCCAACGCGCACTACATCATCAATCTGCAACGCGGCGTGCTGTCGGTGTGCCGCAGCAGCGGCTTTGGCCTGCAGATTCATCCCTGCGACTCGTCTTCACCGCGGCTGGCCGACGAGTTGTGCGAACTGGTGCGCCGTTCGCGGCTGGCCGGACTGGTGCTGGCGCCACCGATGTCCGAACAACCGGAGCTGATCCGCACGCTGAGCGAAGCGAAGATCCCGTTCATGCGGATCATCTCGGCGCGCAAGGATCCGCAGGATGGTTATCCCTGTGTGTACGTGGATGACCGCGATGCGGCCTACGCGATCACCGAACACCTGATCCAGCTCGGCCACCAGCGCATCGGTTTCCTGTGGGGCGGCCACGAGCATCGCTCCAGCCAGGAGCGTTACCAGGGTTACGAGGATGCGTTGAAGGACTATGGCATCACGCTCGATCGCAAGCTGATCGTGCCTGGCGACTACACCTTCGACGATGGTTTCCGCGGCGCACGCAAGCTGCTCGCGCTGAAGGACCGGCCCACCGCGATCTTCGGCTGCAATGACGAAATTGCCGCCGGCGTGCTGGCGGCGGCGCATTCCGACGGCATCAACGTGCCGTACGACCTGTCGATCGCCGGCTTCGAGGACAGCCCGTTCTCCAAGCAGTCATGGCCGGCACTGACCACCGCGCGGCAGGCTACCGAGGAGATCGCGCGGCATGCAGCACAACGATTGATCGACGACCTGCAGCGTGACGCCAACGGCGAACCGGTCAACAGCACCAACGAGGGCTTCAGCCCCGAGCTGGTGGTGCGCGGCTCGACCGCACCGCGGCATACCGCACCGGCCAAGCGCTGAGCGTCCGAGCGGCTCGAACAACCAACTTTCCTGCCGTCATCCCGGCGCAGGCCGTGATCGCTTGCTGCTGTTGGTTTCGCCGCTGCAAAGAGAGGGCCAGCTTCGCTGCTTTAGA
The DNA here is from genome assembly GCF_002001175.1 of Rhodanobacter sp. C03. GTDB lineage: Bacteria > Pseudomonadota > Gammaproteobacteria > Xanthomonadales > Rhodanobacteraceae > Rhodanobacter. The sequence goes on along the minus strand of NZ_MUNT01000001.1, from coordinate 48,642 downwards.
GCGGCGACCAGCTTCGCTGTGGTGAAGCGATTCCGGCCTGCGCCGGAATGACGAAAAAGTAGGGCTTGGCAAGTCTGAAGAGTCGACAAAGTGGGCTATCCAAACAGCCTCAATGCCTCACGTTGTCGGTCTGCTCGATGAAGCGGGCCACGTTGTCATGCAACTGCTTCAAGGACGCTTCGTGCGCATACACCATGTGGCCGGATGGATACCACGAATAGCTGATATTGCTCTCGAGGCTGGCCGGGATCGGCAGGTGATGCATCTCGTAGTCGGCCGCGAAGAACGGCGTGGCCAGATCGTAATAGCCACCGTTCAAGTAGACCTTGAGATTGGGATTGGTCTTCATTGCGGTGGCCAGGTCCGGCATCACGTTGGTCGAGGACTGCAGCGCCTCACCCTGCACACCCGGCGCCTTGTGCGCGAAATCCCAATGATCGATATCGGCAAACTCGCGATACTGCTGGCCGTCGCCGAACTTCAGGTCACGCCGCACGTAGTCGTTGAACGCGGCGATATAGGCCGAGCTGATCGCCGAGGACTGCGGGTCGTAGTCGGACTCCTTGCTCAGCGGATCGATCGACGGCCCCGCAAAGCGGCTGTCCAGCCGGCCGGTCGTGGTGTCTTCGCCCGTCTGCAGCTCGTGCTCGAACATGCCGCCACTGACGCGCAGGTTCGCCTTCAGCAGGTAGGCCACCGAAAGACCGGTGTACTGATGCAGTTTCTCCGCCACCGCCTGCTTCTGCGCATCGCTGAGCCGCGAGCCCGCCATCAGCGCCTGCGTGTAATCGCCCAGCGCATACTGCTTCACCTCCTCGAGGAACGGCTCCAGTGCCGCCGGCTGCGACGGCAGCTTGTGGTGGTAGAACGCGGTGGCAGCGAAGGTCGGCAAGGCCAGTTCGTACGGCAGGTCGATGCCCGGATTGAATTCGGGGCCATCGATGCTGGTGTCGAAATTGAGGATCTGCGAGAGCAGGATCACGCCATTCAGATCGACACTGTTCTCGTTCTCCAGGATGTTCGCCAGCACCGCCGAGCGGGTGGTGCCGTAGCTTTCGCCGAACAGGTATTTCGGCGAATTCCAGCGTCCGTACTTCGACAGGAACTGGGTGATGAACTGGGCGAACGCGTGGCCGTCGCCATCAACGCCGTAGATCGCCTTGCGCCGGTCCTTCATCTGCTCGTCGCGCTTGGACTTGTCGGCATCGTCTGCGATCAGCCGGCTGAAGCCAGCGCCTGGCGCATCGATGAAGACCACGTCGGACGCATCGAGCAGGCTGTAGTCGTTGTTGACGAGGCCGTACGGCGCCGCCGGCGTATGCGTATCGTCGGCGGTCACCACCCGCTTCGGCCCGAACGCGCCCATGTGCAGCCAGACCGTGGCCGAGCCGGGGCCGCCGTTGTAGATGAAGGTGACCGGCCGCTTGGTGGCTTCGGCGCCTTTCTTGAAATAGGCGACGTAAAACATGCTCACCTGCGGCTCGTTCTCCTTGTCGCCGCTGCCGTGCAGCACCAACGTGCCGGCCACCGCCTTGTAGTCGATGCGATGGCCTTCCACCGACACCGATCCCTCGCTGTTCGATGATTGCGGCTGCAACAGCGCGGCATCGGGCTTCGCCTCGGGCTTGTCCTTGCCGTCCTTCTTGTCGGATGCGGCGATCGCAACAGTGCTGAGCAGCAGGGCGGCAAGAGCCGCGGCAACGGGAAGTTTGCGCATGGACGGGTACATCCTCAGCTGGCAGAGGCGTAGTCCGCCCCGGATTGGCCTGCAGCATAGGCACCGATGCAACCGGCTTTCATCTCCCAGAAGTCACTGCCCTCACGCGAAGGCGATCAAACCGATCGCCAGCAGCGCCAGCAGTACGCCACCGAGGTTGAGCCGGCTCAGCCGCTCGCGAAAGATCAATGTGCCGACCAGCGCTCCGAGTGCCACCACGCCGATGTTCATGCTGGCAAACACCAGCGCAGGATGTTGCGGCAACGCGCGATGACCGCGCAGGTAGAACAGGATGTTGCCGAAGTTGGCCAGCCCCAGCGCCACGCCACCCAACGCGCTGCGCATGGTGAAGCGGATGCGCCCTTGCAGGCGGCGCCACAGCTGCAGCGCGAACGCGACCAGCAGCGCCAGCGCGAACATCGCCTGCAGCGACGTGCCCAGCGGCACGCCGACCAGCGCCACACGCTTGAACAGGATATCGATCGTGCCGAAACCGCCCAGCACCAACAGCGGATACAGCCAGCTCGCGCTGCCGCCGTCGGTATGACCGTGTTCGTTGCGCCAGACCATGCACAGCAGGGCGAGCAGTCCCAGCACGATGCCTGCCGCCTTGAGTCCGCTGAGCTGTTCGCCGAACAACAGGAATGCCGCCAGCAACGAGAGCAACAGCGACAGCCGCTGCGCCGCATCGCTGCGCACGATGCCAGCATGGCGTACCGACGCGCCAAGCGCGAGAAAGATCGTCGGCAGCAGTACGCCCAGCCCCACCAGCGCCAGCCATGGCGTTGCCGGCCCGCGCAGGGTCGCCAGCGACGGCTGCAGCAATAGCGCAGTGAGCGCGCTTGCCACCACGTAGTTCCAGGCGATCGCCTGACCCACATCGATCTCGAAACGACGCGCCAGCTTCAGCAGCACCGATACCAGCACGCTGCAGACGACACTCAACAATATGTAGATCACCCCGTCACTCCCGTCATGCGGCGGTCAACCGCGCAGATTCCTGACCAGCATGAACACGCCGACGGCGACGATCGCCAGCGCGAAGACCACGTGCAACGTGCCACGGGTTTTCGCCAGCCGATGTGCGCCCATCGCGCCGAGCCAGCCGCCAAGGATACCGCCAGCGATGAACCCAATCGCAGCGCGCCAGTCGACCAGACCGGAGGCGGCATAGTTGAGCGCGGTGGTGGTGGCAAATGCACCCACCGAAAACAGCGAGGTGCCGATCGCCTCAATGATCGCCATGCCGCTGGCGAACATCAGTCCGGGCACGATCAAAAAGCCGCCGCCGATGCCGAAAAATCCGGACAGGCTGCCCGCGCCAAAACCCACCGCGCCCAGTCGCGAGAACATGTGTGGCAGTGGATAGCGATCTCCGCCGCCGCCGCGTCGGCCGCGCAACATCAGCGCGGCGACCACCAGCATCAGCACGGCAAACAGCACCAGCAGGCGCTGGCCATCGACCAGCTTGCCAAGGGTCGAACCGACGAACGCGCCAACCACTCCGGTCGCGGCGAACATGAAGGCCGCCCTCCAGCGCACGTGGCCGGCGCGCGCATGCGGGATCAGGTTCGCGAACGCGTTCACTGCGACCGCCACCGCGCTGGTGCCGATCGCCAGATGCGGATCGCGCACGCCCACCACGTACAGCAGCAGCGGCGTGGCCAGGATCGAGCCGCCGCCACCGATCAAGGCCAGCGAGAAGCCGACCAGCGAGCCGCAGGCGACCGCAAGCAAATCCTGCAATGCAGGCAACATGATCATGCAGTAGTCCCCTCGCTGGAAGAAGCCCGGCCGGGCCTCCGATCAAAACCGTTCGATGTGTGCCGTCATCCACTTTTCGCGCGCGCTGCGTAACGGTCGTGCTGCACTTGCAGACGCGGACGCAAGCCATCCAGATCGTAGCCAGCCGCGGCGGCGATCCGCACAATATCCTCCACCGACTGGCTGCGCGATGCCTGCAGCGACCACAACATCGTGGAACGTGTGCCGGTGCGACAGAATGCCAGCACCGGTGGCGGCATTGTCGCCAGCGTCTGTGCAAACGCATCCACATCGGCATCGATGATTTGGCCCGACACCACCGGCACGTGCCGATAAGCCAAGCTGTACCGTGCCGCCGCCGCGGCCAGTTCGGCGCTGGCGGGCTGATCGTCGGCCTCGCCGTCGGGCCGGTTGTTGATGACGCTGCGAAATCCCAGCTCGGCCAACGCGGCCATATCATCCGCGCCGATCTGCGCGTCAACGCTGATGCTGTTGGTGAGTGATTTCGGGTGCATGCGGACGACTCCTGTGGCCAATGCCGTTGAACGCGAGGGCAACGCCTTCAAAGCGTATCGAGCGGAATTTTCAGGTAGCGGATGCCATTGTCTTCGGCCGCTGGCAACTGGCCAGCGCGCATGTTCACCTGCACCGCCGGCAACATCAATGCCGGCATCGACAACGTCGCATCGCGGCTGATGCGCATCTGCACGAAAGCATCCTCGCCGATGCCTTCATGCACATGAATGTTGTCGCGACGCTGCGCACCGACCGTGGTTTCGTTTGCATAGTGGTCGCGTCCGTGCGCCTTGTAGTCGTGGCACAGATAGATGCGCGTGCTGTCCGGCCACGCAAAAATCTTCTGGATCGAGCGGTACAACGTGCGCGCATCGCCGCCCGGGAAATCGCAGCGCGCGGTGCCGTAGTCGGGCATGAACAGCGTGTCGCCGACGAAGGCCGCATCGCCGACCACATGAGTCATGCATGCCGGCGTATGTCCCGGCGTATGCCATGCGCACGCTTCAAGCGTACCGATTCGATAGCGCTCGCCGTCGCGAAACAGATGGTCGAACTGGCTGCCGTCGCGGGCAAAACCGCCGCCAGCATTGAACAGTTGGCCGAAAGTTTGCTGCACCTCGCAGATGTGCTCACCGATGCCGAGCTTGCCGCCCAATGCAGCCTGCACATAGGGCGCGGCGGAGAGATGGTCGGCATGCACATGCGTGTCGATCACCCAGTCCAGCGTCAGCCCTTGCGCACGGACGAATGCGATCAGTGCATCGGCGGCATCGTGGCGCGTGCGCCCGGCGCTGGCGTCGTAATCGAGCACGCTGTCGAACACCGCGGCACGCAGACTCGCCGGATCCCACGCGACATAACTCCACGTGTGGCTGGCTTCGTCGAAGAAGGCCTTGACTGCAGGCTGATGCATGAGCGATTCCCGTATGACGATGGATCAGCCGTTGCCTGAAAGCATCCAACTCACCGCCGCATAACGCGACAGGTGTCCTGTCGGCCGTGGCGCGCAGGAACAGATGCAGACGCTTGTCCGAATGGCAGTTGCCTCGAATCCATGCACCGGAAACTGCAACCACCAGTATCCGGCAGCGGCAGTCTCATCACGACCTCAGTTGCCACTGGGCGCTGCGCCAAGCAGATGCCCGTTGACTTGGGTACCGTACAGCGAGTCCGGTGTGTCGTGGTACTTCGCCCGCGTCTCGGCGAGATTGCCGGTGTAGCGTGGATCCTGCGGCCGCTCGTGCGCATCCATGAACATCGCCACGTCCCACGCATCCTGGTCGCTCAGCGTGCCACCACGACTGAGCGGCATGTTCGCCTTGATGAAGGCCGCGGCGTTGCCCAGCTCGTGCATGCCGGCGCCCCAGTTGAACGACTGCGCGCCCCACAGCGGCGGGAACACGTTGCGGCCGGCGACCTGCTGGCCCTGCCCGTCGGCGCCGTGGCACAGCGCGCAGTTCGCCGCGTAGACCTTCTCGCCGCGCGCATAATCCGCCGGCTGCGGCGGCTTGAAATCCTGCTTGGGATAACCGGCACCCTGCAACTTGACGCCGACGGGCGCACCCTTGGCCATCCACCACGCATAGGTTTCCAGCGCCACCATCTCCGCGCTGTCCAGCGGTGGTGCCTTGCCGTTCATGCTGTAGCGAAAACAGCCCTGCAGGCGCTCGCCGAACGTGTTCACGTGGCCGTTCTTCTTGCGGTATTGCGGGTACATGCCATAGGCGCCCCATAGCGGGGCCGAGTCGGCCAGCCGACCCGCATCCAGATGGCAGTTGCTGCAGCTCAGTCCGTTGCCGACATACGCTTTGGCGTGCTGCGGCGTGTCCACAAAAATGTCGCGGCCCTGGCGGATCACGTCGCCCAGCGGCCCTGTGGGGATCTGCGCTTCCCCGGGTGGCGTGAACGTCGTCGACGCACTGGCTAGTGGCGTCCTGGCCGTCGCATGCGCCGTCGCAGCGGGCGCTGCTGGCGACGGACTGGTGGTCGAACTGACCGGTGGCTTCTGTGTACAGGCACTCAACGCGCCTATCGCGATGACGCCCACCCAGCACATCGTCAGCTTCATGGCGTGACTCCATTCGCGGCCAGCGGTTGTGCAGCAAACCAGTCGGCCACCGCGCGAATATCCTGTGTGCTTAGCGCACTCGACAGATGCTGCATCAGCTGCAGCGGATCGTTGTGCCGGGTGCCCTGCTGCCACGCCTTGAGCTGGGCGACGATATACGCGGCCGGTTGTCCGGCCAACGGCGGGAAATGCGCACCCACGCCGACGCCGGCGGGGCCGTGGCATTGCTCGCATGCAGGAACGTTGTTGCCCCAACGACCGCGTGTGGCGAGCACGGCGCCGACGTTGTTCGCCGCCGGCATCGCTGCAGCCGGTTTCAGCAGCACATCGGGAACCGGCAGCTTGTTGTAGTACATCGCCAGCGCCGCGCGCTCGTCTTCGCTGAGCGCCGTCGCGGTGGCCTGCATCACCGGACTGGCGCGCGTGCCGCTGGCAAAATCGTCCAGCTGCTTCTGCAGATAGGACGCATCGAGTCCGGCCAGCCGCGGGTTGCCGGCGCTGGCCTGACCGCCGCCATCGGCGCCGTGACAGGCCATGCATGGCGCCGCGCCGTTGCCGTTGCCTTGCATCGTGATCGCCGCCGCATCGACGGCATGCGCGTCGCCCATCGACAGCGCGGTGACGACGAGCAGGCCGAGGCCAAGCAACCGTGTTCGTGAATGGCAGCGACGCATCATGTCCTTCCTCAGTGCGCCGGCAGAAAGCCGTATTTGCGATATACCGCCTGCGCCGCCGGGCTCTGCATGAAGGCCAGGAAATCCTTCGCGGCCTGTTCGTGCGGCGCGTCCTTCATGCGTGCGGCGGTATAGGTGGCCGTGACATTCTGGCTCGCCGGAATCGTCACCGTCTCGACCGGGAAATGCATGATCTGCTGCTGGAAATACGCCTCGGTCGACCATACCGGCGCCGCATCGGACTCATCCTGCAGCACGCGCAGCGGCGACTGGCGGTGATGGATGCGGGTGAGGAAGGTACTGCCGTCCTTCACCTTGCTGTCCATGATGGTGTGGTCGAGCGCGTCGCCGCCAGCCTTGCGATAGCTCGCCTCGATCTGCTTCGCGATACCTTCCCATGCCGGGTTCGGCATGCTCACGCGCACATCGCTACGACCAAGATCAGTCAACCCGGCGATGTGCTTCGGATTGCCCTTCGCCACCAGGATCGCCAGCGGATTGCGTGCGTAGTCGTAGCTGTCGGCGAACCAGTTGTGCTGCTTCTGCTGCCCGGCGATCGCATCCTTGCCGGCTGTATAGATGTCCGGTTTCAGCGTGATGCGCAGGTTGCCCATCACCAGCGTGCCGCTCTCGATCTGCCTGGCCAGGATGCCCGGCGGCAGCGTCTCGGCGTAGATCCGCTGGTATTGCGGATGCGCCTGCTTGAATGCCTCCAGCAGGTCATGCACCACCATGAACTGGTTGCCAGCGAAGAACAGCACCAACTGCGGATCGACGATGTCGCCGTGCAGGTCGGCGATCGCATCCACCGGCGGCACGCTGAACTGCAGGCCCGCTGGCGGCGGGTTCCACGGCGGCAGGAAGTCGGTCCGGTCGGTCGCACTGGCGCCGAATGTGGCCGCCAGCAGCAGACCCAAAACGTAATGACGCATCGTTCAACTCCCCGAAAGCGTAAAGATCACAACGGCATCAGGGCATAACCCTGTTGCTCCAGCACAGTGACCGTGGTCAGCGCGGACAGCGCCAGCGTGACGTGCGAATCGACCCAGTCGTACTGGAACTGATGTTCGGCGACGGCCTGGCCGCATACCGCGATATCGACGCCCGCCTTGCGCAGCTGCTCGATCAGCGGCAGGTTCGGATTGTCGATGCCATGCAGCTTCTGGTACTGCGCATTGTTCAGCACGATCGGCGTCGCTCCACCGGAGGCGATCGCCACGAATTTCAGGTGGTCGAGCGGCACGCCGGCACTCACATACAGATTCACCGCGCGCGCCACGTGATCCAGTGACGGGCTCACCTGATCGGGCTTGTCGCCCGCCTTGCTCAGGCTGAACACCACTTTGTAGGTGGCGTTGCGATCCGGCTGGTAAGCCGCTTGCGGCAGCGCATGGATCTTGCCGGCACCGGTGATGGTGGGCGTCTGCCAGAAACCGTCGCTGGCGAATGCCGCCGCAGGCAGCAGGCTGAGGGCAAGCAGGATCGAGACGAAGGGACGGAACATGGCGACCTCGCGGGATGAGTGTTCACGCATGCTATGTCCGGCTTGTCCGATAAGCCAATGGAGTTTTAGTGATCGTGACGATAAAGACGGCTTATATCCAGGCGTGGTCGTGGTCAGGCTGGCAACGGCCGGCCTGCGAAATAACGCGCCGGCGGCTGGCCGAAATTGCGCCGGAACATCGCCACGAAAGCGCTGACGCTGACGTAGCCCAGCGCATCGGCGACCGCAGCCACCGGGGTGCCTTCGGCCAGCTGCTGCAGTCCTCGGCTGAGCCGTGCCTGCTGTCGCCATTGCGCGAAGCTCAGCGCGGTTTCGGCGCGGAACAGCCGGCTGAGGCTACGCGCGGACAGGCCGGCCCAGGTCGCCCAGTCATCCAGGCCGCGATTGTCGTGCGGTTGTTCGAGCACTGCCTGCGCGATGCGCAACAAGCGACGGTCATGCGGCATCGGAAGATAGAGCGGTTCGTGCGGCGCGCGGCGCATCTCGTCCAGCAGCACCGACATCACGCGTTCCTGCTCGTCGCTCAGGCGGTCGTGCCATGCCCACGAACTGGCACGACGCACGAGCGCGCGGGTCAGCTCACTGACCCCGATCACGCAGGGATGATCGGGTAGACCGTGGTCGATCGCGGGGGTGATGAACACGCCCCAGCCGCTCATCGCCCCACTGATGGTGACCGTGTGCGACTCGCCCGGTGGCATCCAGCCGGCACGATGCGGCGGCAACAGCCAGGAACCATGCCGGGTATGCACCTGGACCAGACCGCTTTCGATGCAGAAGAACTGCCCGCGTAAATGATGATGCCAGCCGTAGCTGTGGGTGCCTTCGCCATATTCGCTGGCGGCCTCGTCACCCAGCCAGTAGGCGATCAGGGCGGGGCCATCGATCCGCTCGATAAGCTCGTAGACGTGCTGCTTGGATACCGACATGGCCGGTTCTCGACATATATTGACCAAATAACGTTACCAGACTGCCACATGACTTGCCTAAGCTGTTACGCATCCGGTCGACGCCTGACTGGAACCTCCCTGCCGCTGCCGCCGCTCGCGGTTTCCTCGTCCAGCCGTGATGCCCTCTCCGTCACGCCGCGCCCCGTTCATGCGTCCTTGCTGCACACGCCTGCGCATTGCCACGTCACGAACCCAGGATGATCCGATGTCCACGACCCAGCTGCTTTCCATGAAGTCCAAACTGGCGCCATCCCCGCTGGAAACCTTTGTCGCCTGTGCCCACCAGATGCTCGACCCCGCCACGCCCGAGCCAGTGCGCCGGGCGATGGAGCCACGGCTGCTGGCGCAATTGCCGGCGTTGCGCGCACTGGGAGTATTCGAGCTGTTCGAGTTGCGTAATCCGGCCATGCGTACGTGGCTGGCTGACGAACTGGGTGGCCATGGGGCTGATTTCCAGCAGACCCAGCCAGTCTTTTTGCTGTAACAAACATGAACTGCCATATATTTGCCTTGACAAATATACTTTTGGCAATAGAATGCCCGCATGAAGCAGAACACCCCTCTATCCGACAGCAACGAATCCCATGCGCCGAGCCTGGGCATGCTGATCACCATGGTGCGCTCCGAGATCGTGCGCGCGATCGAGGCCGAACTTGCCAGCCAGGGCCTGGACCTCAGCTTTACCCAGTACCTGATCCTGAAGAAGTCCCAGCAGCTGGGTGCGGTGTCGGCCACGGAACTGGCCCGCGCCGTCGAGCTGGATGGTGGTGCGATGACCCGCCAGCTGGATCAGCTGGAGCGCAAGGGCTATCTGCGTCGCTCACCGCACGCACAGGATCGCCGTGCACTGCGCATCGAACTGACTGATGCGGGCCGCACGGTATGGCAGAACACCGCCTCCGTTTGCAGCCAGCGCGTGATGAATGCGGCCCAGCGCTCGCTGGACGACACCGAACAAGCGCAGCTGTACGAATACCTGGAGCGCGTGCTGCACGCGCTCCGCGACAAAAACTGACCCCTCATCTTTTTTACCGGACCTCAATCCATGCGTCTGCATCTTCTTGCGGCAGCTACCGCACTGACTCTCGCGTTGGCCGGCTGTGCCAGCAGCGGCGGCCTGCGCCCGGACGGCAGCGCGCTCGACCCGTCTTCGCTGAAGGCCGAGCGCAGCCTCGCCGGAGTCAACCTCTCGCCGGCCGCATGGCCGAGCAGTGACTGGTGGAGCGGGCTCGGCGATCCGCAACTCGATGCGCTGATGACCGAAGCGCTGCACGACAATCCGGGCCTCGGCGTCGCCGATGCCCGCGCTCGCGCCGCGCAAGCCGAAGCCGGCATCGCCGATGCCGCGCGCGGACCCAGCGTCGACGCCAGCGGCAGTGTTTCCGGGGCGCGGCTGCCCACCACGCTGCTGCCGGCGAAGGATGGTGGCGGTCATTTCGAGCTGGCCAAGTACGCTTACGTCAGCTTCAAGTGGGGCCTGGACCTGTGGGGCGGCAAGCGCGCCGCGTGGCAGGCGGCACTCGGCGCATCACGCGCCGCCGAAATCGAGGCACGCGCCGCGCGCATCGAACTGTCCGGCAATGTCGCCCGCGCCTATGCACAACTTGGCTATGCCTTTGCCCAGCAGGATCTGGCCACCGGCGAACTGCGGCGCGCGAACGAGGCACGCGAGCTGACCCATCAGCGCGTCGCCGCCGGCATCGACAACCAGATCCAGCTCAAACAGAGTGACGGCGAAGTGGCCAGCGCCGAACAACAGCTGTCGCTCGCCACGCGGGCGATCGACGCGTCGCGTTCGTCGCTGGCGGTACTGCTGGGCAAGGGCCCGGACCGCGGGCTGGAGATCGCCCGGCCACAGGTGTTGAAACCGGCCGAGCTGGCCGTGCCGACCAACCTGCCGCTGGACCTGCTCGGTCACCGTGCCGACCTGGTCGCCGCGCGCTGGCGGGTCGAGGCTTCGGCCAAGGACATCAAGGCGGCGAAGACCGAATTCCTGCCGAACATCAGCATCGGCGCGATGGCCGGCGTGATCGCCCTGGGTGGCGGCAATCCGCTTGAGCTGCCCGCGCGTTTCTACCAGCTGGGACCGTCGATCAGCCTGCCGATTTTCGACGGTGGCCGCCTGCGCGCGAATCTTTCCGGCAAGGATGCGCAATACGACCTCGCCGTGGCGCAGTACAACCAGACCCTGGTCGGCGCGATCAACCAGGTCGCGGACGATCTGTCCGCACTGCAGTCGCTGCAGCAGCAGATCGCCGCGCAGCAACGCGCGCAGGATGCCGCCAACGGCGCCTGGCAACTGGCCGAGCAACGCTACAAGGCCGGTATTGGCAGCTACCTGGAAGCACTCAGCGTGCGCCAGCAACTGCTGATCGCCAATCGCGGCATGGCGGCGCTGCAGGCGCAACAGGTCGATCTTTCGGTGCAACTGATTCAAGCCCTCGGTGGCGGCTTCCAGCCGCAAGCCGATGCGCCCACTCCCCCTTCCAACCCTTCACGTTCCTGAGGCAGCCCCATGTCCAGCCAGACTCCAACCACGGCCGAGAACACGGCCGCTGCAACACCGAATACAGCAACTCCAGTGCCGAAGAAAAACCCGCGCGGCTTCATGTTGCGCCTGGTCGTCGTGATCGTGGTGCTCGCCGTCATCGGCTGGGCGCTGTGGTATTTCCTTGACGGCCGCTGGTACGAGGGCACCGACGATGCCTACGTCAACGGCAACGTGGTGCAGATCACCCCTCAGGTGCCCGGCACCGTGGTCAGCATCGGCGCCGATGATGGCGACCTCGTGCATGCCGGCGACGTGCTGGTGCAGCTCGATCCCAGCGACGCCGACGTGGCGCTGGCCGAGGCAAAGGCGAACCTCGCCAACACCGTGCGCAAGGTGCGCGGCCTGTACTCCAACGTCAATGGCGCCCAAGCCGATGTGGCCGTGCGCAAGACCGCGGTGGACAAGGCGCGCGCCGACTACAACCGCCGCGTCGCGCTGGCCAAGTCAGGTGCGATCTCCACCGAGGAACTGGCGCACGCCAGCGATGCGCTGACCACCGCCGAGAGCGGCCTGATCGCATCGCAGCAGCAGTACCAGACCAGCAAGGTGCTGGTCGATGACACCGTGGTTGCCTCGCATCCGGACGTGCAGGCCGCCGCCGCGAAATTGCGTGCCGCGTTCCTCGACGATGTGCGTGCCACCCTGATCGCGCCGGTGGACGGCTATGTGGCCAAGCGCTCGGTGCAGGTCGGCCAGCGCGTGCAGCCGGGCGCACCGCTGATGGCGGTGGTGCCACTGCATGGTGTGTGGATCGACGCAAACTTCAAGGAGACACAGCTCACCGACATGCGCATCGGCCAGCCGGTGGAGATCAAATCCGATGTCTACGGCAGCGCGGTGAAATACAAGGGCAAGGTGCAGAGCCTCGGCGTCGGCACCGGCAGCGCGTTCTCGCTGCTGCCGGCGCAGAACGCCACCGGTAACTGGATCAAGATCGTGCAGCGCATCCCGGTGCGCATCGTGTTCGACGACCCCACTCAGCTCGACAAGCACCCGCTGCGCCTGGGCATGTCGGTCAACGTGGACGTCAGCCTGCACGACAAGAGCGGGCCGACGCTGGCGCAGCAATCACCGACCCAGCCGGCTTTCAGCACCGACGTGTACAAGCAGCAACTGGTCAAGGCCGATGAGGCGATCACGCAGATCATCCACGCCAACATGGCTGGCGGGAAATAGGCAGCACTTGTCGCACACCCTGTGGGAGCGACTTCAGTCGCGAGATACGAAGCCATCGCGGCTGAAGCCGCTCCCACAAAACCTTTATTGACAGATCCCGATGACCGCCCAATTCCGCCCACCCAATCTGGCACTCAGCACGATCGGTCTGTCGCTGGCGACCTTCATGCAGGTGCTGGACACCACGATCGCCAATGTGTCGCTGCCGACGATCGCCGGCAACCTCGGCGTCAGCAACAACCAGAGCACCTGGGTGATCACCTCGTTCGCGGTGAGCATGGCGATCTCGCTGCCGCTGACCGGCTTTCTCACCCGCCGCTTCGGCGAGGTGAAGCTGTTCGTCTGGTCCACCCTGCTGTTCGCACTGACTTCTTTTCTGTGCGGCATCTCGCAGAGCATGGGCATGCTGATCGTGTTTCGCGCACTGCAGGGCGCGGTGGCCGGACCGATGTATCCGATCACGCAAAGCCTTCTCATAAGTATCTATCCACCGGCCAAGCGCGGCATGGCGCTGGCGTTGCTGGCGATGGTGACGGTGGTGGCGCCGATCGCCGGCCCGATCCTCGGCGGCCTGATCACCGACAATTATTCGTGGCCGTGGATCTTCTTCATCAACGTGCCGATTGGCATCTTCGCCAGCATGGTGGTGGCGAACCAGCTGCGCGGAAAGGTCGAGAAAACCGAACGCCCGAAGATCGACTACGTCGGCCTGATCACCCTGATCATCGGCGTCGGCGCACTGCAGATCGTGCTGGACAAGGGCAATGACGAAGACTGGTTCAACTCCACCTTCATCATCGTCACCAGCATCATCTCGGCGATCAACATCGCGATCTTCCTGATCTGGGAGCTGACCGACAAGGATCCGATCGTCAATCTGAAGCTGTTCCGCCACCGCAATTTCACCGCCGGCACGATTGCCCTGGTGCTCGCCTATGCGGCGTTCTTCGCGATCGGTCTGCTGGTGCCGCTATGGCTGCAGCGCAATCTCGGCTACACCTCGACCTGGGCCGGTTACGCCACCGCGCCGCTGGGCGTGATCCCGGTGCTGCTGACCTTCTTCGTCGGCAAGTACGCCGCCCGCATCGACCTGCGCATGCTGGCCTCGGTGGCGTTCGTGGTGATGGGCGTGACCTGCTTCATGCGCTCGGACTTCTTCATCGGCATCGACTTCTATCACGTGGCGATGGTGCAGCTGCTCCAGGGCCTGGGCGTGGCGTTGTTCTTCATGCCGATCCTGACCATCCTGCTGTCGGACCTGCAGCAGAACGAGATCGCCGCCGGCTCCGGCCTGGCCACCTTCCTGCGCACGCTCGGCGGCAGCTTTTCCGCCTCGCTCACCACCTTGCTGTGGGAGCGCCGCGCGGTGAGCCATCACGAACAACTGGCCGAACACATCACCGCCTACAGCCCGACCACGCAGGCAGCGATGACCCAGCTTGGCCACGGCGATACGCAGGTCGGTGGCAGCATCATCAACGACATGATCACCCAGCAGGGTTACCAGATCTCGTTCAACGAGGTGTTCCACGCGCTGGGCTGGGTCTTCATCGGGCTGGTGTTCGTGATCTGGCTGGCCAAACCACCGTTTGGCGCGAAAGCGGGGCCTGCCGCCGGCGGTCACTGAGCCAGCCGGGCAAGCGCTACAACCGAGCCATATCTGCAAGAAAGCCCCGGCATACCTGCCGGGGCTTTCACGTTTGACGCCAACTTATCGAACGGTGGCAGCCACCGGCTGCAAGGTGGGGCTATCCAGATCGAGCGCGGTCGATCGCAGCAGCACCGCCTGCGGATGCGCCTTGCGGATTGCGTCGCCGAACTGCGCAGCGTCACCGACCACCACTACCTTGCTGCCATTTGCATCCAGGTGCCTATGTGCATACCCCTCGATCTGCTTCGGCGTGACCGCCTGCACCTGCGCGATGTACTTGCCAATCTGGTCCAGCTTCACCCCGTAGACCGCCAGCTCGCCGACCTGCTCGGCCAGTCCGGCGGTGGTCTCCAGACTGCGGCCGTAGCTGCCGATCAGAGTTGCCTTGCGTGCGGCCAGTTCCTGTGCATCCACCTTCGTCGTGCCGAGGCGCTTGAACTCGCCCAGCATCAGCTCGACCACCTGCGGCGCCGACGGGTTCTTGGTCTGCGCCGCGGCCAGCCACATGCCGGCATCGCCGAGCGACTGCAGCCGGCTGCTGGCGCCATAGGACAGTCCGCGCTTGATGCGGATCTCCTCGTTCAACCGTGCCGAATACGAACCGCCCAGCACCGCATTGGCCACCGTGCCGACGTAGTAGTCGGCATCGTTGCGCGGTGGCGCGGCATGCGCGGCGACCACGCCGGCCTGGCCGGCACCGTGCTGATCGATCAGCAGGATCGTCGGCATGGGGCTGGCACTCATGCCCGCCGGGCGCACCGGCAGCGGCGTGGCCGGCTTCTGCCAGTCGCCGAAACTGCTCTGCGCCAGCTGCTGCGCCTGCGCCGGCGTGATGTCGCCGGTAAGTACCAGGATCGCGTTGTCGGGTCGATACAGCCAATCGTGCAGATGCTGCACATCCGTGCGGGTGATCCGCGCGATCGAGGCCGGCGTGCCGCTGCGCGAATGGCCATAGGCACCATCGCCGAACACGCCACGACTGGCCGCCAGCGAAGCCAGCGCAGTCGGCCGGCTCAGCATCAGGTGCAGGTCATCGACCGCCTGCGCCTGCGCGCGCTTGAGTTCATCCGCAGCGAAATCCGGCTGGCGCACCACCTCGGCCAGCAGGCTCAAGGCCTGTGGCAGCTTAGGCGTGGTCACGGTGATGCCCACCGCGCTTTCATCCCAGCCCGCGGCGGCATTCAACGAACCACCCAGCGTTTCGGCGGCGGCGGCGATCTGCGGCGCCGTCTTGCCGCCGGCGCCCTTGCTCAGCAGGTTCGCGGTGAGGTCGGCCAGGCCGGCCAGCTGCGGCGGATCCATCTCGCCGCCACTGCGCAGCACCAGTTGTGCAGTGACCAGCGGCAGGCCGGCACGACGCACGCTGATCACCCGCAGCCCGTTCGCCAGTATCTGCATCGACGGCGTCGGCACGGTCAGCTTCGGCGCCGGACCCGGCGCCGGTGGTGTGGTCGGGAAACCCTGATCGGCGACCACGGCTGGCGGGGTCGCCAGCACGATGCCGGCGGTCACCAGCGCAGCCGTAAAGACGGCCAGACGAAATACGTTCCTGCAGCGACAGGTCATGTCATGGCTATTCATTTCGCTGCTCCCTTGTCTGCTGCCGGCGCAGCCTTGGCAGCCTGCGGCAGGTAATCGATGGTGACGCTGTGCGCGCCGGTCACGTATTTCTGCAACACGCGATGCACGTCTTCCTCGGTGACCTTCTGCAACGCGGCCAGGTCAGTGTTGGCGTGTTCCGCGCCGCCATCGATCAGGCTTGCCTGCCCCAGCGCGAAGGCGATACCCTGCGCGGTTTGCCGCTGCTTGAGTTCAGCGGTCAGCAGCTGTGTTTTCACCTTGTCGAGTTCGGCCGCGGCAATCGGCTGGGTCGCCAGCCAGATGATTTCCTCGTTCAACAATTTCTCCGCCTCGGCCGGCTGGTGCCCGCTGGCGAGGATCGCGTCCACCGTGAACAGGCCCGGGCCGACCCGGCCATCGGCATCGGCGCCGATCTGCTGGGCGACCTGATGGCGATACACCAGCGACTGGTACAGCCGCGACGAATCGCCCTGCGACAGCAGGGCGGCAGCGACCTGCAGCGGAATGATGTCGGCGCTGTCGGCCGCTGGCGGGATCAGCCAGGTGATCGCCACCGCGGGCAGCGGCGCGGTCTCGCTGCTGACGGTATAGCGCAGGTTCTTCTTGCGCGGCGGCTCCTGCACGGTGACCTGGGGCACCGGCGTGGCCGGTTTCGCGATTCCGCTGAAGTACTGGTCGACCCAGGCGTCGAGCTGCTTCGGATCGTAGTCGCCGGCGACGATCAGGGTCGCGTTGTCCGGCCGGTAGAAGGTGCTGTGGAAATCGATCACGTTCTGCAGCGAGGCCGCTTCCAGCTCCTCGATGCTGCCGATGGTCGGACGCTTGTACGGATGCACCGTGTACGAGTGCGGGTCGATCGCGTTGAACAGCTTGCCGTACGGATTGGCCAGCACGCTCTGGCGATATTCCTCCTCCACCACCGCGCGCTCGGACTTGAAGTTCGGCTCGTCCACGTTGAGGTTGGACAAGCGCTCGGCCTCGGCCCACAGCAAGGTCTGCAGGTAGTTGCTCGGCACGATCTCGAAATAGTTGGTGACGTCATCGCCGGTGGACGCGTTGTTGGCACCGCCGACGTCCTCGGTCAGCCGGTCGAACTGCTCGGCGTGCATGTGCTTGGTACTCTTGAACATCAGATGCTCGAACAGGTGCGCGAAGCCGGAGCGCCCCTGCGGATCGTCCTTCGAGCCGACGTGGTACCACATCTGCACCGCCACGTTCGGGCTGGCGTGATCCTCCACGCTGATCACCTGCAGGCCATTCGGCAAGGTGCGCTGGTGGTACTGGATCGGTGGAATGCTCAGCT
This sequence comes from Rhodanobacter sp. C03, assembly GCF_002001175.1. GTDB lineage: Bacteria > Pseudomonadota > Gammaproteobacteria > Xanthomonadales > Rhodanobacteraceae > Rhodanobacter. Next base: position 31,187 of record NZ_MUNT01000001.1, on the reverse strand, counting down.
CGGCCGCGGCTGCGGGCGGTGACACTGCCGCCGCGGCAAACAAGGTAAGTGAGGCCAGCAACATGGCCGGGCGCAGACGCTTGGTCATCCCTTCAATCCCTTCGGGTGAAAGGCCAACCATAGCAAGCCGACGAAGCAGCATGCCCATGACTTCTGGGCCACGGCGCACATATTTTACCCGGATGTTATTGACACTCCATTTAATCCGGGTATAAATAAGTCACTTGTTGCACCGGATCAAAAACGCATGCCTTACCGTGACAGCCCCGTTTGCAGTGCCTTCATCGGTAACCGCCTGATTGCCGAGGGCGCGTTGCCCGATGTGATACGCGCAGCGAAGCAGGCGCTTGACGCCGGTGCGCGTGACTCCCTGCTGATTTTCGATGACCGCGACAGCCGCCAGATCGAAGTGGATTTTCGCGGCACCGAGCATCAGGTACTGGCGCGCCTGCCGCAGGTTGAGGCCGTGCCGGAACCAGCCGCACGCGGCCCGGGCCGACCGAAGCTGGGCGTGGTTCCACGTGAGGTCACCTTGCTGCCGCGTCACTGGGACTGGCTTGGCCAGCAGCCGGGCGGAGCTTCGGCGGTGCTGCGGCGACTGGTCGAACAGGCCTTGCGTGGCCATGGTGCAAAAGACCGTGCACGGCACGCGATGGAAGCCGTCGACCGCTTCATGCTCGCGATGACCGGTGATTTTTCCGGTCACGAGGAGGCATCGCGGGCGTTCTACCGGCGCGACCGCGAACGTTTCATCACGCTGACCGAACCGTGGCCCGTCGATGTGCGCGATCATCTGCGCCGGCTGGCCGCGGACGCGTGGGATGAGGCGGGTGCCAGCTGACTTCCGTCGCAGCGACCGTGGCATCGCTTTCAAACTCATTCCATCATCGCGGCAGCGTGCAGACTGCCGATCAAGGACCTCCCGATGCAGCCTACTCCGCGCAGCTCGCTGTTCGCCAACCACAACTTCACCCTGCTGTTCGGCGGCAGCACGATCTCGGCGATCGGCGACCAGTTCACCCTGGTGGCGTTGCCGTGGCTGGTGCTGAAGCTCACCGGCGATCCGGCCGCACTCGGCCTGGTGCTGGCCACGATGGCGCTGCCGCGCGCCGCTTTCATGCTGATCGGCGGCGCGGTGGTGGACCGGATGTCGCCGCGGCGGGTGCTTCTCGGTGCGCGCGCGATCAATGCGCTGCTGGTCAGCCTGCTCGCCGTGCTGGTACTGGCCGGGGCGATCCAGATGTGGATGATCTACGCGATCGCGCTGGGCATCGGCCTGTCCACCGCGTTCGCCTATCCGGCGGGTTCGGCGATCCTGCCGCAACTGATCGAGCCGCAGCAGCTGCAACCGGCCAACGCGCTGTTCATGGGCATGCGCCAGCTGAGCATGATCATCGGCCCGGTGATCGCCGGGTTGCTGATCAACGCCGGTGCACACGCCGACCATGCCAAGGGCGTGGCCGACTCCTCCGGCCTCGGACTCGCCTTCGGCATCGACGCGGTGAGCTTCCTGTTCTCGCTCGGCTCGCTGATGCTGGTGCGCATCCACAGCGACCATCACCCGAAGGCACCGGTCGGCAGCGTGCTGGCCAACGTCGCCAGCGGCATCCGCAACATCTGGGCCGATCTGCCGCTGCGTGCGTTCATCCTCTACGCCGCGGTGATCTCGGTGTTTGTCGGCGGCCCGATCCAGGTCGGGCTGCCGGTGCTGGCCGATACCCGGCTGGATCTGGGCGCCGCGTCGCTGGGCATCCTGATGACCGCGAATGGCGGCGGCATGTTGCTCGGCAGTTTCCTTTCCGGCGTCGCCGGCAAGCTGGTGCGTGGCCGACTCGGCCTGATGGTGCTGGGTATCGACAGCCTCGCCGGGCTGGCGCTGGCCACGATGGCGCTGGTGCACACAACGTTCGCCGGCGCCGCGCTGCTGGCCTGCACCGGTGTACTCGGCGGCATCGCGCAGATCGCCATCGTCAGCTGGATCCAGCGCCGCGTGGCGCCGGAGATGATGGGCCGCACGATGAGCGTGCTGATGTTCACCTTCATGGGCCTCGGCCCGCTATCGGCCGCAATCGCCGGCAGTCTCCTGAAAGTGATCTCGCTGCCCGCACTGTTCGTGGGCGCGGGCGTGGTGCTGACCACGATCGCGCTCTGCTGTATGACCAGTCCGGCGCTGCGCAGCATTGGGGCGACGAAGCCAACGGCCGCCGAGGCGACCTGAAGCACACTGGCTCTGTGTCGTCAGTACTGGCCTCGCGCCACGCTACTTTGGCAGCGCCGGCATCTGCTGTTGCTGCACACGCTGGCGCTGGATTTCGGCGCGCAGCTGTTTGCGCTTCGCCTTGCGTTCGCGGCGGTCGTGCTGCCACAGGTAGATCGCCGGGGTGCTGAGCAGGGTCAGCAGCTGCGACACGAACAGGCCGCCGAGGATGGCGATGCCGAGCGGCTGGCGCATCTCCGAGCCGTAGCCGAAACCGACCGCCAGCGGCAGCGCGGCGCCCATCGCCACCAGGGTGGTCATGGTGATCGGACGGAAGCGCACCAGCGCCGCTTCGCGGATTGCCTCCGGCGGCGTACGTCCGTGTTCGCGTTCGGCGACCAGCGCAAAGTCGACCATCAGGATCGCGTTCTTCTTGACGATGCCGATCAGCATCAGCACCGCGATCACCGACATCAGGGTGAGCTGGGTATGCGTGACCAGCATCGCGAGGAACGCGCCCATGCCCGCCGCCGGCAAGGTGGAGAGGATCGTCATCGGATGGATCAGGCTCTCGTAGAGGATGCCGAGCACCACGTACATCACCAGGATCACCGCCAGCAGCATGATCAGCGCGTTGCTCAAGGCCTCGACCAGGTTCTGGTTGTCGCCGGTGTATTTCTGCTGCACGCCGGGCGGCAGCTGCGCGGCAAAGATCGCCTGGTCGACCAGCTTCAGGCCGTCCGCCTGGGTGACGCCCTTGTCGAGGTTGTAGTTGAGCGAAGACGATTCGAGCTGGTTGAAGTGGCTGATGCTGACCGGTGAAATACCCGGCTGGATCCGCGCCAGCGCGGACAACGGAATCATCTTGCCGAGCGCGTTGCGCACATAGGTATTGAGCAGGGTGGTCGGGCTCAGCGATTCGGCGCTGTCGGCGGTGAGTACCACCTGGTACTGGTTGATGTCCGAGTAGATCGTCGAGATCTGGTTCTGGCCGAACGCGTTGTACAACGCCGAATCGACCTGGCCGATGCCCACGTTCAGCCGTGCGGCGACATCGCGATCCACCTGCAGCATCTGCTGCTTGCCGATGCTGTCGAAGCTGGTGGTGACGTCGCGGAACTGCTTCATCCCGCGCATGACCCGCGCCAGATGCAGGGTGGGTGCCTGCAACAGGGTGCCGTCATTGCTGCTGAGCTGGAACGAATACTGGCCCTTGCCGCTGCCGCCGGGACCGCCGCCGCTGATGAATTGCACGGCGGTCAGCGAGACGTCGAGGTCGGTCACCGTCTTGTAGTACTTGTCCAGCCGGTCGACCACTTCCTGCGCCGAGTCATGCCGGTCACCCGGCTTGTCGCCGAGCGGCTTGAGGTCGACGAACAGCACGGACTGGTTGCCGACCGCACCGCCGTTGCTGTCGCCGCCACCGAGAATGGTGGAGACGTCGAGCACCGCCGGATCGGCCTGCAATACCGCCGCCATCGCCCGCGTGCGTGTGGCCAGCAGTTCGGGCGAGATATTCGCATCGGCGGTGATCTGCGCCTGCAGCAGGCCGGTGTCCTCCTTCGGCATCAGGCCGCCGCCGGCCACCTTGGCCACCAACACCGCCAGCAGCACGGTCAGCACCAACAGGATCGGCGGTTGCCAACGCATGATGCGGCGGTGATGCATGGCCCAGTCCAGGCCGCGTTCGTAGATGCGCAGCATGCCGTTGTCGAAACGCTCGGCCATGCGCTCCAGCCGGCCCGGCGAGCGAGAACCCACCGGCGGCTCGTGCATCAGCCAGCTGCCGCACAGTGCCGGCGTGAGCGTGAGCGAGACCAGCGCGGAGATAACGATGGTCGCGATCAGGGTCACCGCGAACTCGCGCATCAGGGTAGTGAAGATGTTGTTGCCGAACACCATCGGACCGAACACTGCGATCAGCGACAGCGTGATCGAGATCACCGTGAAGCCGATTTCCCTGACCCCGGTGAGTGCGGCCTGCAGCGGTGCCATGCCGCGCTCCATGTGGCGCACGATGTTCTCGATCACCACGATCGCGTCATCCACCACGAAACCCACGCACAGCACCAGCGCCACCAGCGAAAAGATGTTGAGCGTGAAGCCGAGCATCCACATCAACACGAACGCGCCGGCCAGCGACAGCGGCACGCTGAACATCGCGATCACAGTCGGCCGCAGGCGACGCAGGAACACCAACATCACCAGCGCCACCATCACGATGCTCATCAGCAGCGCCACTTCGACTTCGTGCAGCGCGGATTCGGTGGTCGGGGTGAGGTCGAAGATCGGGGTGATCTGCACGTCGGCCGGCAGCAGGTTGTGGAATCCCGGCAACGCGGCGCGGATCGCCTCGACGGTGGCCACCGCATTCGCTTCCGGCCGCTTGCTGATCTGCATCGTCACCGCGCGGGTGCCGTTGAACCATGCCGCCGCGTACTGATCCTGCTGCCCGCTGGTGATCGTGGCCACGTCGGACAGCCGCACCGGAATGTCGTTGTGGCTGGCGATCACCAGCGAAGCGAAGTCCTGTGCGGTCTGCAGCGAATCGTTCGCGGTCACCGTCATCTGCGAGACGCCGTTGCTCAGCGTGCCCTGCGGCGAAGTGACGTTCGCCGCGCGCAATGTGTTCGCCACATCGTTCGCGGTGATCCCCTTGCTGGCCAGCAGCGAAGTATTCAGTGCAATCCGCACCGCATGCGGCGCACCACCGGAAACCGTCACCTGCGCCACGCCAGGGATCTGCGCCACCGCCGGTTTCAGCAAGGTGTCGGTGAGGTCGTACAACTTGTCCGGCGGCAGGCTGGTGGAGGTCAGCGAGACCAGCAGCACCGGGATCTGCGAGGTGTCGAACTTGATGTAGCCCGGCGGGCTGGGCATGCCCGACGGCAGGTCGGCCGAGGCGGCATTGATCGCCGCCTGCACGTCGAGCGCGGCCTTGTCGGCATTGCGACTCATGTCGAACAGGATCTGGATCTGCGCACTGCCCTCGCCGGCGCTGGAGAACATCTGCTTGATCCCGGGGATGCGCCCGAGGTGCCGCTCCAGCGGCGCCATCACCGTGGTCGCCATGGTCTGCGCACTGGCGCCGGGCATCTGCGCAAACACCGCCACGCCGGGAAACTGGATCGACGGGAACGCAGCCACGCCCAGCAGCAGGTACGCCCACACCCCGGCCAGCATCAGGCCGATGGCCAGCAGGGAGGTGCCGGCGGGGCGGCGGATCAGCGGTGCAAAGATGTTCATGGCGCTTCCATGGCCCGCAAGCATCGCGGCGAGCAGCCGCCATCGGACCGGCTCGCGGCGGGAGACAGCATAGCGGCAATGACTGGCAGCCCGATCATGCCGACTTTATGCCAGTCATCGTGTCCTGGCGTATGTGCCTGAAGTCCACTTTCGCCCTTCTCCCCGGCGATCCATCGTGCCCAGGCTCAGGTGGCCGTCTGCAACTTCAGCCGGCGCTTCTCCGCACGCCGCTCATGCCGCGCGGCCTTGCGAATCTTGCGGTCGTAATTCCACAGATAGATCGCCGGCGTGCTGAGCAGGGTCAGCAGCTGCGACACCAGCAGGCCGCCGACGATCGCGATGCCGAGCGGCTGGCGCATCTCCGAACCGATGCCGAAACCGATCGCCAGCGGCAGCGCCGCGCCCATCGCCACCAGGGTGGTCATGGTGATCGGACGGAAGCGCACCAGCGCCGCCTCGCGGATCGCCTCGGGCGCGGACAGGCCGCGTTCGCGTTGCGCGACCAGCGCGAAGTCGACCATCAGGATCGCGTTCTTCTTGACGATGCCGATCAGCATCAGGATCGCGATGATCGCCATCAGCGAGAGCTGCGTCTGCGTCACCAGCATCGCCAGGAACGCACCGGCACCGGCCGCCGGCAGGGTGGAAAGAATCGTCAGCGGATGGCCGAGGCTCTCGTAGAGGATGCCAAGCACGATGTACATCGCGACGATCGAACCGAGCAGCAGAACCATGCCGTTGGACTGCGCCTGCTGCAGGCGCTGGTTCTGGCCGGTGTAGTCGATCCTGACGCCGGCCGGCAACCCGGCGGCGAAGGCGGCCTGCTCGACCAGCTTGATGCCGCGATCCTGTGGCACGTCCTTGGCCAGGTTGTAGGTGATCGTCGCCGCTTCCAGCTGGTTGTGATGGCGGATGCGCAGCGGGCTGATGTTCGGTTCGATATGCGCCAGCGCGGACAGCGGAATCATCTGGCCCTGGGCGTTACGCACGCGGACATTCAGCAGCCCCTGCGGGCTGACGCTCTGTGCCGCGCCGGCGGTGAGCACCACCGCGTACTGATTGATGTCGGAATAGATCGTCGACACCTGGCGCTGGCCGAACGAGTTGTACAGCGCCGTATCCACATCGCCCATGCTGACATGCAGGCGGCTGGCCGCCTCGCGATCCACCTGCAACAGTTGCTGCTTGCCAACCTGGTCGAAGTTGCTGCCGACGTCGCGGAATTCCTTGATCGTGCGCATCTGGCGCACCATCTGCAGCGCCCATGGCTGCAGGTCGCCGCCATTGCTGCTGACCAGCTGGAATTCGTACTGGCCGCCGTTGTCGCCGCTGCCGCCGCCGCCCAGGAACTGCGCGGCGCTGACCGAGACTTTCACGTCGGGCAGCTTGTCGTACTGCTTGGTCAGCCGCTCCACCACCAGCTTGATGTTTTCGGGGCGCTCGCCTGGGCCACTGCCGCGCGGCTTCAGGTCGACGAACATCTGCGCGCTGTTGCCCACCGCGCCGCCGGCGTTGTTGCCGCCGAGCATGGTCAGCTGATCGAGCACCGCCGGATCGGCCAGCATGATCTTCATCACCGCCTGCGTGCGCGCGGTCAGTTGCTCCGGTGAGATGTTGGCATCGGCACGGATGTCGACCTGCAGCTGGCCAGTGTCCTCATCCGGCATGAAGTTGCCGCCGGCCGTCTTCACCACCGCCCAGCCAAGCAGACCGGTAAGCAGCAGCAGGGTCAGCGGCTGCCAGCGCATGATCCGCCGATGCCGCATCGCCCAGTCCAGCCCGCGTTCGTACAGGCGCAGCATGCCGCGATCGAAACGTTCCACCGCGAGTTCGAGCCTGCCCGGCGGCGGCCGGTTTGCCGACTCGTGCTTGAGCAGATGGGCGCACAGTGCCGGCGTGAGCGTCAGCGAGACCAGCGCCGAGATCACTACCGCCGCGGTCAGCGTCACCGAGAACTCGCGCAGCAGCATCACCAGCATGTTGTTGCCGAACAGCAGCGGCGCGAACACCGCCACCAGCGACAGCGTGATAGAGATCACCGTGAAGCCGATCTCGCCGACGCCGGTCAGCGAGGCCTGCATCGGCGTCTCGCCGCGCTCCATGTGACGCACGATGTTCTCGATCACCACGATCGCATCGTCCACCACGAAACCGATGCACAGCACCAGCGCCACCAGCGACAAGGTGTTGAGGGTGTAACCCAGCGTCCACATCACCACGAAGGCACCGGCCAGCGACAACGGCACGCTCAAGGTGGCGATCAGGGTGGGACGCAGCCGGCGCAGGAACACCAGCATCACCAGCACCACCATCGCGATCGAGATCAGCAGCGACACCTCGACCTCGTGCAACGCCGACTTGGTGGTCTGAGTGAGGTCGAACACTGGCGCGATGGTGACGTTCGACGGCAGCGACGCGCGCAGCTGCGGCAACCGGGCACGGATCGCCTCCACCGTGGCCACCGCATTCGCCTCCGGCCGCCGGGTGATCTGCAGGCCGACGGTGTGCTCTTCGTTGAACCACGCCGCCTGATACTCGTCCTGCTCGCCGCTGTAGACCTTGGCGACATCCGACAAGCGCACCGGCGTGCCGTTCTTCACCGAGATCAGCAGTCGGGCGAATTCGGCCGGATCCTGCATGCCGTCGCTGGCGGTCACCGTCATCTGCGTGTGGCCGTCGCTCAACACACCCTGCGGCGAGGTGACATTGGCGGCGCGCAAGGCATTGGCGACGTCGTTCGAGGTAAGTCCCTTCGCCGCCAGCGCATTGGCGTCCAGTTCGATGCGCACCGCATGCGGGGTGCCACCGAACACCTGCACCTGGGCCACGCCATCGATCTGCGCCACCGCCGGCTTGAGCAAGGTGTCGGCAAGGTCGTACAGCTTGTCCTGCGGCAGCCCGGTCGAGGTCATCGTGATGAACAGGATCGGGATCTGCGAAGTATCGAACTTGAAGAATTGCGGCGGCGACGGCATGCCCGACGGCAGGTCGACCGCGGCAGCATTGATCGCCGCCTGCACGTCGCGCGCCGCGCTGTCCGCGGTGCGCGAGAAGTTGAAGCGCACACTCACCGAGGCGGCGCCCTCGCTGGCGTTGCCGTACATCTCGTCGATCCCGGGAATCTGGCCCAGGTGGCGTTCCAGCGGCGCCAGCACGGTGTTGGCCATGGTCTGCGCACTGGCGCCCGGCTGATTGGCCACGACATAGACGCCGGGGAAATCCAGCGACGGCAACGCCGCCACGCCAAGCAACAGATAGGCGCAGATGCCGCCCAGCACGAGGCCCACCGCAAGCAGCGAGGTACCGGCCGGTCGGCGGATCAGGGGGGCAAAGATATTCATGGCGCTTCCGTGGCGCGCCAGCGTAACGGCGAGTTGTGGCCGACGAATCGTCGTGCCGGGTACAGCCTGCTGGCGACAGCGCGGAATGGTAGCTCGATCATGCCGGCTTTATGCCTGCAATCGCGCCACAGTGTATGTGCCTGAAGTCCACACCCTGCCGGAAGGCAGGGGGCTCGCAGGAACCATAACGGTGCGATCTTGTGTAGGAGCGCCTTCAGCCGCGATGCTCTTGGCCGCATGTGCCGAAAAGCATCGCGGCTGAAGCCGCTCCTACATTCCCGCAATGGTATGGAACCTCAGCGCGTTGCCGGGCTGTAACGCAGGGTCAGATACCAGGTACGCCCGGGCTGGTTGAAGTAGTACACGGTCTCGTACTCGTGATCGAACGCATTGGCCAGCTTCGCCTCGACCTGCCAGTCCGCGGTGAAGTGCCAGCTGGCACGCAGCGCCAGCGTGCTGTAGCCGCCGAGGCGGTGCTGGTTGGCGGCATCGTCGTAACTCTTGCCGGCGGCGTACCAGGTGGTGCCGACGCCGAAGTCGCCGAAGCGACGGTCGATGTCGATACGCGCAGTGCGCTCCGGACGACGCGGCAACAGGTTGCCGCTGTTGGCATCGGCAGCGCCGCCGTCGTCCTTCGGCTGCTGCAGGGTCAGATAACCCTGTACCTGCCAGCCATCCAGGTTCGCGCCGAGCTGGCCTTCCAGGCCGCGGATGCGCGCCTTGCTGACGTTGAACGGCACGTAGTTCTGGTTGGGGTCGAGCAGAATCAGGTCGTCGATGTCGGTCTGGTAGGCATTCAAGGCCCAGTTCCAGATGCCGAGTTTCTGATTCAGGCCCAGCTCGCCGCTGCGCGACTTCTCCGGCTTGAGATCGGGGTTGGCCGACGGCGTGCCGAAAAACGGCGGGTAGTACAGGTCGTTGAAGGTCGGCGCATGGAACGCCGTGCCGTAGCTGGCCATCAGGCGCAGGTCGTGATCGAAGTTGTAGCCCCAGGCCAGCGCGCCGGTATCGTGGCCACCGTACTGCGAGCTGTCGTCATGCCGCGCGGACGCCTGCAATTCGCTGCGGCCGAACGTGCCCTGATACTGCACATAGGTGCCGGTGTCGTTGCGGTTGTCGGCCAGGTAGCCGGTGCTGCTGTCGACATGCTCCTGCTGGTAGTCCACGCCGACCGTCAGCAGCTGGTTCGAGGCGAGCGCAATGTCGTTCTGCCACGAGTACTGGTTGCGCCGCGAGTTGTAAAAACCGGTCTGCGCGAACGGGTAGTAGGTGCCGTAATAGGTGCCCTGGTAATAGGTGGTGGCGAGGTCCTTGCTCTGCCCCGCATTCAGCGTGACCTTCCATGCCTCCAGCGGCGAGAAGCTCAACCGCACGCCCGCCACGCGCTGCTCGTTGACGGCGTCGTTGCCGCCGTACGGGCTACCGGCATATTCCACGTCGTTCTTGCTGCGCAGCCAGGTGAAGGCCAGCTCGGTGCCGTTGTCCCAGCGGTAGCCGGCGTTGGCCGAACCGTTCCAGTTGCGGTAGGCGTCATCGCGCAGATCGTCGACGAAGCAGCCGGCACCGTTGCCGCCGTTGGCTTCCGCCGCGCCGAACTTGCAGCCGGGGAAGCCGCTGGTGTATTCACCGCCCAGGCTGAGGTTGTACCAGGCGTGCGCATCGCCGCCGGACAGACCGGCCTCGCTGCCGAACAGGCCATTGCTGCCGGCGGTCATGCTCAGCGACGGCGTGATGCCGCCGTCAGCCTGGCCATGCCGGGTGAAGATCTGGATCACGCCGCCGATCGCATCGGCGCCGTACAGGCTCGAACGCGGGCCGCGCACGATCTCGATGCGCTCGATCTGCTCCACCGGGATCTGCTCCAGCGAGGCAAGTCCCGCGGTCACCGAACCGATCCGCACGCCGTCGATCAGCACCAGCGTATGGGTGGAATTGGTACCGCGCAGGAACAACGAGCTCTGCTGGCCGAGGCCGCCGCTCTGGGTGAAGCTCACGCCCGGCAGGCCGGTCAGCAGGTCGATCACTGACACCGGCTGCAACCGTTCGATGTCGGCGCGAGTGATCACGGTGACCGACGACAGCGCATCGTCGACAGTGATCGCGGTGCGCGTGGCGGTGACGATCACCGGATCCAGTGCCGTCGTGTCGTTCTGATCGGCTGCATGGGCAGCCATCGTGCAGCTCAGGAGTGCCGCTGCCAGCAAGGTCTTCTTCAAGGTCGTTCCTCGGCCGCGCACCCGCGCACGGCTCATGAGTTCATTGAGCTGGCAGCGGGTGCGGAAAAGACGGAACAACGGGCAGGCCGAAACGCCACGCACGTGGTTCGGCCTCGCCCACCGCGAGCCACCAGGAATCGTTCCGGCCGGTCTCCGGGCTCGCGAGTGACGTGCGGTGATCCGCATGTCCCGAACGGCGCCTTCCCGTGCTCAAGCACAGTGGCATCCGCCGTTCGTGAATCTCGCTTACCGTTGCGGGGGCAGCGCCGGCCTTGCAGTGTTGTCGAACACCACGCACCGGCTTCCCGTTTCATCCCTTGGGCATGACGCCCGCGGGACACCTGAACCGGCACACTTTAGCTTCGGACGGCTATTTGGGCAATGCGCGCTATCGAAATGGCCTCGTCGAGCGACTGTAGGAGCGACTTCAGTCGCGATGCTCTTGGCGGTGTGTGCGGAAAAGCATCGCGACTGAAGTCGCTCCTACACACGCCCGCGGGTGGATCAGGCCACCCCGCCGATCCAGCTCTGCTGCACCTGATAGCCATCATCCAACACCACCAGATCAGCCTGATAGCCGGCGGCGATGCGGCCGTGGCTGGCGCCGAGGCCGAGGAACTCGGCGGGATAGGTGCTGGCCATGCGCACCGCCTCGTCCAGCGGCAGACCGAGCATCTCCACGGCATTGCGCACCGCGCCGGCCATGTCCAGCGCGGAGCCGGCCAGCACACCTTGCGCGGTCTGGCAGATGCCGTCCTTCGCGGTGATGGTTTCGCCGTTGAGCACGAAATCAGGATGCTCCGCACCCACCGGCGGCATCGCGTCGGTGACCAACAGCATCTTGCCGCGGGCTTTCGCGGCGATCGCCACGCGCAGGCTGGCCGGATGTACGTGATGACCGTCGACGATCAAGCCGCACCAACTGTCGATATCTTCCAGCGCCGCACCGACCACGCCCGGTTCGCGGCTGCCAAACGGCGTCATCGCGTTGAACAGGTGGGTGAAGCCGCGCACGCCGCCGTCGAGTGCAGCCTGCGTGGTCGCGTAGTCGGCCGCGGTATGACCCGCGCAGACGATCACCCCGGCCGCAGCCAGTGCGCCGATGCTGGCCAACGGCACCCGCTCGGGCGCCAGCGTGAGCAGGCGCACGCCGCGATGCGGCGCGCACAGCAGCGCCAGTTCCTCGCTGCCGGGCGTGTGGAAAAATTTTGGGTCGTGCACACCCTTGCGTGCCGGCGCCAGATACGGCCCTTCCAGATGGATGCCGAGTACACCCGGCACGCCTTCGGCCAGCGCCTGCTCCACCGCGGCGAGTGCGGCGCGCATCACATCCACGCTGTCGCTGACCAGGGTCGGCAGGAAACCGGTCGTACCGTAGCGCCGGTGCGCCGCACCGATGCGGCGGATCGTCTCCACCGTTGGCGCGTCGTTGAACAGCACGCCGCCACCGCCATTCACCTGCGTGTCGATGAAGCCCGGCAACAGCATCGCACCCTGCAGGTCGTGCTGCTGCGCATGGCGCACGCGCAAATCGGCCGGTGGCAACAGGTCGACGATGCGATCGCCGTCGAGCAAGACGGCGATGTTGTTGCGCCAGCCACCGGGGGTGAGTACACGAGCGTTGACGAGGGCAAGAGTCATGGCGAATTCCGCGATGCGCGAAGAATTGTAGGAGCGACTTCAGTCGCGATGCTCTTTGTAGGCCAGATGCGGGAAAAGCATCGCGACTGAAGTCGCTCCTACAGGCGCTCCTACACGGGTTTCAGACCGTTTCGGTCACCTTGTTGAGATGTGGCGGTACGTCGGGATTGAAGCCGCGGCGCAAGGCCAGTTCGCTCACCGCGCGATAGAAGCTCTGGATGATCAGCAATGGCGTGCACAGCGCCGGCAGCCCGCCGATCACCGGCAGCGCACCCGCTCCGTCCAGGCCGGGCGCAGCCACGAAGACCTGCGCACCACGGCCGCGGAATTCGCGCGCCACCGCCAGCGTGCTGTCCAGCGTGTCGTCGTCCTGCGCGAAGCACAGCACCGGAAAGTGCGGACCGACCAGGGCCATCGGGCCGTGTTTCACTTCGGCCGCGCTGAACGCCTCGGCGTGCAGGCCGCAGGTTTCCTTGAACTTCAGTGCGGCTTCCTGTGCGATGCCGAAACCGAAGCCGCGACCGACCACGAACAGGTTATGCGCGTCGACCAGGCCTTCGCTCAACGCCGACCAGTCGGCATCCCAACCTGCGCGCAAGGCATCGGGCAGCACGCGCAAGGCGGCATCCAATTCGTCATCGCCACGCCAGCGCGCACACAGATGCAGCACGGCAGCCAGCGCGGCGATGTAACTCTTGGTCGCCGCCACGCTGCGTTCCGGTCCGGCGTGCAGCGGGATCACCGTATCGGCAATCGCTGCCAGCGGCGAATCCTCCACGTTGACCATGGCCACCACATGCGCGCCGGCAATTTTGGCCGCCTGGGCATTGCGCACCAGGTCGGGGCTCTTGCCCGACTGCGAGATCGCGATGAACAACGCACCTTGCCAGCGCTGCTCGGCCGCATAGACCGAGGTGACCGACGGTGAGGCCGAGGCGGTGACGATCCCCAGCTGGGTCTCGAAGACGTATTTCGCATACGCCGCGGCATGATCGGAACTGCCACGCGCGCACGTGACGATGAAGCGCGGCGGATGCGCACGCAGCGATTGCGCCAGCGCCGTCACCACGCTGTCGTTGGCTACGAACTGGCGCGCGACCACGTCGGCCGCCTCGTGCGCTTCGCGGTACATCAGGGTGTCGCGGGCATGTGTGTTCAAGCTGGCCTCAGTCGGTTTGCAGTTCGGCGACGAAGTCGTAGATGTCGCCGCGATACCAGGAACAGGTGAACTCGACCACGCGGCCGTCGTCCAGGAAGCTGCGCCGTTCGATGTTCAATCCCGCACTGCCCGCCGCCACGTGCAGCAGGCGCGCCTGTTGCGCATTCAGCGACACCGCGCGCAAGCGCTGCAGCGCACGGCGCGGACGGCAGTTGAGATGTTCCAGCGCCTCGTACAGCGAGTCGCGCACCAGCATCGGATCGGGCAGCACGCTGGCCGGTACCACGCTGCGTTCGATCGCCAACGGTTCGTCCTGGCCGTAACGCACGCGATGCAGGCGCACCACCAGCGAACCGGGCGACAGGTTCAGCGCCATCGATTCTTCCGGGGTCACTTCGCCGATGCCGCGCTCGAAGAATTCCGAACGCGGCGACAGGCCACGCTCGCGCAGATCCTCGGTGAAACTGGTCAACCGCGACATCGGCTTGACGATGCGTTCGGCGATGAAGGTGCCGGCGCCATGCCGCTGGGTCAGCAGGCCTTCCTCGACCAGACCGGCGATCGCCTTGCGCACGGTCACCCGCGACAGCTTCAGTGCCTGCGACAGGTCGCGTTCGCTGGGCAGCGCCTGGCCCGGTTCGATGTCGCGATGCTCGACCACGTTGCGGATCGCCCGGCGCAGGCGCAGATACGCCAGCGGCTGATGCGTGGCCGGGTCGTGGCAGATCCGGCGGTATTCGTTGGCCAGTGCGGTTTCCATACCAGCAAAGATACCAATAGCAAACCACTAACCGCAAGCCCATCATCGTAAACAGGCAATCCACGAAGCCATTCGTTGTTACAGCCCGTTTTCATGAATTCGTATGCATAGCGGTAGCTGATCTGGTATTTCACTGGTACGATCGTCCGCACCCCGGGCAAGACGCGCCGTCAGGCCCTCTGCCCGCCATCCGGCATCGAGTCGAGGTGACTGCGTGACTGCTTCTTCCCAATTGGTCGAACCGTTCGACCTGGTGATCTTCGGCGGCACCGGCGATCTCGCCGTGCGCAAACTGCTGCCGGCCCTGTTCCATCGCTTTCTCGACGGCCAGCTCCCCGCCAGCAGCCGGATTGTCGGCATCGCCCGCGAGGCGCTGGACGATGCCGGTTACCGTGTGCTGTTGCGTGACGCGCTGGTCAGCATCTGCGACGCGGCAAAGCTCGATGTGTTCCTGCAGCAGGTGTTCTACCGGCCGCTGGATGCGCGCAAGGACGAGGGCTGGGACGATTTCGCCACTTTCATCGGTGCGCAGCCGGAACATGTGCGCGTGTTCTATCTCTCGACTTCACCGGAACTGTTCGTCGACATCTGCAACCGGCTCGGTCATTACGGACTCAACCAGGGCAAGTCGCGCGTGGTGCTGGAAAAGCCGATCGGCCGCGATCTCGACAGCGCGAACCAGATCAACGACGCGGTCGGCAAGGTCTTCAGCGAATCGCAGACCTTCCGCATCGATCACTACCTCGGCAAGGAGACGGTGCAGAACCTGCTGGTGCTGCGCTTCGGCAACGCGCTGTTCGAGCCACTGTGGAACGCCGGGCATATCGACCACGTGCAGATCACCGTCGGCGAAACGCTCGGCGTCGGTCATCGCGGTGCCTACTACGACCGTGCCGGCGCGCTGCGCGACATGGTGCAGAACCACATGCTGCAGCTGCTGTGCATGGTGGCGATGGAGCCGCCGTCGTCACTGGCGCCGGATGCGGTGCGCGACGAGAAACTGAAGGTGCTGCACTCGCTGAAACCCATTGACGACAGCAATGCCGCCCAGCTCACCGTGCGCGGCCAGTACCGCGCCGGCGTGGCCGAGGGCGCCAGCGTGCCGGGTTATCCGGACGAGCTGGGCAACACCAAGTCCAATACCGAAACCTTCGTCGCATTGAAGGCGGAAATCGCCAACTGGCGCTGGGCCGGCGTGCCGTTCTACCTGCGCACCGGCAAGCGATTGCCGAGCCGGGTGTCGGAAATCGTGGTCACCTTCAAGCCGGTGCCGCATTCGATCTTCAACGCCGATGCCGGCACGCTGAAGCAGAACCGGCTGGTGCTGCGGCTGCAGCCGGACGAGGGCGTGAAGCTGTGGCTGACCATCAAGCATCCCGGCCCCGGCGGCCTGCGCCTGCGCCATGTGCCGCTGGACATGAGCTTCGCCGAGGCATTCGGCGTGCAGCAACCGGATGCGTACGAGCGCCTGCTGCTTGACGTGGTACGCGGCAATCCCACCCTGTTCATGCGCCGCGACGAAGTGGAAGCGGCATGGCGCTGGGCCGGCCCGATCCTGGCCGCCTGGTCCGCCAGTGGCGAAGCGCCGCGGCCGTACGCCGCTGGCAGCTGGGGACCGAGCGCAGCAGTGGCCTTGATCGAGCGCGATGGCCGCACCTGGAACGAAGACAGTGAATAAGCAGCACTTACGCTCACTTCACCCGGCGATACCGTTGCCTGCCGCAGACTTGACCTTCCTTTCCCAATGAGACGCGTGGCCGCTTTCGTTGATTGGCGGCCAGCCCGGCACTCTTCATGACCACTCCATTGAACGTCACCACCCTCAGCTTCACCGATGGCCACGCACAGGCGGTGGCACTGGCCGAACAGGTCGCCGCGCGCCTGCGTGCCGCGCTGGCCGAGCGCGGCCATGCGCTGCTTGCCGTTTCCGGCGGCAGCACGCCCAAAGATTTTTTCGCTTGCTTGTCGCACGAATCGCTGGACTGGGCGAACGTGCAGATCACTCTGGTCGACGAACGCTGGGTGCCGGACAGCGACGAGCGCTCCAATGCCGGGCTGGTGAAGTCGCTGCTGTTGAAGCATGCCGCCAGCGCAGCACAGTTCGTGCCGCTGTATACCGGCGCGCCCACGCCGGAAGAAGGATTGGCCGCCGCCAACGAACGGATCGACGCGCTGCCGTTGCCGTTCGATGCGGTGGTGCTGGGCATGGGCGACGATGGCCATACCGCCTCGTTCTTTCCCGGCGGCGATCATCTGGCCGAGGCGCTGAATCTCGAAGGCCGCGCCCGCGTGTTGCCGATGCAAGCGCCCGGCGCCGGCGAACCGCGCATCACGCTCACCCTGCCCACGCTGCTCCACACCCGCGCGCTGTACCTGCTGATTGCCGGCGAGAAGAAGGCCGATCTACTCGCCGATGTCCGGCTCGGCCTGGACGCGGCGAAGAGCTATCCGATACGCGCCGTGCTGATCCAGCAACGCGTGCCGGTGACGGTGTACTGGTGCCCGTGAAACCCGTAACGGGCATCTCATACCCAATTCTGTAGGAGCGGCTTCAGCCGCGATGCTGTTCAAAATCACGTTGGCTGACCAGGAGCATCGCGGCTGAAGCCGCTCCTACACAACCATTGACCTGCTGGAATCCGCCATGAGCACGTTGCATCCCGTCGTCGCCGAAGTCACCGAACGCCTGCGCGAGCGCAGCCGCGAGACGCGCGCGGCCTACCTCAAGCGGATCGACGCCGTCGACCGTGGCGGCCCGCAACGCGAGCACCTGTCCTGCGGCAACCTCGCGCACGGCTTCGCCGCCTGCGGCAGTACCGACAAGGAGGCCCTGCGCAACGGCCGCTGCGCCAACCTCGCGATCATCACCGCCTACAACGACATGCTGTCCGCGCATCAGCCGTACGAGCGCTATCCCGCGCTGATCCGCCAGATCGCCCGCGACGCCGGCTTCACTGCCCAGGTCGCCGGCGGCGTGCCGGCGATGTGCGATGGCGTCACCCAGGGCCAGCCCGGCATGCAGCTGTCGCTGTTCTCGCGCGACCTGATCGCGATGGCCACCGCGGTGTCGCTGTCGCACGACATGTTCGACGGTGCGCTGTACCTGGGCATCTGCGACAAGATCGTGCCGGGCCTGCTGATCGGCGCGCTGAGCTTCGGCCACCTGCCCGGCGCCTTCGTGCCGAGCGGCCCGATGCCCAGCGGCATTCCCAACGAACAGAAATCGAAAGTGCGCCAGGCCTGGGCCGACGGCAAGGCGAGCAAGGCCGAGCTGCTCGAAGTCGAGGCCGCGTCGTATCATGCCCCCGGCACATGCACGTTCTACGGCACCGCGAACTCCAACCAGATGCTGATGGAGATCATGGGCCTGCACCTGCCCGGCGCCAGCTTTACCGCGCCGGACACGCCGCTGCGCGACGCGCTCACCGCCGAGGTGGTGCGCCGGGTCAACGCGCTCAGCGCGCTGGGCGAAAGCTACCTGCCGATCGGTCACATCATCGACGAGCGCGCGATCATCAATGGCGTGATCGGCCTGCACGCCACCGGCGGCTCCACCAATCACCTGCTGCACCTGGTGGCGATAGCCCACGCGGCCGGCATCCAGTTGCGCTGGGACGATTTCGACGCGCTGTCCGGCGTGATCCCGCTGCTGGCACGCGTGTATCCGAACGGCTATGCCGATGTGAACCAGTTCCATGACGCGGGCGGCATGGCCTTCCTGATCGACCAGCTGCTCAGCGCCGGCCTGCTGCATGCGGACGTGGATACCATCTTCGGCACCGGCATGGACGGCTATGCGCAGATTCCATACCTCGACGATGACGGTGCACTGCACTGGAAACCGGTAGCGAAGCAGAGCGGCAACCGCGGCGTACTGCGTGGCACCGACGAACCGTTCCGCGCCGACGGCGGCCTGCGCATGCTGCAGGGTAATCTCGGCCGCGCGGTGATCAAGGTCTCGTCGGTGCCGGACGACCGGCTGGTGATCGAAGCGCCGGCGATCGTGTTCCAGGATCAGGACGAAGTACCCGCTGCTTTCAAGCGCGGCGAACTCAATCGCGACTTCATCGCGGTGGTGCGCTTCCAGGGTCCACAGGCGAATGGCATGCCCGAGCTGCACAAGCTCACCCCGACGCTGGCGCTGCTGCAGGATCGTGGCCACCGTATCGCGCTGCTCACCGACGGCCGCATGTCCGGCGCGTCCGGTCGGGTGCCGGCGGCGATCCATGTGACACCGGAAGCGGTGGCCGGCGGCAACATCGCGAAGATCCGCAACGGCGACATGATCCGCCTGGATGCCGTTAACGGCCGTCTGGACGTCCTGATGGAACAGCACGAACTGGACGCGCGCCTGCCGCACACCGCCGACCTGTCCGCCCAGCACAGCGGCATGGGCCGCGAACTGTTCGGCCTGTTCCGGCAGGCGGCGGCCACCGCAGATCTTGGTGCCGGTGTCCTCTGACGATCGCCCTTCACCTGTAGGAGCGACTTCAGTCGCGACCGCACTGTTTCGGCTGGCATCAGAGCATCGCGACTGAACTCGCTCCTACACACGCGCCGCCACAATCTTCCACCCGTGAGTGAATCCATGAGCAGCATCGAACTCAAGCAGCAACAGATCGAAACCACGATGCGATTGGCACCGGTGATTCCCGTGGTGGTGATCGATGACGCGCGGCATGCGGTGCCGATGGCGCGCGCGTTGGTCGCCGGTGGCACGCCGGCGATCGAAGTCACCCTGCGCACAGCGGCCGCATTGGAAGCGATCCGCGCAATTGCCGCCGAAGTGGAAGGCGCGGTGATCGGCGTCGGCACCGTGCTCAGCGCGCGCGATCTGAAAGCCGCGCAGCAGGCTGGCGCGCGCTTCGCGGTGTCGCCCGGCGTCTCGCCGTACCTGCTCGATGCCGCCGACGACAGCGAGCTGCCACTGCTGCCCGGGGCCGCCACCGCCAGCGAAGTGATGGCCATGCTCGAGCGCGGTTATCGCCATCTGAAATTCTTTCCGGCGGTACCGGCCGGTGGCCACAAGCTGCTCGGCGCCTGGGCCAGCCCGCTGCCACAGGTCTGCTTCTGCCCCACCGGTGGCATCAGCCTCGCCAGCGCGCCGGATTTCCTCGCGTTGCCCAACGTGATCTGCGTCGGCGGTTCATGGCTGACTCCCGCCAACCTGCTCGCTACCGGCGATTGGGCTGCGATTGAATTGCTCGCACGCGAGGCGGCCGGGTTGCATCGGCCGGCCTGAGTCCGGATACCCGCGAAGAGCCTGTAGGCACGACTGTAGGAGCGACTTCAGTCGCGAAGCTCTTGGCTGCGTTTACCGAAAAGCATCGCGACTGAAGTCGCTCCTACAACTGCTTCGCTCCCAGCCGCGCCATCACTGCCTCCGTGACGCGGGCGCAGCGCTGGCCCATGAACGGAAACGCTTCGCTCATGGTGGCTGCCAGCGTTCCCTGCAATGACGCACGCAGCAGGCGGCGGGCGCGATGCAGGCGGGTTTTCACCGTCTCCGGCTTGATCTCCAGCTGGGTGGCGGTTTCCTCGACCGTGCACTCCTCGATCTCGCGCATCACGTAGACCGTGCGGAACGCTTCCGGCAATTCGTCGATGGCGTGTTCGAGCAGGTGGCGGATCTGTGCGCGGGCAGCGGACACGGCTGGATCCTCATTGCCGAATTTCGATGGGAACTGGATGACCTGGTGGCTATCGTCCGGCGCCGCGTCGAGCTGTTCCAGTCCGACCATGTTGTGGCGCTTGCGCAGCCGGCCGCGCGCCTCGTTCAGCACGATGCTGGTGAGCCAGGTCAGCAGGGTCGAGTCACCGCGGAACGTGTCCAGCTTGTTGTAAGCACGCATATACGATTCCTGCAATACGTCTTCCGCTTCCGAATCCTCGCCAACCACGCTGCGCGCGATGCGGAACAGCCGCTGGTTGCAGCGCTGCATGATGTGCCGGAACGCTTCGCGCTGACCGCCGCGGACCAGCGCCACCAGCGCGTTGTCATCCAGTGCGGCGTAATCGATGGGTACAAGTTTGACGGGCGATGTCATGGTTCTCTCCTTTTACACCTATCGGATGCGGCGGCAGGGCCTGAGGTTCCCGGCAACGGTATACAGAAAACCGGAACCTGGATGCCGCTGTTGCATCCCATGAACGCAGGCAAGGGCGCTGGTCGGTTCCACCGCGACGCTCGCCGCATCCGTTCGTCCACTTCCAAGGAGACACCCATGAACAAGCCGCTGCTCGCCCTCGCCCTCGTTTTTGGCATCGCCACCGTAGCCAGCGTGCAGGCCCAGACCCCGGCCGCCGCTAGCCCGGCACCGGCCATCAACGACGCGCAGATCGCGCACATCGCCTATACCGCCGGCGTGATCGACATCGCCGCCGCCAAGCAGGCATTGCAGAAATCGCACAACAAGGATGTGCGCGCATTCGCCGAGGAAATGGCGCGTGACCATGCCGCAGTCAACGAACAGGCGCTGGCCCTGGTGAAAAAGCTGGGTGTGACGCCGCAGGACAATCCGACCAGCCAGTCGCTGTCGAAGAACGCCGCCGCCGAACTCAAGACATTGGCCGCACTCAAGGGCAGCGCGTTCGACAAGGCCTACGTCGACAACGAAGTGGCGTATCACAAGGCCGTCAACGGCGCGTTGAGAAGCACGCTGATTCCATCGGCGCAGAACGCGGAGCTGAAGTCGTTGCTGGAAACCGGGCTGAAACTGTTCCAGTCGCACCAGGCCCATGCCGAGCATCTCGCGCAAAGCCTGAACTAAGGAATCCTCCATGCTCCGCATGACGATCCTTCTCGCGGGCCTGCTGGCACTGGCCGGTGGTATCGCACCGGCCAGTGCCAGCAGCACGGCGAAACCCCCGGCAACGGCGGCCCATCGCATGCATGTGATCGTGATCGACCAGATGCAGTACGGCCCGATGCCGACCGACGTACGCGCCGGCGACATCATCGAATGGACCAATCACGACATCCTCGAACACAGTGCCACTGCACGCGACGGCCACTTCGACGTCGACCTGAAACCGGGCACCAGCGGGCGCATCACCGCCACCGCGGGCACGTTCGCGTTCTTCTGCAAGTTCCACCCCACCATGACCGGCACCGTGGTGGTCAAGTAACCCGGCAAGGACTCTGAAGCCTGCTTCGGAGGTTGCGTCGCCGTGCCTCACACACGGCGCCGCAACGCTGGTCGATTTGCTCTATCCAATCTGATGTCTAGCCGTCGCTCGATCAATTGCTGACGGCAGCATCCTTCACCGGCTTCACATATGTATTGAACAACTCATCGATCCGCCGGTATTCGTCGTACCACGAATCGGCGTGCACGAAACCGTGGCGCTCCAGCGGATACAGCGAGATCCAGAAATTTTTCTTGTGCAGTTCGATGAAACGCTGGTACAGGCGGATCGAATCGGCCGCCATCACGTTGTCGTCGATCAGGCCATGCTGGATCAGCAGCGGATCCTGCAGCTTGTCGGCGTATTCGATCGGCGAACTGGTCGTGTAGGCCGCGGGATCGAGCTGTGGATCGTTGAGGATGTCGGAGGTGTACTCGTGGTTGTACAGCGTCCAGTCGCTGACCGGACGCAGTGCGGCACCCGCAGCGAATTCACCCGGCGCGCGCAGCAGTGCCATCTCGGTCATGAAGCCGCCGTAGCTGCCGCCATAGATGCCGACACGCTTCGGATCGACGCCGTGGTTCTTCACCAGCCACGCCTTGCCGTCGAGCAGGTCTTCCAGCTCCGGATGACCCATCTTCTCGTAGATCGCGGTGCGCCAGGCGCGACCGTAGCCTTCCGAGGCGCGGTAATCCATGTCGAGCACGACGTAACCCTGCTGCACCAGCAGGTTGTGGAACATCTGCTCGCGGAAGTAATAGGTGGATGACAGCGTGACATTCTGCAGGTAGCCGGCGCCGTGCACGAAGATCACCGCCGGGCGAGATGCGGCGGCGGCCTCGTCGGCCGGACCATAGTATTTCGCGTAGATCACCCCGGCGCCGTGCGAGGAGGGCACCTCGACGATCTTCGGCGCGATCCAGTCATGCGCGGTGTAGGCCGGCTTCATCGTGTTGGTCAGCTCGCGCGCCGCGCCACCGCTGCTCGACTGTACCGTCAGCTGCGCGAACACGTAAGGCGAGGAATGCAGTACGGCGAGCTGGCTGCCGTCCGGCGACAACTTGAAGTCGTCCATGCCCTGGTAGTTGGTGACACGGCTCAACGCACCGCCCTCGACCGGCAGCCGGTAGACATCGTAGCTGTACGGCGCGACCTGGTTGGTACGCACATAGAACCACTTGCCATCGTCGCTGAGCAGCGGGTGGCTGACTTCAAACTTGCCGGAGGTCAATGCCTTTGCGTTGCCATCCAGCGTCTTGGTATAGAGCTGCGAATAGCCGGTTTCCTCGCTCATGTACCACAACGTTCGGTTGTCCTTGAGCCAGCCGAATTCGTTGAAGTTCCAGTTGATCCACGCGTTGTCGGTGAGCCGATGCTGGTTGACCAGCACGTGGCGGCTGAAATCGACATTGGCGATCCAGCGATCCTTGTTGTCGATCGCGCGCAGCTGGATGGCCAGATGACTTCCGTCATCGCTCCATGCGATGCCACCGCCACCGCCATCTTCCGAATTGGCGATGATGCGCACCGCGCGCACTTCAGGTGCCTTCAGTGCCTTCGCCTCATCCTGCTTGCCCGCCTTCTCCAGTGCGGCCACGGACTGCGCACGCAGTGCCTTGAGCGGATCGTCCTTGATACCGGGAAGAGTGTCGGTCTTCAGCGGGTATTGCTGGTGATTCCGCAGGTCCAGCAACAGCAGCGACTGCGGCGTGGGATCGTTGCGCCCGACATAGGTGCGCGCATCCTTCGGCTCGGTATAGCCGCTGTCGGTGACGTAATGGTTGACCTTCGGCGCCTCGCCCTTGGCATGATCCTTCGGCACCGTCACCAGCAGCATCCAGCGGCCGTCCGGCGACAGTTCGGTATCTACCGCGCGGGACTTGTCGCCCAGCCAGAACGGCCGCGGCGCGCGACCCGGATCGGCAGCATCCAGCGCCTTGTCCTCGTCACGCATGGCCTGCTTGTCGGCCTTGATCTCGCGCAGTGTCTTGAACAGCTTGAGCTGCAGCTCGCCCAGGTCATCGGGTTGTTTGGCTTGCGGGTCATTGGAGAAATTCAGCACCGCCACTGGTGCCGCGACACCGCTGCTCAAGTCATAGCTGTACCAGTCGTTGCCGTCACGATATTGCAGGGCGCGATCGTCGGCGGAGAATTGCGGCGAGGATTCCTCCTGCGGCGTGCGCGTCACCTGCTGGCGCCGGCCGCTGGCCAGATCGACCACGAACACATCGCCGTGCAGGATGAACGCCGCATGCCGATGAGTACGATCGAACACCGCCGGGCCGTCGACCTGCGCCATCGCCGCCGGATCCAGTTTCACGCTCTGCCCGCTGGCCGGATCAAGCTTGTACAGATCACGCACCGGGCTGCCGTCGCGCTTCAGCGAGTAATACAGGCTGCGCCCGTCCACGCTCCAGTACGGCGACTCCACTGCCTGCCCGATCCAGTCGGGATTGGCCATGATGGTTTCCAGGTCGAGCGGGGCCGTTGCCGGTACGGTGGCGGCCGCCGCAGGCAGCACACAGAAGGCGATCAGGCTGGCCAGCAACAATCGACGCATGGGAAACATCCTCGGGCAAAAAATCAGCATAACCGAGCCCGGCGGCACGGACGTGGCGTGCATGCCATAAGTCACGGGCGATGCCGCCTGATAGCCACCGTACTGCGTCGTTTACGGTTCCCCTACGCACCCGACATAATGCCTTGGCCGTGGGGAGTGCGGCAGCCATCGGGGGAAGACCATGAACCGCTTGATACGTTGCACTGCCATCGTCGCGTTGATGTTGTGGCTGTCACCCAGCCTGGCAACGCAGACTCGCGAACAGACCTTCACCGTGGGCGCGGATGTCGATGCCCAGGGACAGGTGACGCAGACACAGCCGGAGCCAGGCGCTGCCCCGCAGATCGCCGCCGTGCTGGACGAAGCGATCAAACATTGGCGTTTCGTTCCGACACAGCACGACGGAAAGGCGGCGCCGGCACACACCTTCATCACGGCCAAGCTGGAAGCGCTGCCGGTGACGGATGGCAAGTACAGCTTGCGCATCAGCTATGTCGGTGTAGGACCGAAGTGGAATCGCACGGGCGGCGCGCACTATCCGGACGCTGCCGTTCGTTCAAACGTAAACGGTTTGGTTGTGATCCTCGGTGATTTTCCGCTGGACGGAAGCCCGGTGGTGACAGATACGAGGCACGAGTTCGAGGATGGGTATGGCAAGTTGTTCGCCAAGGCGGCCAAGGATTGGTTCCTGCATACCTCGTATACCCTGGAGACGGTTGATGGCCAGCCAGTGGAAGCCCACGTTCGCACCTACGTGGTATTCGAGTTGGACCAAGTCAACCGTGACAACGGTAGTCCTGCTCCAGATGTGCCGTACTCGCTCAGCCCATCCGAGAAAACGCTTCTGCATCAGGCCGGTTTTACGGATGACGACCTCCGCCCAAACAGCAATCGGCTACTCCTTTCCAGCGTATTGCGGCCGAGCATGGTCGATACGGTGACCCTGCAACCTTGAGCCAATCGTATGCTGCGGTCGGCTGCAGGCGCGGCGACAAATGTGCCGATGGCCTGCCGGTACACTCGACATAATGCAGTCGCCGCGAGGGGCGCGGTCATCCAAGGGGGCATTATGAAAACGATCATGCGCAGCATCGTCATAGCCGGATTGCTGTCGGGCTCGTTGTCCGCGCAAGCTGCGGCTGCACCGAAAGCGTTTAAACACACTTACCAGGTCGGCACCGACGTGAATACCGACGGCCAGATCGTGCAGATCCAGCCCGACCAGGACGTCCCGCCGCCGATTGTTGCCATTCTGGACGAGACCATGAAGCACTGGAGCTTCGTGCCCGTGCAACAGGGTGGCAAAGCCGTGCCAGTCCACAGCTTCATCAGCGCGGAGGTAGAGGCCAGCGAGAACACCGATGGAAAATACGCCATCCGCGTCACCTATTTAGGCGCTGGACCCAAACTGCTTGGGCCCAAAAAAGGCGGGCCTGATAAAAAAACCGGGCCTGACTATCCGGAGCGCGTCTTGCACACGCTGGGGCCTCATGGCGCCGTCGCCGTCTCGCATCTGGACCTGACTGCTGACGGGAAAGTCGTCGTCACCGACATCCAGACGGATCTGGGCGGCGCTCAAAGCGATGCCAACAAGGAACTCTTCGCCGCGGCGTTGAAGCGGTGGTACGAACGAGGCTCAGCCCTGCCTGAAACCGTCGATGGACAACCCATCGCGGCAAAGATGGTTACCGACATGACGATCCAGATAGTGGCAACCATCACCCAGAGAATGGAATTGTCACCTTCCATGGCAGTCGCCTATCCTGCAACCGGTGGCGCTCCCCCTGCGGTCGCCAACGATCTCGACGAAGCCCAGAAGGCGTTTCTCAAACAGTCGGGGTATTCGCTGGACAACGATGGTACAAACTCCCAGAGCGTCCTCAAGCCCAGCATGACTGCGACCGTAGTCATGCAACCCTGAATCCTTGTCGAGTTTTTCATGACCCTGCCCGCCTACGAAATCGAAACCGCCGCTAACTCCCGCTACAGCGTGATCTGGCTGCATGGCCTCGGCGCCGATGGCAACGATTTCGCGCCGATCGTGCCGCAACTGGTGGATCGCGCATGGGGACCGATTCGCTTCGTGTTTCCGCATGCGCCGGTGCGGCCGGTGACGATCAACAACGGCATGTCGATGCGCGCGTGGTACGACATCGCCGCGTTCGATCTCAACGCGCGGCAGGACGAGGCGGGCATGCGCGCGTCGGTCGCTGCGGTGGAAAGCCTGATCGGCCGCGAACATGAGCGCGGCGTGCCAAGCGAGCGGATCGTGCTGGCCGGCTTCTCGCAGGGCGGCGCGATCGCCCTGGCGGCCGGCCTGCAGTATGCGGAAAAGCTGGCCGGCATCATCGCGCTGTCGACCTATCTGCCGACGTATGCGGCACTCGCCAGCGAACGCAGCGCGGCGAACGCCGCCATCCCGATTTTCTGGGGGCACGGCACCGTCGATCCGGTGGTGGTCCTGCAACGCGGTCTCGAGTCGCGCGATGTGCTGCAGTCGCTGGGGTATGCCGTGGAATGGCATAGCTATCTGATGGCACACGCGGTCTGCCCCGAAGAGATCGGCGACCTGCGCCACTGGCTGAGCCAGCGACTGGCGTAACGACGCCCGCGCATACGGCATACTTGCCCGCATGCGCGCATCCACCTCCAGCCGCGGCCCGCGCGGCCGCATCGAGCACAGCCCGCTGCCGGACTTCTGTCGGCTGCCGGCGTTGTTCGCGCTGTTCGTGGTGTGCGCACTGACGATGACGGTGATCTGGCTGGCGCGCGACAGCCGGCGCGACTGGACCGGCTACAGCGTCGGCATGTTGTTCGTCGATTGGCTGGCGCTGGTGATCGGCCTGGCGCTGTGCAAATTGCGCCCGCTGTTGCAGCGGCTGCCCCGTCACATGCCCTACGTCGGCGCGTGGCTGCTGATGCTGTTGATCGTGACAGTCGCCAGCGCACTGGCGCACTGGATGGACGCCACCCTGCAGATGCAGCTGATCGAAAGCAGCACTACGCTCTTCGTGCGTGACAACGTGCTGATCACCGCCCTGCTCGGCGCCGCAATGCTGCGCTACTTCTATGTGCTGGGGCAGTGGCAGGCGCGCCTCGCCGCGGTGACGCGAGCGCAGGTCGAGGCGCTGCAGGCACGTATCCGCCCGCACTTCCTGTTCAACAGCATGAATACGGTGGCCGCACTGATCCGGGTCGATCCGGCCGCCGCCGAACGCACCGTGGAAGACCTGTCCGAACTGTTCCGCGCCGCGCTGGGCCAACACGACACCAGCGACGGCACACTGGGCGAGGAGCTGGCGCTGGTCGAGCGTTACCTGGCGATCGAACAGCTGCGCCTCGGCGCGCGCCTGCACGTGCAACGCGAACTGGATGACCTGCCCGCCGACTTCCCGCTGCCGCGCCTGCTGCTGCAGCCGCTGGTGGAAAACGCGGTACGCCACGGCGTCCAGCCACTGCGCGAAGGTGGCGAAGTGAGCCTGCGCGGACAACGTGACGGCGACGGCATCCGCATCGAGATCAGCAATCCGCTGCCAGACACACCGGCCATAGCCGGCAACGGTCACGGCCTGGACAGCGTGCGCCGGCGCGTGGCCTATCGCTATGGCCCGCAAGCCAGGGTGCAGGCCGGTGCTCAGGGCGATCGCTACGTGGTGGTGCTGCAACTGCCGGGAACCTCCGCCTGATGCGCGCGCTGATCGTCGACGACGAACCGCTGGCACGCGCGCGACTGGCCGCCCTGCTCGGCGAATGCGAAGGCATCGAAATCGTCGGCAGCATCGGCGACGGCGAAGCCGCACTCGGATCACTCGGCGACCTGCAGCCGGACGTGCTGCTGCTCGACATCAACATGCCCGGCCTCAGCGGCACCGCCGTGGCGCAACGACTGGCCGGCCGTACGCGGCCGCAGGTGATCTTCTGCACCGCCTACGAAGCCCACGCGCTGAAGGCGTTCGAACTCGGCGCCGTCGACTACCTGCTCAAACCGGTACGCCTCGAACGCCTTCGCGATGCATTGCAGCGCGCCCAACGTCGCCTCGCCGACACACCACGCGAACCGACCGCCTACCTGCACGGCCGCCTGCGCGGCGAACAAGTGCGCATCGCCCTCGCCGAAGTGATCTGCCTGCTCGCCGACGAGAAATACGTCGTGGTGCAACACCGCCGCGGCGAACTGCTGATCGAGGAATCCCTGCGCCAGCTGGAAGAGGCTTATCCCGATCAACTGATCCGCCTGCACCGCAACTGCCTCGTGCCGCCGCCACGCCTGCTCGGTGTGAAGACCCTCGCCGACGGTCGTGTACTGGCACGACTGGACGGCACCGAACTCAGCCCGGAAATCAGCCGGCGCAATCTGCCGGCGGTGAGGAAGCTGCTGCGGCTCGGGTGAACGCGCGTGATCGCCACATCAGCACACAGCTCAAAACAGCGATGTTTATTACCCCGGATTGTGGGTAATAAGACTTAGCACCTCGATTTGCGTGATATGCAACGAGGCAATTTGGCTATACGCACACATTCCATCACCAGCGAAAGCTTTGTCCAGCACAGATTTGAGTCGCTTGACGGAGCGCCTTCGAATCCTGAACATCCATTGCATATGCCCCGATGTGGGGTCTAATAAGCGTTAGCTGACCATGACACACGCTCTACACACTGCAGGTCTGATCTTCGCTTCGCTGGTCGTGTTTTCAGGATGCGTCAGCGCGGCGCCTTCACCCACGGAGGACATCGCTGTCCTCTCAGCCATCCTTACGAATCGTTGCGAGTATGCGGCGTCACATGCGGGAAAGAAATACGAACTGCTATCGGCGCAGGCGTTGTTCGTAGATCACGTGACATCGAGCAGTAAGCTCGATTCAAGCGCGATGAACTCCCTATTGCTTCGCAACAAGACGGCACATGATCTCCCTACTCTTTCGCTATGTCCTGGCTACAAGTCCGTGCCTCAGGTAGAAATCGAAGCGGCAATGGCAAAAAAGGGCTGGCCTGGCTTCTACAAAGCTTTCCCAAACGCCAGCGGCATTTCGTACCTCAGTCTCCCTGGCTACTCTTTGGATGGCAACGTGGCGATCGTTGAGTTTTCGGGGTCATGCAACCTACGTTGTGGTAGCAGTTTCTTTTGGGTCATGCACAAAGTTGAGGGCAAGTGGACCCTCTATAAGGTGGTTCCCGGATGGATCAGCTAACATTTCGTTCAAGGCGGACGGCTTCGCCGCCGCTTAACTCCAGCGTTAGGCCTCATATGGAAGTTCCCGTGCGCTCAAACGCCTCAATGTTTCTCGCTCACACGGTCGAGCCTACAGTTGCGGAGTTCGAGAAGGCGCCGTACGACATCCGTCGCGGCAGGCTCGCTGCAATTGTCCTGTATCACATGGCGGACCATTTCGCGCTCGACGGTTTCGCAAGCCGCGAGCGCAAGCTCATGGACCAAGAGATCGCGAATGTGCGTACGAGCGTACAAGCCAAGTGTCCGGATTTCGCAATAATCCGAGATGTGGCAGATGCGTCTAAACATGCGAAGTTGGCTTCATCAAAAAAGGTTCCGCGCCAGCTCTCATCGGCAGAGCAATTGTCGGCCACCCCAGGAGTCTTTCAAGCACCGTTCGGCTATGGCGTGTTCGCAGAGGCGGCGGAGGTCATCGTCACGTTGGATGACGGCACCACGCTCTCTTTACTGCCAGCCGTTCGCACAGTCCTTGCTACTTGGAGGTCAATGCTGTGAGTGCGCCTGTTCAAGCCCATCGCCTTAAGATGAGGCCTAACCACTCGTCCAAGCGGACGCGCGAAAAGCCGCGCGCCGCTTAACTCAAGCGTTAGGACGGCAATGGCACTCTTCTCGCGGCTGAATAAAAAGATCGTTCCAATCTACTTGCGCACGCTTGCCTGGCTGCTCCTATTTTGCCTACTCCCCGCAACCGTGTACGGCTACACAGAAAGTATCTGGATGGGCTTCAAGGTCTTCCTTGTCATGGGCGTCATCGCTGCATTGGGACTCCTCTCGGGCTTCTGGGGCGCCATGTTTCCAAAGGGGTCAGGCGGCAGCTAGATTGCCGCCTAACATTTCGTTCAAGGCGGACGGCTTCGCCGCCGCTTAACTCTAGCGTTAGAGCCTTATGTCGCGAGTCCGAATCCCAACTTGGCTTTTCGTCGTCTCCTCCATGGTGCTTGGTGTTGTGGGTGCGCTCATGGTGGTGACGGCGTTTAGTACGGCGTCGCTGCACTTTGGTCATTGTGGCCCGAGTGGCCTTTCGTCACCTGAGCAGTATTGTCGCGGAGCATCCCAACTTCTCATTGCTGGGTATGGCGTTCTGTTCGCTTCTGTGGTGTTTGCAGGTGTTGCCATCTGGCTTCGCGTGGTGCGTCGTGGCAGGCTCTAACTACTCGTTCAAGGCGGACGGCTTCGCCGCCGCTTAACTCCAGCGTTAGACCACTTATGACCCCACGGATCGCCACATCGCTCGCATCGAAATTAGTCGGCCATCGCTGGCACATTCTTGCAGTCACCATCTGCGCGTTGGCAATTTTGCTCGCCATAATTGTCGTTGGGCACAATCCAAGGTTAAACATCTTGTGCTTCGCTGCCATGGGACCTCTTGTACTTCTTCCCTGGGGCCTGTTTTGCGCATGCATGTGGTTTGGGCCTCAGGGAAAGTACCGGCAGCCAAACCCGACGGCGTCCAATTTTGTTCGCATCATTGGCTGGATTTTCGCTGTATTTCTTGGTGTCTACGTCGTCTGCGGCACGATCTTGTGGCCGCTTAGTGTTGCAGCGTGACGGCGTGGTCTAACATCTCGTTCAAGGCGGACGGGATAGTTCCTTCGCTTTAGTGGACACCCTGAACTACCACTTCAGGAGTCCACAAGATGCCCAAGCCAGGCCCGCGAACCACCTATCGTTACACCCATGATTTCAAGGCGACGGCTGTTCGTTTGAGC
>NZ_MUNT01000019.1 GCF_002001175.1 Rhodanobacter sp. C03 | reverse complement strand
TCCAGCGTTAGGCCTCATATGGAAGTTCCCGTGCGCTCAAACGCCTCAATGTTTCTCGCTCACACGGTCGAGCCTACAGTTGCGGAGTTCGAGAAGGCGCCGTACGACATCCGTCGCGGCAGGCTCGCTGCAATTGTCCTGTATCACATGGCGGACCATTTCGCGCTCGACGGTTTCGCAAGCCGCGAGCGCAAGCTCATGGACCAAGAGATCGCGAATGTGCGTACGAGCGTACAAGCCAAGTGTCCGGATTTCGCAATAATCCGAGATGTGGCAGATGCGTCTAAACATGCGAAGTTGGCTTCATCAAAAAAGGTTCCGCGCCAGCTCTCATCGGCAGAGCAATTGTCGGCCACCCCAGGAGTCTTTCAAGCACCGTTCGGCTATGGCGTGTTCGCAGAGGCGGCGGAGGTCATCGTCACGTTGGATGACGGCACCACGCTCTCTTTACTGCCAGCCGTTCGCACAGTCCTTGCTACTTGGAGGTCAATGCTGTGAGTGCGCCTGTTCAAGCCCATCGCCTTAAGATGAGGCCTAACCACTCGTCCAAGCGGACGCGCGAAAAGCCGCGCGCCGCTTAACTCAAGCGTTAGG
>NZ_MUNT01000003.1 GCF_002001175.1 Rhodanobacter sp. C03 | reverse complement strand
AGCGTTAGGCATCTTGAGGACAGTATGCAGCGAGTCACCATCCCCTTAAGCAAGTCAAAACTCTTGTTTCTTTTGTTGGTCTCTTGCGCTTTTGTGGTGGGCGGCTATTGGATGTTCACCATGGACGCGGCCGAGATCGAGTCGCAGAGCAGATTCAACAGCCCCCTGTTTGTACACGGTTTTGGGTTAGCTGCAATCGTTTTTGTCGGACTTGCGGCGGTCGCAGTTTTCCGCAAGCTCATTGATCCATCACCGGGCCTAGTTCTCGATGATCGCGGATTATTAGACAATTCCGGGGCGTTTTCTTCGGGCTTCATCCCGTGGTCCGATATAACGGGCTTTGAGGTACGTCAAATTTCCTCCCGCCAACGGATCCTTTTCGTGCTGCTAAAAGATCCCAAGAAGTACATTGCTAAATTCAAGCCCATAAAACGGGCGTTGCTTAGGGCAAATCAGAGTGTAGCCGCCAGTCCTGTTGCGATAACTTCTAGCTCGATAGCTATCGGATTTGACGAGCTTGTTACGTTGGTCAATAGGTATTTGTCTGCATACCGGCAAGATGCCTAACCATTCGTTCAAGGCGGACGGCTTCGCCGCCGCTTAA
>NZ_MUNT01000021.1 GCF_002001175.1 Rhodanobacter sp. C03 | reverse complement strand
GGACACTCTGATTTATTTCCCGTCTGCGGCATCATAGCCAGCCGTTCCCAGGAAGCCCATCGCCGATGAAGCAGCGTTCCTTTGCCTCGCTGAGTTTCGAGTCCAAGAAGAAGCCGACACGGCGTGAACGCTTCTTGGGGGAGATGGACAAGGTCGTACCGTGGGCAGTGCTGCTGGCGCTGATCGAGCCGAACTACCCCAAGGCCGGTCGTCGTGGCCGCCCGCCGATGCCCGCCGCGACCATGCTGCGCATTCACTTCATGCAGCAGTGGTACGCGCTGAGCGATCCGGCGATGGAAGATGCGCTGTACGAGATCGAGTCGATGCGTCGCTTCGCCGGGCTGGAGTTGAACGAAGACGCGATCCCGGACGAGTCGACGATCCTGAAGTTCCGACGCTTCCTGGAACAGCACGGGCTGGCGGTGAAGATCCTTGAAGCGGTCAACGCGCACCTGAGCGAGAAGAAGCTTCTCCTGCGCCAGGGCACAATCGTGGATGCCACGATCATCCAAGCACCGTCCTCGACCAAGAACCGGGACAAGCAGCGTGATCCGGACATGCATCAGACCAAGAAGGGCCAGCAGTGGTATTTCGGCATGAAGGCGCACATCGGCGTGGATGTGGAGTCGGGGCTGGTGCACACGGTGACTACGACACCGGCCAACGTGGGCGACGTGACCGAAGTGGACAAACTGCTGCATGGCCAGGAGAAGACGGTATACGCCGACGCCGGTTACCAAGGTGCCGAGAAACGAGCCCCCAAGCGGGGCCGCACCTGGTACATCGCGGCCAAGCGCGGCAGCGTCAAGGCGATGCCCGAGGGCGAGTTGAAGGAAGCGGTCAAGCACACCGAACACATGAAGGCCGCGGTTCGCGCCAAGGTGGAATATCCATTCCGGGTGGTGAAGCGACAGTTCGGCTACCAAAAGGTGCGCTTCAAGGGACTGCTCAAGAATACGGCGCAGGTGCTGACGCTGTTTGCACTGTCGAACCTGTGGATGGCGCGACGAATGTTGCTTGCTTCTGCGGGAGAGGTGCGCCTGTGAGGCGGAAAATCGAAGTGATTCGAGGTAAATCGGCACGGCGGTGCCGGCGACCTGCCTCCACAGACACCTTTTCCCCGTAGCAGGTCCGGTGCTTTCTCATGGCCGTCTGGACGGCCGTTTCTAACTTAATTGATCAGAGCATCC
>NZ_MUNT01000018.1 GCF_002001175.1 Rhodanobacter sp. C03 | reverse complement strand
AGAGTTCCTACGCAAAAGTGGACACCGGTTGGTTAGCCGCAACGGGCCTCGAACTCGATGGGAGAACGATAGCCCAAGGCGGAGTGTAAGCGCTTGTTGTTGTAGAAATCGATGTAGCTGTGCACGGCGCTTCGCAACGAAGCGTCGGTGTTGAAACACTCGCGGTGATACATGTCCGATTTCATCGACTTGTTCCACGACTCCATGTGCGCGTTGTCGGTCATTCGATGCGGTCGGTTCACGCTCTGCACCAATCCCGTGTTGGCGAGCATGCGTTTGAAGTCGCCGGCCAGGAACTCCACCCTGCGATCACTGTGCAGCAAAGTGCCAGCCGGCGGTTTGCGTTGGCGCAGCGCCATGGCCAATGCTCGACGTGTCAGGTTGGCCGTTCGGTCTGCTCCCAGCGACCATCCCAGCAGGCGCCGTGAGTAGCGATCCATGACGGTGGCAAGGTAGCGCCACGTTCCCGACACTTTCAGATAGGTGACATCGGTCACCCAGACCTGATCGGGCCGATCCACCGTCAGTTCGTGAACCTGATTATCCACACTGGCGAAGAAGCGATCGACACCCGGACAGCGCCGATACAGATCGGCAGAGCAGCCGCGGATGGTGTGATCCCGCATCAAACGCTCGACCCGGCGCCGGCCGACAGATTCGCCTGCGCGCTGCAGATCGGCATGGACACGTGGGCTGCCGTAGGTCTGTCGACCTTCCTCATGCACCTGGCGAATGCGTAGCAGCAACCGCGCATCCTCCTGCACACGCACGCTCGCTGGGCGATCGCGCCATGCGTAGAAGCCGCTGGGGCTGACGCCGTATAGCCGGCACAGCAGCCTCACCGGCTGGTGCGTTTGCTGACGGATGAAGGCGAAGATGTCGGCCTTGGAGTGGAAGTGAACGCGATCGCTTTTTTTAAAAGGTCATGCTCGAGCTTCAGTTGCTCGTAAGCCTTCTTCATCCGACGAAGCTCCTTGAGCTCTGCCGCCACCGCCTTATCCACGGCTACACCTTTCGTCACGATCAAACCCTCACGCGCCTGTTTGCGCCAACGAGACAGCATGAACGGATGGATGTAAAGCGACTCGGCGACATCACGCACCGCCACGCCAGGCAACTGGCTCAAACGAACAGCCGTCGCCTTGAAATCATGGGTGTAACGATAGGTGGTTCGCGGGCCTGGCTTGGGCATCTTGTGGACTCCTGAAGTGGTAGTTCAGGGTGTCCACTAAAGCGAAGGAACTATC
>NZ_MUNT01000020.1 GCF_002001175.1 Rhodanobacter sp. C03 | reverse complement strand
CGTGCCTGCCGCGACGGATGTCGTACGGCGCCTTCTCGAACTCCGCAACTGTAGGCTCGACCGTGTGAGCGAGAAACATTGAGGCGTTTGAGCGCACGGGAACTTCCATATGAGGCCTAACGCTGGAATTAAGCGGCGGCGAAGCCGTCCGCTTGAATGACGGGTTAGACGGCAGCACGCTACGCCGTCGGATGCTTGCACGATATCGCTGCTTTGAATGCCCGGCAATGGCGCGAAGCTGGTGGCCTGCGCGCGAAGAACGAACCGCTGACGAAGGATGCCACGTTGAGACGAACCGCGCGCATCGTGGAGCCCGAAGATGCGTGCTGCGACAACGCGCGCAAGACACGACGAACGACCAGGCGCGCGAAAGACGACAACGCAGGCCGGCCCGAAGCGAAAGAATGCTCGCAGCTGATGCGAAGCCAGAACGCGACACGCACGCGAAGCAACTGCGAAGGAAAGATGCTCTGACGTCTAACGCTGGAGTTAAGCGGCGGCGAAGCCGTCCGCCTTGAACGATCAGTTAGCTGGGAACTGCCATGTTCGACCATAGCACCACGATACGTTGGTTGTTACGGCGTTTTTTTGAGATTTGAACTGCCACAGCTGGAACGCAGCAGACAACGGAGCTACTAGAGACTTTGGCAAAGGCGTAAGTGCTGTGGCTACCGCAATGGAGCCTTGGCGGTCGATGATAAGTTCGAAAACGACCATTCTTGGAAGGTCATTTTCTGCACGGCTCGACAGTACTGGCTGAATGACGCGAGTAGGAATTGCGGTGGACTTGTTGGGGACCTGACTCCAGTGCGGACGCCAGTAAACAGACGTCAAACCGTGCGCATCTCCTGCCTCAGCTGGAGACAACTCCCTTTCGTCTGGACAGAGCGGCGCACTCGTTGCTCCCGAGGTAGCCAACGCGAAAGAGATGAGTAGGCCTGCCAATATGCTCATAGAAGCTAACGCTGGAATTGAGCGGCGGCGAAGCCGTCCGCCTCGAATGATTGGTTAGGCCGGACCCTACTACGCCGACTCGTGCATGAGAAGCTTGTGGACGGCCCGACCTCTGCGAAGAAAGTAGAAGGCGACGACGGCAAAGAAGATGCACTGCATGAGAGCGATTCCTATGCCGACCCATGCTTGAAGGATGAGCCGCTGAGTTAGAGAGGCCATAGCTTCGACGGTAGCACCGTATAGCTTCCAAACATTGAAGGTTTCGACTACCCCGCTGAGCAAGGACAAGAAGGCACGTCCGAGCGCAAGTAGACCGATGATTCTGAGTGCGAGCCAAGCTGCCGAGTCTTTGTTCATTTGAGGCCTAACGCTGGAGTTAAGCGGCGGCGAAGCCGTCCGCCTTGAACGAAATGTTAGGCGCCACCCGCGGCTGGTGGAGTGCCCGATTTGCCAACCCAACCAAGCTCGACAACCTCAACAGCGTCAAGAATACGCTTTGCGAAAGCGCGTGCTTGAGTGACGTCAAACTCGACCGCGTCCTCATATGGCATTGCGACAACCTTGATAAAGATGATACCCGCGTCTTGCCGCGCCTCACAGGACACTGTCTCTTCGTATGGCTTTGCAGAGTACTCAGACATGTTTGTTGTGACGCCTAACGCTGGAGTTAAGCGGCGGCGAAGCCGTCCGTCTTGAACGAATGGTTAGGCGGCACCCGCCTATTTGCCAAGTTCGTTGGACACATACTCAGATATCTCCTTAGTGTTCCTGACGAATTCGGCCTGCAGATCAATCCCGCACTTGTTCGCCAAGACGAGAACCGACCATAAGCAGTCCGATAACTCGTGACCTAGTTTGGCTTGAACATCATCGATTGTGCGTACGCCGGCGTGTGCTTGGACAAGCTTTGCCAGATCGCCAACGTCTCCCATGAAGCCGAGTGCGAGTTCTTGTGTGCTCCAGACGCGGCCGTACCTCTTCGCCTCGAGCTGCTCGTAGAGCTCGTTTAGCTGGAGGGCTGCCTTTTCAAGGTCGCTGAAGTTCATGTGTGCTGCCTAACGCTAGAGTTAAGCGGCGGCGAAGCCGGAGAGTTCCTACGCAAAAGTGGACACCGGTTGGTTAGCCGCAACGGGCCTCGAACTCGATGGGAGAACGATAGCCCAAGGCGGAGTGTAAGCGCTTGTTGTTGTA
>NZ_MUNT01000017.1 GCF_002001175.1 Rhodanobacter sp. C03 | reverse complement strand
TCGCCTTGAAATCATGGGTGTAACGATAGGTGGTTCGCGGGCCTGGCTTGGGCATCTTGTGGACTCCTGAAGTGGTAGTTCAGGGTGTCCACTAAAGCGAAGGAACTATCCCGTCCGCCTTGAACGAATTGTTAG
The DNA here is from genome assembly GCF_002001175.1 of Rhodanobacter sp. C03. Taxonomy (GTDB): domain Bacteria; phylum Pseudomonadota; class Gammaproteobacteria; order Xanthomonadales; family Rhodanobacteraceae; genus Rhodanobacter. The sequence goes on along the minus strand of NZ_MUNT01000017.1, from coordinate 3,064 downwards.
AACCCATGCTAGCCGAACCCCTTTTGATGCGCAGCTTGAACCCATGCTGCATCGACAGGACCGTTGAAGCCAACAACCGCATCTACGCTGCACTGAGGACAGATTGCAGTTTGCCCCTGCTCCTCGCCGATTGCGTCACACCACTCACTTATAGCCGACGGCGGGAACTCGGCAAAGCAGTAGTAGCAGACGGCTGTTTGGCTGGCGAGAAGCCGGCTTCTATGCATCGAACTGTCGCAAGTTCTGCTCATGGGATCTAACGCTTGAGTTAAGCGGCGGCGAAGCCGTCCGCCTTGAACGAGATGTTAGGGCTCAACCGCGACCCTAGGAAACTGCGAAGCCGGCGGCGCTTGCGACAGATGGCCAATTTGCATTGCCAAGACCTGCAGCCATAAGGGTGTCGCGCCAGTCTACTTGGGCCTGCTTGATTGTCTTGCGAAGCAACTCGACATCTCCTTTGGCGAGCATGAGAGCTGCAATTTGCACGCGAACTCTTGCTGCTGCCCACTCAGGTGTGGAAGGTGGTTGCTGCATGCCGGCAAGTACGACGAGCGCCGTGCCAGCGTCTTGTGATGAGAACGTGGCCCGGACATTTGTCTCGATCGCTTGGGAAACTTCCATTTGAGCCCTAACGCTGGAGTTAAGCGGCGGCGAAGCCGTCCGTCTTGAACGAATTGTTAGGCGCAACATACCTCACTTTGAACGAGCAGCATCGGCATCGGGGGTGTTGCGGCTTGAAACCTCAAACGGCAGGTCGCGCAGCCCAACATTTGGAAGTCTTTCGAGTGCCAATTTCTCTAAGCCGACCCAAGAGCCAGCTAACCGCTCGTCGGGAAGTAGCGGTAGGCGCCAGACCTCGTAGTACTCCAGATAGCAATCCAGGTCGTCATCGAAGCGAGAGTCAAAGAAATATAGATTCCCGTCGCGCTGCGCGATCACTGCGCGCGGTGCATCGCAGAACTCTCGATACACAATTCGTGACCACTCGGACATAGATAGCCTAACGCTTGAGTTAAGCGGCGGCGAAGCCGTCCGCCTTGAACGAGTGGTTAGGCACCACACCCGCAACCTCCGCCGCGTTGCACTTGAAGGTGCCGCACAAACCGTAGCAGCCCTCGATTGTAACGACAGTAGGAGATTCGGAAGAGATGCTTAGGACGTCGACAATGTTCTCGGAGCGGAGCTCTGAGAGATCTAGGTCGGTAACGCCCGAGAACCGAAGGCTGACGACAGCTGCCTTTTGGATGTTGGAGTCGATGTAGGAAATTCTGAGGCAGATGATGCCTGGCCGCTCGAACGAGAAGAACTCGATACGGCCATCCGAAAACTCGGGCCAGTACCCAAAGATGGACTCGACGGTTTCGGCGTGCAAAATCATTTCTTGGGGTGCCTAACGCTGGAGTTAAGCGGCGGCGCAGCCGTCCGCCTTGAACGAGATGTTAGGCAGCTCCTAGCTGATTACGCCAGCGGCTGCTCGCTGAAGCTCTCCGAACCGGCGAAATAACGATGTAGTGCCCCACACGCCAACAACAACACCGATTAGCGCAAAAGCAACGCCGACGCTTAGCAGGCCAGAAAGTGCCGATGTGTTGAGCGTGACAAAGTAAGGAACAGCCCCGATAGCCGCATAGGTGGCAAAACACGTGCTGCCGGCGGCGAGCAACCAGAAGCTCTTATGCCTGTAACGACGCAATGCGCCAACTTGAAGTGAGAACATGATGATTTGAGCACCGATGCCGAGAACGATGGTCGCAAGCCAAATCATACGAAAGATGGTCATGGATTCCCCTGTTGCCTAACGCTGGAGTTAAGCGGCGGCGAAGCCGTCCGCCTTGAACGATTGGTTAGGCGGCATCCGACCACTGTACGAGAAGTGGTTGCATGACACCATTCGAAAGTCTATCCGCAGACACTGGATAGAATTTTGCTTGAACAACGGAACTAGAAGCCGGAAGAGCCTCAATGCGGGCTTGCAACAAAACTTGAAGTTGGTCATATCGTAGATCGCGACCACCGAAGCCTGGATGTGACTCGCTCGAAACCTGTCCGGCATGAAAGGCAAGCTCCCACTTTTGCCAGATTGCCGACTGCCGCAACACCAACTCGAATGTTTCTGCGTCAATTGGTGATAACGCATAGTTGCAACTGTAGTCGTCTGCAGCAGCGTCCCATTGACAGGAAAAGTAGCTCGGCTGCCCACGAAAGCTTGCGACGCCAGTTCTGGGGCCGTCGTAGAAATCCCAAATTGCGTGAACTATGTCCATGCCGCCTAACGCTGGAATTAAGCGGCGGCGGAGCCGTCCGCTTGAATGAGATGTTAGACGGTTGCCACGCAGCATGCTCGGGCGACAACGACTGCCGAGACGAGCGCACAGCTTGAACAACCGACTGCCCCAAAACTACCAGCTCTGAATGCCCAGGCTTGCGACGTTGCTGCGCGAAGAGCTGCTGCGGCGACGGACGACAAGCTAGCGCGAAACTGGGTGAAACACACCACACGAAGAACCACGACGAGCTACCGACTAACGCTGGAGTTAAGCGGCGGCGGAGCCGTCCGCCTTGAACGAGTAGTTAGGTGCCACCGCCGACTTGCTGAGCGACGAGCACCGACGGAAGTAAGCGAATGAAGACGCTGTCTTTGGACGAGATGACGATTTCCAGTGTGTCATGAGTCGGGCCGCCGAGCACACGAAGGTCGCTAACTGCGGAGGCAGTAAGTTGATACGTAAGTTCGTTGGGGCAACGAATGGACAGCTCTACGTGCCTGTACGACGGCATGATGTAGAAGATGACCTGATATGGGCCGCCAGAGAAATTGAAGGTGAGCCCGTTGTATGGCCATGGAGCATCGGCATCGGACTTGGACGGAGCTGTACCGAAGAAACGCTCCAAGTCTTCTTGCGTTAATGACAGCCTCAAAGTTTCCATGGCACCTAAGGACACTCTGATTTATTTCCCGTCTGCGGCATCATAGCCAGCCGTTCCCAGGAAGCCCATCGCCGATGAAGCAGCGTTCCTTTGCCTCGCTGAGTTTCGAGTCCAAGAAGAAGCCGACACGGCGTGA
>NZ_MUNT01000015.1 GCF_002001175.1 Rhodanobacter sp. C03 | reverse complement strand
GGGATAAAGCCCCTGGCGGTGACCTACTCTTGCATGGCAAAGCCACACTACCATCGGCGCATGCGCGTTTCACTTCTGAGTTCGGGATGGGATCAGGTGGTACCACGCCGCTATGGCCGCCAGGGAAGGGGTGGGAGCAGCGCTGACGCGCCGGCTCCACATTCTTCTTGAAACGTCAGGTCAATGACGCTGACCAGACGCTTCCGTGAGAGGGATCTCACGTGGATAAATCGTAAACGAGTGACAAGCGTCGAGGTGAATTCGAATATATCGAGACGTCGCTAAGGAACGAAGCGTCTTGGGGTTATATGGTCAAGCCTCACGGCTCATTAGTATCAGTTAGCTCCATGCATTGCTGCACTTCCACACCTGACCTATCAACCACGTAGTCTTCATGGTGCCTTAAGGAGAGTCTAGCTCTCGGGAGATCTCATCTTGGGGCGTGCTTCCCGCTTAGATGCTTTCAGCGGTTATCACTTCCGTTCATAGCTACCGGGCAATGCCATGGGCATGACAACCCGAACACCAGCGGAACGTCCACTCCGGTCCTCTCGTACTAGGAGCAGCCCCCCTCAAATCTCCAACGCCCACGACAGATAGGGACCGAACTGTCTCACGACGTTCTGAACCCAGCTCGCGTACCACTTTAAATGGCGAACAGCCATACCCTTGGGACCGGCTACAGCCCCAGGATGTGATGAGCCGACATCGAGGTGCCAAACACCGCCGTCGATATGAACTCTTGGGCGGTATCAGCCTGTTATCCCCGGAGTACCTTTTATCCGTTGAGCGATGGCCCTTCCATACAGAACCACCGGATCACTATGACCTACTTTCGTACCTGCTTGATCCGTCGATCTCGCAGTCAAGCACGCTTATGCCATTGCACACAGTGCGCGATGTCCGACCGCGCTGAGCGTACCTTCGTGCTCCTCCGTTACTCTTTGGGAGGAGACCGCCCCAGTCAAACTACCCACCATACACGGTCCCTGACCCGGATTACGGGCCTAGGTTAGAACGTCAAGCACTTCAGGGTGGTATTTCAAGGTTGGCTCCACGCAAACTGGCGTCTGCGCTTCAAAGCCTCCCACCTATCCTACACAGAAGAACTCAACGTTCAGTGTAAAGCTATAGTAAAGGTTCACGGGGTCTTTCCGTCTTGCCGCGGGAACGCTGCATCTTCACAGCGAATTCAATTTCACTGAGTCTCGGGTGGAGACAGCGCCGCTGTCGTTACGCCATTCGTGCAGGTCGGAACTTACCCGACAAGGAATTTCGCTACCTTAGGACCGTTATAGTTACGGCCGCCGTTTACTGGGGCTTCGATCAAGAGCTTCGCCTTGCGGCTGACCCCATCAATTAACCTTCCAGCACCGGGCAGGCGTCACACCCTATACGTCCACTTTCGTGTTTGCAGAGTGCTGTGTTTTTGATAAACAGTCGCAGCGGCCAGGTTACTGCGACCCATCGACGCTCAGTCACGCACGTGACCACGTCAATGGGCGCACCTTCTCCCGAAGTTACGGTGCCATTTTGCCTAGTTCCTTCACCCGAGTTCTCTCAAGCGCCTTGGGATTCTCACCCTGCCTACCAGTGTCGGTTTGCGGTACGGTTTTTCCATAGCTGAAGCTTAGTGGCTTTTCCTGGAAGCGTGGTGTCAGTCACTTCGCCCAATAGGGCTCGTCTCGGTGCTCGGCATAAAGAATCCCGGATTTGCCTAAGATTCATGCCTACCTCCTTTCCCCGGGACAACCAACGCCCGGTAGACCTAACCTTCTCCGTCCCCACATCGCACTATGGAAAAGTGCAGGAATATTAACCTGCTTCCCATCGACTACGCATTTCTGCCTCGCCTTAGGGGCCGACTCACCCTGCGCCGATTAACGTTGCGCGAGGAAACCTTGGGCTTTCGGCGTGGGGGCTTTTCACCCCCATTATCGTTACTCATGTCAGCATTCGCACTTCCGATACCTCCAGCAGACTTTACAATCCACCTTCACAGGCTTACGGAACGCTCCTCTACCGCGTACACATAAATGTGCACACCCCGAGCTTCGGTGCATAGCTTAGCCCCGTTAAATCTTCCGCGCAGACCGACTCGACCAGTGAGCTATTACGCTTTCTTTAAAGGGTGGCTGCTTCTAAGCCAACCTCCTGGCTGTCTATGCCTTTCCACATCGTTTTCCACTTAGCTATGACTTTGGGACCTTAGCTGCGGGTCTGGGTTGTTTCCCTTTTCACGACGGACGTTAGCACCCGCCGTGTGTCTCCCGTGTAGTACGTGTTGGTATTCGGAGTTTGCCATGGTTTGGTAAGTCGCGATGACCCCCTAGCCATAACAGTGCTCTACCCCCAACAGTATTCGCACGAGGCGCTACCTAAATAGCTTTCGAGGAGAACCAGCTATCTCCGAGTTTGTTTAGCCTTTCACTCCTATCCTCAGCTCATCCCCATCTATTGCAACAGATGTGGGTTCGGTCCTCCAGTGCGTGTTACCGCACCTTCAACCTGGCCAAGGATAGATCACTCGGTTTCGGGTCTACTGCCAGAGACTATGCGCCCTATTCAGACTCGATTTCTCTTCGCCTCCCCTATACGGTTAAGCTTGCCACTGACAGTAAGTCGCTGACCCATTATACAAAAGGTACGCAGTTACCCTTACGGGCTTCCACTGCTTGTACGTATACGGTTTCAGGGTCTATTTCACTCCCCTCTCCGGGGTTCTTTTCGCCTTTCCCTCACGGTACTAGTTCGCTATCGGTCAGTCAGTAGTATTTAGCCTTGGAGGATGGTCCCCCCATGTTCAGACAAGGTTTCACGTGCCCCGCCTTACTCAATTTCACACAAAATGTCTTTTCGTCGACTGGGCTATCACCATCTATGGCCGGGCTTTCCATCCCGTTTGACTAAAACATAATGTGCTTTTGGGCTAGTCCCCGTTCGCTCGTCGCTACTCAGGGAATCTCGGTTGATTTCTTTTCCTCCGGGTACTTAGATATTTCAGTTCCCCGGGTTCGCCCTGCATGGCTATGTATTCACCATGCAGTACTCCTTGCGGAGTGGGTTTCCCCATTCGGACATTGCCGGATCAAAGCTTGTTGCCAGCTCCCCGACACTTTTCGCAGGCTGCCACGTCCTTCATCGCCTCTGACTGCCAAGGCATCCACCGTATACGCTTAGTCGCTTGACCATATAACCCCAAGTCGCCTCGGGATTACACATCCAAACCACTTCGTTACTTGCCTTAACACTTGTCTCGGTTCGGTTCGAACCAAGACGCTTGTCACTCGTTTACTTGTTTTCAAAGAACATCACGCCGGCCTCAATGCCGGATGATTTCAAATCTTTTGTGTGCAACACATCCGCGGCTTTCATGCCAACACCAAGTGGTGGAGCCTGTCGGGATCGAACCGACGACCCCCTGCTTGCAAAGCAGGTGCTCTCCCAGCTGAGCTAAGGCCCCAAGGAATCCCTTGGAATAATGGTGGGTCTGGGTGGACTCGAACCACCGGCCTCACCCTTATCAGGGGTGCGCTCTAACCACCTGAGCTACAGACCCATAAAACTTGGGCCGTTCAGGCCAGCATGCTTGGTTACATGCGGATGTGCAGGTGTCTTGTGTGGACGTCTTGCGTGAAGAGTCACGCCGTCTATCTCGAAAGGAGGTGATCCAGCCGCACCTTCCGATACGGCTACCTTGTTACGACTTCACCCCAGTCATGAACCACTCCGTGGTCGTCGTCCCCCTTGCGGTTAGACTAACGGCTTCTGGAGCAACTCACTCCCATGGTGTGACGGGCGGTGTGTACAAGGCCCGGGAACGTATTCACCGCGGCATAGCTGATCCGCGATTACTAGCGATTCCGACTTCACGAAGTCGAGTTGCAGACTTCGATCCGGACTGGGATCGGCTTTCTGGGATTGGCTCCACCTCGCGGTATTGCAACCCTCTGTACCGACCATTGTAGTACGTGTGTAGCCCTGGCCGTAAGGGCCATGAGGACTTGACGTCATCCCCACCTTCCTCCGGTTTGTCACCGGCAGTCTCCTTAGAGTTCCCGACATTACTCGCTGGCAACTAAGGACAAGGGTTGCGCTCGTTGCGGGACTTAACCCAACATCTCACGACACGAGCTGACGACAGCCATGCAGCACCTGTGTTCTGATTCCCGAAGGCACTCCCGCATCTCTGCAGGATTCCAGACATGTCAAGGCCAGGTAAGGTTCTTCGCGTTGCATCGAATTAAACCACATACTCCACCGCTTGTGCGGGCCCCCGTCAATTCCTTTGAGTTTCAGTCTTGCGACCGTACTCCCCAGGCGGCGAACTTAACGCGTTAGCTTCGACACTGATCTCCGAGTTGAGACCAACATCCAGTTCGCATCGTTTAGGGCGTGGACTACCAGGGTATCTAATCCTGTTTGCTCCCCACGCTTTCGTGCTTCAGCGTCAGTGTTGTCCCAGATGGCCGCCTTCGCCACTGATGTTCCTCCCGATCTCTACGCATTTCACCGCTACACCGGGAATTCCACCATCCTCTGACACACTCTAGCTCGCCAGTATCCATCGCCATTCCCAGGTTGAGCCCGGGGATTTCACGACAGACTTAACGAACCGCCTACGCACCCTTTACGCCCAGTAATTCCGATTAACGCTTGCACCCTTCGTATTACCGCGGCTGCTGGCACGAAGTTAGCCGGTGCTTATTCCTCAGGTACCGTCAGCCCCACCGGTTATTAACCGGTAGTATTTCGCTCCTGATAAAAGTGCTTTACAACCCGAAGGCCTTCTTCACACACGCGGCATTGCTGGATCAGGCTTGCGCCCATTGTCCAATATTCCCCACTGCTGCCTCCCGTAGGAGTCTGGACCGTGTCTCAGTTCCAGTGTGGCTGATCATCCTCTCAGACCAGCTATCGATCGTCGCCTTGGTAAGCCGTTACCTTACCAACTAGCTAATCGAACATCGGTCCGTCTGACCGCGCGAGGCCCGAAGGTCCCCCGCTTTCTCCCGTAGGACGTATGCGGTATTAGCGTAAGTTTCCCTACGTTATCCCCCACGTTCAGGTAGGTCCCGATGCATTACTCACCCGTCCGCCACTCGCCACCCACAGTATTGCTACTGCTGTGCTGCCGTTCGACTTGCATGTGTTAGGCATGCCGCCAGCGTTCAATCTGAGCCAGGATCAAACTCTTCACTTAAGTTTTCGACAACCTCACCCTTGCGGGCTCAGTCATCTATCTTTCCGAAGCGTTAGTTCCCAACCAATCAAAACTCATTACTGACTTTTTACTTGGTGGGACGCTTGCATTTATTGGACAGGTCGTAACCCTCCAACGCAAGGCGTCCACACAATTCACCTGCGCACACTGTCAAAGATCATTCGCTTGTCGCCGATTTCTCGGTGACGCCCCAGAACGTTTCGTCCTAGGTGAGCCGCCCATTCTACATCGCTTTTAGTGACCGTCAACACCC
>NZ_MUNT01000014.1 GCF_002001175.1 Rhodanobacter sp. C03 | reverse complement strand
GCTCAAACGAACAGCCGTCGCCTTGAAATCATGGGTGTAACGATAGGTGGTTCGCGGGCCTGGCTTGGGCATCTTGTGGACTCCTGAAGTGGTAGTTCAGGGTGTCCACTAAAGCGAAGGAACTATCGGTGCCGCATGCAACACATTGTTAGGCAGGTGTTTCACTTGAACTTGTTCCTCATGACCTTGAGGACCCCATCGGAGTCTTTGCCGACGTAAGCGGCAAACCAAACGTCATCAAGGTTGGGGCTCTTAGCGTTCTTCTTTTTTATGTACCAGACCAGCCGACGAGATAGGTATTGGCGGTACTGCATGAGCATGCTGTCTTCGTCCATGGACAGGCCCTCAAAGCTTTTGCTCATATCGGTTACCTGATCAGGCGGACCCAAGATCTCTATGAACTTCGAAGCGGGCGTACCACGTTGCCCTTTGCGCAGTGTCTCAACCCCTTCTCTTAGGCGCTTTTCTTTGTCCGCGGGTGCACTGTAGGGGTAGGACCATTTCGATGTTGTGTCGCTCTCTTTCAGGTCCGCGGCGCGGATGGTAAGAGGCGCCAGGATAGACAGCGCGATCAGAGCTGCGACCAGTGGTTTCATGCTGTTTCTCACATGCCTAACGCTTGAGTTAAGCGGCGGCGCAGCCGTCCGCCTTGAACGAGTGGTTAGGCATGTGCCCGCGACCTCCAAACTGCGAAAAACAGAAGTGCAGACGACATGCCCTCTATGGCGTATAGAAGAAGATTTTCGAGGTGATGCGTCCCGTTGAGCACCAGAAACTGCACAGCACACCCTACAAGTAAGCCAGATGCAGTAGCGAACCACCACCGAACGAGTTTAAAGCGGCGCGCCAACAAGAACAGTGGTAGACCGAAGATGCAAGCGAATATGAGAGCGACTGGATAAACGACCAAAGAGATCGTCAATCCCATAGGAATGTCGCCAAATTTGCCTCGGATGGCGTAGAACAAGGTGCCACCAACAAGGGGGCCGAAGCCAGCGGCGACGAGACTCAGCGCGATGGATATCGATTCCTTGGCAACAGCCATTTCGTGGGCCTAACGCTGGAGTTAAGCGGCGCGCGGTACGCGCGTCCGCCTTGAACGAGTTGTTAGGCCGGAAATAGCTGAAAGAGCCACGTCAGGACGGCCGCAAAAATAATGGCATAGCCAACTAAGGAAAGCAGCCCTTGAGCCGGCGTGAACTTGCGACGATATGTGATCCGGCTGTTGATTGGGCCAAGGAGTTTGCGGAAGTTAATCGGTGCCAAGTACCAGAGCGGTGAAACAATCAGGAACCCGAGACTCGCAACAAGAAGCGGGGTCTTGCTTGTGCGCTCCCAAGCAAAGAGAAGAGATGCAGAAATGAGTAGTGCAATCGCTAGGCTAGCTATAGCCGAACTCTTGGGTGCACTGGTTGTGTCTTGATCGTCCATGTTGGGGCCTAACGCTTGAGTTAAGCGGCGGCGAAGCCGTCCGCCTTGAACGAGTAGTTAGGCTGCGCTGTTCGACGCGACCCGACCGCCGAAGATCTTGATGAGCTCTTCTGTTGCCTCGATACCACCGCTAGGCCACGCGAGTTGTTCGAAGCTCAACTCGCCCGATCCGTCGGGGTGTACACGGATAGTTTGATAAAGGAGCTCAGCGCTTGCGAGGGCATCAATCCACGAGCCGAAATCCCAAGACAAGGGAGTGCTTCTGTCGCTCTTCCACTTTTCGAGCATGTTCTGAATTGCCTCTGGGTCGCTTACAAAGTGACCGAGGTGCTGCCCGAGAGTATTGCGGACCATCTCTTCGTTGATCTCGCCGCACTCCTTACCCTCCTTGATGAGGCGGAACACCTGGCTCACCGCCTCGGCATGCTCAGGTTGGATGTCCGTGAACGTGATGGTTGCCATGTGCAGCCTAACGCTGGAGTTAAGCGGCGCCGGAGGCGTCCGCCTTGAACGAGTAGTTAGGGCGCTACCGCCCGGCTTCCGCAATTGCGTTTTTGGCCGCTCCGGCAATTTGCCTGCACAGACCAGTAGCTGAAGGCGGGCAACTATGTGTCGCGTATCGTTGAACGTTTTGTAGCTCATCGGAGTCAGCGCTAGCGTCGATGTGCCGGATGATGAAGGCTTGGAATGCAGGCTGGCGAGCAATGAGGGGCTGAGCCTGATTGAGCTTGCCCCAATTTGAAGCGAGAAGATGGACGATGCTGTCTGAGAAGCCCTCGCCGACGGCTCCATCGTCGCATTGTCCGTAACGCTGGTACGCAGCAAAGATCGACGGCCATGAGCGCCAGGAACCTGAAGCGTTATCGGCGGCCTTTGCTTGCGTTGAGGTGCACCCACCGGCGTGTAGAGGTGCGGAAACCGACAGCAAGAAAAGTATGAGGAACCGAGTACGCATCATTTGCGCCCTAACGCTAGTGTTAAGCGGCGCCGGAGGCGTCCGCCTTGAACGAATTGTTAGCCCTGCACTACAGGTTGAAGAAGTACACGGGAGCAAGCGCCGCGATGACCGCTATTGCTTGAAGCGCCAAGACTGGCAGCGAAAAACGCGGAGCGCGCGGCAACCACTTGATTGCGAAGAATGCCACGAGTGGTACTTGCCCAGCGATGAGAAGCTGAAAGATGTGCGCGGTAGCGCCCTCGTCGGTTTGACGGGCAGCACCAGCACCGACCATGGCGACGTGGCTAAGCACCAAGACCAATGCTGCAACTGACATGGCCAATGGCAGAAACGCGCTCGGCCGTTTAAGCACAGTTGGAAGAGTCATTTCACACCTCCATGAGCAGGGTTGAAGGGCTAACGCTGGAGTTAAGCGGCGGCGTAGCCGTCCGCCTTGAACGAGATGTTAGGCGCCTTGCTTGCGCTCTGAAATGACAGGCCAACCATGTTTGCAATGCAGCTCGTAGCTATGACCTGCCTTAAACGTAAATTGGATAGTTGGCATCTCGTCGATGATCACGGCCCCATCTGGCTGGGGGCAGTTGTAGCCAACGCCCTGTTTGCCAGGGTGCAAGATTACGGCTCCGCGTGAAAACAGGTAGCCAGGGAGAGAAAGGATCTCTCCGCCGAATGCGGGGAGTTGCCCCCCGTTTGGTAGATAGACGTAGATAGTGGCTGAGTCCGAGGGAAAACCAAGTGATTCGTCTCGGGAGAGACTATTCCCTGACGAAGCACATGAACAAAGCGACAGGAGCATACAAGTTGTCAAAAGTAAGCGGGTCATAGAGCCTAACGCTAGAGTTAAGCGGCGGCAAAGCCGTCCGCCTTGAACGAAATGTTAGGCCGCACGCGGTTGGAAGAGTGCATAGATTCCAGCCGGCTCCTGCAGGAAAAGCAGGTGGCCAAAGACAAGCAAACATATGAAAGCTACGCCCATAAGCGCATGCCGAATGGTTGGGCGAAGCCTAGGTGTAAGCGCATGCAGCACCCCCAGTGGGGCATACAGTACTGCGTTTAGGACTAGAACCGCCCCGCAAACGCGAAGCACGAACGACAGGTCGTCCGGGTGACCCATTACCACCCAAAACAGCTGCCAAGGCGGACACACAAGCGCCATGAGTACAACAATGAACCGCGGGGCATACTGCAGAAAGCTTGAACCTGTCGCGAACAGAATGACGATCGGAGTTGCAGCGATAACGCCGACGATAGAAGCGATACTGAGAGATCGTAGGACGTGATGCATCAGTTTGCGGCCTAACGCTTGAGTTAAGCGGCGGCGAAGCCGTCCGCCTTGAACGAGATGTTAGACGGGTGCGCCGCAGCACGCTCGGGCGATGATGCTTGCCCACGACGAGCACGCTGCTTGAACAACCGACTACCCCAAAACTACCAGCTCTGAAGGCTGAAGACTTGCCGCAACGCGACGGAAAAATGTTGCCGAAGCGAAGCACTGCAAGCTGCCGCGAAGCTGGGCGAAACACACGACACGAAGAACCAACAAGAGCAACCGCCTAACGCTGGAGTTAAGCGGCGGCGTAGCCGTCCGCCTTGAACGAGTAGCTAGATGCGCTCACGAACTTGCTGGAGCGCGGGTTTGGCGAACTTGAAGAAGTAGAAGCCAGCAAAAAGCATAAGCGTATTGAACACCGCGTTGAACACAGAATGGAAATATTTTGGCCCGTCCAAGAGGACGGCTAGCCACATTGCCAGCCCCGCGAGCATGACGATGAACGCCCATAATTTCACGGCAATGTAGGCCCAAGGCTTGCCGAAATAGACGACGCCAAGAACCGTGAATTGAACGGCCAGAGACACCAGAGCGAGCAAGTTGCCTGAGAGCAACGACATGATGTTTGCTGCGAGAAGCAATCCCAGAACAACATAGAGCGCCGGGATGAAGTGCTTTTGGAGGTTTGCGGGCATGGCATCCATTGATCCGAGCATCTAACGCTGGAGTTAAGCGGCGGCGTAGCCGTCCGCCTTGAACGAGATGTTAGGCACCACCCGGCGTCTTGGGCCGACCGAAGAAAAAGCCCGTAAGGATTGCTATTGGTAGCGTAAGCACTACAGAAAGCTCGTGTACTTTACTGTACTCGAATACCTGTTTTGAAACCGCGGTGTAGCCACCTTTGAAACCTAAGAAATACTGGCCGGCCTCGACTTTTCCACTTGACGCATCACCACCAAGATGAGCGGCCAATAAAGCGAAGGCGAAGAAATTGACTAACGCCGCGACGAAGAAGGCCCTATGCGCAATAGATAGAGCTGGATGGCGGGCAGAAAAATCAATAGCCATAAACTTTCCCGTGGTGCCTAACGCTGGAATTGAGCGGCGGCGAAGCCGTCCGCCTCGAATGAATTGTTAGGCCCCAACGCCAGGCATTCTGCGCCTGACCTTGACCACAATTGCCAAGACCGCAAACACAACGGCAAGGAAGCCTACCCAATAACTTTGATGTAAGACCCTTACAGCTACTCGACAATATTGTTCTGGTGCATTGGCGTCAGCCGGCCCGCAATGAGCGAAGCGCAGCGACGCCGTTGAGACTGCTGCAACCCAAAGATATGCGCCTAACAGCCCCGTGAGAACCGAGGAGATTCCAAATGGCCAAGCAGGAACTCGATAAAGCATCTTTGGGGCCTAACGCTGGAATTGAGCGGCGGCGAAGCCGTCCGCCTCGAATGAGATGTTAGGCCGCTTGCCGTCAAAGCGCACAACCCTTTGGCAAAGCTACATCTTGATCCTGACCCCCACTGCCAGATGAGCTGGCGACAAACCGTTGAATGCTGATTAGTTGAGAAGTGTGGAGATTGAATAGCATGTCAATGCTGGAGTTGTATGAATGTGTAGGTAGGTAGCCAGGATCATAGAATTTGACACTGACATAGTACGGAACTACTGATTCGTCGTGGTACCAAGAGCCGATGACAGACACGTTGCTTAGCAGCCGCGTTTGGATAAGGCGTGTCAGGCACGATGGCAGACTATTTTGGTGCTTGCCAACGCTGAACCTGACTTTAGGAACAGCGCTACCCAAGCCTGAGATGTTTAGAAACACCGGGCCAAACGAAGCCGGTATCTCCGGAATTGAGCCGTCCGGATGCAGCGTAAGAATGCGATCTTCGTGCGCGTACGCGCTTCCGAAGACGAAGATCAATGTGATCACTAGCGAGCGAATTACTTTCATGCGGCCTAACGCTGGAATTAAGCGGCGGCGAAGCCGTCCGCTTGAATGACTGGTTAGGTGTACGAAGCCACCAAGAAAACGATGACGTACACCATAAAAATTCTTTGGGAGGCAAACGGCCAACACTCGGATGCCGGCGGACGACCGCGGATGGCAGACTCCCACGCCACGCGAATTAACCAAGCGACGCCTGGAAGGGCGAACAGCATTTGCCACTTGGGCAAACCAGCTCTGTGTGACCACCACGCAAGCACTCCACCCACGACCGCCACGAGTCCCGCGACGACGATGAGCGCAGCAAGAACGCGAAATGGCCAGCGGACTGCGACCCGAGCTGGTGAGTGCGATTGAGTTTCCATACTTACACCTAACGCTGGAGTTAAGCGGCGGCGTAGCCGTCCGCCTTGAACGAGATGTTAGCTCACCCACGCAGGACTGCTCTTGTAAACAACCCATTTGCCATGCACCTTCCGTAAGACCCAGTAGAAGCCAGAACTGCACATTTCCCCGCATGAACTCGACACTTGCACGATTGCCAACTTACCGCCCTTGGAATAGCCCGGCAGGCTCAGGCTGGAGATACCTTGAGCGCCAGGAAATGCGCGATAGAAGCCGCGCCACCCGGTAGCGGCACCGTTATTTGGAGCAAAGAAGGTGGCTACCTTTGCCGAGGAAACTCGCTTGAATGATGAACATAGCTCGATGCGTGGGAGCGGGTGTGTAGTTTTATTGCGACTGATTAACGATTTGACCGCACCGGCATCAAAACTCTTGGGAAACGACTGGACTTCTATTTCATCGGCTTCGGCAGGGACAACTTGATACCTTCCATCCGGATTGTTTGCAGATGAGGCGCATCTGTCCTGCATGATTGCCGATAGCACTGCAGAGTCGTCCAGCGCTGCCGACGAGGTCCAGGCCGATACGGGAATGCTCATCAGTAGGATGATTGCCGACAGTGCTAGAAGGTTTTTCATGAAGAGCTAACGCTGGAGTTAAGCGGCGGCGAAGCCGTCCGCCTTGAACGAGATGTTAGGCATGTCGCGTCATTGCCGCTTGCCTTCTTGCCAAGTGTGGAACACCAAGACGATATCGTCGACCAACGCCTGTTCGAAGTGTTCAAGGCCAGCAGCATCCGTACTGTAGTCTTCGCGGGTGACCGGAAATACGGCCTCAAGTGACTCGATGCACCAGCCGCCTTCTTGGACCTCTTGCGCGGCAGTAGCCAAGGCTTGCTGCTCAGTCGAAGCGGTAACCCACACGTTGACCAAGGCGCCGGAATAGCTGACAAAATTGTCAGATAAGGGCAAAGGCCGAGCCTCATATCTCACGACGTACAAACGACTCTCCTATATGCCTAACGCTGGAGTTAAGCGGCGGCGAAGCCGTCCGCCTTGAACGAGTAGTTAGATTACTGGCCACCAATTATTTTGACAAACTTGCCAGAATGGTCGAACACATATGTGGCGGATGCGCCAAACGGAAAAATACGCTTGCCATCTTTGTCGACGTAAATGTAAACGACATCTACGCTCCACTCGCCGCCCGTAAATTCTGCGAAGTATTCACAGTGGGATATTCGCACCTCAACGGTGCCATGCGGGCGACAGTCTTTGGCGGTGAACTGTTTTGTAGCGGCCAAGACCTCATTACTAGGGATGTTTCGGGCTGGTGATGATGCACAGGCTGCAATGGCAGGCGACGCAAGAAGCAGAAGAGCAAGCGGTTTTTTCATTTGATCTAACGCTGGAGTTAAGCGGCGGCGTAGCCGTCCGCCTTGAACGAAATGTTAGGCCGCCCGCTACACATTGTGCCGAGGATACCAAACACCCCGAACAACCATAGGCCCAGAATTTGGAACGACATGCTTCTGGTCGAGCTCCGCAAAAGTAACGTGCTGCACGACATTAGTGAATCGAACTTCATTTGGCGGATAGCCAAATTGATGCAGTAGCTGCTCAGCTTCCGCCTGGGTAGAGGCCGTGACGCCGAAGCCGAGGCCCTTAGTCACGTTGAACCAGAAAGGTATGAGCATTGAAGGCCTAACGCTGGAGTTAAGCGGCGGCGAAGCCGTCCGCCTTGAACGAATTGTTAGAGCCCGCCTGCATAGGCTCCATGCCTGATAACTACCGCCTCGCAAATTACATCCAAGAACTCGTCGTAAAACATCGCACGGAAGTGCTCACATTTGCCGAGATGCATTGGGCTGAACGACTCAAGCCAAGGCGACCGCCCAAGTGAAACGAGCGCTCCATTTTTTGTGTTGGCCCAGTTGATGGCGTTGGAGGCGTAATTCTCCACTTCCTCTGGCGTGAACATGAAGGTCTGCGCGTGAGCAAATAGAAGGTGCTGCACTGGTGCTTGGCGATCGACGGAATCAGGGCCGCGATAGTCGATCGCAATGAGTTGTGCACTATGCGGAGCCAAGTGAACAGCGACTAAGGTGGGACCGCGTCCGTCGTGGAAAAAATCTGCTGGGTAGACGACACGCATGTCTGTGGGCTCTAACGCTAGAGTTAAGCGGCGGCGCAGCCGTCCGCCTTGAACGAATTGTTAGGCCTCAACCACGCGTAAGCATGATTGCGGGACGAGAGCATCTTGGTTTGACTCCAACTCGACCAAGTAGACGGGATCATCTCCCAGCTCCTCGACACTTATGAGAGATCCCGAGTCGCCGGCATGTTCGCCGCCAACCACCCGAACATACGCATTGTGCTCAAAAGACACGCCCGCCACGGGCTCGTGAGCTAGGAATGCATTGAATTGTTCGTGTGTTGGTCGCATGAGGCCTAACGCTAGAGTTAAGCGGCGGCGAAGCCGTCCGCCTTGAACGAAATGTTAGACGGGTGCGACACGACGCGCTTGAGCGATGGCTTGTGGCCAGGATGAGCGCAGAGCATGAGCAACCGACTACCCCAAAACTACCAGCTCTAAAGGCTGAAGACTTGCCGCAGCGCGACGGAAAAATGTTGCCGAAGCGGAGCACTGCAAGTTGCCGCGAAGCTGGGCGAAACACACGACACGAAGAACCAACACGAGCAACCGCCTAACGCTGGAGTTAAGCGGCGGCGAAGCCGTCCGCCTTGAACGAGATGTTAGACACCTACGGTGAGCTGTGCGCGCTTGCCGGTTGCGAAGCAGCCTCACGCGCCTTGGCTTTGAGATAGAAGGCTGTGGCAAATAGGGCCTGCTGCTCCTTCTCGGAGGTGTCTTTTTGCAGAAAGATGACCTCGCCATCGCTGGAAACTTGAGCAGCTCCGTCTGAGGGCTTAGCCAACATTATAATTTGAAGAGTCGTGGGGTCGGAGTCTTCATGGAAGGTGTTCGGGGTGGCTCCCGAGCCGTCAACCATCACGACCTTGGAATGGACGGCTATATCTTTCATAGCGGCCTGAAGTTCTTTCGTGACGGTTACTTCCCCGGCCGAAGCAGCGAAGGCGAAGATGGCAGCAGAAGCTACGATCATTTTGTTCAAGTTACGCAAGTTATTCCCCTGTGTCTAACGCTGGAGTTAAGCGGCGGCGAAGCCGTCCGCCTTGAACGAGATGTTAGGCACTACACCACACTCCAACCGAAGGAAATACGGAAATCTTGAAAGCAGCCATCGCAGATCCAGTGATCTCCGTCGAGCGTAGCGTAGCCCTCTTGGATTGCCCCCGGAATGTCCGAGCCAGCAAATTTTGCCCAACAGAAAGCACAGTGATCATGGTCCCATCGCGGAGCTGGCTGTGACCAGACGCGCCGCACAAGTGACACGCTACTCAAGTACTCAGACTGGTTTGTAATGCGCGAATCCATGTCTCGCTGCCTAACGCTAGAGTTAAGCGGCGGCGAAGCCGTCCGCCTTGAACGAATTGTTAGGGCTGAACGCCGATCTTTAAGGACGCGGCGCTCCAAAGCCCGAACCGCTTTAAGCCATAACGATCCGCAAGGGTCGTGTTGACCAGACTCAGACCAGGTGAACAGCCAGCCTCCCCGAATTCTTGGTGCGAAAGACACGGTACCACTGAGTAGATTGCAAACTTGCCTGACGAGAGTTGCACAGTGAGCGTATTTCCGGAGCGAGACCACTTGCCGGAAAGCTTCTCATGTTGCTCTGGTGCAGAACCATCCGCCTCCCATGTTACGAACTCGTACTGAGCACGACCTTTGGATTGGAGCGTAAGAGTGATCTTGTATTCGGTTTCCGTGACGGCTACGTATTGCCCGGCAATGGTCGCTGAACTGACCGTTTGAGCCGAAGTGGCCAGCATCAAAAGGAACAGCACGTTCATTGAACTTTTCCTTCGGCCCTAACGCTTGAGTTGAGCGGCGGCGTAGCCGTCCGCCTCGAACGAGTGGTTAGACCGTTACGCTAACACTCTTGAGGAATTTGGATTCACGACCCTCAAGCTGCGCCTCGAGTCTTTCAACGATGTGGGGATGCGCCCAAACGGCGAGCGTTTCTAAGCCGCTGAGCTGATCCTTGGTGGCTGGAGTCTCGGCACCCTGAAAGTAGCTACTAAGCTTGCCAGTCAGTATGTCCTTTTTTGCATAGCGCATGGGTTGCGAGCAATGCGCAGGCACCGCGGCCCGACCTACCTTTGACCATGCGTAACGATTTGGCGTATCGCGGAAGACAAGGATTCGAAACGCTACGGGCAGTTGCAGAACCTCTTCCGGCGATAGATCAGAGGTACATGCGGCAAGAAATACGCGAGCTGTTGCGTCTGGTAGCCACTGAGCATATGCATGCCGGCCCTCTGCAGAGAGCGGAAATTTCAGGATGTCACCAGGTTTCTTGATGATACGAGGCATTGAAGGTCTAACGCTGGAGTTAAGCGGCGGCGTAGCCGTCCGCCTTGAACGATCAGTTAGATTGCGGCGAAGGAAACCGCAACTGGCCATTGGCATAGTATTGATCGAGACACGTGATCAAGCGGACTGTGTCCGAGCGAATTTTCTTTGCATGCACATGAGGGAAGTCCTCTTGCTCGGCTGGCGCAGTAGCCAAGTACTCTTTGCCGTTGTCCATTGAAGACGAAATCTCTGCGACACACACATGCGCATTTTGAGCGCCGTCGATGATCCTGCGGGGAAACAGTAGCGGAAAGACGAAAAACACTTCGCTGTCAGTTCCGCCGCGCATAGCACCCAACAGAAGCCTGGTTCGATCGTCAGCAACTGGTTGGCTCATTGCACTGTCCACCGCTGCCTTGAACATGGGGGAAAACATCTCAGAATATGGACGTGCCGCATGCGCTGCGGCGCTTAGTAGCAGAGCTGCCGTAAGGTAAAGCTTACTGGTGCGCACAGAACCCCCAAATCTAACGCTTGAGTTAAGCGGCGGCGAAGCCGTCCGCCTTGAACGAAATGTTAGGCCGCAACGCGGTGTTGAGGAAGTGCGTTGCGGTTAGAACAACGACTAGCTTGGCTTGCGGAAAAAATAGTACAGCCCAGCTACGAGCATGAGAGCGCCGAAGATAACTGCGGCGGACTGGCCAGCCTGATACGCAGATGAGCCGCCATTTGAGGTGCCCGACGTGAACCAGCGGAAAAGAAGCGCGCCGCCCCATAGGATGCCGATGCCGCCAAAGATTTTGTTGCGCATTGCCTAGACTCCTTTCTTGCGGCCTAA
This sequence comes from Rhodanobacter sp. C03, assembly GCF_002001175.1. Lineage (GTDB taxonomy): Bacteria > Pseudomonadota > Gammaproteobacteria > Xanthomonadales > Rhodanobacteraceae > Rhodanobacter. Next base: position 5,495 of record NZ_MUNT01000014.1, on the reverse strand, counting down.
CGCTGGAATTGAGCGGCGGCGAAGCCGTCCGCCTCGAATGATTGGTTAGGCCGGACCCTACTACGCAGACTCGTGCATGAGAAGCTTGTGGACGGCCCGACCTCTGCGAAGAAAGTAGAAGGCGACGACGGCAAAGAAGATGCACTGCATGAGAGCGATTCCTATGCCGACCCATGCTTGAAGGATGAGCCGCTGAGTTAGAGAGGCCATAGCTTCGACGGTAGCACCGTATAGCTTCCAAACATTGAAGGTTTCGACTACCCCGCTGAGCAAGGACAAGAAGGCACGTCCGAGCGCAAGCAGACCGATGATTCTGAGTGCGAGCCAAGCTGCCGAGTCTTTGTTCATTTGAGGCCTAACGCTGGAGTTAAGCGGCGGCGAAGCCGTCCGCCTTGAACGAATGGTTAGGCAACATCGCCGCTTACACCAGTTGATGCCCGATGAAGCTGTCCAAATCGACGAAACAGCGACGCAGTGCCCCACACACCAAATATGACGCCTATAAAAGCAAATGCGAGCGCGATGCTTAGAAGGTTGGCAAGTGCTGATGCGCTGAAGGTGAAAAAGTACGGGGCAGCTCCGAGCGCCGCGTAGACAGCGACACATGCGCTGCCAACGCCAAGTAAGCAGAAGCTCCTATGCCCATAGCGACGCAATGCGCCAGCTTGAAGTGAAAACATGATGACTTGAGTACCAATGCACAGAACGATAGTCGCAAGCCAAATCATGCGAAGAGTGTTCATGGAATTCCCCTGTTGCCTAACGCTTGAGTTAAGCGGCGGCGAAGCCGTCCGCCTTGAACGAAATGTTAGACGGGTGCGACGCGATGCGCTTGAGCGATGGCTTGTGGCCAGAGTGAGCACAGAACATGAGCAACCGACTCCCCAAAACTACCAGCTCTGAATGCTGAAGGCTTGCCGCACTGCTGCAGAAAAATGTTGCCGAAGCGGAGGACAATAAGCCGACGCGAAGCTGGACGAAACACACGTGCGAAACAACAGCAAAGCAACCGCCTAACGCTGGAGTTAAGCGGCGGCGTAGCCGTCCGCCTTGAACGAATTGTTAGACGGCCGGACTAGCAGCCGACATCCCCGGTTGCGTTTACAACCTGCCGCTGAACACCCTTTGACACGTCGAAAGTGACAGCGTAATTCGTTACTTCGCAGGACTCGCTGTCTTTCGGGCAGACCCTAGTGGCTTTGTAACGAGCTTTAACTAGTACGCCACCAGAGCGAAACGTTTTTTCAAGAACATCCCCGACCTTCTTGAGGCTGCCATGTACTGATACAAGTTTGAATGCAGTGTCTGAGCCGTCTATGTTCATCAGTGCCTTGGAGTCATCGTACTCTGCCAGAAAGACGAGTCCGTGGCCCATGGCTTTAGAAGATGCGCTCCACGCGCAGCCATCAATAGCTCCCTGATCCGTAAGCAGCCCTACCATGTGAGTTGGCTCCGCCGAAACAGCTGAGCCAGAATGCGGCAAGAAAAGCAAAAGAGCGATCAAGGACAGTGAGATGCGCATGCGTAGCCCGTCTAACGCTGGAGTTAAGCGGCGGCGAAGCCGTCCGCCTTGAACGAATTGTTAGCCCGCCTTTGCGCTGGGCTCATAGCGAGACGTAACCAGCATAGACGAGCGCGAGTGAAGCCGCGAGCGAAGCAATAGAGCCGAGCACGTTGCCTGAAAAGATGAGTTTCGCAGCAAGCGGACCACGCGAAGAGAGACCGCGATAACCGGCTATTGCCGCAAGCGGCAAGGAGAGACAGAAGGCGTAAACCGAGACAATGAGTGTGATTGCAATGAACCATTTAACTTGAGAAGCGACTGAGAATGACGAAAGCAGCGCCGCCACGGCGAACATGAGTATTGCGCCCATGGGAAGACTTGCGTGAGCAATGCGCCAAGAATGAATAGTGTGAGCGGGTGCGTTGCGATTGATGGCGCGCCCATAGGGAACACCACAAAGCAGGCCAAACAACAGAACGATGCTTCCGTGAAACGCGAGATGCCGTGCTGAAGGGTCCATGGAGTCCACGATTGAGGGCTAACGCTAGAGTTAAGCGGCGGCGAAGCCGTCCGCCTTGAACGAGATGTTAGGTGCCTCTACGACTGTAGCGGCCCCTTGTAGTCGGCCCACAGCGGAAGCTTATATGTACGGGCGATAGTACGGGAACGCTTTGCATTGATGAAGCCGAACATGGCTCCGACTAGCAGCGGAAGTCCGACTACGACCCACATTGATTCGCCACCGCGGGACCAAAAGACAAACCACATGAACAGTCCCCAGAACACAGCGAAAAAGCCACCCGTGATTAGAGCCACAGAAGCGAAGCGCAAGAAAACCAGCGGCGGGACCGGAACCCCGAAGAACCACAGAACACGCCAAATCAGTGGCGCTCCAGTAATAGGACTGATGCCAAGAGATGCGAAGTGCGCCTTCATCACCTTCAATTTCTCGGAGCTTGTCATTAGCACCTAACGCTGGAGTTAAGCGGCGCGCGGCTTTTCGCGCGTCCGCTTGGACGACGGGTTAGGCGCCGCTGCCACGCGACGCCGGTTGCCCGGAACAAACCACCCGAAACAAACAAGCTCAAGGATGGCGCGAACCACGTTAAGAATGCTCGGCCGATGGAACGTAGCAGGCTCGTCTTGGCGCGTGAAGACTTCCAGTGCTTGACGAGCCTCGGCGGCCAATGAGCTGGAGACCATGATGCGACGAGCATTGTAAAAATCAATCTGTGGCCCAGGTTTGAGAGAGCCAAAACCAGCGCCCTGTACAAATGCAGGAATGCGATGTGTCTCGAGAGTGCAAAGCATGACGGAGAGCTCTGACTCGGACCATGGCTGTGCAATGACGACGAGGCTCATTAGGCGCCTAACGCTGGAGTTAAGCGGCGGCGAAGCCGTCCGCCTTGAACGAGATGTTAGGCCTGCGATGCGATGAGCTCATGGCAAGCTTTGATGATGTGAGGCAATGTTGATGCTTTGGTGACACCGAGGTGCTCGTGACCCTCTTGTTCATGAGCGAGCAGCTCAAACATTTGTAGCTGCTTTGGATAGTTGTTCTTTTCGCCTACAGCCGCAATCAGGCCGCAACCAAGATGAGGCTCCATCTTGCCAGAGATGATCTCGTTGGCAACGCGCACTGCATCTTCGATTGTTGCGAATGACTGCATAGTTTTAAGCAGGCCTAACGCTGGAGTTAAGCGGCGGCGAAGCCGTCCGCCTTGAACGAATGGTTAGGGCGCAACCTACGTGACCTAATACACATCGTGGATGAATGTAGCGCCTAGTGAAGCAATGCGGATAAGCATGTTTGGTGCAAGGTCGAGTGTGTAGTTGCGGTTGCTGGATGTACTTGCCCATATGCGCACATTGCCACCCTTGCTGAGCTCACTGAGGAAGTCTCGATGTGGCTCCAAGAAGGTGACCAGCTCCTCCAATGCATCCTCGATTAGTACGTCGGTAGAGTCGCGCCAACCGTAAGAGAATGGATTGGCAGCCCAATAACCAGTTGTGCGAGTACCTGCGAGCAGAGTGCCCTTCGGAGTTTTACGAGGATCACCCGCTCGCCAAGCGTGCTGAGGCTCCATGCCTAGCGTGCGAGTGACCACATCTGGATCAAGCGCAGGATGCGAAATTCGTAGATCGACAATGTGCGAGTAAAGTTGCATTTGCGCCCTAACGCTGGAGTTAAGCGGCGGCGTAGCCGTCCGCCTTGAACGATTTGTTAGCGCTGCGAGAGCGCTGCACGAAGAGCCTTTTCGTAGTCGGGTGAGAAGAAAGGAACAAGATAATAGCCATATTCCTGACTATGCAGGACGATGACACGATCACGAGCCTCGGGCGTGGGGGCGGAGCACGGAACTACGATTTCTTGGGGTGCGGTAAGACGACCCTTCAGCGCCTCAGTAAAGACCACGCGAACTATTCGACGGTCAGGCACGACAAAGCCCGACTTGCCGGAGAGGAGATGTTTCTCATAGTCGGGCCAGCGGTCAGCAACTACGTAACCGACCTCGATATTGTCTGCATCTCTCGCATCGGCCTTTGGGTCGGGCCAGTTCAAAGAACATGCAATCGCCGCTTGGCTAAAAGCTGCCAAGAAGATCATCAGGGTCGCGATATTTTTCATGTGCTAACGCTGGAGTTAAGCGGCGGCGAAGCCGTCCGCCTTGAACGAGTAGTTAGAGCGTACCGCCACCTACAACAGCGTGCTCCAGACAACAGCAACCGAAGGCAGAAAGACTAACGCCGCGCAAGCGCTGGCACGGACCTTTGCGGTGGAAAAACTGTAGCCGGACAGCCAGAGTGCCGTGAGGATGCTCGCTACGCCGATGAACAATACTGCCAGCGACTGGTGCCGAGCAGCTTCGATTTGCGCATGTGGAACTGATGGCGACGGGTCGCCAAGTTGCGACATGACGCCGTAGCAAGCCAGCAACCAACCAGCTACAACGAGAATCAAAGCCAAATTTGCGGCGGAAGTTTTTTTCATGTGCTCTAACGCTTGAGTTAAGCGGCGGCGAAGCCGTCCGCCTTGAACGAAATGTTAGACGCCTTGCCGTAAAGCAGCATAGGAACGGAACAGAGATGCGACGCCCCATATGCCTAGAACCGCGTAGAAAAATTGGAGGCAAGCACCGGTGATGAAGATGCTACCGATCCAGGCGTGGGCCGCAGGAACGAACATTGGAGTCGCCATAGTTGCGGTTGCGAGGAGCGCCAAGACCGTGGACCACGACAGAAGCAAAAAACTCTGATGGTGGTGACGGCGATACGCCGCGACCTGCATAGACAGCACGACAATGGCGTTGATCAAGTTAACAGCAAGCATGATGTCGCTTACGATCTCTATGTTGTTCAATGCGCCCCCTGGTTGCGCCTAACGCTGGAGTTAAGCGGCGGCGAAGCCGTCCGCCTTGAACGAGATGTTAGGCCGCCTTAGTGCCGATTATTTGGTGCGGAACCCACATCTTTTACATGCTGGATGTTCAGAACATACGGTGTTAGCGGGTCCTTGTCTGCTTGAAAGAGCCCGGTGATGGTGGCAACACCCTTGCGCCCTTGGTGATTCATTTGAACGTAGAAGTGATGCACGTCTTTTTGTTTGGGCACTTGGTCTGATTTGATGACCAGCTCGATGCCTTGGCCGGGGCAAGCTATCGAGCTCACATTCATGTGGTCCTCGCCCAAGTAGACAAATCCACGGAGGCGAATCACTTGATTAACGAACGTCTCTGGTGCCTTCAGCACGCTGCAAACATCGGTTGCAACCACCTTGGGCTTACCTGCTGCTGCAGAAAGAGGGGCGCTCATGAGCAATGCGAAGAAAGCAGTTGATACCAAAGTCTTCATTGCGCTCTGCCGCCTAACGCTTGAGTTAAGCGGCGCGCGGCTTTTCGCGCGTCCGCTTGGACGAGTGGTTAGGCCTCATCTTAAGGCGATGGGCTTGAACAGGCGCACTCACAGCATTGACCTCCAAGTAGCAAGGACT
>NZ_MUNT01000012.1 GCF_002001175.1 Rhodanobacter sp. C03 | reverse complement strand
TTCCCTGGCGGCCATAGCGGCGTGGTACCACCTGATCCCATCCCGAACTCAGAAGTGAAACGCGCATGCGCCGATGGTAGTGTGGCTTTGCCATGCAAGAGTAGGTCACCGCCAGGGGCTTTATCCCAAAAACCTCCACCCGAAACGGTGGGGGTTTTTTCTTTGCGCGCTTCATGATGGCGATGTCGCGGCTTGTTGGTAACCTTCGGTTTCGGCTCAGATAGAACTCGAAGCGAGTGGTGATCCTTGGAAAAGCATTACATCCTGGCGATTGATCAAGGCACAACCAGCTCGCGTGCGATGCTGTTCGATCGTGCTGGTGGGGTTGTTGGGTCGGCTCAGCGCGAATTCCGTCAGATCTTCCCGCAGCCGGGCTGGGTGGAACACGATCCGCACGAAATCCTCGCAAGTGTGCGGACGACGGTATCTGAAGTGCTTGTATCAGCGCAGGTCGACGCCAGTGCGCTTGCCGGTATCGGCATCACCAACCAGCGCGAAACGACAGTGGTCTGGGATCGCCATACCGGCCAGCCTGTCCATAACGCGATTGTGTGGCAATCGCGACAGAGTCTGGCGATATGCGAACGGCTCGAGGCTGACGGCTATGCGTCATTGGTGCGTGAGAAGACCGGGCTGCTGATCGATGCGTATTTCTCCGGCAGCAAGGTCCGCTGGATTCTCGATCATGTCGATGGCGCCCGCGCCCGCGCGGAACGGGGTGACCTGCTGTTCGGCACGATCGATACCTGGCTGATCTGGAATCTCACGGGCGGCAAGCTGCATGTCACCGATGTCAGCAATGCCGCGCGTACGCTGCTGTACGACATCCACGCACGCTGCTGGGACGACGAATTGCTGCGCATGCTGGATATTCCGCGCAGCATGTTGCCGCAGGTGCGTTCCTGCAGTGAGGTATATGGGCATACCGCAGCTACGCATGGCTTTCCGGCCGGCGTGCCGATCAGCGGTGTCGCCGGCGATCAGCAGGCGGCGCTGTTCGGGCAGGCCTGCTTCGAGCCGGGCATGGCGAAGAATACCTACGGTACCGGCTGTTTCATGCTGATGCATACCGGTGTCGTGGCGGTGCCATCACGGCACGGCCTGCTTACCACGATCGCCTGGGAACTGGACGGCACTGTCGAATACGCCCTGGAAGGCAGCATCTTCGTCGCCGGCTCGGTGGTGCAGTGGTTGCGCGATGCCCTGCGCATGCTGGAGCACGCCAGTGATTCGCAGGCATGCGCGGAAAGCATCCCGTCCAGCGAAGGCGTGTATCTGGTGCCGGCCTTCGTTGGCCTGGGGGCACCCTACTGGCGCAGCGATGTGCGTGGTGCGATGTTCGGTTTGTCGCGTGGCACCAGGAAGGAACATGTGGTGCGCGCCGCACTCGAGTCGATGGCCTACCAGTCGCGCGACGTATTGGCGGCGATGGAGGCCGATGCCGGCATTCCGCTGAAGGAATTACGCGCCGATGGTGGGGCGATCGCCAATGATTTCATGGCTCAATTCCAGAGCGACATGCTCGGTGTGCCGGTGCTGCGGCCGCGAGTGACCGAAACCACGGCGCTGGGTGCTGCCTATCTGGCGGGACTGGCGGTGGGATTCTGGAAGAGTCGAACGCAGATTGCGGAACTATGGCAAATGGATCGGCGCTTTCAGCCGGAGATGGATGAGCCAACCCGAGAGCGCCTGTATCGCGGCTGGCAGGATGCGGTGAACGCCACCATCGGCTTTCGCGTGAGTTGATACGAACGAGGCTCCCGCGTAATGCGGGAGCCTCGCGGTGAAATCGTCGCGGGTGTGGCGATCAATCCAGCGCGTAGCCGAACTGTTCGAGGAACTCCGCGGCAAACTCGGCGTAGTTGAAACGCTGGTTCTGAGTGCCAGGGTGCTCCACTTTAAGCGCGCCCATCAGCGAGGCCATGCGGCCCACCGTCGGCCAGTCCTTGCCGCGCATGATGCCGAAGATCAGGCCTGCGCGGTAAGCGTCGCCGCAACCGGTGGGATCGACGACCTGGCGTTCGCGTGCAGGCGGAATGTCGTGCGTTTCGCTGCCGGCGTAGATGATCGAGCCGCGGGGTCCCTGGGTCACGATGTAGGCCTTCACCTGCGCTGCGATCTCGGCTGCGCTCCAACCAGTACGGGTCTGCAGCAGCTGTGATTCGTAGTCGTTGACGATCACATAGGTCGACTTGGTGATCATCGAGCGGAATTCATCGCCATTGAACAATGGCATCGCCTGGCCCGGATCGAAGATGAACGGAACACCGCGTGCGGCGAATTCATCGACGTGCTGCAGCATCGCCTCGCGACCATCGGGAGCGACGATCGCAAAGTCGACCTGCGGAATGTCGCGCACGTGGTTTTCCTGTGCGCTGGACATCGCTCCGGGGTGGAAGGCGGTAATCTGGTTGTTGTCCAGGTCGGTGGTGATGAAGCACTGCGGGGTGAACTGGTCGTCGAATTCGCGCACACAGTCGAGCCGGATGCCGCATTGCTCAAGATGCTTGCGATACGGCGCGAAATCCTGACCCACCGCAGCCACCGGCAGCGGATCGCCGCCGAGCAGCTTGAGGTTGTAGGCGATATTGCCAGCGCAGCCGCCGAACTCGCGGCGCATCCGCGGCACCAGGAACGACACGTTCAGGATGTGCATCTGATCAGGCAGGATGTGATTCTTGAACTGATCCTGGAACACCATGATGGTGTCGTAGGCCAGCGATCCGCAGATGACGGCAGACATGATGTGCGGGAGCCCCCGGGCAAGTGTGAGAGGCCGCGGCAGCTGCGATCGGCCGTACGCCGAACCGGAAGCCCCGGCCAAAGGGTGGAATCGTACCGTCATCTGCCTGCCTTGGCGAATTTTTGCATCGACGTCGGGTTCGTTCGCGGCGCTGGAAAACGCACTTATCGCTGTGTTGTAGAAGGCTTTCTTAACGTTATTGTCCTTGCGCATGCGTGCCGCGCTGACTAGACTGGCGAGCTTACTTTTTAGCCAAGCCGAGCCACGGCGGACCCATGTTCAAGAAGTTTCGCGGGATCTTTTCCAACGACATCTCCATCGACCTCGGCACGGCCAATACGCTGATCTATGTGCGTGGCCAGGGCATCGTCCTGAACGAGCCGTCGGTGGTGGCGATTCGTCAGGATCGAGGTCCCGGTGGCCCGCGCACGATTGCGGCGGTCGGTGGCGACGCCAAGCGCATGCTCGGTCGCACGCCGGGCAATATCGCCACGGTGCGGCCGATGAAGGACGGCGTGATCGCCGACTTCACCATGACCGAGGCCATGCTGCAGCACTTCATCAAGCAGGTGCACAAGTCGCGTTTCCTGCGGCCGAGCCCGCGCGTGCTGGTCTGCGTGCCGTGCGGTTCGACCCAGGTCGAGCGCCGCGCGATCAAGGAATCGGCCGAGGGTGCCGGTGCGCGTGACGTGTTCCTGATCGAGGAGCCGATGGCCGCCGCGATCGGTGCCGGCATTCCGGTGCACGAGGCGCGTGGTGCGATGGTGCTCGACATCGGTGGCGGTACGTCCGAAGTCGCGGTGATCTCGCTCAACGGCATCGTCTACTCGCAGTCGGTCCGCGTGGGCGGCGATCGCTTCGACGAGGCGATCATCAACTACGTGCGTCGCAACCACGGTACCCTGATCGGCGAGTCCACGGCGGAGCGGATCAAGCTGGAGATCGGTTGCGCGTTCCCGCAGGCGAACGTGAAGGAGATCGAGATCTCCGGCCGCAACCTCGCCGAAGGCGTGCCGCGCATGTTCACGATCAACTCCAACGAAATCCTCGAAGCGCTGCACGAGCCGCTCGCCGGCATCGTGGCGGCGGTCAAGTCGGCGCTGGAGCAAACCCCGCCGGAACTGTGCTCCGACGTCGCCGAGCGCGGCATCGTGCTCACGGGCGGTGGTGCGCTGCTGCGTGATCTGGATCGCCTGATCTCGGAGGAGACCGGCCTGCACGTACAGGTGGCGGATGATCCGCTGACCTGTGTGGCGCGTGGTGGTGGCAAGGCGCTGGAGCTGATCGATCAGCACGGCAGCGATTTCTTCGCACCAGAGTAAGACCGGACCATGGCGCGCGCGCGCGATGAGTCCTCGCCGTTGTTCGCCGGCAATGCGGCCGGCACGCTGCGACTGATTTTCTATCTTGCACTCGCCGTGGTGCTGATGGTGCTCGACCAGCGCAATGGCTGGTTGTGGCGGCTGCGCTATGGCGCGGCGGCGGTGATCGAGCCGGTGTACCGGCTCGCCGGCCTGCCGGCGATCGGCGTACGCAGCATGAGCGTGGCATTTGCCGATCGCCAGCACCTTACCGAGCAGAACCAGCGCTTGCGCGAGGATCTCCTGCTGGCCAACGCGAAGTTGAACCGGATGTCCGCGGTGGCCGAACAGAATCAGCGCCTGAAGGAATTGCTCGATACCCAGCACAGCCTCGAGTTGAACGTGCAACTGGCACGGGTCATCGGCGTGGACATGGGCGCGTACCGCTATCAGCTGACGCTGAACGTGGGTGCGCGTGACGGCGTCAAGCCGGGCCAGCCGGTGATCGATGCGCATGGCGTGATGGGACAGGTGAAGGAAGTACTGCCGACCACATCGGTGGTGATGCTGGTGACCGATCCGGCACATGCGATTCCGGTGGTGATCGAACGTTCCGGCCTGCGCACCGTGGCCTACGGCTCGCGCGATGGCCAGCTGACCTTGCCGAGTATTCCTCTCGCGGCCGACGTGCGTGTCGGCGATCGCCTGCTGACCTCCGGCCTCGGTGGGCGTTTCCCGCCGGGCTTTCCGGTGGGCGAGGTTCGATCGGTGGCGCCCGCAGACACCGGCATGTTCCAGGTCGCGCAGGCGCAACCGGCGGCGGATATCGATCGCAGCGAGGACGTGCTGCTGCTGCACGACCAGGCTGAACCGGACGGGCCGCCAGCACCGGTGAAGCCGATGGGACCGCCCGCTGAGCTGACGCCGGGCACGGCCACGCCAGTCACGCCGTCGGGCAAGCCCGGCGCAGCTTCTGTCACCAAGCCGTCGGCACCGGCGCCAGCCACGACCAGCGGGGTACCGCGATGAACCGGCAGCGCCTGAGTTTGTGGTGGTTCATCGGCACGCTGGCGTTTGCGCTGCTGTCGATGCTGGTGCCGCTGCCCGGCGTGCTGGAGCCGTTCAAGCCGTACTGGCCGGCATTGTTCCTGCTGTACTGGTCGCTGGAATCGGAGGATCGGGTTTCGCTGGGGCTGGCTTTCGCGATCGGCCTGGTCGCGGATCTGTTGAATGGCGTAGTGCTCGGTGAACAGGCTCTGCGGTTATGCGCACTGGTCTTCATCGCACTGCGCTTTCGCTCGCGACTGCGTTTTTTCCCGATGTGGCAGCAGACCCTCGCAGTACTGGCGTTGCTGTTGAACGACCGCATCCTGCTGCTGATCGTGCGCGTACTGGCAGGTGCCTCGCTGCCGCCGGCGAGCTGGTGGATTTCGCCGTTTGTCGGCGCCGCGCTGTGGCCGTTCCTGTTCCTGCTGCTTGACGATCTGCGCATGCGTCTGCGGATTCAATAAGACATGAACCAGTGACATGAGGATCCGGCGATCGATCAAGGACACCCGTGGCGAAAGCGCCTTGTTTCGGCGTCGTGCGCTGGCGGGTTTCGTGCTGATCCTGATCGGGCTTTGTGTGCTGGTCGGTCGCTTCCAGTTTCTGCAGGTGACGCGTCACAGCGAGTTCGCCATCCGCTCGACCAACAACAGTGTCAAGCCGCGGGTGATTCCACCGGCGCGCGGCTTGATCTATGACCGCAACGGCGTGCTGCTTGCTGACAACGTTCCGGCGTTCCGGCTCGACGTGATACCCGACAAGATCAACGACATGCCGGCCCTGCTGACCGAGCTTGGCATGGTGGTACCGTTGGGTCAGGACGACCTGGATGCGTTCAGGAAGCAGCTCCAGCAAAGTCGGCGCTTCGACAGCGTGCCGTTGAAGATGCGTCTGACCGAGGACGAGATCGACCGTTTCGCGGTGAACCGCTGGCGTTTCCCCGGTGTGGACGTGGTGCCGTACCTGACCCGGCGCTATCCACTGGGTGCGCTGTTTGCGCATGTGGTGGGCTATGTCAGTCGCATTGATGCCGATGACCTCGATCGGCTCGATCCGGTGCGTTACAAGGGCACCAGTCATGTCGGCCGCACCGGAATCGAGCGATCCTACGAGGATGTATTGCACGGTACGCCGGGCTACGAACTGGACGAGGTCAATGCGGATGGGCGCATCCAGCAGGTGCTGGAAACGCATGCGCCGATACCTGGCAGGAATCTGTATCTGAGCATCGACGCGCGCATCCAGAAGGCCACCGAGGCAGCGTTCGACGGTCGGCCTGGCGCTGCGGTGGCGATCGACCCGCGCAATGGCCAGGTGCTGGCGATGGTCAGCGTGCCCACGTTCGATCCGAACCTGTTCGTCAATGGCATCAGCCAGGCCGATTACACCGGACTGACCAACGACCCGGCCAAGCCGCTGGTCAACCGCGCGCTGAAAGGTGTCTATCCGCCCGGCTCGACGGTGAAACCGCTGCTCGCGCTGGGTGGACTCGAATATGGTGTACGCCGTCCCGGAGATACGGTGCTGTCCACAGGTCAGTTCTGCCTGCCCGGACACGGCGGCAGCAACTCGACGGGACGGGGAGGTTGTTACCGCGACGATACCCGTGGCGGCGACGGCACGGTGAACATGGTGCGCGCGATCGAGAAGTCGACCAACACCTATTTTTACAAACTGGCGCTCGATCTGGGCATCGATCGGCTGAGCGCCTGGATGAGCCGTTTCAGTTTCGGCGGCAAGACCGGTATCGACCTGCTCGGTGAATCCGAAGGTGTACTGCCCTCGCGCGAGTGGAAGGCCAAGCACAGCAAATTTGGCTGGTTCCCCGGCGAAACCGTGATTGCCGGTATCGGCCAAGGTTATTGGGCGGTGACTCCGTTGCAGCTCGGTCATGCCGTGGCCACCCTGGCCGGGCACGGCGTGCCCTACCAGCCGCGGCTGGTGATGGCCACCAAGGCCGTTGCCGAAGCACAACCGCAGCCACTGGCCAACCCGCCCACCGGTCCATCCTTGATCAGCAAGGCTTCCGACTGGGACGTGATCAACGAAGGCATGCGGGCGGTGATCACCGGCGGTACCGGCAAGGGGCTGAATGACGGCTTCCCGTATCTGATCGCCGGCAAGAGTGGTACCGCCGAGCGTTTCTCGCGTACGTCGCAGGCGTACAACACCAACAAGAACCTCGCCTATCTGGCGGCGCGCCATCGTGCATGGTTCGAGGCCTACACTCCGGCGGACGATCCGCAGATTGCCGCTGCTGTCGTCCTCGAAGCGGGAGCATGGGGCGCGCAGGATGCCGGACCGATCGTGCGCAAGATTTTCGACGCGTGGGTGGTGTTTGCCAAGGGTGGGCCGCCGCCGGTGGATGTGCCGTTGCCCAAGCCGGCGGCGCCACCGGGCAATCAAGCGGCTCCTGATGAAGCGGCTCCAGCCGAAGACGTTCCGGCAAACGCATCCAGCAGCGACCCGGCAAGCGCATCCAGCAGCGACGACGGGGCGACACCATGATCGAGACCATCCATGCCCGCCTCCATCGCTTCCTGCGCCGCACCCTGACCCGACCGCGGATCGATCTGCCGCTGGCTCTCGGCCTGTTCGCACTGGCCACGGTGGGTCTGATCACGCTCTACAGCGCCGGCGGTGACAACATGAACCTGGTCGGCGGCCAGGCTGGCCGCTTCGTGCTGGGTGGCGTGCTGCTGTTGCTGATCTCGCGTATTCCACCCTCGACGTTGCGCAGTTGGACACCCTGGCTGTATGTCGGCAGTACCGCGTTGCTGGTGGTGGTGGCGATACTCGGCGAAGGGCGTGGTGCCAATCGCTGGTTGAACCTGGGCGTGATGCGCTTTCAGCCGTCCGAACTGCTCAAGCTGACGATGCCGATGATGGTTGCCTGGTACCTGCATCCGCGCCAGCTGCCGCCAAGCTGGAAGGACATGGCCGTCGTCGGCCTGTTGATAGCGATCCCGGCTGCGCTGATCGCCAAGCAACCGGATCTGGGCACGGCCTTGCTGGTGACGGCTGCCGGTGCGTTCGCACTGTTTCTGTCCGGCATGGCATGGTGGCGCATCGGCCTGCTGATCGGTGCGGTCGGCGGCATGATTCCGGTCGGCTGGCATTTCCTGCACCAGTACCAGCGTGATCGTGTGCTGACCCTGCTCAACCCGGAATCCGATCCGCTCGGCAACGGCTGGCACATCATCCAGTCGCAGATCGCGGTGGGCTCCGGCGGCATGTTCGGCAAGGGCTGGCAGCACAGCACGCAATCGCGGCTGGATTTCCTGCCCGAGCACACTACCGACTTCATCTTCGCGGTGTTCTCCGAAGAGTTCGGCCTGATCGGCGTGATCGGGATCATGCTGCTGTACGCCTTCATCATCGGCCGCTGCCTGTGGATCGCGATGGAGGCGCGCGATACCTACTCGCGTCTGCTCGCCGGTGCGATCGGCATGAGTTTCTTCGTCTACGTATTCGTCAACGGCGGCATGGTCGCCGGCATGCTGCCGGTGGTCGGCGTGCCGATGCCGATGATCAGTTACGGCGGCACCTCGGCGGTATCGCTGCTGGTCGGCTTCGGCGTGCTGATGTCGATCCATGCCAATCGCAAGATGCACGACTGAAAGCGCTGCCATCCAGCGGTCTGCGGATGACCTGCTGCAGGACAGGCTTGCCGAGGCGTGCATGTTAGGCTTTCGACGAAGCCGCCACTACTGCCAGCGAAGCCTATTCATGACCGTCATTCCCGCGCTACGCCCGGTCCGTTTTCTTGCCGTCTTGAGTCTGTTCTGGATGGGTACGGTGGCCCCGGCACTGGCGGCTACGCATCCCGGACAAGACGAACTGGTACGTGAGGTGGCGCGCGATACCGGCAAGAGCCCGCAGGCGCTGAATGCATTGCTCGATGGCGCGAAGAGGCAGCAGAGCATCCTCGATGCGATAAGCCGTCCGGCCGAGGGCAAGCCGTGGAAGGATTACCGGCCGATCTTCCTGACCGACCAGCGCATCGATGGCGGCATCGCGTTCTACCGCGCGCATCGCGCGTTGCTGGAACAGATCGGGCGCCAGTACGGCGTGGCGCCGGAATATCTGGTGGCGATCGTCGGCGTGGAAACCAGCTACGGCGGCAACACCGGCAAGTACATGGTACTAGACGCGCTGGTCACGCTGGGCCTGTACTACCCGCCGCGCGCCACGTTCTTTCGCAGCGAGCTGAAGACGCTGCTGGAGCTGCCCGACAACCATCTGGCCGGCCCGCTCGATACGCTTACCGGCTCCTACGCCGGCGCGCAGGGTTGGGGTCAGTTCATGCCGTCGAGCATCCGCGATTACGGCGTGGACGCGGATGGCGACGGCCATATCGACATGAGGAACTCGCTGCCGGACATCCTGGCCAGTGTCGCCAACTATTTCACGAAGCATGGCTGGATCAACGGCGGTCCGGTGGCGGCGCGGGCGCAACCGGACGGGGCACAGAAGCCGCTCACGGTGAAGGACGCCAAACCGCAATGGTCGCTGGAACAGCTTGAGGCGTGGGGCTACGCCCCGTTGCAGGCGCTGAATCCGGGGCAGCCGAGCAGCCTGCAGACGCTCGAGGGCGTGAACGGGCCGGAGTACTGGTTCACCTTCCAGAATTTCTACGTGATCACCACCTACAACCGCAGTCCGCTGTACGCGATGGCGGTCAACCAGCTGGCGCAGGCGATCATCGCAGGGGTGCACCAAGCGGATCAGGCCCGATGAAACGCTGCGGATGGGTGGCGGCGATGCTGTTGGCCGCGGTGCTGCTGGCCGGGTGCAGCGGGGCGAAGCCGCGGCCCGCGCATGGCATATCGCGCAACAATAGCCGCACAGCGTCGGCGCCGGCGAGTGCCGGCAGCGTTCCGTTCAGCGACGACATCAGCAAATCCCAGGGCAGCCGTTATCGCGACAACAGCGACAGCGTGCCGGGCGGCCCACCACCGGATCTCAGCAAGCTGGTCGAGCCGGTGCCGAAGATCGAGCCGCGTTCGCTGTACGGCAACAAGTCGCCGTATTCCGTGCTTGGGCAGACTTACAAAGTGCTGCCCAGCGCGCGTGGCTACGACGAGCGCGGCATCGCCTCGTTCTATGGCAACAAGTTCCACGGCTACAAGACCTCCAGCCTCGAAACCTACGACATGTATGCGTTTACCGCGGCCAGCAAGACCTTGCCGTTGCCCAGCTATGCGCGGGTCACCAACTTGCAGAACGGCAAGAGTGTGATCGTGCGGGTGAACGACCGTGGCCCGTTTCATGAAGATCGTGTGATCGATCTGTCCTACGCGGCGGCGGTGAAGATCGGTATCTGGCCCAAGGGCACCGGGCTGGTCGAGGTGCGCGGTATCGATCCCGGCGAGCCGGCGTCGGAACTGCCGCCAGCGGCTGTGGTCACAAGCGCACACCCGGGAATCTACCTGCAGGTCGGTGCGTTTTCCGATGCTGACAATGCCGAGAAGGTGGCCCAGCGTCTGCGTCAGGCCGGGCTGGGTACGGTGCAGGTGTCCGATGCCGAAATCAACGGCCAGCACGTGCGCCGGGTGCGCGTCGGGCCACTGGCGGATGTGAACAGCGCCGATCAGGTCAGCGCCCGGATCGAGGGCATGGGTCTGCCTCGGCCGCAGGTCGCGGTAGACTGAGCGGGTTTGTTCGAACACTGACACCTTGCCGGCACCTGCCGCGTCGGCATCCAAGACTGGATTGAAGACCACGATGAATTTTTTCCGCCGCACCCTGATTCCGTTCGCTGCTGCTGCCCTGCTGTTCGGTATTGCCGTCGCCCAGACGGCGCCGCCGCATCCTGCGCCGGTGCCCCGGCCCGTGGTGCCTGACGCGCCGGTACCACCGCCGCCGGATGTCGATGGCAAGGCCTGGGTATTGATGGATTACGCCACTGGCCAGATCCTCGCCAGCAAGGAGCCGGATCTGCGCGTGGAGCCGGCCTCGATCACCAAGATCATGACCGACTACGTCGTCTCCGCCGAAGTCGCCAACGGCAAGGTCCACATGACCGATCCGGTCACCATCAGCGAGAACGCGTGGCGCGGGGGCGGCGCGGGTACCGACGGTTCCACCAGCTTCCTCAAGCTCAACAGTCAGGTGCCGCTGAAGGATCTGTTGTACGGCCTGATCATCCAGTCCGGCAACGACGCCGCGATCGCACTGGCCGAGCACACCGCCGGTTCCGAGTCGGCCTTCGCCGGCCTGATGAATGCCTATGCCAAACAACTCGGCATGGTCAACTCGAACTTCGAGAATGCCTCCGGCTACCCGATCGCCAACCACTACACCACCGCGCACGACATCGCGATCCTGTCGCGCGCGCTGATCCACGATTTCCCCGAGGACTACGCGATCTCCGCGATCAAGCAGTTCGAATGGAATGGCATCAAGCAGGGCAACCGCAATACGCTGCTGTGGCGCGATCCGAGCGTGGACGGCATCAAGACCGGCCACACCGCGGCGGCCGGCTTCTGTCTGGCGGCCTCGGCCAAGCAGGGCGAGTCGCGCATGATCGCGATCGTGATGGGCGCCAGCAGCGAGAAGGCACGCGCCGACTCGGCGATGGCCTTGCTCAACTACGGTTTCCGTTTCTACGAGACGCACAAGCTGTATGACGCCAGCAAGCCGCTGGCCACGCCGCGGTTGTGGAAGGGTACGACGAACCAGTTGCCGATCGGCGTCGCCGAGGACGTGCAGGTCACCGTCAAGCGCGGCGATTACGACAAGCTCAAGGCCGACATGGATATTCCGGCCACCCTGATCGCGCCGTTCAGCAAGGGCCAGCAGGTCGGGACGCTGCGCGTTTCGCTGGACGGCCAGCCGGTGCAGACGGTGCCGCTGGTTGCGCTGAACGATGCGCCGCAGGGCGGTTTCTTCTCGCGCCTGTGGGACAGCATCATGCTGTGGTTCCACAGCAGCAAGAGCAACAGTGAACCGGCTCCGAGTGCAAAATAATGCAACCGATCGACTTCACGAAAGCGAAGCAGGACGGGAAGGGTTTCCAGTTTCCCGGTGAGTTCGAGATCACCGCGGTCGGCAATGCCAGCGCGAACCTGCCGACCCACGTGCCGCAGTTGCTGGAGCGCGCCGGCCTGCGGGTGTTGCACGAAAGCGTGCGGCACCGGCATTCCGGTGCCGGCAATTTCGTCTCGGTGACGGTGAGCTTCCATTGCGACAACCGCGAGCAGTACGAGGCGGCCCACGACGCACTGCGTGCCAGCCCGGATGTGCGTTACACGATGTAAATCTCCGCCCGGTAGGAGCGCACCTTGTGCGCGATGCTCTTCGCATCCATAAACATCAGAGCATCGCGCACAAGGTGCGCTCCTACTGGCTCCCTCCCAAGGTTCCACCATGTCGTTGCCGTTGAAAATCCGTCGCCTTGGCCGCCAGCCGTACGAGCCGGTGTGGCGGGCGATGAGTGCGTTCACCGACAACCGAACGGCAGATACGGTCGACGAGCTGTGGCTGCTGGAACACGATCCAGTGTTCACGCTGGGCCAGGCTGGCAAGATGGAGCACGTGCTGGCGGCCGGCGATATTCCGGTGGTGCCGGTCGATCGCGGTGGCCAGGTCACCTATCACGGCCCTGGCCAGATCGTCGGCTATCCATTGATCGACCTGCGCCGCGCCGGAGTGAGCGTGCGCGAGCTGGTCCACAAGATCGAGCAGTCGATCATCGATACGCTGGCGCACTGGCAGATCGTGGCGGCCCGGCGCGAAGGCGCCCCCGGCGTGTATGTGGCCGAGGCCAAGGTGGCCGCGCTGGGACTGCGTGTGCGCCGCGGTTGCAGTTTTCACGGCCTCGCCCTCGACGTGAACATGGACCTGGAGCCGTTTCACCGCATCAACCCTTGCGGCTACAAGGGTTTGGCGGTCACGCAAATGGTAGACTTGGGCGGTCCGTCGCAATTGGCCGCGGTCGAGGACGTACTGGCGGAGCAGTTCTGCTGCCAGTTCGGCTTTGTCGCCGAGCCAGCTGCCCCTGTCTTGCCCGAACTCCCCGCTCGCGAGGCGGTCTGAGCTGTCTACATGAGCGAAATTTCCACTTCTTCCGCCAAGGTCATCCCGATCACCGTCGTCAGCGGTGCGCCTGCGGGTGAAAAACAGGTCGGCAACGACAAGATCGCGCTGAACCGTGCCGGTTTCGACAGCGCGGTACCGACGCTGCGCAAGCCGAGCTGGATCCGCGTGCGGTTGCCGCAGGGCAATGCCGTGCAGCAGCTGAAGGCGCGCCTGCGCGAGAACGCGCTGGTCACCGTGTGCGAGGAAGCGTCCTGCCCAAACATCCACGAGTGCTTCAGCAAGGGCACCGCGACGTTCATGATCCTCGGCGAGGTGTGCACGCGCCGCTGCTCGTTCTGCGACGTGGCGCATGGACGTCCATCCGCACCCGACCCGCTGGAGCCGGCACGGCTTGCCGAGACGATCCGCGACATGCGCCTGCGCTATGTGGTGATCACCTCGGTCGATCGCGACGACCTGCGCGACGGCGGCGCCGAGCACTTCGCTGCTTGTATCCGCGCGACCCGCCATGCGAGTCCGAACATCCGGATCGAGATCCTCACGCCGGACTTCCGCGGCAAGGGCCGCATGGAGCGCGCGCTGGAAGTGCTGAAGGACTTCCCGCCGGACGTGTTCAACCACAATCTGGAAACCGTGCCGCACCTGTACCGCGAAGTGCGTCCGGGCGCCGACTATCAGTGGTCGCTGGACCTGCTCAAGCGCTTCAAGGCGCAGCATCCGGAGGTGCCGACCAAGTCCGGCATCATGCTGGGTCTGGGCGAAACCTGGGATCAGGTGATCGAGACGATGGGCGATTTACGCGCGCATGACGTCGAGATGATCACCATTGGCCAGTACCTGCAGCCCACGCCGCACCATCACCCGGTGGTGCGCTACTGGACTCCCGAAGAATTCGAGGCATTGCGCGAAGCCGGTGAGGCGATGGGCTTCCATCACGTCGCCTCCGGTCCGCTGGTGCGTTCGTCCTATCACGCCGACCTGCAGGCGCATGCCGCGGGCGTCACCGAGTCAGTCTGAGAACCCCCATGAAATTTCGTCCCGCGCTGGTCTTGCTGCTTGCCTTCACTGCCACCTGTGTCATCGCACAGTCGGCGGCCGACCTCGGTGCCGGCAACGGCAGTCGCAAGGCGGCCAGCTGGCCGCTCAAGCCCACCGCCACCGAGGCGCAGGCCGCGCAGCTGTCGGCGCGCTTCCTGACCCGCTTCCACTATGACGCGCAGCCGCTCGACGATGCGATGTCGGCGCGCATCTACAACGCCTACTTCAAGTTGCTGGATGGCGAGAAGGTGTTCTTCACCCAGGCCGACATGGCGAAGTTCGCGCCGCTGAAGACCCAGCTCGATGACGCGATCTGGAATCAGGACCTGTCCGCGCCGTTCTCGATCTTCAACCTGTACGTGCAGCGCGCCGTCGAGCGCATGGGCTATGCGCGTGGCCTGCTCAAGCAGGGCTTCGATTTCTCCACCGACCAGAGCTATACGTTCGACCGCAAGAATGTCGACTGGCCGAAGGATCAGGCGGCGCTGGACACCTTGTGGCGCCAGCGTACGATGAACGACTGGATGCGCCTGAAGCTGGCCGGCAAGGACGATGCGGAGATCCGCAAGACGCTGGACAAGCGTTACGCCGGCTACATCGACCGCGTGAAGCAGCTCGACAGCGAGGACGCGTTCCAGACGTTCATGACCGCGTATGCCGAAACCACCGACCCGCATACCGATTACCTCGGGCCGCGCGCAGCGGAGAACTTCGACATCGCGATGAAGCTGTCGCTGGAAGGCATCGGTGCGGTGCTGCAGGCACGCGACGACTACACCCAGATCCGCGAGCTGGTACCGGCTGGCCCGGCCAACAAGTCGGGCAAGGTCCATGTCGGCGATCGCGTCGTGGGCGTCGGCCAGGGCAACAATCCGATCGTCGACGTGATCGGCTGGCGCCTGGATGACGTGGTCAACCTGATCCGCGGCAAGAAGGACACCACCGTAAAGCTGGAGATCATTCCGGCCGACGCCGGTGTGGACGGCAAGCACGAGATCGTCAGCCTGGTGCGCCAGAAGGTCAGCATCGAGGAACAGGCAGCGAAGAAAAAGATTGTCGATATCAAGGACGGTGATGTCACCCGCAAGATCGGTGTGATCGAACTGCCCACGTTCTATTCCGACTTCGGTGCGCGCAGCGAAGGCGACAAGGACTTCAAGAGCGCCACCCGCGACGTCGCCAAGCTGCTCGGCGAGCTGAAGACGGCTGGCGTGCAGGGCGTGATCGTGGATCTGCGCAACAACGGCGGCGGCTCGCTGGCCGAGGCCAATGCGATGACCGGGTTGTTCATCGATACCGGCCCGGTGGTGCAGGTGCGCGATTCCAAGGGTCACGTCGAGGTACAGGGCGACGACGATCCCGGCATGGCGTGGAGCGGCCCGCTGGCGGTGCTGGTCAACCGCGGCTCGGCTTCGGCTTCGGAGATCTTCGCCGCGGCGATCCAGGACTACCATCGCGGCCTGATCGTCGGCGAGCCGACGTTCGGCAAGGGCACCGTGCAGAACCTGGTCGACCTCGACCGCTTCGCCAGCGGCGACAGCGAGAAGCCGCAGTTCGGCGAGCTGAAGATGACCATCCAGGAGTTCTTCCGGATCAATGGCGGCTCGACCCAGCTGAAGGGCGTGACGCCGGATATCGCATTCCCGAAGAACGGCGACGACAAGGACTTCGGCGAGTCCACCTACGACAACGCGCTGAAGTGGACGCAGATCGCGCCGGCCAATTACCAGCCGGTGGCCAATCTCAATGCCTACCTGCCACAGTTGCAGCAGCTGCACGATGCACGTGTGGCGCAGTCGCCGGCATGGAAGCTGATGCTCGACGAGCTGGCGCAATACAAGATCATGCGCGACAAGACCTCGATCTCGCTGAACTACGTCACCCGCGAAGCCGAGCGCAAGCAGCAGGATGCGCTGCAGACCGAGTTCCGCAACCGGCACAAGGCGATCGACGGTACCGACGCGGTGCTGAGCGACGACGACAATGCGCTCGACGACGGCCTCGATGCGAACGAGCGCAGCCTGAAGAGCGAACTCAAGCAGGAGAAGGACGCGAAGAAGGCGAAGGACGTGGAGCTCAACGAGACCGCGCACATCCTGTACGACGCGGTCGGCATGATCAAGGTCGACCCGAAGCTGGCGGCCGAAGTGCTGCCGTATGGCGGCAAGTTCAGCGTCGCCACAGTCGCGGACAAGGCGGCTCCTGTGGCGGCGCCGACGGCTGCGCACTGAGTCAGCGCTGCGCAGACTCGGCAAAAGGCAGCGCTTCGGCGCTGCCTTTTTTATGCGCCGCCTTTTATTCGGTGTAACCGAGGCGGTCGATCAATGGACGCAGGATGGGCAGCACGGGCTCGAAGTGTTCCCGGTAGGCATGCCAGCGGTTGACTGCCTTGCGGTTGATGCCCTGGGTGACCTGGGCATAGCTGGGCGTGCTGATGAATCGCTTGCCTTGCGCGTGTTCGGTGAAGCGCGCCATCGGCGCGGCATCTGCGACTTCGAGAAACTGCGCCAGGCGTGCGACGTGATCGTCGAACTGGCTGACGACGGATTCGTAGCGCCACTCCAGGACGTGGGGTGCAAACACCTCGATATGCCCGTACCACTGCTCGAAAGCCCGCACGTAACCGTGCGCCAGACGCTGCAGCGACGAACACAGCACCATGAAGGCCGGTGAGCGGAACGACTGCATGTAACAGCTGAGCAGCACGTCGCACGGATGGCGCAGGCACAGGATGATGCGCGCCTGCGGAAACAGCCGCATGATCATCGGCAGACACGACATGTTGAGCGGATTCTTGTCGACCAGCCGACGCTGACCGAGATCGGGCACGATCTGTGCGACCCGGCGGAAGTAGACAGCACGCAGTTGATCCGCTTCGCTCGCAGTGAGGTTCGCCAGGTCGTCGGGATAGTGCTGGCCGGCCATTTCCATGCCCTCGATCAGGTCATGGATGAAGGCGCGTTCGTCCATCGAGCGGAAATCGGGGTGCGCATCCAGCATCTGCTCCAGCAGCGTCGTGCCAGAGCGCGGAAAGCCGACCACGAAAACCGGCTGGTGCCGATCGGCCAAAACGGGCAACGGTTTCCAGCCCTGGTAGGCCGTGTGATCAACCTGGTGACTGGCCATCTGCAAGGGCTCGCTGTCCGGTTGCATCAGCTCCGGTACGATGCCTTGCGCAATATTCAGCTGTGCGGCGTGGGCGGTCTGCAACGCCGGCCATACCTCGTCGTGTTGACCCATCCGGCTGCTGGCTGCAGCCAGGCCGAAGGCGGCGCTGGCGCGGTGCTGGTCATCCAGGGCCTGTGCAAGCATTCGACGATAGAGCGCAGCGGCTGCGGCGTAGTCGGCGTCGCGCATGGCCAGTGCAGCATGTGCGCTCCAGCCTTCGGCGCGGGCCTCGTCGTCCACCGGCAGCTGGTCGAGAACCTCCAGTGGCAACTGCTGCAGCTCCCGGCGTACGCGATCGAGCTGGTTGCTGCGCTCGTATAGCGCCGAGCGCTGGGCGGCGATGCGCAGCCGCATGCTTCCGGCTGCCGGTCCATCGGGTAGCTGTGCCCGGGCCAGTGTGCCGAGCGCGATTTCAAGTTCGCCCTGTGCGGACAACATCGCGGCAAGGGTCAGTGCCTGTTCGCCCGACTGGGCCGGCCAATCGGCGGCGCCGGCCAGCATGGCCTGCTGACCATCGTTGTCGCCACCGACGTAGCAGGCGTGTGCGGCCTGCAGGCGGGCTTCGATAAACTGCGGCGACAGACGTACCGCATCCATCAGTGCCTGCCTGGCCAGCACCCAATGCCGTTGCTGCAGATGCAGCAGGCCGAGGTTGTAGTGCAGCTCGGCATCGTCCGGCGCCAACGAGAGCGCCGTCAGGAACGCGTGCTCGGCCCCCGCCATGTCACCGTCCTGGCGGCAGGCGAGCCCGAGATTGTTCCAGTATGCGGACACCTGCGGCCGCATGCGCGTCAGCGACACGAACGCGCTTGCGGCCTGCCGGTAGCGCGCGCAGGCGTACTGGGCGAGACCCAGCCATAGCAGGGCTGGTTCGTCCGTTTCAGCCGCGCCTTCGCCGAGGACGATGACTCGCTCCATGTCGCCAGCGTCGTAGGCGCTGCTCATCGCCTCGACGAGGCTGTGGTTGGGTGCGGGCATGCCTTTCCGATCGGTTGTCTGCTGGTCTTCATTATGCAAGAGGGGTCGCGAGAATATCTCGCGACCCCTCTGGGTTGCCGTGGAACTTTACAGCCAGCTCAGCCGATCAGAACTTCACCGTGGCACGGGCCCAGTAGTAGCGGCCGATCGTGTCGTAGGTGGCGGCATCCACGTTGTAGTTCGTGCCATTCTGATAGACCAGGGGCGGTATCTTGTCGCTGAGATTGTCCACGCCGATGTCGATCCGGGTATGCCACGACGGGATCGCATAGCCAAGCTGGATCGAGTGATACAGCACCGAGGCCATCGGAAGGTTGACGCCGGGGACGGCGGCATCCGCATTCAAGTTGGTCAGGTGGTTGATGTAGCGCGTCTGCCACTGCGCACTCCAGTTGCCCAGCGTCCAGTTGAACGTGAGCGTGCCACGCCAGCGCGTCATGTTGCCAAACTGCTGGCTGAAGGTGCCGGCGTAGTCGACCGTATGCGCACCGGGTTGACCGGGTGTGGCGTCGTTCTTGTAGCTGGAGAGATAGGTGCTGGCGAAGGCCGCCTTGAAGTCACCCGGATTCACGCTGCCGAGGTCGAAATGCGGGATCTTGTAGTCCAGCGTGAAGTCGATGCCGCTGGTGCTGAGGTTGCCCAGGTTGACCACGGGCGTGTCGATCACATTGATCTGGCCCGCCTTCTGGGTGTTGGTGCCATAGCGGCTGATCAACGAGCAATACGGGCTGCTGTTGTTGGCAAAGCAGCTGTCGACCACCGTCGTGGCGGAAATCGGTGTCAGCAGATCGCTCAGGTAGATGTGCCAGAAGTCGACGCTGGTAGACACGCCCTCGGCCCAGCTGGGGTTGTAGACCAGACCGAAATCGATCGATTTGCCCTGTTCCGGCTTGAGCGACTGACCGACCGTGCTGGCGCCCGAGTAATACGTGTTGACCTGTTGATTGGTGTTCACCCAGCCGACGGGGACGGACTGGCAAGCGGCGGAATGCTGCGCGAGCTGGGCAGCCGTGAGGCCGACGCAGGGATCGTTCAAGTTCGGCTGGACCAGGGTGATGCCGTCATAGAGTTCATCCAGGTTGGGCGCGCGGAATACCTGGGATATCGTGCCGCGGACCAGCAGATCGGCAATCGGTTTCCATTCGATGGCGATCTTGCCGTTGGTGGTCGAGCCGCTGGTGTCGTAGTTGGAAGCGCGCACACCCAGGTCGATGTTCAACGAATACGCTCCCGGTTGCTGCGACAGCAACGGGATCAGCGATTCGGCATAGAGTTCCTTGACGTTGTCGCTGCCGCGCCCCGGCGAACCGCAGCCCTCCTGCAGTATCTGGCACGTGCCGGTGGCGAGGTCGAGCACGGCGTCGGGGGTAACCGTGTAATTCATCGATTGCTCGCGGTACAAGGCGCCGACAGCCAACTGCATGGCGCCGGCCGGCAGATCCCACAGTTCGCCGTTGGCGTCGAATTGCACCTGCTTCGTGGCATTGGTGAATACATACACCGGATCATCCACCAATCCCTTCAACGCGGCCGTCTGGTTGGCCTGGTCGAAGATATTCACGCCACTGTTGATCGCGGCCTGGAAGTCGGCGATGTTGAGCTCGTTGTAATCGCGCTGCGTGCGATTGGCATGGCCATAGTCGATCGAGGCATCCCAGTTCCAGCTGCTCTGCCCGAACATGCCGCGCAGGCCGGTGTTGACCTGCACGTTCTGGGTGTCGTAGGTGTGCAGGCGGTTACCGGCACCGGTCAGCCGCGTATTGAAACCATAGCCGCTATTCGGATCGTTCGGGTTTGCCGGATCGGTGCCGAAGGTGACACCGAACGGGTTGATCGGGTTGCTGGCCGCCACGTACCACCCGTCACTGACCGAGGTCGGTGCGGGCGCGTCCTGGCCGCTCGACTGGGTGTGGTTGAAGAACGCATTCGCGAAGAAGGTCACGTTGTCCGCCAGCTTGTAGCTGCCAAGCACGAAGGCGTCGGTGCGCTGCTGCTGGGTCTGGATGTAGTTGTACGTGTTGTAGTTGTACGAATCCGCAGGGTAATTGTCACAGCGGTAATCGGCCTGGCTCGATCCGGTGCTCTGTGCCTTGGTGACCAGGATGCTGTTGTTCTTGACCGTGCAACCGTATTGGCCGGCAAACGATGCGGGCAGCTGGATTTTGCCGGTCGGGATGGTGCTCGATCCGGAGGAGGTGAGCGTGCCACTGGACAGGTACAGCGGGTGCGAGGAGAACTTGCGCTGGCTGGCCAGTGCAGCGTCGTACTTGTTGTAATCGAGGCCACCGACAATGTTGTAGTTGTCGCCGCTCATGCCGCCGGTCAGGCTGAAGCCGTGTCGCTGGCCGTCGCCGTGGCTGGAAATGCCGTCGTTGATGCTGGCTTCGACGCCCGTGTAGTCCTTGCGCAGAATGAAGTTGACCACGCCGCCGATCGCGTCGGAGCCGTACACCGTCGAGGCGCCTTCGGCCAGCACGTCGACCCGCTCGATCATGTTCTGCGGGATCATGTTGATATCGGTATTGGCCATGCGCTGGCCGTCGATCAGGACCAGGGTGCGGTTGATGCCCAAGCCTCGCAACGAGATGCGTGCGGCACCGTCGCCGCCTTCCAGTGACGGGCTGGCGACGCCACCGCCGTTGGTGTTGTTCTGGGTGTTGGTCGCGTTGCCTGAGATGCTGGGCAGTGCCTGCAGCACATTGCCCATGGTCGGATTGCCGGCATTGGTGATCGCAGCACGATCCACCGTCGTCACCGGACTGGACGTCTCGGCGTCGACACGCCGGATCAGCGAGCCGGTGACGACGACTGCCTTCAGGTTTTTTGCCTTGTCCTTCGTCGCTGCCTCCGGTGGACTCTGGTCAGCGGCCGGAGCATTGCTTCCGGTCGGCGTCGCCGTCGTGGTGCCGGCTGTCTGGTCCTGCGCATGTACCCCGGCCGCCCCCAGTGACATGGTGGCGAAAAGTGCGCTGGACAGTGCCAGTGCCAGCCGGTTGTGAGGCAATACACGATGCATGAAGTTCTCCCCGATCTTGATGGATGGTCCGGGACTTCATGGTGGCAGCGCTTCTCGACAGACACATCCAAACGAGCGCTTCAATGCGGCCCTCTCCCAAAGGCGCGCCTGCCGCCATGATCCGGTTTCGTGTGAGCTACTGCGATTGCAAACGCGGTGATCCGCCATTCCCTCCCATGGCCAATGAGATGCTTGATCCTGGAGTTTGGTTGACGCGGCCGGAGGAAATGCGGATCGGCTAGCAGGATCACACGGGATCGCAAAAAAAAATAGCGCCACGACACTGTTTTCCGATGGTTTGTGGCAATCGGTTGGCGTCCTCGCCGTGCCGGCGCAAAGCCTTCCAGGCGGCCATACGGTGTGGGTGATCAGCTGCAACGAGGCTGGACAGGCCGCAACATCACGCGTAAACACGGTTTGCAGCCATCCCCCACGAGGATCCGCATGGACATGTTGCCGAACGTCGCGCTCGCTGGTGGCCTCGCCTGGGCCAGCGGCATCCGGCTTTACGCCACGATCTTCGTGACCGGCATGCTTGGCCGGTTCGGCTATGTGCACCTGCCGGATGGGCTGCTGCCGCTGAGCGATACCTGGGTGCTGGTGGTGTCCGGCGTGCTGATGCTGTGCGAATTCCTGGCCGACAAGGTGCCGGCGTTCGACAGTGTCTGGGATGCGGTGCATACCTTCATCCGCATCCCGCTCGGCACGATGCTGGCCTGGGGCGTGTTCAAGGATTCCGGCGCCGGCGTGCAGTTCGCGGCGGCCCTGCTCGGCGGCGCGCTGGTCGCCGGCACGCATTTCACCAAGGCCGGCACGCGCGCGCTGATCAACACTTCACCGGAGCCTTTCAGCAACTGGGGTGCCAGCGTGGGCGAGGACGTCAGCTGGGTCGGCGGCCTGTATCTGATGTGGCAGCATCCGCTGGCGCTGCTGATCCTGCTCGGCCTGTTCGTGCTGCTGATGTGCTGGATGCTGCCACGGATCGTGCGTGGCCTGCGTGCCTTGCGACAACGCCTGCAGCGACTCGGCTCGACCCTGACCAGCTCCACTCAGTCGCGATAGCGCTGCTGCAGGAACGCGAACAGCGCGCGCAAGCCCATCGCCTCGCCGCCGCGCGGCCGGCCGGGACGATCGCTGTCGTTCCACGCGTAGGTATCCAGATGCAGCCACGGCGTGCTGTCCGGCACGAAACGCTCCAGATACAGCGCGGCGGTGATCGCGCCGGCATGGCGTGACGGGCCGGCGTTGGCGAAATCGGCCAGATACGAGTCGAGCATCCGGCGATACGGCCGCCACAACGGCAGCCGCCACAGCGGATCGTTGACCGTGTGGCCGGCGGCCAGCACGGCGGCCGCGGCGGCTTCGTCGTTGGCGAACAGCGCCGGCAGATCCGGCCCCAGCGCCACGCGTGCGGCGCCGGTGAGGGTGGCGAAATCGACGATCAGTTGCGGCTGCTGTTCGGCGGCGTAAGCCAGCGCGTCGCACAGCACTAGCCGGCCCTCGGCATCGGTGTTGTCGATCTCGACGGTGAGGCCGGCACGGGTGGTGATCACTTCGCCCGGGCGCATCGCATTGCCGGCCACCGAGTTTTCGACCGCCGGAATCAGCAGGGTCAGCCGTACCGGCAGTTTCGCCTGCATGATCAGGCCGGCCAGCGCGATCGCGTGCGCGGCGCCGCCCATGTCCTTCTTCATCCAGCGCATGCCGTCGGACGATTTCAGATCGAGGCCGCCGGTGTCGAAACACACGCCCTTGCCGATCACCACGAGCTTCGGATCGCTGGACTTGCCCCAGCCCAGTTCGATCAGTCGTGGCGCGCGATGGCTGGCGCGACCGACGGCGTGGATGGTCGGAAAGTTGGCCTTGAGCAGATCGTCGCCGACCCACTCTCGTACCTTCGCCTTGTGCGTCTTGCCGAGCTGCTTCACCGCATCGGCGAGCTGCTTCGGGCCCATGTCCTCGGTCGGCGTATTGACCAGGTCGCGTACCTGCGCGGTGGCCTGCACCAGCGGCGCCAGCTGCTGCAGTTCGGCGGCGGCCACGACCAGCCGGGCCGGGGGGCGCTTGGCTTGGCGATAGCGGGTGAACTGGTAGGCACCCAATGCCCAGCCCAGTGCAGCCTGGTGCAGATCGGTCAGTACGCCTTCGGCGGCGAGGTGGTAATTCGCCTCAGGCAAGGCCGTGGGCAACGCGGCCAGCGCGCCGAGTGCATCCTGCACATCGACGCCGACCAGTACCCGTACCAGCTTGCCGGACGGATCGGCCAGCATGGCGAACGTGCCCGGCGCGGCCTCGAAACCGCTGTCGCTCAGCCAGCGCCGCTGCGCCGCGCTGAGTCGCCGGCGCGTCGCGGCATAGTGCGCCGCGTCGGTGGTCTCGATGGCGATGCTGTGGCGGCTGCCGGGCTGGCGTTCGATCAGGGCGGACATGCGGGAATCCTTCGGGCTGGCGACGGCACGCTGGGTCGCCGATGGCGTGACGGTCAATCTCCAATCATGCGCGTTTTGCCGGGCGCTGCCTATGCGGCGTGCTGTACGTCGAGCCAGTCGGCCAGCGCGCCCATGTCGCGCAGATCGAGCTCCGGCGCGGGTCCCAGTTCGGATGGCCAAGGTTCGCCGGCGCGGTTGATCCAGGCGGTGCGCAGACCGGCCTTGCGGGCGCCGACCATGTCCATCGCCGGATCGTCGCCGACGTGCAGGATCTGCGCGGGCGCCACGCCGAGCCGTTCGGCGGCGGCGAGGAAGATCCGTGGGTCGGGCTTGGCCACGCCGCTGTCGCGGGCGCAGATGTGGTGGACGAAGTGCGTGTGGATGCCGATCCGTTGCAGGTCGGCATTGCCGTTGGTCAGGCTCGCCAGTGGCCAGCGCGCGGTGATCCGCTCAAGCGCGGGCAGGCTGTCCGGATACAGTTCCACGCGGTTGCGCGCGGCGAAGTAGATTTCCCACAGCGTATCGATCGGCGCCGCGGCAATGCCGCAGGCGGCAAAGGCGTGCTGCAGGGTGAGCTGGCGCTGGGTGGTGAAGTCATGCGCCAGGTCGAGCCGTTCGGCGGTGACCTGGGCGCGCAATTCGCGCATGGCCGTGATCGGCCACGCGCGTGCGACATCGGGGTAGTGCTGCTGCAGCCACGCGTCGACCGCGAGGTCGGCGCGTTCCAGTGCCGGCAGCACCGGCCACAAGGTATCGTCCAGATCCAGCGTCAGCGCGAGTATCTGCACGACACCGCGGACTCAGCGGTCGCTGACGCGCAGCACCTGGCCGAGCTTGATCTGGTCGCCTTTGAGGTGGTTCCACTCACGCAGCTGGGCCACGCTGACGTCGTGCTTCTTCGCAATCGTCGACAAGGTGTCGCCCTTGACCACAGTATGCGTGGTGTCGGCGGACGTGGTGCTGCTGCTGGTGGCGGCGACATCCGTACTGGAGGTCTGCGGCGCACTGACCGTGCTGGGAGCCGTCGTCGTGGCTGGGTTGCCCGTGGCGGTACGGGACTGTGCGGCAGCCAGCGTGCTCACCGCGGCAATCGAGGCGTCGGCACGCACACCGGCATTGGGCGTCGTGGCGAGGCGGCTCGGGCGCACACCCAGTTCGGCGAAGATCTGGTTGCGGCGTGTGTCCTCCATCGAGGCCAGCGCAATGCCATCCTGGTACGGCAGCACGGCATGTTTGCGCATCGCGGCCTTGGCTGGCTCGGTCTGCAGGAAGTCGATGAAGGCCTGCACCTCGGCAGCCTTCGGGCTGCGCGGATTGGTCACCAGGTACAGCGGGGTGAACAACAAGTAGCTGCCATTGGCGATGTTGGTGGAGGTGGGTGCGTTGCCGTCGATCGCGACGGCCTTGAGCTTGGGATTGCCGCTGATGTCGGCCATCGTGGCGGCGCCCAGACCGTTCGGATTGAGTTCCACGCCTTCTTCGAGCTTGTGCGTGTTGACGTACAGCCGCGGTGCGGCGACCGGCTGGTTGCCACGGCCGAACAGCAGGTCGCGCAGACTGTATTCCACACCGTCGCCGGGGCTGGCCACCGCGTAGACATCGATCGGCGCGTTGCTGCCGCCGACCTGGCTCCAGTTGGTGATCTTGCCGTAGTAGATGTCGTGCACCTGCTTCAGCGAGAGATTGCTGACCGGGTTGGAGGCGTTCGTGATGATTACCAGCGCGTCCCAAGCCACCGGGGTGAACGTGAGGTTGGTGTTCTGCGCGCTGCCATCGCTGGCGCGGGCACTGCCGGCAAGATCGGCGGTACCGATGGCCACCGCGTCGATGCCCGAGGCCGTGTTGAACGGCTGCAGCTCGATATTGCCCTTGCCGCTCTTCTGCCATGCGAGC
The DNA here is from genome assembly GCF_002001175.1 of Rhodanobacter sp. C03. Classification (GTDB taxonomy): domain Bacteria; phylum Pseudomonadota; class Gammaproteobacteria; order Xanthomonadales; family Rhodanobacteraceae; genus Rhodanobacter. Next base: position 17,581 of record NZ_MUNT01000012.1, on the reverse strand, counting down.
GCCACTTCGTTGACCACGCCGGTGGCGGTGGCAACATCGCCGCGCCAGATCAGGGTGGGGCCTTTCGCGGGCGCGCTGGCCTTGGTACGCGTGGTGCGCGCATGCGTGGTTTTGGCGAACGCAGGGGCAGTGACGAAGCAGACCCCGATCAGGGCAATGGACAGCAGGCGGGCAAGACGTACAGACATGGTGGTGGAGAACCCCGGCGTGATTTGAGTATGGTGAAACAGCGAGTATGGCGCCTTGCCGGCGCCCATGCGGTGAGACGGACAGGGTATTTCATCGGCCTGAATACAAAACATCAAGCACTTTCATGTATTTGCGCCAGGCATGACGCCAAGTTGTGCGCCGGAACACGGCCGCCGGGCGATCCATACCCCTTTTTCACTCGCCGACCGCCAGCAGTTCACTCGATCAGCACGTAATGGCTGCCGTCCGCATCGGCGATCACCAGCACCAGCTGGCGCAGGTGCACCTTGGCCAGCCCACGCAGCATGTTCAGGCCGGTGATGCGCTGGTTGCCAATGCCGATCAGCAGGTCGCCGGCACTCAGGCCGGCGCGTGCGGCCCGGCTGCCCGGCTGCACCGCGTTGATCGCCACGCCGTACAGGCCTTGCGCGCGCTGGTCGTCGCTGAGCTCGCTGAAACGCACGCCGCTCAGGCGCGCATCGAGCTGGCTGCCTTCGACGCTGGCCAGTTTGACCGGACTCAGGGTGGCATTGATGGGGCGACTGTGGCCGTCGCGCAGCACGCCGAGCTGCACCGTGCTGCCCAGCGGCAGCAGGCCTTCGGCATTGCGCAGTTCCTGCACGCTGCGCAGCGGCTTGCCGTTGAGTGTGGTCAGCACGTCGCCGGGCTGCAGCCCGGCCTGCGCGGCGGCGGAGCCGGCACTGACGCCAGTCACTACCACGCCGTTGCTGTCCTGCAGCTTCAGCAACTGGGCAATCCGTGGCGTGATCGCCTGTGTCTGCACGCCGAGGCTGCCGCGCTGCACCTTGCCGTGTGCCACCAGCTGCGCCATCACTTCGCTGGTGATCGTGTTGGGTATCGCGAAACCGATGCCGACGTTGCCGCCGGAGGGCGACAGGATCATCGTGTTGATGCCAACCAGTTCGCCACGCAGGTTCACCAGCGCGCCGCCGGAGTTGCCGGGGTTGATCGAGGCGTCGGTCTGGATGAAGTTCTGGTAGCCCATGCCCCCGGCACTCGAGCTGCCCAGGCCGGAACGGCCCAGCGCGGACACGATGCCGGCAGTCACCGTCTGGCCGAGTCCGAACGGGTCGCCCACCGCCACCACGTAATCGCCCACGCGCAGTTTCGACGGATCGGCCAGCGGCAGCGCCTGCAGGTTCTGCGCGGGAATCTGCACCACCGCCACGTCGGTGTCCGGATCGGTGCCGATCAGCTTGGCCTTGAAGTCGCGTCCGTCCTGCAAGGTCACCGTGATGTCGTCCGCTCCGCCGACCACGTGATTGTTGGTCAGCACGTAACCCCGGGCCGCATCCACGATCACGCCCGAACCCAGACTCTGTTCGGTACGCTCCTGCGGCGTGTCGGGCAGGCCGAACAGCTGGCGCAGTACCGGGTCGCTGAAATACGGATTGCTGACCGCCACCCGCGTCTTGGTCGAGATGTTCACCACTGCCGGCGTCACGTGTTCGAGCATCGGCGCCAGCGATGGCATCGGCTGGCCATCGACTGCCGTCGGCAGGGTGGCGGCCGGACTGGTACCCGGCACGAAGCCGATCACGGTGGCGGCCAGCAGACCGGTCAGCCATGACATGGGGCGGGAATGGCGCAGCGACATGGAGTCCTCCTTCATAAGGCGATGAGATGCCCTGATTCGACCGGATCAAGGCATCACGGTTCCGTGCCGGAGATACCGGGTACTTCGGCAGGTTTCGATCGGTTTGGTGGTTGCCGGCACTTTACATCCAGCGCCTGCAGGGTTAATTTGCCTCACCGGGCACAACCACAACATCTTGTGTTCAGGCGCTGGCGACAGGACAAGTGCTGGTGCTGAATAGCGTACTCTTGAGGGGGAGTCGTTGTCGTCGAAAGCAGGTGGCGCATGGGCCGGAGAGCAATCTTCCACGGCTTGCCGGCAGCTGTAGCGCGACGTGGATGACACCGTCATATCAAATAAAAACAACGGGGGCCGCGAGGCCATACCCGGGAGGTCAGGAAGCCGATGAGCACAGTGCGTGCGCCAGCCACAAATTCAGCCACAGGTCGTGATGCCGTCGTGGACATTCCGCTGCAACCCGCGTCCCACGATATCTGGGACAAGAAATACCGCCTGAAGGCGAAGTCCGGCGAGCCGGTCGATGGCAGCATCGACGAGACCTACCAGCGTGTGGCGCGCGCCCTTTCCGATGTCGAAATCAGCAACGAGTTGCGCGGTCACTGGTACGAGCGTTTCCTGTGGGCATTGCGCCGCGGTGCAATTCCCGCCGGCCGCATCACCTCCAACGCCGGCGCGCTGGCACACAAGCCGGCCACCTCCACGATCAACTGCACCGTCTCCGGCACCATCCGCGATTCGATGGACGACATCCTGGAGAAGGTGCACGAGGCCGGCCTGACCCTGAAGGCCGGCTGCGGCATCGGCTACGAATTCTCCACGCTGCGTCCGCGCGGCGCGTATGTCTCGGGCGCCGGTGCGTATACCAGCGGCCCGCTATCGTTCATGGATATCTACGACAAGATGTGTTTCACCGTGTCGTCCGCCGGCGGTCGCCGCGGCGCGCAGATGGGCACGTTCGACATCAGCCATCCGGACGCCAAGGAATTCATCCGCGCCAAGCGCGAGGATGGTCGCCTGCGCCAGTTCAACCTCAGCCTGCTGATCACCGACGGCTTCATGGATGCGGTCGAGCACGACCAGGACTGGCCGCTGGTGTTCCCGGTGCACGTCAAGGAAAAGAACGAGATCGACGTCGACGATCCGACCAAGGTGGTCTGGCGCGAATGGCCGACCCACGAGAACTACGTCGATCGCGAAGACGGCCTGGTCGCCTGCAAGATCTACAGCCACATCCGTGCGCGGCACCTGTGGGACATGATCATGGTCTCGACGTACGACTACGCCGAGCCCGGTTTCATCCTGATCGACAAGGTCAACGAGATGAACAACAACTGGTGGTGCGAGCACATCCGCGCTACCAATCCTTGCGGAGAGCAACCCTTGCCGCCGTACGGTTCGTGCCTGCTCGGCTCGATCAACCTGACCACCTTCGTGCGCGATCCGTTCGGCCCGAAGGCGCGCTTCGACTGGGACGAGTACCGCGAGGTGGTGAAGGTGTTCACCCGCATGCTCGACAACGTGGTCGAGATCAACGGCCTGCCGCTGGAGCAGCAGCGCAACGAGATCATGTCCAAGCGCCGCCACGGCATGGGCTTCCTCGGCCTCGGCTCCACCGTGACCATGCTCAAGCATCGCTACGGCAGCGCCGAAGCGGTCGCGTTCACCGAGGAAGTCTCGCGCGAGATGGCCGTCGCCGGCTGGGAAATGGCGCTGGATCTGGCCAGGGAGAAGGGCGCCGCGCCGATCCTGCTGCGCGACTTCACCGTCACCGGCGACATGCTGCGCAAGCGCCCGGAAATGGTCAGCGACGGCTACAAGGTCGGCGACGCGATCCCCGGCCGCGTGCTGCACGCCAAGTACAGCCGCTACATGCAGCGCATCGCCAGCGTGGCGCCGAACCTGGTTGCCGAGCTGGCCGAAACCGGCGCGCGCTTCACCCACCACAGCTCGATCGCGCCGACCGGCACGATCTCGCTGTCGCTGGCCAACAACGCCAGCAACGGCATCGAGCCGAGCTTCGCGCACAGCTATTCGCGCAACGTGATCCGCGAAGGCAAGAAGTCGAAGGAAAAGGTCGAGGTGCTCAGCTTCGAGCTGCTCGCCTACCGCGCGCTGATCAATGCCGATGCCAAGGTGTTCACCGACGAGGCGGACAACAAGCTGCCCGACTACTTCGTCTCCGCCGACGACATCAGCCCGAAAGAGCACGTTGACATCCAGGCCGCATCGCAGAAGTGGATCGACTCGTCGATCTCCAAGACCGCGAACGTGCCCACCGATTACCCCTACGAAGACTTCAAGGACATCTATTTCTACGCCTACAAACAGGGCCTGAAAGGATGCACCACGTTCCGCTTCAACCCCGCCGCATTCCAGGGCGTGCTGGTCAAGGAATCCGATCTTGAAAGCACCCTCTACCGCTTCGAGCTGGAAGACGGTAGCGTTGTCGAACTGAAAGGCAATGAGCAGGTGGAATACGACGGCGAAATGCACTCCGCCGCCAACCTCTTCGATGCCTTGAAGGAAGGCTACTACGGCAAGTTCTGAGTCTTGTTTGCGATTTCGAATAAAGGCTCAAGACTAAAGTTCTGAACCGTCGCACGCCACCGGCGTGCGACAACTCAAGCGGTCCATCGGAGGGGAACATCAGCATGTCCATCGACAACGAATTTGAAGTGAACAGCAGCGCCGCACCGGTCGTCGACGCGCCTGCCGTCGTCCTGCCTGTACTGCCCGACGTGCCGGCCGCGCCCGCGGCTGCCGCACCGGCGGTGAAGAAGCCGGCTGCGAAGAAGGCAGCTCCGGCCAACACCAAGAAAGGTGTAAAGAAGGCGGCGCCGAAGAAGGCTGCAGCAAAGAAAGCTGCACCAAAGAAGGCTGCGGCCAAGAAAGCTGCATCGAAGAAGGCTGCCGCCAAGAAGGCCGCACCGAAGAAAGCCGCTGCCAAGAAAGCTGCGCCGAAAAAGGCCGCGGCCAAGAAGGCTGCACCGAAGAAAGCTGCCGCCAAGAAAACCGTGAAGAAGACCGCCGCCAAGAAAGTGGCCAAGAAGGCACCGGCCAAGAAGGTCGCCGCCAAGAAAGCCGTGAAGAAGGCGGTCAAGAAAGTCATCAAGAAAGCCTCCGCCGCCAAGAAAGCGGTGAAGAAGGTCGCGAAGAAAGTCGCCAAGGTGGTGAAGAAGAAAGCCGCCAAGGTCGCAAAGAAGGTCAGCAGCAAAAAGCCGGCCAGCAAGAAGGCCGCACCGAAGAAGGCGGCAGCGAAGAAGTCCGCCAGCACCAAGAAAGGTGCAAGCAAGAAAGCCGTCGCCAAGACGGCAAAGAGGTCCACTGCCAGCAAGAAAGCGAGCGTCAAGTCGGCCAAGCCAGCGATGAAAAAGGCTGCCGGCAAGAAGGCCGCTGCAAAACGGAAGTAAGTGACACCGCATGCGGCCCGGCCATGCGCCGGGCCGCGTGCTTTTTCGCAGCACGCCGCGTCCACTCCGGCATCAGCACCCAAGCATCAATACCCAAGAAGAAGAAGCGAAACCATGGCAATCAAGATCGACAAGAAGATCACGGGCTACAACGTGGTCAAACCCGAAGACAAGGTTGCCGCCACCCCGGTCACCGCCGCCGCGCCGAAAGAACTGCGCCAGGCCGAAGTGATCCAGATGCACGAAAGCGTGGAGCGTCCGGAAACCCTGGTCGGCTCCACCTTCAAGGTCAAGTCACCGCTGTTCGAGCACGCGCTGTACGTCACCATCAACGACATCGTGCTCAACCAGGGTACGCCGCATGAGCTGCGCCGTCCCTTCGAGATCTTCATCAACTCGAAGAACATGGACCACTTCCAGTGGATCGTGGCGCTCACCCGCATCCTGTCCGCCGTGTTCCGCAAGGGCGGCGACGTCACCTTCATCGTGGAAGAGCTGAAGGCCGTGTTCGATCCGCGCGGCGGCTACTTCAAGGCCGGCGGCGTCTACATGCCGTCGATCGTGGCCGAGATCGGCGCGGTAATCGAGCAGCACATGAAGAACATCGGCCTGATCCACGATCCGGAGATGGATGCTGCCACGCGCCAGTTGATTGCTGACAAGCGCGCTGCGTACGAGGCGGCCGGGGCAAAAAAAAACACTGAGGTAAGCGCGGCGGCCAGCGGCAAGGGCGAGATCAACGATTCCGGCTTTCCGCCGGGTGCCACGCTGTGCGTGAAGTGCAATACGCAGGCGCTGGTGCTGATGGATGGGTGTCAGACTTGCTTGAATTGTGGATATTCGAAGTGCGGTTGAAGAAGGCAAGCTAGTGCATCGACGCACAGGCAGATCTGAGGTCCCGTCTTGACGTACCAAGTTGTAGAAGTGCCACCTGACGTTGATCGACAGATGGAGCAGTTGGGTACCAAACCCAAATTTTGGTTTCAGACTGATGATGGCCGTCTTTGCCTATTTAAACAGTCTCGGCTGGGCATTGGTGAAGACTGGGCTGAAAAAGTTGCGGATGAACTCTGCACTCGTCTTGATCTTCCTCATGCCAGCTACGACTTGGCCTCATGGCAGGGGCGTCGAGGTGTTGTTACACCCTCCTTTGTTCCCCCTGATGGGCGTCTGGTCTTCGGCAACGAGCTATTGAGCTTCGCTGTCTCAGGCTATGACACCGCCCCAAAGTACCGTCGTCAGCACCACACTATCGGCCGAGTTTTTGCTCTGCTTAGCGGCAGCCCCATACAATTGCCGTTAGGATGGGTAACTGTGGCTCAATTCCGCTCCGCGGCTTCTGTTTTCATTGGATATTTGATGCTTGATGTGTTGATCGGCAACCAAGATCGACATGATGAAAACTGGGGGCTCCTTGTGGCGGATGGGCAGATCTACCTGCAACCCACTTTCGATCATGCTTCAAGTTTGGGCCGAAATGAACGTGACGAAGTTCGTGAGGAACGGCTAGTCACCAGAGACAAAAATCGTGGAATTCATCGCTATGTAGAGCGCGCCACATCAGCGCTTTACGCAACAAGTACTAGTGAGAAGCCATTGTCTACGTTGGATGCTTTTGTTGCAGGCGCACGCCATGATCCAGATGCGGCGAACTATTGGCTTGGGAAGCTGAACAATTTAACTTTTGACGAGATGGCTCGAGTCGTTGATGTGGTCCAAGATGACTGGATGGGACCAACAGCAAAAAAGTTTGCTCTTCGCATGCTTGAATTGAACAAACAGCGCTTGTCGGAAATTTACCTATGAAAGCTCTATTTGTCGCATATCAAGATCCGGTGACTCGGCAGTGGGCGCCCGTTGGAAAGCTCACTCGCAAAGAAGATGGTTATCGTTTTGCCTATACTAAGGGTGTAAATAAATTCAATAATTTTCTTCCGTTTGGTCGGATGAGTGATTTTTCGCAAACTTATTTTTCTAAAGATCTATTTCCTCTATTTGCTAATCGCGCGCTTCCGAAAAATAGGCCTGAATATGCAGATTATATTGAATGGCTTGGCCTCTCGAAATTTCAAGACAACCAGTTAGATGAGCTTGCCAGAACTGGTGGATTGCGGGCGACGGACAATCTTGAGCTCATCCCATGCCCAGAACCGACAAAGGAATCAATGTATGAGGCATTCTTTTTTGTCCGCGGTCTGAGGCATGCCACTCCAGCTTCGCGTGAGCGTGCAGATGAGCTGAAGGCCGGCGAACGGTTGTTTTTAATTTGCGACTTGCAAAATATGCAAGATCGAGCTGCGTTAATGCTTCGAACGGATGATCCAATTTCACTAATTGGCTACACGCCTGCGTATTTTGCCAGAGATTTTATGTCTTTGCTTAAAGAAGGTGAAGGTAGTAAAAAAGTCGAAGTTACGGTTGAAAAAGTTAACTTGGACGCGCCGGCTCAATATCGCATCCTTTGCAAAATTCTTGCGCCGTGGCCTAGTCATTTTTCTCCTTGCGAAGATCAGTTATTTAAAGAGTTTTCTTGAAATTCATGAAAAGGGTCTGGTTCATTTATTGAATGCCGAGCCTGCAAGCTGGGGTAGTCCACCCCAGCACTGCTGGCGCTACCATCACCCATTCGTAGGAACGGAAGCAGTGATGGCTAACAGGTCGTCCAAGGCGGACGTCTCCGACGCTGCTTAACTCCAGCGTTAGGCATCAAATCAAAAGGAGAGATTCGCATGAGTGAACCGACAACGTGGGTTCGTAATATGTATACAGGGCCTGCGGGGGGAGCTTACACAGGACCTGGAGGTGGCATGTATACAGGTCCAGGCGGTGGGGCTTACACGGGGCCAGGTGGTGGCATGTATACAGGTCCGGGCGGTGGCGCATATACGGGGCCGGGAGGCGGTTTGTACACCGGACCGGGAGGCGGCGCTTATACAGGTCCAGCTGGCGGTCTATATACGGGACCGGGAGGCGGCTTATATTCCGGTCCAAGAGGCGGCCTCTACACTGGTCCCGGCGGTGGCATGTATACCGGCCCTGATGCAAATCCTTTTAGAGCAATTTTCCCGCCATGGCCGCTCTTTGCTGAGGAGCTTCGTAAAATTGGCATGCACCAACAAGCTGATTTAATCCAAGGCGCACTCAATAGTATTGGGTATACCGCCTAACAGTTCCGTAAGAGACTTCCCGTCAATGCCAGGCGCTTGATGCTCTTGCCCTGAGCTTTCGGGCCAATGCTGATCATCGTGTTGTTCTCTTTCTGGGTGTTGCTTTGCCAGTTTGATGCGGTGTCGAACGTTGCCAGACTGCATTTCCGTAAACCAGAAACAGGGGTCAGAGTGCACTTTTAGAAAGTCGACTCTGACCCCTGTTTCGGAAAAGGAACTTCAATGCGCCGCTATACCCTAGTGCTCCTCGCTCTTCTTGCCGTATCACCTGCTTTCGCGGAGTCGAAAGCGAAATGCGACGACCTGACAAACTACATGTCGGGTGTAGCGGTGGGCAGGGACAAAGGTGTCCCGATGGACCAGGCGATAGCCGACAGCAAGAAGAAATACACGGATGTGATGGATCAGGCTCATGCGTTGATGCCGATCCGGGCCACTTACGACAAGCCTGAAATGAACCCGAAAGCCATTGCATTGGCCACGGCCAACGCGTGCGCTAATTTCTAAGTAGGAACTCTCTAGACAAGAAACAGAGGTCAGAGTGCACTTTTAGAAAGTCGACTCTGACCCCTGTTTCGAGATCGACCCGCTCGCACTCACGCAAGCTGACATCGCCGCCGCTGCCACCACGCTCGACTGCGAGGCGGCCGCCATCAATGCCGTGATCGAGGTCGAAAGCCCGAGCGGTGGTTTCCTGCCCGATGGTCGCGTGATAATCCTGTTCGAGCGACACGTGTTCTGGGAGCAGCTGGTGGCGGCCGGCATCGATCCCTCCACCGTCAACCTGCCCGAGTCGATCCTGTCGCAACAGCGCGGTGGCTACATCGGCGGCGCTGCCGAATACGCACGCCTCGCGCAGGCCGCGGCCATCCACCAGGAGGCCGCCTACGCCGCCTGCAGCTGGGGCCGCTTCCAGATCATGGGCTACCACGCTATCTCGCTCGGTTACACCAATGCGGTCGCCATGGCCGCCGTGTTCGCCAAGGGTGAGGCAGTGCACCTGGCCGCCTTCGTCAGCTTCGTGCAGCTGGACGCGGATCTGCTCAAGGCCTTGCGCGCGCGCAAGTGGGCCACGTTCGCCAAAATCTACAACGGCCCGGCCTACACCGCCAACCTCTACGACACCAAGCTAGCCAGCGCCTACGCACGCTACAGCGCAGCGCTCAGCACGACGACGGAGGCCGCATGAACGTGCTGCGTCAGATCCTGCTCGGCGCCGCGCTACTGGCGGCGCTGGGTGGCTACCTGTGGCTCACCCATCACCAGCTCGTCGACGCTGAGGCCCGCGCCACCACCGCCGAGCAGACCGCCCGCGATGCGCAGGGCCAGCTCGTGCAAGAACAGGCCAGCGACCACGTCGTCGTGCAGTACGTCGATCGCGTGCAGGTCGTGCACGACATCGGCGCCACCATCACGAAGGAGATCCCCGTCTATGTCACGCAAGCTGATGACCATCGCTGCACTCTGCCTCTCGGCTTTGCCCGCGTGCACGACGCAGCCGCAGCGAATGTATTGCCCGGACCCGCCGGAGCTGCTGATGCGCAGCCCAGCGGCATTGCACTCTCTGTCGCCACCGGCACCATCGTCGACAACTACACCACCTGCCACGCCACCGCCGCCGAGCTGATCGCGCTGCAAGACTGGGTGCGCCTCAACACCGCACCCGGTACCGCGCGATGAAGAAACCCGCCAGCCTGCGCGCCGCCCTTGTTGCCGCGCTGCCGGATCTCGCCCGCGATCCGGAGCGCCTGCTGGTATTCATCGACGCCGGCAGCCTGCAAAGTACCTATGCGCCCGGTCTCAGCTTCGAGACCACGTACACGCTCAACCTGATCGTCACCGACTTCGCCGGCGATCCGCTGGTGGTGTGGCTGGCCATCCTGATCTGGCTGCGCGTCAACCAGCTCGAGCTGCTCGACAACGTCGACAAGCGCCAGACTGGCGTCCAGTTCGAGGCCGACATCATCGACCACGACAAGGTCGACCTCAGCATCAAGCTGCAACTTAGCGAGCGGGTCATCGTCAGGGATTTGGGCAACGGCAAGCTCGACATCACCATCGCCGACGAGCCGCAGCCCGAGGCGCACTTGGTGGCCGCACACTGGTCGATCTACCTGCGCGATCAACTGCTCACCGAGTGGGATGTGCCGCCGGCGTGAGCGACGATCTCGTCCTGCTAGAGAACTGGGCCAGCGGCCTGCTGCTCAAGCTCGCACCCACCAGCCGCCGCACCATCGCCCAGGCCATCAGCCGCGAACTGCGCCGCAGCCAGCAGCAGCGCATCGCCGCGCAGATGGGCCCGGAGGGCGCCGCGTTCGTGCCGCGCATGGCACGTAAGCATATTCGCAGTAAAAAGGGCCGCATCAAACGCGACGCCATGTTCACCAAACTGCGAACCGCCAAATACCTCAAGGCCAAGACCACCGCGGATGTCGCCAGCGTCGAGATCACCGGCCGAGCCGGGCAGATTGCCAGTGTGCACCAGGAGGGCGGCGAGGATCGGGTGTCAGCGCATGGTCCTCGTGCGCGCTACCCGCGCCGCCGTTTGCTCGGTTTTGCTGCCACCGATCGCGCCATGATCCGTGACGTGCTGATCGATCAATTATCGCGCTAAACCTCACTCTTTGGATTTGTCCGCATGGGGGTCTTTGAGGCAGTCGTAAAAACCTGCTTGTTGAGAAGCCTCGTCCGGCTTGCTAGTTTCTACTGATCGAACGCGACGTTCGGTACAGGGGCAACACGGATGACCAAGTACGCGCAAGGATGCCGCAAGGCGTTCCTTCTTTTCGCATCGCCACGAGCAGCTGTCGCTGAGCCCGCTTGTCGTCGCGTGCGTGGCCTGCGTCAGTTCATCGCAAGCCTTTCCAATCTGCAACAACGCCTCCACGCGCGTCGCCGCGTCGTCGCTACCATCGCTCGGGACATGTCATGAAGAAGCTTTGCCATCTGCTGTGGCTGGGAATGTTGTTGGTTGGGGTGTCGGTGACGGCTCACGCGCAATCCGGGGGCACGCCGGAAGACGAATATAGGTCATTGACGCGAGTTAACCAAAGTATCACCCCCTTGGGTGAGAATCCGTTCGGGGAGAGCGTCAATCTTTCCGATGGCAATTTATCTTTCCAGGAAACAGATATAGATCTAGCTGGCACTGGTCCACGGCTGCAATTAATACGCACGCTTGGTAAGAACGACATAGCAAGTCAAGGTGGAAACCTTGGGGATTGGAACCTCGAGACTCCACACATAGAAACGCTGTCAGCCGATATAAATGCAACCCAACCGAACTCGCCAGCAGGCACAGTGCCGCATTGGTTTTTTTCGCAAGACGCCAACCGATGCAGCAATCTTCAAACCGCCCCATCTATTTTTCATTCGTTTGAAGGCGAGGGTGGTGGCCCTCCGCAAGGTTACACCCCTAACATGTGGTGGCACGGATACACCCTGGCTATCCCAGGTATGGATCGCCAGGACTTGCTGTTGCGCGACTCCACAAATAATACCTTGTCGCCCCAGATGACGCAGCCGAATGGCTCCGCGTATACATTTAGCATCGTTACCAAGACGAATTGGCAAATTGCTTGTTTACCACAAACTTCTAACGGTGCGGTCGGTGAGGGATTTTTGGTGGTTGCTCCGGATGGCACGAAATACTGGATGGACTGGCTGGTCTCCTCCAAACCTGCCGGCTCGCTAGGCGGGGGGCAGGACTACATGCCGATGTATCGCGTCATGGACATGATGATGACGTCGCGCGTCGAAGACCGTTTTGGAAACAGTTTGACATACAGTTACAACAGCAGAGGTGACTTAACCACAATTACGGCCAGTGATGGTCGTCAACTTACACTTAATTACGGTAGCTCCTTAAATCCGGACTACATAACCAGCGCGGTGGTTCAGTCGGGAAGTGGGCCCTCTCGAACATGGTCGTACGTTTATAACCCAACAAACTACTCTTTATCGAGTGTTGTACTGCCGGATGGGAGTTCTTGGTCATTTAACTTTAGCGTTTCGGAAAAAACGATTTATCCAATTATTGGATATAATACTAATGCCCTCAATGGTACTGCGGGATGCATTGCAACGCTTATTCCTCAACCTTGGCCGACAGCGACAGAGACGTTTCTTCACCCCTCAGGGTTAGTGGGTACTTTTACATTAGAATCAAATGCCCACGGGCGATCAAACGTTCCGTATGAATGTAATCAGCCGTACGGGGGTGGCGTAAATGTTTTAGCTGTTCCTAATTTGTATCCGGTGAATTCGCTTATTAGCAAGCAATTTTCAGGTGCAGGCATGCCGACGCAGACTTGGACTTACGCCTATTCCGCACCCAATCAAAGCTGGGCTAGTGCATGCACTTCTGGATGCGTCTCAACGGTCTGGACGAATGTAACCGATCCCTCAAACAATACGACGCAGTACACTTTCAGTAACCGTTTTGATGTTACCGAAAGCGAGCTTCTGCGTACTGATTATTATTCGGGCGCAGCAAGTGGCACGCCTTTACGCAGCGAGATCAATGGCTACGCCTTAGCCACTGGGGGGCCGTGGCCCACGCACTTTGGGTCATCCCTGCAACCCAATATGAATGCGGCGCAATTAGAGACATTCGCGCCGATAAATCAGCGGCAAACGCTACAGGACGGCGATACCTACACCTGGCAGGCGCTGTCGATCAACGAGTATGGGCAAGCCCGCGATGTGGAGCGCTCCAACTCGATCAATGGACAGCAGGCGATCGAGGAGAAAACGTCCTTCCTCTATGACCCGTTGCTCTGGGTGCTGGGCCTGCCGGTGCAGGTGACCAACGTCACCAACAACAACGAGATCGAAAGCCTCAACACCTACTACCCGAACGACACGCTGCATACGCGCGCCCGTTTCGGCCAGACCCTGATGACCTACACATGGAACAGTGCAGGTCAGTTGGCCAGCTTCGAGGACGGCGACTCGAACACGACCACCCTGGGCAACTACTATCGCGGCATTCCGCAGTCGATCGTTTATCCGGATACCACCAGCGAGTCGCTGGTCGTCGATGACTTGGGCCAGATCAGTTCGATTACCGATCAGAACGGCCACACCACCGGTTATACCTACGACCCGGTGGGCCGCATTGCGAGCATCACCTATCCCACGGGCGATGAGGTGGCCTGGAACTCGACCACCTTCCAGTACAACTTCGCCAGCGCCGAGCGAGGGATTGCTGCTGGCCACTGGGATCGCACGACCACCACAGGGAGTGCGGTCACCACGACCTATTTCGACGCGATGCTGCGCCCGGTGCTCAGCGATACCTCGATCCCCGGTACCGACATCAGCACCGGCACCGCGTACGACTGGAAGGGGCAGCCGACGTTCACGTCGTATCCGGTGAGCGGTGCCGCCAGCCTGTCCACTCTCCTGGCCGATCCCGGTACGCATCACCAATACGATGCACTGGAGCGCGTGACCCAGGTGCAGCAGGACTCCGAGCTGGGCGCGCTGACCAGCAGCACGATCTACCTGTCCGGTGCCGGTGAACAGGTGACCGATCCCAAGAGCAACGTCACCACCACGCATTACCAGGTGTTCGATGAGCCGTCGTACAGCGCGCCGATCTTGGTGCAAGCGCCCAATGGTGTCACCCAAGCCATCAATCGCGATGTCTACGGCAACCCCTTGTCGATCAACCAGTCGGGTCTTTACAACGGCAGCGAGAACGACAGCGTCACCAAGAATCTTTACTACGACAGCTACCACCGGCTATGCCTCACAACTGAGCCGGAGAGCGGTAGCGAGGCCATGGGCTATGACGGCGCCAACAATAAGGCTTGGAGCGCCACCGGCCTGAGCCTGACGGGAGCCTGCGCCACCGCCGGTCAGATAGCCCCCACGGCAATGACCCAGTACACCTACTATCCGACGAACCGGGTGCACACGATCGTGCCGCCGGCAGGCACGCAAAGCACGTCGTACCTCTACGACGCGGTGGGCAATCTGAAGCAGGCGACGTCCGGACTCACGGTCTGGAACGGCACCTACAATTACCGCAACATGCCGATGACCGACACCCTGAGTGTGGTCGGTCAGTCCACCGTGAGCCTGGGTTACAGCCATGACGCCAACGGCCATCTCGCGGCTGTGGCCTACCCGGGCGGCGGCAGCAACGGCGGCAATCAAGCTATCGTCTATGGGCCCGATGCGCTGGGTCGCCCCACCGAGGTCGGCAGCTATGCCAGCGGCATCACCTACTGGCCCAACGGCCAGGTGGCGGGCTTCACCTACGGCAATGGCACCGTATACGCGGCATCGCAGAACGAGCGCCAGTTGCTGAGCAACTTCAGCTATACCGCCGGCACGACGACGCAGCTCAGCGAGGGCATGGTCTATGACGCGGACGCCAACATCAAGACGGTGACCGATCCGACCGGCCTGCGCAGCAAGTCGTTCGGCTATGACGGGCTGAACCGACTGACCAGCGCGGTGGCGGCAGGTTTGTCGATCAATGAGAGCTACACCTACGACGCACTCAACAACCTGCGCAGCCGAGTCACCGGTGGCCAGACGCTGACCTACCACTACAACCCGCTCTGGCAGCTGGGCAGCATCACCAACGGTGCCAATACGATCGACACGTTTGGTTACGACAACGACGGCAACCAGACCACCAAGAACGGCAACACCCTGCAGTTCGACCAGAAGGATCAGCTGATCCAGATTCCCAACGTCGACAGCTACGCCTATGACGCGTCGGGCCGACGTGTCCTGAAGACGCCGGTCGGCGGTTCGCCGACGGCCTCCTTCTACGATCAGGGCGGCCAGCTGATGTATCAGTTCGCGCCGGGTCTCGGGCAAGCCACCAATTTCATCTACCTGGGCACCCGGCTGATCGCCCGCAACGCGTATACGCAATTGAATGCGCCGGGGGCGATCACGTTTAGCAATAACCCGAGCAACGGCAACTACACAGTGAGCTGGGGGGCCGTGCCCGGGACCACCACGTATACCTTGCAGGAAAGCTTCGACGGAGGCGCCTGGACCACGACGAACGTGAGTGGTACCAGCTATGCGTTTACTAACAGGAATGGCGGCAGCTACGTCTATCAGGTGCAGGCCTGTAGCGGCGGCAGCTGTGGTCCATGGACGACCTCGGCCACGCTGGAGGTGACGCCAGCGTTGCCCGCTGTCACGGTACCCACGAGCTTGACCTTTGCTCCCTTCACCGTGAGCTGGACGGCGCCCGTCAGTGCCACCAGTTACACCGTGCAGCAGAGCTTCAACGGTGGGGCCTGGACCACGATCGCCAGCGCCATCACCACACCCTCGTTCAGTGTGACCAGTGCTCCGGGAGGGACGTATACCTTCCAGGTCTCGGCCAGTAACGCCTATGGCGCCAGCGGGTGGGCGGTATCCGCACCGGTCTCGGTGACCCAGGTGCCGGCGGCGCCAACGAACCTCACGGCCACCGCCAACGGTGGACAGGTCGTCCTGAGCTGGACAGCGATGCAGTGGGCGACCTCCTATGGGTTGACGGTCTACGGCACCAACGGTTCGTTGGGTGAGTACTACTACTTCCCACAGACGAACAGCTTCAACATGCCAGGACAGGCTCCTGGCAAATACAGCTTCACGGTCAGCGCCTGCAGCATCGCGGGCTGCAGTGCGCCGGTGAGCAACAGCAATGGCGCGATCAACCTCCCGGGTGACGGTGACGCCGCCCCGGCGGCCAAGTGGAGGGCTGCCCTGGGTATGGACAGTGGCAGCGCCAGTGCGGGGTGTACCACAACGCAATGCACGACCGTTTCTGGAGGCAACCCATGAGCACGTTCATGAGCAAGTTGCGTGGAAAGCTGCTAGGCCTCGGTGGTGGTGTGTTGCTGCTGATGGCGGCTGGCGTGGGGCATGCGGGCACGGTGACGTATGTCTATACCGATCCGCAGGGCACGCCGCTGGCAGAAGCCAATGCCAGCGGCACTATCACGGCGACGTTCGACTACGCGCCGTACGGCAGCATCGCGCTGGGCACGGCGCCGAACGGGCCGGGGTATACGGGGCATGTGAACGATCCAGAGTCCGGATTGGTTTATATGCAGGCGCGCTACTACGATCCGCTAGTGGGAAGATTTCTGAGCGTAGACCCACATTTGCCAAAAAATGCACAGCTATTTAGCTTCAATAGATATGCGTATGCAAATAATAATCCGATATTAAATCAAGATCCCGATGGCAATTTTCCAGGCCCCACGTATATGCTCGATTGGTTCCATCAATTAACAGACCTTCTTGTCGTACAGCCAGTAGTGCATACTTATCAACAAATAGATCAAAAATTCTTGTTCGAAATGACGGCTCATGAGGCGCCTGAAGGCGTCGGACTTTCTGCGAATGCAGATTTGCTTCATTTAGAAAAATCTAATGTTCAGGCAGTAATAGGCGAAGGTGAAGATATAAGCTTTGACATCTCAACCAGAAAGCCGCTCTTTACTATTAGTCTCGGCGAAGATAGTGATCCTTCACCAGTCAAGTTGGAATCAGAAATCGGTGCCGGAGATGTCTTACATGGCGGCCTTCAGTGTACTTTGGACACAAATGGTAATTTAACAATTAACCCGAAGTTCGGCTTCGGTTACGGTGATTTTGGTACAATTAAAACAGTTAATGGCACAAGCGTTACTGGAAGCGTTACTGTAGGTGAAGAAGACGACTTGCAGGATACTGAGCGTAATGTAGCCCCAAACAACGCTGAAGGGTCGGATCAATGAGCATAAATTGGGCGATAGCAATCATGGCCGGGTATGCGATGGCTCTGCATTATTTTTCTAAATACGTTGCGAATAGACTTAATAAGGAAGATCCGTCTTATTTTAATTTTGATAAAGGCGATGGCTTCGAGGCGGATATTTTGTCGTCTATAAAGATAAGTCAAATGTTGATGGATTTTACTATTCCTGAAGAGGAATATAGTACGAAACTGAAATATTTGATCTACACAGCGCGCTGGATTTTCTTTTTGGCAATTCCGTTTGGCTTGATTCTTTGTCTTTTTTGATTTTACCTATTGATGCGAAACTCATATGGAAACTAAGGATGCTCTGATCAATTAAGTTAGAAACGGCCGTCCAGACGGCCATGAGAAAGCACCGGACCTGCTACGGGGAAAAGGTGTCTGTGGAGGCAGGTCGCCGGCACCGCCGTGCCGATTTACCTCGAAT
>NZ_MUNT01000002.1 GCF_002001175.1 Rhodanobacter sp. C03 | reverse complement strand
GGTGCATCCTGGGCCATCAGCGTGCCTGCAAACAGGAACGCCGCGACGGCGAGGGTGGACAAAAGCGGCTTGTGAGATTTCATCTTCGATACTCCATGCCAGAATACTTGCGAGAAAGTTGCTGAGGACATCCGCCATCGATACAGCGCAGAAATTCGAGCTGTCGGTTGCCGGACTTGAGGTCACGCTAGCAGGGACTTTGTAAATGCCGGCTCAATATCCTGATCAAGATGCCGTGAAGCTGCCGTGTCGTTGCACGCAGCTTCAGGTAATCGCCGCATGTTGAGCCTGGGGCAGGCGCGCCTGCTGCAGTTGTCGGCGCAAGGACTGTTGCAGCCGTTGCACCGTCGGCCACGTCGCAGCGACGTAGTGGCGACGATCGAACGCATGCGCCTGCTGCAGATCGACACCATCCACGTGGTTGCACGCAGCCCCTATCTGGTGCTGCATGCCCGGCTGGGCGACTATCCGATGGCGTGGCTGGACGAGGCGCTGGCGCAAGGGCAGCTGGTCGAATGCTGGGCGCACGAGGCGTGCTTCGTCGCTGCGGCCGATGTCGGCCTGCACCGTGGCTGGCTGGGTCAGCGTGGGAATCACTGGGCGCATCGGCATGCACAGCGCATGCATGGCGAGCAACGCGTCGAGATGGACGCATTGCTGGATGGCATTCGCAATACCGGCCCGGTCCGCGCGGCGGATTTCGAACGCAAGGGCGACACCGCGAAAACAGGCTGGTGGGAGTGGAAACCGGAGAAGCGCTGGCTGGAAGCCTGGTTTGCGCTGGGCGAGCTGATGGTGGCGCGGCGCGAGAACTTCCAGCGCGTGTACGACCTGGCCGCGAACGTGCTGGCCCGACTCGATCCTCCGTTCGATGCAGACACCGCGCCGCCCTCCGCGATGGATCTGCGGCAACGCTTCATCCTCGACAGCGTGCGCGCTCTGGGCGTGACCCAGTCTGCCTGGATCGCCGACTACTACCGGCTCAAGCCGGCCGTGACCGAGCGGGAACTGGCGCCGCTGCTGGTCCGTGGCGATTTGCTGAGCGTGCCGGTGCAAGGTTGGCCTGTACCGGGCTACGTACATCGCGATCATGCCGAGGTGCTGGGCCGGGCGTTGCAGGGGCGCCTGCGTGCCACCCACACCACACTGCTGTCGCCGTTCGATCCGCTGGTGTGGGATCGGGCACGGGCACGGGCAATGTTCGATTTCGAGTACACCATCGAGTGCTACACACCGGCGGCGAAACGTCGCTACGGCTACTTCGTGCTGCCGATCCTGCATCGCGGCCGGCTGATCGGCCGGCTGGATGCCAAGGCGCATCGCGGCGAGGGCGTGTTCGAGGTCAAGGTGCTGTTCCTGGAGTCCGGCGTGACGCCCGAACCGGCGCTGATACAGGCGGTTTCCGCAGCCATCGCCCACACCGCGCGCTGGCATGGCACGCCGGATATCAGGTTGGGTCGCACCGAGCCGGTGAGCGTGGCGAAGGCATTGCGGGCGGCTTGGCGGGCCGGAGCATAGGTCTGGGCAGCTGTTACGGCGTACTGCCGGCCGGCGCCGGGTTCACTGCGCACGACTTGCCATTCAAGGCCTCGCGCAGCACGACAGCCAGCGAATTGCAGCGGGCGGCCAGCTGCGGACGGATATCCGGGTTTTCCGAATCGAGCAGCAGGCTGGTGCGCATGGCTTCGTAGCGCTTCGGCAATTGATCCGCCGTGTAGATGCCTGCCGCGCGGTGGCAGGCCATATAGCTGGACAGATAATCGTCACAGGCCGGAATGCCGGTTTGGGCGGGCAGGTTGACGTTCTCGACGGTCACATGGCCTTTGGGGGTCGCCGGAGTCGTACTGTGGCGCGGACTGCGTACGGCACTACTGCTACCGGCAGTTGCCGGAGTCGAGGTGGTTGCTGTTGTGGACGTTGTCGCAACTTTCGGTGTGGTTCGGGCCGCCGGTTGGTGGGCACAGCCAGCCAGCAGCAGGCCGGCGATGATGCCGGACAGGGTCAGTCGGGGCAGGGTGGGCATGCTCGGTGCTCCTCGGTGGGTGATCCAGCTGGAAAGGGCAAAACGATTCGGCGGTATCGGACGGACTCACACTAGACCGCGTTCGAGGTAAACAAAATCTGAATTTGTCATCCGGCGGACAAAATCAATGAAACCGATTTCATTCCATGCAGCCGTCTGCAATATCGCATCCCCCCGGTTCTGCCGCTATGCTTTGCCGACTGTGTTTGCCGGGGTCAGCAGAGTTTGTGACCCGATGCAGCTGATCCGCGATCTGCCTCATCGTTCACCCCAGGATTGTTTCCTTGCATACCAGTAAGTCGGCCTGCCGCATGGTGCAGGTTGAGTCTATAAACCCAGTGGAGTGATTAACATGTCTGATCGTCAGATCGGTACCGTCAAGTGGTTCAACGACGCCAAGGGCTTCGGTTTCATTGCCCGTGACAATGGCCCCGACGTTTTCGTGCATTTCCGGGCAATTACAGGTTCGGGTTTCAAGAGCCTGCAGGAAGGTCAGCAGGTCTCCTTCACGGTGGTGCAAGGCCAGAAGGGGCTGCAGGCCGACGAAGTGTCCGCGGCCTGATAACCGTTTCAGATACAAGGAAAACCGGGCGCCGCTGCCCGGTTTTTTCTTGCCCGGATAATGGCCATGACAATCTGCTTGACAAATCACTTGTTTGCTGAAAATCCGTTATGCTTGGGGCACTGTGTCTGCTCGGTGATGTGCGTGTCCGGTATGGGGTTTCCTGAATCCCTATCGTTACAGCCGACCCTTCGCATGCCCAGTAAGTCGTCGACCCGTTGGGGTCGGTTTGTCCAAGCGCCTGGTAATGGATCGGAGTGAGTCATGTCGGATCGTGAAGTAGGTACAGTCAAGTGGTTCAACGACGCCAAGGGTTTCGGCTTTATCAGCCGCGAAAATGGCCCTGACGTGTTTGTGCATTTCCGCGCCATCACCGGCACGGGATTCAAGAGTCTGCAGGAAGGGCAGAAAGTGAGCTTCAAGGTCGTCGACGGCCAGAAGGGCCTGCAGGCCGAAGACGTCACCGCAGCTTGATGGCGGCGGTGGCATCCGGAAGAGGCCGGCGCAAGCCGGCCTCTTTTGTGATGGGCATGACCATTCGCTAGCCTGCCGACATGTCCATTTCCTTTTCCAATCAGGCCCCCTGTCCGCTGCCGGCAGCAACTGCCGCATCGATCGCGCAGGCCATCATCCCGGTTGCGGTCGACGACGGCGCACGCTTCGAATTGTTGTGTGTCCAGCCGGTCGGCGCATGGCGCCAGCTGCTTTACTGGCTGCCGGCGATGGGCATTCCCGCCAGGCATTACCTGCCGCTGGCCGAGGCGCTGGCCGCGCACGGCGTGGCGGTGGTTGTGCACGAATGGCGCGGCATCGGTTCCAGCAATCGACGCGCAGGGCATCGGGACGATTGGGGTTATCGCGAGTTGTTGGCGCATGACCTGCCGGCAGCGCTGGCCGTTGTGCGTACGCGCTGGCCGCAGGCAGCCTGCTGGCTGGGTGGGCACAGTCTGGGCGGCCAGCTGGGTTCGCTGTATGCCAGCCTGCACCCGTCTGAACATGCCGGCTTGGTGCTGGTGGCCAGTGGTTCACCGTACTGGCGTCGCTTCCGCTTTGGCGGCCTGATCGGTATGGCTTATGTCCTTGCGCCATGGCTGGCCGCCTTGGTGGGTTATCTGCCCGGACGTCGGATCGGTTTCGCCGGCAATGAGGCGCGCGGGGTGATTGCCGACTGGGCCCGCAGCGGTCGCACCGGTCGCTATGCAGCCGCCGGGATGGCGCAGGATTTCGAGCAGGCATTGGCCGCATTGTCGTTGCCGACATTGGCATTGCGCCTGCACGACGACTGGCTGGGACCGCAGGCGTCGCTGGATTGGCTGTTCGACAAGATGCCGCGGGCCAGCCGCCGCGTGGAGGTCATCACGTCACACGACCTCGACGACAGGCCGGCCGATCATTTCGGCTGGATGAAGACTCCGCAGCCAATCGCCGCCCGCATCGCCGGCTGGATCGCGACACAGGAAGCAGTGCCGAGCGCGCGTACTCATCCGGCCGCTTGATCCGCTGCAAGGCTGCCTGCATATCGATGGGCTGACTCCACGCGGAAATACCCCATGAACCTGTTCGAGCCGTTCGCCCAGCGCAGCCTCAGCCTGCGCAACCGTCTGGTGATATCGCCGATGTGCCAGTACTCGGCCATCGACGGCGTGCCGAATGACTGGCATATGGTGCACCTGGGCAGCCGTGCCGTCGGCGGTGCCGCGGTGGTGATCGCCGAGGCCACCGCGATTTCGGCGCAGGGACGCATCTCGCCGCAGGACACCGGCCTGTGGAACCAAGCCCAGCAGGATGCGTGGCAGCCGATCGTCCGCTTCATCAAGGCAGAGGGTGCGATCGCCGGCATTCAGTTGGCGCACGCCGGACGCAAGGCCAGCACGTTGCGTCCGTGGGAAGGGCATGGCCCGGTGCCGCCCGGACAGGGCTGGTTGACCGTGGCGCCGTCGGCGTTGCCGTTCGATAAAGGCTGGAACGTGCCGCAGGCGCTGGACGAAGCAGGTATTCGTGCTGTGGTCGCGGATTTTCGCGCAGCCGCGCAGCGGGCTTTGGTGGCTGGCTTCCAGTTGATCGAGCTGCATGCGGCGCACGGCTACCTGCTGCACCAGTTCCTGTCGCCGCTGAGCAACCAGCGCAGTGACAGCTACGGCGGCAGTTTCGAGAATCGCAGCCGCCTCGTGCGCGAAGTGATCACCGCGGTGCGCGAGGTGTGGCCGGCCGAGTTGCCGCTGTGGCTGCGTATCTCCGCCACCGACTGGGCTGAGGAAGGCGGTTGGGATATCGAGCAGAGCGTGCAGCTGGCGCAGCAGGTGAAGCCGCTCGGCGTCGATCTGATCGACGTCTCCAGCGGCGGCCTGCTGCCGCATGTGACGATTCCGCTGGCGCCCGGTTACCAGGTGCCGTTTGCCGCGCGTATCCGCCGCGAAGCCGGCATCGCCACCGGCGCGGTGGGCCTGATCACCGAGGTCGAACAGGCCGCGGAGATCGTCGCCAACGGCGAAGCCGACGTGGTATTGATGGCGCGCGAAAGCCTGCGCGATCCGTATTTCCCGCGCCGGGCGGCACAACAACTCGATGCAAAAATCGAAGCGCCGATCCAGTATCGGCGCGCCTGGTAAGCGACGGAGAACATGATGGAAGCAAACCCGACCCTGATCGAAGGCCGCCTGCACGATCTCGGCGATGGCTTCACCGTGCGGCGGATGCTGCCCGTGCTGCAGGCGCGCCATGTCGGTCCCCTGGTGTTCTTCGACCACATGGGGCCGGCGACGTTTGCGCCCGGCAGTGGTCTGGACGTGCGGCCGCATCCACATATCGGGCTGGCCACGGTGAGCTGGCTGTTCGACGGCGCGATCCGTCACCGCGACAGCATCGGCAGCGTGGCCGACATTCGTCCCGGTGAAGTGAACTGGATGACCGCCGGGCGCGGCATCGTGCATTCGGAGCGCACGCCGCCGGACGAACGTCGCGACGGACAGGCGCTGCATGGCGTGCAGATCTGGGTGGCGCTGCCGCAGGCCGACGCCGAGGTCGCACCGGAATTTCACCACCATGAGCGCGCCACCTTGCCGACAATCCGTCAGCCCGGCATGCAGGCGGTGCTGATTGCCGGCAGCGCGTACGGACAGGAGTCGCCAGTCAAGGTGTTCGCGCCGATGTTCCTGCTCGAGGTGCAGTTGGCCGCTGGCACCGAGCTGGCGTTGCCGCAGGAGCATGTCGAGCGCGGTGTTTTCGTCGTCGACGGTGCGGTGCGCTGGGGCGAGCTGGAGCTTGGCGCCACCCAGATGGCCGTGCAGACCGGAGCTTCGGCACCGTCGCTGCGCGCGGACGAGGCGAGCAGGCTGCTGCTGTTCGGCGGTGCACCGCTGGATGGCGAGCGGCACCTGTGGTGGAACTTCGTCGCCAGCACCAAGGAGCGCATCGAGCAGGCCAAGCGCGACTGGCAGGCGCAGCGTTGGGGGAAGGTGGTGGGCGACGAGGACGAGTTCATTCCGCTGCCGGAATAATCGGGTCAATCAAC
This sequence comes from Rhodanobacter sp. C03, assembly GCF_002001175.1. Lineage (GTDB taxonomy): Bacteria > Pseudomonadota > Gammaproteobacteria > Xanthomonadales > Rhodanobacteraceae > Rhodanobacter. Next base: position 62,565 of record NZ_MUNT01000002.1, on the reverse strand, counting down.
CACGGAGCCCACGCGCACATGTCCAGCTTCAGCAGCTTCGCCGAGTTCTACCCGTTCTATCTGAGCGAACACAGCAACCGAAGCTGTCGTCGTCTGCATTTCATCGGCAGCAGTCTGGTGATCGTCGTGTTGCTGGTGGCGTTGTACACCGGCCAGCTGAGCTGGCTATGGCTGATGCCTGTGTTCGGTTACGGCTGTGCCTGGATCGGCCATTACGGCTACGAGAAGAACCGCCCGGCCACGTTCAAGCACCCGCTGTACAGCCTGCTCGGCGACTGGGTGATGTACGGGCAGATGCTGCGCGGGAAAGTCAGCTTCTGAGCGCGGGATGCCTCAGCGGTATTTCTGGTGACAGCTCTTGCAGGTGTCGTTGATCGGCTTGATCGCCGCGGCGAGTGCCGCGCAATCCGCAGGCGCGGACTGCAACGCCTGCTGCAGGTGATCCTGCAACTGGCTGGCGTCGTCGGTAAAGTCCTTTTCGGTCACGCCGAATACCGGCACGATGTCGGTGGCGGTGGACTGCAGGCGCTGCAGGTGATGCTGGATGCTGGCCGCTTCGCACTGCTTCGCCTTCAGCGCATGCCCCAGTTCGCCCATGTGATAACCCATGGTGTGCATCACCGCCTTCGGCATTGGGTTGCGTGCACTCAGCGTGCTCATGACGTTGACCGTACCGATCACGCCAATCACCAGGCCCAGCAGGATCAACAGAGCGACGCGCATCGATTCGGTTCCACAGCTGCCAAGGAAGGCGGCAAGAATAACCCGTGCCGATGCGTTGCATCCACGCAGGCGCGATAATGACGGTTACATCGCAGCAGGATTACCCCGTGGTATTCGCAGAAACCCCCAGATACACCAACGGCGGCATGCCGGCATGAGTGCGCCGGATTTCCCGCTTGAACGCTTTGCCGGAGTCGAACGCCTGTACGGCATCGGCAGCGTGGCCACGCTGGCGCAGACGCATGTGTGCGTGATCGGTATAGGCGGCGTCGGTTCGTGGGCGGCCGAGGCACTGGCGCGCAGCGGCGTGGGCCGGCTCACTTTGATCGACGCCGATGAAGTCTGCGTGTCCAATACCAACCGCCAGCTGCATGCGCTGGATGGCGAGTTCGGCAAGTCCAAGGTCGGTGTGATTGCAGCGCGAGCGCAGGCGATCAATCCGGCAATCCAGCTCGATCCGATCGAACGTTTCCTCACGCCATCGACGCTGGACGAGTTGCTCGATCGCGGCTACGACGTGGTGCTCGATGCCTGCGACGCGTTCCGCGTGAAGCTGGAGACGATCGCCTGGTGTCGCCGGCGCAAGTTGCCGATCGTCAGTGTGGGCTCGGCCGGCGGGCGTACCGATTCCACCCAGATCCGCGTGCGCGATCTGTCGCGCACCGAGCACGACGCGATGTTCAGCCTGATCCGCAAGAAGCTCCGCACCGACTTCAATTTTCCGCGCAACCCGGATCGCTACTTCGGCGTGTCGGCGGTGTACTCGCTGCAGAACGTGCAGTACCCGCAGCCGGACGGCACGGTGTGCGGCAATCGTCCGCCGGGTGGCGATGTGTTGAATCTGGCCTGCGGTGGAGGGCTTGGCGCCGCCACCCATGTCACCGGTGCGTTCGCATTCGCAGCGGTGGGCAAGGTGCTGGAGAAATTGTTGGGGAAATGAAGCGGCGAACCCAGCGGTTCGAGCCAGCTCCTCCGGCAGGAGCGTTGTAGGAGCGACTTCAGTCGCGATGCTTTTCCCGTGCTACCGAAAGACAGGCCAAGAGCATCGCGGCTGAAGCCGCTCCTACAGGGCATGCGCTTACCAACCCATGTAATGCCCGCCATTGATCGCCAGGTTCGCCCCGGTGATCCAGCTGGCCTGATCGCCGGCGAAGAACGCCACCGCATGCGCGATTTCATCGGGGCGGCCAAGCCGCCCCACCGGGATCTGCGCCACGATCTTCTCGCGCACTTCCTCGGGTACTGCCATCACCATGTCGGTGCCGACATAGCCGGGCGAGACGGTGTTGACGGTGATGCCGAACTTTGCGTTCTCCTGCGCCAGCGAGATGGTGAAGCCGTGCATGCCAGCCTTCGCCGCGGCGTAGTTGGCCTGGCCGTACTGGCCCTTCTGGCCGTTGATCGAGCTGATCTGCACGATGCGGCCCCACTTGCGCGCGCGCATGCCGTCGATCACCGGGCGGGTGACGTTGAAGCAGGCGTTCAAGTTGGTGCTGATCACGTCCGTCCACTGCTGGTAGTTCATCTTGTGGAAGGTGCTGTCGCGGGTGATGCCGGCGTTGTTGACCAGGATGTCGATCGGGCCGCATTTTTCCTCGATGGCGCGGATCATCACGTCGCAGGCGGTCGGGTCGGTGACGTCGCCCTGCACCATGCAAACCTCGATGCCGTCCTTCGCCATCGCGTCATGCCACGCCTCGGCCTTGGCCTGATCGCGGTAATTGGTGGCGACCCGATGCCCCTGGCTGGCGAGGTAGCGGATGATCGCGCTGCCGATGCCGCCGGTGCCGCCCGTGACCAATGCCGTGCGCTGTGTCATGTCCCTGATCTCCTGTGAAGGTAAAGCCGAAGGCTGTCGCGTCGGAGCATGCCAGGCCAAGGTTGCAGCCATGGTCACGAAGCCGGCGCGCATGCGCAGTTATAGCGTTTCAGGCGACAGAGTGACCGCTGCAGTGCGGCAAAGCGGCCGGATCGAAAGCCACCCATGCCTGCGCCAGTAAATCGCCTGCATCGCTCGCGTCCGTCGGCGGCAGTCGCAGGAAGGCCAGTGCTCGCCGCAGTGCCGGCAGCGGATTGGTAGGGTCGACCGGGAAAGCCTGTTCGGACTTCGACAGCTTGCGGCCGCCGGCATCCAGCACCAGCGGCAAGTGGCGATAGTCTGGTGTCGGCAGGCCCAGGCAGCGCTGCAGCCAGATCTGCCGCGCGGTGGAATCGAGCAGGTCGCTGCCGCGCACCACCTCGGTGATGCCCTGGAACGCATCATCGACCACGCAGGCCAGCTGGTAGGAGTAGTAGCCCTCGACCCGCTTGATCACGAAATCGCCCGCGCTCTCGCGCAGGTTCTGCTGTTGCGGACCTTGCAGCGCATCGTCGAACACCACGTCGATATCCGGTATGCGTAGTCGCCACGCCGGTGGCCGATCCGGTTCGGGCGGCGCGATGCAGGCGCCGTCGCGATGCATCCCGTTCGCGTCGGCCAGGTCGCTGCGGCTGCACCAGCAGGGAAACACCTGATCGGTCGCGCGTAGCTGCTCGAACGCCGCGTCGTAGGCGTCGATACGCTGCGACTGGAATAACGGTGGCGCGTCGGCGACCAGCCCGAATGCCGGCAGCGCCGCCAGAATGCTGGCCGCCGAGCCGGCGACTTCGCGCGGCGGGTCGATGTTCTCCATCCGCAGCAACCACTGCCCGCCGGCATGCCGGGCGCACAGCCAGCTGCCCACGGCAGCCACCAGCGAGCCGAAATGCAGATGCCCGGTGGGCGAGGGGGCGAAGCGGCCGCGATAGGTCATACGGCCATTTTAGGGTACGCAGCGTGCTCGACAGACGATGCCGACCCTTGAAACGGTGCCTGTGCGCCCCGAATTTTCATTCACGCGTCGGTGTCGACATCGGCGTGCATCCCCTTCATGACTGCCATAGATAGAAAGAGAGACAGCCATGCGTCGCATCGCATTGTTCATCGGTACCAACCTCGCCGTTCTGCTCCTGCTGAGCATCGTCTGCCACCTGTTCGGCATCGACCAGATGGCCGCGGCCCGCGGCTATGGCGGCATGGGCGGCCTGCTGGCCTACGCCGCCGTGTTCGGCATGGGCGGCGCCTTCATCTCGCTGGCGATGTCCAAGATGATCGCCAAGTGGTCGACCGGCGCGCGGGTGATCACCCAGCCGCAGAACGAAACCGAGCGCTGGCTGGTCGACACCGTGCGTCGCCACGCCCAGAACGCCGGCATCGGCATGCCCGAGGTGGCGATCTACGACGCGCCGGAAATGAACGCGTTCGCCACCGGCATGACCAAGAACCATGCGCTGGTCGCGGTCAGTTCCGGCCTGCTGCAACAGATGGATCGTGAGCAGATCACCGCCGTGCTCGGTCACGAGATCGGCCATGTGGCGAACGGCGACATGGTTACGCTGACCCTGATTCAGGGCGTGCTCAACACGCTGGTGATCCTGGCCGCGCGCATCGTCGGCCGGCTGGTCGACAGCTGGATGTCCGGCGGTCGTGACGACAACCGTGGTGGCGGTGGCATCGGCTACTTCGTGGTGGTGATGGTGCTGCAGGTGGTGTTCGGCCTGTTCGCCTCGATGATCGTGGCCGCGTTCTCGCGCTGGCGCGAATTCCGCGCCGATGCCGCGGGCGCCAAGTTCGCCGGTCGCGGCGCGATGATCTCCGCGCTGCAGCGGCTGCAGGCCAACCACGGCGAAAGCACCTTGCCCAACACCATCGCCGCCTTCGGCATCTCCGGCCCGCTGGCTGACGGCTTCAAGAAACTGTTCATGAGCCATCCGCCGCTGGACGAGCGCATCGCTGCACTGCAGAACGCCAGTTAGGCACGGCCAAGCCGTAAACTTTCAGATCCGTCATTCCGGCGTAGGCCGGAATGACGATCAAAAGAATTCAACATCCACGCATCAACGGAACATCCTCGCATGACCGCACCCGCCGAAACCCGCAAATTCGAAGCCGAAGTCGCCCAGGTGCTGCACCTGGTCACGCATTCGCTGTACTCGCACAAGGAGATCTTCCTGCGCGAGCTGATCTCCAACGCCTCCGACGCCTGCGACAAGCTGCGCTTCGAGGCGATCGCCAAGCCCGAGCTGATGGCCGGCGACAGCGAGCTGCATATCGACGTGAGCTGGGATCCGGACGCGCGCACCGTCACCATCCGCGACAACGGCGTCGGCATGGACCGCGACGAGGTGGTGGCGAACATCGGCACCATCGCCAGCTCCGGCACCAAGCGCTTCCTCGAGGCGATGTCGGGCGAACAGAAGGCCGATGCGAGGCTGATCGGCCAGTTCGGCGTGGGCTTCTATTCGGCCTTCGTGGTGGCCGACAAGGTCACCGTAATCACCCGCCGCGCCGATGCACCGGCGAGCGAGGGCGTGAAGTGGGAGAGCGACGGCAAGGGTGAGTATTCGCTGGAGCAGGTCGAGCAGGCCGGGCGCGGCACGTCCGTCATCCTGCACCTGAAGGCCGACGAGGACGAGTTCCTCAAGCGCTGGCAGTTGCGTTCGCTGATCACCAAGTACTCCGACCACGTCGCCTTCCCGATCCGCATGCCGGTGGAGAAGGACGGCAAGCCGACCGACGAATTCGAAACCATCAACGCCGCCTCGGCACTGTGGACCAAACCGAAGTCGGAGATCAGCGACGAGGACTACCAGAGCTTCTACAAGTCGCTCGGCCACGATTTCAACGACGCGCTGGCGTGGACGCACAACCGCGTCGAGGGCAGCCAGAGCTTCACCACCTTGCTGTACATCCCCTCGCAGCCACCGTTCGACCTGATGATGGGCGGCCGCGACGAGCGCAAGGGACTGAAGCTGTACATCAAGCGCGTCTTCATCATGGACGCGGCCGAAGAGCTGCTGCCGAACTACCTGCGCTTCGTGCGCGGCGTGGTCGATGCCGACGACCTGCCGCTCAACGTCAGCCGCGAGATCCTGCAGCAAAACCGCCAGCTCGAGCGCATCAAGTCCGCCTGCGTCAAGCGTGTGCTCGACCTGATCGAGAAACTGGCCAAGGACGAGCCGGAGAAATTCGCCACCTTCTACAAGGCCTTCGGCAACACGCTCAAGGAAGGCATCAGCGAAGACGCCAACAACCGCGAACGCATCGCCAAGCTGCTGCGCTTCGCCAGCACCAAGGGCGAAGGCACGCAGCAGAACGTTTCGCTGGACGATTACATCGGCCGCATGGCCGCAGGTCAGGAAGCCATTTGGTACATCACTGCCGACAGCTACGCCGCCGCCTTCGGCAGCCCGCAGCTGGAAGCGTTCAAGGCCAAGGGCATCGAAGTGCTGCTGATGTTCGACCGCATCGACGAATGGATGATCGGTTCCCTGAGCGAATACGAAGGCAAGAAACTCAAGAGCGCCGCCAAGGGCGACGTGCCACTGGACGAGGCGGACAAGGCGAAGCAGGAAGAAGCCACCAAGGAAGCCGAGCCGTTGCTGAAGAAGCTCAAGGAGCTGCTCGGCGATCGCGTTGGCGATGTGAAAGTCTCCGCGCGCCTCACCGATTCACCATCGTGCCTCGCCCTCAGCGATTACGAAATGGCCCCGCATCTGGCGCGTCTGTTGCGCGAAGCTGGTCAAGACATGCCGGAATCCAAGCCGACACTGGAGATCAATCCGCAGCATGCGCTGCTGAAGCGCGTCGAAGCGGAAACGGACGAGGCGAAGGCGAAGGATCTGGCGACGCTGTTACTGGAGCAGGCGGAGATTGCGGCGGGCGCGCAGTTGCCGGATCCGTCGGCGTTTGTGCAGCGGATGAATCGGGTGTTGTTGGGGTGATTGGCAACTCTCGTTGCCGAGATGAGAAGGCCGCCAGCTTGGCGGCCTTTTTTTTGGCGACACATCACCGCGCGTCATTCGGCGGTTTTCCCCCTCTCCTATGGGGAGAGGGCTGAGGTGAGGGGTGGGTGCTCGCGGGAATCTCACCTATCTGTCGCCCCAGCGAAGAGTCACCGCTGCGCCTTGTCGATCAGTAGCGCCTCTGCTGATAAGCAGTACTTGCCCTTACGTAATTGCGGAAGCCATCTGCGATGGGTTCGAGCGCAGAGAAGGAGTCCACATCGGTCTGGTCTTGCAAGGCGTCCGTGCGGCCCGGGTCGAAGGGAACCGTCACACCGAGACGGCATTCAGAGCACTAGGATGTAGCGGGTCACCGGGACGCAAGGAAACATATGCAAATGATGAAGCTGGTAACCGCAGGCGTCCTCATGGTTCTGCTGACAAGCGCCGCCCATGCGCAGACCAATGCGGGCGAACAGAAAGCCGATCCAAACCTTCCCTTCACCATCACGAAGGTGGCGAGCTTCGATCTGCCCTGGCGTATCGCATTCCTGCCCGATGGCCGCATGCTGGTGACCGAGAAGGTCGGCCGTGTCGATCTGGTCACCCAGCAAGGCGAGAAGACTGAACTCAAGGGTGTCCCGGCCAGCTATGTTGAAGGCCAGGACGGCATGCTGGGCGTATTCCTCTCGCCCCATTACGCCACCGACCACAATGTGTATCTCACCTATGTCGCGCCGGGTGACTACGGCGGCGGCCTGGCGATGGGTCGGGGCCGGCTCGTGCTGGACGGCAAGCAGCCCCGGCTGAACGGATTCCAGGTGCTATGGCGCCAGATGCCCACGGGCAAGGGCGGCCAGGCAGGCGCTCAAATCGCCTTCTCGCCGGATGGCAAGTACCTCTTCCTCACGGTGGGCGACCGCCAGCGCTTCACTCCAGCGCAGGATCCCAACCAACCGGTAGGCAAGATCCTGCGGCTGACGTTGGACGGGAAACCCGCGCCGGGCAATCCGTGGGCAGGCAAGGTCGGTTCCCACACCATTTCGTTGATCGATCCGCCAACCGATACCGAGAAAGCCAAGACTGCGCCGGTGGTCAGCACCTATACGTTCCCCGGGCCCAACCTGACGCCGGCCGAAACCTGGACCACCGGCCACCGCACACCTTATGGCCTCGCCTTCGCTCCCGATGGTCGACTGTGGGAACTCGAGCATGGCCCGCGCGGCGGCGACGAACTGAACCTGATCAAGCGTGGCAAGAACTACGGCTGGCCGCTGGTCTCCTATGGCGTCAACTACAACGGCGTGCCCATTCCCAGTCCTGATACGCGGCCCGATCTCGCCAAGCCCGTGATCTATTGGGTGCCGGTGATCGCGCCGGGCAATCTGATGTTCTACAAGGGCCACATCTTCTCGCAATGGAATGGCAGCGCCTTGATCAGCGGCCTGGCCAGCGAGGCAATTATTCGCGTCACGTTTGACGGAAACGGCGGCGCCACCGTGGCCCAGCGCTGGAGCATCGGCAAACGCATCCGCGATATCGAAGAGGCGCCGGACGGTTCGCTCTGGATGGTGGAAGACGCCGAGCCCGGCGGCCTGTTCCGCCTCACGCCGAAATAGTTCGGCGGATCAGCCGCCGAACATTATCGGCAATGTGTTGCATCCGCCGGTTGCATCCGCCGCCGGAAGCGGACATCGCCACGATGACTCACTAAGCCGTGAAGGTGTTTGTGGGGAAAGGGCCTCAAAGCAATCTTGAGGCGGGCGTCCAGGCCCTCATCGGGCGAGGTAGAAATCCATGGGGATAAGCTCGACGGCCCATCCGCCTTCTTCGCCCAGCGTGGCGGCCGGATGCATGGATGCGATGCGCAGCGCCTCGTCATGGCTGTCCGCCTCGATGATGAACAGGCCGCCCACCACTTCTTTCGATTCGGTGTAAGGCCCATCGCTGATGTGCGTCTTGCCGCTGCGCGGGCGAAGCGTCCTCCAGCTGTCCAGATCGCCAAGCGACGCGGAGACCAAAACCTTGCCGGTAGCGCGCATCTTCTCGTCCAATGCCGGGCACTGGCTCACCAATGCCTTGACGTCGTCTGGCGCCATCGCGGTGAATTTTTCGGGGGTGAAGTAGGCCAGGCCGAGGTATTTCATGGGAAATCCTTTTGAGTGGGGATGCATTGATGACGAAGCTGATGATCGGAAATCGACAATGCTCAGGGAGAGTTTGTAGCGGGTCTCGGCCAGCATGTCTGCTTTGGGTCGAATGGGACCTTTTCAGAATCTAACCATCGGCGCCAACCGGCGGGCTTTTTGTCTCCTCTCCCCTTTGGGGAGAGGGTCGGGATGAGGGGCGGGTGCTCGCCACGAACTCACCTGACGAAGCGAGTAGAAACAAGCAGAGCTTTCGTGCTCCTGTGGAGCGCGAGTCACTTTTCTTTTGCTTGTCCACGTGTGCGCGGGAGTGTGCACGAACAGCGAAGCTGGCCCGAAAGGCGTAGGGCAGGATGCCCGGAGTCAAAGAGAAGTGACCAAGAGAAAACGACATCCCGCTTGGCGCTTGCCGGGCATTCATACCCGACACCAGCTCACCGCTGCACAGGGGCCGCGGGTAAAGCGGCGGCCCATCCTTCCCGCACTCGGTGCACCTGCTGCCTGTTGCTGTTGCCGGGATAAAACTTCGAGCAGAATGCACGATCCGCATCGGCGATACATCGGAGGTCGACATGTCAGCGAACGCAGCCATCTTCCGTCAGTTGCATGGTGGCCCGCAGCCGCTGCGGTTACCCAATGCCTGGGACGCCGGCAGTGCCAGGTTGTTCGAAAGCCTGGGCGCCGCGGCCATCGCCACCACCAGCGCAGGTTTGGCCTGGGCGCTTGGCTACGCGGATGGGGGAAAGCTGCCGGTGGACGCCGCGATCCATGCCGCGGCCGGCATCGCGCGCGTCCTCACCGTGCCGTTGTCGGTCGACATGGAAAACGGCTACGCCGATGATGCCGCGACGGTAGGCGAGACGATCCGGCGACTGCTCGATGTCGGCATCGCCGGCATCAATATCGAGGACGGCGCTGGCGCGCCAGCCGTACTCGCCGCGAAAATCGAAGCGATCAAGAACACCGCCGCAAAGGCGGGTTCGGACATCTTCGTGAATGCACGCACCGACGTGTACTTGGCCAACCTGGTCGATGCCTCGCGGCGGGTCGATGAAGTGCTGTCACGCGGCGCGATCTATCGCGCGGCCGGTGCCGACGGCTTGTTCGTTCCCGGCCTGCACGAACCGGCGGAAATCCAGGCCATCGTGGCGGGGGCAGGCCTGCCGCTCAACGTGATGGCATGGCCGGGCCTGATGCCGGTCGACGAGCTGGGTCAGCTCGGCGTGCGGCGCTTCAGCGCAGGCTCCGGTATTTCGCAGATGCTCTGGGGCAAGGCGGAAACATTGGCGCGGAATTTTCTCGATAGTGGGCGTTCCGAGTCGCTGGCCACGGGTGCTATGCCTTACGGCCGAATCCAGGCTTTGTTCGCCGGAACGTAGAGCGGCGGCCCATCCTGGCCCGCACGTCGGGTGTCCGCTTGCAGATTGACCACCCTACGGAGTCAGTCAAATCAAATCGTGGCAACCCCTATCTGTATCGGGCCATGTCTTAGATGTGTTGCCTCATGGCAAGGTGTCGTGCACGATTCAGGATCGGAATTGCGGTCAGGGGGACTGCCAAAATGGAATTACTTTTTCGTCAGTTGCCAGCCAATGAGATGGAGCGCCCGCCGACGCAGCGGGATCAGTTCGATAACGATGATGTCGAATTGGTCGATGCCTTGGTGCGTGAATCCATTCAGAACTCGCTCGACGCGAATGACAGGAACCAGTGCGAAAGGGTTCGGGTCTGCTTCCGCGTCATGCAGTTCAGCGGGAGTGGGCTGAGCGATGTCTTAAACTTTCTCAAGGTGGAGCAGCTCAACCCTCATCTTTCCGCAACCGGTCTATCGATGCTCGACACATCTGAGGAGATGTCGGTTCTCACCGTGGAAGACTTTGGTACAACCGGATTGACAGGGTGCTGGGACGGTTGGGATCAAGCACCCTTTTGTGACTTTTGGCGAAGAATGGGGCGCTCGCACAAGGGTGGTCAGGCGCTAGGCCGGTGGGGCTTGGGGAAGTTGGTTTTTTCGAGTTCATCTCGAGCCCGCGTGTTTCTCGGGCTGACCGTTCGAAGCGATGATGGTGAGCCGCTATTGATGGGGCAGGCAGTCCTCACCCATCACACGCTGCCCGATGGGACAAGGCTCGACTCACATGCGTTTTATGCGGTGAGGGGAGATGAAGAGTTCCAGTTGCCGGAACGCACTCCCCAGACGATCCTTGCGTTCAAGGAGCTCTTCGCCCTGAAGAGGACGGATGAGCCTGGCCTTTCGATCGTGGTTCCAGCTTTGCGGGACAACATCACGCTCGACCGAATATGCCAAGGTGTTTTGCGGAACTACTTCTTTCCGATTCTCTTTGGCCGGCTTGAGGTTCAGGTTGGTGACGTCCTCATCAACGAATCTTCATTTGCGGAACTTGCCGAGAAGCTCGATGCCGAACACTTCTCCGGCGGTCATCTCGCTGCATTCATTCAGGAAATGAAATCCACTCGGGATCCGGGTTTTCGGCCTTCGCTTGTTCTGCCCGCAGATTGGCACAGGAAGGATATGGAGGCTGTTCTCGTGGATAGGCTCGAATCATTACGCCGGCAATTCAATGAAGGCGCCATGGTGATGGTCAGAGCGCCAGTTCTCATGAAGCGCAAAAACGGTGAGGAGTTCCCTTCCTTCATCGATGCGTTTCTCAAGCGCGCGCCGTCTGATCACCAGCCGCTGTATGTCAGGCACGCTATCGTGCTGAACGCGGAGCACAAGTATTTTCGGGCGCGCAAGGTTTTCGGTGCGTTGATCGCCGATGACAGGGCTGTATCCGAGTTTTTGGGGGATGCCGAGAATCCCGCACATACAGGGTGGTCTGCGTCCGCAGAAAAAGTAACTGGTAAATGGCGTAGTGCCGGGGATCGTCTGAAGGACATTCGCCAGCTCTTGAAAAAGCTTCACAACGTGTTGGTCAGTGCGGTGGAGACGCTAGACAAGGATGCACTGGTAAGCGTTTTTTCTTTGCCCACAGAGGATGGCTCCAAACAGGCGGCACCCAAGGGTACCGAGGCTCGTCCACCGAAAGTGCCACCTATTGAGCCCAGGCCTCGAAGCTATCGGTTGAGCGATCTCCCTGGCGGGTTCAAGTTGCAGGATGGGAAGATTTCTGAAGATGACCTCCCTATCACGATTCGTGTCCGTGCTGCCTATGACGTTTTGCGTGGTAACCCATTCAAGAAGCACACCGCAGCTGACTTCGACTTCGCGAAGAAAGGCGTCGAGATTGAATCTCTTGGAGCGGAAGTGAGTGCGGCTTCCGCAAACACCCTGCTGGTTGAGGTCAGGAAGACTCGCTTTGTGGTCAACGTGACGGGCTTCGACGCCAACCGTGACCTCATTATCGATGCGGAGAAAACGTCATGAGCCGCCGGTTCAACTACACAGGGCGGAAGAAGCTGCTGCGCACGGATGTGCGTATTCACGTGCAAGAGGCAAAAGGTGGGCATCCACAGTCTTTCACGGCAGAGGTGAAGATTCCGGTTGACTTGAAACTCGATCCGCAGGCGCGAGTTTACGTGGAGGCTTACATCGGTGCTTCGTCCATGCGCTTTGACTTCGGAACCGCGTCTGCGGTGACGCCACCGGATGACTGTTCACTCACCGACATTGATGAGGGTGCACCCGTTCTGTTCAGGGTTAGGGTGGTCGACGAGACCCAGCACGTCGGTCGTCTCCTTGCTTCCGCCAACGGCATCAGGCCTGAGGGCGAGAACGATGGCAAGCATAGAAAATCTCTGCTCCCATTGCGCAGTTGCGACTTGGGTGAAGAGGTCTGGCGGTTGGTCTTTGATCCAGACGCCGGTCCCGAATTGGCGGTCAACAGTCGCGTTCCTGGCATCATGGAACGACTCAAATCCGACTCCGTCCTGATGGGAATGATTTACCCAGAAGTTGTCCGCCAGATAGCTCGGCGGATCTGGGATGAAGACTCTGGTGTCCCTGAAGATGCTGAATGGTTTACTGACTGGAAGTTATGGCTGGAGGAGCAACTTGGTCGAGCTGTATCTGCGGATGAAGTGACTGACGTCGATGAGCTTGCGGATGACATGGCGAAGAATTTCGCTACCAAACACAAGTTTGCGACGGCCATGGCGGAGTTGTCGGGGGAGGAAGCATGACTACGGTACGGATTCTCAATGATGCAGGGTTGCAACGGTTCAAGGAATACATCGCTGCAGTAAAGACAGCTCCTAAACTGGAGCCACCCAGGGAAATCCTTGAAGATGGAAAGTTCTCCGAGCCATTTACACCTTCGCTAGAGGTGGAGCTGCAGCAGTTCGAGAACGCCTACGACTTCGGTGTGTACCTCAATACGGTGTTTGCAGACTGCGAGCCCAGAGAGATATCCCGCAACCACGCTTTATGGTCTTGGTTCGCGCTCTTCTTCTTCGATGTGATAGCCAAATCCAATACATCCGGGGCGCGGAAAATTCTCGAGGAAGCGGTCTATGTTCTCGATAAGCGATTCAGCTTCCAGCGCTACTACCGGCACTTGGTGAGGACACCTTGGCTCGCCGTCTACAAACACGGAGAAGTGGCCAAGGTTCTGCTTATAGCTGCCGCGGGCGGCACTCGTACAGAGGTGGGGGAGCAGCTCGGAGCGTATCCCGACCTTTTTGGTAGTGAGAACATCATCGCGGCGGCCTACCGGATGTACTTCGATGTTGATGCGCAAAAGCCAAAGCGTGGTACCAGCGGCAAGCTGGGAGGAACTCCCCGCAGGCTCACGGCAGTCGTCCGTCAACTTCAGCTCACGTATGACCTCAACGATTGTCCCGTCGATGAATTTCTGGGGCTTCTCCCCCGAGAATTCTCCAAGTGGTTGCCGTCTGCCTAGGTAGGGGCATGCAACGTTCAGAGCCGAAGGAACGGCCTTTTTCTTGAGATCTCTTCATCGAAAAAGACGCGAAAAGTTATGACGTTGGCTTTGGTTGCGTAGCAAGTTTCCTTCGACTTTTTCAACGACTCGGGCACTACAAGGCAGATCCCGTTGTCAGCCATGTCCGAGATTGCATCTGCGGTCACGCGGTCATCTACTGTGGTAAGAAAGACATCTCCGTTGAATCGTTCAAGGGAGAGCTGTTTCCAACGCTCACGCAGAGTTGTCTTCAACGAAACGATCGCGGCGTCATTGAAACCCCGGGACTTCGACCTGAGGGTAGACACGTCTGGGAGAACGAAGTCGGGTCTTCGGCTTCCAAGGATGACCTGTTCTTCGTGGCGGATTCGACCGTCTCTGAAAACGCGTCCCACATGATGCTCGAAAGAGCGACCAGCCCGACTTTTCCTGGTCTGGGCGGCGCTGAGGAATGTGGCGTCCAGTTCGGGGAAGCCGCGGACGATGGCAGACACGAGATTGGCATCCATGGACACTGTTCTGAGTACCTGGGCGGCTCGGAATCTCACCTCAGACCGTTTGTACAATGCGTATTCGATGTCCCGGCTGATGCGCATGACAGCGTCTCCCGGGTTTGGGATATTCCAAGGGTCCATCTTGTCAAGATTGTTTTCCTCAAGCCAGGCAGCTTGAGCTTGTAGAGCGAAGTCTTCGGATGCAGGCATTCGCGATGCGTCCATGATGAACTGATCCAGACTGCCCTCACGTAGTGCTTTTGCCAGATCCTCAATCAACTGCTCGGTGTCGTCCTGCTTCGCGCCCGGGAGGTTGGTAGGGTCGAATAGCGCGAAGTGAAAGTCCGAGTCCAATGCAAACATGGACTCAAGGAGTTCCGCTTCCTCTGATGCAGAGTCAATGACCATGAACCAGTGGCTTGCCTCGCCCACGTCATGTTCAAGATATCCGCCAATCAGCCACGAAGCTGGCGTCAGATCAGTGAATTCACCGCGCGGAACGCGGGTGAAATGCATCTCGGTGCCCTTGTTTGAGTAGTGCTTGAGGGTTGAGTGTTGTGTCTCGCCGGTCGCGGGCCAGACTGTCCAGAACCGGGCATCAAATATGTGCGGCTTGTCGCTGTTGGTATTCAGAAGCGATGGAAAGAAATCAGACTCTCTGATTTCACGGGGAATATAGACCCCGTTCTGGTGGCCATTTTCGGCACCATCGGCCCAAGCGCAGTCGTTGCGCGCCAACTTCTTGATGAAGACGGTGGAGCTCTTCCCAACCCACTTCTGTATATCCGCCCATGATTGCTGCCGCATGCGTGCTTATCTCCAGCCCTTTCTTTAGGGCGATTGGGTCAGGTCCCGCTAGGGTGTTGGATGTTGAAACGAATGTCAGTAACCAATGATTGCAGCTTCCCCGTAGTCAATTCGCACTCCCAAATGACGATTACGCGCCAGCCGAGGTCTGCGAGTTGCTCGTTCGTTCGTTCGTCACGTTCGACATTCGCTTCAAACTTCTTTTGCCAGAAGCCAGCTCTGGTTGCTGGAATTGCAGCGTAGCGGCAGTCTTTGTGCCGATGCCAGAAGCATCCATGCACGAGCACGACCGTGCGGTACTTCGACAGCACGATGTCCGGTTTGCCAGGAAGATTTTTGGGGGCGACGCGGAAGCGCAAACCCGCCGCGTGAAGGTACTTTCTGACGATGATTTCCGGTTTCGTATCGCGCCCGCGAATACCGGACATCATCCGGCTTCGCGTGGCACGATCAACGATATCCGTCATCAGGCAGCCTGTTGCATTCCCATGCACTTCATGAAGATCGGGCAAGCGGCTTCGCAAACGTCGTCGCCGAACAGCGCGAACATGTCGGCCATGATTCCATCGAGTTTGGCGCACTCTGCAGGCGTGAATGTCCGTTCGTTCGTCGCGATCGTGAAGATGTCGTTTGGTGCATCTTCGGGATGGAACAACAGTCCGCGCAGCGACATTTCGGCGAACCAGATCGACATGCCTTTGTGGCTCTTGTTGGCGAAATCAGGAATGCGTGATGCGTTCACGGGACTCTCCTTGTTCAAGCGTAGGCCGTGAGTAACGGCTGTTGATGGATACCTTCTTCCTCTTGCCGGATCAATTCCACGACGCGCGGCACCATGATTCTTGCCACTTCGCGCATGACCGGCATGACAACGCTGTTTCCGAACTGCTTGTAAGCCTGCGTATCACTCACCGGAATCTTGAAACTATCCGGCAACCCCATCAGTCGCGCACACTCACGCGGCGTCAGCCGGCGCGGACGCTTGCGGGGCCCTTGCGACACCAGAATTTCCGAGCCGTCTTTGTAGTAACGCGCGGACAAGGTGCGCGTCACGCTATCGCCATCGACACGGCCGAAGCCGAATCCGTTGCCAGCGGCGCGATGCTTGGCGGCGTAGTTCTGCAGATAGGTCCAGAGGTTCGGGGTGAGCGTGTAGCGTGGATCGATCTTCGCCTTGGCGCCGATGGTGAAGTGCGATTCGGGCAGTTCGCTGCCGTCTTGCGGATGCAGGATGCTGCGGAGGCGCGGACCGTCCTTCGGCAATTGCAGGTCTTCCCACGCAAAGTCGGTGGGGTCGCGAAAGCCCACGATCAGGATGCGTTCGCGATGCTGCGGCACGAAATGCTGACCATCGATGACCTTGCAATGAAGGGTGTAGCCGAGGTCCTTTTCCAGCACTTTCTTGATGACGCGAAAGGTATTGCCCTTGTCATGACTGACAAGGTTCTTGACGTTCTCGAGTAGGAAGGCCTTGGGTTGCTTGGCCTTGATAATGCGAGCCACGTCGAAGAACAGCGTGCCTTGAGTCTCGTCGGCGAAGCCATGCTTGCGACCGAGCGAATTCTTCTTCGATACGCCGGCGATGCTGAAGGGCTGGCATGGAAAGCCGGCCAGCAACACGTCGTGATCCGGGATGTCGTTTTCATCTACTTGAGTGATGTCGCCGGCGAACGCGTGCATCGCGTCAGGGAAATTCGCCTGATAGGTTTTCTGCGCGTACGGGTTCCATTCGCTGGTGAATACGCAACGACCGCCGTAGGCCTCGAAACCCAGACGGATGCCGCCTATGCCGGCGAACAGGTCGATGAAGGTGAACTCGGCTTCGCCTCGCTTGGTTGGCGGCTCCAGCGGCAACAGGCGCTGGCGGATCGCATCGGCAAGATACGGAGGCGGCTCGGTTTCGCCGAGTTGCCAGCGACGCACAGTGCGCGCGTCGACGCCGAGCAATGAAGCAAGTTCCTTCTGCGTGTAGCGGCCCCGCAAGCTAGCCAGTAGGTGGCGGACGTCTTCCATGGGGCTTCCTTTAATTGGGAATATATGCGGTCAGTATGTCCGCTGTGTGTCCCTTTTCGCAAGGGCTCCAATCTTGAATCAAGCATGTGGCACTGTTGACTCAAGACTTGAGACTTAGCAAAGGGGAGAAAGGCATGACAAGCAGCAAACGCTCGACCCAGGCCATGGTCGGTCTGGCCGCAATCTTGGCCACGCTGTGCGCGTCGCCGGCGATGGCAGCCCGACCAGACGATGCTGCGCTGGTTGCACGCGTCGATCGCGTGCTCGCCACCACGCCGTTGATCGACGGCCACAACGATCTGGCGTGGGAAATCCGCGAGCGTTTCGGCAATGCGGCTGGCGTGGACCTTGGCGTCAGTACCGCGAATCTTCCGCTGAAGCCGGTAGACGGTGAAATGCCGTCGCCGCTTATGACGGATATCCCGCGTCTGCGCAAGGGTCATCTCGGTGCGCAGTTCTGGTCGGTGTGGACTCCGCCGACGATCACCGGTCCGGCGGCGGTGAAGATGACGCTCGAGCAGATCGATATCGTGCACACCATGGTGGCGCGCTATCCGAAGGATCTGCAGATGGCGTATTCGGCGGACGACATCATGCGGGCGTTCAAGGCTGGCCGCGTGGCATCGCTGATCGGTATCGAGGGTGGTCATCAGATCGACGACTCGCTGCCGGTGCTGCGCCAGATGTATGCAGTTGGCGCGCGCTACATGACGCTGACCCATACGCTGGACAACGACTGGGCCGATTCGGCCACGGATGCGCCGAAGCATCATGGGCTGACGCCGTTCGGGCGCGCGGTGGTGCATGAGATGAACCGCCTCGGCATGCTGGTCGATCTCAGTCACGTGTCGCCGGATACGATGCGCGCTGCCCTGACTGCCTCGGTCGCGCCGGTGATGTTTTCGCACTCCGGCGCGCGCGCGCTGGACGATCATCCGCGTGACGTGCCGGACGATGTGCTGAAGATGGTGGCGCACAACCACGGCATTGTCATGGTGACGTTTGCGCCGTCCTATGTGTCGCCCGCGCGCGCGCGCTGGGAAGCGGATCGTGCCGCCGAGCAGACCCGCTACAACGCACCACCGTACGCCGGCCTCTACATTGGTCAGCCCGAGCGGGCGAAGGCGGCGCTGGCCGAGTGGGACCGCAAGCATCCCCAGCCTATCGTCACGCTGGCGATGGTCGCTGATCACATCGAGCACGTGCGCAAGGTGGCAGGGATCGACTGCGTCGGGATCGGTTCGGATTTCGACGGCATTCCCGACACGCCGCAAGGCTTGGAAGGCGTCGACAAGTATCCGGCCCTGCTCGTGGAGCTGGCACGACGCGGCTGGACCGACGAGGAACTTGGCAAGCTGGCCGGTGGAAACATGTTGCGGGTGCTGCGCGAAGCCGCCGCCGTGGCCACGCGGCTGCAGGCAAGCGAGCCGCCGTCATCGGCAACGATCGGGCAACTGGATGCGGACGTCGCGAAGAAACCTTGAGGTGGGTGGAACCGGATTCGATCGCGCGGCATGACCTTCGGCATATCCGGTGCCGCGGCGCACGGTCTACGCTCGGGCATCTTCCGGGGAGATGCATCCATGTTCAAACCACTGATCGCAGGTATCGCGTTGGCACTCGGCGGCGCTGTCGCCGCCCAGGCTGCGCCCGCCACTCCGTCCGCTGCCGCTCCCATGGCTACGCCGGCGTGGGTGGCCAAGAGCAACGCCGACGCCCAGTCGGTGCTGAAGGTGCTGGCCGAGTTCAATCCTGAGTTCGCCTCGCAGTTCGGCTTGCCAGGTTACGACGACAAGTCCATCGACCTGAAGCCGGGGATCGAGCAGCGCTCGCGTGCCGCGATGACGGCGGCGCGCGACAGCTTGCAGAAAAAACTGGCGGCGGAAAACGATCCGGATGTGCGCCAGGATCTGCAGATCATGATCAAGGCGGCCGATCGCAATATCGAGGACAGCAAGATCAACGAGCAGTATCTGCTGCCGTATATCGACGTCGGCCAGACGGTGTTCCAGGGCGAGTTCACCCTGCTGCAGGATCAGGTCGCCGCCGCCCGCCGTCCGTCCGCGCTCAAGCGCCTGCAGTGCTACGTCGGCATGACTCCCGGCTGCACGCCGGTGACGAAGGAGGCGCAGGCGCTGTTCCAGGCGAAGCTGGACAACCCGAAGCTGATCGGCCCGTACAAGGTCGAGGTCGAGCAGAACCTGTCCAACACCGCGCGCTATGTCGACGGCATCCGCAAGCTGTACGCCAAGTACAAGATCGACGGCGCCGGTCCCGCATTGGACGCCATGCAGAAGCAGCTGGATGACTACGACGCATGGGTCAAAGCCACCGTGCTGCCGCATGCGCGCACCGACTTCCGCCTGCCGCCGGAGGTATACGCCAACAATCTCAAGCAGGTCGGCCTCGACATCAGCCCACAGGAGCTGATCAAGAAGGCCGAGCTGGAGTTCATGGAAACCCAGGCGCAGATGCAGATGATGGCATCGGACGTGGCGAAGGCCGAGGGCATGGCCCAAGGCCACCCGGTAGACGCCACCGACTATCGCGACGTGATCAAGGGCCTGAAGAAGCAGCAGCTCGACCGTGATTCGATCGAGCCGTACTACCACCAGGTCATCGGCAAGATCGAGGACATCATCCGCCAGCAGAACATCGTCACGCTGCCCGATCGCAAGATGATCATGCGCGTGGCGTCGGAAGCCGAGAGCGCGGCCGAGCCTGCGCCGCACATGGACCCGCCGCCGCTGATCGGCAACCACGGCGAGCGCGGCAGCTTCGTGCTGCCGCTCGGCAATCCGCCGAACGGCAAGGGTGACAACCAGGCTTACGACGATTTCACCTGCAAGGCCTGCGCTTGGACGCTCACCGCACACGAGGGCCGGCCGGGCCATGAGTTGCAGTTCTCGGCGATGGTCGAGCACGGCGTGTCGCTGGCGCGCTCGCTGTTCGCCTTCAACAGCGTCAACGTGGAAGGCTGGGCGCTGTATTCCGAATACATGATGATGCCGTACGAGCCGAAGGGCGGGCAGATGATCGCCCTGCAGCTGCGCCTGCTGCGCGCGGCGCGTGCGTTCCTCGACCCGATGCTCAATCTCGGGCTGATCACGCATGACCGCGCGCACGACATCCTGGTCAACGACGTGGGCTTGTCCGAAGCGTTCGCCCGCGAGGAACTCGACCGCTTCACGTTCCGCTCGCCGGGCCAGGCGACGGCGTATTTCTACGGTTACTCACGCCTGCTGGAGCTGCGCGCGCACACGCAGATCGAACTGGGTAGCAACTTCAACCTGAAGCAGTTCAACGATTTCCTGATCGCCCAGGGGCTGTTGCCGCCTGACCAACTGGCGGAGGCGGTGGACACGCGATTCATTCCCGCCCACGGCGGCAAGCGGGCGCAGTAAACCTATCGATCAGGTAGTCGCTACTGGCGCATATGATGTCAGTAGCGGCTCGCCGGTTTCTGCCGTCGTAGAGCTGAAGTCATCGCGCCAGGTGATTGTTGGATGTTCGCAAATTCTTGCTTTTGACAAGATGAAAATCGCTTCGGTATAAATCGTCTGTCCAAGGGAATGGCCTGAGGACATACAGGGGAAAACCGATGATCTTCAGCTCGTCTCGCGTGCGCATTGCGCGCGCCGCATTTTTTGCGCTCGTTGCCTGCGCCACGCTCTCCGGTTGTATCTCCGCAAAGATGTATGTGGATCCGGGCTTGCCCAAGGTCAGCCGGACCGACATGCCCGTATTGCCCGAGACGCATCCGGTGCAGGTGCTGTTCGAGTTCCAGACCAAGGGCAACGCCAATGCACGGGCGACTTCCGCGATCCAGCCACGCGTAGTGGCCGTGGCTGCCGAGTCCGGTCTTTTCAGCAAGATCTCGACCAGCGCGGATCAGTCTGACGCCGGCATCCTGAAGATCGTCATCAACAACATGCCGCTCACTGACAATGTCGCGGCGAAGGGCTTTGGCACTGGCCTGACGCTGGGTTTGGCGGGCAGCTTGGTCAAGGACGGTTATGTGTGCACCGCGTCCTACAGTCGCAATGGCAAGACCACCGACGTTCTCGTCGACCACGCGATCTACACCACGATCGGCAACCATTCCGCACCCGAGGGACTGACGCCGATGGATCCGCAATCGGCAGTTCATCTGGCGATGGACCAGATAACCTGGAACGTGCTGAAGCAGCTTGCCGAAAAGAAAGCGTTCTGAGGCCCTGATGCACATCCACTTACGCATGGCAGGCCTGCTGCTTCTGCTGGGGTTGGTCACCGGCTGTGCAAGCATCGCCGCTCCTACCTACCAGCCTTCCGTCGATACCACCCAGGTGCTTCTCGAACATCGTGAAGCACGGTTGGCTGTCGGGCCTTTCGTAGCCTCAGTCGGGGTGCCGAACACAGGCTTGAGTGTGCGCGGCAATCAGCTGTCGGCTGGCGGCAGCGACGGTACGTTTTCCGACTATCTGCGCAATGCCCTGATCACCGAACTGAAGACGGCGGGGCGATTCGACCAGCAATCACAGATGCGGATCGAGGGAGTGCTTGCCAACAACGCGCTGGATGCCGGTGCAGCGACGGGGAGTGCTACCGTCGCTGCACATTTTGTCGTGACGAAGGCCAGTGTGAATATTTACGACAAGACGCTGACAGTAACCCACACGTGGGATTCATCCTTCATGGGGGCCATCGCCATACCTTCGGCCGTGCAGAATTACGCCGGTGCGATCCAGAAGCTGGTATTCAAGCTGGTGACGGATCCGGACTTCGTCCGGGTGACCACGACCACGAAGGGTGTCTGACGAGTAAAACCAAAACCCGGCCGGAGTAAGCTGGCCGGGTTTTGGCGTAGACCATCAAACGGGGACAAGCCAGGCGCCGAACGGATTCAGCTAGCCGGCGTAGCCATTTTCAGCACTGCACCCGACCACCGGCAAGCTGCGTGCACGGATGAAAGACAGGCTTGGGCGGCGGCCCGTGGTCATGATCATGATCATGATCCCAGTATGGCGGCGCAGCACCCCAGTAGGCGGGTGCCTCACCATAGACCGGCTGGGCGAGCTGATCACGGTATTGGTCGTTCTGCTGTCGCAGGGCATCGTTCTCGGCGCGCAACCGGCGGTGGTTGGCTGCCGCGTCGAGGAGTGCTTGCTGCCGGGCGTCCTCGCTGCGCTGTTTCGCCGCGAGCGCCTCGTCGGCCTGCTGCTGTGCTCGGGCGTCCATCCGCTGCTGGTAGGCGTCGAGACGTTGCTGGTAGAGCGCTCCGAGGTGACGCGAGTCCGCGTAGCGCTTCGCCAGAGCGTCCTGGCCCAGGTCCAGATACTGGTCGATGATTTCGCTATCGCTGGCCTGATGGATCAACTCGCCTTTGCCGGCGGGGCAAGGGTGGTCGGTGTATTCGACCTGGCCGGCCCTGGTGCATTTGTAGATGCTTTGCGCACCCGCCACCTGCGCGGTGAGCAGCAGGATGGCGATGCACCAAAGACGCTTGCTGGTAGCCAAGGTGTTCATCATGACGCTCATTTTGCACCGACCTTGCCGACGTTGCGTAATGAAAATGTCGAGGCTGCGGCCAGGTAGCGTTTCCCGGGCCGGTTCAGATGGTTTCGAGGCGGGTTTGGGGTCGCCGTCCGGCCTGCTTCCAGCTGCGCAATCCGATCACTGCCAGCACGATGAAACCGGCATACAGCACCGAGGTGATCATCAGCGACTTGTAGACGTATTCGCCCACGTAGATCACGTCGACCACGATCCACAGCCACCACGCGGCGATATGCCGGCGTGCCTGCCACCATTGCGCGACCAGGCTGAAGGCGGTCAGTGCCGCGTCCAGCCAGGGCAGGGCGGCGTCGGTCCAGCGGTGCATGACGAAGCCCAGTGCGAGCGCACCGACGGCGCCGATCAGCAGATGCACGCTGGCCTGCGCGACCGGCAGCGGCGCGACCTGGACCAGGCCGTCGTCGCCGAGGTTCTGCAGCCAGCGTACCCAGCCATAGACGATCAGCACGCCGAACGCGACCTGCAGCAGCGCGTCGGAATAGAGCTTCGCATCGACGAAGATCCACGCGTAGATCACCACCGACAGCAGCCCGATCGGCCAGCACCACGGCTTGCGTTTGGCAGTGAGCCAGACCGCCCACGCGCTGATCAGGGCGCCGATGAGTTCGATCCAGGACATCAGAGGTCGAAGGTCACGGAGAGTCGCGCCAGTCGCGGCGCGCCAGGGAACAGGTAGCTGTCGCCGCCGGAGGTGCCGGTGTCGCGCCAGTAGAAATGGTTGAACACGTTGTCGATATTCAGCCGCCAGGTCATCGCGTGGCCGCTCCATTGGGTGACGTAACGCAGGCCGGTATCGAACACGTTGTACGCCGGTACGCTGATCAGACCATTCGGCGTGGCGGGGTTGGAGCTGCTGTAGCGCCAGCCACCGAGCAGGCTGATATTTGCCGCGAACGGCAGGCGATAGTCCAGGTACATCGATGTGCGCAGGCGCGGCACGTTGACGATCTGGTGGCCTTCGTAGCTGGGCGTGCCGGTGTCCTCGGCGCGCGCCTGGATCAGGTTGGCGCTGGCGGTGAGGCGCAGGTTGTCGCTCAACTTGCCGGCGGCATTGAGCTCCAGCCCGGAATGCACTTCGTTGCCCTGCTGCACGAAGGTGAAGCCCTCGGCGGTGTTGTCGGGTCGCGCGAACTGGTACGGCTGATGGATGCGGTATAGCGCGGCCTGAAGGCTCAGCGCATCGCTCCACTCGTATTTGACGCCGGCTTCAGCCTGGCGCGCCAACAGCGGCGCCAGCACGTCGTTGCCGTTGGATGCCCAGTACGGCGCTTCGCCGCCCAGCGACAGGCTTTCGCTGTAGCTGACGTAAGCCGTCAGCGCTGCAGTCGGCTGCCACAGCACGGCAGCCTGCGGCAGCAGCTTGTTCTCCACGGTGTGGCGCTGGAGTACGCCGCTGTCGTCGAACGCGCTCTCGTTCAGCCGCACGTAGCGGCCGCCGGCGAGTAGCTGCCATTGCGAGCCGAAATGCACGCGATCGAGCGCGAACAGCGAGCGCTGCCAGCTGTCCAGCCGGCGCGCCGAGGGTCCGGGCTGGTTCGGCGACGGCGCGAAGTAGGGCGGATCGACCTCGTCGATATTCGCGGTGCCGACATAGTCGTAGACATACGGGCGCTGGTTGAGCGTGCGCTGGAACGTGCTGGCGCCGACACTCATCTCATGCGTGAAGATGCCGGTATCGAAGGTGCCCTTGAGCACCGCGCGCAGCTCGTCGTTCTGGCGGGTGTCGTCGGGGCTGCGGTAGTCGTAGACGTCGTAGTCGCCGTTCGGCGCGAAGAAGTAGCCCGGCGTGGCGCCGCTGGCACAGTCCGGCGAATAGAAGCAGCCGTAGGCGAAGGCCACGTTGTCATCGATCACCACGTGACTGTGCCCGGCCGATACCTGCGCCTGCCAGCGGTCATTGAACTCGTAGTTGAAGCGCAGTGTGCTGTTGCTGGCGTGGATGCCGACCGGCTGCTGCCACGGCTCGAAGCCGAGCATGCGGGTGCGGCTGGGATTTGGCGGGATCACCGTGCCGCCGAGCAGCTGGTAGCCGGAAACCGAGCGCTGGCCGCTGGTCTGATAATCGGTATCCAGTTGCAGCGTGGCGTTCGAGCTGATCTTCCAGTCGGCGGCCAGCGAGATGAAATTGCGCCGGCCATCGGCATGTTGCACGTAGGAGTTCATGTCCTCGTGCGCGGCGTTCACGCGCACGCCGAAGTCTGGTGTCAGCCAGCCGCCGATGTCGAGTGCTTCATATCGCGAGCCCTCCGAGTCGGTGCCGACAGTGGCGGTGTGCACATCGTCTGGCCGCTTGCTGACGTAATTGACGAGGCCACCGGGCGCGACCACGCCGGCTTCCAGGCCGGCGAGACCCTTGAGTATCTCCACCTGCTGCTTGTCTTCCAGCGTCATGTACTGCTCGCCGGTCATGCTGAGGTCGTTGAAGCGGAAGCCGCTGGCCAGATCCAGCGCGAAGCCGCGGATCGCGATGTCCTGGTAGTAGCCGACCGGCGCGTAGTTGTCGCCGAGGGCGGCATCGGCATGCGCCAGCTCGCTCAGCGTGCGTGGCTGGCGGTCGTCGAGCAGGTCGCGGGTAATCACCGTGATCGCCGCGGGCGTATCGTGCAGCGGCGCGTTGCCGAGGCCGCCGAGATCGGTGTCGGTGGCGCGATAGCCTTTGCTGGCGTCCGCGTGCACATGCACCGGTGCCAGCGGCGTAGCCTGCGGCTGGGTGGTGTCGTCACCCTGCGCGTGGGCGAGCGTGATCGCCGAAAGCAGGGCAAGGATCAGCGGAGTGCGGGCGAGGGAAGTGCGGAGTAGGGCCATCGTCATCGTCTTCTGGGGAACGGACGAAGCGACGGCGATCCGGACGCCCGAATGGACGCGCCAGATCAGCAAGCTCCCTACGCCGGTACAAACCGGATCAGGTTCCAAGGGACTCTCTCAGCCCGGCAATCGCCGGGCACCCCCGCTTCAAGAACGCCTATTGAACCACGAAATTACTGCTATGGGGTCATGCGCAATCGCGGATGGCCTGCAGAAGGCGCTGTCCTGGTGGCGTGCCAAACCATGCCGCGTGGCCGATCAGGAAGGTGTCGTAAGCCACGTCGGCGTTGGCGCGTGAGTGGGTGATCGCCTGGAAATACTCGACCTCGGACAGCGCGAAATCCACATGCACAAGCGGCAGCAGGTCGGCCAGCAGATGGATGTTCGCGGCATCCAGCCGGCGCTGTTGTCGGTAGCCTTCGATCAGCGCGCGGGCGATGTCGGGATGCACCGCTGCGTCGCCGGTGTCCAGCGCCAGCCAGGCGATCGCGTTGCGCTCGATCGCGGTGGCGAGATCGAACAACGCGAAGTTGGCCGCGGCGAGGCCGAAGTCGAGCACGGCCGTGATGCGTGCATCCGCACTGTCGCCGCTCCAGCACAGGTTGGAGACATGCCAGTCGCCGTGCGTCCACAGTCGTGGCTGCTGCGCCAGTCGTGGCTGGGCGGCGGCATGCCAGGGTGTGAGCAGTTGGGTTAGATCGGTCGGCCAGTCGCGATCGCGCAGATAATCGGCCAGGCCCGGTCGTGCGGGCAGCTGCGCCTGCAGCGTGGCGATCGGATCGGGTGAGGTGACCAGTTCGCTGCGTGCGACCAGAATATGGGTGTCGCGCTGGGGTGCGCGATAACCCTCGGCCGCATCATGCAGTGCAGCCAGCATGTGGCCGGCGCGCAGCGCGTGCTCGCGGTTCGGCAACGGCGACCACGAGATCGCCTCGCGGTAAAGGTCGATGCCGGTGGCGCGCTGGTGCACTTCGTAGATCCAGTCGCCGATCGCCACCGCGGTGTGCCCCTGCGCATCGCTCAGCACCCGCGGTATCGGCATGCCGTTGGCGCGCAGGTGGGCGATGAAGCGATGTTCCTCGCTCAGCGTGGCGACCGAACGCACGCTGTGGTGGTGGCGTTTGACGAAGACGACTCCGCCGGCCGTCTCGACCAGGCAGGCGGCCGATAGCGGACGCGGGCTGTGCCAGTCGATACGCACGGAGCTGCCGAGTTGCGGGTAACCGTGCAACAGCGTGTCGACCTCGTCCGTGGTCAGCATGGGCCAGTCCGGCACGGTGTTGTCGCCGGCCAGTCCGTGCGCGAGATGGGTGGGGTCGTTCATGGGCAGACGGTTAGAGACAGGCAGCGATTATCCCTGAAGGCACCTCGAATGCCGGGATTTTTCCCGATCGTTGTAGGAGCGGCTTCAGCCGCGACTCGGGCCGCGGCAGATTGCGGTCGCGGCTGAAGCCGCTCCTGCAGGGCCGGCAGGAGGCATGCCACGCTGCTTTCGGATGGAAGCGCCATCGCGTCTAATGGAGCGCCTTTCCCATGTGCCGCCATCCGATGAGCGCGATGTTGCTGCTGTTCGTCTGTCTGATCCTGGGCGTGCTGGTGGCGCGCTTTGCGCAGCCGCCGGCGGGCATCGTGGCGGGGATCAACTGGTGGGTGATCAACGTGGCGCTGCCGGCGCTGGTGCTGGATCTGATCCCTGCGGTGAAGTTCGATCCGCAGCTGTGGTTTCCGGTGGCAGCGATGTGGCTCACGTTCGGCGGTGCCTGGCTGCTGTTCGGCCTGCTCGGCCCGCGGCTGGGCTGGTCGCGGCAGCGCACCGGCGCGCTGATCCTGGTCTGCGGCCTGGGCAATACCGCTTACATGGGTTATCCGTTGATTGAGGCGTTGCATGGCAAGCCGGGCTTGGCACTGGCGGTGGTGGCCGACCAGATCGGCGCGTTTCCGGTGCTGGCCTCGGCCGGCATCGTGGTGGCTTCGATCTATTCCGGGCGTGCTCCACAGCCGCGGCTGATCGCCAGGCGCATCGCCACATTCCCGGCTTTCATCGCGCTGGTGGTGGGCATCATCGTGGGTCTGCTCGGTGGCTGGCCGGCACTGCTGCATGGGGTGTTTGCGCCGATCGGCGTCACGCTGACGCCGCTGGCGCTGTTCTCGGTCGGACTGCAGTTCAAGTTCCACCCCGGCAATCGCCAGCTCGGCGCGGCCGGTTGGGGACTCGGCTGGAAGCTGCTGCTGGCACCATTGCTGTGCTGGGCGATGGGCATGGCAGCCGGTGTGGGCGGGCTGGTACTCACCGTTGGCGTGCTGCAGGCAGCGATGGCGCCGATGGTTTCCGCAGCGATCCTGGCCGATGAATACGAACTGGAGCCGTCTCTGGCGAATACTGTGCTGGGTGCCGGCATCGTGCTGTCGTTGATCACCGTGCCACTGGGCAATCTGCTGCTGGGGTAGGAACCATGCCGGCTTGCGCTGGATCGCCGCTGCGCCGAGACTAATCGGCAACTCATGAACGGATAAGGGGATCCTGTCATGGCAGGTTTTGAACTGATCAAGCGCTTCTTCGGCAGCGATCCCGCCGAGCGCCGTACGGCGCCGCGCAGTGGCGTACCCAAGGGCGCCTTGATACTGGTGGTGGATGACTCGGCCACCATCCGCGCGGTACTCGGCAAGATGCTCAGCCAGGACAACCAGGTAGTACTGAAGGCGCCGGATGGCGAGACGGCGATCGAACTGGCGCGCAAGGAATGCCCTGACCTGATCTTTCTCGATATCGTGATGCCCGGCATGAATGGTTTCGCGGTGCTGCGCGCCTTGCGTCGTGACCCGCTGACTCGACACATCCCGATCGTGATGATCAGCGGCAACCTGCAGGCGACCGAGCAGTTCTACGTGCAGCGATTCGGCGCCGACGATTTCATGAAGAAACCGTTCGGCCGCAGCGAGGTATTTGCGCGCATCCAGCACCTGACCCAGAGCGGTCGGCTGGTGGTGGGTGAGCGTGCGCCGCAGGAGACGGTGACGGGAGAGCCTGAGCACAGCGCCGCCGAGCATGCAGCGATTCCGGATATCGCGATGCCGGATCCGCACGATCTGATCCTGCCGCCCGGCGGTTCTTCCTGAGTCGTTCGCCGGCCCGGACGCGCCATGCACGCTACCTCGATGACTGAGCTGCGTGTCGACGTGTGGCTGTGGGCCGCACGCTTTTTCAAGACGCGCAGCCTCGCCAAGCAGGCGGTCGACGGCGGCAAGATCGATGTCAACGATGCCGGCTGCAAACCGGCGAAGCTGCTGCACGTCGGCGACCATTTGAAGATCAGCCGTGGCGAGGAGCGGCTGGAAGTCGAGGTGCTGGCCTTGTCCGACAAGCGCGGCCCGGCCAGCGCGGCGCAGGCGCTGTATCGCGAAACCGAACCTAGCCGTGTGGCTCGTGAAGTCGCACGCGAGCGGCGCCAGCTGCTCGGAGCTAGTGGTCCGGTCAAGCGCCCGGACAAGCATGCGCGTCGTCAATTGCGCCAGATGAAAGACTCACGCTGAGCAGTGCATCCCAGAATATCGGCCGGATCTGCAGCAACATCGGCGCAAATCCACGGGGTCGCACTGATGGCGCGGCCTCC
Source organism: Rhodanobacter sp. C03 (assembly GCF_002001175.1). Classification (GTDB taxonomy): domain Bacteria; phylum Pseudomonadota; class Gammaproteobacteria; order Xanthomonadales; family Rhodanobacteraceae; genus Rhodanobacter. The sequence goes on along the minus strand of NZ_MUNT01000002.1, from coordinate 33,724 downwards.
CACGACCCGGGAGCTGGTATGGACGGACTCGCATTGAGGAACGGCATCGGCTTCTTCAAGCGTCTGCTTGGTGGCGGCAGTGATGAGCAGCGAGCGCAGTTGCAACTGCAGACGACCTCCGCTGCACGCATGCTGGTGGTCGACGATTCACCCACCATCTGCGCTGTGCTGGGCAAGATGCTGGGTCAGGATGGTTACCACGTGACCAAGGCACTCGATGGCGAAAGCGCGATCGAGCTGGCGCGCAGTGAACTGCCGGCGCTGATCTTCCTGGACATCGTGCTGCCCGGCATCAACGGTTTCGCGGTGCTGCGCGCCTTGCGCCATGACGAACTGACCCGGCACATTCCGATCGTGATGATCAGCGGCAACCCGCAGGCGACCGAGCAGTTCTACGTGCAGCGCTTTGGTGCCGATGACTTCATCAAGAAACCGTTCGGTCGCGCCGAAGTGTCCGCGTGCATCCATCAGCTGGTCTGCTCGGGACGACTGGCAGCACGCGTTGCAGCGCCGGAGGTGGTCGTCCTGCCATCACTCGTGCCCAGTCATCTTGAGCCGGTGACCATGCCCGGTCTCGCCGCCTGAGCACGTCGCAGACGATTCCATGCGGTGTCTGCGATCCGCCCTCACGGATCGCAGACACCCGGCCCGGTGCAGACAGGGTCAGCTGTGCAGCTACTTCAAACCTGGATGCCGAGTGCTTTAGCCACGCCAGCGGCGTACGCCGGATCGGCCTTGGCGAAGTGACCAAGCTGGCGACGCACGATTTCCTCCGGCACGCCCTGCATCGCGGCGGCGATATTTCCGAACAGCTGCTGCTTCTGATCCGCGCTCATCAAGCGGAACAGATCGCCAGGCTGGGTGTAGTCGTCGTTGCCGACTCGGTGGTCATAGCGGTCGGCATCACCGGAGATCTTCAGCGGCGGTTCCTTCACCGACGGATCCTCGACCGGGCCGCCGAACGAGTTCGGCTCGTAGTTCACGCTGCCGCCGCCGTTGTCGCCGTAGCGCATCGATCCGTCACGCGCGTAGTTGTGCACCGGGCAGCGCGGCTGGTTCACCGGTAGTTGGTCATGGTTCGCGCCAAGTCGGTAACGCGCCGCATCGGCGTAGGAGAAGATGCGGAACTGCAGCACCTTGTCCGGGCTGAAGCCGATGCCGGGCACCACGTTGGCCGGCGAGAAGCTCGACTGCTCGACCTGGGCAAAGTAATTGTCCGGATTGCGGTTGAGTTCCATCACGCCGACTTCGATCAGCGGGTAGTCCTTGTGCGGCCAGACCTTGGTCAGGTCGAACGGGTTGTACGAGGTCTTCTCCGCGTCGGCCTCCGGCATGATCTGCACGTACAGCGTCCACTTCGGGAAATCCTTGCGCTCGATCGCTTCGTACAGATCACGCTGGTGTGATTCGCGGTCCTCGCCGATCAGCTTGGCCGACTCGGCATTGGTGATGTTCTTGATGCCTTGCTGGGTCTTGAAGTGGAACTTCACCCAGTAACGCTCGCCGGCGTCGTTCCAGAAGCTGTAGGTATGGCTGCCGAAGCCATGCATGTGGCGCAGGCTGGCCGGGATGCCGCGGTCGCTCATCAAGGTGGTGACCTGATGCAGCGATTCGGGCGACAGCGACCAGTAGTCCCACATCGCGGTGGCACTGCGCATGTTGCTGCGCGGGTCACGCTTCTGCGTGTGGATGAAGTCGGGGAACTTGTACGGATCGCGGATGAAGAACACTGGCGTGTTGTTGCCGACCAGATCCCAATTGCCTTCCCCGGTATAGAACTTCAGCGCGAAACCACGCACGTCGCGCTCGGCATCCGCTGCGCCGCGCTCGCCAGCGACGGTGGAGAAGCGCGCCAGCATCGGCGTCTGCGTGCCCGGCTTGAACAGCTTGGCCCGGGTGTACTTCGTGATGTCGTGGGTGATCGTCAATGTGCCGAACGCGGCCGAGGCCTTGGCATGCACGACGCGTTCGGGAATGCGCTCGCGGTTGAAGTGCGCGTGCTTCTCGAACAGTTGATGGTCCTGCACCAGCAGCGGGCCGCGCGGGCCGGCGGTGAGGCTGTTCTGGTTGTCGGCCAGCGGCGCGCCGGCATCGGTGGTCAAGGTCTTGCGATCATGGCTCATGGGCGGCTCTTGCTCGGGGGGACTTCCGCAGGCTACGCCCAGGAATGCATCGAGGGAATTTGATTGTGTGGATGCTTCCGATAGCCAGCGACTATCGGAAGCTCACTTTCAGCTCCGGTCAGCAGGAGCGCGAGCTGCAACGATGGCTGAACAGATGCCTGGACAGTTGCACCGACTGTCAACGTGATTCGTGTCCATGCCGTTCCTCGCACTGTGCCAGCCAACCGACGATGGTCTGGAACAACGCGGGGGAAGGGGGCCTGAATATTTCGATCGCGATGATTCAGCGTGCGGGTGTCGGTCAAGGTACACGGATGCCATATTTTCCCTGTGGCACCGGTGCAGTTCTCTTCGATGCATGTCCAATCCTGCCAATTAACATGAACGAGGGTGTTACTCATGAATACAAAGACGACGTTCCGCTTCAGCCTGATGGGCCTGCTGGTATCCGCCGCATTCGCTTCTGGTGCCGTAATGGCTCAAGCCGCGCCGCAGACCGATGTGCCGGGTCATCCGCGCGTCAATGAAGTCAACAATCGCCTGGACAACCAGCAGAACCGTATCCAGAACGGCGTGAAAGACGGCCAGATCAACGCCAAGCAGGAAGCGCGCGACGAAAAGCAGGACTCCAATATCGCCCAGCGCGAAAGCGCAGACGAGGCCAAGCACAACGGCCATCTCACCAAGGCGGAGCAGCACAATCTCAACAAGTCCGAGAACCACGACAGCCGTCGCATTCATCGGCAGCGCAAGAAGGGTTGATCCGCTGACGTAAGAAGACGCGTAGCCTTACCTGCTGTTCCGAGCCTCCTCGTGTCCGCACGAGGAGGCTCTTGTTGAAGGGTCACCGAAACCCGGGATTTCGTTTGAGTACACGTCGGACAAGCGGTCTGTTGCTGTCACTGATGCTCGGCGGCGTACTGCTGTTGAGCGGCTGCCACGGCAGCCTGTTTGCTGCGCTCAATACCACCGACGAACATAAGGGCATCGTTGTCGAGCGCCATGTTGTGTTCGACGCACAGCATCATCTGGCGCTGGACATCTATCGTCCTGCCCATGCGCAACATGCGCCCATCGTGGTGTTTTTCTATGGCGGCGACTGGACGCATGGCAAGCGCCAGTGGTACCGGTTTACCGGTACCGCGCTGGCCGCTCGCGGCGTGACCGTGGTGATTCCGGATTATCGCAAATACCCCACGGTGAAAATGGATGGCTTCATGCATGACGCCGCGCGCGCCGTGGCATGGACACACGAGCACGCCACGCAGATCGGTGGCGATCCGCAGGATATCTTTGTGATGGGGCATTCGGCTGGTGGCCAGATCGCCGCACTGCTGGCCACCGATCCGGTGTGGCTGCAGGCATACGGCATGCAACCACGCGATCTCGCTGGATTCATCGGCCTGGCCGGCGTCTATGACTTCGTGCCGATCGCGGCGAAGGAAAAGGACATGCTCGGCATGTTCGGCAAGACACCGGCCGAGCAGCAGCGCGCACAACCCGTTTCGTTCGTGCATGGCGCCGAATCGCCGATGCTGTTATTGCACGGGACGGCCGATCATGAAGTCGATCCATCGAACAGCAAGTCACTGGCGCATGCGATGCAGGCGCAGCACGAGGACGTGACCTTGAAGCTCTACCCGGGTGTCGGTCACTCGGACCTGCTGTTCTCGATGTCACGACCGTTACGCGGGCAGGCACCGACGCTGGACGATGTGCTGACCTTTATCCACTCGCATGAGATGGGTGCGGCAGGCGACGAATCGCCTGACCCGTCACCCTAGTCAGTTTTTATCTGGCGAGACAGGTTTGCGTGATATGCGAAGCCATCGCGTCATTACTGCGTGCGCATTCAAGGCAGCGATTTCAGACGATAGAGTGCTTCCAGCGCTTCGCGCGGAGTCAACGTGTCCGGGTCGATTTCGTCCAGCGCGCGTTCTGCTGCGGACGGTTGCGCGGGGGCAAACAGACCCAGTTGCGGTGAGGATTCTGCGGCAGGTTTGGCGGCCGATGCATGGTTGTGCATGCCGCGTTCCAGCTCGGCCAGCGTGCGTCGTGCGTCGGCGATCACCGATTTTGGCAGGCCGGCCAGTGCGGCTACCTGCAGTCCGAAGCTGCGGTTCGCCGGGCCGTCCTTCACCGCATGCATGAACACCAGTTGTTCGCCGTATTCGACCGCGTCCAGATGCACGTTGGCGATGGTCGGAAACTCGCTGGCCAGTTCGGTCAGTTCGAAGTAGTGCGTCGCGAACAAGGTATAGGCGCGGCTGTTGCGTGCCAGATGCACGGCGGCGGCGCGTGCCAGCGACAGACCGTCATAGGTGCTGGTGCCACGGCCGACTTCGTCCATCAGCACCAGGCTGTGTTCGGTGGCGTTGTGCAGGATGTTCGCGGTCTCGCTCATTTCCACCATGAAGGTGGACTGGCCCCGTGACAGGTCATCGCCGGCGCCGATGCGGGTGAAGATGCGGTCGATCGGGCCGATTACTGCGCGTGATGCGGGTACGTAGCTGCCGATATGTGCGAGCAGCACGATCAGCGCATTCTGCCGCATGTAAGTGGATTTGCCGCCCATGTTCGGGCCGGTGATTACCAGCATGCGGCGCGCGTCGCCAAGTGCGAGGTCGTTCGGCTCGAACGGTTCGTCGCGGACTTTCTCGACAACCGGATGACGGCCGCGCTCGATCGCGATGCCGGGTTCGTCGGTGAGTTCAGGTGCCGCCCAGTCCAGCGCTTCGGCGCGTTCTGCCAGCGTGGCGAGCACGTCGAGTTCGGCCATCGCGGCAGCAGCGGCTTTCAGCGGTTCGAGTTTCTTGGTCAGCGTGTCGAGCAAGGCCTCATATAGCGCGCGTTCGCGCATCAGCGAGCGTTCCTTCGCCGACAGCACCTTGTCCTCGAATGTCTTCAGTTCTTCGGTGATGTAACGCTCGGCATTCTTTGTCGTCTGCCGGCGCGTGTAATGCGTGGGTGCCTTGTCGGACTGGCCCTTGCTGATCTCGATGTAGTAACCATGCACACGGTTGTAGCCGACCTTCAGGGTATTGATGCCGCTGGCGGCTTTCTCGCGCTCCTCCAGCTCGACCAGATACTGGTCGGCATGGGTGGACAGTCGGCGCAGCTCGTCGAGTTCCGTGTCGTAGCCGTCGGCGACCACGCCGCCGTCGCGTTGCAGTACCGGCGGTTGCGCCACGATGGCGCGAGCGAGCAGGGCGGCGCTGTCGGCGTGATCGCCGATGCGCTCGACCAACGCGTGCAGCAGCGGACTGTCCAGCGAGGCGATCTGTTCGCGCAATATCGGTGCGGCGGCGAGGCCATCGCGCAACGTGGACAGGTCGCGCGGTCGTGCCGAGCGCAATGCGACGCGGGCGAGGATGCGTTCCAGGTCGCCGATGCCGCGCAGCTGTTCACGCAATGATTCGTAGCGACGACTGTCGATCAGCGTACCGATCGCCTGATGGCGTTGGCGCAGCAGCTCGCGCGAGCGCAGGGGTCGATTCAGCCAGCGGCGCAGCAGGCGCGCGCCCATCGGCGTCACCGTTTCGTCGAGCACGCCGAGCAGGGTGTGTTCGGTGCGGCCGCTGGGATGGGTGTCCAGTTCCAGATTGCGGCGCGTCGCGGCATCCAGCGCGATCGTTTCGCTGGCACTTTCCACCGCCATGCCGGTGAGGTGCGGCAGCGCACTCTTCTGGGTTTCCTCGACATAGCCGAGCAGGCAACCGGCTGCGGCCGTGGCGAGCGGCAGGTTGTCCATGCCGAAGCCGCCGAGGTCGCGGGTGCCGAAGAAGCGGTTGAGCTCACGTTTCGCCGCATCGCTGTCGAAGTGCCACGGCGGCCGCTTGCGCAGGCCGGGCAGGTTGCTGACCAGTTTCGGCCAGGCGACACTTTCGTCGACCAGGGTTTCGGCCGGTTGTAGCCGGGCCAGTTCAGCCGCCAGCGCTTCGGCATGCGGTACTTCGTTGAGCAGGAAGCGGCCGCTGGAGAGGTCGACCCAAGCCAAGCCGTACGTACCATTCGCTCCTGCGGCGATCGCCAGCAGCAGGTTGTCGCGACGTTCTTCCAGCAGCGCTGCATCGGTCACCGTGCCTGGCGTGACGATGCGCACCACCTTGCGCTCGACGATGCCCTTGGCCAATGCCGGGTCGCCGATCTGTTCGCAGATTGCCACCGACTCGCCGAGGCGCACCAGCCGCGCCAGGTAATTCTCCGCCGCGTGATACGGCACACCGGCCATCGGAATCGGCGCGCCAGCCGACTGCCCGCGCTGGGTCAGCGTGATGTCGAGTAGTCGCGCCGCCTTGCGTGCATCTTCGTAGAACAACTCGTAGAAGTCGCCCATGCGGAAGAACAGCAGTACCTCCGGATGTTCGGCCTTGGCCGACAGGTACTGGCGCATGAAGGGTGTGTGCTTGGTGAGATCGTCGTGGCTCATGCAATGCAAGTCTTGGCGTGGTCGCGCGTAACGGGTAAAACGATGGCCCTGCGCATGGCGCAAAGCTCATTCAAGTCCGGGAGTCTCGCATGGAGTTGTCGTCTGTTCCTACCGATGCCGAATTGCTGGCGCTGGCTGGCGAGGTCGCGACCGAGGTGCAGCAACGCAAGCTGACCCTGGTCACGGCCGAATCCTGCACAGGTGGCTGGATCGCCAAGACGCTGACCGATCTGCCCGGCAGTTCGGCCTGGTTCGATGCCGGTGTGGTGACCTACAGCTACGAGGCGAAGGAAGCGTTGCTGGGGGTCAACCCGCGCACGCTGGAACATGCCGGCGCGGTCAGCGAGGAAACCGTACTGGAAATGGTTTCCGGCGCGCTGGCGCGCTTTGGTGCCGGTGTGGCGGTGGCGGTGACCGGCATCGCCGGGCCGTCCGGCGGCACACCGGGCAAGCCGGTGGGTACGGTCTGGATCGGCTGGAAGCGTCGCGGCGGTTACGGCCATGGGCGGTTGTTCCACTTTCCCGGTGATCGCGAAGCGGTCAGGCGGCAAACCGTGGCGGCGGCGCTCATCGGTTTGCGCAAAACGCTGACGGAATGAGCTGGCACGGGCGCTCAGATCGGCTTGACCGGTGTGGGATACTGCCAGTCTGCAAGCGATCCGACTGATCGCAGCCCGTGAGACCCGATCCGGGCATCATGTTCACCATTCACAGCCCAACCGGATACAAGACGATGGATGACAACAAGCGCAAGGCACTTACTTCCGCCCTCGGCCAGATCGAAAAGCAGTTCGGCAAGGGCGCGATCATGCGCATGGGCGACCGCGTCAACGAAGCGATCGAGACGGTTTCCACCGGCTCGCTGGGGCTGGATATCGCACTCGGCGTCGGCGGCCTGCCGCGTGGCCGCGTGGTCGAGATCTACGGGCCGGAGTCATCCGGCAAGACCACCATGACCTTGCAGGCGATCGCCAGCTGCCAGCGCGCCGGCGGCACCGCCGCGTTCATCGATGCCGAGCACGCGCTCGATCCGACTTATGCGGAAAAGCTGGGCGTCAAGGTCGATGACCTGCTGGTGTCGCAGCCGGATACCGGCGAGCAGGCGCTTGAAATCGCCGACATGCTGGTGCGCTCGGGCGCGGTCGACATGGTTGTGGTCGACTCGGTCGCCGCGCTGACGCCGAAGGCGGAAATCGAGGGCGAGATGGGCGACTCCCACGTCGGCCTGCATGCACGCCTGATGAGCCAGGCGCTGCGCAAGCTCACCGCCAATATCAAGAAGTCCGGCACCCTGGTGATCTTCATCAACCAGATCCGCATGAAGATCGGCGTGATGTTCGGCAGCCCGGAAACCACCACCGGCGGTAACGCGCTGAAGTTCTATGCCTCGGTGCGCCTGGACATCCGCCGCATCGGCGCGGTGAAGAAGGGCGACGAGATCATCGGTTCGGAAACCCGCGTCAAGGTGGTCAAGAACAAGGTGGCGCCGCCGTTCCGCCAGGCCGAGTTCGAGATCCTGTACGGCGAAGGCACCTCGCGCGAAGGCGAGATCATCGAGCTGGGTGTGGCACAGAACCTGATCGACAAGTCCGGCGCCTGGTACAGCTACAACGGTGACCGCATCGGCCAGGGCAAGGAGAACGTGCGCCAGTTCCTGCGCGACAACCCGGCGATCACCAACGAGCTCGACAAGTTGCTGCGCGAGCGCCTGCTGGTACCGGTCGGCAAGCCTGCCGCCGCGGCACCGGAAGAGGCGCTCGAGGAAGCGTGAGCGGTGACTTGTAACAGTCTGTTGCGGAAAACATGGCCCGGCTTGCCCGGGCCATGTCCGTTTGCATGTTCATGAAACGGCCGCCCGGCAAAGACGATCCGGCCAAGCCGAAGCGAAGCGCCTACGATAAGGCGCTCGGGCTGCTGGCGCGCCGGGAACATTCGCGCAAGGAGCTGAAAACCAAGCTGCGCCAGGGCGGTTACGAGGGCGAGGAAACCAGCGAGGCGATAGACCGTCTCGGCGAGCAGCAATACCAGGATGATGATCGCTTCGGCGAAGTGCTGCTGCGCAGCCGGATCGCGCAGGGCTACGGCCCGATGCGATTGCGGATGGAGCTGAAAACCCACGGTTTGTCCGATGCGCGTATCCGCGAACTGCTCGACGCAGCCGAGGTCGACTGGGACGCTTCTGCTGCCGCCCAGTTGCGTCGCCGTTACGGCGGCGCGGGCACGGCGGACCCCGCCGAACGCACCCGTCGGGCGCAATTCCTCTTGCGCCGCGGCTTTGCCGCCGCCACAGTACGGAATGTTACCCACGCCGATGTGGACGAAGCCGACGACGATGTTTCCTGAAACCCATCACCCAGGGGCGATGGATGGACTGATCGAGTGGCTGGGCCGCGGTGTGGCCATCTAACGCCAGCCACCATGATCCGCATGAAAACCTCCGAAATCCGCTCCACCTTTCTCGATTACTTCCGCTCCAAGGGCCACACCATCGTGCCGTCCAGCTCGCTGGTGCCGGCCAGCGATCCGACCCTGTTGTTCACCAACTCGGGCATGGTGCAGTTCAAGAACGTGTTCCTCGGCAGCGAAAAGCCGGGCTACCTGCGTGCGGCTGACGTGCAGCGCTGCCTGCGCGCCGGCGGCAAGCACAACGATCTGGATGCGGTGGGCTATACCGCACGCCATCACACGTTTTTCGAGATGCTCGGCAACTGGTCGTTCGGCGACTACTTCAAGCGCGATGCGATCATCTACGCATGGGAGCTGCTGACCGGCGTATTCAAGCTGCCGGCGGACAAGCTGTGGGTCACCGTCTATCACACCGACGACGAAGCGTTCGACATCTGGAACAAGGAAGTCGGCGTGCCGGCCGAACGGATCGTGCGGATCGGCGACAACAAGGGTGCACCGTTCGCCTCCGACAATTTCTGGCAGATGGCCGACACCGGCCCCTGCGGCCCGTGCACCGAGATCTTCTTTGATCATGGTGCCGACATCGCTGGCGGGCCGCCCGGCTCACCCGACGAAGATGGCGACCGCTACATCGAGATCTGGAATCTGGTGTTCATGCAGTTCGACCGCGCGCCGGATGGCACGCTGAGCCCGCTGCCGGCACCTTGCGTGGATACCGGCATGGGTCTGGAGCGCCTCGCCGCGGTACTGCAGCATGTGCATTCCAACTACGAGATCGATCTGTTCGCGCACCTGATCCGTATGGCGGGTGAGCTCACCGGTACGAAGGATCTGGCGAACAAGTCGCTGCGCGTGATCGCCGACCACATCCGCGCTTGCTCGTTCCTGATCGTCGATGGTGTGCTGCCGTCCAACGAAGGTCGCGGTTACGTGCTGCGCCGGATCATTCGCCGCGCCCTGCGGCATGGCTGGATGGTCGGTGTGCGCGGCGACTTCTTCTGGAAGATGGTCGCGCCGCTGGTCGAGGAAATGGGCATCGCGTATCCGGAGCTGGCCGCGAAACAGGCCTTCGTCGAGGAGGCGCTGCGCACCGAGGAACAGCGCTTCGGCGAGACGCTGGAACACGGCATGCGGCTGTTCGATGAGGTCGCTGGCAAATCCGGCAAGATCATTCCCGGTGCGGATGCGTTCCGCCTGTACGATACCTATGGCTTCCCGGTTGACCTCACCGCCGACATCGCGCGTGAGCGTGGGCTGGAAGTCGACATGGACGGTTTCGATCGATCGATGAACGAACAGCGCGAGCGCGCCCGCGCCGCTGGTCGCTTCGAGGCCAAGGGCCAGATGCCGGCCGAGCTGGCCAGCCAGTTGAAGCCCACGGTTTTCCTCGGTTACGAGGCGCTGCGCAGCCAGGACAGCAAGGTGCTTGGCATCGTGCGTGGCGGCAAGCAGGTCGATCAACTTGGCGACGGCGAGGAAGGTCTGCTGATCCTCGACCGTACGCCGTTCTACGCCGAGTCGGGTGGCCAGGTCGGTGACACCGGTGAGTTGCTCAATGCGGCCGGCCGGTTTGAAGTCAGCGATACGCTGAAGATGGGTGGCGTGTTCTTCGGTCACGCTGGCGGCTGGCAGGGTGGACAACCGCTGCGTACTGGCGACGTCGTCGAAGCCAGCGTGGATGCCTCGCGTCGTCAGGCGATCATCCTCAACCACTCGGCGACACATCTGCTGCATGCAGCCTTGCGCAAGGTGCTCGGCGATCACGTGGCGCAGAAAGGTTCGCTGGTAGCACCGGAGCGTCTGCGTTTCGACTTCTCGCATTTCAAGCCGTTGAGCCACGATGAACTCGCCCAGGTCGAGGCGATGGTGAATGCCGAGGTGCGCCGCAATGCGGCCGCCGAAGTGCACAACATGGGTTACGACCAGGCGATCGAGTTCGGTGCGATGGCGCTGTTTGGCGAGAAGTACGGCGACGAAGTGCGCGTGCTGAAGATGGGCGAATTCTCCACCGAACTGTGCGGCGGCACTCATGTCAGCCGCACTGGCGACATCGGTCTGTTCAAGCTCGTCAGCGAGGCCGGCGTGGCTTCCGGCGTACGCCGAATCGAAGCGGTGACTGGCGCTGGCGCACTCGCTTACGTGGCCGACGAAGAGCGTCGCCTGGGCGAGTTCTCGCAGCTGCTTTCCAGCAGTGGCGACGATGCGGTGGAAAAATTGCGCCAGCTGTTCGATCGGCAAAAGAAGCTCGAGCGCGAACTGGACTCACTGCGAAGCAAGGCCGCCGGTTCTGCGACCGCCGATCTGGCCGGTTCCGCAAAAGATGTCGGGGGCATCAAGGTAGTCGCCGCGCGGCTGGAAGGGCTCGACGCCAAGTCGCTGCGCGACAGCGTGGACCAGCTCAAGCAGCAGCTTGGTGACTGCGTGATCCTGCTGGCCGGTGCGGCAGATGGTCGCGTTTCATTGATCGCCGGCGTGCATGGCAAGGCGCTTGGCCGGATCAAGGCTGGCAGCGTGGTCGCGCATATCGCCGCACAGATCGACGGCAAGGGCGGTGGTCGGCCTGACATGGCCCAGGGCGGCGGCTCGGATGCGCCCAACCTGCCGGCCATCCTGGCAGCATTGCCGGATTGGATCGCCGCTCAGTGAATGCGGCCTGCATAGGCCATTTGTTCGTGTTCAGGCGCATTGCGCATGCTAATCAGGCTCAGTTAGTATCGGCGCAGTGTCGACGCTGCCCGTGACGGTGGCGTCGCCAGTCAGGACGCTCAGGAGGTGTTTTGGCTGTGAGCCGGGAAGGCGGTAGGGCCTTCGACGGATCAATCGTCGAACTGTGGATGGATGGGCTCAGGGGTGAGGCGCCGTCGATCTGCAGGCCTGTGACCAACAGCATTAATGGAGTAAGAAATCATGTTGATTCTGACCCGCAGGGTCGGTGAGACCCTGATGATCGGCGACGAGGTGACCGTTACCGTTCTGGGCGTGAAGGGCAATCAGGTGCGTATCGGCATCAATGCACCGAAGACGGTTGCCGTGCATCGCGAAGAAATTTATCAGCGCATCAAGGGCGAACACGAAGGCGGCAGCGTCCCGGATGAGCCGGCCGAACACTGATCGCAGTATTTAAGACTTTACCTGGACCTCGCCGGCCAGTATCCTTGCCGGCTCCGCAGTAATGCGGATAAAACCCCGGAGAGATGCCCGAGTGGCCGAAGGGGCTCCCCTGCTAAGGGAGTATAGGGTCAAAAGCCTTATCGAGGGTTCGAATCCCTCTCTCTCCGCCAGATACGCAACTAAGCCCCTGAAATGCGGGGCTTTTTTGTGGCTGAAATTTACCTACCCATGATTTTACCCATGCCAAGGATGGCCTTTGGAAAGGTCGTTTCTGGACTGGTGAAGCGGATTCGATTTTCAGTCCTAGTCGCGAATCAAGGGTTGATACAGCCACGTGCCGAGCTTCGCAAGGCCGAGTAGGAGACCCCAAAACCCTGCCGCATTTCGAGCCACTATTCAAGCAAGCGATATTGATCCTGGGTGAGCTGCGCCAGGTAACCCGATAGCTGATGGAAGTTTTGAGGCTGGTCAGCGTGTAGGTCGCGGACCTCATCGCGGTGACGGCAAATTAACGCGTCAGCATGGCGGGGAAGGGGCTCATGTGAACCCCGAATCCCCACATCTGTGGAGAGTTAGTGTTGCAAGACGAAACAAAAAAAACCGCCCTTGGGCGGTTTTTGAAGTTGGCGCGGGGGGAGGGAATCGAACCCTCTATCTCTACGGTGCTAGCAGACACTGTTCACTATCGTCTCAAAGATGACATGGTTCGGATCGGTCCACACCCAGCCCCGCGAGATCCCCTCACCAAACATGCCTTTTAAACTATCCATACGAATCTCCAGTGACGTATCAGTTAGGTAGAAGAAAAACAAATCTACATAGACCGCTATCAACACGTGAGCCAGCACGGAATCCGAACCACATCCTTTGACCACGACAGCTACCAGAGCTGCTTTGAGCGCCATACCGATGGGCTCAGAGCCGCATGGGACATGCTTTCACTGGCCCTCCTGTCGAGCTACGTCGGCTTCAATGAGTGATCCAGTGATGAGTCAATGACACGCTACGAAATATAAGACTGCGACAACGCAGTGCTGTGCACGTATCTCTTCGCGAGAAGCAATGTAGTGGTATTGACTGATGAAGGAATCATCGATTAGCCTGTCACCGCTGGTTCCATCAGCAGCCCTTAAACTGGGGCTCGAGTGGCGTGATGCCTCACAGGTCGATCGTGCGTGATCTTGCGTATAGCTAGGTTGCGTGCGTTTCCATAACCTGCGCTTGAGGCAACTATGAATACCAACGCCAAACCGTCGTTTGTCCTTAACGACGACGACAAAGCCGTACTCGAGGCTGTGCTCACACAGCTCGACATCTTCCCCGAGTCCTTGTTTATACCGGCACCCTTTTCGGTGTCGCAGCTCACTTCAGCTCTCAATGGTTCGGAGCCAATCTCACTCTACCAGCTGCTGGCGAGTGCCCATTTCGGGTTCTTGCCGATCCCGAGCAGCTACAGGGCGTTTTGCAACCATGCCGAGCGAATCAATCGATTCCGACCAATATGGGACGCTCTTGAGCTGCTCAATGACCCTCTGGGGCGAGAGAACGAGGCTGCTCGCGAATTTGGTTTCCATAACCGCGATGACTTGAAGCAGTTTTATCGCGCGTTGAACGAACTCGCAGAGTCCTTCGGTTTCGACTCCTTTGAAGCGGTTTGGGACAGCGGAAACTCCGCCACGCAGGGCAACGATGGGACAAGCCCGGATGAGTACAGGGTCTATGCGTCTGGGCCGGCTTTCTTGGGGGAGTTTGCCAAGCGGGCGCGTGCGGCCGACATGCCCGATGTCACTTTCGGTGTCCACGGCGACTGGGTGCTTTACCTGCATCGCGACGGGGACACTGTGCATGCCCACCCGATCGATCCGGTGTTGTTGCGCCATGGAGGTTTTGAGCCACACACGCCTGAGTTTCGAGAGCTTGTGCCGGACGAAGTCATCGAAGCGCTGTTCGAGTTGGCGTCCACAAATTATCCCGGGTGCTTGTTCGACCTTGTGCCACCGCCGATCCACATGGCCATTGAGCTGATCACAGGGGACTCGAAATGAACGCACCGTATCCGGAAAACTTTACTAGCGTACCTTCTAGCAACTGCCTTCCCATGCGCAGCGAATGTGCCGACAGCGTGAGTGCCATTGGCCGATCGAATGCACACTCTGGCCTTATGGCGCAAAGTGACATCCTTAAGCGCATCGGTCGTTCGAAATCCTGGGCGTACGGCAATGACCTCGTGCCTATCCACGATGCTGAGGGAAAGCAACTCAACGCCGACGCGAAGCCACCATTTCCTTGGCACCAGCTGCCGAAACCGCGCATCAACGCGGGGAAGAAGCTCTGGTTGGCGGCAGATATCGAGGAGTGGTTCCGCCGCTTGGAGGCTCGCACATGCCAATCGGCAGATGCCTTCATAGCCAGCCCGAAAGCACGCCGGAAGGTGACGCCATGAGCCTGAACAATAACGTCATTCGCGGGCTTGAATCTGACGAGAAGTCGGTGAGTCCGATCACGTTGGCCTTACGCGAGCTTCAGCCGAACCAACGCCGCCGTAAGCAGAAGGATTTCGAGGCGCATTACGATGAAATTGCAGCACTGATCGAGCATGGCGTTTCGCTCAAAGACCTCCGCTTAGCCCTCGCGACGGGTGGTCTTTCGATGTCGGCAGCAACGTTCAAGAAGAAGTTCGAGACAGAACGCAAACGCCGTTCTCGCACCAATCAGACGGATGAGGTATGTGGCGGGAAACCACCAAACTCCACGAACGACGGGATCGGGGCGCCATGAGCGCCTCTCACCGTCTTCCGTCAGAAGTTATCGACGCACTCCCGCCCGTCCTAAGTGAACTTGTCCGTCAACGATCGGCAAGTCGCATCTTTTCATACGAAATGGTGCTCACCACGGCTCTCCTGGCGATGTCAGCAGCCTGTATGTCTCGCGCAGTGGTCGAACATCATGACGGCATGGTCAGCCCACTCATGGTGTATGGAATTATCGTTGCCGAGTCGAGCATCGGTAAGTCCCCTGTGTTCGATGAACTGTTCAAGGAAATACTGCGCCACGACAAGTTCGGCAATTTAGCTCTTGATTTAGCGACGAAACGCTTTGCGCGTGCCATGGAGTACTGGAAGATCAAGGACAACGTCTTGAAGAACGCCATCGTCAAAGCTATGCAACTTGGTGAACCAGACGATCATTTCTGTTCAGATCGTGAAGCTCACGAGGAAAACAAGCCAGAAGAGCCTCTCCGTCGCATCTGCATGATTCAAGGCATGAGCAGTGTCGCTTTCATGAAAGCCATGAACGGCAAGCGCAACCGAGTCATCCTTGCTCACGCCGAGGCGAAGTCAATCTTCGATAGTGAAATGATGGAGTTGATCGACTTGTTTTGCACGTTCTGGGACGGGAAGAATTCATCCTCGTATGAAAGCGCCGTCGCCAAGTACGTCATTGACAACCCCTATCTGGCAATCCTCTTCGTTACACAGCCAATCTTTTTCAAGCAATTCATCAAACGGAATAGGGGCGCGGCAGCAGGATCAGGCTTCACTGCGCGCACCTTGATCGCCATGGCGACCACAACACCCATCGACAGCGATGAGAGCCTCAGAGCTTGGAAAGTATCAAGTGCGTATCATGATCGGATGGTGGAAGCTCTGACTGAAGCTGACATTCGTTTTGCCGCGAATGACGTTTCACAAACGATTCTGACTCTGTCACCCGAAGCTGAATTGCTTTGGGATCAAGAGTTCAAGGCAATTAAACGTGAGATGGAGCCCGGCGGTAGGTACGTTGGCATCAAGCCTTTCGCTGGAAAATACATGGAGAACGCGACGCGCATCGCGGGCATCTTCCACTTCTTCTTCTATAGCAACAGCACGATCATTCAAAAAGAAACTATGCGCAGCGCAATCGACGTTGCCTTTTTTTATCTCGTAGAACACAAACGAATCTTCGACGAAGATGATGGTCTGACCAGGACCGTCGAGGACGCATGGCTCGTGCTCAAGCATTTGTACAAAAAATATTGGGTGAAGGGGAGTACGCAGGTTCTCTACAACGGTGCCCTGAACGGAGGACCACCCTCCACCCGTGCGGGCGTCCGATATTTTCAGCCGGCCATCGATCACCTGATGAACAAAGGCTACCTCACCACTGGAATGTGTGGTAGGACAAAGATCATCTACCTCACGTTGGATGCGTTTCGAAAACTTGCGCTAAAGACATTTGATAGCCCGATACCGGAAGATTTTTCCCAAGCATCCCCATTCATACAGAGTTGCAACAATCAGTCTGAAAGTGCTCGCGCCACGCTGTCTTTTTTTGACTTTGGTCTTGGTGCGTCCGCCGGCCGACAAGGAGACGGTACGAACGGCACCGGGAGCACAGCTGGGCTTAGCTAGCGCGGTCTGCGCCTACTTCGGATTTGAGGCGGTACTTTTCCGAAACCTCCGCGATTCTGCGACAACAATCGCAGAATCGCAGGATTCTGGAAAACAGAGGCATCTATTTTCCTTCGGCCCCTTCGTTGGGGCCGTTTTTTTGCCCGAGTACCTAGCCATACCTCTGATGGTTACGCCCCTCACCCCGCCTACTTGTCGGGCCTACCAGCCACGTAGTGAGTGCGATCCTGTTCCGTCATGGTTCTGATGCGCGCTTGACCTAAGTGGCGCTCAGGTTGTTGTTCAATGCCACGCTCCTTATAACTGCGATGATCGACACGTGCTTTCTCGCCCACTTCCGCCAACATCTGGTTCTGTATGCTCGCTACACGCTTGCGCTTGTCGATGACATCATCCCGCAACTGCATGGGACTTTTGCCGCCGCTGTCTTTCTTGCAGCCACCCCGCGCCGGGAACTTCGGATTGTTGCGCATGAAGGTTCCCTCAGGTGAACGCACTATTCCGTCAGGTAACCTGTCCGAGGTCATCAGGTGTAAGTGAGTGTTTGCCTCTTCTCCTAACTTGGCATCAGGCGCGTGCAGTGCGAATTGATACGGCTTGTTACCGGCCAAGTCTTCGACGAGCCTCTTGGTGAGCGCAATGTTCTGCTGAGTGTTGAGTTCGTTTGGCAACGCAATGATCATTTCTCGGTACGTCGCGCCGTTGGCGCGTTCATACCTGTCAGCCGACTTCCAGAACGCTAGGGAATCGTTCTCTGCCCACTTAGGCATGTTGCCGTACCCTGTGGCCAGTAGATCCTCCTTCTTCGTGTACTTGCCATCACGAAGGATGTACCTAGCATGCTCAGCTGCACCTCCTTTCTTGCCGCTCTTGATTTCAAAGTGGTAACTGGCCATTTGTGCACTACCCTTTCTCGATGAGATATATAAAAAAACCGACGAGTGGTAGCTCGTCGGCTGCTTGGAAGCGCCCATTGCAGGCCGTTTTAGGTTGTCAGAAGTAGAAAGGGTAAGTGCGCGTACGCATTCCCCCCCCTATTCAAGTAATTGATCAAGCTATCTAGACGGCCATTCATGTGAGGTACTAAGGACTACTACCTCACACATATATGCGTACGCGAGTAGAAGTTACCCGTACCTGGCCTGTAGTGCCGATGTCATATCGCGCAGCACGACTCACTGAGCAAATGGTCTCTGAGGCTTAGACGTGGTTTACGATTGAGCAGTCCGACTACGTCACACTGCTTCGCTGATCACAGGCCATGCCACAACGAACTACTTTCTTGGTTAGACGGAATCAAGAGGTAGAAATAGACAGTCCGCTCCATATAGAAGCGGCGTGCTTGAGCGTCGGCATTCTTGTGAGCCTGGGCTTCCCAACGAGTCTTTTGTCACATGACACGCGCAATGTGTCCGCCAGCGGTTTCTGGTGTTGCTGTCCGCCTGTTGCTAGACATGTCATCGAAAAGGCGTAAATAACCCGGCATCTGGCTGTTGCGACGCCGCGTCCATCCGCATTCGGTGAGCGGGGGGCGACATGAACTGAAGTGGGCAGGCACTACTCTGACAATCGGGCCAAGTGCAATAGCACGCCAGCCAGACTCTTTAGGTCTTGCGTGTTGTGTGCCAGCACCCGCCTCAGGTTCACCGCCGAGCCGCCACGTAGATAACTGAGCCATGCAGCTGGTGCTTCCGAGCCGGGCAAGTCATCTTCCCGCACGACACCAAGCAGCTCCCGCTCGGCGGTGACGAGACGGCAGTTCTCCCACACGCCTTTCCAGTGTCGACGCACCGGATGGAGCAGATCCAGATGAACCAGCCCGGACAACGGGTCCGGCAACCGAGCCAAGCGGTAGCGCGTCTTCAGCAGGGGCGAGTCGTAGCACTTGCCGTTGTAGCTGACGAGCACGGTGTTTGGCTGCAGCCACTGGGCGAACGTGCGCAGCATCGCTGTCTCTGCACCCATCGTGGTCGTTGTCAGCTGGCGTACGCGGAAGCGACCGTCAGTCAGCCAATCCGCGGCTCCGATCATCCACGCGCGGGTGCCAGCGCCTCCGGCCAGACCGGTCGTTTCGGTGTCGAAATGCAGCAGCCGGTCGTAAGCGACAGGTTCCTGCCAACGTGCGAACGCGGTATCAATCATGGGGGACGGGCATCCCCAATCCATGGTCGCTCCGGTGAGGAACAGCCCCGGTGCGATCTCGACCCCGGGCACGAATCGGTCACTGGACGAGGCACGCTGCGTCACGCCCTGCATGCGAGAGCGACCCTGGATTAGTCGGAGCACGTCAGGTGCGAGGGTGGGCTTCGGCAGAGCCACCGCAGACGCTTGGCCAGATTGTGTACGCAACTGGCGCAGCCGTGCCGCCAAGGCGCTCACAGGGCCACCAGCAGCGCCAGCACGCGCAGCGCCAAGGCCTTCGGCGTCGTCACCGCTTCCTCGTCCGCAGCCAACACCGGACCCACGCAGCCTGGACAGCCATCACGACAATCGCAGCGTTCGATGAGGGTCACCGACTGTGCCACGAGATCCTCGCGGCAGTTGAACAGCGGTTCGCTTTGACCGATACCACCGGGAAACGCGTCGTAGAGGTACACCGTAGGTGTGAACGGCGCATCAGCTGCCAGAGAAGCGGGCTGCCCGTCGCTGCCTCGGATCTGCCCGCGACCCGCAACGTCCGCACTGACGAACCATGCGCCGTCGCCGCTGCCCACCGACTTCTGCAGGTCGCGTGCTTCCGCCATCACCGCGACGGTCGCCACGATGTGCAGCGCGTAGGCGGCTCCAAGAAAACCATCGAGAGCCTGCTGGCGTTGCTCGAATGCGGCATCAAGCACGACCTGCGCGAGCTGCCACCACACGGCTGTGGTGTGCAACTCCTGGTCGGGCAGATTGACCGGACCAAAGCCGATGTTCTCGTGCGAGTAGAAGCGGATCTTCTTGTAGCCGGGCACACGGCGCACGACATGTACTTCGCCATGATGGGCCTGCCCACATCCGGCGTTGGACGTGTCAAAGCAATCGAGCACTTTCAGCTTTGTGTAGTCGATCGCGTCGGTGTAGTAGTCCACGTGTGTGCGGGTGACATAGGCCTTGCGACCTTCCCAGTCGAGCCGCTCTACCTGATAGGGCACGGACTGGATCATGTGGATGGCGCCCTCATAGAGCGTCACCGGCGCAGCGGTGTAGTCGACTTCGGCAATGATCGTCTGGCGTCCATTGGTGCGATCGACCACCACGAAGTTGCCGTCGGCCACCGAGCGCAATGACACGGCGATGGCCGGGTAACTGTCGGCGATCCATTCCCAACGCTCGCCTTCGCGATGCAGCACGCCTTCCTCACCCAGCACGTCGAGCCAAGGCGTCGCGACTTCGGTGCCGAACATCTCGTCACCGATGAACGGCAGCTCAAAAGCAGCACAACGAATGTGGTCGAGCAGGATCAGCGGCTGGTCGGGCTGGATGCGGGCGTGTTCCGGCGGCGCGCCCTGGAAGAATTCCGGGTGTCGAACAAGGTATTGATCGAGCGGGTCGGAGCTGGCCACCAGCACCCCGAGCGCTGCCTGCTGCCGGCGACCGGCGCGGCCGAACCGCTGCCAGGTGGCGGCAACGGAGCCGGGATACCCGTTGAGCACGACGACATCGAGACTGCCGATATCCACGCCCAGCTCCAGGGCAGATGTGCTCACGATTCCATCAATTGTGCCCGCACGCATCTCACGCTCTGCGGCGCGGCGTTCCTTGGGCAGGTAGCCGCCACGGTAGGCGCGAATCCTGGCGGGTTTACGCGGATCACTGTCGAACACGTCCTTCAAGTACTTGGTCAGCACTTCGACCATGGTGCGCGACTGCGCAAACACCAGGGTCTTCATGCCCGACTTGATCGCCAGTCGCGCGATGCGGTTGGTCTGCGACCGCGCCGAGGCGCGTAGGCCGAGATCCGGATTGACCACCGGCGGGTTCCACAGCAGCACGTGCTTGTCGCCGGTCGGAGCGCCGCTTTCGGTGATCGCGGTGACGACATCCTCGATGAGTGCTTCGGCGTGCTCCTTCGGATTGCCGATCGTGGCGGAGCAGAGGATGAACTGCGGCGTCACGCCATAGAACGCACACACACGCTTGAGCCGGCGAATGACATTGGCCACATGCGAGCCGAACACGCCGCGGTAGGTGTGGACTTCGTCGATCACCACGTAGCGCAAGTTCTCGAAGAACTGCGCCCACTTGGTGTGATGCGGCAGGATGGCCTGGTGCAACATGTCCGGGTTGCTGACCACGATGTCGCCATGCAGCCGGATGGCTTGGCGTGCGTCACCGGGCGTGTCGCCATCGAAGGTGAAGGCTTTGACGCCCAGATCGCCGGCTTGATTGAGTTCGAGTAGTTCGGCCACCTGATCCTGCGCCAGCGCTTTCGTCGGAAAGAGATACAGCGCCTTGGCGTTCTGGGTCATCGCGGCGGTGATGACAGGCAACGTGTAGCAGAGCGACTTGCCAGAGGCGGTGGGCGTGACGATGGCGACATGGGCGCCGGATTGCGTCGCCGTCCACGCCTCAGTCTGGTGGCTATACAGCTGGTCGATGCCACGTGAGCGCAAGGCTTGCGCGAGCGCAGGTGGCAGATCGTCGGGTAACGGGGCGAATGTCCCTTCACGGCCCGGCACCATGAAAGCACCGGTGATCCTCGCCGCGTACCGCTTCGTGAGCCGCTGCGCCAGCGAGCGGCCATCGCTGGGGTTGCTCAGGACGAGTTCGTCAGATGCATAGCGATCGGGAAGGGCGTTCATGCGGTGGCCTGGGTGAGTGATGGGAGCAGTGAATCGCGGAGCTATCTCACGCCGTGAGATCACTTCGGGGGACGCTGGGGATGAAGTCGCCTTCGAAGCCGTATGCGATCACCGTGCTAAGCCATTGATCCGTCTCAAGTGGTTGGGTACGGCTTTTTTTCAACTTCCATTTTCACCTAAATAGGTGAAACTATGCGAGCCATGACCATCCAGATCACCCAGCGTCAATTGAACGTCCTCGCTTTCATCCGCGCCCGGATTGAGCGGGACGGACAGGCGCCCACGCTTGAAGAAATCGGCGACGCACTGAGCATCGGCAACGTCAGTGCGGTGCTCAAACACGTCCGGTCGCTCGCCGAGAAGGGCCGGCTGACAATCGAACCCGGCCATGCCCGCGGTATCCGACTGGTGCGCGAATCCGATCCCTTGGATGCCGACACGCTGGAACTGCCGCTGATTGGTCGCATTGCGGCCGGCGAGCCCCTGTTTTCGGAGTCACGGGTCGATCGCAGCCTGCGTGTGTCCCGTTCGCTGTTTCGGTTGCGACCGGACTACCTGGTGAAGGTGGTGGGCGATTCGATGCGCGACGAAGGCATCCTTGACGGTGATCTGGTTGCAGTGCACGCCACGCCGGTGGCCCGTCATGGCCAAGTGGTCGCCGCGCGTGTGGATGGCGACCGTTTCACGATCAAGCGGCTGCACTGGAAGGGCGATGTGATCCGGTTGATGCCGAACAGTCCGGGCTTCAAACCCATCGACGTGGATCCCACCGAAGACTTCGCCATCGAAGGTCTGTTTGCAGGCCTGCTGCGGGGCAGCTGATGAGCGCCGTGGTTCCACTCTCTGCATTGCTCGATGCACGTCAGGTCTGGCGTGGCCGTGCTCACGAGGTATCAGTCGGCGATCAGCCCACCGGTTGGTGTGCACTTGATGCGGTGTTGCCTGCAGGCGGGTGGCCCGAGGCTTCGTTGTCGGAAATCTTGTTGCCTGTCGATGGGGTAGGTGAGCTTCGTCTCGTGCTGCCCACGCTTGCAAGGTTGACCCAAGGTCAGCGTAACGTCGTGATCGTGTCACCTCCGTATGCGCCGTGTGTCGCCGGCTGGCGCCAGCAAGGCGTTGACATGCGTCGTGTGGAATTCGTCGATGCTGGTGAGAAGGATGTGCTCTGGGCCACCGAGCAGTGCCTGCGATCGGGAAGCTGCGCCGCGGTGCTGGCGTGGCCGCATCACGCCGACGATCGCGCCTTGCGTCGTCTGCAGGTGGCTGCGGTCACCGGACAGGCGCTGGCTTTCGTATTCCGTGATCGCTCCCACCTGTCCAACGCATCGCCTGCTGCGCTGCGTCTGGAACTGGAAGCGCCACCGCGCCCGCAGATCTGGGTGCGCAAATGTCGAGGCGGAGCCGTACCCGCCCAAGCCATCCCTTTGCCGCGTTCTGTCCATTGATGGCGGCCAGACATGCTTTGGCTCTGCATCTACCTGCCAAGTCTGGCACTGGACGGAATTCTCCGACGCCGGTCCACGGACGATCCGTTGGTGCTCATCGACGGACCCGTCAACGCACGCACGATCGTTTCGGCCAATGAAGCCGCCCGCGCGGCAGGCTTGCATGTCGGTCAACGTCTAAGCGCCGCACAAGCACTGCTGTCGCAGTTCGAAGCGATCCCGTATGACCGGGAGTCGGTGGAGCGGTGGCTCCGGTTCCTGGCTGCTGTGGCTTACCGATACAGCTCCGAAGTCAGCCTGCTGCCGCATGCGATCGTGCTGGAGGTCAGCAAGAGCATGGGCTTGTTCGGGCCGTGGCCACGGCTTGAATCCATGTTGAGGGCCGACTTCACCGACCTGGGATTTCGTCATCGCATGGCGGCGGCGCCGACGGCTCACGCCGCGCATGTGCTGACGACGGTTTCCGATGGACAAGCAGTGTTATCAGTGGACACGCTGCGGAACGCCCTGCAGCGTGTGCCGATTGCGAAGAGTCGGTTGCCCGCGAATGCCATCGCAGCGTTGCCGAGCATGGGCATTCGCACGGTGGGTCAAGTGTTGGCATTGCCGCGCGATGGATTGCGTCGACGATTCGGCGCGGAACTGTTGGCGGCGCTGGATCGCCTAACCGGTGACCTGCCGTCTGGGTTAGAGCTGTATCGGCCACCGGACACGTTCGATCTGCGCATCGAGTTGCTCCACGAGGTCGAGAACCAATCCGCGCTGATCTTTCCGGTGCGGCGCATGGTCGATGACCTGGCCGCGTATCTGGCCGGCCGCGATGGCGGGGTGCAGCGCTTCTTGCTGCGCTTGGAGCACCGCGAAGGCCGCTTCACGGATGTGCAGGTGGGGTTGCTGGCGTCGGAGCGTGACGGTGCTCTGTTGTTCGAGTTCGCACGGGGGCGGCTGGAACACGTGACGCTGCCTGAGCCGGTGCTGGCGCTCCGCCTGATCGCTCGCGATCTGCCGGCGTTCGTGCCCGCGGGACGTGACCTGTTCGACGAGCGACCGGCGAATGCGTTGCCGATCGAACAGGTGCGCGAACGGTTGCGCGCGCGGTTGGGGGATGGCGCGGTCTATCGACTGGGCAGCACGCAGGACCCGCGCCCTGAGCGTGCGCAGCGCGAGGCCGCGCACGATGAAGTGCCCATCGAGCCGCACCCACGTCCCACGTGGCTGCTTCCACGTCCCATTCCCTTGCGCGGTGGCAACCCGATCATCCTGGCCGGTCCGGAACGCCTCGAAACGGGTTGGTGGGATGGCGGTGAAGTGTGTCGCGACTACTACGTCATCGAAACCTCGCTGGGGCAAGAGGCCTGGGCGTTCTGCGTGCCCGATGAACAGACTGGCTGGATGATCCACGGGTGGTTCGCATGACGGCTTACGCGGAGCTCCACTGCCTGTCGAATTTCTCTTTCGGCCGCGGCGCGTCCAGTGCACGCGAACTGTTCGAACGAGCGAAGACTTGTGGTTATACCGCTCTTGCGATCACCGATGAATGCTCACTCGCTGGCATCGTCCGCGCGCTGGAGGCCTCACGCCAAACGGGCGTGCCGTTGATCGTCGGTTCGGAAATCAAGCTCGACGACGGCCCGAAGATCGTCGTGCTGTGCGAAACGAAGGAGGGTTACACATCCCTCTGCGGTCTGATCACGCAGGGGCGCCGAGCTTCGGAGAAAGGCACCTACCGTTTGACGTGTGCTGATGTGGCCACCGGCTTGCCGGGCACGCTGGTCCTGTGGGCGCCAGACTTGGTCGTCGACATGGCTCACGGTCGTTGGGTGCGACAGACATTCGGCGATCGCGCTTGGTTGGCCGTTGAGCTGCATCGTGGACCGAATGACGCACGGCGGGTGCGGGTGCTTGAAGCGATTGGCAGCGAGATCGGTCTGCCGCTGGTAGCGGCGGGCGACGTGCACATGCATATCCGGCGACGGCTGGCTCTGCAGCACACGCTCACCGCGATCCGGCACCGCGTGCCCATTGCCGAAGCGGGCGGGTTGATCGCGCGCAATGGCGAACGACACCTGCGTCGCCGGCATGTGCTCGCCAAGATCTATCCCGAGGCCTTGCTCGAAGAAAGTGCACGGATCGCAGCACGATGCACCTTCACGCTTGACGAGCTGCGCTACCGCTACCCGGCTGAGCTTGTGCCCGAAGGCCATACCGCCACCAGCTGGTTGCGCCAGCTGACGGAGGAGGGCGCACGCTGGCGTTGGCCCAAGGGTGTGCCGGAGAAGGTGCATAAGCAGATCGAACACGAGCTGGGGTTGATCGAAGCGCTGCGCTACGAGTCCTATTTCCTCACCGTGCACGACATCGTGCGCTTCGCGCGCAGCCAGGGAATCCTGTGTCAGGGCAGGGGGTCGGCAGCCAACTCATCGGTGTGCTTCGCCCTCGGTGTGACTGAGGTCGACCCGATGAAGATGAGCCTGCTGGTCGAGCGATTCATCTCCAAGGAGCGCAATGAGCCACCCGACATTGATATCGACTTTGAGCACGAGCGCCGCGAAGACGTCATCCAGTACATCTACCAGAAGTACGGGCGGGAGCGTGCCGCGTTGGCGGCTACGGTCATTTGCTACCGCGGCAAGAGCGCCGTGCGGGATGTGGCCAAGGCCATGGGATTGCCGCTGGATCAGGTCGATCAGTTGAGCCAGGTATTCGCGTGGTGGGACGGCGATGAATCACTCGCCGAACGGTTGCGCGAGCGAGGATTTGATCCCGAGAGCGCGGTCATCCGCCGCATCGTGAAGCTGACGGCGGAGATCCTGAACATGCCACGGCATCTGTCGCAGCACGTCGGCGGGTTCGTGATCTCCGATGCGCCACTGAGTGAGCTGGTGCCGGTGGAGAACGCTGCGATGCCCGATCGCACCATCATCGAATGGGACAAGGACGACCTCGACACGATGAACCTGCTGAAGGTCGATTGCCTGGCATTGGGCATGCTCACCTGCGTGCAGAAATGTTTGAACATGCTGCGCGACCAACGCGGGCAGGATTACTCGATGGCCACGTTGCCATCCGAAGATCCAGACACCTACGCCATGATCCAGCAGGCAGACACAGTGGGCGTTTTTCAAATCGAGTCACGTGCGCAGATGGCCATGCTGCCGCGACATCGCCCGGAGAACTTCTTCGATCTTGTGGTGCAGGTCGCAATCGTTCGGCCTGGCCCTATCCAAGGCGACATGGTGCACCCCTATCTGCGGAGGCGAAGGGGCGAGGAGCCTGTCGACTATCCGTCGGAAGAGTTGAAGGAGGTATTCGAGCGCACGCTGGGCGTGCCGCTGTTCCAGGAGCAGGTGATGAAGCTGGCCATGATCGCGGCAGGTTACACGGCCGGGGAGGCGGATGGACTCAGGCGTGACATGGCCGCGTGGAAGCGACGTGGCGGGTTGGAGAAGCACCGCGAACGCATCCTGACCGGCATGACCGATCGGGGTTACACCGCAACTTTTGCCGAGAGGTTGTTCGAGCAGATGAAGGGCTTCGGATCGTATGGGTTCCCGGAGTCACACGCGGCGAGTTTCGCTGGCATCGTGTATGCGAGCTGCTGGCTGAAGTGCCACGAGCCAGCGGCCTTCGCCTGCGCGTTGTTGAACAGCCAGCCCATGGGCTTCTATGCGCCGAGCCAGATCGTGCAAGACGCCAGGCGTCATGACATCGACGTTTTCCCCATCGACGTGCAGTGCAGCGATTGGGACAACACACTTGTCACTCGCGAAGAAGAACCTCCTGCGGTCCAACTTGGCTTGCGCCAGGTGCGTGGATTCAGCGAAGAAGCCGCGCGGCGGATTATGGCCGCTCGCGCGCAGCGTCCGTTCGCAGAAATCGCGGATCTCTGCGCGCGAGCGGCCGTGGACAAGCGTCATCAGGACTTGCTGGCGCAGGCCAGCGCCTTGCAGGGTCTGTCGCGGCATCGGTACCACGCGCACTGGGAGATCGCTGGTGTAGAAAAGCAGCTGCCACTCTTCGGCAACGTCAGTCCGGCAGAAATTGAGGTGGCGTTGCCGAAGCCGACGCAGGCCGAGGACACACTGGCGGACTACGCGCGCACCGGGCTGACGTTGGGCGTGCACCCCATGGCGCAAATCAGAGATCGGTTGCGCGCCGCTCGATGCATGGACTCGCAAACGCTGCGGAAGCGCCCTCACAACAGCTATGCGCGTGTGGCGGGTGTCGTCACGATGCGTCAGCGGCCACAGACGGCCAGCGGGGTCACGTTCCTGACGATGGAGGACGAGCACGGCATGGTCAACGTCGTTGTCTGGCGCGATGTCGCTGAAACCCATCGGCGGGTGTTGCTGGAATCAGAACTGCTGGGAATCGATGGACGCTGGGAAGCAGTCGATGGCGTGTGCCATCTGATTGCCAGTCGGTTGCTCGACATGAGCGAGCTGCTCGGAGGTCTCGATGTGCGGTCGCGGGACTTCCACTGAGCGCCTCGGGCGAAACACGCGGCCCCAAGGGAAGGTCTGGATATCTCGGAAAAGTGCGAGAAGCACACACCAGCGATGACGACATCCAGGCTATCCAGGGTCAGCTGCATACACCGGATTGAATGCATCACACGACCGATCAACGATGACCAGCCCGCCGGCCAGTATGATCAGCTGCAGATCCACGTAGACCGGCGGAAACCGACCCTTTTCAGCCGATCACGACCGACTGCTTTCAGGAAAGCGGATCAACCACCATCTACCCAATTCGACGGCATTTTTCGCTTGGGGGTCGAGGTTAGCGGTAGCGCCAACGTCCGCTAGATCCTAGCGCGACAATTAGCCCGCATTGCTTTCCTATCAGATTTTCGCCCCACATCTGCCTCGGAAGCTGCATGGGCATTCCTGCATAATCGCTAAAACGGAAGGATTCAGATGACAAGGATCAGCGCGGGTTTGATGTGGGCAGCTCTTGCACTCGTTTACTGCGGTACGTCGTTGCCAGTCGCAAAAGCGGCAACATCCACAACCCCGCAGGGAACCCCCGCCTTCGCCATGGCCCGTCCAGGCGCAAGCAAGCGATTTGTGACGGATGGTTCCTCAGGCTACATCATCGACAGCGCCGGCCACCTATGGGCCTGGGGAGACAACAAGGTCGGCGAACTGGGTGATGGGACAACCGTGGATCACGCAACTCCGGTGCGGGTCCAGTTCCCTGCCGACTTAGGGGATGCTTCGATCATCACTGTGGCTGTCAACGGTCACCACTCCGCCTACGCTCTCGACAGCGCTGGCCATCTCTGGGCCTGGGGAGACAATGCCCACGCCCAATTGGGTCTCGGCCATGGGGACCTTGCGAATCGTTCAAAACCGACGCAGGTGCGTTTCCCCGCCGCCTTGGGAGCCGCTTCGATTGTCAGCGTGGCGACCGTCCATAACGACTTCGGCCCCGTTTATGCCGTCGACAGCGTAGGCCATCTCTGGGCTTGGGGAAGCAACTGGCACACCCAACTGACGGATGGGCCAAGCAAGGATCTTTCCACCCCGGCGCGCGTCCTGTTTCCATTGCCTCTCGGGAATGCGTCGATCGTGCGCGTCGAGGTCGACGACGACGACAATGGCTTCCTCTCCATTTACGCACTCGACAGCGCTGGCCATCTCTGGGCCTGGGGAGACAACGAGGCCGGACAACTGGGCAATGGTTCGAAGAGTGGCTCCTTAACCCCTGCCCAGGTTCAGTTCCCCGGATCATTGGGGAGCTCCTCAATCGTCAGCATGGCGACTGGCAGCGCTGGCAACGGCTATGTCTACGCGCTCGACAGCACAGGCCATCTTTGGGCTTGGGGAAGCAACGGGTACGGCCTAGGGCTGGGCTCGACGAAAGGTCAATCCACTCCGGCCCGTATTCGGTTCCCCAGCCCGTGGTGGCGGCGGTCGCCCTCGATTGTTCGCGTGATGGCCACCCATAACAGCGAGGGTACCGCCTATGCCATCGACAGCACCGGCCATCTCTGGGCTTGGGGAGGCAACAAATACGGTCAATTGGGCAATGGGACGCTCAAGGATCACGCCATCCCAGTGCGAGTCCAGTTCCCGTCCGCCTTGGGCGGTGCTTCGATTATTCGTGTAGAAGCTGATCGCTACGCCGCTTATGCCGTCGACAACGCAGGTCATCTCTGGGCTTGGGGAAACAACCGGTATGGCCAACTTGGCAATGGCTTACTCGCGAATCGCTTCAATCCACCGGCGCTGGTACAAATTCCCGTTGCTCAGGGACCCGCGTCGATCGTCAGCATGGCGGCCATGAGCACCGACGCCCGCTCCGCTTCCGCTTACGCTATCGACAACGACGGCCATCTCTGGGCATGGGGATACAACCGGAACGGTCAACTCGGCAATGGGTCGAGCGAGATCGTCGCATCCCCAATGTTGGTGCCGTTTCAGCAAGACTTACCGGATCAGGCGCAGGCTCCCGCACGCGACAAATGGCGCGCCACTCCGGGTGCCTCCCTCCCGAAACCGCAATTCCTTTATGTAGCGAACAGCCGCAGCATCTCGGCCTACCGTATCAACGCCAGCACCGGCGCCTTGACCGATGTCCCGGGCAGTCCGTTCGCGGATCAAGGAGGCCCAAAGTTTCTCGCGGTAAATCCGTCTGCCACCTTGGCCTATGTGGCAAACGTCACCGGGGGCACCGTCTCGGTCTACGGCGTCAACACCACCACCGGGGCCTTGACCGAAATCGCGGGCAGTCCGTTCGCAGCGGGAAGCCAGCCCTATGTCGTCAAGGTAAGCGCAGACGGCGCGATGGTCTATGTCGGGAACCGGATGAGCCAGGCTTTCACACCCTACCGCATCGCCCCCACCACGGGAGCAATCACCCCTGCCACAGGCGACAACGGGAATTCCATTCGCCATCTTGCCGAGTATCTTCCCGCCCCAGATGCGACTGTCAGTCCAGCAGGCCCATTCGCCTACTGGTTGGTCAACGACGGAATCGAGGCTTTCCGCATTGATGCCGCGGATGGCTCCAACCAAGAGATTCCCGGCACCAAGATCGCGAATCCAGATGCCAAATCGATCACGATCAATCCCGAGGGCACCTTGGCCTATGTGACGGAACAGCATCTCAACAACACCGGCGATGTCCTGGCCTACCGCCTCAACGCCACCACGGGCGAGCTCACGCCAGTCCCGCGCAATCCGGTCGCGACGGGACTTCAGAACCCCGTTGCTGTGGCGGTCAACCCCACAGGCACCTTCGCCTATGTGGCGAACAAAGGCTACGGATTCGCCGAAGGCACCATCTCTGCCTACCGCATAAATGCCACCACCGGGGCATTGACCGAAGTTCCTGGCAGTCCGTTCGCGACTGGAACTCGTCCCGCATTCATAACGGCCGTGCAGCCTTGATGGTTGAGTCCAAAACACAGGTTTGTAGCCAACCACGAAAGATCAACATGAAACACACACGACAGACCACTCCTACGACTGTCAAGCTCATTCTCGGCTTGATGGCAATCTTATCGATGACAGCGTGCTCCACGCTCGGGGGGATGCAATCAGCAGCACCCAAACCGCAGTACCTCTACGCCGCAAATGCTGGTGACAATACCGTGTCAGCCTACCGAATCAGCACCACCACCGGCGCGCTCACGCAAGTCCAAGGGAGCCCGTTTGCCATACGAGCGGCCAGCTCCTCCATCACGGTCAACCCCGCAGGCACTTTCGCCTATGTGCTGGACTATTTCGGAGGTAGGATCTCGGCCTATCGCATCAATGACTCCACCGGCGCACTTGCACCCATTCCGGGCAGTCCGTTTGGCATGGGGTATCAAGGAAGCCCTATTGCGATCAACCCAACGGGCACCTTCGCCTATGTGGCGAGCGGATATAGCAACACCGTGTCGGCCTACCGCATCGATGCCTCCACAGGTGCGCTCACGCCCATTCCGGGTAGTCCGTTTCCTGCAGCACCGGGGGCTCTGTCAGTCACGATCGACCCAGCAGGCTCCTTCGCCTACGTCGTGGGTGGCAACATCGGCACGATCTCAGCTTTCAGCATTGACGCCGCTACTGGCGCGCTTTCTCCCGTCAAGGGCAGCCCATTTGTCACAGGAAACGCTGCCACGTCCGTGACGATTAATTCCCAAGGCACCTTCGCTTATATGGCGGGCAGAAACGGCATTTCGGCCTACCGCATCGATAC
This sequence comes from Rhodanobacter sp. C03, assembly GCF_002001175.1. Classification (GTDB taxonomy): domain Bacteria; phylum Pseudomonadota; class Gammaproteobacteria; order Xanthomonadales; family Rhodanobacteraceae; genus Rhodanobacter. The sequence goes on along the minus strand of NZ_MUNT01000002.1, from coordinate 2,836 downwards.
CGCAACCGGCGCACTCACCCCGGTTGCAGGCAGTCCGTTCGCAGCGGCCGAATCCGGCTCCACATCCGTGGTTGTCAACCCCGCTGGCACCTTCGCCTATGTGACGGGCAACAGCACGATCTCAGCCTACCGCATCGATACGACATCAGGCGCGCTCACCCTGGTTGCGGGCGGTCTGCCTGCTTACGGCACTTCGGTAGTTATCAACCCCGCAGGCACCTTCGTTTATCAGGGGACTGGTGGCGGGAGCGCCGTCTCAGCTTTTAGGGTCAACCCCACAAACGGCGCCCTAACCCCTGTCCCAGGCAGTCCGTTCGCGGCGGGAGCGAACCCAGCGTATCTAGCGATCGCGCAACCTTGAGGCCGTGACGCTCAGCTATGCCTCCATTTACCGGGTCGAGTGCATCTTCGGATTCGTCGTCGGCATGAATTTCACGTTCGGCGCTGTGCTTTCCGCTCTGATCGCAGTTGTATTTGCAACAGTCTCAGTCGTGGCGCATTTCGTCTTCAGGACCATTCTGTCCGTAATACGATCTCCTGTCCGCCAAGTCCCGCTCGACAGTTCGTTCAAGCAGATACGCTGACGTGCGCCGCCTGACTCCAAGCGTTGGAATCAACTACGAAATGCATCCTTTCGGCGGTATTCATCGTTTTGAATGGCTGCTTTGGGGCGAAGTGCTTCAAGCATCGGCTGTCCGGAGTTGGCCGGATAGCGACCATGCCACATGCCGCCATCCGGCTGACAGTTCGATCAGACTTCGGTCTGCTCTGCTATCTCAAGAGCATCTTCCACTTCGATGCCCAGGTAACGTACTGTGCTTTCGAGCTTGGTATGTCCCAGGAGCAGTTGCACGGCACGTAGGTTCTTCGTGCGTCGGTAGATCAAGGTAGCCTTTGTACGACGCATGGTGTGCGTACCGTACGCAGCGACATCCAATCCGATTCCTTCGATCCATGCATTGACGATTCGTGCGTACTGCCGGGTCGACAGGTGGTCCGAGTTGCGGATCCTGCTTGGGAACAGAAAGGCGTTGGATTGAAGCTGAGCCTGTTTGATCCAAGCGGAAATTGCATCTCGCGTCGGCGCGGTGATTTCAAACTGGACCGGCCGTCGCGTCTTTTGTTGAAGGACGATGGTGCGAGATGAAATGTGATCCGCAGACCCAACATCGCGCACCCGTAGCTTGACCAAGTCACACGCCCTGAGCTTGCTGTCGATCGCCAGATCGAACAATGCAAGATCCCGAATGTTCCTTGCCAGCTGAAGGTGTATCCGAATGGCCCAGATATCGCGAAGCCTGAGCGGGGCCTTCTGACCGGTGAGTTTGCCCTTGTTCCATGGTTCGCGGCGTTGGACGGATGGATCGATCGTATTCATGGGGGACTCCTACCGAGGTGGTGGAGCCTGCCAGCGTGCACCTATGCTGCGAATGGGCAATGTTCGACCCTTAGCCGACGTTGGATACAACGCCAGCGAAACCATGCTTGCTAAAGTTGCAGGCGATCGGGTGGGCTGACCGTTCTCTGAAGCACCTGCTGGACAGGCGTACAGCCGCCGGCGGTGTGGGCAGGCGCACGCCAGTTGTGAAGAGGAAGGCGAACTGCCATGTCAGACTCTGGCTCGCGGTTGGAAACTTGCGATGGAGCGCATCCGGCAGATTCGCATAGCCTCGATCACACCCCAAGTCACGCTAGTGCGGCGCCGAACCCAGAGTGTCTGTATTCTCGTAGAAGCCTCTCTTCAATCGGGACGGCTAACTCTGGGCGTGGTGATGTTCCATCTGCGGGAGCGCCGCCCAAATTTGCATCGCCTTTCCTTGGAGTTGTGAGGCATGAAGACACGACTCGGTCCTGACGGACTACATATCTTTGACCGAAGAACAGGTCTGAACGTCTTGTTCAATGAAGTGCAAGTCGAAGAGTCGAAGTGGAGCTCAGCGCCTCGCCAAGTCTCACTAGCGCTCACCAATCTTTGCGATCTTCACTGCGCTTACTGTTATGCCCCGAAGCACCGTGCGATGTTGAGCGCGGACGCGATCGCCGACTGGCTGATTGAGATTGACCAGGCTGGATCTCTAGGGGTTGGATTCGGCGGAGGAGAGCCGACTCTGCATGCGCAGTTCGCAGAAATCTGCAGTCATGCGGCGAAGAAGACTAAGTTGGCTGTGACTCTCACGACGCACGGCCACCGACTGCGCGCACCATTGCTGGACAAGCTCAATGGGAACGTGCATTTCATCCGAGTTAGCGTCGATGGCGTGAGAGAGACTTACGAAAATAATCGCGGCAGGCCCTACGCAAGCCTGCTTGCTCGACTTCGTGACGCCAGAGCACAAGCACAACTTGGCATCAACATAGTAATCAATGATCAGACCGTTGACGAACTCGACGAATTGTCGGAACTCGCTCATGAGATCGATGCGTCAGAAATTCTTCTACTTCCGCAACGTGCCACCTCCAGCGTAGGCGCGGCCAGTGACGCAGTAGGCCGAAAAATGTCGCATTGGGTTGCTGGATATAATGGACGCGTGCGCCTTGCCATAAGCGAGGAATCGTCGGGGGGCCTAATGACATGCGATCCGCTTCCGTTAGAGAAGGCGCTGAGGTCCTATGTGCACGTAACTGCATCAGGGGTCGTCAAGGTTAATTCTTATGCGACGGATGGAGTCAACATAGGAGCCGAAGGCCTGTTGGCAGCAATACATCAGCTAGGGATGCTCTGATCAATTAAGTTAGAAACGGCCGTCCAGACGGCCATGAGAAAGCACCGGACCTGCTACGGGGAAAAGGTGTCTGTGGAGGCAGGTCGCCGGCACCGCCGTGCCGATTTACCTCG